>NZ_JBKBKI010000018.1:0-77789 GCF_046294715.1 Aestuariivirga sp. | reverse complement strand
CTCGTCCTCGTGCCTCGAGAGCGGAGCGGCGGATGCGGCTGTTCGATATTCTCGCCCGGGCTGCATTTGCCGCGGCGGGCGGGGTCCTCATGCTGTTCGCACTGGGACTGGTGTTCGTCGCCGGCTTCCAGGTGTTGCAGTCGTTCTGGCCCCCTGACGAGCCGAGCGCCCGGGCGCTGCTGGACGGCGTGGGCTACACCATCATCGCCATCGCCGTTTTCGACGTGGGCAAGTACATGATCGAGGAGGAGGCGATCCGCGGGCGCGAGATGCGGCAAGCGGGCGAGGCACGCCAGAGCATGACCAAGTTCATCACCACCATCGCCATCGCCATTTTTCTCGAGGCGCTCGTCAGCGTGTTCGACGCAGCCAAAACCAATCCCTCGAACATGCTCTATCCCACGCTGCTGCTCCTCGCCGGGGTGGCACTGGTCGTCGGCCTCGGGGTTTATCAGCGGCTGAGCGCCAAGGTGGAGCTGTCGACGTCCGAGCCGCCCGTCGAGGCACCAAGACCGAGCGAGCCAGGGCTGGGCGGTCAGGACTGATCCCGCTATCCTCCACGCATCTCGAGGAGGTCGTCTCATGAGTCGCCTGGGTCTCGATGCCAGTGTGGTCCTGGTTCTGGTTGCCGCGCCCGCCCTGGGTCATGAACAGGTGCTTTCGGGCAGCGAATGGGCGGCCGCTGGGGAGGAGGGGGCACGCGTGCCCTTCATCCGTTTCGGGGAAAGCGGCAGGGTCGCGGGTTCCGGCGGCTGCAATCGCTTCCGGGGCTCGTACCAGCAGTCGGGCGACGGGCTGACGTTCTCGCCTCTCGCCGCTACCCGCATGGCCTGCCCGCCGGAGGTGATGCGTCGCGAACGGGCGTTCTTCGACATGCTTTCCCATGTGCGCGGCATGCGCATGGGCACGGGAGAGCTAGTGCTGCTCGATGGCGAGGGCCGCGAACGCGCGGTGCTCACGCGCCGCACGGGCGCTGCCGATTAGGCCTTCAGGCTTCGCTTCGGAACGAGCAGCTTCAGCAGCGGGTGCGGAAAGCGCCGCGAGGGCGTGATCGCGTAAAAGTGCTCGGCCAGCTCCTCGAATCGGTGAAGTTCCGCCAGCATGCCGCTCTCGAGCTCGTTGGTGACGACGATGGGCGGCACCACGGCAAGCCCGATCCTCTCGCGCGCCAGAAGGCGCAGCATGGCCATGTCGTCCACTTCCGCCGCGATGGTGGGGCGGATGCCGAGCCTTTCGGCCAGCGCATCGAACCCCGCACGGATGCTCGATTCAGCCGTGGGCAGGATCAGCGGCTCCTCGCGCAGCATCTGCTCGAGGGGGCGCTTCTTCTTTCTGCCCGGAGGCGCGCCGACCAGGCTCACCGGCTGATCGGCCACGGGATGCGCCACCCACGGCGTTGCCGCGTCGCGGGGCGGCGGCGTGGTCGAGAGCAGCACGTCCAGCCGGAACGCTTCGAGCTGCTGGAGGAGTTCGCCCATGCTGCCGCTGCGGATGACGATCTCGACGTCGGCGCGCCCGAGGAGCGGCTTGAGGAAGCCGATCTGGAAATTGCGCGAGAGGGTCGAGAGCGCCCCCATGCGCAGCACCTGGCGCTGGCGGGTGGCCCCCTTGAGGGTGGAGAGCATCTCGTCTCCCGACTTGAAGATCGCATCGGCATGGGCGAGTGCGATGCGCCCGGCCTCCGTCAGCTGCAGCTGCTTGCCGCGGCGCTCGAACAGCGCCTGCCCGAGTTGCGCCTCGAGTTTCTGGATCTGCACCGAAAGGGCGGACTGGGAGACGTTGAGGTGCTGCGCGGCGCGCGTGAGATTGCCCTCATGCGCCACGGCCCAGAAATAGCGGAGATGATTGTAGTTGAGCTGCGCCATGGGTCATCATTTACAAAACAGAACGGAACGTTTCAATCTTTGAATTTTATAGAATGAAGACCCGGAGCTAGATGAGGGCATCTCCAGCGGAGCAGTCCTCATGTCGCCCGATGCCGTTCTCTTCCTTCTCGCCATTGCCATACCTGCAAGCTATCTCGTCGCCGCCGTCCTCGTGCGATACGGCGCGGGCGATCCGCGCCGGAGCGCCGGCCCCGCGGCCTGGGCAGGGGCCGGTGCTCTCGGGCTGGCGTTGCTGCTCTGCGGCCTCACCGCGCTTCTCGGCGCGCAAACGCTGAGCTTCACGATGGCGCAGGGCATCGCGCCCGCGATCCGGCTCGATGCGATCTCGCTGCCGGTCCTGACGCTGGTCTGTTTCGTGGGCTTCGTGGTCATCCGCTTCAGCCGCAACTATCTCGACGGGGATCAACGCCAGCACGTGTTCTTTGCGCGGCTTCTCGCCACCCTGGCGGCAACGGCAGTGCTGGCGCTGGCAGGCGATCTCGTGGTGTTCGCCCTGGGCTGGATCGGTCTCAGCCTGGTGCTGCACACGCTCCTCGTCTTCTACCCGGAGCGGCCGCTGGCGCGTCTCGCGGCGCGGAAGAAGTTCATCGGGGCGCGGGTGAGCGACCTGGCCATTCTCGCCGCCTTCCTGCTGCTGTGGAACGCCACCTCCACGACGGATATCGCAGCGATCGCCGCTGAGGCATCGCAAGGCGGGCTCGGCGGCGGCGGGCTTGCCGCCGCACTGCTGATCGCGCTCGCAGCACTCATCAAGTCGGCGCAGGTTCCCTTCCACGGCTGGCTTACCGAGGTCATGGAAACGCCCACCCCGGTTTCGGCGCTGCTCCATGCGGGGATCGTCAATGCGGGCGGCTTCATCGTGCTGCGCTTCTCGGACGTCCTGGTCGGGGCCACGCCCTCGCTGTGGCTGCTCGCCTTCGCCGGCGGGGGCACGGCGCTGATGGCATCGGTGGTCATGCTCACCCAGCCGCGAATCAAGACGCAGCTCGCCTGGTCCACCATCGCGCAGATGGGTTTCATGCTGCTGCAATGCGGGCTCGGATCCTTCTCCTCCGCGCTCCTGCACATCATCGCGCATTCGCTCTACAAGGCCCATGCCTTCCTGTGGGCCGGGAGCGCGGCGGAGCGGGTAAAGCCCGCGGCGACCCCCGCGAAGCCCGCGCAGGTGTTCGCCGGCTTCGCTGCAGCGCTCGTCATCTTCGCTGCGGCGGGTGCGGCGTTCGGCGGCGCGCTCTGGGAGAAGCCGGCGCTTGCCGTTCTGGGCAGCGTCGTCGTGCTCGGCATGGCGCAGGCCATCGCTGCCGCACTCGCTGCGGGCGGCGCGGCGCTCATCGGCCGGGTCCTCGCCGGCATGGCGGCGGTGGCGGCCTCCTACTACGCACTGCAGCTCGGCTTCCTGTGGCTCCTGTCAGGTGCGGTGGCGAGCCCGCCGCCTGCCGGCCCCGTCATGCTCGGCCTGATGACGCTGACGCTCTTCTCCTTCGCCTCCTTGAGCATCGCGCAGGCCCTCGGCCTCGGGCAGAGGCGCGGCGGCCGGCTCTCCGCAGTCTTCGTCCATGCCTCCAATGGCTTCTATGCCAATTCCGTCTTCAACCGCATCGCGACCCGGTCGTGAACCAGAGGAATGACCCGTCATGAACATGCATGTTTCTGCCTCCGCCGTCGCCGCCTCGGCCATGCCCGCGGAGCCGTCGCTGGAGGAGGTTGCCCGGTCCGCCTCGGCGGCCTGCGCCCGGATCGCACCGCTGTGGCCGCTCAGGAGCTTCGTCGCGGTGAACCCGTTCATGGGCCTCGCCGGGTTCGACGCCTTCGATGCTGCCGACGTGCTGGCACGGGCGGGGAATGCGCGTCTCACCATGCCCGCGTCCCATTATGAAGAGGCGCTGGAGGCGGGCGAGATCACGGATGCGGACCTCGCACACGTGCTTGCGCGGCACGGGAGAGCCGAGGGCTTGCCGCGTGATGCCACAGCCCTGGCCGCTGCCCTCCGGCAGGCGAGTGGGCCGGAGAGCGGCATCCTTCCCACCGTCGCGGATACGGCGAGGGCGCTGACGGGGAAGGACTGGCCCGCGCTTGTGACGGATCGCATCTCGCACTGGGCTTCGCATCATTTCGACCTCGGCCAATGCCTCTGGTCATCGCCCACGCAGGATCTTCCCCCCTATGCCGCCTGGCGGAAAGAGGCGGTGCTGGACCTCACGCCGGAGGTGATGGGCCTCAACGGCTTCCGGCGCGCGATCGCCGGTCTTCCTGCCGATCCTGAGGCGGCGATGGCGAGGTGCGTGGCCGCACTCGGGCTCGCGCCGGAGACTCTGGCCGACTACTTCCACCGGCTGCTCTTCAGCCTCGGCGGCTGGGCCTCCTATGGGCGCCAGCTGGGCTGGAAGAAGGAACTCGCGGGCGAGCGGGACGGCACGTTGGCCGAATTCCTCGCCATCCGGCTCGCCTGGGAGCATGGCATCGCGCGCGCCATCGGGGAGGAAAGCTTGCTGCCGCGCTGGCGGCAGGGGGTGCTCGAGGCGAGGGCAGGGAGTGAGGAGAAGCGGGACGCACTTCATCTCCTCATCCTCGCCCATGCGGCTTACGAGCAGGCGCGGCAGCGGGTGATGCTTGCCAAGTTCCCGGCTGCCCGGCCTGTTCCTGGCGCGAGGCCGCGGCTGCAAGCCGTGTTCTGCATCGACGTGCGTTCGGAAGTCTTCCGGCGGGCGCTGGAGAAGCGGGGAGAGGAGATCGAAACTGTGGGCTTTGCGGGCTTCTTCGGCGCCCCGCTGAGCTACCGGCCGCTCGGCGCCGCGGAGCCGCGCGAGCAGGTTCCCGTGCTGCTGAAGCCCGCCCTGGAGGTTGCCGAGGAGGCGGCTGGCGGCGCAGGTGAGACGAACAGGCTTGCCGCGGCGATGGGGCTCCGGAAGAAGGCCGCGCAGGTGTGGGCCTCATTCAAGCAGGGCGGCGTTGCATCCTTCGGCTTCGTCGAGACGGCCGGCGCGGGTTTCGGTTTCAAGCTCGTGGCCGACAGTCTCGGCTTCTCCGGCAGGCCCGCCGCTGCGGCATCGCCGGGCTGCAGACCCGCAGTGGCCGGCATTGCGCTGCAAGACCGCATCGCCATGGCGGAGGGCGCGCTCCGCGGCATGTCGCTCACCACCGGTCTCGCCAGACTCGTGCTGCTGGTGGGGCATGGCTCCTCCAGCATCAACAATCTCCATGCCAGCGGTCTCGATTGCGGGGCCTGCGGCGGGCACACGGGCGAGGCCAATGCGCGGGTGATGGCGGCGGTATTGAACGATGATGCGGTGCGCGCCGCGCTGGCGGAGAGGGGCATCGCCATCCCCCAGGATACGCTGTTCCTCGGCGCGCTTCACAACACCACGACCGACGAGGTGACCGTGTTCGATGCAGACGGCCTGCGTGGCGTTGCCGCACAGGACCTTGCATGGGCGAGGGCGCAGCTTGCCGGGGCCGGCGCGGCGGCGCGGGCCGAACGCTCGGTGAGGCTCGGAGGCTCGGGGGACGTCGCCCGGCGCGGCGCGGATTGGAGCCAGGTGCGGCCCGAGTGGGGTCTCGCCGGCTGCAACGCCTTCATCGCCGCGCCGCGGCGGTTCACCGCCGGGGCCGATCTCGAGGGCCGCGCCTTCCTCCACTCCTATGAATGGCGGCAGGACCAGGGTTTCAAGGTGCTCGAACTCATCATGACCGCCCCCCTCGTCGTGGCGAGCTGGATCAGCCTTCAGTATTTCGGCTCCACGGTGGACAACGACAACTTCGGCTGCGGCAACAAGGTGCTCCACAATGCGGTGGGCACCTTCGGCGTGCTGGAGGGCAACAGCGGCAACCTGCGTTCGGGCCTGCCGCTTCAATCGGTGCATGACGGAAAGCGCTTCGTGCACGATCCGGTGCGGCTCTCGGTGATGATCGCCGCGCCGCGCGAGGCGATGAACGGCGTCATCGCCCGCCACGCCCATCTGCGGGACCTCGTGGACAATGGCTGGCTCCACCTCTTCGCAATGGATGACGATGGGAGCATCACCCATCGCTATGCGGGCGGGCTTGCCTGGGAGGCGCTTCAGACGTCGGCGTAGGTCTTCGTCTCCGCGGCACCGCCGGGGTGGGTGACCGCGCCGTTCACCGCCGGTCCCACTTGCTGGGCGTATTTCCACAGCGTGCCGGAGTTGTAGCCGTGCTCGCGCGGGCGCCACTCCTTGCGGCGGCGGGCAATTTCCTCGTCGGATACATCGCAGGAAAGAATTCCCTCGACCGCGTCGATGGTGATGATGTCGCCGTCTTTCAGGAGCCCGATCGGGCCGCCGAGCTGCGCCTCCGGGCCCACATGGCCGATGCAGAAGCCGCGTGTGGCGCCGGAGAAGCGGCCGTCGGTGATGAGCGCCACCTTGTCGCCCATGCCTTGGCCGTAGAGGGCGGCGGTGGTGGCCAGCATCTCGCGCATGCCGGGGCCGCCGCGCGGGCCCTCGTAGCGGATGACCAGCACCTCGCCCTCCCTGTACTGCTTCTTCGAGACGGCCTCAAAGCAGGCCTCCTCGTTGTCGAAGCAGCGGGCCGGGCCCGAGAATTTCAGGGTCTTCATGCCGGCCACCTTCACGATGGCGCCTTCCGGCGCGAGGTTGCCCTTGAGGCCGACGACGCCACCCGTGGGCGTGAAGGGCTGGTTCGCGGGGCGGATCACGTCCTGGTGCTCGTTCCATTTCACCGCGGCCATGTTCTCCGCCATGGTGCGCCCCGTCACGGTCATGCAGTCGCCGTGCAGGAAGCCGTGGTCGAGCAGCGTCTTCATGAGGAGCGGGATGCCGCCCACCTCGAACAGGTCCTTGGCCACGTAGCGCCCGCCGGGCTTCAGGTCGGCGATGTAGGGCGTCTTCTTGAAGATCTCGGCGACGTCGAAGAGGTCGAACGTGATCCCCGCCTCATGTGCAATCGCCGGAAGGTGAAGCGCGGCGTTGGTGGAACCACCGGACGCGGCGACGACGGTTGCGGCGTTCTCGAGGGCCTTCCTCGTCACGATGTCGCGTGGGCGGATGTTGCGGGCGATGAGTTCCATCACCTTCTCGCCCGCCGTGTAGCAGAAAGTGTCGCGTACCTCGTAGGGGGCGGGCGCACCGCAGGAATAGGGGAGCGCCAGGCCGATCGCCTCCGCGACCGTCGCCATGGTGTTGGCCGTGAACTGGCCGCCGCAGGAGCCGGCGGAGGGGCAGGCCACCTTCTCGATCTCGTCCAGGTCCTCGTCCGACATGAGGCCGGCGGAATGTTTTCCGACCGCCTCGAACATGTCCTGGATGGTGACCTGGCGGCCGCGGAAGATGCCGGGCAGGATCGAACCGCCATAGATGAAGATCGAGGGCACGTTGAGGCGCACCATGGCCATCATCATGCCGGGCAGCGACTTGTCGCATCCGGCGAGGCCGACGAGCGCGTCGTAGCAATGGCCGCGCATGGTGAGCTCGACCGAGTCGGCGATCACCTCGCGCGAGACGAGCGAGGCCTTCATGCCCTGGTGGCCCATGGCGATGCCGTCGGTCACGGTAATGGTGCAGAATTCGCGCGGCGTGCCGCTCGCGGCGGAAACGCCCTTCTTCACCGCCTGCGCCTGCCGCATCAGCGCGATGTTGCAGGGCGCGGCCTCGTTCCAGCAGGAGGCGACGCCGACGAAGGGCTGCCTGATCTGCTCGGCGGTCAGGCCCATGGCATAGTAGTAGGAGCGGTGCGGCGCCCGCTCGGGCCCCACGCTCACATGGCGGCTCGGCAGCTTGCTCTTGTCGAAGACGGGCTTGTCCATTGTCGTTCCTCCCATGCAGCTCAGCTGTGTAACGTCCGGGAAAGAATGCGGCAAGACGGGCTCAGCTGGAGGAGCCCAGCCCCTTCTTGAGATCGCGGATGCGGCTGGCGAGAGAGATCACGTTGGCCACGGCGGGCGAACCGGTTCCCCCCGACTTCTCTTCCTCGGCGAGGCGCTGCGCCCATTCCTCGTCGAGCTTGCGGAGTTCCTTCTCGAGGTCCTCCGTCTCGCGCTCAGCCTCGGCGAGCTTTTCGGCGACCAGGGTGTCGGCAGGGGCCGGAGGCGGCGCGTGTACGGATACGTCGTCGTCGTCCTTCGGGGTGGCGCGCGCAAGTTCGGTCAGCTTCTCGATCCGCTGGCGCAGGCGGAGTTCGGGGTCGAGGCCCTCGAAGGGCGCCTCGCGCTGCCTGGGAGGTGGCGTTGCGGCTTCCTCGCTGCGCCGCTGGAGGAGCTTGCGGAGCAGCTCCTCCTTGGCCGCGAGCATCGCGCGGAGCTCGGTCTCCTGCGCCTTGCTGCCGGCGAGTTCCGCTTCCAGCGCCTCTGCCCGGTCGATGAGCCGCCGGATCTCGCCGGTGCGGCCCGCCTCGGCCTGTTCCATCGCCTGCAGTCGATTTCGATGGCGGCTGACCTCTGCCATCTGTTCGGCCATCCGGAGGTTCGCCAATTCGAGCCTGGCGCCGAGGCGCTGGGAGAGCATGGCATATTCGGCGCGCAGCCTGTCGCGCTCGGTCTGGAGGCCGACGAGTGAGGAGGGCACCTGGCGCTGCATGCGGCGCGCACCGAGCTTCAGCGCCGCCGTCCACATCAGCCGCCCGAGGAAGAGCGCGATGAGGCTCGCCAGCGAGAAGCCGAGCACGATGAGCAGTATCGTCTCCGTCTGAGACATTGGGCCTCCGGCAATCTGCTCTTTTTAGCCAAAAGCCCCGGGAAAGGCCAGCGGCAGGGGGTCAGTCGGCGCGCACGAAGGTGTTGGTCTTGCATAGGATGCCGGCAACGCAGCCCTTGACCTTCATGCTGTCGCCCTCGTAGCGGAGGGTGGCGCTGTAGGTCTTGCCGTCGTCGGGGTTGTAGATGGCGCCGCGCCAGAGGTTTTCGCGCTCAGGTTTCATGCCGATCAGGATCGACAGGCCAATGAGCGGCCGCTTGCGCTTGGCGGGATCGGGATTCTCGCGGTCAACCTTGGGCTTGCCGTCGATCTTGCTGATCGGCTCGGCCAGGCCGACGATGCGGGCGCACAGGTTGCCGTTGCAGTCGTCCACCTTCACGGTCACCTTGCCGTTGGACATCGCCCACACGCCCTGAGGCGTCTCGGCGTGGGCAGCACCGGAAAAGGCGACGGCGAGGAGGGGGATGGCCAGGGCGGCCCGCTTCACGGTATCGAGCATGTCATGGTTTCCTTTCGGCCCCGAAAGAGCCGAGAAACGTGACGAAACCATGACTTCGACGCTGCCCCCCTGCGGCGGGCACCGGCCTCGATCAGAAGGGGTTCCAGTTCGGGCGGCGGGAATATTTCAGGTAGCCGACATTGGCGCCCAGCCTCGCGCCCACCCCGGTGCGGATCGGCGCCAGCACGATCTCGTCGCGCTGCTGGAAGTTCACGCCAAGCCCGCCGATCATGTAGGCGGAACCCTCGACGCCGCCGAAGCGGGTGTAGAGGTCCTCCGGGCTTTCCGAATTATAGACCAGCACCAGGCTGCGCGAGCCGTTGGCGCCGAAATCGAAGCCGACAGAGGGTCCCTGCCAGTAGATGCGCTGCTTGTGGCCGTTCTTGTAGTAGATGGTGCCCTCGCCGTAGCGAAGGCCGCCGACGAAGGAGCCTGCCGCTTCCTCGCCCACGATATAGGCCGTGGGCTCGCCCTGGATCGAGAAGACGTACTCGACGGCGCGGGCGAGTTCCCGCGTGGTCTTGCCGAAGAACTTGTGCCCGGCGGTGAGGATTTCCTCGGTGGTGTAGGTTTCGGCGGAGGTGCGCTCCGCCTTGGAGACGGAGCCCGTGGTCTGGGCGGCGGCGGGAAGTGCCGCTCCGGCCAGGACGGCGAGAGCCAGCGACACGATCAGCTTCTTCTTCAGCATGGAGACCTCACTTGGACACTGCCGGATCTGCCGGGCGCTCATGGCAATGCCATGGCAGAGACCCGCCTCGCCTGCCAGACTACCGGGAGTGGCTTTAGGCTTGGTTAATGCTTCGTCAAGAGGCAGCGATGCCTCAGGCGCTGGCGATGAAACCCGGATTGTCATAGCCGCGCGACCGCTTGCCGTAGGTGAGGGCGGGCCCGTCCACCGTCATCACCTTGCCCCCGGCCGCCAGCAGCACGGCGTGGCCCGCCGCGGTATCCCATTCCATGGTGCGGCCGAAGCGGGGGTAGAGATCCGCCTCGCCCGCCGCCACCAGGCAGAACTTGAGCGAGGAGCCGGCCGAGCACAGCGCCTTCACCTTCAGCTTCTTCAGGAACTCCTCGGTGGCCTGGTCGCGGTGGGAGCGGCTGGCCACCACGGTGGCGCCTTCGGCGGGAAGCGGGCGCACGGCGAGTGGCTGCCAGGTGCCCGCGGCATCGGCCTCGACGGTGCCCTGGGCGGCGCCCTTGCCGGCCTCGCCCCAGAAGATGCGGCGGAGTGCCGGGGCGTAGACGACGCCTGCGACGGGCGAGCCATTCTCGACCAGGGCAATGTTCACGGTGAACTCGCCGTTCTTCGAGATGAACTCCTTGGTGCCGTCGAGCGGATCGACGAGGAAGAAGCGGGTCGCGACGTCGGGTATCATTCCGGCGGAGGCCGCTTCCTCGGAGATCACGGGAATGGAGGGGTCGAGCTTCTTGAGGCCTGCAAGGATGATGCGCTCGGCCGCCTCGTCGGCTTCGGTCACCGGCGTCAGGTCGCCCTTGGCCTTGGCCGAAAAATCGGTGGCGTAGATCGCCATGATTTCGCGCCCTGCGAGTATCGCGAGGTCGATCAGCGGCTGCAGGAAGGGCGAGGGGCTGGGTTTCATCTGTGAAGGGCTCCGGCGGATTGCGGGCGCTTCATGGTCGCTGGGAGGGCTTCCGTCAATGCGGAAATTATATGTGTCCGATGGTACAAGAGTCACACGAATCATTCTCCGGGTGCCCAATGTCCGATCTCTCGCCCCTCGAAGGGAAACTTTCCGATCTCGATCTCGCGGCGCTGCTGTGCAGCCGCGTCTGCCATGACGTGATCTCGCCCGTCGGCGCCATCGCCAACGGGCTCGAGCTGATCGACGATCCCGAGATGGACGAGGAGACGAAGGAGACGGCACTCGCCATGGTCCGCACCTCGGCCAGAACGGCGGCGGCCAAGCTCAAGTTCTGCCGCATTGCCTTCGGCGCGGCGGGTTCGGCCGGGGCGCTCATCGACATGGGCGAGGCGGGCGAGATCGCCAAGGCCTTCGTCGGCGAGGAGAAGGTGAAGCTCGAGTGGAACGCGCCGCGCGAGAACCGGCCGAAGCAGCAGGTGAAGCTGGTGCTCAACATGATGCTCATGGCCATGGCGGGAATTCCGCGCGGCGGGCTCGTCACCGTGACGGTGGAGGGCGACAGCTTCGCCGCCCGCGCCCAGGGCGACCGCGCCAAGGTGCCGGAGCCCATCGCCCAGGTGCTCGACGGCACGGTGGAACTGACCGCTCTCGATGCGAGGCTGGTGCAGCCCTATTACGCCAAGCAGCTTGCCCGCTCGGCCGGCCTTTCGCTCAGCATGGGCATGGACGGTGCGGACGTGCTGGTGACAGCGGCGTGAAGGAATTGGCGCGCGCAGCGAGAACGAGCAGCGCGCGCTGAACGGCCCTCCCTCCGCACGGGAAGGGCGCGGTGGCGGTGTCAGGCTTCGAGGCTCGGTCTCATGCGCTCTCGCGCAGATCCTCGCCCATCGGCGGCGCGTTCTCGCGCAGCACGTAGCCCCGCCCCCACACGGTCTCGATGAAGTTCTTGCCGCCCGCGGCGTTGGCGAGCTTCTTCCTCAGCTTGCAGATGAAGACGTCGATGATCTTCAGCTCAGGCTCGTCCATGCCGCCATAGAGATGATTGAGGAACATCTCCTTCGTCAGCGTGGTGCCCTTGCGGAGCGAGAGAAGCTCCAGCATCTGGTATTCCTTGCCAGTCAGGTGCACGCGCGCGCCGCCCACCTCGACCGTCTTGGTGTCGAGGTTGACGCAGAGATCGCCGGTGACGATCACCGATTGCGCATGGCCCTTGGAGCGGCGCACCACGGCGTGGATGCGCGCCACCAGCTCGTCCTTGTGGAAGGGCTTCGTCATGTAGTCGTCGGCGCCGAAGCCCAGGCCCTTCACCTTGTCCTCGATGCCGGCGAGACCCGACAGGATGAGGATCGGCGTGTTGACCTTGGCCACGCGCAGCGTCTTCAGCACTTCATAGCCAGACATGTCCGGCAGGTTCAGGTCGAGCAGGATGATGTCGTAATCATAGAGCTTTCCGAGGTCGACGCCTTCCTCGCCGAGGTCGGTCGTGTAGACGTTGAAACCCTCCGACTTGAGCATCAGCTCTATGCTCTGGGCCGTCGCGGTATCATCCTCGATCAGCAATACCCTCATCTCAAATCCCCTTTGGTCCAGCCCCGCCGCGGGGCCCCCGGCCTGCGCGGCCGAACAGGCCCGCGCCACACTAACCGTTAACGTTGCCGACCAAGATAAGCCGGTAAAGGTTAACAAAACCTAATTCACCATACGCAACCTGTTGACGCATTAACCGAGATGTAGTGGCAGATCCCCCGCAGCCACCACATGTAGGACAAGACCTGGCGCGACGGCGCCATGCTGCCCGTTCACCGGCATGCGAAGCCGGTTTACCCACCCTTAAGCTTACCGGTACATCATGACGGAGAACGAGCACCGGAATCCTGTGCGTAGTTGATTCGCGGAATCGTGAAAAGGGGACGCCCGCAGCGTCTCCCAGAGTGAGTTGAGTAGAGCAAGGGGTCAACCATGCGTTCACGCGAAACGCTTCTTCGGCTGCATCGCTTCCGCACCGAGGAAAAGCGCCGGCAAGTCGCCGACATCGACTTCATGATCCAGGATTTCATGCGCAAATATGAAGAACTCGATCAGCAGGTGAAGTTCGAGGAGAGCCGGAACGGCGTGACCGACCCCAGCCACTTCAATTACTCGCTCTCCGCCAAGGCCGCGCGCGGCCGGCGCGACAATCTCATGCGTTCGATCGCCGAGTTGCGGGACCAGCTGGCCGAGGCCCAGGCCGCCCTCGAATCCGAGGAGCAGGAGCTGAAACGCGCGGAAATGCTGGCGGAAAAGGAATCGGGTGCCGCCTCGGCCATGCCGCAGGCCGCGGCCGCGCAGGTGATGCGCTGAGCCTTCGCTCTCCCTACAGCTTTCTGGCCTTCAGCTTCTCGTAAAGCGGGCGCGCTTCCTCCGCGATGCGCTGCAAAGCCGCCGGCAGGGCAGGGGCGGGCGGCGGCGGCGCGCCGAATCCCGTCGACTCCCATACCGCATTGTACCAGTGGGGAGCCCAGACGCCGTCGAAGGTCTTCGGCCCCTTGGGCCAGTTCAGCATCGCCACGTCGAACGGGATGCCGCAGGCGGAACAGAGCTTGGTGAGCATCGCTTGCGGGTCGGCGAGGATGTCGTCGGCATCGACGACGGGCGGCGCATGGCCGAGGTGATCGGCCACCATGTCGAAGATCTCGGCCTGCTCTAGGAAGCCGATGTCGCGGAGGCTCACCTCCGACCATTTGCGGGTGTAGCTCGCCAGCACGCGCTCCGGCTCACGGATCAGGAAGGCGTTGGTGAGGCCTTTGATCCATGAGCGGTCGTAGCCCTTCAGCATGTGGTGGGTCATGTGCTTCTGGTAGAAGACCGGCCTCTCGGCCGGGGCAAGGCACTTGCTCACCAGGCTCGCCCAGTCGCTGTCGCCCGAGGCGATGATCTCGTCGCGCATGGGGTGGTCGTTGCCGTGGTGGACCAGGGAGAAGGCGTAGAAGGGCTCGTCCCAGGCCACGCAGTCCGGCCGGTTCCCGAAGGAATACATCATGGCCGTCGAGATGTTGCGGGGCCCCGACCACATGGCGATATTCGGCATTTACAGACTCCTCCGCGAGTCCTTTGCACAGAGTTCCTTGTAAGCCGCGGAGAGCCTTTGGGAAATCGGCCCGGCGCCGGACCACTCCTCCTTCGACATGGGATGACGCACCGGACGGCCGTCGATCACGCGCACCGGGATGAGGCCCGCGAAGGTGCCGGTGACGAAGGCCTCGTCGGCGCCATAGACGTCATAGAGCGAGAACGGCTTCTCGAAGACGGGGATGCCCAGTTGCCCGGCGAGCCGGATCATGTTGCCCCGCGTGATGCCGGGGATGCAGTACTGGCCGGTCGAGGTCCACAGCTCGCCGCGGCGGACGATGAAGAAATGGGTGGAGTTGCAGGTGGCGACGAAGCCGTGCGGGTCGAGCATCAGGGCCTCGTCCGCCCCGGCATTTGCGGCCTGGATACAAGCAGTTATGCAATTGAGCTTGGAATGTGAGTTAAGCTTCTGATCCTGCACGTCGGGGTAGCCGCGGCGGACGTTCACGGTGTGAAGGACGAGACCCCTCTGCGATTTCTCGGGGTTGGGCTCCTTGTATTCCGGGATGATGACGATCGTTGGCGCGGAGATCGTCACGCGCGGATCCTGGTAGGGGGTGGCCTTGACGCCCCGCGTCACCATCAGGCGGATGTGGACGCCGTCTTCCATTCCGTTCGCGTCGAGGCAGTCGAATAGGCGCTTCACCAGTTCCTCCGGCGTGAGGCCGATGTCCATGAAGATCGCCTTGGCGCCCTCGTAGAGCCGCTCGACGTGCTCGCGCAGGAACGGAACGCCGCCCTTCACCATGCGCAGGCCCTCCCACACGCCGTCGCCCAGGATGAAGCCCGAATCGAAGACGGAGATCATGGCCTGGCCGCGCGGTACCAGCTCGCCGTTCACGGAAATGAGGATGTCGAGGTTGCGCGGGTCGATTTTGACGTCGTGGATGGAGTCTGCCATCGGCTCTTCCTTGGGGCTGTTGCCGGCGCTGTTTAGAGCTTCTCACGCCCCGGGGACAGGGGGGCATCTTCGCGGCTGTCGTCGGGTGCTTCCCAGGCCTGGTCCGGTCCCTGGCGCCTGCCGCCGGCATCGGCCGCCAGCACGCGCTCGATCTCCTCGCGCCCCTGGCGGGCGATGTCGATCAGCTGCTGGGTATCGTCGACGTGCCGGGCTGACCTCCGGACGAGTTCCTCGTCATGCGCCTTGAACCGCATCGCGGCCCGGTGCGCCTCGAAGGGGTGGACCCCGAGGCGGACGAGAAGCTGCTCCCCGAGATCGACGGATGAGGCGAAGACCTCGCGGTGGACGTCCGTAACGCCCGCATTGAGAAGGCGGTAGGCGTGGACCCGGTCGAAGGCACGGGCGAGCACGTGCAACCCGGGGAAGTGGCGGCGGGCCGTTTCAACGATGTCGAGCGCCTTTTCCTGGTCGTCGATGGCGATCACCAGGGCCTTCGCCTCTGCCGCGCCGGCGGCTTCCAGGAGGTCGGGGCGCGAGGCGTCGCCGTAATAGACCTTGAAGCCGAACCGGCGGAGCGCCTCGATCTGCTCGGCGTCATGGTCGAGAACCACGGCCCGGATCCCGTTCGCCTGCAGCACGCGGCCCACCGTCATGCCGAAGCGGCCGTGGCCCGCGATGATGACCTGGTTTCCGGTCTCCTCGATGCGGTCGCTCTCGCGGGCCGAGGGAGACAGCGCGAAGCGCCGCTGCACGACGCGTTCGTCGAGGATCATCAGGAGCGGCGCCAGCGCCATGGAGAGGGCGACGACGGCCACCAGCAGCGAGGATTGGGCAACGGCAAGCAACCCGAGGCCGGCCGCGAAGGAAATCAGGACGAAGGCGAATTCGCCGCCCTGGGCCAGGGCAAAGGAGAAGCGGGAGGAATCCGCACCGCTCATGCCGAAGAGGCGGGCGAGCAGGAACAGGACCCCCAGCTTGACCGCCACGAAGCCGGCGACGAGGCCCAGCACCAGGAGCGGCTCATCGATGAGCAGGGAGAAGTCGATACCCGCCCCCACCGCGATGAAGAACACCGCGAGCAGCAGCCCCTTGAAGGGCTCGAGATCCATTTCCAGCTCGTGGCGGTACTCGCTCTCGGCCAGCACGACGCCCGCGAGGAACGTGCCGAGCGCCGCCGAGAGCCCGACGAGCTGCATCAGCAGCGTGATGCCGACGACGATGAGGAGCGCCAGCCCGACGAATACCTCGCGTATTCCCGTTCCGGCGACGAGGCGGAACAGCGGTCGCATGAGAAAGCGCCCGGCGAGCACGATCGCCGAAACGGCGGCAAGCACGGCGAGGGTCTGCGCCCAGCCCGGGAGATCGCCGATCAGGCTGGCACCGTGAGCGTCATGCGGGCGGGCGGCGGCGATGAGCGGCAGGAGTGCCAGGATCGGGATCACCGCGATGTCCTGGAAGAGCAGGACGGAGAAGCAGGACTGGCCTGCGGAGGTCTTGAGCAGGCCGCGCTCGTTCAGGCTCTGGAGCACGATGGCGGTCGAGGACATTGCGAGGATCAGCCCGATGGCGAGGGCGGTCCGCCAGGAGGCGCCGAAGAGGCTGGCCGCAAGGCCGATGGCGGCCGCCGTCAGCACCACCTGCAGCCCGCCCAGGCCGAGAATGGGCTTGCGCAGCGTCCACAGCTTCGACGGCTGCAGTTCGAGGCCGACCAGGAAGAGCATGACGATGACGCCGAACTCGGCGAAGTGCATGACGTCGGCACCCTCGCGCCCCACCAATCCGAGGAGCGAGGGACCGATGACCATGCCGGCCACCAGGTAGCCGAGCACCGAGCCGAGGCCGAGGCGGGTGGCCAGCGGCGCGGCGATCACCGCGGCGGCGAGGTAGATGAAGGCGCCGAGCAACAGGTCTTCGAGGTGCATCAGCGGCGTTCCCCGGCAAAGCGCGGCGGGAGGGTATAGCCCTCGGCAAGCCGCGCGAGCGGATCGATGGCGCCGTCCCTGAGGCCGGTGATCAGCTCCCGGTAGGCGGCCGCGGCGGCGGCCAGCGCCTCGGGCGAGAGGCGGCGGCCGGCATGGACGACGAATGGTGCGAGATAGGCCATGGAGCAGAGATGGGCGGTCTGGTCGAAGGGCCTCAGGAACTCTGAGACGTCGAACCTGTTGCGGCCGCCCTCGCGGTAGGCCGTTTCGGACCCGCCGGTGGAGACCGCCGACATCAGGAAGCGGCCCGCCAGGCGCGTTCCGCCCGGCCCATAGGCCCACCCGTTCTCCAGCACTAGGTCCTGCCATTCCTTGAGGATGGCGGGCGAGGAATACCAGTAGAAGGGATGCTGAAGCACGATGAACTCATGCTCGAGCAGCCGTTGCTGCTCGCGCCCCACGTCGATGTCCAGAGACGGGTACTCGGCATAGAGATCGACGATGGTCACGCGCTCCAGCCCGGCGATTGCCTGCAGCATCGCCCGTTGCACGACGGAGGTCCGGCTTCTCGGATGTGCAAAGAGCACCAACACGTTCATGCGGCGAAATTGGCATATCGCCCGCCGGTGCGAAAGACGGGGTGCCTCCAGCGCAACAGATGAAGGGGCCGGACCCCTGGAAGGAGTCCGGCCCGCTAGAAACCTTGCGAGGTGCCGCGGCCTACTGCCGGTAGTCCTGGATGCGCGTGGTGCGCAGGCCCGCCAGGCCGTGCCGGTCGATCGAACGCTGCCAGCTGAGATACTCCTCGACGGTGAGCACGTAGCGCTCGCAGGCCTCCTCGAGACTCAACAAACCGCCGCGCACGGCCGCCACCACCTCCGCCTTGCGGCGGATCACCCAACGCTGGTTGCCGGGAGGGGGGAGATCGGCGACCGTCAGCGGGCTGCCATCGGGCCCGATGACGTAGTTCACGCGAGAACGCAACTGACCGTTCATGAAGGAAACTCAACCCATACGCAGCTACTCACAAGGCCCAAGACTATGCCCGGGGCCTTAAAAATGGCCTAAGTACATATGAAGATTTCGCAAATCCTCTGGTTTAGGAGGTGTCATTTCAGCACAATCCGGGCAAGCTTCCGGTTTACTTTGGGTGCGGAAACGCCCATCTAGACGCTCATCATGATCGGACAGGCCCTCATCGAGAACGTGCGCGAGACGGTCGGCATCGCCGGAGACCCGTCCTGCGTCCGCATCGTCTGCGCCATGTCGGGCGGGGTCGATTCCACCGTCACCGCGGCACTCCTCAAGGCGGCCGGCTTCGACGTCGTGGGCATCACCCTGCAGCTCTACGATCATGGCGAGGCCGTGCGGCGCAAGGGGGCCTGCTGTGCCGGCCAGGACATTCACGATGCGCGGCGGGCCGCTGCCGCGCTCGGCATTCCGCACTACGTCCTCGATTTCGAATCGCGTTTCCGCGAGGCGGTAATCGACGAGTTCGTGACGAGCTACCTGTCCGGCGAAACACCCGTTCCCTGTGTGACCTGCAACCGAACCGTGAAGTTCGCCGACCTCCTTTCACGCTCGCGCGACCTCGATGCCGCAGCACTGGCCACGGGACACTACGTCGAAACCCGGGCGCGGGGCGATGGCACGGGCCGGCGCGACATGTACACGCCCGCCGACCTGTCGCGGGACCAGAGCTACTTCCTCTTCGCCACGACCCAGGCGCAGCTCGACTACCTGCGGTTTCCGCTCGGCACCCTCAGCAAGGCGGAGACCCGCGCCATCGCATCGGGTCTCGGCCTCACCGTGGCGGAGAAGCCGGACAGCCAGGATATCTGTTTCGTGCCGGACGGCCGCTATGCCGAACTCATCCGCAAGCTCCGGCCGGAGGGAGTGGAGCCGGGCGACATCGTCGACCTCGAGGGAAGGGTGCTCGGGCGTCATGACGGAATCATCCATTTCACCATCGGGCAGCGTAGGGGACTGGGAATCGCCGGGGGCGAGCCGCTCTACGTCGTGAAGCTCGATCCGGCCAGCCGGAGGGTGGTGGTCGGCCCGCGCGAAGCGCTGAAGCGCACCGAAATCCGGGTCGGGCAGCTCAACTGGCTGGGCGAGCAGCCCCTGGGAACCGAGGGCAGGCAGGTCCATGCGAGGATCCGCTCCTCGCGCCCACCCATGCCGGCCGACATCAGGCTCGAAGGCGAGGAGCCGGTCGTCACGGTGCGCGGCGGGGAGTACGGCGTTTCGCCCGGGCAGGCCTGTGTGCTATATGAGGGAGAAGGAGCCGGAATGCGGGTGCTTGGCGGCGGAATCATCGCTCGCGCCTGAAACCCTGCTCCGACTGGCCCGTTGCCTGAAGGCCCCGGACCGGGGTGCATGGAGGGACGAGACTTGACAGCCCGGGGATCCCGCGGACTTGCCGCCATCGACGCTTCCGACGTTCGCCAGGCCTACCGCCGCTGGGCGCCCGTCTATGACAGGACCTTCGGAAAATTCGTCGAAGCCGCCGTCCGCAGCGTGACGGCCCGCGCCAACTGCTTTTCCGGCCGCCTTATCGAAGTGGGGGTGGGTACCGGCCTGGCTCTTCCGCATTACGGGCCGCAGCTCCGCGTGACCGGCATCGACCTTTCGCCCGACATGCTGGCCCGGGCGCGCGAGCGCGTGAGCCGGGAGGGGCAATCCAACGTCGAGGCCCTGCTCGAAATGGACGCAACCGCCATTGATTTCGCCGACCAGAGCTTCGACGTTGCCACCGCAATGTTCGTCATGACCGTGGTGCCCGATCCGGTCAAGGTGATGCGCGAGCTGGCGCGGGTGACGAAGCCCGGCGGCACCGTGCTCATCTGCAACCACTTCAGCGTGGAAGAAGGCCTGCGCGGAGCGCTCGAGCGGTCGCTGTCGCGCTATGCCGCGCGCCTCGGGTGGCGGCCGGAATTCCCGGTTCAGGCGATTCTCGTGTGCGAGGAGCTCGAGCTGGTGTCGCGCACCCCGGTGAAACCATTCGGCTTCTTCACCCTGCTGGAATTCCGCAAGCGGCGCTGACCCATTTGCCTTGGGGCGGCGGCTTTCCTATAGTCGAGTTTCACCGCGGGAGTATCAGCGTCTTGGCCAAGATCAATCTGCATCCCAACATCGACCGTGATGTGAAGAGGGGTGTGGCATGGGCCGTCCATGCCTTTACGACCTGCGGAATCGTTCTGGGCTTCCTGGCGCTGGTCTCCGTTCTTAAAAACGATCCGGTCGCCGCCTTCATGTGGCTGGGCCTCGCCCTGTTCGTGGATGGGGTGGACGGAACGCTCGCCAGGAAGGCGAGGGTGCTCGAATACACCCCCAACGTCGACGGGCGGACACTCGACAACGTAATCGATTACTTCACCTACGTCGCCGTGCCGGCGCTCATGGTTTACTGGTTCAACATGACGCCGCTGGAATTCATTTTTTCCGGCCAGACCTGGAGCCTGATCTCGGCGGCGGCGATCATGGCGGTCTCCTGCTACACCTTCGCCAATGTCGGCATGAAGTCGGACGATTACTACTTCGTCGGCTTCCCCGCGGTGTGGAACGTGGTGGTGTTGTATTTCTTCGTGCTGCAGTCCGGGCCGCTCGCCAACATCATCACCGTGGCCGTGCTCTGCGTGCTGACCTTCATCCCCATCAAGTTCGTGCACCCCCTCCGGGTGACCGACTGGCGGGAGATCACCATTCCCATGACGGTGCTGTGGGCGGCCATGTCGCTCAGCCTCATCATCCAGGCCAAGGACCGCAGCGACTGGGGCCGGGTGGAGGACATCCAGCTCTGGGTGTGGGTGGCGGCAAGCGCCTATTTCCTGTTCATCTCCTTCTGGCGGACCTTTTTCAAGAAGGGGGCCGAAAGCGATGCCGACCCCGGAGAGGCAGCTTGACTTCGGCCTGCGCCTGAACCTATATGCGCGCCATCTCCGGCGGGGTAGCTCAGTTGGTTAGAGCACGGGAATCATAATCCTGGGGTCGGGGGTTCAACTCCCTCCCCCGCTACCACCGTTCTCAGCACGCGTTCGGGCTGGCGAGTAAGCGCCCCAAGCCGTCCTTTCACTTCAATCGTAGTCGGATGGCCGGGAAGGACGATTACCCGTTCCACCAACTGCCTGAATGGGGCCACCTTCCCCGGATCAAGCGTCCATAGCTCGTTCAGCCTGTCTGCCAATGCCCCGATGGACCTGTGAAATGCCGCCAGAGCCTCAGGGTGCAGTTCGATGACGGGAACTGCCGCCACGGCCAGTTCCAGTTCGGCCTCGACCGCCTTGGCTTCGTCCGAAAGGGCCTTAAGGCGGGCGGCGGTTTCCTCTGCGTCGACGCCATCCTGCCGTTCGTAGAGGTCCAGAAGGCGCTTTCGCCGTCCAGTGAGATCAGCCAGCTTCCGCTCCAGATCGAACTTCTGGCGGGCTGCCCCTGCCGACCGCTTCCGCGCTGCTTCGCGATACCTTGCGACAAAGGTTTGCAGCATTTCCGGTCCGCCAAGGAGCTTGCGGAGATCAGTCATCACCGTCTGCTCTATCTCGTCAAGGTAGTAGAGTGAGCGGTTCTGGCACGTTCCACTTTCTTTCTTGCGGCTGCATCCGATCCGCTGGCGACCCCGGCTGCTGCCGTGCAGCACCATGCCAGAACCGCAGCAGCCACAGCGGAGCAGCCCGGACAGGAGGCGAGGCTTCCGGGGGATCGGGTCCCCCATTGTGTAGGTGTGCGACCTGTCGGCCTTGATCTTTTGTGCCGCGACGAACTTCTCCTTGGTGATGATGGCAAGTGCTGGAACCTCACTGGTCCGCCACTCGCTCTCGGGGTTCGCGCGGGAGACGCGTTTGCCCGTATCGGGGTTCTTCACCATCCTGTTCTTGTTCCACGTCCGGAGGCCCCAATAGAGCGAGTTGCGGAGGATGCCGCAGCCGCGCTTGCCGTTGCCGTTGATGGTGCTGGCGTTCCATTTCAGGCCGCGTGGGGCAGGGACGCATTCGCGGTTCAGAAGGCCCGCGATGGCGCGGGGAGCCATGCCGCCAAGGTAGAGGTCGAAGATGCGCCGCACTACCTCCGCCTCGGCCTCGACAATCGCAAGCTCGCCCGGCTTTCCTTCCACTGCACGGTAGCCGTAGCCCTGACCGCCCGCGCTCTTGCCCTCGCGGATATTGCCCGCCATGCCGCGCTTGGTCTTGTCGGCGAGCTGCTCCAAGTACTGCTGCCCCATGAGGCCAGCGAGACCAACCTGCAAGCTGTTCACCTTGCCGCCGCTGAGCTGTTCAATCTCGATGCCCGCAAACTTGAACTGCTTGTGGATCGTGGCGAGATCGCCCTGATCGCGCGCCAGACGATCAAGGTCCTCGATTACCAAAACATCGAATGAGCGAGCCTTGGCAGCGACGAGCATTTCCAAGATGCCGTCGCGCCCATGCAAGGACGCCCCCGACTTGGCCCTGTCGGAATAGGTTGCCACAATCTTGATGCCATTGCGCTCTGCGAACTCGCGGCAGAGCATCACCTGATCTTCGACGGATCGGTCATTCTGTCTGTCACTGCTGTATCTGGCATAGATCGCACCGCGTCTGGACTGCTTCATTTTCTCGTCTCCGTGGTTTTGGCGCGGAGGCGATTGGCAGCTTGCCGGGCGTGATCCTTACCTTCTTCTAGCTCGGCAAGGGCGAGGATGAGTTCCCGGCAAAGCTTGCCGACCTCCGCGTCATCACGTCTATCAGACCTTTCGGCCATTCGGCTTCCTCAAAGACGGGCGGGCGTCTTCGCCCCGCCCATAGGCGAGTTGTTCCAGTCACAGCGTTCGTCTCCGTGGTATTTTCAATGGGATAGGTGCCTCCCGGCCCGAAGGCCGGGGGCAGTTTCGTCGGGCCTGTAGGTCTTGGCAGGGTCCGCATCCCCGAGGGCAGACCTACTTGCTACGCTCGGCCATGAGCGCGAAAGGCCCCTTGGCTGCCTCATGCCTTCTTCAACTTCGGGGGAGACATGAGGCTCAGCGGGCTTTCCGCCATGCTAGACACCCCCGTGGATTACGTTGCCGCGCCGTCCAGGCGGACGCGGCCAATGGTGGCGCTATCGGCAGCGGCAGCGACGAAGATGCCGACGCGGAGATTGGACCCGGTCGCATCATCGGTCGTAACGTTGCCGGCTGTGGCGTCGAAATAGGCGATGTCGCCCGCCGAGACGGCGACGGCGGCTTTGCCGATGTCGTAGACGCCGACCGTGCCAAGCTCGACTTCGGCTCCTTCCGCCGCGTCGGTCGAGGCAATGCCGAACAGATTGCCGATGAGAACCGGATCGCCCGATGCGACGCCTCCGATCGGCGCAAGGGCCGTGATGTTATGGCCCGGCTGCACGAAGTTCTTCATGGATCAAAGTCCTTTCGAGGTGTGAATGTGGATGGTGGAAACCCGCCGACCTTCGATGGCTGCGATCCGGCGCTCCAGATCGGCAATGGCCGCTGCCATCTGCGCATCGTCCTTGTATTCGATGCGGCGGGACGAGCCATTGCCCGAGGCGAACTCGATGGACCGGACGCCCGAGGCCCTCGCCTTGTGGAGGCTCTCAAGCTGCGAACGAAGATCGGCGGCAGTGGTCATGGGGATCACTCGCCGGGGTTCCGATAGACGCCGCGCCAGTCAACGAAGGCCGCGCCGTGATCAAGGCGAACCTTGATTTCGACGCCGTCAACGTCCCAACCCGCACGGCTCTCGATCACCGGACCCGTCTCACCCTCAAGAAAGGCGCTTTCCAGATCGCCGTTGGCCGGATCGATCAGATACCAAGCCTTCGAACTGGTGAGGCGCGGTTCGACCATGACTTTGAGCGTCCCGGCCCACGGGTTCACGTCGTTCACCGTCGTCGCGTAGATGCTTGCGAGAAGCTTCTGTGCGGCGGTTTCGAGCGCGGGGGGAACCAGAAGCACCTTCGGCTCAATGGCAATGGGCTGGCCCGATGCGTCGCGCTGGCCGCGCATCGCCATACGGGCTGCGTTCAGCGTGGCATCGGAAGGAGCAGCCTTGTCAGAGCCGGATGCGAGGTTCCCGTGCGAGGCGTCCCACACCTTCTTGCCGTCGCTTAACTGTGGGCCAAGGCCGCTGTTTGCCAGCCAGACGGCTGCGAGATTGTTGGCGACCAGTGCCGCCGTTGCCGCGCCCATCTTGGTCGCCGCCGTGGTCATAATGCCGAGATCGTCGTTGACGAGAAGCTGCCGCGTGGCGGCCCACATCCTGCCGAAGGTGGCAATGCTGATCTTCTCGCCGCTTTCCTCGAAGGTCCCGCGCTTGTACTCGCCGTTCTCATTGACCTTCTCAAGAGCCGAGAACTGGCTGGCGCTGATCCGGGTCACGGGCCGGAAGTCCCTCACCGTTACCATGCGGGCGATCTGCGTGAGAGCCGAGGCCTGGGCCTCGTAGGACTGCCGCACCGTGCGGTTCACCGCGTCGGCCATTGCCAACGGGAAGTCGCTGGTGCTGTGCAGGGCGCGCGTGACGATGCTCGACTTGGAAAGCCCGGTGGTAGAGATGCCCGCAGACCGAAGGGCGATCTCAGCCAACTCGGGGATGCTCTTGTGGGCGAATTCGCGGGCCGCACCGGAAAGCTGGTGCGAAGGATTGGTGCGAGCGAAGGTCGCCTCGCCCATCGCGCGGACGCAGACCTCGGGATTGTCCAGCGTGCGGTCGTTGTGCGCCGTGCTGTTGATTGTCCGCGTCTGCTGGCTCCGCTGCTGCATCGCCTCAAAGGCGGCAGCGCGGGCCTGTTCGGCACTCGCGCCGTTGCCGATCTGCTCGTCCGCCCAAGAGCGGTCGAGGTTCGCAAGACCCGCGATGGAGCGGATTTCGTTGTCGATGGCTGCCCGATCCACGGGCGTGGCCTGATCCTTCGGCGTGGTCGCCGGGTTCGGAGTAGTCATGTCTTGACCTCTGATGGTCGCAAGACGGTCGGCAGGAATTGGGACGATGGAAAGCTCAACAGGCTGCCAGCGGGTCGCGATCTTCACGCGCCGCGCGCTCTCAGCCAATTCCTTCCATTCATGAACGACATAACCCACGCTCACGCCGCGCAGGATGCCGTCGAGAATATCTTGCACAATCTGAGCGACGTCGGCCCGCCGTGACAGCTTGATGATGGCGCGGGCTTCCTGCCCGACCGTCCATGCGGACTGTACGGACCCGATCACATCCTCAACGCTGCCACGGCGGTGCGAGTTCAGAACCGGAGCGCCCTTGAAGTCGCTCCAATCCTGATCCAATGAAAGACGTTCCTCATAGGCACCGCGCGCGTCGTAACGCTCAACAGGTGCGCCAGTGGAAAAGACTACCTCAAGCGTGCGCTCCTCGGTGTTCCAAGACTGCGGCGTCAGAGGGGCGCGACGGGTGATGACGACATGCTGCTCGTTCAATGCCTGATCTCCCTGTCGGAAATATCCACGTCCATGACCTCCGCGATGGTCAGCGCCCTGCGGGCAAGCGCGATGGCGCGCGGCATTAGGTTCTCGATCCACAGAGGCATCCAGCCATCGTCGCTCAGCACCAGCGTCACGGCGACGGTATCATCGAGCGAGACGCCCGACCGCAGGATGGAGGCCGCCATCTGCGCGGTAAGGCTTGCGATGATTTCCTCGCGCTCTTTGCTCTGCGGCGAAACAAGGGTGACGCCGTTCATCAACTCGGTGGCGGTGGTCATTCGGAAGGCTCCTTCTGGCTGGCTGGCTTGGCTGTGAAGTCGAGGCCGAGGGTCTTGGCCCTCGCATTGTCGGCAGCGATCTCGGCGTCCACCTGTTCAATGTCGTAACCGCGCGATGCGATGGCTTCGCGCCGCGACATGAGGCCCGCCGCGATGGCGGTGGCTTCGGCCTGTGCATCCTTGAGGGGATCGACCCACTGCTGCTTCGGCGTGATCCAGCGCACCGCCATGAGTGGCTCAAGGTCGGAGCCGGGAGCGCCAAGGCGTCCCGCCAGGCTCTCGGTGATGATCCAGCGGCGGAAGACCGGACGGAGAAGCTGGAAGGCGAGAACCCCGTGCTGGATCGCCTCGGCACGGCGGCGGAACTCGACAAGGCCCGCCCGAATGCTGCTGTAGTTGACGCTGCTCAGATCGCCCGTCAGCGCCTCGTAGGGAACACCAAGACCGGATGCGATCTCGCGGGCGGTAATGCGGAGGAAGTCGATGGCCTCACTGGCGATCTGCGGCGGATCGCTGAACCGAATGTCCTGCCCGGAATTGAGAACAGAGAGCGTGCCGGGAGCAAGACCACTCTCCACCAGCCCCGCGAGGCTCGGCTGCTCACCGCTGGCGAAGCCCGCTGCCGTGCCTTCCGGGTCCACGATGAAGCCCGCCAGCATCGCGGCGAGCTTCTGGCGCACAAGCTGCGCGTCGATGGCTTCGTCGTACTCGCGGAGGCGAAGTAGGATCGGCGCGAACCATGAGACGCCGCGCACCTGACCGGGAACCTCGACGCGAAAAATGTGCAGCACGTCCTCGGCGGGAACCCGGATCGGCGTTAGCGCCATCCCCAGGCCGGGACGATCGCGGAAGATATGATAGGCGATCCGGCGTCCTGCGACGTCGAACTCGACGCCCTGAATGATCCTTGCGCCACCGCCAAGCTCGCGGGTCATGCTGCCGTCAAGCTGCTCGGGGTCCAGAAGGCGGACCTTCAACCCGGTCTGATCCACCGACATGATCGCCAGCGCCTCGCCATCGACCACCATGCGCCGCGCGATAAGCGCTTGCAGTCCGTAGAAGTCGGTCAGCCCGTCCCCGTCGGCCTTGTCCGTCCACTGCTCGAAAGTGACATTGATCAACGCCCGGACGTTCGGATCAAGATGCGCGCTCTGCGCCTTGATCCCCGTTCCGGTCAGCGCCGAAAGCCATGCTTCGACCCCCGCGGCGGCGAGCGCGTTGTTGGCGACGAGGTAGCGGGCGCGCCGTGCGAGGCTCCCACGGGCGGCGAGTGCGGCGGCATTCTGGTTCGCCATCTCGCCCGCGCCCCGCCAGCGGCGACCGCTAGTGCCGCCGTCGTAGGAGCGAAACCTTGGACGCAAAAACAAAAAATCACGGATAAAACTAAGCATGCGGACCCTTTCGTCCTTTGCATTAGTCTCCGTGGTAAGAGTGACATATAATTGCCGAGCAGAACGCAGTCAATAGTCACATTATCGGGGTTTGGGACCGAACTTCGGAAATGAGCCAATAGAACCCAATAGAAGTCACGTTTCCGTTCGCAGAAGCCTTCCGGCATTCTGAACAAGTGTGACATACTTCCCTACCAGCAAACGTTTCCCGCGCGCCACAGTGCCACCGTAGGTATCGTTATATTCTTGAGCGACTATAGTGCGCGCCCAGCGGGCTGATGCTAACGATGGATTTTCGTCCTCGAAGAATTTGTTCATTTCCAAATTGTAATTCCTCAGGAATTGATCGAGCAGTCTAGTGGCTGTCACCTCATCGCGCGAATTTCCCCTTCCAAAGTCTTGTCGGCCGCCGAAAGCAAAGCGCGCACCCTGATCCGGAAACCGTTCGCCGAAATCCTTCGGAAAATTTCCGAAATCGCACTCTGCTATGCAAGAGAAGAGCTTCGTATCACCTGAATGGTGAGCAACCACCATGAACATGAGGTATATGAGGTTCAATTTTGCTTTCTTATCCCACAACGTAATAGCGCTTGCCAACATGTCCATGCATTGCTCTATGTCGCGGAGTGAAAGAGAGAAGCCCTCGAAAATAACAGCAATGGCCTCATACAATTTCTTGTCTGGAGGCCACGCCAAGCGTTCCTCGGAAATTGCGTATCGAGAACAAAGATGTTCAACAAATCGTTCCGTGGACGGCTTTGCGAACCGATAGGTCCGATCAAAAAAGCGTAGCAAGTATTTCTGTGCGTCGAAGCCTTCTCCGTATATTGATCTTATAGAACTTGATAGCTGCGCAGTGTCTGTCGCAACAATGAATATCAAGCCTTCGACAGAGAACAGGTGCTTAATATCTTCAAGCAATGAAACGGAGTAGCTCGGCCTACAACGATCTAGTTCGTCAACTAGAATGAAGAAGAGCTTCTGCGGATCATCACCTCCGTTCTTAAGTGATCCAGCTAGATCAGCCAATTTCTCGCGGAACTTCTTCAGTAGTGCCTTTCTAGACGTAAACTGGTCAATAGCTCTGGACGCATCTGAAGCGCCAAGACTGTCTAGCGCTCCCTCTAAGGCTCCCTTGGTGATCTCTCCTACTATAGATGGCGATCCAGGATCCTGTGATGTTGCACCGTCCCTTGCGATTGAAATGAGTTCCTCAACTCCCTCACTGCCCAAGAATTTTTTCGCAGCTGTTTTCACAGCTCCCAGGGCCGCAGTCTTTAGTAGAGGTACTGCTGCCTCTTTTGCGCTTTCCCAAGCTGAGGAAACTTTGGCGCTGCGCGGATACGTCCTTGCGATTTCCTCGTCAACTGCCGCCATTAATGCAATTAGGGGCGCGTCGGCGTGGTCATCTTCCCAAGCGTCTACGTAAACGCAGCAATGGCCATTTGACCTGAGCTGTTCACGTAGACGCGTCAGGAAGTACGTCTTTCCTGAACCCCATTCAGCGTCGATGTTCAACACATAGGAACCGACTTCAGATCGCTTTGCGCGCTCCTCCACCCGTTGAGCCACGAATGAGAAAATTACATGCGCGTCAGCGCGACGGTTCAGAATGTCGCCTGGCCAATGTCTGTTTGGTTCGTGACCACTGCTCATGCTTTCGTCCCCATACCTTCCAATCGTCAGTGTGAAAGCCAGCGAGATCTTATCACACGAACAGGAGTGACCAAGGGCGTCTCCCGATCATCAGCTTTTGAGATCGGCCGCCGTGGCGCGGCATCAATCTTCGCCGCGACCTCGGCAAGGCTCAGTCCACTCGCATAGAGGCCATGGAGGGCGGCGCTGCCATAAACGCGGCAGTCCAGCGGCTCGTTGCGCACGCCCTTGTCCACAATCCATTCGATCCGCGCCACGCCGCGCGTCCACTTGCGGATGGCCCGCTCAGCAACGATGCCTTGAAACCACCAGAAGTCCCGGTCGCTCGGCGCATGGATCGCGCCAGGGCCAGGGGCATCTTCGATCCGGAGGCGGGACATGAGTGTGGCCTTGAGGGTATCCACGCCGACGATGTGGACGGGCGCAATTCCCGTGCGCCGGGGCTTTGGTGGGCGCTTCGGCCATGGCGGCACCCCTGCACCGCCCCGTCCTTTGACTGCCCATACCCTGCGATTGAGGCGGGCTGCGCTGTACCTCATCACCGCATCGGTTCGATGCCCGCCGCTATCGATGCAGACGGCAGAGATGGGAAGGTCGGGAACCGCGCGCGGGTGGCGGAAGCGGCGGGCGAGAAGCTGGTCGAGCGCATCCCACGGGCCGGGACGGGAGGTGTCGCCGTGGATGATCTGATAGTCGATGGACCAGCTTTCCTCCGCGCGGCCCCATCCGATGACCTCAAGCTCAATGCGGTCATCCTGCACGTCGATGCCAGCGGTCAAAACCGCGACACCATCGGGCAGGACCTCGGTCCACGGCACATCGGCACGGCGCGCGCGGGCTTGCAGGGTGTCTGGCGAGAGCGGTGCCGTCTCGCGATCCTCGAAACTCTCGCCCAAGGTGGTGTTCGTCCAAACCTGCAACCGGGACGGATCGGACTTGCTGGCGAGGAAGTCGCGGGCGATCTCGGCCCATGAGACGAAGGGCGAGACGAGGCCGCTGATGTGGAAGCTGGCGGTGAGGCCGTCGCCCTCTGCGGTGGCGCGCCATTGCGCGCCCGCCAGGAGCTTCGGCTTGTCGCGTTCCTCATGGATGCCGCCACAGGAGGGGCAGATCAGGTGGGCGCGATCTGGCGCGCCCTGGGGCCACTGGATATTGACCCATGCCGGAACGAAGAACTCGCCGCAGTGCTGGCACGGCAGGAACAGGCGGCGCTGGTCGCCTTCCTCGTAGGCGCGCTCAATCCGCGAGACGCCCTTGATGGTCGGCGTCGATGTGAGCAGAATTTTCCGCTTGCCCCTGAAGGTGGCGGTACGAGCTGCGGCAAGCTGGATCGGATCGCCCTCATCCCCAGCCGAGGCGGGGAAGGCGTCAACCTCGTCCATCAAGACGAAGCGGGCAGGGGTCGAGCGGAGGCCAACTCCGCTGTTCGCGCCCACGAAGGCCACCGCCCCACCGGGGAATGCCTTGAAGAAGGCGCTGTTGCCGCTCTTGCGCGGTCCCGGCTGCACGATGCGGGATGCAAGTTCCGGTGTGGCCTCAAGCATCGGATCGACGCGGACGCGGGTGAAGCGCCGCGCGGCCTCAGTCGTGGGTTGCACAACCAGGGTGAGGCCCGGCCAAAGGTGGATCGCGGCTCCCACGAAATTTAGAAGTACCTCGGACTTGCCGATCTGCGCGGCAGACATGATCGCGACCCGCTCATAAGGCGACGCGGGGGATAGGCAGTCCATGATCTCGCGGAGATAAGGCGTCCTGCTGTTTCGCCAGCGTCCCGGCTCGGCGGCAGTCTGCGGCAACACCCGGTGGCGCTCGGCCCACTCCGAGACGGTGATCGCGGGATCAGGAGCGAGACCCCTGCGCCACGCGCCATCGACAGCGAGTTTTTCAGAAGTTAGCATGGGCGTCTTCCCGGGAGCGAACATGGTTCGGATAGCACTCGTTCTTGTAGCTCTGTGCGTTGCGGTGAGCGACGCGCTGGCAGAAGTGATTTCCTGCAATTTGGACCGTGAAGTCGAGTGCTTCTTGGGTGACTGCCAAGAAAGGACGATTGTTGGCGATTTCACGATCGATGCAGCGGGCAAGACCGCGCGCCTCTGCTTCGTGGACAAGGGGAAGCAAGTTTGCACCACCAAGGAGGTCGAGGTCCATCAGACCAATCGGGGAAAGGTGATCCAGAGCGTACCAGAGGACAACAAGTCGACCATTTTGGTTCTCATCGCGGGTACTCAGATGGCAATGTCCGATCTCTTTACCGCTCAGATTTCCTTTCTCCGCTTTGGCACCTGTTTCCGCCACTAGTTCAGTGAGGAATTTTTGCATGTTGAACTTTCCCAAACAGTTAGGCCGAGTGGGATTAATGTCGGGGGGCATCGCCATTGTTCTGCTCTGCTTGAGACTTCCTGCAGGTGCTGGCTATGTAGATAATTATTCTAAGTGGAGGGAAATGACAGAAGAAATGAAGTTAGGATATGCCATGTCTCTATACGATGTTTTCTCCAGCCTCATCGATCCGGCGGACCCGAAGTCGTGGGCAGTGGCACGAGGCATGGCCGAGTGCGGCTCGGCACTCCAGTTATCGAATGACATGATCGTTGATGCCATCGACAATTTCTATGGAAGGTCCGCCGAAAATTGGGGAGTGGCTCCAATGTCTGCTTTTCTTAAGGAAGTGAAGTTTGGAGCATGCCGCATGCACGTAGATCGCCTGCTCATTGAGAGAGGATTTCAAGCGTTACCCAAGTGATGGGACTGCGCTGTCCAGTTCAGTACTCGAATTTTTCGTTTGCATTTTGATTTGAAGCATCAAGCTCCATGTCAACGCATCCCGACAAGATGCTATACGAACCTCCGCCTCCGAACCGCGCTACTTTCTCGCAATGGCGCCTCATGGTTGCAGGCAATCCACCCCAAGCTCCCTTCAGTTTGTTATAGGCATCTTGCTCCATGTCCATGCACCCACGAAAGAGGCTCGCGGAGTATTCGCCCCCAAAGCTCGCCACTTTTTTGCAGTGGCTCTCAACATCAAATCGAGGCGGCTTTCCCTCCTGGGCGATGGCAGCAACACTCATCCCGCACGCGAAAAGAAGACCAACACCAATCTTGCCGATAGTCTTCATCTTTTATCCCCTGATAGGTCAAGTTCCTGACTAGAAAGGGCATACAACTGCTCGCGTACCCTACGGTCAAGCCCTGCGAATATGATTTGCGGATCAGCGCCAGTTTCTGCCGCTAATTCTGCTGCTGCCCTGCTGACCCATCCGATCCAAGCGTCCCGCTCGAAGCGGGCGCGTTCGAAGATCGCCTTCTCCACTTCGGCGCGGTCTAGAAGGCTGCCTTCTTTCCGCTTCACCTCCATGTCGATCAGCTTCGTTTCGCGGAGCAGCTTCTGCGCCCGCATGGCGGCGACCATGCCAAGCTTGCCTTCGGGCGCTGTCCCGGTCGCAGCTTCCCGGCGCTTCGGATCGAGATTGTCCGCGATCCAGCGCTTGCCCTTCTTGAGATCGATGCCGCCATCCGGCTCGACGGGCAGCCCTTCGCCGACAAGCTGAGCGATCCTACCGCGCGAAAGGCCGACTTCCTTGGCGAATGCGGCTTGCGTCAGGCTAGGCATGGGGACCTCCAAAGGCTGGCGAAATACTGCGAGGCCGCGCCCCCGCATCCCCCCGCCCGGAAAGTACCTTCGAAATCGAATTCTGGTCGGTCAGTTTTGGCGATACGGGGGGCGGGGAGGGCAGGGTAGCGGGGCGGGCCTGATGCCCGCCTGTGGCCTTCCTATTGGCTTCAATCGTCATGACTAGAACGGGACCTCATCTTCTTGGACGCGGGAGGGAAGGGGACGCCCCGTGCGGAGCCTGGGCGTTGGGGCCTTGGCGATGCCAGCGCTTGCGATCTTCGCGGCATGGTCGATCAGCGCGGCATGGGCCAGCAGCACCGAGCGGGCTTCGTCTGCCCGCCTGCGGATTTCGGGGTGGGCGGCCTGTGCAGCCCTGCGGAGCTTGGCAGCCCGCTCGCGATAGTACGCACTGCGGGGGCGGGAACTCAGGAAACGGGCTGCTTCCTCGCGGCTCAGCGGAAGAGGAACATAATCGGGGCGCGAAAGGCCGGGGTTCTCGTATGCGTCGAGTTCGGCATCCTCGATGATTTCGAGCAGCTCGTCGGGATCGCCAGCCTCGCCAGCTCCCGCCCGTAGCCCCTCAGGGGCGCGAAGGGCGAGTGGCTCCATGGGGGGTAAGGGGGGTGTATCCTCTTGGAGAGGCGCGGGTGCTTTAAGCACCGCGCCTTTAAGAGGTTCCCTTAGAGGTTCCCTTAAGAGGTTCTGTGTCCCAAATTTGGTACTAGTAGGGGTGTCAGTTTTGGGACCAGTGGGGGTGTCAAATTTGGGACTGCACCCGTTTCCACTGGTGTCAGATTTGGCACTAGTTCCCTGCCTTTTACTAGTGTCAGTTTTGGGACTGGTCGAAGTGCCGCCATCGGGTTCGGTCACGAAGCGATAGTGGTTCACCTTGCGCCCGCCGCGCTTGGGGACCGCAAGCCGCTTCTCCATGTGGCCCGTCTCGCAAAGGAGGTTGATTGCCCTGATGACAGTGCTGCGCGCCTCGCCGCTGTCCTTGCCGATCCGGGCGATGGACGGCCACGCTGTGCCACTCTCGTCACCCAAGCGGATCGAGATCATGACGGCGATCTTGAAGGCTGTCGAGTTGATGCGGGGATCGAGCGCAAGCTTCCTGTAGAGCGCCTCGCGGTCGCGGTTGCGGGTGTCAGCCATGGCGCGCCTCCATGGCATCGAGGGGCAGGGCGGATGCCGAAGGGGTGTGGAATTCGCCCCTCCGGTGCTTGCCAGAAATCGCGCGCGGTTCTAGAAGTGGACTGCTCACATTCCCCTTTCCGAGCAGACCACCCAAGCCGCCGCGATTGTCCCTCGCGGCGGCATTTTTCTCAGGCAGCCGTCCTGCCCACTTTCCGTTCGATGCCATGTGCGGCACTCCTTTGAGGGAGCGCCACTCGCGACCTGAACAGTGTAACTATCTGATCTTGCTGGTGCGGATAAGGATCAATTCGGACCCCCGCTACCATCACTCCTCCACGTGACCTCGGCTAGAGCGGAACACCTCGCGACGTTGCAAAGGTGGAGGCCCCGGTTTCCCGAGGCCTCCTGACGGTCGGCTGAGGAGCGTAGACGCCACGCAGCAGCCGTCGTTGCCGAGAGCTCAAATCCGAACTCCACAGCGATCGTCTGCCCGAGGAACTCGCGCTCAGAGCGTCCGAGTTCCGCAAGCCGCGGCACCCATGGCCGCGCCAGCGGTTCGGTGAAATCCCCCCGGTCGCTGGTTTACAGGGTTGGGTCGCCGGCAGGATGCCGCGGCCACCGCGCCGACGCCACGGATGTGAAAACGCATCCAGGCCTCAAACGTCCTGCCCCATGCGACGTTTTTTTCGGCATGCCTTTGATGCGACGCAGGAATCGGGGCCAATACGCCACTGGGGAACATTGCATGTGGCAATGCCGAATTGCCCAGGTGAAGTGGCGATCGGCCAACCGGCACAGAGGGAACCTTTTCGACCGGCCCGCGTTTCCCGCTCACTTCTGCGTGTTTGTAGGTGTGAGTCCCGGGTGAGCCGCCGTCCCCCCGACGGCGGGCACTCCCGTGCGGAGGAAGGTTCCCCATGGATACGCTCGAGTGCTGCCGGAAAGTCGAGGAATGCCTGGTTCGTGCCCGGCGCGCGGAGACACGTGGCGAGCGGCTCCACTGGTATGAACTTGCGGCCGCATGGATCGACTGCTGCGACATCCCGCGCCCGCGCAGCCGCGCGAGGCGCCAGCGGGCGGGCGAGTGGCAACCTTCGCTCGATTGCTGATCCCGATCGGCGCAAATTCTCTCATCTGCGAAATATTTGGTCCGCTCGTCTTCCGCACTGGAACGCTGGGGCCGGACTTGGGCGTTTAACGGGCGAGCACGCCTCAGGCGTAACTTCGATTCAAGAAGGAACCGTTCGTGAAATTGTCCATGTATTTCTGCCGCTGCCTGTTCTCACCGCCGGGAGCCAAGCCCAAGACATGACGGCGGAGGAATGCCAGCCGCTCTCCGAACAGAACCGTGCCATCGGGGATCGCAGGCGAAAAGGGCATGGACAACCAAAGCCCGAGCACGGGCACCGAGGGCAACGGCAACTCGAGACCAGTTTTCGCCTCCCCGTTTACGGGGGCAGGACGCACGGCGCAGCTTCAAGCCCAAGCGGCTGCGCCGTGCGAGCAGGGGCGGGCCTTCAGGCCGGCTGCATGCTGGTCACCCGCGCCGCGTGGCCATCGGTGAAGAAGCGGCGCACCGCTGGATCGAGCTTGCGGTCGGCCAGGGAAACACGCCCACAACGGGCGAGTGCCTCCCGCATGTCGATGGTCGCACCGATATACTTCCAGATCACGCCGGAGGCGTAGGGCTGGCGATGAACGCGTGAGGTGACGCCGAAAGTCATGCCGGTCATCACGTCGAGCGCCTTGCGGTAGGGCGGGTAGAGGATCGTCTCCACCACCGAGTCGTCGGAGAGGCATTCGAATTCGACCACGAAGATGCAATTTCCGAGATAGCTCGCGAGGCCCCGGTACTTCGAGAGGTAACCCGTCGTGATGTCCCGGTTGGCGCGGCGCTCGATCGATTTCGAGTGAATGCGGCCATCTTCCTCATACAAGCACACCAGGGAGCGAAAGAGTGTTCCGGGCGCCCCGGGCACCTCGAAATGGCTGTGATAGAAGCCGAGCAGGGGCCGCAGGCGGCGTATGTCTCCGGGGAAAGCCCGGTCGAGGAGTGCGAGGCCTTCCCGGCCCTGAGGCCTGTGGCCATAGCGCCGGCTGAACTCCTCATGCGATGACAGGAGGTCGGCCGCCGGAACAGAGAGGCCGTCGGCGATGCGCTTGAGGTTATGGGGCGAGGGCCGCGCCTCCCCCGAGAGATAGCGCGCGAACTGCTGGCGGTTGAAACCCAATTCCCGGCAGAGTTCCGAGACGGACCGCCGGCTCGCGGCGAGCAGCCTCAGGTTTTCTGCGAGATCATCCTTCATGAGCGCATGGCTCTCCTCGCAAAAAATCCTAACACAGCTGCAGATCGCGTAAAGCAACTGCAAGTCGCTGCCTTGCCGCGCCGCGCCCCTCACCCCCATCCTGACCGGCAAACGGCGCTGGAGGCGCCCGGCACCAGGGAGGAAGAACATGTCCAGGAAAAGAATCACCTTGCCGTCTCTCACGCGCCGCCAGGCGATGGCGCTCCCCGCCGCGGCGGGTGCGGTCGGGCTGATGGGCGGCAGGTCGCGTGCCCAGTCGGCAACGCCGGTGAAGGGCGGGAGAATGGTGCTTGCCTCGCGCCACGGATCGACCACCGACACGACCGACCCCGGCACGCTCACCAACGCCTATCAGGGCCTTCTCGCGCTCGCCTTCAGCAACACGCTGACGGAAATCCTGCCGGACGGTTCGGTCGGCCCCGTGCTGGCGGAGAGCTGGGACAGCACGGACGGCAAGACCTGGCGCTTCCAGCTCCGCAAGGGCGTCACCTTCCATGACGGCCGCACCATGAAGGCCGAGGATGTGGTGACCTCCATCAACCATCATCGGCGCAAGGAGTCGACCTCCTTCATCAAGCCGGTGGCCGAGCAGTTCACCGAGGTGAAGGCGGATGGCGACACGGCGGTGATCATCGTGCTTCAGTCCGCCAATGCCGACCTTCCCGCCATCCTCAACACCGAGGCCTTCACGATCTATCCCGCCAAGGGCGACCGGATGGACTGGGAAAGCAAGAACGGCACCGGGGGTTACATCCTGAAGGAACACCAGCCGGGCATCCGTGCCTATCTCGAGCGCAATCCCAACTACTTCCGCGACGACCGCGCCTTCGCCAGCGAGGTGGAGCTGCTCTGCATCCAGGATTCGAGCGCGCGCATGAATGCGTTGCTGAGCGGGGAAGTGCAGGCCATCGACGAGGTGGACCTCAAGACGGTCGACATGCTGAAGACGCAGCCCAACATCACGCTCGACCGCGTGCAGAGCTCGCTGCACTACACATTCCCGATGCGCACCGACATGGCGCCCTTCGACAATGTGGATGTGCGGCTGGCGCTCAAACATGCCATCGACCGCGAAGACCTGATGCAGAAGATCCTCTATGGCTACGGCACGCTCGGCAACGATACGCCGATCGGGCCGTCCTACACCTACTGGGCCAAGGATATCCCGCAGCGGACATACGATCCCGACAAGGCGAAGTTCCACCTGAAGAAGGCCGGCATGGAAAATCTGAAGGTCGATCTCTCGACATCGGAAGCGGCCTTCGTGGGCGCCACCGACGCGGCCGTGCTCTACGCGGAGCATGCGCGGCGCGCCGGGATCGAGATCAATGTCGTGCGCGAGGCGGGCGATGCCTACTGGGACAATGTGTGGATGAAGAAGCCCTTCGTGGCCTGCTACTGGGGCGGCTATCCCACCGAGGGCGAGATGTTCGCCATCGGCTACACCAAGGGCGCGGCCTGGAACGACACCTACTGGTCGACGCCCCGCTTCGAGGAACTGAGGGTGGCGGCGCTGGGCGAACTCGACCCCGAAAAGCGGCGTGCCATGTATGCCGAGATGCAGCAGATCCTGCACGACGACGGCGGCGCGCTGGTCTTCGCCTTCGCGGATTTCGTGATGGCACGCAACCAGACGATCGCCCACGGCCCGCTCTCGACGGAAGGCCCGTTCGACGGCTCGCGCGCGGCGGAGCGCTGGTGGGTCGTGTCCTGAAACACCTGACAGCTGCAAGGGGCTAGGGCACGCGATGAGCTATGCGATCTATGTCGGCCGGGAGCTGACGGCGTCCGGCCACGCCTTCCTGGCTGGCTATGGCGACGAGCCATCGAGCCATTGGCTCGAACTCGTCGCCGAAGCCCGGCACCCGGCCGGTTCGACGATCACGGTGGGCACCACGCCTGCGGCGGACGTTCCGGGCCGGTTGAGCGAAATTCCGCAGGCGCCGGAGACCGCGCGTCATCTGCGCGTTTCCTACAGCTACTACAAGGGCACGCCGGCGCCGCTCACCAATGGCGGCCTCAACCAGTATGGCGTGGCGGTGCGCGATGTCTGGTCGCCCTCGCGGCCCGAGCTCGTCGCCATGACGCCCGCCGACCAGGCGGGCCTCAACTACAGCGATCTCTGCAAGATCGTGCTCGAACGCGCGCGCTCGGCGCGGGAGGGCGTCGAGCTCATCGGCGAGCTTACCGCGCGCCACGGCGACGTCACCTATGGCGGCAACTCGCATCTCATCGCCGATGCGGAAGAGGCCTGGGTGGTGATCGAATTCGCCGGCGGCAAGGGCCTCTGGGCGGCCGAACGGCTGGGGCCCCGCAGCATCCGCGTTTCGCGCCCGGGCTATATCGGCGAGGTTCCGCCCGAAGGCGACGGCGGGCGAAATTATCTGTGGTCGGAGAATTTCATCTCTTTCGCCGCCGGGCAGGGATGGTATGACGCCTCATCCGGCAAGGCATTCGACGTCAATGCCATCTATGGCGATGGCAAGCTCCGCTGGGACGGTGTCGCGTGGGTGGAGGGGCACCTCGCCAAGCGTGCCGCGAGCCCGGAGAAGATCGGCTTCCGAGATCTCGTCTACCTGCTGCGTACGCCGCGCCTCACCGGCGACACGGCCGGATATGGGCAGATCGTGCCGCTCCATGGCCGATGCGAGGAAGACCTCCGGATGATGTGGCATGCCCATGTGGGTGCCTGTGCCGCGCCCTTCGTTCCGGTCTGGCTGGGCATCGAGAGCGTTCCGGCCGAGTTCCGCCAGCACCGCTACCTGAGCGACGGCGAGGCGGCGCGCTTCGTCGACGGGCGCCATTCCGAAGCAGTATCAGCCGTGCCGCGGGGGGTCGAAGCCTCGCGCTCCGCCACGGAAGTCTTCAAGCGATTGCTCTACCTCGCCTTCGAGCACCCGGAGCCGTTCCTGGCCGAGGTTCATGCCGCGTGGGACGCACTCGAGACGACGCTCGAGAACAAGGCGGAGGATACCGCAGCCCTGGCGCGGCTCGCCCTTGCCGCGGGAGACCGCGCGCTCGCCAGGCGCCACCTGACGCGCACCGTTCAGGACGAATTGCTTCGCGCCCTCGGGCACGCAGAGAGCCTGGCCCGTTCACTCGACCTGCGCCGCCAGCTGCAATTCGGCATCGGCGAGGCGATCCCGCCGAAGGGGCCAGAACAGATCTGGTGAGGCGCCGTCAGTGCCTGCGGCGGAGCATGGGCCGCTGTTGCGCGCAGAGCAGCGTGTGCAGTGTCTCGATCAGCGTCGTCACGTCGTCGTTGGCGATCGAGTAGAAGATGCTGCGCCCATCGCGGCGCGCCGTGACGATGCCGTCGAGGCGGAGCCTCGCCAGCTGCTGCGAGACGGCGGCTTGCGGCATCTCCATGATCTCCTCGATCTCGGAGACGGACTTCTCTCCCTCCGCCAGGAGGCAGAGCATGAGGAGGCGGCCCTCATGCGACAGGGCCTTCAGCATTTCGCTGGCCCTGCGCGCCTTGGAGAGCAGGTCCTTGCGTGTCTTTCCGGTGGCGGTGGAGAAGGCGAGTAAGCTCATCTGAGTGCCTGCGTGTTGCTGTGAAGAAGCGGTGTGAGGAATCCAAATAACGCAATGGATGAATGGCACGAATTGGCGTGTCCTGCAACTTGTAGATGCTTGCGCCGAATGCCTCCGGCCGGAATTTTTTTACGTAATCGTTTGTTCCTAATCGTTTTTACGGAGAGACCCGCCAAAGCAAAGCGCGCCCCGGAAGGGGCGCGCTGGTCGTGCGGGGATGGCAGCCTCAGCCTTCAATCATAGGGGCTGTTGCAGCGGTGCCGCCTGCCGTCATAGCCCAGGAAGGTGTCGGTGCGCGGATTGTAGCTGCGATACCGGTTCAGGCACCATTCGACATGGGCTTCGTTGTCGTACGCCCGATAGCGGTAGGAGGGGTAGTAGCCGTAATAGGGATAGTCATAGCGCCACCAGGGGTCGGAGTACCAGAAGCCTCCGTAGAAGAACGGATAGCCCGGATAGCGGTAGCGGTAGCGCGATCCATGGTGGCGGTGGTTGTAGCGCCAGCGGTCATGCCGCCAGCCGTCATGGCGCTTCTTGTAATAGATGCGCGGACGGTGCTTCACATCCAGCAGGAGCGATGGTGCTCCCGCGCGTTCATACAGGATGAGCTGGCCGGCATCGCCATTTGCGGGAAAGGCCGCCGCCGGACTTGCCAGCGGAGGGAGCAGGGCGGGAATGGCCGCCACCGCAAGCGCCATGGCGGCAAGGCGGATCGATTGCAGTTTTCGCATGCGAAACTCCTCTCTTTACACCCGGACCCGCCCCATTTCCGGAACCCTTCAATCGTTACCGGCCTGTGCCGCGGCCGGCGTTGATCTGCCTCAATCTCATGCGTGCCATGAGCATGATCGCCCATTGCGGCGGATGCGCGGCATGCTTCAATGTGCACGTGAAGAAAGAGGAGGATACCCCCCGTGTGGCGCGAAATCGAACCGGACGAGAAGATCACGCTGAAGGTGGATGGCCATCGGCTGGTGGCCTACAGCTTCGGCAGCGGCGAGGACGTGCTGTTCTGCGTCAACGGCGGGCCAGGGCTTCCCTGCGACTATCTCCGCGAGGCCCATTCCTGCTTCATCGACCAGGGCTTCCGGGTAATCGCCTTTGATCAGCTCGACTGCGGCGCGTCCGACCGGCCGAACGATCCTTCCATGTGGACGCTCCAGCGCCACGTGCGCGAGACGGAAGAGGTCCGCCGCCAGCTGGGCCTCGGCCGCGTTCATTTCCTCGGCCACAGCTGGGGCGGCTGGCAGGCCGTCCAATATGCGCTCACCTACCCCGAGGGGCTCGCCTCGCTCATCCTGTCGAGCACAGTGGCGGACATGCCGCAGCTCCGCTCCGAGCTCGACCGGCTGAAGGCGGCGCTCGGCCCTGAGGCCGTGGCGATGATGCAGCGCCACGAGGCGCAGGGCACCTTCACGCACCCCGAATACATGGGTGCGATCACGGTGCTGAACTACCGCCACGTGTGCCGGCTGCAGGAGACGCCGGCCCCCGTCGCGCGCTCGCTCTCCGATTGGAACATGGGGCCATATTCCGCCGTGCAGGGCCCCAACGAGTTCACCTACATCGGCAACATCCGCAACTGGTCCCGCCTTGCCGACCTCCACAAGATCGACGTTCCGGTGCTGATCACGGTCGGACAGCACGACGAGCAGACGCCGGCCTGCGCCATGGAAATGAAGCTCAGGCTGAAGAATGCCGAACTCGCGGTGTTCCCCAACAGCAGCCATCTTCCCTTCTACGAGGACCCGGCGCTCTACTACCCCGTGCTGCAAGGCTTCCTCGAGCGCAACAGGCTGACACGCAGGGGCGGTTGACGGCGGGCGTCACTCTTATAGTCTTCCGCCATCACGGGAGATGACGATGGCCGGCACGGTCAACCGCTGGAAGCGCTACGCCGACTGGGACGACAGGCCGCTGAGGCTCGACAAGTTCGCGGCCGAGGACCCGGCCAACGGCTTTTCCGCCTTCTCGAGCCCGAAGGACCCGAAGCCCGGGATCGGCATCGAGAACGGCCGCGTCATCTCGATGGACGGGGTGCTGGAGCGCGACTTCGACATGATCGACCGCTTCATCGCCCGCCACCACATCGATCCCGCCGTGGCGAGCGAGGCGATGGCGGTGGACTCGCGCCAGGTCGCGCGCATGCTGGTGGACATGAACGTGCCGCGCGAGGAACTCGTCCGCCTCGCCCATGGCATGACGCCGGCCAAGCTGGCCGAATGCGTCTCGCACCTCAACGCGCTCGAGATCGCCTTCGCCTATTCCAAGATGCGGGCGCGGAGGACGCCGGGCAACCAGGCCCACGTGACGAACGCCAAGGACGACCCGCTGCAGCTCGCCGCCGATGCGGCCACCGCGGTGGCCTTCGGTTTCGACGAGATCGAGACGACGATGCGCGTTTCCCGCAATGCCTGGTCCAATGCGCTCGCCTGCGCGGTGGGGGCGGCGGTCGGGCGCTGGGGCACGCTGTTCCAGTGTTCGAGCGAGGAGGCGGAGGAACTGCGGATCGGCATGGCCGGCTTCACCTCCTATGCCGAAACGGTCTCCGTCTATGGCACCGAGAAGAGCTTCACCGACGGCGACGACACGCCCTGGTCTAAGGCGTTCCTCGCCGCCGCCTATGCCTCGCGCGGAATAAAAATGCGCTGCACCAGCGGGGCAGGGGCGGAGCTCCTGATGGGCTTCCACGATTCGAAGTCGCTGCTCTATCTCGAGGCCCGCTGCCTCTGCCTGCAGCGCGGCATGGGCGTTCAGGGCACGCAGAACGGCGGCATCGACGGAGCGCCCTTGACCTCCACCGTGCCAGGCGGCTTCCGCGAACTGATGGCGGAGAACCTCATCGCCGTGTGGCTCGACCTCGAGTGCGCCAGCGGCAACGATGCGCGCGCCACCGAGTCCGAGATCCGGGTGGGCGCCAAGATCATGCCCTACCTCGTGGCGGGATCGGACCTCATCTGTTCTGGCTTCGGCTCCATCCTCAAATACGACAACTCCTTCAATCCCTCGCTGCTGAACGGCGAGGAACTCGAGGATTACCTGGTGCTGCAGCGCGATTTCGAGGCCGATGGCGGGCTGACGCCGCTGCCTGAGGAAAAGGCGCTGGACCTGCGCCGCCGCGCCATCGACGCCGTCTCCGCCGTTTTCGAGGAGCTGGGGCTCGCCCAGCCGAGCGAGGGCATGAAGCAGAGCGTCACCGTTGCTTCGGGCTCCGACGACACGCAGAGCTTCATGCCGCGTGACGTCGCCTTGATCAGCGAAGCGATCCGCGAGAAGGGGATCAGCGTCGTGGACGTGGTCCGGGCGCTTGCGAAACGCGGTTTCCGCGAGGAGGCGGAGAACCTGCTGCATGTCGTCAAGCTCCGCCTGTCGGGCGACTATCTCCAGACCTCCGCGATGATCCGCAACGGCCGCATCGTGAGCGCCGTCAACGACCCCAACGATTATCTTGGGCCGGGATCGGGTTATCGCGTCTCCGAAAAGCGCCGGCTGGAACTCAACGCCATCCGCGACGTGCTGGACCAGAAGGAGGTGCTCCGGTCCGAGGCGCTGCATGAACGCGAGGAGACCTCAAGGATCAGCTACAGGGCGCGCGGGCCCGCCGTGCCATCGGGCGATCCGAAGGACGTCGTCATCGGCATCAGCCCGGCCTTCGGCATCAAGCTGTTTCAGACCACGGCAGGCCACCGGCTCTCCGACGTGTTGCGCGCCATGACGGAAGCGATCCGGGCGCGCGGGCTCATCCCGCGCATCGTCCGCTTCCGGCACACCGCCGACACCTCGTTCCTCGGCCTCTCCGCGGCGAGGCTGGCGGGTTCGGGCGTCGGAATCGGTATCCAGGCCAAGGGAACCGCCGTGATCCACCAGCGGGACAGGCTGCCGCACAACAACCTCGAACTCTTCTCCAACGCGCCCATCACGCAGCTCTCCCACTACAAGGGGCTTGGCGCCAATGCCGCCGCCTATGCGCTCGGCGAAATGCCGGAGCCCGTCGTGGTGCCGCAGCGCGGGGAGGCGATGGGCTCGCGCTATCACGCGCGTGTCGCCATGATCTATGCGATCGAGACGGGGCTCACCGAGGAGGGCGCACAGCCGGAAGCGGTCGAGGTGACGTTTACGGGAGGAAGACCATGAGCCTCTCGCGCAAGGATTACCCGCTGGCCGAAACCCGGCCGGAGGCGGTGAAGGGTCCGCGCGGCAAGGCCCTTTCAGAAGTGACGCTCGATGGCGTGCTCGACGGTTCCATCACCCTGGAGGACCTCCGCATCACGCCGGAGGCGCTGAAAGCGCAGGCCGAAATCGCCCGCGATGCGGGCCGCCCCACGCTCGCCCTCAATTTCGAGCGGGCGGCCGAGCTGGTGAAGGTTCCGCAGGACGTGATCATGCAGATCTATGAATTGCTGCGGCCCGGCCGGGCACGGGAGAAGCGCCAGCTGATGGAGGCCGCCGCCATGCTCCGCAGCCGGTATGGCGCCATCCGCATTGCCGATTTCGTCGAGGAGGCAGCCCACAGCTACGAGGAGCGCGGGCTCTTCACGTTCCGCTTCTGACGACGCGCGCTCTTGCACAAAACCCGGGCATTCGCGGCGTGCCCCGAATGTGGGAGTTTCAGCTGTCCCGGGGCGCGTGCCGCAAAGCGGAATCGCTCTTTACTCGGACGAAGTTTTGGTGCTCAATCGCTGTGGAACTTCCAACAGGAAGAGACACAAGACGACAAAACAGGGAGTGAACGATGGCCAACAGCAGCAGGATTTCCCGCCGCAACTTCATGCAGCAATCGGCCTTGTGGGCCGCCGCATTTGCCGGTGCCGGCGCCTTCGCGCCGGGGCAGGCGCAGGCCGCGCGCGAAAAGGAGCTGAACATCCTGTGCTGGGAGGGCTACAACTCCGCCCAGGTGCTCGATCCTTTCCGCAACGAGCGGGGCGCCACGGTCAAGGCCGAGTCGCTCACCAATGATCCCACCATGATCAACCGCCTCAGGGCCGGCGAGACCAATGTGTGGGACCTCATCAACGTCAACAATCCGTGGGCGCGCAAGGTGATGTTTCCGGAGAAGCTGATCAAGCCTCTCGACCGGGCGCGCTTCGAGCCCTATTTCGACAGGATGATGCCGGCTTTCAAGGCGCCCTACAAATGGGCAATGGACGAGTCCGGTGCCGAACTTCTCGGCATGGCGCAGCGCTTCGGGCCCTACAGCTACGTCGTCAACACCGACAAGATCAGCCGCGCGGCCGCGGAGGACCAGGGCTGGAGCCTCTTCGCCGATGCGGCAAATGCCGGCAAGTACGGCATCCTCGAATCGGATGACTGGAACGTCTTCAACATCTGCCTCGTCGCCGGCTTCGATCCCTTCAAGGAGCACAGCGAGGAAGAGGTCGCCAAGTTCAAGGAGACTGCGCAGAAGGTCTTCAAGGGCGCCAAGGTGGTGGGCGACATCGCGACGATGAACCAGGCGCTGATTTCCGGCGAGATCGACTTCCACATGACGGGCGGCACCTATTCCGCCTCGCCCGCGCGCGCCGACGGCAACCCCAACATCCGCGGAATCACGCCGAAGACGGGCCCGATGAACGGCAAGGGCGGCATCGCCTGGATCGAGATCACCTCGACCGTCAACAATCCGCAGCTCTCGCCGCTCGCCGCCGACTTCCTTGAATACGTGCAGTCGCCGGAGATGGCGCACACGGTGGCCTTTGCCGAGGGCACCTTCAACCCGGTGACGCAGATGGGCAATCCCGACTGCTTCAAGCTCTTCACCAAGGAAGAGCTCGACGCGATCCAGTGGGACAGCCTCGAGGAGGAGATGTCGCGCTGCGTCGAGTACGACATCGTGCCGGGCTACGACAAGCTGCTCGACATCATGACGGCGGCGAAGCGCGAAGCCTCGGCCGGCTGACCAACACCCCCATCGCACCCCCTGCGGCACGGCCGCCGGGGGTGTTCTTGACTGAAAGATCGTTCATGCACGGCGCTCAACCCATCCTGTCGCTGAAGGCTGTCCGCAAGATGTTCGGACCCCACGCGGCGGTCGACTCCATCGATCTCGACATCGCGGAGGGCGAATTCTTCACCATCGTCGGGCCCTCGGGCTCCGGCAAGACGACCATGCTGCGCATGCTCGCCGGCATGGACACGCCGACGAGCGGCGACATCCTGCTCAAGGGCGAGCGCATCAACGACGTGCCGGCCAACAAGCGCCCCACCTGCATGGTGTTCCAGTCGCTCGCGCTGTTTCCCCACCGCACCGTGGGCCAGAACATAGAGTTTCCCCTGAAGATCCGGGGCGAGGCGCCGGAACGCCGAAAGTCACGCGCGCTGCAGCTGATGGATCTCCTCCGCCTGCCGCAGAGCTACTACGCCAGGAACGTGATGAAGTGCTCGGGCGGCGAGCGGCAGCGCGTGGCGCTGGCCCGGGCGCTCGCCTATGACCCGCAGATCCTGTTCTTCGACGAGCCGCTGTCGGCCATCGACTACAAGCTCCGCAAGACCCTGGAGAAGGAGCTGAAGGACATCCACCGCGAGACGAAGAAGACCTTCGTCTACATAACCCATTCCCTCGAGGAGGCGATGGTGATGAGCGACCGCATCGGCGTGATGAGGGCGGGAAGGCTCGTCCAGGTCGGAACGCCGCAGCAGATCTATTCCACGCCCAATTCGCGGTTCGTCTCGGAGTTCGTCGGCGACGTCAACGTGATCCCCGTGAGCCTCGGGTCCGACGGCCTCCTGCACTCCTCGCTCAGGGGCGAGAAGCTGAAGGCGCCCGGCGTGCCGGCTGGCTTCACGACAGGGCATCTCGTCATCCGCCCCGAATACATGAAGTTTCTTTCGGGGCCCGGCGAGGCCGACAACGTCCTCGGCGGCAGGCTCTACAACGAGTACGCGCTGGGCTCGCGCATCCAGTACCAGGTGCGGGTCGGCGAAAGCGTGTTCATCGTCGAGAAGCTGCGGCAGCAGGCCTTTGCCGGGCGGCTGGACGACGACGTGTTCATCGGCTGGGACTCCCGTGACGCCATTCTGGTGACGGACTGACGATGTCGCCCGGATCGCGTTCCTCACTCCCCGTCGTGCTGTTCCTGCTCGCCGGCTTCGCCGCACCGCTGATCGCGGTGATCTGGTTCAGCTTCATGCCGCCGCGCACATTCTCCTTCGGCGGTGCCCCGACGCTCGACAACTATAGGGCGATCTTCGAGAGCACGAGCTACATTACCTTCCTTTGGTCGCTGGGGCTCGCCGTGCTGACGGTGCTCATGCTGGCGCTGATCTGCTATCCGGTTGCCTATGGGCTGGTGCGGGTGTTCGGAAAATGGGCGATGCTGGTGACATTGCTCTTCACAATTCCGCTCTTCGTCTCCGAAAACATCCGGCTCTATGGCTGGGTGCTCTTCCTCATCAAGAACGGCGTCCTGCTCGGCACGCTCAAGTCCTTCTTCGGGATCGAGCTTGAAAGCATCCTGTTCTCGCTGCCGGCCATCATCCTCGGCATGGTCTATGTCTACCTGCCCTTCATGCTGTTCCCGATGACGCTCGGCATTTCCATGGTGCCGAACGAGACGCGCGATGCGGCATTCGATCTCGGCGCCTCGCGCTGGCAGGTGTTCAGGGAGGTGGAACTGCCGCTCTCCATGCCCGGCATCGTCATCGGCTTCCTCCTGACCTTCGTGCTCGCCGTCGGCGCCATCGCGGAGGCGAAGGTGCTGGGCGGGCAGCGGGTGATCCCGATCACGCACGACATCGAGATCGCCTTCACCTATTCGCAGAACTGGCCGCTCGGTGCCGCGCTCGCCGTGCTGCTGATGCTGGTGGTCGGCGTCCTCGTGGTTCTGGCGCTGCGCCGCTTCGACCTCGACACCTTCCTGGGGCGGAGGTGAGCATGCAGACCAGGGCCCAGGGCTCCCGTCATGCGCTCGTCACCGCCTGGACGATCGCCGTCATCGTGTTCGTCTATCTGCCCACCGTCTGCATCGCGCTCGCCTCGCTCACCGCCAGCCGGTACTTCCAGTTTCCCATCGCCCGCTGGGGGCTGGACTGGTGGCAGAAGACCTTCAGCTCGATCGAGATCCGGCAGCTACTCTCCACCTCGATCAGCATCGCGCTGTGCGTGACGGTGATCGCCGTGGTGCTGGCCTTCTTCGGCGCGCTCGCCTTCGCCCGCTATGACTGGAAGGGCCGTTCGCTCTTCCAGAAGCTCATCCTGCTGCCCATCTTCTTCCCGCAATCGGTGCTGGGGCTCGCTCTGCTCCTGTGGTTCAACACGCTCGGCATTCCGCTCTCCTGGAAGACGGCGGTCTTCGCCCACCTCGTCTGGGTCGTGCCGGTGGTGACGCTCGTCATCGCCATCCAGGTCTACAGCTTCGATCCCGCGCTCGAGGAGGCCGCCTTCGATCTCGGCGCCTCGCGCTGGCAGGTTTTGCGCGAAGTGACGCTGCCCGTGCTGTTCCCGGGGCTCTTCTCCGGCGCGCTCTTCGCCTTCCTGCTGTCATGGGGCAATTTTCCGCTCTCGCTCTTCACCACCGGCGCAGACACAACGGTGCCTGAATATCTCTATGCGAAGATGGTCGCGGGCTACACGCCCGGCGTTCCGGTGCTGGGCACCGTGTCCACCATCGGTGCGGCCACGCTGCTGATCGGCGGCTACGCCGCGATCCTCGCCATGCGCCGCGCCAAGGCAGATGAAAAATGACATGTGAACAGTCCGGGAGGCAAACATGACTCAATCACTTCAAGGCCGCTCCGTCGTCGTCACCGGCGGCTCGAAGGGCATCGGCAAGGGCATCGCGCGGGTCTTCGCTCAAGCCGGCGCGAAGGTGGCGATCGTGGCGCGCCACGGAGAGCAGGCGGAAGCGGCGGCCCGGGAGATCGGCCACGGCGCCTTCGGACTCGCGGGCGACGTCACCTCGCTTCAGAGCATGGAGGCCGTGATGAAGGAAGCAGCGGCGCGCAGCGGCGGCATCGACGTGCTCTGCGCCAATGCGGGCATCTTTCCGCCCGCCAAGCTCGAGGACATGAGCTCGGAGGAGTGGGACCTCGTCGTCGACACCAATCTCAAGGGCACCTTCCATTCGGTGAAGGCGGCGGTGCCCTATCTCAAGACATCCGACCAGGGCCGCATCGTGCTCACCTCCTCGATCACCGGGCCCGTCACCGGCTACCCGGGCTGGACGCATTACGGCGCCACGAAGGCGGGCCAGCTCGGCTTCATGCGCACCGCCTGCATCGAACTGGCGAAATACGGGATCACCGTCAACGCCGTGATGCCTGGCAACATCATCACAGAGGGGCTGGCCGGGATGGGCGAGGAGTATCAGCGCTCCATGGCCGCCTCGATCCCGCTGAAGAAGCTCGGCACCGTCGAGGACATCGGCCACGCCGCCCTCTACTTTGCTTCGAAGGAGGCGGGCTACGTCACTGGCCAGACGATCATCGTCGACGGCGGGCAGATCCTCCCCGAAAGCCTCGAGGCGCTCGCCTCGGCCTGATAAAGGAGAATAACGCGCGCGGAGAATCCGCCCCATGATTTCTCCGGCGCGAGGAGTGGGTGCCCTTCCTGCAGGCCACCGCTGTTCTGGTGTTCGGCCGCAGCTGACTTCCTGAAGAGCGCGAGAAGACCCGCGGAGGATGCCGCCTCCGCGGGCCCTTCCTCACTCGGCGCTGCGGATGCGCTCCACCTTGATGGTGTTGCGCTGCTGGCAGATCGATACCTCGGCGCGTTCGCCGGTGACGCGCACCCGGTCTCCGGCCTCGAACTGCCGAAGCGAACCGGCCAGCGCATAGATGCGGCCATCGTCGCCCGCGAGGCGTGGGCAGGTTGCGGTGGGTGCCAGCAGTTCGCCGGTGATGGTCACCCGGTCGCTGACGTCATCGTCGCTGTCCACGACCCTGATGGGCCGTGCGAGCGCCGCGATGCGGCCTCCCGGTGTCTGGAGCGCGAAGAACAGGTTGCGGTCCGGCCTCGCCCACTCGGGCACGGCCACACGCGCGTAGACCCGGCCGTTCCAGTCTGCCCTCACCGTGCGCACACGGGTAAGCCGCTGGGGGTTGCGCCCCTCCGCGAGGACATAGAGACCACCGGGGCGAAGATCGCGCCCGATGAGGGTGACGCGGCTGCCGATCTCCGCGACGGCGGGACGCACGACGAGCCGCCCGCGCGTGTAGCGGTCACCCGCGTGCTCGGAGACGAGGACGGTCCCCGCCGGTTCACCGGTTGGATGCGCCTGGGCCAGGCCGGCGGTGGCGATCGCTGCGCTGGCGCCCAGAAGAGCGGCAGCGAGGTGGTTTCTCAATCTCTGCATCTGAATAAAACTCCCGATCACGTCGTCCCAGCGCCACGTCATAGGGCGCAGCCCTTGAACGCCGACTGATCGCCGCGTTCATCAGGGCTTAAGTGTTGACCTTTGGAAACGTTCCGCGCGGTGCCAAGCGCCGCCAGGCAGGAACCGATCAGGAGAAGCGGCGGAGATAATCCTCGCACAGCGGCAGGCTCTGGTCGGTGAAGCCGGCGCCGAGAGACTTCGGGAACTCCGCCTCGATGTGCGAGGCGATCCAGGCGACGAGCAGAATGCGGCGGAGCATGATGAAGGTGGGGATCTCCGCCTCGTCTTCCTTCGGCAGCGCCAGCACCTTGCGGTAGCCCTTCTTCCAGCTCTCGATCAGGTCGGGCACCTGCGGCTCGTGCTCGTAGAAGGAGACGGGTGTCGCGGCGTCATACATGTACCAGCCGAAGCCGCAGTCATCGAAATCGATGACCTTCACCGCCTTGCGGTCGATCAGCAGGTTGGCGAGGCGGAGGTCGCAGTGGATGAGGCCGAAGCGGTCGTTCCCCTTGCCATAGGCACGGAGCCTTCTCCCGATGAGATCGACCGTGCGCTGGAACAGCTCTTCCTTCTCGCGGTCCATGCCCGCGCCGTCCCGCCAGCGGCCCCAGTGCGGCTTGTCGTCGCCCAGGGCCGTGTCGAAGTCCCAGGTGAGGCGCGTGAACCAGGAGGGCCGCTTCCACTGCCGGGCATGCACATGCATGCGCGCGGTGATCTCGCCCAGCACCTCGAATGGTTCGGACAGGTCTTCGCCGATCCCCGGTTCGGCACCCGTCTCCCAGTCGAACAGCACCACGTGGCGCGGCTCGCGCATGCGCGGATGTGTTACGTCCTGGATGATCTCGCCGTCCTTTCCCTTGATGGGGTTTGGCGTCGTCACCACGCCGGTCTGGCGGAGATCCACCTCCCAGGCCAGCTCGGAAGCGATGGCCTGCCGGGAGTGATAGCCGGCGCGGTGAACGCGCAAGGCGAAGCGCCGGCCATCGGGGACATCGACCCGGTAGGTTGCGTTTTCCGAGAGGTTCAGCATCTTCGCCGCGCTGCCGGAGGGCAGGGCGTAGTGCCCCAGCGCGCGGTTGGCGAGGTCGAGGAGGATCGGCAGCTGTTCCTCATGCGAGAGAGAGTCGAAGTCCGTCATGGCCATCCCGTCAGGCTTTGCGTCCCTCGATTCCTGCCAGAACCCGCTCGATCTCCGCAAGCCCCCGTTCCACGTCCGCCGTGCGGCCGGACATGTAGAGGCGGCCCGCCGCGCCGATCATCTGCACGTCCACCAGGGTGAGGGCAGGGGCCACCTTCTCCGCCACGTTGGCGGCGATGGCGGCATAGAGGGCGGGCACCATCTCACAGACGAGCAGCGTCTCGCCCGGCATCACCATGGAGGCCTGGCGGTTGCGGTTGATGATCACCGCATGCTGGTCCGCGATGTTCTCGATCACGTCCGTGAACAGGATGCGCGGGGCGAGCTGGTCGCCCTCGGTGAGGCCCAGTCCCTTCAGCACGGCGCGCCCCGCCGCCAGCAGCTTCTCCTTGTCGCTGCCGTGGATCTCGAGAATGCCGAACTGCCGCTCGACGAAGAGAATGCCGGGCTCGAGATCCGGATCGGCCTTGAGGGCGAGATCCATCACCCGCTCGATCATCAGGCCGGGCGCCACCTCGATGATCAAGGCGTGCTGGCCCGCATAGGGCGGATATCCCCGGGCGCGCGTCGGCGTTCCCATGTAGGCGGCGAATTGCGGCTCAAGGCTCTCGATGGTGAGGAACACCCGGAGCTCGCCCTTCGCCGCCGCGCGTGCGGCAGGCATGGCCGTCTCTCCGGCTTACTTTGCGGAGCCGGCGGTGAAGTGCTTGGAGACGTCCGCATGAGGCCGCGGAATGACGTGCACGGAGACGAGCGTGCCGACCTGGCCCGCCACTTCCGCGCCCGCCTCGGTGGCGGCCTTCACCGCGCCCACGTCGCCGTTGATGACCACTGCCACCAGGCCGTCTCCCACCTGTTCGCGGCCGACGATCGTCACGTTGGCAGCCTTCACCATGGCATCCGCCGCCGCCATCGCTGCGACATAGCCCTTGGTCTCGATCATTCCGATTGCATTGCTCATGGCATCCTCCGTTGAGCGTTGATTACTTCGTCCTGGTGGCCGCTTCATCGATCGACCCGATGATCAGCGCGTCGATGGGCGGCGCCTTCCCCGGAAACCAGCCGGCTGCGACCGAGCCGGTGGCGATGATCACTTTCTCGCCCTCGCCGCAGCCCAGCGGATCGAAGGCGAGGAGGCGCGAGTTCGTGTCGTCGATGACGACCTCGAGCATCGAGCCGGCAGGCACTTCCGAAAGCTTCTTGGTGGACCAGATGCGGCCCGTCACGGTTGCCTTCAGCATCTAGCGTCTCCTTTCGATGATTAGCCCCAGCTTGCGCGCCCTGTCGCGCGCCAGCGGCGTCAGCACGGCATCGGGCGCCAGCACGAGGCGGCCCGCATTCCTGAAGCGGTCGATCTTCTGTTCGGTGATGACGCCCGTCAATGCCGCTGCGGGCGCAGCAGACGGGGCAGGGCCGGCAGCGGCCCCGAGCGTGAAGCGCAGCCGGCCCGTGCGGACCCTGTCAAGCGTCGCGGGATCGATGAGACGGGCGACGAATGCGGCGAGATCCTGGTCGCTGCTGATCCGCACCGTCTCGACGGCCGCAGCGCCGGCACTGCCGCCCTGGCCGCGCTGGGCCATCGCGTCGCGCAGCACGTCCCGCACCATGGCGCGGAGTTCCCGGCTGATTTCGGGGGTGAGCGTCATGTCAGAGCTCCAGTGCCTGTTCGGCGGCGCTCGCGGCGGCGCGCACCTCGGATTCGGTGCCGGAGAGATAGAGCCGGCCCGTCGCGCCGATCATCCGGTAATCGACGATCTTGATCGTCGCGGCCTTTTCCGCCGCGTTGGCGGCGAGGATGGCGTAGGCGGCGGGCTCGGTTTCGAGCACGAAGAGCGTCTCCCCCGCCAGCACCATGGAGCCGCCCTTGTTGCGGTTGATGAGGAAGGCGTGGCCGGGGTCGATGCGGGTGACGATCTTGGAGGCGAGGATCTTCGGCTTCATCGCCTTGTCCGCGGTGATGCCCATCGCGTCGATCACCGCTTCGGCGGAGGCCTTCACCGCAGCCACGTCGCGCGAATGGATCTCGAGATAGCCGAACTGGCGCTCCACCACGAGAATGCCGCCCTGCACCTCGGCGGTCTTCAGGGCCACGTCGGTCAGCGCCTCGATGTCGAGGCCGGGCGCCACCTCGATGATCTGTGCCGCCATGTTGGTGCGCGGCAACGAGCCACGGATCCAGGTGCCGAGATAGCACATGGTCTGCGGCTGCAGCTGGTCGATGAAGATGTATGAGCGGAGCGTTGCCATGCGGGATCAGGCGGCCAGGACCGCTTTCAGCTCCTCGAGGATGATGCGCCGGAGTTCCCTGCGGAGTTCGCTGTCGGAAGAATTGTCGACGGCGAGGGAGACAGGAGCCGCCTCGCGCCTCGGCAGGTTCAGCGGGTCGAGCCCGGTATAATCGCCGAAGGTTTCCGCCGCATCCTTGTTGTAGGCGATGCGGGCAAAATGCATCAGGTGATGGGGCGTGAGGTTGTCGCCGATCGAGGAGCCGCCGGCGAAGCCGGTGCCGATGGTCATGGAGGGGCCGAGATTGGTCTCGTATCCCGATGCACCGAGCGAGCAGCCGGCGTTGACCGCCACGCGAAGGGCCGGAACGGCGGCGGCGAAGGCCATGACGTTGGCCTCTTTCTTCGAGTGGATTGCGGCGGAATGGCCCCTGCCGGATTTCCGCATCATCGAGCGGGCGGCGGAGATCGCCTGATCGATCGTCTGCACCCGGGCGAAGGCCAGCACCGGGCAGAGCTTCTCGCGCACCAGCTTCTCCTCGGGCTGCACGAGGTTCACCGGCGTCACCAGGATCTTCGCGCCGCTGGCGTTGAAGCCCGCCTCGCGGGCGATGACGCTCGCATCCTTGCCGATCATCGCCACGTTGAAGCCGTGCTCGGTGAAAAGCAGCTTCCGCAGCTTCTCCGTCTCCTCCGGCGTGCAGACATGGGCCTTCTCCGCCTTCATCGCCTCCAGCAGCCGGTCAGCGATGGTGGTGAAGGCCAGCACCGTCGACTCATTGGTGCAGAGGATCGAGTTGTCGAAGCTCTTGGAGGCCACGATGCGTTTGGCCGCGAGCTTCAGGTCGGCCGTGTCGTCCACCAGAACGGGCGCATTGCCGGGGCCGACGCCGAAGGCCGGGTTGCCGGAGCGATAGGCGGCCTTGACGACGGAGGGCCCGCCCGTGGCGATGATCAGGTCCACGCGCTCATCCGCCATCAGCTTCTCGAGGAGCGGAATGTTGGGCTCGTCGATCACCTGGATGGCGCCGTCCGGCGCGCCTGCCGCCTTCGCGGCCTCGGCCAGCACGCGTGCGGCATCGGTGCAGCAGGCCTTGGCCTGCGGGTGCGGCGAGAGGATGATGGCGTTGCGGGTCATCAGCGCCAGCAGCGTCTTGAAGAAGACGGTCGCCACCGGGTTCGTCACCGGGATCAGCGCGAAGATCACTCCGGCGGGGCGGGGGAGCTCGACGATCTTCTTCTGCGGGTCGATGCGCGGGCTGATGAAGTCCTCATTGCCGTAGATCTCGACCAGGCCTTTGGTGCAGGCCTCGTTCTTGATGCGCTTGTGCTCGACGACACCCATGCCCGTCTCGCGGACCGCCCATTCGGCGTAGGCCTGCGCCTTGGCGTGGCCCGCGGCGGCGACGGCATCGACGATGCGGCGGGTCGCGGCGCGGTCCAGCTTCTGCATCTTTCCCGCGGCCCAGCGGGCGCGGTCCAGCATCAGCTTGGCGCGTTCGAACTGAACGTCCGGAACTTTGATCAGCGGTTCGCTCATGTCAGGCAGCCTTCCTCGCCTGATGCAGCAGCTCGCGGGCGCGCGGCATGGCGGCATCGAAACGGTCCAAGATGTCCTCGCAGGTTTCGCGCGTCAGCAGCACGCCGGGCTTCCACTGCAGCACGCGCTTGTCGAGGGAGGAGAAGATCGCCCATACGCCGTGCTCGTAGAGCGCGCGCGAGACGAACACGGCGCCTTCCGGATGGTTGGAGAATTCGAGGCCGAGGATCACGCCCTTCTGGCGCACGCCCGTGAAGATGTCGCCGTGGCGCGAGATCATCTCCTGCATGCTCTCGGCCATGAAGTCGGTCACCGTCTGGACATTGGCGACGAGCTCCGGGCGCTGCAGCATCTCGATTACCTTGTGGCCGACGACGCAGCCCAGCTCCGCGCCGCCCGAGGTGGAGATGTGGGCGGCACCGTCTTCGTGCAGCCAGCCGCCGGCCTTCTCGTTCACCAGCGCCGCGCTGATGGGGTAGAGGCCGCCGGAAAGGCCCTTGGCCGTCACCATGATGTCGGGCTGCACGCCATAAGCCTGCCAGCCCCACATCCTGCCGGAGCGCATGAGGCCCGTCTGCACCTCGTCGGCGATGTACATCGCACCGTACTTCTCGCACAGCGCCTTGCAGGCGTTGAGGTAGCCCTCCTTCGGCAGGGGAAAGCCGTAGGTGGCGGGGATCGTCTCCATGATGAGGGCGGCGACGTCATTGCCGCGGAGTGCCCGCTCCATCGCGTCGATGTCGTTGAAGGGCACCTGGATGAAGGTCTCGGGCTGGTCGGCGAGGAAAATCTTGGTGAAGCGCTCGTCGCCGGTTGCCACGGCGAGGCCCGAATGGCCGTGATAGCCCTTGATGATCGACACGATCTTGCGCCGCTTCGTGGCATAGCGCGCGCTCTTGATGGCGATGTCCACGGCCTCCGCGCCGCCCGGCGCGAAGACGGCGTATTTCATCCCCGGCGAGACGCTGATGAGCGACTCGGCCAGCGCCGCGCGGGCGACCGAGGGAAACCAGTGGTTGCCGATGTCGAAGTAGTCGAGCGCGCCCTTCAGCGTCTCCACCAGCTCCGGGTGCCGGTGGCCGAAATTGTAGGTGCCGCCGTTGAGGTGCAGGTCGATCAGGCGGCGGCCGGACATGTCGTAGAGGAAGTAGCCTTCGCGCCGGTCGATCACCAGGTCGATGCCGGCCTTCTGCCAGAACTTGGTCTTGTCGGGATTCCAGAAGCGGATGGCCTTGTCGAACAGGTCCTGCTTCGACTCGAACTTGAAGAGGCCATAGTCGTACATGTGTGCTCCTTCGGTCACAAAATGACCGATATCCAACTATGTATTAGGCAACCACAACATTATTCCGTTGTCAAGCGGTCAATTCTGGAGGAACATCGCAGGCCGATGTGGAACCCTGGTCAATGTTGCGCCCGGCTTCGGCCATGGCACAATGAGCAGGGATGCGGAGCGGCGAAATGAAACTGACGAAGTCGGACCGGCAGGCGAGAATCGTGGCGGAGCTGCGCACCGCGCCCACGCTCCGGGTGAACGAGCTGGCTTCGCTGCTTGCGGTCTCCACCGAAACCGTGCGGCGCGATCTCGCCGAGCTCGACGAGCGCGGCCTCATCAACCGCACCTATGGCGGCGCGACGCGGCCCGTCAGCTTCGAGCCTGCGCTTGTCGAGCGCGAGAAGATGATGATCGAGGAGCGCGAGCGGATCGCGGCGGCGGCCGTTGCGCTGGTCGAGCCCAACGACATCCTGATGATCGGCGGCGGCGCCACCACGACGATCTTCGCGCGGAGGCTCGCCGCCGAACGCGATCATCTCACCGTCATCACCCATGCCTTCTCGATTGCCGTGGCGCTCGCCAGCAACCCGTTCCACAAGGTGCTAATGCTGCCCGGCCAGTATGACAGCCGGGAAGGGCTGATCCACGGGCCGGACACCATCGAGGCGCTGCAGCGCTACCGTGCCGGCAAGGCCTTCCTCGGGGCGAGCGGCGTCACGGCGGAAGGGCCGAGCGATGCCGGCGTGGGCCCCGGCCTCATCTACGGCGCGATGATGAGACGGTCCTCGGAAACCGTGGTCCTCGCCGACCACACGAAGTTCGGCCGGCCCTCGCTCTCGGTCTATGGGCCATGGTCGCCGCAGGTTCTTCTCGTCTGCGACCGGGAACCGGAGGGCGATCTCCGCGCCGCGATGAACCGCGCGGGGGCTCGCCGGCTTCTCGCCTGACTCTCGCAGGTCACACGACGAGGACCGAGATCACCAGCGCAACGGCGACGATGAGCACCACCGCGATGGCCGCGGACACGAACCTCGCCACCGGGGCGCTGTCGCCAGTCGACATCATCGTTCACTCCCAGAAAACAACATCCGTCATCGGAACATCATGCAATGTGCATTGTTCCACGTTCCTGGTGCTGCGCCTTCCGGGGGCTCCGGAGGAACCCCCGAGGGTGCGCGCACGTTCTGTTCAGGCAGGTGAAGCGGACGATCTGTCTTCCACTGCACGCAACTGATGAAAGGAACCAGTCATGGCCAACCAGAATCAGAACCAGAACGATCGCAACCGCCAGGGCCAGCAGAACCAGCAGGGCGGCCAGCGCCAGCAGGAACAGCAGGGTGGCGGGCAGCACCAGCAGGGCGGCGGCATGGAGCGCGAGAACGAGCGCAACCGTGAGCAGCGCCGCGACGAGCGCCGCGACGAGCGCCGCTAAGGTCCTTTCCGGCAGAGGCCCGGCGGATGAACCGCCGGGCCTTTTCTCATGGCTTGCGCGAATAGCGCTGGTCGAGTTCGCGGATCGTCCTCTCGGCCTCGCGGGCATTCACCAGACGCATCAACTCGTCGACCTTGGCTTCCAGGCGGTCCTCGCTTTCGCGTGATTGGGTGGAGCCCACGTGATAGAGGAACGACAAGCCCGCCACCTGCCACACAAGCTGCAGGAACTCCGACTGCCAGTTCTCCAGCGTGCCCCGCATCAATTGCGTGAAATAGGCGGAGACAACGATGGGCTGGTGGTGAGCCTGCTGGTCCTGGACGTATTCAAACCAACCGAACAGCCAGTGGCCGGCGAGCGCCACCAGGAACAGCGCCAGCGTCACCCACGTGTAGCTGTAGCGCGACCAGACGGATTTTCCAGGCATGACACAACTCGTTAATCAGACACAATTTCCGCCCGTGACGGAGCGCTTCGTCAATGCAGGTGCCGGGGGCTTGTTCCACCTCGGCCCATGATGCGCGGCTTCGCTGGACTGTCGGACGAATCCACGCTCTTATGAGGGCATGAGGATCGATCATCTCGTCTGGTACACGGCGGACCTCGACGAGGGCCGCCGCCACTTCGCCGAAGCGATGGACCGTGCGCCGCTCTATGGCGGGGAACATCCCGGCGAGGGCACGGCCAACGCCGTGATGGCGCTGGGTCCCGAGACCTATCTCGAAATCCTCGGCCGCGACAGCGCACAGAGCGCCGATGCGCTCGATCCCGAGGTGAGCCGCCTCGAGGGCAAGGGCCTCTATCACTGGGCCGTCGGCGGTGCGGTTCTCGCGGAAGTCGCCGAGCGTGCGAAGCGGGGCGGCCTCGATGGCGGCGCGCTCGTCCCCGGCGGGCGCATCAAGCCAGATGGCAAGCGTCTTTTCTGGACATGCTGGGGGCTCCGCAACCACGGCTTCGGCTCGCTCGTTCCCTTCTTCATCGACTGGATGGACAGCGAGCACCCGGCACGCTCGGCGCCTCTGGGCGGCAAACTCGCCTCGCTCGAGATCCGCACGCCGGAAGCCGTGCGGCTCCGCCGGATCTTCGATGTTCTGGGCCTCGACGTGCCGGTCGCCGAGGCGGCGGAACCTGAGGTCGTCGCCACCCTCGAGAGTACGAAAGGCCGCCTCGCGCTATCGTCCTTCGCGCCCCTGCCGCGCGGCTATGTGATCTAGGGAGAACTGGAATGAGGCTCGAGGGGAAGCGGGTGATCGTCACCGGTGGTTCGACGGGGATCGGCGCGGCGGTGGCCGGCCGCTTCCTGGAGGAGGGGGCGAAGGTCTCCGTGTGGTGCCGCAACCCCGCAAACGCCGAAGCCATCGCCGCCGGGCTGCCGAAGCTCGCCGCCGTCGAGTCCGTCGACGTGGCGGACGCCGGTGGTGTGGACAAGGCTTTCGCGCACTCGCTCTCGGCATTGGGCGGGCTCGACGTGCTCATCTGCAATGCCGGCATCTCGATCCGCCGCAACTTCGTTGACATCCCGCGCGAGGAGTTCGACCGTGTGATCCGCGTCAACCTGCACGGCGTGTTCTACGTGAGCCAGCTCGCCGCGCGCCACATGCTCGCACAGGAGAAGGGCGGGGCGATCCTGATGACGGCATCCACCTCCGGCGTCACCGCCTATCGCTACTACGCCGATTACAATGCCTCCAAGGGCGCGCTCCTCGCGATGATGCGCACCATGGCGGTCGAACTCGCGCCCAAGGTCCGCGTCAATGCGGTGAACCCCGGCTACACCATGACTCCCATGCAGGAAGCCGAATACTCGCCGGAGATGCTGGCAAAGGTGAACGGCATCATCCCGATGAAGCGCCACGCGCGGCCGGAGGAGCTCGCCTCGCTTTATGTCTATCTCGCCTCCGACGAGGCGGCTTACGCCTCCGGCGCTGTCTTCACGCTCGATGGCGCGGAGAGCGTTGCGTCCGGCGCGGCGTACCTCCAGGGCGGGTGAGGGCTTTAACCGCTAGACGATCTGCAGCTGCCTGCCGCCCAGCGAAGCAAAGGAGCGGGAGCGGCAGGTGAGCACGATAACCTGCTGGTTCCGTCCGGCGCGGTTGAGGGCGTCGAACATCTGCTCGATGCGGTCGTCGTCCGAGAAGACCAGCGCGTCGTCGAGGATGATCGGAACATCTTCGCCCTTCTCGCAGATCATGGCACCCATGGCGAGGCGCACCAGCACCGCGATCTGCTCCTGCGTGCCGAGCGAGAGCCGGCCGAAGAGTTCGCGGCCAGGTCCGCCCCGGTTCAACCCGGCGATGGTGAAATTCTCGCCGAGCGCGATCTCCGCCTGCGGGAAGACGTCGTGGAGGAACGGCTTCAGGTGGCGCAGAAGCGGTGCGTTGAGCTGTTCGCGGCGCCGTGCGTAGCATCGCTCGACGGTGGACTTGAGCAGGTTCAGCACCTCCACACGCTCGGCGATCCGCGCCGCTTCCGCCGCCGCCATCTCCTGCTGAAGCTTTAGGGCTGCGGCGCGCTCGCCGAGGCCGTCGCCGCCGGCCGACTGGATCTCGCCTTCGAGCCTCGCGATCTGCTGGTTCAGCCTGTCGATGGCCCCGGCGCGATTGTCGAGCGCCGAAGAAAGGCGTTCCGCGCGCGCCTTCAGCCGCTCCGTCTCCTCGGGCTGCGGCGACTGCCTGCGCCGTTCCTCGCAGAGGGCCGCCTTGCCGCGGTGCTCGGCCTCGCGTGCTTCGAGGTCGCGCTGGCAGGCGTTGATCATCGACTCGCGCTGCTCGTCGGGAAGGAGGGCGAGATCGGCTTCGAGCTTCGCGTGGATCTCGCGCAGCTGGCCGTCCAGGGTGCCGCGCGCCTTTGCGATGCGCGACAGCGTCTCGTTCTGGCCGGCGGCCACCGCGTCGCAGCCGGTGCGCTCGGAGCGAAGCGCGCCGCGCGCCTCGGCGATCGCCTGAAGCTCCGCCTGGAGTTCGGCAGGCGAGGGGATCGACCCGGCAGCACTGCCCTCGGCCGCCTGGCGCATCTTCGCGTCGATCTCGGCGAGCGCGTTCTCGAGCCTGGCGATCTCGGCGGAAGGCTGCTCCTTCAGTCCGAGTGCATTGCGCTCGGCGCGCAGCTCGCGCGCTGTCTCTTCCAGCAGCAGGCGCTGGGCACGGAATTGGCGGAGCTCTTCCGGATTCTTCGCCCCATGCCGGGCGAGGAGGTCCGCCAGGCGGCGCCGCTGCTCCTTCAGCCCTTCTTCCGCCGCCGCCACGCCCGCGGCGGGTGGGGAAACGGTGATGGTTACGTCCCGTCCCACAGTGATGGCGAGTGGTTCCGTTACCGCGCGCGTGGCGTTCCCGGAGACCGCCTCCCCGTTCACCGCCACCTGTGCTGCCGGCCCCGCCGCGATGCTGATGCGGGCTGCCGCCGCCTCGATCCGCGCGCGCAGGGCGGATTCCTGCTGCTCGATCGCGGCCAGCGCCTGCAGCGCTGCATCGTCGGCGCTCGCCACCTTGAGCTCTGCCTCGTTGGCCGCGGCGCGGGCATTGAAATCCCTCAGCTGGTTGAGGCGCGTCTCCATCTGATCGCGCGCCGCCATGTGCGTGGCGAGTGCCGCGAGCCGTTGCAGCCCGCTCTCGCGCGACTCGAGTTCCTCGATCTCCAGGTCGAGTTTAGACCTGCGCCGCAGAGCCTCGCCCTGCGCGTTGCGCGCAGCGGCCTCTTCCTCGTCGAGGGCCGGAAGCCCGGCCACCAGCGCCTTGATGCGGCGGCGGTGCCCGTCGATCCCCTCGGCGCGCCTGCGCAGGGCGTCGAGCTTCTCGCGCTGGGCGCTTGCGCGCTCGTGCGCGTGACGCTCTTCGGCCTCCAGCGCCTTCAGCGCCTCGGCGGCCTTCTCCGCCGCGCCGAGCTTCTGCTGCGCATCCGCCAGTTCCTGCTTCATCTGCCGGGTGTCGGCCGGGTTTCCGGCGCGGCGCAGCTCGGCGCGGAGCCTCGCCAGGCCTTCGATCCTGTCGTTCAGTTCGGCGAGGCGGCCTTCCACCTCCATGCGCTCGTCGCCGAGGCGCGCGCTTTCCTTCGCGGCGAGATCGAGGGGACCGTTGGCCCGGTGGCGGCCCGTGTCGGTGACGTTCCGTGCGAGTTCCTCGCGCACGGCCGAGAGAAGCAGGCGCGCGCGTTCGCCGCCGACGAGCGTTCCGACCTCCTGCTGGATCACCTCGTTCAGCACCGTCTTCGCAGCTTCGGAAGGTTCCGGCGCCTGGAAGGAATGGCCTTGCTGCACCCAGACGATGCCAAAGGCCGCGTCGTCGAGCGCGCGCGCCGACTTCGGCGAAATGCCGAGAAGCTCCCATACCCGCTCGTCCGCCTCGCTGTTGCGGGCGATCTCGACGCCGCCGCAGGTGAGGCTCGCCGCCTTGCCCTTCAGGAAGGACTTGGCGATGGCGTAGGACTTGCCCCCGCATTCGAAGGACACGGTGATGGAGACGGGCAGCGACAATCCCTCGGTGGCGAGTGCCGCGATCTCTTCCTTGGCGGATGAGTGCCGCTCGAACAGGCAGGTGCGTATGGCGCGGAAGAGGGTGGATTTCCCCGCCTCGTTCTCTGCCGCGAGGATGTTGACGCCGGGGCCGAAGCCCTCGATGCGCGCCGGCGTGCCGAAACGTCCGCAGCCTTCGACGGAAACCCCGGTGAGCTTCATGCCGCCTGCCCCCTGCCGCTTTCGCGAGTCATCACGAAGAGCTGCACCAGCGCTTCCTCCGCGCGGCGGCGCTCGACGGGATTGGCCGCCGGGTTCTCGGCCTCCGCTTTCAGGAGCTCGGCCGCCTCGCGCAGCACGCCGCCGAAGTCGATCCTCTCGAGGTCGTCCAGCGTCGGGCGCACGTGGAGACCGGAAAGATCGGGCTCGAGCCAGAACATCGCCGCCTCGAGCGCGGCCAGCCGGTTCGAGAGATCGGCCCGGGCGGTGAGGTCCAGCGTGCCCCTGAGGTCCAGCCGCATCAGGAGCGACGGCAGTTCAGGGATGAGGCGGAGCCGCTCCTCGAGCCCGTCGAGATCGCGCGCGGCAGTTATTTCCTCGGCCTGGCTCAGCCACCGGTAGGCGCCGGTGCGCCTCGTACTGACGGTTGGCGGCGCGCCCGGCCCGGCGATCTCGACGAGGAGGACCTGGCCGAGTTCCTGGCTGCCGAAACGGTCCGCCTCCGGAGTTCCGGCATACCAGGTGCCGGGCCCCACCTGCATGGTGCGGTGCCAGTCGCCGAGCGCGAGGTAATCGAGCCCGGCGCGCTTCGCGCGGTCCGGCGCGATGGGGTTGCTGGCCTCGCCTTCGCTGCCGAAGCCCGTCACCGAGCCATGGGCCAGCCCGATGCGGATCACGGAATCGGAACTCGGCGCCTGGTCCATCCACTCGGTCAGGTCCGACACTTCGCTCTTCCGCCGCAGCGGCGAAGGGAGCAGCACCGCCTCGGGGCCCAGCGACGCCGGCTCCGGCGAGAGGTGGACATGAACGTTGTCGGGAAGGCCGATGCTCCGGGCGCGGTCCCACAGTCCGTTGCCGCGGTGCGGATCATGGTTCCCGGGGATGATGTGCCAGGCGATCCCCGGAAAGCCGCGCATGCGTTCGAGCGGTTCAAGCAGCGTCTTCTGGGCCGGGGCCTCGGTATCGTAGAGGTCGCCCGCCACCAGCACGTGGGCGGCGGCCTCGCCCTGCGCCAGGCGGCCGATCGCCTCGATGGCGGAAAGCCTGGCCTGCCGCAGCACGCTTTCCTTCTCGCCGAAGTTCCGGAAGGGCTTGCCGATCTGCCAGTCGGCGGTGTGGATGACTCGCATGGCGGCAGAATGGGAGGGGGAGCGGGCCTGCGTCAACCGCCCTCGGGTGGTCTCGATTTTTGCTGGCAATCGCGATGGAGCTCCCCATATGTTCACCCGTGAACGTGGAGGGCTCGATGTCACTGCTCTTGAACATCATCTGGATTCTTCTGGGCGGCGCCTGGATGGCCTTCGGCTGGCTCGTCGCGGCGGTCATCATGGCGGTGACCATCGTCGGCATCCCGTGGGCGCGGGCGGCCGTCAACATCGCGCTCTACACGCTGATGCCCTTCGGCTACACGGCCGTGCCGCGCGACCGCTACACGGGCCGCGAGGACATCGGCACCGGCCTTCTCGGCGGCATCGGCAACATCCTGTGGCTGGTCTTCGCCGGCTGGTGGCTGGCCTTGGGCCATGTCATCACGGCGGTGATGCTCGCCGTCACCATCATCGGCATTCCCTTCGCCTGGGCGCACCTCAAGCTCGCCGGCCTCGCACTCTGGCCCATCGGCAAGATGATCGTGCCGAAGGACCCGATGTACCCGGCACCGCGCGTCTGATCAGGAAAGGCTGAAGGCCGATCCCTCGACCATGGCCCCGGCGATCGCCTGGAAATCCCAGGCGATGCCGAGGCCCGGCTCGTCGGAAGGAATGGCGTGGCCCTTCTCGATGCGCATCGGCTCCGTGGTGAGCGAGTCGATCTGCGGAATGTATTCCACCCAGCGCGCATTGGGCACGGCGGCGCAGAGCGAGACGTGCAGCTCCATCAGGAAATGCGGGCAGACGGGAACGTTGAAGCATTCCGCGAGGTGGGCCACCTTGAGCCAGGGCGTGATGCCGCCGATCCGCGCCACGTCCGCCTGGACGATGGAGCAGGCGCCGCGCTCCAGGTATTCGCGGAAGTGCAGGTGACTGTAGAGGCTCTCGCCCACGGCGATTGGGAGAGTCGTGCTCTGCGACAGGCGCACGTGGCCGGTGATGTCGTCCGCCGTCAGCGGCTCCTCGAACCAGGCGATGTCGAGCGGCGTGAGGCAGCGCGCGCGCCTGATCGCCTCGTCGACGGTGAAGCGCTGGTTGGCGTCCGTCATGATCTCGAAGGAAGGCCCGACCGCCGCGCGCACGGCCTCGAGCCGCTTCACGTCTTCCGAGACATGCGGGCGGCCAACCTTGATCTTCGAGCCGCCGAAGCCCTTCGCCTTCGCCTGGAGCGCATCCTCCACCAGTTCGGATGTGTCGATGTGGAGCCAGCCGCCTTCGGTGGTGTAGAGCGGGATTCTCGCCTGGGCGCCGCCCGCCATGCGGTGCAGCGGCTCTCCCATGCGGCGGCACTTCAGGTCCCACAGCGCCGTGTCGATGGCGGCGAGGGCGAGCGAGGTGATGGCGCCCACCGTCGTCGCGTGGGTGAGGAAGAAGAGATCGCGCCAGATGCGCTCGATCTCCAGCGCTTCGCGCCCGATGAGCGCGGGCCCAAGCGTGCGGCGGATCAGTTCCATGATCGAAGGGCCACCCGTGCCGATGGTGTAGGTGTAGCCGGTGCCCACCGCGCCATCGGAATCGAATATGCGGATGATCGGCGTCTCCTGGCTGACGAAGGACTGGATCGCGTCGGTGCGCTTCACCTTGGGTTTCAAGTCCACCATCAGCGCTTCGACGCGGGTGATCTTCGCCATCTCGGGCCTCCTCAGTTCACGCGGCCGGCGCGGAAGGCATCGACCGTGCGCATCACGCCCCTCAGTTCCGCCAGGCCCTTGAGGCGGCCGATCCCGGAGTAGCCGGGGTTCACCTTCTTGGCCAAGTCGTCGAGGATGAGGTGCCCGTGGTCCGGCCGCATCGGGATCTCGCGGGCCTCGCGCGTCTCGAGGCTGCGGAGTTCCGCCACCACCGCGACCATGTCGGTGTCGCCATCGAGGTGTTCGGCCTCGAAGAAGGAGCCGTCGGCCTCGCGCGTGGTATTGCGCAGATGCGCGAAATGGACCCGCGGGCCGAACACCCGCGCCATGCGTACGAGATCGTTCGCCGGGTTGGCGCCATAGGAGCCGGTGCAGAGCGTCACGCCATTGGCGGGGCTCGGCACCGCCTCGAGGAGCCTCTGCGTGTCCTCCTCGGTCGAATTGACGCGCGGCAGGCCGAAGAGCGGGAAGGGCGGATCGTCGGGGTGGATCGCGAGCTTGACGCCCGCTTCCTCCGCGACCTCGGCGATTTCCCGCACAAAGGCGAAGAGATGCTGGCGAAGGCCTTCCGCCGTTGTGTCGCGGTATTCGTCGAGCTGGCGCAGGAAACTCTCTCTGTCATAGACGGTCTCACGCGCCGGCACCCAGTCGATCAGGTTGCGCTCGAGCTCGGCGATCTTGCTCTCGGGCCAGGAGGCGAGGCGTTGCCGCGCCGCTGCGATGCGCCCTTCGGGGTGATCGGCCTCGGCGTTGCGCCGCTTCAGGATCAGCACGTCATAGGCGCAGAAGTCGACGATGTCGAAGCGCAGCGCCGTTCCGCCATTGGCGAGCGGCCAGTCGAGGTCGGTGCGGGTCCAATCGGTGATCGCCATGAAATTGTAGCAGCACACGCCGATTCCGGCCCTGGCCACGGCACGGATCGAGGCCTTGTGGTTGTCGATCAGCTGCCGGTAATCACCCGTGCGCGTCTTGATCGGTTCCGGAACCGCGATGCTCTCGACCACGTCCCATGTGAGGCCGGCTCTCTCGATTTCCGCCTTTCGCTTCATCACCTCGTCGTCGGTCCAGGCCTGGCCGCGGTTCATGTGGTGAAGTGCGGAGACGACGCCCACGGCACCCGCCTGCCGCACATGGGCGAGCGTTACCGGGTCGGCGGGGCCGAACCAGCGCCAGGTCTGTTTCATGCTCGGGTACTCCGGAAGCTTTCATAGGTTGCGCGGCTGCCCTTCACGAAGAGGCTGCCGAGCGCACCGGTGACAGCGGAGGTGAAACGGGAATCGGCGGGAAGGTCGCGCCCGAAGATCGTGTCGAGGTCCATCAGGGCAGGGGCGAGAGCCGCGGCGTCCGCTCCCGCCGCATCGGCGCGGGCGCGGAGCTCGTCCTTCAGGGGATCGCGCACGTCGATGGGGCGGCCCTGCTCGTCGATGCCGGTCACGTAGCGCATCCAGGCGGCGACGCCGAGCGCCAGCGCGTCGATGGGCGCTCCCGCCTTCAGCCTGTCGCGGATCGTCCCCAGAAGCCTCTGCGGCAGTTTCTGCGAGCCGTCCATGGCGATCTGCCAGGTGCGATGGCGAAGGCCCGGGTTGCGGAAACGCTTCAGCAGCGCCTGCTTGTAGGACTCCACGTCCGCCCCCGGCGGCACGGCGAGGGTGGAGGTTACCTCGTCATGCATGAGATGGGCGACATAGGAGGCGAGTGCTGCGTCCTGCATGCAGCCGGCGATGGTTTCGTGGCCGGCGAGATAGCCAAGATAGGCCATGGCGGAATGCGCGCCGTTGAGGAGCCTCAGCTTCATCAATTCGAAAGGCGCGATGTCGGCGACGAAACTGGCCTTCCAGTCGGGCCGCCCTTGCGGAAAGCGGTCCTCGATCACCCAGTTGTTGTAGGCCTCCGTCACCACCGGCCAGCGGTCTTCAAGACCCGTGGCGGCTGCGATGCGGACACGGTCGGCATCGGTGGTGGCGGGCACGATGCGGTCCACCATGGTGGCAGGGAAGGCGACCTGTTCCGCGATGTAGCGGGCGAGGGCGGGGTCGCGCAGCGCGGCCAGCCGCGTGACCACCTTCGCCACGGTGCGGCCGTTTGCCGGAAGATTGTCGCAGCAGAGAACGGTGAAGGGGGAAGCCCCGCGCGCGCTTCGCGCCCGCAGCGCCTCGACGAGAAATCCCGGCGCGGAGCGCGGCGCGTGGGGATGCGCGAGATCGTGCACGATATCCGGATGCGCCTCGTTCAGTTCGCCCGTGGCCGGGTCGTGGCAATAGCCCTTCTCCGTGACGGTGAGGGAGACGATCTTCACCGAGGACAGGCACATCGCCTCGATCAGCGCCTGCGGGTTCTCCGGGGCGACGAGCACGCCGCGCAGCGCGCCGATCACGCGGCACCGCTCTCCCGCCTCGTCGCTCTCGGCAATGGTGTAGAGGAAGTCCTGCGGTGCCAGAGCATCGCGCGTCTCGGCGGAGCGCAGGCTGGCGCCCATGATGCCCCAGCGCAGGTCGCCCCGGCGGACCGCCTCATCGGTGTAGTCGGCCTGGTGTGCGCGGTGGAATGCGCCCACACCCAGATGCACGATGCCGATGTCCAGCAGTGCGGGGTCATAGGGCAGCGCCTTGCAGGTCGCGCGCGAGAGCCGTTCCATCACGCCGCCTCCCGCCCGTGGATAAGACCCATGATGGCCGTGCTCACGCGCTCGTAGTTCCGGTCATTCTCGAGAAGTCCCTCAAGGCGGAAATCATTCATCACCGCCACGCGGTCCGCCACGTCCACCATTTCGGTCAGGTCCGAGGTGATGAGCAGCACGGCGGTGCCGCTCTCGGCCAGCTCGTGGATCAGGTCATGCAGATAGGCCTTGGTCTTGATGTCGATTCCCACCGAAGGTTCGTCGATGATGAGGAGCTTCACCCCCGCCGCGATCCATTTCGCGACAGAGACCTTCTGCTGATTGCCGCCCGAGAGATTGCCGATCACCTGCTCGAGCGAGGGCGTCTTCACCTCGAGCTTGCCGAGGATCGGCCCCACCTTGCGCGCCACCGTGGCATCGCGCAGAAGGCCCAGCGCGCTGGCGAGGCGCTTCCACACGGTGATGCCGGCGTTGGCCAGGACCGAGTGGAGCAGGATCAGGCCTTCGCCCTTCCTGTCTTCGCTGACGTAGCCGATGCCGAGATCGAGCGCATGGGCAACCGAGCCGATCTTCACCGGGCGGCCAGCGACCAGAATCTCCCCTCCCGTCTGGGGCGACAAGCCCAGCACCGCCTTGGCGAGCTCGCTCCGGCCAGCACCCACGAGGCCGTAGAGGCCGAGGATCTCGCCGGGCCGGATGGAGAGCGAGACGTTCTCATGGCCGGCGGCGGAGGAATAGCCGCGCAGCTCGAAGAAGGGCTGGACCCGGGGCTGCGGCCGCGGTGCGCGGCGTGAAATCCGCTCGGCGCGGCCGATCATCATCTTCACCACGTCGTCCCGCGTTAGGGACTTGAGCTCGGCGCTGTCGCAGGCGTTCTTCCCGTCGCGAAGCACCGTCACCGTATCGCAGATCGCGAAGACTTCCTCGAGCTTGTGGCTGACGAAGCCGATGGCGACGCCCTCGTCCCGGAGCTTCCGCAGGATGCGGAACAGCACCTGCGCCTCGCTCGGCGTCAGCGAGGCGGTGGGCTCGTCGAGGAGCAGCACGCGGGACTGCAGCGAGAGCGCCTTGCCGATCTCGACGAGCTGCATCTGCGCGACGCTGAGGCGGGAGACTGGCGTCATCGGGTCGATGGCGAGGTCCAGCTGCTTCAGCCAGCGACGGGCCTCCTCCGCCAGCGCGGCATAATCGACGGGGGAGAGGGCGTGGCGGCCCAGCCTGTCGAGCATGATGTTCTCCGCCACCGAGAAGCGGGCGACGAGGTTGCGCTCCTGGTGCACGACGCCGAGGCCGCCCGCCGCCGCGGCGCGGGGGTCGGCGAAACGCACCGTTCGGCCCTCCATGGTGATCATTCCCGAGTCCGCGCGGTGGATTCCCGTCATGATCTTGATGAGGGTCGACTTCCCCGCGCCGTTCTCACCCAGGAGTGCGTGCACCGAGCCGCCCCTGAGCGTCATCGAGACGTTGTCCAGCGCCTTGACACCGGGAAAGGACTTGCTGACGCGGGAGACCTGGAGAGCTGTCATTTCGCGCGCATCTCGTTCAGCCTCGCCACGCGGATTTCGCGGAAGCGGTTGATTCCCACCGCCCAGAGGATCAAAGCCCCGAGCACGATCTGCACCACGAAGGGGTCTATCGCGAAGAGCACCAGCGCCTGGGTGATGATGGCGATGATGACCACGCCGAAGAAGGTGCCCGCCACGCTGACGTGGCCTCCGGCCAGCACCGCGCCCCCGATCACCGGCGCCGCGAAGGAGGAGATCAGCCAGTCGTCGCCGATGGTGGGCTGGCCGATCTGCAGCCTCGCCACCAGCATCATGCCGGCGATCGCCGCGAGGAGGCCGGAGATCGCATGGGCCCAGACGATGGTGGCGGTGACGTCGATGCCGGAGAGCTCCGCCGCCGTGCGGTTGCCGCCCACCACCAGGATGTAGCGGCCGATGCGGAGCCGGTTGAACAGATACCACATGCCGAGCGCGGCGAGGATCATCGGCACGACCAGCCACGGCACCGGCCCGAAGATCGCCATGTTGCCGAAATCCTTCACGCTCTGCGGCACGCCGTAGAAGGGCTGCGCCTCGGTGATGCCGAGATTGATGCCCTTGAAGATCTGCAGTCCGGCGAGCGTGATGATGAAGGCCGAGATGCCGGTGCGGGCGATGACGAAGCCCGAGGCGGCACCCGCCGCCGTGCCGATGGCAAGGCCGATCACCATGGCGGCCACCGGCGGCACGCCGTAGAATTCCATGATGCCGGCGAAGCAGATGGCGACGAGCCCGCCGAAGGCGCCAAGCGCCAGGTTCATCTGGCCGATGGCGATGATGACGAGCTGGCCGAGCGCGATCACCATGTTGACGGAAATGGCCGAGAGCAGCACCAGGATATTGAATGGCGAGAGGAAGCTCGGCTGCAGGGCGGAAATCCCCGCGATGGCCACCAGGCAGACGAGTGCCGGCCCCACCCAGTCATTGTCGAAGAGCCGGTTCATCTAGATGAGCCCCCTTGCACGCAGCATTCTCTGGCGCAGCCTGTCTGTGAGAACGGCGAGAAGCAGGATCAGGCCGAGGCAGGCGAGGATCCAGAACTCGCCCACACGCATGAGGAGGAGCCCGCTCGTCATGATGGTGACGAAGGCGGCGCCGAGCAGGGTGCCGATCACCGAGACGCGGCCGCCGGAGAGAAGGGTGCCGCCGAGAACGGGGGCGAGGAAGGCGGGGAGCAGCCAGTCCTGCCCGAGATGGCCCGCCATCGAGGGAACGGCGGCTCCAGTGCGGGCGGTGAGCATCAGCCCCGCCAGGGCGGCGAGCGCCCCGGTCAGCATGTGGCAGGCGGTGATGACGCGGCCGGTGCGGATTCCGGAAAGCTCCGCGGCGCGCGGGTTGGCGCCCGCGGCCAGCATCTGCCGCCCGAGCACCGTGAAACGGTAGAAGAGGCCGAGGCCCGCGCAGACGAGGAGCGTCACCACCAGCAGCACAGAGACCTTGCCGAAGAGCCGCATCTTGCCGAGCCCCGTCACCTCCGCGGGCAGGGCGTTGAAGGCCTGCGCCTGGGTGAGGAAGATCATCACGCCGAAGAAGATGCTCATGCTGGCCAGCGTGATGATGAAGCTGTGAACGCCGGAGCGCACCACCGCGTAGCCGTTGACGAAGCCGAGCAGCGCGCCGAACAGGATCGCGCCGGGAATGGCGAGCGGCAGCGGCACGCCCAGGGACTGCGCGAGAAAGCCGAAGACCATGGCGGCGCAGACGCCGATGGCGCCCACCGAAAGATCGAGCCCGCCCGTCACGATCACCGCCATCATGGCCAGCCCGATCATGGTGTCGATGCCGATCTGGCGGCCGATGGTGAAGAGGCTGAAGGGCGAGGTGAAGCCCGGCAGCGCCAGCGCGAAACCGGTGAAGGCGATAGCGATCAGCACCGCAAGCCCGAACTCGTTGCTCAGCAGCAGGCGCAGCGCGCCGGAGCCCTGGCGCTTTTCCGGCGCGAAGCCGTCGCGCGTGTCGACTCCCGGGGACGCGGCATCCGTCATGGGTTCACTCACTGGCCCTCATCCGCCCTTCGGGCACCTTCTCCCATCGCTTGCGCGACGGGAGAAGGGGAGCCTTGTCGTCTTCATCCGCCACTCACTGGCAGTTCATGTAGTCTTTTTCGAAATTGGCGAGAATGTCCTTGGTGATGCCGCGCATGGCGTCGACGTAGGTATCGACCTGCGAGGCGTCGACGAACACCGTGCCCGAATCCACGAACTTCGCGGTCAGGGCGTTGGACTTCCACGGCGCGTCGTCCTTCAGGGTGCAGCCGGTGCGCAGCTTGTCCAGCACGTAGGAGCCGATGTAGCCCTGGCCATAGGGGTTCTGCAGCATGGTGCCGTTCACGAAGCCGTCCTTGATGGCCTGGAGCACCACCTCGTCATGGTCGATGCCGACCATCTTGATGCGCTTGTCGCCGATCTTGCGGAGCGCGTTGGCGGCCGTCACGGCGGGGACCCAGGCGGTGGTCACGATGCCGTCCACGTTCGCCGCGTTGGCGGCGAGATAGGCGTTGATCTTCTCCTCCGCCGGCTGCGGCGCGTCGATGTCGGCGATCACCTGCACCACCTCCACCGCGCCGTTCGTCTCGGCGGCGGCCTTGTTCACCGCGTCGATGCGGAGCTGCGTGTTGGGATCGACGAGGAAGCCGGTGAAATGCGCAATGCGGCCCTTGCCGCCCATGGCCTTGATCAGCTCCTTGGTGCCGAGATAGGCGGAATTGCCCGTGTCGGTTCCCATGCAGAAGAGGGCCGGCGTCGGGTCCTTCAGGCAGCCCGCCGTGGCGATCGCCTGGCCGCCGTTCTCGGTGATCTCCTGCACCACGGCATTGGTGCCCACGGCATCGCCCGGGAAGATCAGGAAGGCGTTGTAGCCCTGGGTGAGCAGGCTTTCGAGAAGCTGGCTCTGCTGGGCGAGCTCCCATTTCTGCGGCACGCGGTAGTCGCCCGCGCCGAGGCCGAAATCCTTCATGGCGTCCGCTCCGGCCTGCTCCCAGGCGGCGAAATAGGGGTGGGGGCCGCCCGGGACGAGGGCCACCTTGGTGCCCGGGTCGGCAAGGGCGGGAATCGAGGCGGCGGCGCAGAGGCCCAGCGCAGCCACCAGCTTAACGACTGATTTCATGACGTTTTCTCCCATTGGCGGCGGCAGAATAAGGTTGATCTTTGGGCCGCTCGGGTGCATGCTAGTATACAAGAAACACCCTCACAAGCCGGTTTCCGCATGGCGCTTCCCCTTTCCCAGAGCCTTGCCCGGGGCGGCGCGCCGCCCCGGGTGCTGGACCGGCGCCTGCCCGCGGCGGAGCAGATCTACGGGCACCTGCGGGAGGAGATCATCACCTGCCGGCTCGCCCCCAACGAGGGCCTAAGCGAGAACCGCATCTGCGGCATGTTCGGGGTCTCGCGCTCGCCGGTGCGGATCGCGCTGACGCGGCTCGCCGAGGACGGGCTCATCGACATCTTCCCGCAGCGCGGCAGCTTCGTGGCGCCGATCCGCATGAAGCAGGTGCAGGAGAGCCAGTTCGCGCGCACCGCGCTCGAGATGGCGCTGGTCGAGGTGGCCGCGCAGAACTGGACGCAATCGCATGCGGCCGAAGCCCATGCCAATCTCGCCGACCAGAAGCGCCATGCCGCGGCGGGGGACACCTGGAGCTTCTACCTCGACAACGAGCGCTTCCACCAGCTCATCGCGCGCGCCGCCGGCCTCGAGGGCGTGTGGAAGACGGTGCAGGGCGTCAAGATGCTGTGGGACAGGGTGGGCCATCTCGCCAACCGGGTGCCCGGCCATCGCGACGACATCATCGCGGAGCACGAATCGATCGTGGCCGCGCTCGACGCGCGCGACCAGAAGGCGGCGGTGAGGGCCATGAAGCTGCATCTCCGCTCCGTGTTCAATGCCATCGCGCGGCTCAGGCCGCTTCACGAGGATTACTTCACCGATGCCTGAAACGATGCGCGCCATCCTGTGCCGGAACCCGCGCGAGCTCGAGATCGTCGAGCGGCCGCTGCCGGAGAGGAAGCCCGGCGAGGCGCTGATGCGGATCCGCCGCATCGGCGTGTGCGGCACCGACATGCACATCTACCAGGGAAACCAGCCCTATTTCGTTTATCCCCGCATCATGGGCCACGAGCTCTCGGGCGAGATCGTCGAGGCGGAGAGGGGCTCGCAGCTGAAGCCGGGCGATCCCGTCTACATCGTGCCCTATCTCCACTGCGGGCACTGCATCGCCTGCCGGGCGGGGAAGACCAATTGCTGCACCAGCCTGAAGGTGCTGGGCGTGCACATCGACGGCGGCATGTGCGAATACCTCGCGCTGCCCGAAACCCATCTCTTCAAGGCCGAGGGCATCACGCTGGACGAGGCGGCGATGGTGGAATTCCTGGCGATCGGCGCTCATGCCGTCTCGCGCGCCAGGGTGAGCCGGGGCGAGCGCGCGCTGGTCGTGGGTGCCGGCCCCATCGGCGTGGGCGTGGCGCTCTTCGCGCAGCTCAATGGCGCGGAGGTGAGCGTGATCGACGGCCGCGAGGACCGCCTCGCCTTCGCGGCGAAGGTGCTGGGCGTGCCGCACGCCATCACGCTGGGCGAGGGCGACGCGGAGCGGATGCGGGAGGAGACGGGCGGCGAGTTCTACGGCCACGTCTTCGACTGCACGGGAAGCCCGAAGGCGATGGAGCGCGGCTTCTCGCTCGTCGCCCATGGCGGAACCTATGTGCTGGTCTCGATCGTGCAGGGGAACATCTCCTTCAGCGACCCCGAATTCCACAAGCGGGAGACCACGCTGCTTTCGAGCCGCAACGCAACCCTCGTCGATTTCGCCACGGTGATGACGGCGATGCGCGAGGCGAAGGTGCCGACCCGCGCCATCCGCACCCACAGCGCCAGCCTGTGGGAGGTGGGAAAGAAGATGCCGGAATGGATCAGGCCCGAGGCCGGGACGGTGAAGGCGGTGCTGGAGCTGTAGCGCCTAGGAATAAAGGCCTTGACAGCGCGCGCTCGACGGGGTAGGAAGGGGCATTCTCCACCAGTGTGACGAGACGCGGGCGGGCAGGCGGGAGCAGGGCCTTCGCCGGTATGACGCTTCTTGAAACCTCATGAAGCAAGAACTGAAAATATGCCCGGGTGCTGGCCCGGGCATTCTGCATTGGGAGGCTACGACGATCGCCCTACTTCAGCCCAGCCGGTGCGGCTTCGCCGAGGTCGCTCCTCTCCGCCAGCTTGGCGCGTTCCTTGGCGCGCTCGGCCGCACCCTCCTCGCGGCGCTTCATCACCTCGTAGACGATGGCGCCCAGAAGCGAGAGGCCGATGATGATGACGGCCAGAGCCGAGAGGGCAGGGGTGGTGCCCTGGCGCACCTCGCCCGCGAGCACCGTCACCAGCGTCTTGTCGGCGAGGATGGCGAAGGTCGTGGTGTTGTAGTTCTCGAAGCTCGACAGGAAGGCGATGACGGCGGCGGAGATGAGCGCCGGTTTCAGGAAGGGCAGCAGGATGTGCCAGAACACCTGCGGGTGCGAGGCGCCGAGGTCGAGGGCGGCTTCCTCCTGGGCGCGGTCGAAGCGCTGGAGACGCGCCATGATGATCAGGAGCGCATAGGCGGCGACGAAGCTCGACTGGCCAAGGATCGCCAGCACGACGCCCTTGTAGAAGGTGGCCCGGGTGAAGTCCGTCAGCCCCATCATGTCCTTCCAGAAGATCACCGTGGAGATGCCGATGATGACGCCCGGCGTCAGCACCGGCGAGACGGTGACGAGATAGAACATGCCGCGCGCGCGGTGGTAGATCTGGTTCATGATGATGGCGGCGGCAAGCCCAACGGGAACCGAGACGGCGACGACGCCGAGCCCGATGATCACCGAGTTCCACAGGCCTTCCATCATGGCGCGGTGGTTCCACAGCTTCACGAACCAATCCAGCGTGAAGCCCTCGAAGGGGATGGCGGTCGGGTAGTTCGGCGTGTTGAAGGCGGTGACGCTCATTACCGCGAGCGGCCCGAAGAGATAGAGGAAGAACAGGGCGACGTAGAAGCCGATCATCGCCTTCATGACGAATTTCGAACTCACTTGATCGTCTCCCCGAGCGACACCTTGAACAGCCGCAGCATCAGCATGACGAAGGCGATGCAGGCGGCGAGCAGGATGAAGGCGTATGCCGCACCCCTCGGCCAGTTGAAGGACTGGAAGAAGAAGTCGTAGACGATGGATGTGAACCACAGCGTCGACGGGCCGCCGAGGAACTGGGGTGCGGCGAGAGAGCCCGCCGCCAGCATGAAAACCATGGTGCATCCCGAGGCGATGCCGGGCTTGGCATAGGGGATCACCACGTCGCGGTGGATCTTCCACCAGGGGGCGCCAAGGTCGCGGGCGGCCTCGATCTGGTTCTTGTCGAGGCTCTCGATGGCGTTGTAGAGCGGGAAGATCATCACCAGCAGGTAGGCGTAGGAAAGGCCGACGTAGAGGCCCACGTTGTTGCCGAGGAAGTCGATCGGCTCCGAGGTGATGCCGAGCCCCATCAGCGCCTGGTTGATGAGGCCGCGCGAGGCCAGGAGCAGCCGGAGCGAGAAGGCGCGCAGGATCTCGTTCACCCAGTAGGGAACGATCAAGCCCAGCATGATGAGCCGCACCTTCTGGGCCGTTCCCGCCTGCGCCATGTAATAGGCAAGCGGATAGCAGATGGCGAAGTTGACGGCGGTGACCGCCACCGAGGCGATGATGGTGAAGACGAAGGCGTAGATGTGGGTGGTGTTGAGCTTGTCGTCCACCGGGTTGATGAAGAACGACTTGTACTGCGCGATGGTGAGCACGTCGTCCGGGCCGCCGCGCTGGGCGGGGGGAAGCTTCGGGTGGAAGCTCTCGACCACCATGTAGAGATAGGGCAGCACCACGAGGAACAGCGTCCAGAAGGCGACGAGCAGGATGAAGGTGACACCCAGCACCGCGCCGTTCCGCTCGAAGAAGCCCTTGTGAGTCGGGTCGTGCGCGAGCTTGTTCTCGGCCCGCGACATCGCCCAGAAGATGGCGATGACCACGAGCGGGATGAGGAAGACGACGAAGCGGCTACTCACGGGCCATCTTCCCTTCCGGCAGCACCACGCCCATTGCCGGCTCGTAGTGGATGGTCGTCGTCTCGCCGTGGGCGGGGATGGCGACGCCGGCCTGGCGGCCCACCGTCACCGTGATGTCCTTCGGAGTGGCGCCTTTCAGGAACACGTGCGTGGCGTTGCCTTCGAAGGCGCTCGACAGCGTCTCGGCGGAGAGCGTGGCATCCGCTTCGCCTGCGCCGAGGCGGAAGGATTCGGGCCTGACGAAGAGGATCGCCCGGTCGCCGGGCTTCAGGCTCTTGGGGTTGCGGCCGCGCAGCGGCCCGTGCGCCGTCTCGATCACGGCGAAGCCGCCCTCGGCGCGCGTCACCTTGCCGGCGAAGGGATTGTTCTCGCCCACGAAGGAGGCGACGAAGGGCGTGTCGGGGTCATCGTAGACGGACTTGCCGTCCGCCACCTGCTGAATCACGCCGTCCGACATCACGGCGATGCGGTCCGACATGGTGAGCGCCTCGCCCTGGTCGTGGGTGATGTAGATGAAGGTGATGCCCACCTGCTGCTGGATGGCGCGAAGCTCGTTCCTCATGTGCTGGCGGAGCTTCAAGTCGAGGGCGGAGAGCGGCTCGTCGAGGAGAAGCACCTTGGGCTGCACGGCGAGCGCGCGGGCGATGGCCACGCGCTGCTTCTGGCCGCCGGACAATTCGCTCACCAGCTTGCCGCCCTGGCCCGGGAGAGCGATGAGGCTCAGGAGCTCGTCCGCCCGCTTCATGCGCTCCGCCTTGGGAACGCCGCGCACGCGCAGGCCATAGGTGATGTTCTCGGCCACCGTCATCAGCGGGAACAGCGCGAGGTTCTGGAAGATCAGCGCGGTGGGGCGCTTGTTGGGCCCGATCCCCGCGACATCCTGGCCGCCGATCCGCACGCGGCCCTCGGAAGGCTCGAGGAAGCCCGAGACGGTGCGCAGGATCGTCGTCTTGCCGCAGCCCGATGGCCCGAGGAAGGAAAAGAATTCGCCGCTCCTGATGGCCAGCGTCGCGTCATCCACGGCCGTGAAATGGCCGAAACGCACCGTCACGTGATCGAGCTCTACACCGGCGCTCATAAACTCCCCACCCTCTGAAACCTGACGCGGCCGTCTTGCTGCGGCGCTTCCCGGCGACTTTCCAACGAAGCTCCACGGAATTCAAGTGGAACCAGCCGCCGCCCGAAAAAGGACCAGCCCCGCGATGCGGGGCTGGCACTCATGCGTGATGATCCCGAAGGGCTCAGGCGGCCTTGAACTTGTCCACGTACTGGCTGCGGATTTCCGCATACCAGGTGGGTTCGGCCGGCCACGGCCAGAGGTTCTGCAGCGCATCGCCCGGGAAGGACTCCTGGAAGTTCTTCTTGGCGACGTCGGAGAGCAGGTTGTCGGCGCCGGTGACGGTCGGGTTGTAGCCCGAGCCCTCGGCGGCGGCGGCGGACGCCTCCGGCGTCTGCAGATATTCGAGGAAGGCGTAGACCTGGTCGATGTTCTTCGCCGGCTTGAGGAGCGACAGGCCGTCGACCCAGGCGATGGCGCCTTCCTTCGGCGCCTGGTAGTTCACGGGCTTGCCTTCCTTCTTGAGGGAAAGCGGCGGGCCGTCCCAGGTCTGGCCGATCCACACGTCGTTCTCCATGAGGCCGGACTTGGTGTTGTCGGCGGAATCCCAGAACTGCTTCACCCAGGCCTTGTGCTCGATGGCGAAGGCGAGGATCGGGTCCCACAGCTTCTTGAAGCTCTCCTCGTCCTTGTAGCCGTCGAGCATGCGGTTGGACGGCATCTTGCCGGAGGCATCCCACCACAGGCCGATGCCGAGGAGGAAGGAGTGGCCGCGGCCCTGGGTGTGGCCCTTGACGTCATCGGCCCAGAGCGAGCCGTAGCTGAGTTCCTTCGGATCGCCCTTCCACAGGTCGGTGCGCCAGGAGATGGCTTCCGAGCCCCAGACATGCGGCATGTAATAGAGACCGTCCTCCCAGGTCCAGAGCTCGGCGGCGGCCTTGGCCATGGAGGGGATGATGTTGGAATGGTTCTTCACCCGGTTCATGTCGAAGGGGGCGAGAACGGCGAGGTCCTTGTACTGCGGCGCGCGGTTCTGGGTGGGCTGGCAGAGGTCGAAGCCTTCGCCGCCGGTGGCCTGCAGCTTGTTGATCTGCTCCTCGTTCTGGGAGAAGGGCGTCTGGTTCACCTTGATGCCGGTGGCCTTCTCGAAGTTCGGGATCACGGGGTCCGGGAACTCGTCCGACCACATGAGCAGATTGAGCTCGCCCGAGGAGGAGAGCGCATTCTTGCTGTAGAGCGGGGCGGTGAGGCCCACC
>NZ_JBKBKI010000017.1:40990-84955 GCF_046294715.1 Aestuariivirga sp. | reverse complement strand
TGTACTTGGCGTGGCGCTCGTAGTTGTTGCCGTTCACCGGATTGCCGGGCTCGGACTTCTCGGTGATGCCGTAATGAATCCCGGCGAGGATCGCCGCCATCACCAGGTAGGGGTTGGCGTCCGCCCCCGAAGGCCGGTGCTCGATGTGGCAGGCCTTGGCAGGCCCCGCGGGAATGCGCAGCGAAACGGTGCGGTTGTTGATCCCCCAGGATGCCGAGACCGGCGCATAGGAATTGCGCCGGAAGCGCCGGTAGGAATTGGCGTTGGGCGCGAAGATCAGCATCGATTCCGCCATGGCCGCCTTGAGCCCGCCGATCGCATGCATGAGGAGCTCGTTCTGGGTGGGGTCTTCCGCCGCGAAGAGGTTGTTGCCGTCCTCGTCCGCAAGCGAGACGTGGATGTGCATGCCGGATCCGGTCCAGCCGGAATAGGGCTTGGCCATGAAGGTGGCGGCAAGCCCGTGCTTTTCCGCCGCGTTCTTGATGAGGCGCTTCAGCATGATGCCCTCGTCGCAGGCCTTCAGCACGTCGGCGCGGTGGCGGAGCACGATCTCCATCTGGCCCGGCGCGTATTCCGAGATCAGCGTCTTGGCGGGAAGGCCCTGGACCTCGCACATGGCGTAAAGGTCCTTGAAGAAGGGCGCGAAATCCTCCGTATCCTGAAGATAATAGGCCTGGTAGTGTTGCGGGCGTGCCTCGTTGATCTGGGCGCGCGGCGCGATCGGCTTTCCGGCGAGCGCGGAGGCCCGGTCCATGAGGAAGAACTCGAGCTCGACGGCGCCGACCGGCGTCATCTTCAGCTCGGACTGGAAGCGCCGCACGATCTTCTCCAGCGCGTTGCGCGGGTCGGCGTAGTGCGGCGTGCCGTCGAGATCGTGGATGGCGGCGATGTACTGCGCGGTGGGCGCCCCGGCCCACGGCACGCGCACCATGCTCCCCGGCACCGGCCACATCAGCATGTCGCGGTCGCCTTCGTCGAAGACGAGGCCCGTCTCCGGCACGTCCTGCCCGGTCACGTCGAGCACGAGTGCCGAGATCGGCATGAAGCGGCCATCCTTCCAGGCGGGCACCACCTCGTCGCGGCGCAGCACCTTGCCGCGCGCCACGCCGCACAGGTCGGTCCACACCACATGCACGCTTTCGATGTCGGGGTTCTGGTCGAGGAACGCCTGCGCTTCGGCTTCGCGGCGGGGGAATACGAGGGTCATGTTCGGTTGCTCCGGTTCAGCTCATCAGTTCGGAAAGGCAGCGGTCGAGTCCTTCGACGAGCTGCTCCACATGCGCCTCGGTCGTCGCCGGGCAGATGAGCATCATGTTGTGGAATGGGGTGACGATCACCCCGCGGTTCAGGAGATAGTGATGCACCGCCACGTCGATCGGCTGGTGGATCATCTTCGCGGCCTCGCCGCCGTTCTTCGGGCGCGCCGGCGTGCACATGAATTCCACGCGCGCGCCCACCCGGACGACGTGCCAGCCCACGCCATGTTTGATGATGACGTCGGCAATGCCCTTTTCGAGGCGCCTTGCCAGCGCCTCGAGGGGGCCGAACGCCTCCTCGGTGAAGTAGCTCTCGAGCACGGCGCGCATCAGCGCCAGCTGGATCTTGGAGCCCGACAGCGTCGTGCCGATTCCCGAATGGCCTGGCGTCCGCGTCTCGAGAAAGGTGCGGATGCGGTCGCTCACGTCCTGCGTGAAGCCGTAGACGGCCGCGGGAATGCCGCCGGCGATGGGCTTGCCGAGAACCATGGCGTCAGGCTCGAGGCGGTGTGCCCGCGTGTAGCCGCCGGGCCCGGAAGACATGCAGTGAGTCTCGTCCATGACGAGCAGCGTGCCCGTCCTCCGCGTGATCTCGCGCAGTGCCGCGTGATAGCCCTCCTCGGGGAGAACCATGCCGACATTGGTCATCACCGGCTCGGCGAGAACGCAGGCGACGTCGCCCCCGGCAAGCGCCTTCTCGAGCGCCGGGACGTCGTTGAACTCGACGACCCTGGTGAACTGCGTGAGGTCGCGCACCTCGCCGATGAGCGCGGGGTCCGCATGTGGCGCGCCGCCGTCGATCGTCACGTAGGTGTCGTCCACCGCGCCATGGTAGCAGTGGTTGAACACGAGGATCTTGCTGCGGCCCGAAATGGCGCGGCACCACTTGATCACCGCGCGGTTGGCATCCGAAGCCGTCGCCGTAACCTGCCAGCAGGGAAGTCCGAACCTGTCCTCGAGCAGCTTTCCGACGGTCGCCGCGTCGGGCGAGGGCATCATGGTGGTGAAGCCGTTCGCACCCTCCCGGCGCAGGGCCTCCACCACGGCGGGAGGCGAATGGCCGAACATCGCGCCGGTGTCGCCGAGGCAGAAGTCGATGTAGCGGTTGCCGTCGGCATCCGTCACGTCCACGCCCTGCGCCTTGGCCACGAACAGCGGAAACGGCGTTCCCCAATCCACCATCCAGTGCATTGGAACGCCCTTCAGCCAATTGCGGCCGGCCTCCTCGGAGAGCTGCTTCGAAGCGGGGTTGCGCTGGGTGAAGAGGGCTTCTTCGCGGGCCAGCATGGCCTTTATCGAGGCTTCCGGAATGGGAGGCGGCATGATGTCCTTCTTGGCCGTTGACGTTGGCCATCTCCTAGCCGCCCGCGGGGGTCGCCACAACCCCCATGGATTCGCCGGTTGGAATCGTGTTTAGAAGCGCTGCAGCATGAAGGAGCCTGGTCGCATGGTCCGCACCGTCTACGTGAACGGCGAGTATCTCCCTGAGTCGGAAGGAAAAATCTCCATCTTCGATCGCGGCTTCCTGTTCGCCGACGGGGTCTACGAGGTGACGGCGGTGGTGAAGGGCAGGCTGGTCGATCATGACTCCCACATGCAGCGGCTCGCGCGCTCCTTGCAGGAACTGCGCATGGGCTGGCCCTGCACCAGGGCCGAACTCGACGCTATGCACCTCGAGTTGATCCGCCGCAACCGGCTCGAGGAAGGCATCATCTACATGCAGGTGACGCGTGGCGCCGCCGACCGCAGCTTCAACTTCCCGAAGGAAGCCGTGAAGCCCACGCTCGTCGCCTTCACCCAGACGATGAACCTCGTGAACAACCCGAACGCGGTGACGGGCATCAAGGTGATCACCACGCCCGATCTCCGTTGGGCCAGGCGCGACATCAAGACCGTGATGCTCCTCGCGCCATCCCTGGGAAAGCAGGAGGCCTACGAGAAGGGCTGCCAGGAGGCCTGGATGGTGGAGAACGGCCGCGTCACCGAGGGGACCTCCTCCAACGCCTATATCGTGAAGGGCGGCAAGGTGGTCACCCGCGGCCTTTCGAACGAGATCCTCGCCGGCTGCACCCGTCGCGCCCTGCTGCGCCTCGCCAGCGAATACGGCATCGAGATCGAGGAACGCGCCTTCACGCCGGAGGAGGCCTATGGCGCCGACGAGGCCTTCCTCACCTCCGCCTCGCAATTCGTCATGCCCATCGTGGAAGTGGACGGCCACCGGATCGGCGGCGGCCAGCCGGGCCCGGTGGTTCGCAAGCTGCGCGAGATCTATCTCGAAGAGGCGGGGAAGTAGGGGCGGAGACAGCCCTCAATCCGTCATCCCGGCGGCCGCCGGGGTCCAACTCCGGGCGCCCGAAGCCGGGTTCCGGTTTTCGCCGGAATGACGGACCTGAGAAGCAGTCCGTAAGTCGTTTCACGATGTCAATCAGCAGCAGGCACGGCTGACCGGCATCTAGAACGGATAGGAATAAAAGTCAAGGATTAAATTCCCGTACCTCCCTTGGGAGAACGGGAGAGGGAGAGCGTCCTACCTCTGGCTCACCTTCCAGGCCGGGTTGATCCAGGGTTCCTGGTTGGAGGGCGGCAGGGGATCGCGGCCCAGGATGTGGTCGCTCGCCTTCTCGCCGATCATCAGGGTGGGCGCGTTGAGATTGCCGTTGGTCACCTGCGGCATGATGGAGGAATCCGCCACCCGCAGGGCCTCGATGCCGATCACGCGGCATTCGTGGTCGACGACCGCCATCGGGTCTCCGGCCGATCCCATCTTGCAGGTGCCGCAGGGGTGGTAGGCGCTCTCGCAGTGCTCGCGGATGAAGGCGTCGATCTCGTCGTCGCTCTGGACCTTTGCCCCCGGTTGGATTTCCTCCGCCGCGTAGCGCTGCATGGCGGGCTGCTGGAAGAGTTCGCGGGTGAGGCGCACGGCCCGGCGCCATTCCGGCAGGTCTTCCGGGTGAGTAAGATAGTTGAAGAGAATCCGCGGCGCCTCGCGCGGGTCATTGTTCCTGACACGGACGAAACCGCGTGACTTGGCGCGCATCGGCCCCACATGCACCTGGAAGCCGTGGCCGGGGAATGCGGTCCGCCCGTCGTAGCGCATCGCGGCAGGCAGGAAATGATACTGGATGTCCGGGTACTCGATGCCCGCGGCAGAACGGATGAAGCCGCAGGACTCGAAGTGGTTGGTGGTGCCGAGCCCCGTCTTGAAGAACAGCCACTCCGCGCCGATCAGCCCCTTGGAGAACCAGTTGAGCTTGGAATAGAGCGTCACCGGTTCCTTGGAGCGCACCTGGAAATAGATCTCGAGGTGGTCCTGCAGGTTCTCGCCCACGCCGGGAAGCGCGTGAACGACCTCGATCCCCGCCGCCTTCAGCACCTCAGGCGAGCCGATGCCGGAGGCCTGCAGCAGCTTCGGCGAATTGATGGTGGAGGCGGCGACGATCACCTCGCGCCTGGCCTTCACCTGGTGGCGTTCGCCTCCGCGCTCGTACTCGACGCCAACCGCGCGCCGCCCCTCGAGCAGCACCCGGTGGGCGAGGGCGCGCGTCACGAGCGTCACGTTGCCGCGCTTGAGGGCGGGCTTCAGATAGGCATTGGCCGCCGACCAGCGCACGCCCTTGTGCACCGTCATTTCCATGGGGCCGAAGCCCTCCTGCTGGCGGCCGTTGTAATCCTCGGTGATGGGATATCCCGCCTCCCGGCCGGCCTCGACGAAGGCCCGGTAGAGCGGGTTCGAGCGCGGCCCCCGCCGCACGTGCATGGGCCCCGACGTGCCGCGCCAGCCTTCCTCGCCGCCATGGCTGGTCTCGAGGCGCTTGAAATAGGGCAGCACGTGGCGGAAGCCCCAGCCCTTTGCCCCCATCTCCTCCCAGGTGTCGAAGTCCCTGGCATGGCCGCGCACATAGACCATGCCGTTGATCGAGGAGGAGCCGCCCACCACCTTGCCGCGCGGCGTGGCAAGCCGCCTGCCGCCGAGCCCCGGCTCCGGCTCCGATTCGAAGCCCCAGTTATAGAGGCTCATGTTCATGGGGTAGGAGAGGGCGGAGGGCATCTGGATGAAGGGGCCGCGGTCGCTTCCGCCGTATTCCAGCACGCAGACGCTGTTCTTCCCGTCTTCGGAAAGGCGGTAGGCCATGGCGCATCCGGCCGAGCCCGCGCCGACGATGACGAAGTCGAAGCTCTCGGTGTTCATTTGCCGCGCCGTCCTGAATCCGACAGAGATTCGAGTTCGGCGATGCGGGCCTCCGTCTCGCGCCAGGAGGCGTTGACGGTTGCCGCTACGAGAGCCTCGGCCACGAACAGCGGCACGATGTTCGAGTCCCAGCTCGAGGGGGCTTCGATGCGGAGGGGAAGTGAGTGCACGGCAAGTCTCGCGATCGGGGAAATCCACTGGTCGGTAATGAGCACGACCTTGGCCCCCCGCTCTCTGGCGGAAGCGGCAAATTCGAGCATGCGCGCGTCATAGCGGCGGATATCGAAGAACACGATCACGTCCTGCTTGCCGATGTCGAGCAGGTATTGCGGCCAGAAGGACTGGGTGGCGGGAACGAGGCTCACCCCCGGCCGCGCCATCTGCAGGTGGATGGCGAGGTAGCCGGCGATCGCCCCGGTGATGCGCCCGCCGGCGATGTGGATCTTCCGCTTCCTGTCCGCCAGCAGCGCCACGACGGCGTCGAAGGCGCGGTGGTCCATCAGCTTGAGGGAGCCGGAGAGGTTCTCCATCGCAGCCGTGGCGAAGCGGTTGAGGATGTGGGTGTCGGGCGCTTCCGCCGACCAGCGGTCATGCTTGGCGATGGGGTTCTGCAGCTGTGCGGAGAGTTCCGCCCGGAGATCGTCCTGGAAGGCGGGAAAGCCGGTGAAGCCCAGCTTCTTGGCGAGCCGCAGCACCGAGGGGGTCGAAACCTCCGCCTCGCGGGCGAAGTCGGAGATGCTGCCGAGCCCGGCCATCGGGTAGTTGGCGAAGAGGGCGGCCATCAGCTTCCGCTCGGCGGCGGTGAGCTCCCCCGACATCAGGCGCAATCTCTCGGCAACGGTCGTCGCGCGCTGCGGCGGCATGGCGGGTTCTCCTGTCTCGCGTGCCAGTGTAACGAATTTGACAGCTCTGGTACAATCTGAAATCATCGCTTCAACCCCGCCATTTCGGCCCCGGAGATTTTCTGAATGGGAGCCCTGCTCCAAGACGACGAGGAAAACCCGTTCATCGCCGTGAACGAGGGCGGACGTTCACCCTATGTGCTGATCTGCGAGCACGCCTCCCGCCTGCTCCCGAGGCGTCTCGGCAATCTGGGCCTGGCCGAGGCCGAACTCTCCCGCCACATCGCCTGGGACATCGGCGCGGAGAAGGTGGCGCGCCTCCTCTCGCGCCTCATGGATGCGCCGCTCCTGCTGCAGCGCTATTCGCGGCTGGCCTACGACTGCAACCGCCCGCCCGAGTCGCCGGACGCCATACCCGAGGTGAGCGAGACCACCGCCATTCCCGGCAACCGCAGGCTTTCGCCGGAGGACAGGCACTCACGCATCCGCGAAATCTACCGGCCCTTCCATGACGGCGTCTCGGCCTTGCTGGACAGGCGGGCGGCTTCCGGCATGCGGGCCATCGTCGTGTCGATCCACTCCTTCACCCCCGTCTACAAGGGCAAGGCACGCAGCGTCGAGCTCGGCATCCTGCACGACCGGGACACATCGCTCTCTTCGAGGCTCATCAAGAGCTTTCCCAACATCGATGCGCGCCTCAACGAGCCCTACGGCCCGAAGGACGGCGTGCTCCATACGCTCAACATGCATGGCTTCGCGCGCGGCCTCAGGCACGCCATGATCGAGATCAGGAACGATCTCGTCGCTGCAGAGCGCGGGCAGGACGAATGGGCCCAGCGGCTCTCCGTGCCGCTCATCCAGGCCGCAACCACATAAGGGACAGGGGAAACGACATGAATGAGGGCATGCTGAGCCTCGAGCAGCTGAAGGCCGAAGTGGCCGCGGGAAAGATCGACACGGTGGTGGCGGCCATGGTGGACCTGCAGGGCCGGCTCGTCGGCAAGCGGTTCCACGCAGGATATTTCGTCGATGGCGGCCACGAGGAGACGCACGCCTGCAACTACCTCCTCGGCGTCGACATCGAGATGGAGCCGGTGCCGGGCTACAAGGCGACGAGCTGGGAGAAGGGCTATGGCGATTTCGTGCTGAAGCCCGATCTCGCCACCCTGCGCAGGACGCCCTGGCTCCCCGGAACGGCGCTCGTCCTCTGCGACGTGCTGGACCATCACACCCACGAGGACGTGCCGCATTCCCCGCGCGCCATGCTGAGGAAGCAGCTGAAGCGGCTCGACGACATGGGAATGAAGGCCTACATGGCCTCGGAGCTCGAGTTCTTCCTGTTCGACGACAGCTACGAGGTGGCGAACCAGAAGGGCTACCGCAACCTCAAGACCGCCGCCTACTACATCGAGGACTATTCCGTGCTGCAGACCTCGAAGGAGGAGGTCTACATGCGCGCCCTGCGCAACGGGCTCGCCGGCGCGGGCATCCCGGTGGAGAACTCCAAGGGCGAGTGGGGCCCCGGCCAGGAGGAGATCAACGTCAAGTACGCCGAGGCCCTGGAGATGGCCGACCGCCACGCCATCATCAAGAACGGCGCCAAGGAGATCGCCTATGCCCTCGGCAAGGCCGTCTCCTTCATGGCGAAGTGGGACTATGGCATGGCGGGCAACTCCTCCCACATCCACCAGTCCCTGTGGACGAAGGATGGCGCGCCGCTGTTCTTCGAGAAGGGTGCGGAGCACGGCATGTCGGCGATGATGAAGCATTATCTCGCGGGCCAGCTCGCCCATGCGGGCGAGATCACCTATTTCCTGGCGCCCTACATCAATTCCTACAAGCGCTTCATGGCCGGCACCTTCGCCCCCACCCGCGCCGTGTGGAGCTTCGACAACCGCACGGCGGGCTTCCGCATCTGCGGGGCCGACTCCAAGGCGGTGCGCGTCGAATGCCGCGTCGGCGGCGCGGACCTCAACCCCTACGTCGCCTTCGCCGCGCTGATCGCGGCGGGCCTTCATGGCATCGAGAAGAAGATGGAGCTCGAGCCTGTCGTCTCGGGCGACATCTACGACACCTCGCGCAAGCTGCGCGAGATCCCCAAGACGCTGCGCGACGCCACGAAGCTGCTGGACGAGTCCGCCTTCCTGCGCTCCGTGATGGGTGACGAGGTGGTGGACCACTACGTCCACACCGCGAACTGGGAGCAGTTCGAATTCGACCGCCGCGTCACGGACCTCGAGCTGAAGCGCGGTTTCGAGAGATATTGACGTTCTTCGAGGGCGTCACCCCGGCGAAGGCCGGGGACCAGCTTCAGGCGCCCACAGCTGGATCCCGGCCTTCGCCGGGATGACGCCGCATAAGGGGCTAAGAGTTTCAGACGGCAGCAGGAGAAAACGCCATGGCCATTCCGAACCGCAACATCAACTACCCCACTGCCATCAAGTTCGGCGCCGGCCGCATCCGGGAGCTCGCCGAGCATTGCCGGGCGAACGGCATCAGCCGCCCGCTGGTCGTTACCGACAAGGGTCTCGCCGCCATGCCGATGGTTGCGGACATCATGGCGGACCTCAAGAAGGCGGGGCTGAAGGCCGGCCTCTTTGCCGATGTGCGCCCGAACCCGGTTGAGGAGAACGTGCTCGCCGGCTGCCAGGTCTTCAAGGACGGCAGGCATGACGGCGTCGTGGCGCTCGGCGGCGGCTCCGGCCTCGACACGGGAAAGCTCGTTGCGCTGATGCATTCCCAGAACATCTCGGTCTTCGAGCTCGAGGACATCGGCGACTGGTGGACGCGCGCGGACGCCTCGGTGATCGCGCCCATCATCGCCGTGCCCACCACGGCGGGCACGGGCTCCGAAGTGGGCCGCGCCGGAGTCGTCACGCATCCGATCACGCATGAAAAGAAGATCATCTTCCACCCCGCGATCATGCCGAAGGTGGCGATACTCGATCCCGAACTCACGGTCGGCCTGCCGCCCAAGCTCACCGCCGCCACCGGCATGGACGCGCTCGCGCACAATCTCGAGGCCTATTGCGCGCCCTTCTATCATCCCTGGTCGGCGGGCGTGGCGCTCGAGGGCATGCGCCTCGTGAAGGAGAACCTCGCCAGGGCGGTGAAGAAGGGCAAGGACCTTGACGCCCGCGGCAACATGCTCGTCGCCTCCGCCATGGGCGCCACCGCGTTCCAGCGGGGCCTCGGCGCCGTCCACGCCATCTCGCACCCGTTCGGCGGCCTCTACGATGCGCATCACGGCCTGTTGAACGGCATCATCATGCCCTATGTGGTGAAGGCCAACCGCCGCAAGATCGAAAAGGACATCGAGCGCGCCGCCGCCTATCTCGGCATCAAGGGGGGCTTCAACGGCTTTCTCAAGTGGATCCTGGCGCTGCGGAAGGAGATCGGCATCCCGCATGCGCTGAAGGACATCGGCATCGACACCAAGCGGCTCGACGAGGTGGCGGCGATGGCGGTGAAGGATCCGACCGCGGGCGCCAACCCGATCCAGTTCACCGAAAAGCAGTACAAGGCCCTGGCCAGGAAGTGCGTGACGGGAGATCTTTAGACCGCCCTGGAGCCCGCCCGCTCGTCCCCTTGGGGAGGTCACGCCTTCATCATGCCCGTGCTCGGCACGGGCATTTTTTTGTGGGGCCGGTCCGGACAGGCAGATGATGAGGAACAGCGGGAGGAGGGCTCCGCGGCCTTCGATGAGGTCACATTCAAAACCGAGGGAACGGAAGGCGCGCGAGTTGCATTAGAACGGGTGGCAACACTGGGCTGGTTGGCATTGAAGCGGCTGCTTCAGGAGGAAGCTATGTGTGACTACTCATTGGAAATGTATAGCTCGCGTCCCGCCCGTGAGGGTGAGCGCTACGTGATGACCCGGTTCCCGAGCGGGTCGATGGGACTGGCCGCTCCTGGGCAGCCCGGAACCGCGGTGTGCCTGGCATGCGACACCAAGCTCGCCATCGCCGACATTCCGGCCGAGCTCGCCGCGCGCCACGGCCTTGCCGAGCGTGAGGAGGCGACGTTCATCCGCCTCGACTCGGGCGTCTACCGCGATGGCGTGCGCTTCGCGAACGGCGTCGAGCTGTCGCTGCAGCAGCTGCCCGTCGGCGTCACCATGGAGCTGGTGCCCGTCGAGCCGGTGAAGCTTCCGATCGCCGAGAAGGCCGAGGAAAAGGCAATTCTGCCGGAACTCGTCTAGCCTCAGTCGCCTGGCGCCGTCTCGACGTGAAACTCGATCTCGGCTTCCCCCGCCTGCTGGAAATCCAGGATGATGGTGAAGCGCTGGTCGGGGAGAAGCGGCCCTTTGAGACCCATGAGGCGGAGATGCCGCGCAGTGGGTCTCAAAGCCAGCGGTTTGCCGGGCTGCAGAACGAATGAACTGAGCGGCGGATCATCGTAGCGGTTGTTCCGCCGAAGTTCGATCTGTGTACAGACGGATGATCGCGCCCCGACGAGTTCGTCGGCCGTCGGGCCGTTGTTGATCATGGGGAGGAAGGCCTGGCCTTCGCTGCCTTGGGCAGGAAGCGCCCAGGCATGGCCGATGGCAATGCCCCCTTGCGCATAGGAATGGCTGCGGGCCGGGGCGGTGGAGGCTGTGAGTCCCGCCAGGCCGATGATGAAGCGGCGTCTCTGCATCGAAATTTTTGGTCCTTGTGTGCGATCATGGCGGCTCTGGCCGTCATGTGGGGTGCCTCATATAGTCGCGGGTGAAGGCGAGGCAGGGGATGTTTCATGGGCCAGGAGATTCGGAACCGGCGGATCGTGATGGCGTCGCGTCCAGCCGGCGCGCCGGTGCCGGGGAATTTCCGGCTCGAGGAGGTGGAGGAGCCGCTTGCGCCTGAAACCGGCCTGCGGCTCAGGACGCTGTTCATTTCGCTCGATCCCTACATGCGCGGCATGATGGACGAGGGCCCTTCCTATGTGACCCCGCTCAACCCCGGCGAGGTGATGCGGGGAGACGCGGTGAGCGAGGTGATCTTCTCCCGCCATCCGGGGTTCAGCGTGGGGGACATCGTGCTGGGCTATACCGGCTGGCAGAGTTTCCCCCATTCGCACGGCGATGGCCTGCGCAAGCTCGACCCGGCCGTGGCGCCGGTGTCGACCGCCCTCGGCGTTCTCGGCATGCCGGGGATGACGGCCTATGTGGGCCTGCTCGAGATCGGCGCCCCGAGGCCCGGCGAGACCCTGCTCGTCGCCGCGGCGAGCGGCGCGGTCGGCTCCGCCGTGGGGCAGATCGGCAGGATCAAGGGCTGCCGCGTGGTGGGGATTGCCGGCGGGCCGGAGAAGACGCGCCACGTGCGCGAGGACTTGGGCTTCGACGTGGCGCTCGACCATCGGGCGCCCGATTTCGCCGCAAGGCTGAAGGAGGCCTGCCCGGAAGGCGTCGACATCTATTTCGAGAATGTCGGCGGGCGGGTCTGGGCGCTCGCCTTCCCGCTGCTCCGGCAGTTCGCGCGGGTGCCGGTCTGCGGGCTGATCGCGCAGTACAACGGGCTTCCGCCGGGCGGCGGGGAGGGGCCCGGCGTTCCGCAACTGATGCACGACGTGCTGCGCAAGCGCCTGCGCATCGAAGGCTTCATCGTCTCGGATTTCGAGGCGCGGGAGAAGGAGTTCCTGCGCGACATGGGGGCCTGGGTGGCCTCCGGCCGGGTGAAATACCGGGAGGACGTGGTGGAAGGCCTGGAGAACGCCGTTCCCGCCTTCATCGGCCTGCTCGAAGGGCGGAATTTCGGCAAGCTCCTCGTGAAGCTCTGAGCCTCTGGGCCTGCAGCCCGCGGCAACCAGAGATTCTGCGCGCTTGACTCTGCGCCCGCTCTATGGAACAAAATAGGAACATTCTGGATCATTAGTATCATGCGTATGGGACCGGCACATGTTGCGCGGAGCGGGGAAACTTGCGCCGGCGTGACCCCTTTCCGTCGGGGCGAGGAGGATCTGGCCTCGCTGCTTGCGGGTTTGCGGGCGCACATCACCAGGCTCGAGCAGGGCCGGGGGCAGTTCGAGCGGCAGCGGGCGAAGAGCGCCCCCTGGCTCATCGGCCTCGACCCGATCGACCGGCACCTGCCGGCCCAGGGGCTGCAGCGTTCGGGTCTTCACGACGTGTCGCCGCGCGCCCATGGCGACCAGCCTGCCGCCATGGGCTTCGCCCTGGCGCTGGCGCTCCGCCGCCTGGCTGACCCGGAGGAACGCCGCCCGCTGCTGTGGTGCCGGCTCGCCGCCCATGAGCGCGAGCATGGCAGGCTCTATGGCCATGGCCTCGCCCGGCTGGGGCTTCCCCGCCACCGCTTCGTGACGGCGACGCTCCGGAAACCCGCCAGCCTCCTGTGGACCATGGAGGAGGCGCTGAAATCGGGTGCGGTCGCCGCCGTCATCGGCGATGCCGATGCCGCCCATGCCGATCTCACCGTCACCCGCCGCCTGTCGCTGGCGGCAAAGGCAGGCAAGTGTGCGGCCATCCTCACCTTCGCCAGGGCGGAGCCCGCCGCCACCGCCAGCCACACGCGCTGGACGGCGGGCACCGTCCCCTCCGTGAGCCCGCCGCATGACGCGCAGGCGCCCGGCCTGCCCTGCTGGAGCATCGAACTCACCCGCGTCCGGGGCGGCCGCCCCGGCGCCTGGATTCTGGAATGGCATCATGCGCAGTCTCGTTTCTCTCTGGTTCCCGGATTTTCCCGTCGAACGCTTCATCCGGGGACGGATCAAGGCGGGACGGAAGCCGCCGCCCCGGGGCCTGCCCTTCGCGCTGGTTGAGCGCAGCAAGTCGGGCCTGCGCCTCGTGGCGGTCAATGCCGCGGCGCGCGAGTTCGGGCTCATGCGCGGCATGCGGCTTTCGGACGCGCGCGCCCAGCTGCCCGATCTCCTCTCGGAGCCGCATGAACCTGAGGAGGACATGAACAGCCTGCTGGGGCTTTGCCGCTGGATGGAGCGCTACAGCCCCTGGGTGGCGCCCGATCCGCCGGATGGCATCCTGTTCGATGCCTCGGGCGTTCCCCATCTCTTCGGCGGCGAGGCGCGCATGATGGCGGAGATCCGCGCGCGCCTGGCGCAATATGGCTTCAGCGCGCGGATCGGCCAGGCCGCCACGATCGGCGCCGCCTGGGCGCTCGCCCGCTATGATGCAAAGGATCTCCAGGGCCTCCCCGTCGAGGCGCTGCGGATCGACGGCACGGCGGTGAAGACGCTCCGCCGCCTCGGCCTCAAGACGGTGGGTTCGCTGCTCGCCATCCCGCGCGCCGCACTTGCCCGCCGCTTCCGTGGCGAGAGCATCGGCGAGAACGTGCTGATGCGGCTCGACGAGATGATGGGCCAGCGCGAGGAGCCGCTGAACCCCCTGAACCCGCCCACCTCCTTCATGGCGCACCGCGCGCTGATGGAGCCCGTCATCCATGCCGAGGGGCTGGAGGCGGTGCTGGCGGGCCTCGTCAACCTGCTCTGCCGCGATCTCGAGCGGCAGGGCAAGGGCGCCCTGCGCCTGATCCTCAAGCTCTTCCGGGCCGACGGTTCGCGCGCCAACCTGCCCGCCGGCTTTTCCGTGCCCACCCATGACCCCGGCCACATGCTGCGCGTGCTGAAGCCCAAGCTCGAGGCGGTGGACGCTGGCTTCGGCATCGACGCCATGACGCTCGAGGCGCGCGAGACGGCGGAGGCGAAGATCCAGCAGCACGGCTTCCTCGCCGACGAGAGCACGCTGGCCTTGGAACAGCTGAACGACCGCGTGGCAAACCGGCAGGAAGCGCAGTTCCTCTCGCTCGAGGAGGCCGAAAGCCATATTCCCGAACGCGCCGAGACGCCGAGGCCCCTGGCGCAGAAGCCTCCTCCCGCGCCCGCCCCCTTCCTGGCGGGCGCCCGGCCGCTCCTCGTCTTCGAGGCGCCGGAGCCCGCCAAGGTGATCGCCGCCGTGCCGGACGGCCCGCCCATGAGCCTCACCTGGCGGCGCGTCACGAGGCGCGTGGCGAAGGCCCAGGGGCCCGAGCGCGTGGCGCCCGAATGGTGGCGCCTCGCCGGGGGCGAGCGCCCGCGCGACTATTACGTGGTGGAGGACGAGCAGGGCCGCCGCTACTGGCTCTACCGCGAAGGCCTTTACGGCGAGCCGGGCGAGGACCAGCCGAGATGGTTCGTACACGGATTGTCCGCATGAGCAGCATCGCCTACGCCGAGCTTCAGTGCACCAGCAACTTCTCCTTCCTGCGCGGCGCCTCCCACCCCGAGGAGCTCGCCATGCAGGCGAAGCACCTCGGGATTGCCGCGCTCGCCGTCACCGACCGCAACACGCTGGCCGGCGTGGTGCGCGCCCATGCGGCCGCGAAGGATGCGGAGCTTCCCTTCATCGTGGGGGCGAGGCTCGACCTTCAGCAGCCGGAGATCTCGCTTCTCGCCTATCCGACGGACCGCGCCGCCTATGGGGGGCTCTGCCGGCTCCTCAGCCTCGGCCAGCGGCGCGCCGAGAAGGGCCAGTGCCTCATCACGCTCGATGACGTTCTCGCCCATGCCGCGGGGCTCGTCTTCGCGCTCGCCTCCGAAGGTGCGGATCACCTGCCCGAACTCCGCCGGAGGCTCAAGGCGCCGCTCTACCTGGCGGTGAGCCACCATTACCGCGGCGATGACCGGGAACGGCTGAACCGCCTCGCCGAATTCGCGCACACTCACAGGACGGGCCTTCTCGCCACCAATGACGTGCTCTACCATCACCCCTCGCGCCGCGTGCTGCAGGACGTGGTGACGGCGATCCGCGAAGGCGTCGAGGTGGCGGAGGCCGGCTACCTGCTCGAGGCCAATGCCGAGCGCCATCTGAAGACGCCTGATGAAATGGCGCGGCTGTTCCGCGATCACCCGCAGGCCATCGCCAACACGCTGGCCATCGCCAAGGCCTGCCGCTTCTCCCTCGACGAGCTCAGATACGAATACCCCGAGGAGCCGATCCCGCAGGGTTCCACCCCGCAGGCCCATCTCGCGCACCTCGCCTGGGAAGGCGCGAAGACCCGCTATCCGCAGGGCGTGCCGCCGAAGGTGAAGGAGAATATCGCAAGGGAGCTGGCGCTGATCGAGAAGCTCAACTACGCGCCCTATTTCCTCACCGTGCACGACATCGTCAATTTCGCCCGCTGCCAGGATCCGCCGATCCTCTGCCAGGGGAGGGGCTCGGCCGCCAATTCCACAGTGTGCTACGTCATCGGCATCACCGCGGTCGATCCCGGTGAAATCGATCTCCTCTTCGAGCGCTTCATCTCGGAGGAGCGCAAGGAGCCGCCCGACATCGACGTCGATTTCGAGCATGAGCGGCGCGAGCAGGTGATCCAGTACATCTATTCGCGCTATGGCCGCGAGCGGGCGGGGCTTGCCGCCACCGTCATCACCTACCGCGGCCGCTCCGCCATGCGCGAGGTGGGAAAGGCGATGGGCCTTTCGGAGGATGTGACGGCCACGCTCGCCGGCATCGTATGGGGCCAGATGCGCGAGGAGATGCACAATGGCCGCCTGAAGGAGGCGGGGCTCGACCCCGACGATCCGCTGCTTGCGAAGGTGATCGAACTCGCCGACGAGATCCAGGGCTTTCCCCGCCACCTCTCCCAGCATGTGGGGGGATTCGTGCTCACCAAGGGCCGGCTCGACGAGACGGTGCCCATCGGCAATGCCGCCATGGAGGAGCGCACCTTCATCGAATGGGACAAGGACGACATCGACACGCTGGGCATCCTGAAGGTCGATGTGCTGGCGCTCGGCATGCTCACCTGCATCCAGAAGAGCTTCGAGATGATGGAAGCCTGGTACGGCCTCAAGCATTCCCTCGCCAGCCTGCCGCGCCAGGATGACGCCGTCTACGACATGCTGTGCCGGGCGGATTCGGTGGGCGTGTTCCAGGTGGAGAGCCGGGCCCAGATGAACATGCTGCCGCGGCTCAAGCCCCGCTGCTTCTACGATCTGGTGATCGAAGTGGCGATCGTCAGGCCTGGCCCCATCCAGGGCGACATGGTGCACCCTTACCTCAGGCGGCGCGACGGGCTGGAGCCCGAGGACTATCCCGCACCCCACCCCGATTTCGGGCCACCCGACGAATTGCGCCAGGTGCTGGGCCGCACCAGGGGCGTGCCGCTGTTCCAGGAACAGGCGATGAAGCTCGCCATGGTCGCCGCCGAATTCACCGCCGGAGAACTCAACGAGCTGCGCAAGGCGATGGCCACCTTCCGCCGCCGCGGCACCATCGGAAGGCTCGAGCAGAAGATGGTGAGCCGCATGGTGGAGCGCGGCTACGACGCCGCCTTCGCCGCGCGCTGCTTCAACCAGATCAAGGGTTTCGGCGAATACGGCTTCCCCGAGAGCCATGCCGCGAGCTTCGCGCATCTCGTCTATGTCTCGGCCTGGCTCAAGTGCCATCACCCGGAGGTGTTTGCCGCTGCGCTGCTCAATTCCCAGCCCATGGGATTTTATGCCCCGGCCCAGATCGTGCGCGACGCGCGCGAGCACGGCGTGGAGGTGAGGCCGGTGGATGTGAGCTTCTCCGCCTGGGATTCATCGCTGGAAGAGCCTTCCCACGGACAGCGCGCGGCGGTGCGGCTGGGGCTTCGCGAGGTCGATGGCCTCAAGGCGGATGATGCGGCCCTGCTGCTGCAGTATCGCGCCCGGGGAAAGCCCCTCTCGATCGCAGCGCTCCATGGCTTCGGCGTTCCGGTATCAGGGCTCGAGAAGCTCGCCGCCGCCGATTGCTTCCGCTCGCTCGGCCTCGACCGGCGCGCCGCGCTGTGGGAGGTGAAGGCGCTGGCCAAGTCGAGGGCGCTGCCGCTCTTCGCCTTCGCCGAGACGCGCGAGCAGGGCGATGAACCCGAGGTGCTGCTCCCCGAGATGCCGCTCTCCGAGCATGTGGTGAACGACTACCAGACGCTGAAGCTGTCCTTGAAGGCGCATCCCATGCAGTTCCTGCGCGGGCTGTGCAATGAACGCGAGGTGACGGACAATGCGCGGCTGAAGAGCCTGCGCAATGGCGCGGCGGTGACGGTGGCGGGCGTCGTGCTGGTGCGCCAGCGCCCGGGCTCGGCCAAGGGTGTGGTGTTCCTGACGCTCGAGGACGAGTTCGCCGTCGCGAACGCGGTGATCTGGCCCAAGGTGCTGGAAACCCACCGCGCGGTGGTGATGGGTGCCCGCCTCATGCTCATCCGGGGCCGCGTGCAGCGCACCGGCGACATCATCCACGTGGTGGCGAACGCCATCGAGGACCGCTCCTCATGGCTGGCGCTCCTCACCGAGGATGGCAGCCTGCTCAAGAATCCGCTCGCCAGGGCGGATGAGGTGGTCCGCCCGGGCCCCGACCCGCATCAGCAACAGCCCCCGGCGCGGCATCCGCGGCAGGTCAGGGTGATCCCCAGGAGCCGGGACTTCCATTGACGGCCCTTCGCGTCACCCGAACCGCACCGCATGGATGGGCGGGAGCGATGTGCTCACCGTCGTCCAGGAATCGCCCTGGTCCTCGCTCACCCAGAGGTTCCCGGTCGTCGAACCGAAGCCCAGCCTTTCGCCCGTGCCGTCACCCGCCAGCGCGTGGCGGAACACGATGTCATAGGCGTGTTGCTTCGGCAGCCCATTCGCGAGCACCTCGAAGCTCCGGCCGCCGTCGCGCGTGCGGGTCACCACCAGCCGGCCATCGACGGGGTAGCGCTTCTCGTCCTTGATGCCGGGCACGAACCAGGCGGTGTCCGGGTCATTGGGATGGACGACGACGCCGAAGCCGAAACTCGAGGGCCTGGCCTTCACCTCCTGCCAGCTCTTGCCGTCGTCCACCGATTTCCAGATGCCGCAATGATGCTGCACCCAGAAGCGCTCGGGTGCTGCGGGGCACTGCACCATCATGTGCGGGTCCTGGGTGTGCGGGTCGTCCGCCACGCCTTCGGGCCCGTCGTCGAAGCGCATGCCATGGGCGGACTGGCGCCACGTTTCGCCGCCGTCATGCGTCACCCATACGCCGCCGCAGGAGATGGCGACGCGCACCGTCCTCGATGAGCGCGGGTCGACGCAGATCGAATGGATGCCGGGAATGTCGGCGCCGCCGCCCAGCCACTTGTTGCGCTCTGGCATGTCCCACAGGGGCCGGATCATCTCCCAGCTGTTCCCCCGGTCGCGGCTCCGGAACAGGCCGCCCGGCATGGTGCCGGCCCACAGCGTGCCGGGCTCGTCCGCGCTCCCGGCCTCGAGCGACCAGATCAGCTGCGTCGTCCATTTCACCGGGCGGCCCCAGCCGTCCCGGTCGTCGAGGCCCTCGGGCTTTTCGGGATAGGCTGGGGTGGCGATCTCCTGCCACGTGCCGCCTTTGTCCCTCCGGTGCAGCTTCACGCCGAAATGGCCGTGGTTCAGGGCGGCATAGTCGGCGCCGTCGCGCGCGTCATGCAGCGCCAGCGTGACATTGTCGCCGAGAAAGGAAGCCCCCGACACCTGCCAGCCGCCGCCATTGCGCGTCACGTCGAAAAGCCCCTTGCGGGTTGAAACCATCATGCGTCCGGACATGTCTCATCCTCCCGAAAGGGCCTGCATCACCCAGATCTCGCTCGAGGGGCGGACGGCATCGCTCAGCCGCTCCAGGTCGCGGATGCGCTGGCCGTCCACCAGTATGGTCATGTGCTTGCGGAGCGCGCCCTGGTCGTCCAGCACGTAGCTGCCGAGGCGGTCCTGCGCCCGGAAGACCTGAGCGAGGACATCGCGCACGGTCGCGCCCTCCGCCTCCATGCTGGCGCAGTCGACGTGGCGGCGCAGATTGGCCGTGAAGAACACCTTCGCCATTCGCCATCGCTTCCGTTTTCCCGGGGCGCAGTCTAGCCCAAGGGGGAGGGGCGCGACAGCAACCCTCAGTTCAGGGTCCAGATCGCGAAGTTGAGCGCGCCTGCAAAGCTCACCCAGGCGAGATAGGGAACGAACAGGAGGCCCGCCGCCGTGGACCTGCCGAAGAATGCGAGCATGGTGAGGAGCACGGCCACCCACAGCATCACGAGTTCGATGAAGGCGAGCCCCGGTGAACGCGCGCCGAAGAACAGGAAGGACCAGGCGAGGTTCAGCGCCAGCTGGACCGCGAACAGCGCCATGGCCGGCCCGATGCGGTCCCGCGTCTTCCAGACGAGCCAGGCCGCCACCGCCATCATGATGTAGAGCAGTGTCCAGACCGGTCCGAACAGCCAGTCGGGCGGGGTCCAGGATGGCTTGGCGAGCGTGCGGTACCAGCTCTCGATGGCGCTCGACGTGGCAAGGCCGCCGAGCGCCCCGACGCCGAGGCAGAGCAGCAGAAGCAGCGCGAGGACCACCCACTGGTTCCGGAAAATGGTGCTTTCCCGCATGACGCTCACATCATGGCGTTGGTGGAGCCCAACGAGCCGAGGAACAGGATCGTTCCGAGAAAGGCGATGGCGAGGCCCCCCGCGAAGCGGAGCCCGATGCCGAACCAGTCGAGCAGGCGCGAGTTGCCGCGCATCAGCCGTGCGGCGAGCCGCTTCGAATAGACGGCGACCGCCGCGATGACGGAAACCGTGATGAAGGTGCCCGCCGCCATGGCGAAGGCCGAGGAAATTCCCGCCCAGTAGAGCCCGAGCCCGTTGGCGAAGACCAGCACCAGGATTGCCCCGGTGCAGGGCCGGATGCCGACGGCGAAGGCGAGCGAAAAGGCCTTGGCGAAGGACCAGTCGCCCCTCACGTCCCGGGCGGCCGGGACATGCGCGTGGCCGCAGCCGCAATCAGGGCCGTGCACGTGATCGGCCGTCGCGCCATGGGACCTCAGCGGCTCGAAACCCGTGAAGTCGTGGAGGCCGGTGGACTGGCGCATGGCGACGCCGGCGAGGGCGGGCTGCGGCACGGCGAGCGCCCGCGAGGGCCGCAGCATCAGCAGCCCCGTAACGATGAGCCAGAGACCGAGCAGCGCGATCAGCCCGTAGCTGGCGCTTTCGAGGAGCCCGGCGATGCTGCGCGCCGTGGAGCCGACGCTCGCCACCACGAGGAACAGAACGCTCACCAGCACGATTGCGGTGAGCGCCTGGATGATGGCGCTCATGAAGGAGATGAGAATGCCGCGCTTCAGGTCGTTCTCGGTGGCGAGCAGCCAGGCGGAGATCACCGCCTTCCCGTGGCCCGGCCCCGCAGCATGGAACACGCCGTAGCCGAAGCTCAGCAGCATCAGCGTCCAGGTGGCGGCGAGCGGCGAGCTTCCCTTCATCTGGCGCAGCGTCGCCGAAAGCTTGCCATAGAAGGCCTGCTGCTTCTCGCGCGCCCACAGCACCGGGTCTTCCCAGAAGGAGACCTGCTGCAGGGTGCCGTCCTTGTTGCGCGGCTGCACGAGAAGCTTCTTGCGGTCGATCTTCACGGGCGGTGCCGCCTGTTCGGCTGCGGGCTGCTCCGCCTGCGCGCCAGCCTGCGGCGGCGCGGCCACGACCATGAGGAACAGGGCGAGGATGGCGAGGAACGCCCGGCTCATGCCACCTTGCACTGGATGGTGACCGGCTGGGCGAAGAGGGCGCCGAAATCCTCGTCGTTCTCGGGCTTCCAGTCAGGTCCCTTGGTGGAAAGCATGGCGCGCGTCTGCTCGACCTCCGCATCGGTGGGAACGGGCTTCACGACGAGCTGGCAGGATTTCGGCATGGCGCCGATCACCGTCACCGGATCGTCCTTCACGTAGTCGATGGCGATGAAGAAATCGGGGTCATAGACCTTGGCGACGAACTCGCCCTTGGTCGGATCGACCGGCGTCTTGAGCGGCACCTGGAAGTGAAGCTGCAGCTTGTCGTTGGACCAGATCTGGCCGAACTCCGTGACCTCGCCGATCGGCTGCTTCTGGCCGTTGAACCGCAACACCGTGAAGAACTCGTAATCCTTGAGCGAGGCGATGTTCTCCCTGGTCAGCGGATCGAGCTCGGACTGGCTGTAGACGCCGTCGCCATTGGTGTCGAGCCCGTCGAGGGCCATCTGCGCATAGGCGTCGTCGAAGGTCCACATCAGGTTCAGCGCGCTGACCTGACCTTGCTCGTTGAACACCACGTCGGATCGCATCTCGATCCACACATGCGGATGTGCCATCGCCGCGGGGGCGGCGAGGCCTACGGCGGCCAGAAGGGCTGCGGCGGCGGCCCGGTGACGGATGATCATTGCCCACTACTCTTGATTTTTCTGACGAATGATGGGGCAATGCGGCAAAAAAGTGAAGCGCCCGGTCAGCCCGCGAGGCACTGCCTCAGGCTGGCCGCCAGGTTCCTGAGAATTTGCTGGTATGCCAGCGGGCCGGGCGCCACATCCGCGCCGATCGGGTCGAGCACGCCCTCTCGCGCAGCCGTTCCCTCGACGACGGTCGCCACCACCTTATTGTCATATTGCGGCTCCCGGAAAACGCAGGCCGCCTTCACCTCGGTGATCTTCCGCCGGATCTCCCGCAGGCGCTGGGCCGAAGGTGCTGCGGCCGAAACGTCCGATATCGATCCTGCCGCCGCCAGCCCGAACCGCCTCTCGAAATACTGGTAGGCATCGTGGAAGACCACGTAGGGCGTGGTCTTCACGCCCTCGAGCTCAGCCTCGATCGCTTCCGCCGTCTCGTCCACGGAACGGGCGAAATCCTCGGCGTTGCGGAGATAGAGGGCCGCGTTACCCGGGTCCGCCTTGGCCAGCTCCTGTGCCACGGCGAGCGCCATGGCCTTGGCGTTCGCCGGATCGAGCCAGACATGGGGGTCGAAGGCGAGAACGCCCTCGTCGTGGCCTTCGCCTTCCTCGTGCCCGTGCTCCTCCTCGTGGGCGTGATCGTGCGTCTCCCAGGTCCCGCCCTGGCGAACGGGCAGGGTCGTGACGCCGGGCGCGGCGGCGAGCTCGACGAAGCGCCTGCCGTTCACCGCTTCCGTTCCGCTCATCTGCGACAGCTTGGCCTCGAGGCCCTGTCCGATGATGAAGACGAGGTCGGCCTCTCCGAGCTCCTTGATCTGCTGGGGCGAGAAGCTGGCCCGATGCTCCGGCATGCTGCCCGCGAGGAGGAGTTCCGGCTGGCCCTTGTCCCCCATCACGGCCGACACGATCCCATGAACCGGGATCACGCTGGCGACAACCTTCGGCTGCGCCACGGCAGGAGCGGAGGCGAGCAGGAGGGCGAGCGGAACGAGAAATCGGCGCATGCAAGGTATCCTCTATGTAATGTTATAATATAACATACCTGTTTCCGTCCAGCGCAGTCAAGCCTCACCGGAATGTCAGGGGCTGCGGCCCCGCGGTGAATTGCGCCGCGCCGTGTTAGCTGCCAGATGAGGGATCATGTCGCTCGACGTTTCGATCGGCGCCGCGCTGTTCGCCGGCGCCATCAGCTTCCTCAGCCCCTGCGTGCTGCCGCTGGTGCCGCCCTATCTGTGCTTCATCACCGGCACCTCGCTCGAGGAGCTGGTGGACCACAAGGCACGCCCGCAGGAGGAGCGCCGCCGCACGCTGCTCGCCGCCCTCATGTTCGTCCTGGGTTTTTCCACGGTCTTCGTGATCCTGGGCGCCAGCGCCTCCTGGATCGGCAGCCTGCTCAGGACGGAGCTCGCCCGCCAGGTTGAGCTCTTCGGCTTTTCCTTCAACCCGATCACCACCGTGGCGGGGCTCGTCATCATCGCCATGGGGCTCCACTTTCTTGGTGCCTTCCGCCTGCTGTGGATCTCGCGCGAGGTGCGCTACCGGCACGACTCCCACCCCGGCGGGCTGTTCGGCGCCTATCTGATCGGGCTCGCCTTCGCCTTCGGCTGGACGCCCTGCATCGGGCCGGTGCTTGGCACCATCCTCACCATCGCGGCGAGCGAGCAGGACATCCTCATGGGTGCGGGCCTTCTCGCGGTCTATTCGGCGGGGCTCGGCATTCCCTTCATGCTGGCAGCGGCGGGGGTGGGCACCTTCATGGGCTTCATGGCGGGATTCCGGAAGCACCTGCGCACGGTGGAGCGGGTGGCGGGCGCATTGCTGGTGGTCTCGGGCTTCATGTTCATCACCGGCGGCGTGCAGGCGGTGAGCTACTGGCTGATCGAGCAGTTCCCCTTCCTGCTCAATCTCGGCTGAGCACGATCGGCTTTCCGTGCGGCGTGGCCTTCGCCGCGCGGTCCCACGCTGCGACGCGGGCGATGCGCTCTTGCCCGCTCAGGACGCCCTTGGCCTCGACCAGGCGCTCGAGTGCGGCGAGCCAGCTTTCGTAGTAAGGCCGGTCCGGCTGCGCCCTCAGTTCGGCGCCCAGGGCTTCCGCCCACTCGGTCCACTGGAATACGCCCGCCTCGTTGAGCTTCACCGCCATGGCGAAGGCCTGCGCCTCCCATGGCTCGGCGAAGACGGGGCCGTCGGCGTCCTTCGGCAGGCGATCGGAGTCAGCGAGCTTCAAGATAGGGCTCCCACAGATCGGCATGGATCGCGTCGCGCGACGGGCTCCCCCACACCTCGGCGGCGGAGAAGCGCACCGTGTAGAGGTGGCGCGGGTCCTCGCCCCTGCCATGGGCGTTCGCATCCGGAAACACATGGGCACCGTGCCAGGCGACGATCTCGCCCGCGTGGCCCCTGAGGTAGCGCGGAAGGCGCGTGTGCCCATGAGGGTTCATGTTGCGGGCGCGCACCCGGTCTCCAATCTTGAAGGCGGGGGCGGCGGGCACGTCCCGGCGGTAGCTGCCAGGCGCGCTGACGGCGGGCCACACGGCCTCCGGCGCGGTGGGTGTTACGGGCTTCGCGGGCGCTGAGGCCTTGCCCGAGGCGATCTCCGCCGCGGTGGCGAGGCCGTGGCGCGGGAGGAGGATCTCGATCCCGTTCAGCCAGTGCTCGTAGTAGCTCGAAGCGATGTAATGGCCGGGATGCATGGATTCGCAGGCCGAGCGGTCCTCGTCGAGCGTCCAGCCGCCGACGTCTCCCACCGCCGCCATCAGCGCGAACATGCGCGATTCCCAGGGGGCGTGGAACACCGGCTCGTCCTTCTCCGGCCGCACCGGGCCGAAGCCCATCATGCCGCCGCAGTCATGCGCACCGTTCATGCGAGTTTCTCCAGATAGGGTTCCCAGAGGTCGATGCAGACCGAGTCCTTCGTCTCCTTGCCCCAGAGTTCCCGCCCCGTGAAGCGCACGGTGTAGAGCCACTGCGGGTCTTCGCCGAGGCCGTGGGCGTTGGAGTCGGGCAACACATGCGTGCCATGCACCGCCACGACTTCGCCCGCCTTGCCGCGTGCGTAGCGGGGAAGCCGGGTGTGGCCCTCCGGGGATATCGTCCGTGCACGGATCCTGTCGCCGGGGACAAAGCCCTGCGGGCGATTGCTGGGCCGGTCCGCCGGGCCGCCGGCGGCGAGAATGGCGGGAATTGCTTCAGCCCTCGCGACCCGCTTCACGGGCAATGGCGGAACAGCCATGCGGCCTTGCTCTTCCTCCGCCGCCGTCACCAGCCCGAGCTCTATCAGCTGCAGGACGAGGGCGTAATGCCGCATCTCGTAGTAGCTCGACCGCCAGTACTGCATGGCCGGCAGTCGCTCGCGCGCGTGGCGGGCCTCGTCGATGTTCCACATCCCCGTCATGCCCATGGCCAGCACGAGCGCGAAGGCGCGCGGCTCCCATTCCGCGTGCCAGACGGGCTCGTCCGCCTCGGGCCTCACCGGCCCGAAGCCGGTGAAGCCGCCCATGTCGTGCGCGCCGTTCATGCCGGTGATTTCGCCAGCCCGGTGCCGATCATCGAATCGCGGGTGACGAGTTCGGCCAGCTGCTCCTCGCCAAATCCTTCCGTTCCCGCCGGGCGCTCCGGGATCACGAGGTAGCGGATCTCGGCGGTCGAATCCCACACGCGCACGTCCTTGCCCTCGGGAAGTTCCACGCCGAACTCCTTCAGCACCTCGCGCGGCTCGATCACCGCGCGCGAGCGGTAGGGCATGGACTTGTACCAGACGGGCGGCAGCCCCAGAACCGGCCAGGGGTAGCAGGAGCACAGCGTGCAGACGACCATGTTGTGCGTTTCGGGCGTGTTGAACAGCGCCACCATGTGCTCGCCCTGGCGGCCCTGGTAGCCGAGCGAGGCGATCGCCGCGGTGGCATCGCGCTTCAGCCATTCGGCGAAGTCCAAGTCCGCCCAGGCCCTCGCCACCACGCGCGCGCCGTTCCGGGGGCCGATCTTCGTCTCGTAGGTCTCGATCAGGACGTCGAGCGCCCTGGGGTCGACATAGCCTTTCTCGACGAGAAGCGACTCCAGTGCCTTCACCCGCAGCGCGATGGGCGAAAGCTCCGATCCTTCGTGGTCATGGTCGTGGTGGTGCCCGTCATGTGCCATTTGTAACCTACCCGCTTTGCGCTAATCATAGTCCGGGCTTTGCGGGAGAGGAAGCATGGAGAGGCTGCAGGGGATCAGGGCCTGCGTGTTCGACGCGTATGGCACGCTGTTCGACGTCCATGCGCCGATGCGGAAGCTGGCGCCCGAGATCGGCGAGAAGGCCGAGGAAATCTCCCGGCTTTGGCGCCAGAAGCAGCTCGAATACACCTGGCTCAGGAGCCTCATGGGCGTGCATGCCGATTTCTGGCACGTCACCGGCGAGGCGCTGGACTATGCCCTCGAGCAGCACGGCGTGGACGAGCCCGGCCTCAAGGACGAGATCATGGCGCTCTACCTGAAGCTCGACGCCTACCCCGAGGCGGCGGAGGCGCTCGAGGCGGTAAGGGCGAGGAGCAGGCTCACCGCCATCCTTTCCAACGGCAGCCCCTCCATGCTCGACGCGGCGGTGCGCCACGCCGGCCTCGACAAGCTCTTCAACATGGTGCTCTCGGTCGAGGATGTCGGCATCTACAAGCCAAGCCGCCGGGTCTACCGCCATGCCATGCAGAAGCTGCAGATCCACGACGCGCCGGCGATCTGCTTCGTTTCCGCCAACACCTGGGACGCGCAGGGCGCCGCGCAGTTCGGCTTCCAGTCGGTGCGGGTCGACCGCTTCGGCCTCAAGGACGACCGCATCCCGGGAAAGCCTGCCGGCCTGATCAAGGACCTGAGCGAACTGGCCGCGATCGTCTGACGATGAGCTACCGGCGCGCCTCGATCGCGTCCCAGATCAGGCTCGCGATGTCGGCGCCGCCGAAGCGCTTCACCTCGCGGATGCCGGTGGGCGAGGTGACGTTGATCTCGGTGAGATAATCGCCGATCACGTCGATGCCGACGAAGACGAGCCCGCGCGCCTTCAGGTCCGGCCCCAGCGCCTCGCAGATCTCGTGCTCGCGTTTGGTCAGGCTGGCGGGCTCGGGCTTGCCGCCCACATGCATGTTGGAGCGGTTCTCGTTCACGGCCGGCACGCGGTTGATGGCGCCCACCGCCTTGCCGTCGACGAGGATGATGCGCTTGTCGCCCTTGCGCACCGCGGGCAGGTACTTCTGCGCGATGAAGGGTTCGCGGAAGCTCTGGGTGAAGAGTTCGAGAAGGGCGGAGAAATTCTGGTCGCTCTCGCCCAGCCGGAACACGCCGGCGCCGCCATTGCCGTAGAGCGGCTTCAGGATGATGTCGCCATGGCGGCGGCGGAACTCGGCCAGTTCGAAGGGATCGCGCGTGATGAGCGTCTCCGGCATGAACTGCCCGTAGTTGAGGACGAACAGCTTTTCCGGCGCGTTCCGCACTTCCTTCGGATCGTTGACGACGAGCGTCTTCGGGTGGATCGCCTCCAGCATGTGGGTGGCGGTGATGTAGCCCATGTCGAAAGGCGGGTCCTGGCGCATCAGCACCACGTCGCAGGCGCCGAGATCGGCGCGCCGCTCCTCGCCGAGGGTGAAGTGATTGCCCTTCTCGTCCCTGACCTTGATGTCATGCCCCGTGGCGAAGAGCGTTCCGTTCTCGAGCGCCAGCGTCTTCGTTTGATAGTAGAAGAGGCCGTGGCCGCGCGCCTGCGCCTCAAGCATCATGGCGAAGGTCGAGTCGCCCGTGATGTTGATGGACTGGATCGGGTCCATCTGCACCGCCACCTTCAGCGCCATGCTCATGCATCTCCTTCGAAAGCGTTCTCGATATGCCGCGGCCAGTGGTAGGGGCTCACCGCGAGGATGTCAAAACGGCAGCATTGCAGGGCAGCCTTGCGGTCTTCCGCGAGAAACTGCCGGGCGGCGGCGGAGATGCGCCTCGCCTGCCGCGGGGTGACGGAGGAGACCGCCCCATCGGGCGTCGCGCGCGCCTTCACCTCGATGAAGGCGGTGACGCCGTGCCGCCGCATCACCAGATCGACCTCGCCGGCGGGCGACTTGTAGCGGCGGGCAAGAAGCCGCCAGCCCTTGAATCGCAGGTACCACAGCGCCACGCTCTCGGCGAAGCGGCCCGCCTCCTCTGACTTCCGGCGGTCACGCGCCATCGTTTTCCTTGCGGGCGAGGATTCGCTGGTAGATGTCGGCCCTGTTGAGGTTGAAGCGCTTCGCCAGTTCCGAGGCCGCCTTGCTGGCGGGCATCTGCCTAAGCGTTTCGGAAATCGCCGCGTCGATGTCCTCCTCGGAAGCAGCCTCTTCTTCCGCCGGCGGGCCGACGAGCAGCGTGATTTCGCCCTTGATGGCGGCCCGGGCCTCGAGTGCGGCCGCCACCTCTTTGACCGAGCCGCGCAGCACCTCCTCGTGGAGCTTCGTCAGCTCGCGCGTCACCGCCACGCTGCGGCCGGGGAGTGCCATGGCGAGCTCGTGCAGCGTCTCGAGGATGCGGTGCGGGCTCTCGAAGAAGATAAGTGTGGCCTTGAGCTTCGCGAGCTCGTCGAAGAGCCTCTTTCGCTCGCCCTGCTTCTGCGGCACGAAGCCGGCGAAGAGGAAGCGGTCGGTGGGCAGCCCCGACAGGGCGAGGCCGGTGAGCACGGCGGAAGGGCCGGGGCAGGCGGTGACCGGAATGCCAAGCTCCGCCGCCTCCTTCACCAGCCGGTAGCCGGGGTCGGAGACGAGCGGCATGCCGGCGTCGCTGATCAAGGCGATGGCAGCGCCCTGCTTCAGCCGTTCGAGGATGTGCGGCCGCGCCTCGCGCGCATTGTGCTCGTGATAGGGTGAAAGGCGCGCCTTGATAGCGAAACGTTCCATGAGCTTCCCGCTCGTGCGCGTGTCCTCGCAGAGCACCATGTCGGCAGCGGCAAGCGTGGAGAGCGCGCGGAGCGTGATGTCGCCGAGGTTGCCGATGGGGGTGGCCACCACGTGGAGCCCCGGCGCCAGCGGCTCCGCCTCGTAGCGGTGGGCGCCGATGATGTATGTGCGGGGGCCGTCGCTCATCTTTCCGTGGTACTCCACCCTCATCCGTCATCCCGGCGAAGGCCGGGATCCAGCTTCCTTCGTGGCGCCAGAGCTGGACCCCGGCCTGCGCCGGGGTGACGCCAAGACCAAAGGATGATTACTGTTACGACGCCAGTTCCGCAATCACGGCATTGAGCAGCTTGCGGCCGTCGGCCGTCACCATCAGGCGCCGCCCATGCCGCTTGACGAGGCCCATGGACTTCATTCCGGCGAGCTTCGAGGAATCGAACCCGCGGCCCGCGAGAGCCTCGTAACGGTCCATGTCGATTCCTTCGGCGATGCGCAGCCCCATGAGCAGATATTCGTTCGCCTGCTCGATGGGCGGGACGAGCACATCCGAGACGATGCCGTGGCCCTGCGCCTGCACCAGGGCGCGCCAGGCCTCCGGGTGCTTCTCCGCAACGAGCGCACGGCGGTTCTCGCCTTCCGCCAGCCTGCTGTGCGCGCCGGGGCCCACGCCGGCATATTCGCCGTAGCGCCAGTAGAGCAGGTTGTGGCGCGATTCCTCGCCCGTTGCGGCGTGGTTCGAGACTTCGTAGGCCGGGAGCGCCGCCTTCTCGGTCAGCTCCTGCGTGAGGTCGTAGAGATCGGCGGCGCGGTCATCCGTTGGGGTTGCGAGTTTGCCGCGTTCCTGCAGGTCGAAGTAGGCGGTGCCGGGCTCGATGGTGAGCTGGTAGAGCGACATGTGGCCTTGCTGCTCGGCCAGGGCGCGGGAAAGCTCCTCGCGCCAGGTCTCCGGCGTCTGGCCGGGCCGGGCATAGATCATGTCGAAGGACACGCGCGGGAACACCTTCGCGGCAAGGCGGAAGGCGGCGAGCGCCTCCTCCGGCGAATGCTGGCGGCCCAGCGCTTTCAGATCGTTTTCATCGAGCGCCTGCACGCCCACCGAGACGCGGTTCACGCCGGCCGCGCGGTAGCCGCGGAAATTCTCCGCCTCGACCGAGGTCGGGTTGGCCTCGAGGGTGGTCTCGACGTCCGGCGCGACGCTCCACAGCTTGCCGACCGTATCGAGCACCTGGCCCACGGCATCGGGCGGCATCAGCGAAGGCGTGCCGCCGCCGAAGAAGATCGAGGTGACGGTGCGGCCCCTCGTGCGATCCGCGAACCATGCGAGCTCCCGGGAAAGCGCGCGCGCGAAGGAGAGCGCGTCGACGGGCTCGTGCCGGACATGGCTGTTGAAGTCGCAATAGGGGCATTTGGCCTTGCAGAACGGCCAATGCACATAGATGCCGAAGGCGTCAGAAGAGGTCACGGACGAGTTTTTCCAGCGCCTTGGCGCGGTGCGAGATGCGGTTCTTCTCTTCGGGGGCGAGCTCGGCGAAGGTGCGGCTTTCGCCATCCGGCACGAACATCGGGTCATAGCCGTGGCCCAGCGCGCCGCGCGGCGGCCAGGCGAGGGTTCCCGCCGCGCGGCCTTCGTAGATGCGCTCCTCGCCGTCCGGCCAGGCGACGCACAGCGTGCAGGTGAAATGGGCGCGGCGCTGTTCAGGCATGGTGGCGCCCTTGGCCTGCAGCTTCTCCTCGACAAGGCGCATGGCGCGGTTCCAGTCGCGGTCCGGCCCCGCCCAGTCCGCGGTGTGGACGCCCGGTTCGCCGCCGAGCGCCTCGACGCAGAGGCCCGAGTCGTCGGAAACGGCGATGAGGCCGCTCGCCCGCATGGCCGAGAGCGCCTTGATGCGGGCATTGCCGGCGAAGCTGTTCTCGGTTTCGGCGGGCTCGGGCAGCCCCAGGTCTCCGGCGGACACCGCTTCTACGCCATAGGGCTTCAGCAGGGCGTCGAACTCGGCGCGTTTGCCCTTGTTGTGGGTGGCGATGACGATCTTCTTCCCCGCCAGCGTGCGCATCGGCCGGAAGCCCCACAGCGCACCGTCGGAGAACTCCAGCGAATTGCCGGCAGGATCGCGGAAATAGATCGATCGCCCGCCCCTGGGCCAGTCGATCGTCTTCTCGACGGCGATGCCCCTGGTCTCCAGATGCCGCGCCCAGGCTTCGAGTTCGCCTTCACCGCAGCGCAGGCAGGCGTGGCCGGTGCCCTGCGTGCCATGGGGCGGGGGGCCGTCCTCCGCCTTCTGCGCGATGGTCACATCCGGGTTGAAGACGAGCAGCATCTGCTCCGCCATGCGGAAGAACACGAATTTTCCCGGCGCCTCGCTGTAGACCTCGAGGCCCAGCGCGCCCTCGTAGAAGGCGCGCATTGCGGCAATGTCGCGGCCATAGAGGACGGTCTCCAGGATGCGGGTGGCGCGCATCAGGCGATCGCCGCCTTCTGCTTCGCGACCAGTTCCGCGATGCCCCTCTTGGCCAGCGCCAGAAGTTCATGGAGTGTCGCCTCGGAGAAGGGCTCGCCCTCTGCCGTGCCCTGGATCTCCACGATGCCGCCCGATCCCGTCATCACGAAATTGGCGTCGGTTCCGGCGGAGGAATCCTCCGGGTAGTCGAGGTCCAGAACCGGCACCCCGCCATGGATGCCGCAGGAGATGGCGGCGACATGGTCCTTCAGGGGCCACTGCCGGAACATGGCGCGCTGCTCCATCCACTTCAGGCAGTCGAAGAGGGCCACCCACGAGCCGGTGATCGCCGCCGTGCGCGTTCCGCCGTCGGCCTGCAGCACGTCGCAGTCGAGCGTGATCTGGCGCTCGCCCAACGCCACGAGATCGACCACCGCACGCAGCGACCGGCCGACGAGGCGCTGGATTTCCTGGGTGCGGCCGGACTGCTTGCCCGACGCCGCCTCGCGCCTGGTGCGTTCATGCGTGGCACGCGGCAGCATGCCGTACTCCGCCGTCACCCAGCCCTTGCCGCCGCCCTTGAGCCAAGGCGGCACCTTCTCCTCGAGCGAGGCGGTGCACAGCACGTGCGTGTCCCCGAAGCGGACGAGGCATGAGCCTTCCGCATGCCGGGTGAAGCCGCGCTCGAAGCTCACGGCGCGCAATTCGTCGGGTTTCCGTCCCGATGGGCGCATGATGGTCTGTTCCCTGTTGCGAAAACCGGGCTTCTACCCCCTCGATTGACCCGCGCCAACTTGATTTCTACATTGGCACCCATGAGCATGATCCCGCCCAGACCCGTTTCGGAGGAGCGGCTTTCCGGCATTGCCGGCCTCGACCAGCGCTCGCGCGACATCTTCCGCCGCCTCGTCGACACCTATCTCGAGACGGGCGAGCCGGTGGGCTCCCGCACCATCTCGCGCATCCTGCCGCAGAACCTTTCGCCTGCCTCGGTCCGCAACGTGATGATGGACCTCGAGGACGCCGGGCTGATCTTCTCCCCCCATACCAGCGCAGGCCGGGTGCCGACCGAGCAGGGCCTGCGCTTCTTCGTCGACGCCGTGATGGAGGTGGGCTCCATGAGCGCCGACGAGCGCGCCCGCATCGACGCCCAGATCGCCGCCTCGAACCGCCAGCGCCGGATCGAGGACGTGCTGGGTGAGGCGACGACACTCCTTTCCGGCCTCTCGCACTGCGCCGGGGTGATCCTGGCGCCCAAGATCAACGCGAGGCTGAAGCACATCGAATTCGTCAACCTGGGCCCCGGGCGGGCGCTGGTGATCCTGGTGGGGGAAGACGGCAGCGTCGAGAACCGGGTGATCGAGGTGCCGCGCGGGCTGCCGCCCTCGACCTTCGCCCAGGCCTCGAATTATCTTTCGACCAGGTTCCAGGGAAAGACCATCGACGAGGTGCAGCGCTTCGTGCGCGAGGAGATGCAGAGCCTGCGCCGTGAGCTGGACGAGATCTCGGCCCGGATCGTGGAGGCCGGGATCGGCCAGTGGTCCGGCGAGGCGGATGCCGACGACAAGACGCTGATCGTCAAGGGCCAGGCGAACCTGATCGAGAACTCGACAGCCGCCGCCGACCTGGAGCGCATCCGCAAGCTGTTCGAGGACATCGAGAACAAGAAGGAGCTCGTCCACCTCCTGGGGGCCGCCGAGCAGGGGGAGGGGGTGCGGATCTTCATCGGCTCCGAGAACCGGCTGTTCTCGCTTTCGGGGAGTTCCATCATCGTTTCGCCCTACCGCAACGCGGAGGAGAAGATCGTCGGCGTCATGGGCATCATCGGGCCGACCCGCATGAACTATGCCCGGATCATCCCGATGGTGGACTATACCGCCAAGGCCATCGGACGGCTCCTCACTTGATTTTTGGGGCGGGGCAGCCGATATGGCTGCCATCCCGTAAATCAATGGACTGGAAAGCTTCAGCCATGGCTGACGATACGAAATCCCCTGAGCACACAAACGGCGCCGGGCAGCCCGCGCCCCAGACTGCCCCTGAAGCGGCAGCCCAGGAGACGCCGGAGCCCGCCGCCGAGATCGATGCGCGGGACCTCGAGATCGCGCAACTCAAGGAGGAGGCCGCGGCGCTGAAGGACCGTTTGCTCCGCACCGCCGCCGACATGGACAATCTGAGGAAGCGCGCCGAGCGCGAGAAGGCGGAAGCAACCCTTTATGCCGCCACGAATTTCGCGCGCGACCTGCTGAGCGTCGCCGACAACATGAGCCGCGCCCTCGCCGCCGTTTCTCCGGAAGCGCGGGAAAAAGCCGACGAGGCGACGAAAAACCTGCTCGCCGGCGTGGAAATGACCGAGCGTGAGTTGCTCAACGTCTTCCAGCGCTACAACATCCGGAAAGTCGATACGGTCGGCGCAAAGTTCGACCCCAACTTCCACCAGGCCCTGTTCGAGATGCCGACGAAGGACCACCCGCCCGGCACCGTGGTCCAGGAGATGCAGTCCGGCTTCGCCATCGGCGACCGCTGCCTCCGCCCGGCGATGGTGGGAGTGGCCAAGGCCGAGGGCTGAGGCCAGCTAAGGGCGGACCAACCCCATCGCCGTCTCCGCCGCCGCGATCCCCGACAGATGCGCCCCGTGGACGGTGGAATAGAAGGGGATGGAGCAGTGCTCGCCCGCCAGCACGATGCGCTCGCCAACGGGTTCCGAGAACAGGAAGCGCGAGTCCGCCCGGCCTGGCTTCGCATGGGAATAGCCGCCGAGCGTGTGAGGATCGGAAGCCCAGTGCGTGCGCAGCATCCTGACCACGCGTTTCTTCATGCTTGCACCGAAAGCCTCTGCCAGCGCCTCCAGTGCGACGGCCATGGCCGCGGCATCGCTCAGCTTTTCCATCTCCCGCCCCCAGGAGCCCGCAAGGTGCGAGACGAGGAGCGGGCGCCCGAACGGGTTCACATGCAGGTTGAAGGGTGGCCTTGCCTGCTCCGACAGGTCGACGACGTCGCCATAGAGGTGGCCCAAGCCCTCGACGGGCCCGTCGAGGAGCAGGGCGATCTTTTCCGAAACGCCCATGGGGCAGTCGTGGAACGCCTCGATGAGCGCTGCCGGAAGGGCAGGCGCGAAGCGAATCCCTTCCGCGATCAGGACGTTGACGGGAACGGCGAGGATGACGGTTCGGGCGGTGAGGGTACCACGCGGTGTTTCGAGCCGTACGAGCCGTCCCGACCAGTCGATCAACGTGACCGGTGTTGAAAGCGTGACCGGCAGGCCCGCCGCGTTGGACGCCACCAGCGCCCCGAACCCGGCTTCGACGGGGTAGTCGCCGCCTCCGTCTTCGTAGCGGGCGTAGTCACGCGTCGAGCAGTCTTCCGGATCGTGCGATGTGATCTGGCCGATGATCTGGCGGATGAGGGGCGTCCAGCGGCCGGCCGGGCCGACGCAGTCGGAGAAGGCAACATCCAGTCCCGCTTGCCCAGCTTCTGCGATCCGGCCCATCGCGCGGCCGAATTCCATCGAGGCGTCCTCGATCAATGCATTTGGGGCGGGCGCGCCGGCCGTGTGGATCAGGTAGTCCGACCACGCCATCCGGGCATAGCGGAACCCCAGCCGGTCGGCGATCGTCGTGAAGGGGTTTTGCGCCGCCGCGTGGAGCCAATGCGCGCCGCAGTCGAACGGCAGGCCCAGCGTTGCCGTATCGGTAAAGGCCCGTCCGCCGATCCTGTCCCGCGCCTCGAGCACGATGAAGCTCTTGCCCGCCGACTGAAGCCGAAGCCCCGCGGCCAGCCCCGCTGCCCCGGCGCCGATCACGGCGATGTCGTAGTGGCCCATGGTCCTGCCTCCCTGCCGTGCTATCGCTTGCGGGGGCTTGTGCCCGCAATACCTTTCTCCACATAGTCCCGTCCCGGGATGGTTTTCGGAGGAGAGCGCGCCATGAAGACCTGCAGACTGATCAGCGGCGGCGAAAGCTACGACGGAAAGCAGGGGCTTTCCTATTTCTCGGGCATTTCCGCGGAATCGGCAGGTTCGGAGAAGCTCTGCATGCACATCGTGACGATCCCGCCCGGCGGCTGCGCCAGGCCCCATTACCACGAGGCCCATGAATCGGCGATCTATGTCCTCGAAGGCTATTCCGAGATGCGCCACGGACCCAATCTGGAGGAGGTGATGCAGATCCGGGCGGGAGATTTCTGCTATATCCCGGCCGGCGTTCCCCACCAGCCCTACAACCCGACGGACAAGCCGGTCCGCGCCGTCATCGCCCGCACCGATCCCAACGAGCAGGAGAGCGTGGTGCTCCTCGATTGAGCCACGTCAAAATGGGCGGGCGAACCGCTTGATAGGCCCAAACCCCCTGCCTATATAGCCAACGAACACCGGCTCCTGGGAATCAGGGCGTCCGGAAGCAATGTCTGAATCAGGAGGCGGACTCCCCCAAAAGGGGTCTGGGAAGTGCCTGTCGGGGCTTCCCAAGGTCTGCCTGCCAATTGGAGGATCAAGATGGCGAAAGTGATTGGTATCGACCTCGGCACCACCAACTCCTGCGTGGCGGTCATCGAAGGAAAGAACCCGAAGGTGATCGAGAACGCCGAGGGTGCCCGCACCACCCCCTCGATCGTGGCGTTCAACAACGACGGCGAAACGCTCGTCGGCCAGCCCGCCAAGCGCCAGGCGGTGACCAACCCCGAGAACACCTTCTTCGCGATCAAGCGCCTGATCGGCCGCCGCATGGACGATCCCATGGTGGCGAAGGACAAGAAGCTCGTCCCCTACAACATCGTCAAGGCCGACAACGGCGACGCCTGGGTCGAGAGCCGGGGCAAGAAGTTCTCGCCCTCCCAGATCTCCGCCTATACCCTCACCAAGATGAAGGAAACCGCCGAGCGCTACCTCGGCGAGCCGGTGACGCAGGCCGTCATCACCGTTCCCGCCTATTTCAACGATTCCCAGCGCCAGGCCACCAAGGACGCCGGCAAGATCGCCGGCCTCGAGGTGCTGCGCATCATCAACGAGCCGACGGCGGCCGCTCTCGCCTACGGCCTCGACAAGAAGAACTCCGGCACGATCGCCGTCTATGACCTGGGCGGCGGCACCTTCGACGTGTCGATCCTCGAGATCGGCGACGGCGTGTTCGAGGTGAAGTCGACCAACGGCGACACCTTCCTCGGCGGCGAAGACTTCGACATGCGCATCGTCGACTACCTCGCGGACGAGTTCAAGAAGGAGCAGGGCATCGACCTCCGCAAGGACAAGCTCGCCCTGCAGCGCCTGAAGGAGGCAGCCGAGAAGGCCAAGATCGAGCTTTCGTCTTCGGCCCAGACCGAGATCAACCTGCCCTTCATCACCGCCGACCAGACGGGGCCGAAGCACCTCACGCTGAAGCTCACCCGCGCCAAGCTCGAAGCGCTCGTGGATGACCTCATCCAGAAGACGATCGAGCCCTGCCGCGCCGCCCTCAAGGATGCCGGCGTCACGGCGGGCCAGATCGACGAGGTGGTTCTCGTCGGCGGCATGACCCGCATGCCGAAGGTCATCGAGACGGTGAAGCAGTTCTTCGGCAAGGAGCCGCACAAGGGTGTGAACCCTGACGAGGTCGTCGCCATCGGCGCCGCGATCCAGGCCGGCGTCTTGAAGGGCGAGGTGAAGGACGTCCTCCTCCTCGACGTGACGCCGCTGTCGCTCGGCATCGAGACGCTGGGCGGCGTGTTCACGCGCCTCATCGACCGCAACACCACGATCCCGACCAAGAAGAGCCAGGTCTTCTCGACCGCCGACGACAACCAGACGGCCGTGACGATCCGCGTCTTCCAGGGCGAGCGTGAAATGGCGGCCGACAACAAGATGCTGGGCCAGTTCGACCTGATGGGCATTCCGCCCGCCCCGCGCGGCGTGCCGCAGATCGAGGTGACCTTCGACATCGACGCCAACGGCATCGTCAACGTGTCCGCCAAGGACAAGGCGACGAACAAGGAGCAGCAGATCCGCATCCAGGCTTCGGGCGGCCTCTCCGACTCCGAGATCGAGAAGATGGTCAAGGAGGCGGAAGCCAACGCCGCCGAGGACAAGAAGCGCAAGGAGCTGGTGGAGTCCAAGAACCACGCCGAAGCGCTGATCCACTCGACCTCGAAGTCGCTTGCGGAATTCGGCGACAAGGTCTCCGCCGCCGACAAGTCGGCGATCGAGGCCGCCATCGCGGACCTGAAGTCCACGCTGGAGACCGGCGACGCCGAGGCCGTGAAGGAGAAGACCAACGCCCTCGCACAGGCTTCCATGAAGCTCGGCGAGGCCATGTACAAGGCGCAGCAGTCCCAGGCCGAGGCGGACGCCCAGCGTGACGCGGGTGCCGCCGGCGGCAGCGCGGACGACGTGGTCGACGCCGACTTCGAGGAAGTGAAGGACGACGACAAGAAGGTCTGAGTCCCGATGCCATCCGGAACCCCGCTTCACGTCGCCGGCCCCTCGGGCTCGCAGCGCGGGGCGGGGTTCTGCTATATCCGAAACGTGGAATTCCCCACGCTCTGAAGGCCGGCCTGCGCGGTCCAGAAGGGCGGTAACCCCTAGCGGTATTCATCTATGGCCAAGCGCGACTTTTACGAAGTTCTGGGCGTCGGCAAGTCGGCCGACGAGAAGGAGCTGAAGGCCGCCTATCGCAAGCTCGCCAAGCAGTTTCACCCCGACGCCAACCCCGGCGACAAGACGGCCGAATCCAAGTTCAAGGAAATCAACGAGGCCTATGACGTCCTGAAGGATCCGCAGAAGAAGGCGGCCTATGACCGGTTCGGCCACCAGGCCTTCGAGGGCGGAATGGGCGGCGGCGGGCGCGGCCCCGGCGGGGCGGGCTTCGGCCCCGAATTCAACTCCTCGATGTCGGACATCTTCGAGGACCTCTTCGGCGACTTCATGGGCGGCGGCGGCGCGGGCCGTGGCCGGCGCGGCGGGCGCGGCACGGGCGGCGCGGCCCGTGGCGCGGACCTCCGCTACAACATGGAAATCAGCCTTACCGAGGCCTTCACCGGCAAGACGGCGCAGATCCGGGTTCCGTCTTCCGTCTCCTGCGAGACTTGCAGCGGCACCGGCGCCAAGCCGGGCTCGAGCCCCAAGACCTGCGCCACCTGCGGCGGGCAGGGCGCGGTGCGCTCGCAGTCGGGCTTCTTCACGGTGGAGCGCACCTGCCCCACCTGCCAGGGCCGCGGCCAGGTGATTTCGGATCCCTGCACCGCCTGCGGCGGCCAGGGCCGCGTCACCAAGGAGAGGACACTCTCCGTCAACATCCCGGCGGGGGTGGAGGACGGCACCCGCATCCGGCTCGCCAACGAGGGCGAGGCGGGACTGCGCGGCGGCCCCTCGGGCGATCTCTACATCTTCCTGTCGGTCAGGCCGCACGAGTTCTTCCAGCGCGACGGCGCGGATCTCTTCTGCAAGGTGCCCGTCTCGATGACGGTGGCGGCGATGGGCGGCGAGATCGAAGTGCCGACCATCGACGGCAAGAAGGCGCGTGTCACCATCCCGGACGGCACCCAGACCGGCAAGCAGTTCCGCCTCAAGGGCAAGGGCATGCCGGTGTTGCGCTCTTCCCAGACGGGCGACATGTATATCCAGGTGGCGGTCGAAACCCCCGTCAACCTCACCCGGCGCCAGCGCGAGCTTCTGAAGGAGTTCGAGAAGGAAGCCCGCAACAACAGCCCGGAATCGGAAGGCTTCTTCGCCAAGGCCAAGGCCTTCTGGGACGGGTTTGGAGGGTGAGGCCGGAAATTCCGTCTCCCGACGGAGAAGGGAAGACGATCTCAGTCCACCCGCTCGCCGGGATAGACGCCCCATAGCTGCGTCTGCTCGACATAGCCGTCATAGCCGCCGGCGGTGACTTCGCACCACTGGCCGTCGCAGCCCTCGACTTCGCCCACGACGCCGGCACCCACCCGGGCGACCAGCGAGGCCCCGTCCTTGGGCGCATTGTGGAGCGTCACGGTCTGTCCCTGCTTCCAGGGGGCGATCACCGCTGTGCGCTTGCCGGAGAGCATGTTCTGCAGGATCCAGCCTTCCTCGCCGTCGGAATCGCGCACCCGCCGCCAGTTCTCGAATTCGGCAACGATCTCGACGGGCAGGCCCTTGCGCTGGAATACCCAGGCCACGGGATGATCGCTCGACGGCCCCCGCCGCACGTTCACCTTTTCCGCCTTCAGCGAGACGAAACGCGGGATCGGCAGGCCCGAGGGGCCCACGGAACGCGGCGCCTCGCTGTCGATCGAGCCGGTGATCTCGCCCGGCGCCGGCTTGGCCTGTGATTCGGCCCGCTTGCCGAAGACGGACCAGCCGACGGCCGCCGCGACCCCGATGCATGCCACGCTCAGAATGATGGAGCCAAATCGCCGCGTTGCGGCCGGCTGTCCCGCCATGTTCGTCAAAATCCCCTGGAGGACCGCCGCACCGCCCGTCCCGCCGGCGGCTGCCCTTCGACACAAAGCCAGTTTACACCACGCGCCCTCCCGTGCAAACGGAGGAACGGCATGGATCAATGACAGGATTGGTCGGCCAGGGTTAACATTGTGTTGAGAGCCGAGACCGGAGCCAGGATCACCGCATGAGCAAGCGAAAGCCCCTCGTCGTCGTCACCCGCAAGCTTCCGGACGTCGTCGAGACCCGGATGATGGAGCTGTTCAACACGAGGCTGAACGCCAACGACGAACCGATGGGCAAGGCGGAACTGGTGGAGGCCGTGAAGACGGCGGAGGTTCTGGTCCCGACCGTCACCGACCGAATCGACAAGGCGGTGCTGATGCAGGCGGGCGAGCAGCTGAAGCTCATCGCCAACTTCGGCACCGGCGTCGACAACATCGACGTCGAGACGGCGCTGTCGCGCGGCATCACGGTGACCAACACGCCGGGCGTGCTGACGGAGGACACGGCGGACTTCACCATGGCGCTGATCATGGCCGTCTCCCGCCGCATCATCGAGGGGGCGAAGGTGATCGGGCCGGACAACAGCTGGGCCGGCTGGTCGCCCACCTGGATGCTGGGCCACCGGATCGGCGGCAAGCGCTTGGGCATCATCGGCATGGGCCGCATCGGAACCGCACTGGCACGCCGCGCCAAGGCCTTCGGCCTTCAGATCCACTATCACAACCGCAAGCCCGTTCACGCCAGGATCGAGGAGGAGCTCGAGGCCACCTACTGGGAAAGCCTCGACCAGATGCTGGCGCGCATGGACATCGTCTCCGTCAACTGCCCGCACACGCCCGCCACCTATCACCTGCTCTCGGCGCGCCGCCTGAAGCTGATGAAGAAGGAGGCGATCATCGTCAACACCGCGCGCGGCGAGGTGATCGACGAGAATGCGCTGGCCCGCATGCTCGAATCGGGTGAGCTCGGCGGCGCCGGCCTCGACGTGTTCGAGCACGAGCCGGCGGTGAACCCGCGCCTTCTCAAGGCCAAGAAGGCCGTGCTGCTGCCGCACATGGGCTCGGCCACCATCGAGGGCCGCATCGACATGGGCGAGAAGGTCATCATCAACATCAAGACCTGGGTCGACGGCCACAACCCGCCGGACCGCGTGCTGCCGTCGATGCTGTGAGAGGGCCGAGGACCTCCCTCGACGAGTCTGCCTTCAGGCGATCGCCCGCGCGGGGGCGCCGCGCGTCTTGGCATAGGCGCGCACGGCGTTGCCGAAGGCTGTGAACAGCTTCACCGAATCCGGGTTGTTCAGCGCCTTGTATTCGGGGTGCCACTGCGTGCCGATGGCGAAGCTCCGGGCATCGCGCACCGAGACGGCCTCGATGATGCCGTCTGGCGCCGTGGCCTCCACCGCAAGACCCTTGGCGAGCCGCTTGATGCCCTGGCGGTGGATCGAGTTCACCATGGTCTCGCGCTTGCCGAGGATCTTTTCGAGCTGGCCGCCCGGGCGGATGTTGATGGCGTGGGCCGGCGCATAGCGCACCTCCACGTCCTCGTGCTTCGGCGCCCGGTGGTCGATGCGGCCCTCCACATCCTGCAGTTCCGTCTCGAGGGTGCCGCCCATCACCACGTTCAGCTCCTGAAAACCGCGGCAGATGCAGAACAGCGGCATGGCTCGCGCCAGAACCCGCTCGATGAGCTTGAGCGTGGTCGCGTCGCGCGCGTGGTCGTAGGGCTCGTGCGCGGCGGAGGGCTGCTCCCCGTAATGCGGCGGATGGACGTTGGAGACCGCCCCCGTCATCACGATGCCGTCGAAGTGGTCGAGCAGCGAGTCGATCTCCAGCGCGTCGATCATCGAGGGGATCATCACCGGCGTGCACAGCGCAACCTCGGCCACGGCGCGCACATACTTGTCGCCGATCGAATGAAACAGGAAGCCGTGGCTCTCATGGGTGTCAGCCGGCAGTCCGACGAGGGGCAGGTACGACATTTCGGAACCTTGAAGGAGCAGTGATTTGGCGTCTAGATAGCCCGAGCGAAGGGGTAAGTCCAACCGATGGCCCAAGTCACGCCGGCGCAACGGCTTTTCGACCTTTCCGGCGAGGTGGCGCTGGTGACCGGGGCCTCCTCCGGCCTGGGCCGCCGCTTTGCCCAGGTGCTCGCCGCCCATGGCGCGAAAGTGGTTGCGGCCGCGCGGCGGTCCGAGCGGCTGGCGGCGCTTGCAGAAGAACATCCCGCCATCCTGCCCCTCGTCCTGGACGTCACCGACACGGCGAGCTTCCCCGCAGCGCTGGAGGAGGCGGAGCGCTTGGCAGGATCGCTCAGCCTTCTCCTCAACAATGCCGGGATCGCCAGCGGCCGGCGCATCCTCGATACGCCGGAGGAGGAGTGGCGGGCGGTGCAGCAGGCGAATGTCGATTCCGTGTGGCACCTGTCGCGCGCCTTCGCTGCCCGCCTGGCCGGGGCAAAGCGCCCCGGCGCCATCATCAACATCGCGTCTCTCGTTGCCGAAAGGGTCGGCGTGTCCTCCGCGGCCTACGCGGTCAGCAAGGCCGCTGTCCTGCACATGACGAAGGCGCAGGCGCTGGAATGGGCGCGCCACGGCATTCGCGTCAACGCCATCTGCCCCGGCTACATCCACAGCGAGATGACGGACGCGTATCTCGCGAGCCCCGCCGGACAGGAGATGATCCGCCGCATTCCCCAGCGCCGCGCCGGCGACCCGTCGGATCTCGATGGCGCGCTCCTGCTCCTCGCCGCGCCGCGCGCCTCCGGTTTCATGACCGGCGCCTCCGTGTTCGTCGACGGCGGCCACAGCCTCGCATAGGAAAGAAGGTCAGATGGATTTCACCCTGCCGCCAGAAATCGAAGCCCTCCGCCTCAAGGTGCGCAGCTTCGTCGAAACCCATGTAATGCCGCTCGAGGCCGACCGCGCCAATTACGACGCGCACGAGAACATCCGCCTCGAGGTGCTGAAGCCGCTGCGCGAGAAGGCGAGGGGCGCAGGCCTCTGGGCGCCGCAGATGCCGAAGGCGCGCGGGGGGCTGGGCCTTCCGATGGTGGGCTGGGCCGCCTTCTACGAGGAGGCGAACCGCTCGATCTTCGGGCCGCTTGCCTTCAACTGCGCAGCACCTGACGATGGCAACATGAACGTCCTCAACAAGGCGCTGAGGACGGAGGCCGAGAAGGACAGGTGGCTGCAGCCCATCGTCGACGGCGAGATCCGCTCCGCCTTCGTGATGACGGAGCCGCACCCGGGCTCGGGCTCCGACCCCGGCGGCATGATGCTGACCCGGGCCGAGAAGCAAGGCGGCAAATACATCGTGAACGGGCGGAAGTGGTTCATCTCCGGCGCCGAGGGGGCCACGCACTACATTCTCGTGGCGCGCACCTCGGAGGATCCGCGCCGCGGCCTTTCAGCCTTCCTGTTCCACAAGGACCAGCCCGGCTGGCGCATCCTCCGCCGCATTCCCACCATGGGGCCGGAGGAGCTGGGCGGCGCCTGCGAGCTCGAATTCGAGGGCCTCGAGATCCCCGAGGAGAACCGGCTCCTCGAGGAGGGCGACGGGTTGCGGCTCACGCAGATGCGTCTGGTGCCCGCACGCCTCACCCACTGCATGCGCTGGCTCGGCCTGTCGAAGCGCTGCCTCGAGATCGCCCACGCCTATGTGAAGGAGCGCAAGGCCTTCGGCACGACGCTGGCCGAACACGAGAGCGTGCAGATCATGCTGGGGGAGGTGGCGGCCGAGATCGAGAAGGGCCGGCTCCTCACCATGCACGCCGCCTGGAAGCTCGACCGGGGCGAGAAGGCGCAGAAGGAGGTGTCGATGGCCAAGATCCACGTCGCCGACACGCTGAACCGCGCGGCGGACATGGGCGTCCAGCTCTGTGGCGCGCGCGGCTATTCGAAGGACACGGTGCTCGAGTGGATCTACCGCTATGCGCGCTGCGCCAAGCTGGTGGACGGCGCCTCGGAGGTGCACAAGATGGTGCTGGCCCGCAGCCTCGCCAAGGAGGGCAATGACTTCTGGCGCTGGGGCTAAACTGCCAGCCGCCAAGCCGCGCCGAGCGCAGCGCAGAGCGCAAGCGTTCGGATGATCCCGAAATGGAAGCGGAGCAGAACCACGGCCGCGAGCACGCTCAGCGCCAGGGAGAACCAGTCGAGATTGCCCCACTCCGGCACCCACGGCCGGAACCAGCCTTCGCGCCGCGTGACGTCGCCGAACAGCACGTGCAGCCCGAACCACAGCGACAGGTTCAGGATAACGCCGACGACGGCGGCGGTGATGGCGGAAAGCGCACCCGAAAGCCTGGGCCTGCGGCCGATGGCGTCAATGTAAGGGGCGCCCGCGAAGATCCAGAGGAAGCAGGGTGCGAAGGTCATCCACAGCGTGACGAAGGCTCCCGCGATCCCGCCCCAGGCCGAACCCAGCTCCCGGTAGCCCGCGAAATAGCCGACGAACTGCGTGACGAGGATCAAGGGCCCGGGCGTCGTCTCGGCCAGCGCCAGCCCGTCGATCATCTCGGAAGCCGTCAGCCAGCCCTGCTGCTCCACCGCGGCCTGCGCCATGTAGGTCAGGACCGCATAGGCGCCGCCGAAGGTGACGACGGCGAGGGTCGAGAAGAACACGCCCACCTCGCTGAGCACATGGTCCGGCCCGAGGAGGAGGATCAGGGCAGCGAGCGGCACGAGCCATGCCGCACCCCACAGGGATACGGTGCGGCCGAGCCGGCCGAAAGCAGGGAGCCGGGCGGCGGCCGCCTCCGGCACGCCCGCGTTCCGGACGAAGCCATGGAGCCCGGCCGCGATGATCACCACGGGAAAGGGAAGGCCGAAGGCGAAGAGGGCGAGGAAGGCCAGCCCCGTG
>NZ_JBKBKI010000017.1:0-40980 GCF_046294715.1 Aestuariivirga sp. | reverse complement strand
AGTCGGCGCGGGTCTTCAGCGCGCGCCGGGCCACGCGGAGCAGGGCCTCGAGCACGATCGCCAGCACCGCCGCCTTGGTGCCGTAGAACAGCGCCTCGACAAGGGGCAGCCTGCCATAGGCCGCGTAAAGCATGCTGAGCGCCAGCACCACGGCGGCGCCGGGCAGCACGAAGAGGAGTCCCGCCGCGAGACCGCCTCTCGTGCCGTGGAGTTTCCACCCTGCGTAGGTGGCAAGCTGCATCGCCTCGGGGCCGGGCAGCAGCATGCAGAAATTGAGTGCGCTCAGGTAATCCTTTTCGGTGAGCCACTTCCGTTCCTCCACGATCTCGCGGTGCATCAGCGCGATCTGGCCCGCGGGCCCGCCGAAGGAGAGAAGCCCGATCCGGGCCCACACCTTCAGGGCTTCTCCGAATGTGACCGTTGCAGGGGAAGCGTTTTGATTGTCCATCTCTTTCAGTATAGTTGCGCCCATGTCCAAGTCGACCCACAGCCTTGCCGACCTCTATGACCTTTCGATCACGCGCCTGTTCCTGACCGGCCCGCAGGCGATCCTGCGCATGGTGCTGATGCAGTCTGAGGCGGACCGCCGCGCGGGGCTCGACACGGCGGGCTATGTGTCGGGCTATCGGGGCTCGCCTGTCGGCACGGTGGACAATCAGTTCCAGGCGGCGAAGCATGTACTGGCGCCCCGCAACATCGTGTTCCAGCCCGGCCTCAACGAGGATCTCGCCGCCACTGCCTGCTGGGGCACGCAGCAGGCCGAGATGCGCGGCGAGGGAAAGCACGATGGCGTGTTCGCCGTGTGGTACGGCAAGGGCCCGGGGGTAGACCGCACGGGCGACGTGTTCCGACATGCCAACATGGCAGGCACCTCGCCCCATGGCGGCGTTCTCGCCATCGCGGGCGACGATCATTCAGGCGAGTCGTCGACCGTCGTTCATGCCAGCGACGTGGCACTCATGGATGCGATGATCCCCGTGCTCTCGCCCGCCGGCGTGCAGGAGATCATCGATTTCGGTCTCCTGGGGTTTGCGCTCTCCCGCCATGCCGGCGTCTGGGCCGGGCTCAAGTGCGTGCATGACACGGTGGAATCCTCCGCTGTCGTCGAAGCCGGGCCTGACCGCGTGACGCCGGTTCTTCCCGTCGAGCCCCCGCCGCCGCCGGGCGGGCTCTCCATCCGCCCGAGCGATGACCGCTTCGCGCAGGAACAACGCCTGCACATGCACAAGATTGCAGCCGTGAGGGCGTTCACGCGCGCCAACGCCATCAACCGCATCGCGCTGCGCGGCGGCGATGCTCCGCGGCTCGGCATCGTCGCTGCCGGGAAAGCTTATCTCGACGTGCGGCAGGCCCTCGACGACCTCGGAATCGACGAGGCGAAGGCCGCCCGCCTCGGCGTCAGGCTCCTCAAGATCGGCATGGTCTGGCCGCTCGAACCCGCAATCGTCCGTGACTTCGCCGAGGGCCTCTCCACCATCCTGGTCGTCGAGGAAAAGCGCTCGCTCATCGAGGCGCAGATCAAGGACATTCTGTACACGGAGGAAGTCCGCCCCGCCGTCATCGGCAAGGCGGACGAGGAGGGCCGCACGCTGTTCGCGCCGCATGGCGTGCTGGAACCCAACGAGATCGCGCTCGCCATCGCGCGCCGCATCCAGGACCGCGCCACGGCGGATTGCGCCGCCGCCCTGCAGGATGGCGCCTCGGCGAGAAACCAGGCCGACCTCGTGGCGCGCGTGCCCTATTTCTGCGCCGGCTGTCCGCACAATTCCTCCACCGTGCTCCCCGAGGGGGCGCGCGGCTATGCCGGCATCGGCTGCCACTGGCTGGCGCAATTCGTGCCGGACCGCAAGACGGAGGGCGCCACCCACATGGGCGGCGAGGGTGCCAACTGGGTGGGCGAGGCGCCCTTCTCGACGCGCGGCCACGTGTTCCAGAACATGGGCGATGGCACCTACAACCATTCGGGCCTCATGGCGATCCGCCATGCCGTCGCCACCGGCACCACCATCACCTACAAGATCCTGTTCAACGACGCCGTCGCGATGACGGGCGGGCAGCGCAACGACGGCGGCCTCACGGTCGAGCAGATCGCCGCGCAGATGCGCGCGGTCGGAGTCGAGCGGATCGCGCTCGTCTCCGACGAGCCGGACAAGTATCCCTCGCGCGCCGCCTTCCCGCCTTTCACGAGCTTTCATCACCGCAGCGAACTGCAGGCCGTGCAGAGCGAGATGATGGGGGTGAAGGGTACCAGCGTCATCATCTATGACCAGACCTGTGCCGCCGAGAAGCGCCGCCGCCGCCGCAAGGGCGAGTTCCCGGACCCCGCCCGCCGCGTCTTCATCAACGAGCTCGTCTGCGAGGGCTGCGGCGATTGCGGCGTGCAGTCCAACTGCGTGGCGATCCAGCCGGTCGAGACCGAGTTCGGCAGAAAGCGCCGGATCGACCAATCGAGCTGCAACAAGGATTTCTCCTGCCTCAAGGGGTTCTGTCCCAGCTTCGTGACCGTGGAGGGTGGCGAACTGGTGAAGGGTGCGGGCGGTCCGGCGCTCGATTTCGACAAGGTTCCCTTTCCCCCCGTGCCCGAGCCGGAGCTTCCGGCCCTCGACAGGCCATGGAGCATTCTGGTCACCGGCATCGGCGGCACCGGCGTCGTCACCATCGGCCACATCCTCGGCATGGCCGCGCACATCGAGGGCAGGGGCGCGGCGCTGATCGACATGGTCGGCATCTCCCAGAAGAACGGCGCCGTCGTCACCCATCTCAAGATCGGGCACAAGCCGGAGGATATCTCGGCCGTGCGCGTGGCGCGCGGGGCCGCGGACCTCATCCTCGGATGCGACCTCGTCACCACCGCCTCCGAGCGCATCCTTTCCTCCGCCTCGCGCCGCAGGACGAAAGCCGTCGTCAACAGCCACGAGACCATGCCGGCGCAATTCACCCATGAGGCGGATTTCGACGTGCAGGGCGGCGCCCTTGCCTTGCGGATCGCCGCGGCGGTGTCGCCGGGCGGCCTCTCGGCCATCGATGCAACCATGATCGCGACGAGGCTCCTCGGCGATTCAATCGCCGCCAATCTCTTCACGCTGGGCTACGCCTGGCAGAAGGGCCTCGTTCCCGTTTCACGCGCCGCCATCGAGGAAGCCGTGAGGCTCAACGCTGTTTCGGTGAAGATGAACCTTGCCGCCTTCGCCTGGGGCCGCCGCGCCGCGGTGGACGAGCAGGCGGTGCGCACGGTGATCGGCGCGCGGGCGGAGAGGAAACCCGAGACCTTGGACGAGATCGTCGCCCGCCGCGCGGATTTCCTCACCGCCTATCAGGATCGGGCCTATGCCGAGAGCTACCGCGCTTTCGTCGCCAGGGTGCGCGCCGTGTCGGAGCCCCTCGCATTCGCGGTGGCGAAGAACATGTTCAGGCTGATGGCCTACAAGGACGAATACGAGGTGGCGCGGCTCTACACGGACGGCAGCTTCGCGCAAAGCCTCGCCCAGCAGTTCAAGGGCGATTTCAAGCTGAAATTCCATCTCGCCCCGCCGATCCTCGGCCGTGTCGATCCCGTCTCCGGCAAGCCGGTGAAGACGGAATTCGGGCCCTGGATGATGGGTGCCTTCCGGCTTCTCGCCCGGATGAGGCGGCTGCGCGGCACCGCCTTCGACGTGTTCGGCCGCACCGCCGAGCGCCGCATGGAGCGCCGGCTCATCGCCGATTACCGGGCGATGATCGAGGGTCTTCTTCCGGTACTCGCGCCGGCGAGGCTGGAGACGGCGCTGGCGCTGGCGGAACTCCCCGGCACGATCCGCGGCTTCGGCCATGTGAAGGAGGCGAACCTGGCCAAGGCGAAGCTGCGCGAGGCCGAGCTCCTCGCCGCCTTCCGCGGCAGCGCCCCCGCGATGAAGGCCGCGGCGGAGTGATCACGCCCGCTTTTCGATCCGCGCGATCACGTGGGCGGCGATCCGCGCCGCGGTGAAGGCGGCGGTTCCCGCGGGGTCGCGCCCCTGCACGAATTCCACCATCGCGAAGCCGGCGATCCGCGCCCTGGCCGCAACGCCCGCGATCAGGTCCGTCACCTGGGTGTAGTCGAGCCCGCCGGGCGTCGGATAGGCCACCGCCGGCATCAGGCTCGCGTCGAGGGCATCGCAGTCGAGCGAGATCACGCAGTCGCAATCCTCCGGGATGTGCGAGAGCACCGCCTGGACGCCCGCATGGTGAATCTCCCGCGCCGTGACGATGTGCGCGCCCCAGTTCAGCGCATCGCGGAGTTCTCCCTCGCGCGCACTGCCGAGCCCCCTTATGCCGGCCTGCACGATGCGCCACACATGCCCGTGCTCGGAGGCCCGCCGCATGGTGGAGGAAAATCCCATGGTCTCGCCGTGCCGCTCGTCGCGCCAGTCGATATGGGCATCGATCTGCAGGATCACGATCGGCGGCTGGTTCGAATAGGCGGCGATGAAGGGAATGGGAACCGAGTCGTCGCCGCCGAACATGATGGGCACCGCGTTGGCCTCGAGGATGCGCCGCGTCGTCTCCTCGATGAGCCTGCGGTTTCCGGGCCCGTCCTTGGCTCGCCCCGGGAGGTTTCCAAGGTCGCAGACGGGAAGTCCGTGCCTGAGGAGCGGCCCGCCGAGGTCGAAGTCCCAGTGGTCGAGCCAGGCGCTGTCTTCAGCGAGGGCGTTGCGGAAGGCATCGGGTGCCGCCCGGTAGATGCGGTGGTCGATGCCGGGGTAGGGCGTGCCATAGGGCGCCCCGAAGATCGCCGCCGCATAGCCTTCGGGGCCCGGCGCGGCGGTGGCCCCCATGAAGGGCAGAAAACTGGCGGAAGCTGGCATCGTCCTCGTCGGTTCCTCTCTCAGGCGGCGCGGGTCTGGCGATCGCCGCCCGGCGCCGCCCAGGTGAGGCGATGCGCGGGAAGCACGAGCCGGGCCACCGTCCCGAGGCCGGAGGCGCTGTCGACCGTCACGTCGCCAGAATGGAGCAGCGCCACGCGCCTGGCAATCGGCAGCGCGAAGCCGTTCAGTCCCTCGCGCCCGAGCTGCGGCTCGAACAGCCTCTCCTTCTCCGCCGTCAGCGCACGTCCGCCCCGGTTCGTCACCGAGACGGCAAGTTCCCCGCCGGCGAGCTTCATCAGGCGGAGCTCGATGACCGCCCCCGGTGCCGCGGCTGACACCTGCCAGAGCACGAGGCTTGCGATGGCCTGCCGGATACGGCCGGCATCGCAGCAGAGCTCAGCGCCCTCTAGAAGTGTCGCAACGATCACCACATCCGCCTTCTCGGCGGTATCGCGGCAGAGGCCGAGGGCGGTTTCGACCAGTTCCGCCGCCTCGACCTGCTGCTCGAGCAGCTGCAGCCGCCCGCGCTCGTAGCGGGCATAATCGTGAAGCTGGGCCGCGAAGGCCGCGAGGCTCCGGCTGTTTTCCAGGATGAAGCGGCAGGAATTGCGAAACTCCGGATCCTCATGCGCCGGCCCCCTGCGCGCGCACAGAAGCTCCGAGAAGCCGATGATGGTGCTGACGGAATTCTTCAGTTCCCCGGCCACGCCTTCGATCAGGCGGAGGGTCGGCGTATCCGAAGCCCTCGCCGGAAGGGCGCCGGGAGTACCGCTTGCGGCTGCCGGGGCAGGCGGGGTTTCATCTCCCGCACCGCGCAACATCACCGCCGCGGCGGCAGTCCCCGCCCCGAGGAGGACGAGGCAGGCGATGAGCACGCCCCCCAGAACGTCGAACGCGGCGAGGAATGTCGCAAGGGAAACGATCAGGCACAGGAAGGCCGTGCCCGAGGTGAGCGCCACTACCAGGACGGTCATCGCGGGAAACATCCCCGGCCGCTGCCCGATCACACAAGCCCCCGCTGGCCAAACAATTGTGAGGGATTATGATCTTCTGGCCTTTTCAAGCCGTTAACGGCAAAGTGACGGCAACTGCCACCCCCCTCGGCTGAAGAAAACGGTTCCATCTTCCCATGAATGTACTCCCTCCGGGGCACCCCCCGTTCCAGGTCGGCAAGATCGGCGTGCTGCTGATCAATCTCGGCACGCCAGAGGCGACCTCCTACTGGCCCATGCGCCGCTACCTGAAGGAATTCCTGTCCGATCGCCGGGTGATCGAGGTCAACCCCGCCCTGTGGTGGGTCCTGCTCAACGGCGTCATCCTGTCGACGCGCCCGAAGAAGAGCGGGCATGCCTATGAGCAGATCTGGAACCGGGAACTGAACGAGTCCCCTCTCAAGACCATCACCCGCTCGCAGGCCCGGAAACTCGCCGCAGAACTGGCTGACCTTCCGCAGGTGATCGTCGACTGGGGCATGCGGTACGGCCTTCCGCCCGTGGGCGAGCGGATCAAGGCGCTGAAGGAACAGGGCTGCGACCGCATCCTTCTGTTTCCCCTTTATCCGCAATACAGCGCCTCGACCACAGCAACCGCGCTCGACAAGGCCTACGACGCGCTGAAGACCATGCGCTGGCAGCCGGCGATCCGCACGGTGCCGCCCTATTTCGACGATCCCGCCCATGTCGAGGCGCTGGCCCTGTCGCTCGAGCAGCACATCACGACGCTCGAGTGGGAGCCGGATGTGATCCTCGCTTCCTTCCACGGCCTGCCGAAGGACTATTTCATGGCGGGCGACCCCTATCACTGCCACTGCATGAAAACGGCCCGCCTGCTGCGGGAGCGGTTGAAACTGCCGCCGGAAAAACTGCAGGTCGTGTTCCAGTCGCGCTTCGGCAAGGCGGAATGGCTTCAGCCCTACGCCCAGCAGACGGTGGAAGGCCTGCCGGCCAAGGGCGTGAAGAACCTTCTGATGATCACGCCGGGCTTCGCGTCGGATTGCGTCGAGACGCTGGAAGAGGTGGCGATCGGCCTCAGGGAGACGTTCCTGGAGGCTGGCGGCGAGAAGTTCTCAGTCGTGCCCTGCCTCAATGATTCAGACAATTCGATAACCATGCTGGAGAAACTCGTCCGCCGGGAGCTTCAGGGCTGGCTCTGAACCGCTTGCAGTTGCAGCCGTGCCGGGCCATTTTGTGCCCGCCGCGCGGGTGGCGCGCGTCGGGGAGGGTCGGCGATGCTTGAAGCACTGGGTTTTGAGGGCTTGGGGGTTTTCGTTCTCGTCATCGTTGCGGTGGTGATCTTCTACCTGCTGCGCGCCATCCGCATGGTGCCGCAGGGCTACAATTACACCGTCGAACGCTTCGGCAAATACGTGCGCACGCTGCCGCCCGGCCTCGGGCTCATCGTTCCGTTCATCGACCGCGTCGGCGCCAAGCAGAACATGATGGAGCAGGTGCTGGACATCCCCTCCCAGGAGGTCATCACCCGCGACAACGCCATGGTGAAGGTCGACGGCGTCACCTTCTTCCAGATCGTTGATGCGCCGCGCGCCACCTATGAGGTGCGTGATCTCAACTACGCCATCACCAATCTCGTGATGACCAACATCCGCACCGTCATGGGCTCGATGGACCTCGACAGCCTCCTCTCGCAGCGCGACGAGATCAATCTCCGGCTGCTCAACGTCGTCGACCAGGCGACCCAGCCCTGGGGCGTGAAGATGAACCGCATCGAGATCAAGGACATAGCGCCCCCGCGCGATCTCGTGGAATCCATGGCCCGGCAGATGAAGGCCGAGCGCGACAAGCGTGCAGCCATCCTGGAGGCGGAAGGCCTGCGGGCCGCCGCCATCCTCAAGGCGGAGGGCGAGAAGCAGTCGGTGGTGCTGGAGGCCGAGGGCCGGCGCGAGGCGGCCTTCCGCGACGCCGAGGCGCGCGAGCGATTTGCCGAGGCCGAAGCCAAGGCCACGCAGATGGTCTCTGAGGCAATTGCCGCGGGCGATGTCCAGGCGATCAACTATTTCGTCGCTAACAACTACATCAAGGCGCTGGAGCGGCTCGCCGCCTCGCCGAACCAGAAGGTGCTGATGCTCCCCGTCGAGGCCTCTTCCGTCATCGGCTCGATCGCCGGCATTTCGGAGATCGCGCGCGAGGCCTTCGGCGGCCAGCCGCCTTCACCGCCCCGGCGCGGCAGCGTGCCGGCCACCGGCCCGAGCAGCTGAGCGGGCGAGGCGCACCGTGGATCAGGTCTTTCCCCTTCTCGGCCATTGGGTGTGGTTCGTCGCGGCGGGCATCCTGCTGATGCTCGAACTGATCTCACCCGGCGTGTTCTTCATCTGGCTCGCCGTTGCCGCGGGCCTCACGGGACTTGCCGATACGCTGTTCGGCATGCCGTGGCAGGCAGAGTTGCTGGTGTTCGCGCTGCTGTCGGTCGCCGCGGTGTTCGGCGGGCGGCGCTTCTACAAGGGACCCGGCATGGAGCCCGAGGACAACCCTTTCCTCAACCGCCGCCAGATGAGCTATGTCGGCCGCAGCTTCACGCTGAGAGAGCCGATCGTCGACGGTCGTGGCCGCCTCACCATCGAGGACACGGTGTGGGAAATCGAGGGCCCCGACCTCGCCGCCGGAGCCCGCGTGAAGGTGACGGCCGTGCGCGACATGAGCCTGATCGTGACGCCGCTCTGAGGCCCGGGCTTCAGATCAGCCCGATCCGCAGCAAGTCGTGGATGTGGACGAGGCCCACCGGGCGGCGCTCCGCATCGATGACGAAGAGGCTGGTGATCTTCAGCGAGTTCAGCTGTTCCAGGGCCTCGGAGGCGAGGGCGTCCGGCCCGATCGTCTTCGGCGCATGCGTCATCACCTTGCCCACCGAGAGGTCGAGCAAGCCCGGCGTCATGTTGCGGCGGAGATCGCCGTCGGTGACGATGCCGATGAGCCGGTCTTCGCCGTCCACGACGCCGAGGCAACCATAGCTGCGCCTCGTCATCAGGATCAGCGCGTCCGACATGGCGAGCGTCTCGGGGCCGAGCGGCAGTTCCTCCCGTCTGTGCATGATGTCGCGCACGTGCTTCAGCTGTGCCCCAAGCTTGCCGCCCGGGTGGAACTTGCGGAAGTCGTGCGCGCTGAAGCCCTTGTCCTCGAGCAGCGCCATGGCCAACGCATCGCCGAGGGCGAGCTGCAGCAGCGTCGAGGTGGTGGGAGCAAGCCCGTTGGGGCAGGCCTCCTTCGCCCGCGGCAGGGGCAGCACGATGTCGGCGCCCTTGCCCAGCGTGCTGTCGGGCACCGAGGTGATGGCGATGAGCGGCACCGCGAAGCGGCGCGAATAGGTGAGGATGTCGCGGAGCTCGGGCGATTCGCCCGAGTTCGAGATCGCGACCACCACGTCCTCCGCCGTGATCATGCCGAGGTCGCCGTGGCTCGCCTCCGCCGGATGCACGAAGCTCGCCGGCGTTCCGGTGGAAGCCAGCGTCGCGGCGATCTTGCGCGCGATGTGGCCGCTCTTGCCCATGCCCGTCATGACGACGCGGCCCCGCGCGTTGCGGATCGTCTCAACCGATTGCGCGAAGGCATCGCCCAGCGCTCCGTCGAGGGCCGAGATCAGCTGTTGCATGCCTTCGGTTTCGGTGACGAGGGCGCGGCGGGCGGAGGCGCGCCATTGCGCGCCGAGGGGGACGGGAGTGAGGGCAGGGCGATTTGGCATGACGGTCTCATAGGCGTTTTCGCGCCGCTTCGCAAAGCGAACGGCGTCAATCGCTCGTTAACCATGTCAGCCTAGCCTGCAACCCGGAGGTGAGATGGTTTCCCGAATGAAACGCGGCTCGCTGCAGGCCGCCGTCATGTCCGCCGCCCTGATGGCCGGAGCATGCGGGGCATTTGCCCAGGAGCCCCCGCAACTCAGGGGACCGGCGGACGAGGGCGGGGGGCTGGCAATCGGTGGCCTCAGACTGCATCCCGCACTGGGGATCGAGGCCCTTCACTCGAGCAATCCCGAACAGAGCCCGTCCGACCCGCAGGCCGCCCTGGGCCTCAGGCTGCGTCCGGCGCTTGCCGTCGAAAGCGAATGGGTCAGGCACGCCTTCACCGCCGGTGTTGCCGGAGATTTCACCCGCTATCCGCAGGGCGGCAGCACGCGCGAACAGTCGCTCGCAGCCGATGCCCGGCTGCGGCTCGACGTGAGGCGCAGCACCGCACTCGCTGTGGAGGCCTCCTACCTCACCGATACGCCGCCGGACGAGGGCGATGTCGAGCATACGGTCCAGGGCAGGCTGGGGCTCAGCCATGATCTCGGCGTCACCGCCGTGAAGCTCGAGGCCGGGGTGCTGCGCCAGACGTATGCCGATGAGGAGGACGCGGGGGACGATGCCGGAGACCGAGACTATGTCGAGCCCGTGCTCTCGCTCCGCGTGAGGCACGGATCGGGCATGCTGCGGCCCTTCATCGAGGGGGAGGTTGCGCCGCGCTGGCACGACGAGCCGGTCGATCCCGCAGGCTACCATCGCGATTCGCAGGGCTATGCCGTGACGGGCGGTTTCGAGATCGCCGCAGACCCGGTCTGGAGCGGCGAACTGGGACTAACCTGGCTTCATCGCCGCTACCAGGATCAGCAACTCGGCTCGGCGAGCGCCCTGGGCCTCGCCGGAGCCGTCGCCTGGAGCCCCACGGAACTCACGCGCATCATGATCACGGCCGCCACCGCCATCGATGATGAGGACCAGGAAGCGGGCGAGGGTGGCAATCCCGTCTGGACGGCGGGAATCGAAGCCAGCCACGGGCTGCGGGAGAACCTGGCGGTGGACGCCAGCCTCTCCCTCGAGATCGACGGCCGGGGCTCCGCCGCCGACCTCACCTATGAGGGTGGAGTCGAGATGACGTGGAAGCTCAATCCGCTGCTCGCCTGGACGGCGGGATATGATCTGACCTGGCTCGATGCTGCCATGTCTGAGGAGAGCTATGTCGAGCACCGCCTCTCCGCCGGCGTGGTTCTCAGCCGCTAGATCTCCTCATGTCCCGAAAGGATCTTGCGCAATGCCTCCCGGAAGCCGGGGGCGATGTCCGGGCGGTCGAGGGCCAGCGCCACATTCGCCGCGAGGAATCCCACCTTGTCGCCGCAGTCATAGGTCGTGCCGCGATATCTGAGGCCGTGGAACGGCTGCTGCGCCATCAGCCGGATCATCGCGTCGGTGATCTGGATCTCGCCACCCGCACCCGGTTCCTGCCGCTCGATCTCGGCGAAGATTTCGGGCTGCAGGATGTAGCGTCCCGATATGATGAGGTTGGAGGGCGCGTCCTCGCGCCGCTTCGGTTTCTCCACCATGCCGGTGATGCTGAAGGCGTTGTCCTGCCAGTCCGTTGCGCCGACGACGCCGTAGCGGCTCACCTGGTCCCAAGGAACCTCCTCCACCGCCACCACGTTTCCGCCGCCATGCGTCTCGTAGACATCCATCATCTGGCGCAGGCATCCCGGGCTCGCATGCATCACCATGTCCGGCAGCAGCAGTGCGAACGGCTCGTTGCCGACGATCTGCCTGGCGCACCAGACGGCGTGGCCGAGGCCCAGGGGCTCCTGCTGGCGGGTGAAACTCGCCTGGCCGGCCCTCGGCAGGCCCTTCGCGAGGAGGTCGAGCTCGGCTGTCTTGCCCCTGCGTTCGAGTGTCGCCTCGAGTTCGAACTGCTTGTCGAAATGGTCCTCGATGGCGGCCTTGTTGCGCCCCGTGACGAAGACGAAATGCTCGATTCCCGCCTCCCGGGCCTCGTCCACCGCGATCTGGATCACCGGCCGGTCGACGACGGTGAGCATTTCCTTCGGCACCGCCTTGGTGGCCGGCAGGAATCGCGTGCCGAGTCCCGCCACGGGAAACACCGCTGTCTTGATCGGACGGACCATGTATTCACCTCTTCATAAACCTGGTTGCTGCCGCCGCCCCGGAGATTAGACGGGATTGGGGATTTTGCAGTAACGAAACGATCGGCATGTAAGCGACTGGAGATATCGATGACAACTCTCGTGACGGGCGGCGCCGGCTACATCGGCAGCCACATGGTTCTGGCGCTGACGGACATGGGCGAGGACGTGGTCGTGCTCGACAATCTCTCGACCGGCTACTGGTGGGCGGTTTCGCCGCAGGCCAGGCTCGTCGAGGGGGACATCGGCGATGAAGCCCTGCTCGAGCGGTTGATGGCCGAGCATCGCTTCGACGCCATCGTGCACTTCGCCGGCTCGATCGTGGTGCCGGATTCGATGCGCGATCCCTTGGGCTATTACCTCAACAACACTGTCAAGTCGCGCATGCTCATGGCTGCGGCGGTCAAGGCCGGCGTGCCGCGCTTCATCTTCTCCTCGACCGCGGCCGTCTACGGCAACACCACCTCGCAGCCCGTCTTCGAGGATGCAGGGCCTGCCCCCATCTCGCCCTATGGCTCGTCGAAGCTCATGACCGAGTGGATGCTGCGTGACGTCAACGCCGCCCACGGCATGCAGTACATCGCGCTTCGCTATTTCAACGTGGCAGGAGCCGATCCCCAGGGCCGCATCGGCCAGTCGACGCCGCGCGCCACCCACCTGATCAAGGTCGCCTGCCAGACGGCATTGGGCCAGCGCGACCACCTCGACGTCTATGGCACCGACTATCCGACGCCGGACGGCACCTGCCTGCGCGACTACATCCATGTGAGCGACCTGATCCAGGCCCATATCGATGCGCTTTCCCATCTCCGCCGCGGCGGCGAGAGCGGCATCTTCAACTGCGGCTACGGCAAGGGCTATTCCGTGCTCGAGGTGATCAAGGCGGTGGAGCGCGTGAACGGCGCGGCACTCCCCGTGCAGTATGCGCCGCGCCGCGAGGGCGATCCGGCGGCGATCGTCGCCGGCGCCAGCCGCGTGCGCGAAGTGCTGGGCTGGCAGCCCCGGCACGAGAACCTCGATTTCATCGTGGAGACGGCGCTCGCCTGGGAGCGCAAGCTCGCCCAGCGCAACGCCGCCTGAACCCTGCCCATGCCCGATTGAGGCCGCATTTGGCGGTTCAAAGGCTTCCCTGTTAGACTGACGGTCAATGCCGCCAATGGGGAAGCCATGAACAGACGCCAGTTCGCCATGCTGCTCGCGCTTGCGCCTCTGTCAGCGCTTCCGGCGCGGGCGGACGCCAAGTTCCAGGCCTTCATCGAGAACACCCTGTGGCCGCGCCTCAAGAAGGCGGGGATTTCGCGCGAGCTCTTCGAGGCAGGCTTCAGCGGCATCACCGAGCCCGATCCTGCCGTGCTGAAGCTCGCCGCCAACCAGCCGGAATTCACCTCCACGACCTCGGCCTATCTCGCCAAGGCGGTGACCCCCATTCGCATCGAGACCGGCAAGGCGAAAAAGGCCGAAGAGGCGAAGCTGCTCTCCGCCATCGAAAGCAGGTATGGCGTCGACCGCCACATCCTGCTCGGCATCTGGGGCATGGAGTCGAATTTCGGCAAGGACAAGGGCTCGATGAGCGTCGTCCGCTCGCTGGCGACGCTCGCCTATTCGGGGCGCCGCAAGGCCTATGGCAACGAGCAGCTCATCGCCGCCTTCAAGATCCTGAAGCGCGGCATCGTCAAGCCTTCGAACTTCACCGGCTCCTGGGCGGCAGCCATGGGCCACACCCAGTTCATTCCCACGTCCTATCTCTCATTCGCCGTTGACTGGACGGGCGACGGCAAGAAGGACATCTGGAACTCGAAGCAGGATGCGCTGGCCTCGACCGCCAACTACCTCGCCAAGGCCGGCTGGAAATCCGACAGGCCCTGGGGCTGGGAGGTGACGCTGCCCAAGGACTTCAACATGGCGCTCGTCGGCCGCGACCATTGGCGCACCGTGGCAGCCTGGCGGAAGCTCGGCGTCGAGCGTGCCGACGGCGGCAAGTTCGGGGCCCCCCAGGCCGACGCCTTCGTGATGGTGCCGCAGGGCGCCAACGGGCCTCGCTTCCTGGTGACGCGGAACTTCCTCGCCATCATGGATTATAACATCTCGCATTCCTATGCGCTGGCGGTGGGCCATCTGGCGGACCGCATCCGGGGCATGGGGCCCATCCTCGCCGCCTGGCCAGACGCCGAGTTCGACCTGAGCTTCGAGCAGCGGGTGGACCTGCAAAGGCGCCTCACTGCCCTGGGCTTCGTAACCGGCGGCACGGATGGCCGCTTCGGCGCCCGCACCTACGAGGCGATCATCGCCTACCAGCAGAGCGCCGGGCTGCCGCTCGACGGCCGCCCCTCGCTGAAGCTCCTCCAGCACATCAAGAAGAACGGCTGATGCGGGGACTGGCGCTTCTCCTCCTCGCGTTCCTTGCTGCGGCCCCCGCCCGGGCGCAGTCGACGGAGGCGCCGGTGATGGGCACGTCATCGGACGCCGGAACAGCCGAGGAGGCGCAACCGCAGACGACGCGCATCCTCGTCATCGGCGATGCCATTGGCGGCGGCCTCGGCGCCGGCCTCACCCGCGTGGCGGAGGCGCGGGGCGATTATGAGGTGGCCCTACGCTTCAACGAGGAATCGGGCCTCGCACGCCCCGAGGTCTATGACTGGGTGGCGACCGTCCCCAAGGTTCTTGAAAGCAGCGAATACGACGTGATCGTGGTGCTGGTGGGCGCCAATGACCGCCAGACCATCCGCTCCGGCAACATGCGCTATGCCTTCAACAGCGAAGGATGGGTCGCGGCCTACAGGGCGCAGGTCGACCAGCTTCTGGACGAGCTCTCCGCCTCTGGCGCCCGGGTCTTCTGGGTGGGCCTGCCGCCCATGGCGGACCCGGATTATGACGCCGCGATGCAGGCGATCACCGCCCTCCAGCGCGAGCGCGTCGAGGCGCGCGGCATGACCTTCATCGACATGCGCCCCGTCCTCACCGCCGACGGCGGAAGCTATACTGACACCGGCCCGGACGACACCGGCACCGTCACGAAGCTCCGCGGAAGAGACGGCATTTCCTTCTTCAAGGCCGGCAACAACCTCATGGGCGCCCAGGTCCTCGCAGCGATCGAGTCCGGCCCGGCCGCAAGCCCGGAGCAGGGGACGGCCCCCGTGGCCGCAAGCCAGGGCGCCGAGCCCGCGGAAGAGACATCGCCCGTTCCGCTCTTCGGCCAGGTCCTGATGAATGGCGAGGTGTATACGGCGGCGCCCGAGGGGGTGACTGCCAATGCCGTGATCCTGGCAGGAGGCGGGCTCTCGAGCGAGGCCGCGCTCCGGACGCTCCGCGACGTCGCGCCGGAGGGGAGCGCCGCCGCCAGGCTCTTCAGGCAGGGTGATGCGGGAAGGGCTCCGGCCGGCCGCGCCGATGATTTCTCGCTTCCCCCGCCGCCACCCTGAGGGGGGAAGGCGGGACACTCACTCGAATGAGGCTCCGCTCCGCTTCAGCGCGATATATTCCCTGGTCCAGCTCGTGGGGATCGTCAGTGGCAGCAGGATCAGGGCGAGCAGCACGAGCGCGGCAACGGGCGGAATGCGCCCGTCGTCCTTCGGCACCGCAGGCGCAGCAGAAGGTGTTCTGGCCACGCAGAGGTGGAACATCAGGATGCCGGCGAGCGCCATGGCGAGGTTGAACCATTGTCCGGGGCCGATCCCGCCCAGCGAGGACTCATAGTCGCGGAACTGGTCGATGAGGAAGCGAAGCCCGCCATAGGCCGCGAGGAAGATCGCTGTCGCCGCGCCCTGGCCGGGCGGCCAGCGCTTGAGGCTCAGCACCAGAACCGGAACCAGCAGCAGGTTCTTGGCGCCGTCGTAGAGCGAAACTGGATGCCGGAAGCCCTCGACGTCCGGCAGCTTCACGCCCCAGGGCATGCTCGTCACCGTTCCGATGACGCCGCCCTCGATGAAGTTTCCGATGCGGCCGACGCCGAAGATGAAGGCCGCCGCCACCACGAGCACGTCCAGGATTTTGAGGAGCGGCGTCCGCGTCCAGAGCGACGCCACCAGCGCGGCGAGGGCGGAGCCCGCCAGCAGCCCGTGGCTCGCCATGCCGCCCACCCAGACCTGCGGAATCTGCTCCTTGTGGGTCTCGTACCACGGCCATTCATAGACGATCACGTCGAAGACCCGACCGCAGGCCAGCACCAGCACCACGAAGATCAGGCTGACATGCACCACCTGCGCGCCGCTCCAGCCAAGAAGGGCGCGCTTCCGCCAAAGCCACAGCACCATGAAGGCGAAGCCGAAACTGTAGGCGAAGCCGTACCAGTAGACGGAAAATCCGGCGATGGTGAACATCGCGGGATCGAAGTCGACGACGTAGCCCATGGGTTGCTCCCTCGCATCCTGCCAAGCACGTCCAAACCGGCCTTTTCTTGCTCTTGGTGGAGGAGGTCAGCGCGGCAGCGTCGTCTCGCCCATCAGGAACTCGTCCACCGCGCGCGCCGCCTGGCGCCCCTCGCGGATCGCCCAGACGACGAGCGACTGCCCGCGGCGCATGTCGCCAGCCGAGAACACCTTCGGCACCGAGGTCTTGTAGTTCGCCAAATTGGCTTCGACATTGCCGCGCGGATCGAGCTTCACGCCGAGTGAGGCCAGCATACCCTCATGCACCGGGTGGACGAAGCCCATGGCCAGCAGCACGAGATCGGCCTTGAGCTCGAAATCGGAGCCGGGGATTTCCTTCATCGCCGCATCGACCTTCACGCAATGAAGCTTCCGCACTTCGCCGTTCTCGCCCGAGAAGGCCTTGGTCATCACCGAGAAGTCGCGTTCGGCGCCCTCCATGTGGGAGGACGAGGTGCGCAGCTTCAAGGGCCAGTTCGGCCAGGTGAGCAGCTTGTTCTCCTTCTCCGGGGGTTTCGGCATCACCTCAAGCTGCGTCACCGAAAGCGCGCCCTGGCGCACCGAGGTGCCGATGCAGTCCGAACCCGTGTCGCCGCCGCCGATGACGACGACATGCTTCTCCGCCGCAAGGATCGGGCGGTTGTCGAGCGGCGGCTCCTTCGAGACGCGGCGGTTCTGCTGCGGCAGGAACTCCATGGCGAAATGGATGCCGGCGAGGTCACGCCCCGGGATCGGCAGGTCGCGCGGCTTCTCGGCACCGCCCGAGAGGATCACCGCGTCGAAGCTGTCGATCAGCTGCTGGGCGTCCTGCGTCACGCCGATGTGCGTGCCGAAATGGAATGTGACGCCCTCCGCCTCCATCTGCGCGATGCGGCGGTCGATCAGGTGCTTCTCCATCTTGAAGTCGGGAATGCCGTAGCGCAGCAAGCCGCCGGCCTTGGCGTTCTTCTCGAACACGTGCACGCTGTGACCGGCGCGCGCCAGCTGCTGGGCGGCAGCGAGTCCTGCCGGGCCCGACCCGATGACGGCCACCTTCTTTCCCGTCCTGTCGCGGAAGGCTTCGGGCTTGAGCCAGCCATTCTCCCATGCCTTGTCGACGATCGCGCATTCGATCGTCTTGATGGTGACCGGCGTGTCCTCGAGGTTCAGCGTGCAGGAGGCCTCGCAGGGGGCAGGGCAGACGCGGCCCGTGAACTCCGGAAAATTGTTGGTGGAGTGCAGATTGCGCGAAGCCTCTTCCCAGTCACCCAGATAGACGAGATCGTTCCAGTCCGGGATCTGGTTATTGACCGGGCAGCCATTGTGGCAGAACGGAATGCCGCAATTCATGCAGCGCGCGGCCTGCGATTTCACCGCCTCTTCCGAGAGCGGAATGACGAACTCCTTGTAGTGACGGATGCGGTCCGCCGCCGGCGTGTAGGTCCGGTCCTGCCGCTCGATCTCGAGGAAACCCGTTACCTTTCCCATCTCATGCGCTCCTCTTGACGCCGATCGTCATGCCGTCGCTGGTCTGCTGGGCCTTCTCCAGTTCCTGGAGGGCGCGGGCATATTCGACCGGCATCACCTTCACGAATTTCGGGAGATAGGACGCCCAGTCCTCGAGAATCGTCCTCGCCCGCGACGACCCGGTGTATTTCATGTGCCGCGTGAGGAGTTCCCGCACGCGCTCCGCATCGCGCCGGTCCATCTGCGAGGTCACGTCGACGAGGCCGTGATTGTGGAGGTCCGCAACGGAATGATGCAGCTTCTCGAGAGTGGCCTCCTCCGCCGGGATCGGCTGCAGGTCCACCATGGCCAGGTTGCAGCGCTTGGCGAAGTCGCCCGCCTCGTCCAGCACATAGGCGACGCCGCCAGACATGCCGGCCGCGAAGTTGCGGCCCGTCTCGCCGATCACCAGCACGCAGCCCCCCGTCATGTATTCGCAGCCGTGGTCGCCCACGCCTTCGACGACGGCCACGGCGCCCGAGTTCCTGACCGCGAAGCGCTCGCCCGCGACGCCGCGGAAGTAGCACTCGCCGGTGATCGCGCCATAGAGCACCGTGTTGCCCACGATGATGGACTTCTCCGGCACGAAGCCGATCTTCCCGTGCGGCCTCACGATGAGCTTGCCGCCCGAGAGGCCCTTGCCGACATAGTCGTTGGCCTCGCCCGTCAGCTCCAGCGTCACGCCATGCGCCGCCCAGGCGCCGAAGCTCTGGCCGGCGATGCCGGTGAGCCTTACGGTGATCGTGTCCTCGGGCAGTCCCGCATGGCCGTAACGCTTGGCGACTTCGCCCGAGAGCATGGCGCCGGCCGTCCGGTCGTAATTGTGGATCTCCGCCTCGATGGTGACGGGCTTGCCCTCCGCGAGAGCGGGGCCGGCCTCGGCGATCAGCTTGCGGTCGAGGATCCTGTCGATGCCGTGGTCCTGTGCCGAAACCCTTCGCGTGGCGACGGGGCCGACGACGTCCGGCCTGGCGAAGATCTTCGAGAAGTCGAGGCCTTTCGCCTTCCAGTGGGCGATGGCCTGCGCCTGGTCGAGCCAGGCCGTCTCGCCGATAAGCTCATCATAGCGACTGACGCCCATCTCGGCCATGATCTCGCGCACTTCTTCCGCAACGAAGAAGAAATAGTTGATCACGTGCTCCGGCTGGCCCTTGAAGCGCTTCCTGAGTTCCGGGTCCTGCGTCGCCACCCCCACCGGGCAGGTGTTGAGATGGCACTTGCGCATCATGATGCAGCCTGCGGCGATCAGGGGTGCCGTGGCGAAGCCGATCTCGTCGGCGCCGAGCAATGCTGCGATCACCACGTCGCGGCCCGTGCGAATGCCGCCGTCGGCCTGCACCGCGATGCGGCCGCGGAGGTCGTTCGCCACCAGCGTCTGCTGCGTCTCGGCAAGCCCGATCTCCCAGGGGAGGCCCGCGTGCTTGATGGAGGTCAGCGGCGAGGCGCCCGTGCCGCCCTCGTAGCCCGAGATCGTCACGTGGTCGGCATGCGCCTTGGAAACGCCCGCAGCCACCGTGCCGACACCCACCTCGGAGACGAGTTTCACCGAAACCTGTCCCGCCGGGTTCACGTTCTTCAGGTCGAAGATGAGCTGCGCGAGGTCTTCGATCGAGTAGATGTCGTGGTGCGGCGGCGGCGAGATGAGGCCCACGCCCGGCGTCGAGTGGCGCACCTTTGCGATGGTGGCGTCCACCTTGTGGCCGGGAAGCTGGCCTCCCTCACCGGGCTTCGCCCCCTGCGCCATCTTGATCTGCATCATGTCGGAGTTGACCAGATATTCCGCCGTGACGCCGAAGCGGCCCGAAGCCACCTGCTTGATGGCCGAGCGCATGGAATCGCCGTTGGCGAGCGGCTTGAAACGGTCCGCCTCCTCGCCGCCCTCGCCCGTGTTGGACTTGCCGCCGATGCGGTTCATGGCGATGGCGAGCGTCGTGTGCGCCTCGCGGCTGATCGAACCGAAGGACATGGCCCCGGTGGAGAAGCGCTTCACGATCGCCGTGGCCGGTTCCACCTCGGAAATGTCGATGGGCTTGCGGCCGCGCTCTTCGGCCGTCCTGATGCGGAACAACCCGCGCATCGTCTTCAGCCGCTCGGACTGCTCGTTCACCAGCTTGGCGAAGGCCTGGTACTTGTCCTTGGCGTTGCCGCGCACGGCGTGCTGCAGGTTGGAGATCGTCTCGGCGTTCCACACATGTGCCTCGCCGCGGGTGCGCTGGGCATAGTCGCCGCCCACGTCGAGCGCCGCCCGGAACACCGGGTTCTCGCCGAAGGCGTTCTCGTGGCGGCGGAAGGCTTCCTCCGCGATCTCGAGCAGGCCCACGCCCTCGATCTGCGTCGCCGTGCCGGTGAAATACTTCTTCACGAAATCGGAGGAGAGGCCCACCGCGTCGAAGATCTGCGCCCCGCAATAGGACTGGTAGGTCGAGATGCCCATCTTGGACATCACCTTGAGAATGCCCTTGTCGATGGCCTTGATATAGCGCTTGACCGCCTCGTAGGCGCTGATCTTCTCCTCGAGCGTGGGGAGCATGTCCTCCAGCGTCTCGAAGGCGAGATAGGGGTTGATCGCTTCCGCGCCATAGCCCGCCAGCGCGCAGAACTGGTGCACCTCGCGCGCCTCGCCCGTCTCCACGACGAGCCCCACCGAGGTGCGCAGGCCCTTGCGGATCAAATGATGGTGCGTGGCGGAGGTGGCGAGCAGCGCCGGGATCGGCACGCGCTCGGCGGAGACCGCGCGGTCGGACAGGATGATGATGTTGTAGCCGTCCTTCACCGCCCGCTCCGCCAGCGCGCAGACGGAGTCGAGGGCGGCCTCCATGTATTCATGTCCGTTCGCCACGTCGTACGTGATGTCGATGGTGGCGGTGCGGAACGGGTTGTCGGCGACGGCACCGATGGTGCGGATGCGCTCCAGTTCCTCGTTGGTCAGGATCGGCTGCGACACCTCGAGGCGCATGTGCGTCGAGGTGCCCTTGAGGTCCAGAAGGTTGGGCCGCGGCCCGATGAACGAGACGAGCGACATCACCAGCTCCTCGCGGATCGGGTCGATGGGCGGGTTCGTCACCTGCGCGAAGTTCTGCTTGAAATAGGTGTCGAGCAGCTTGGGCCGGTCGGAGAGCGCGGAGATCGGCGCGTCGTTGCCCATCGAACCCACGGCCTCCTGGCCCGTCTGGGCCATCGGAGCCATGAGGATCTTCAGGTCCTCCTGCGTGTAGCCGAAGGCCTGCTGCCGGTCGAGCAGCGCCACGGTCGACTTCGCGCGCCTCGTCTTCGAGGCCGGCAGGTCCTTCAGCACGATCTGCGTGCGCTTCAGCCACTCCTTGTAGGGGTGGGCGGTGGAGAGCTGCCTCTTGAGCTCGTCATCCGAGATGATGCGGCCCTCTTCGAGGTCGATCAGCAGCATCTTGCCGGGCTGCAGGCGCCACTTGTGGGTGATGTGCTCTTCCGCGAACTGCAGGCAGCCCATTTCGGAAGCGAGCAGGATGTGCCCGTCGTCGCTCGTCATGTAGCGCGAGGGGCGAAGCCCGTTGCGGTCGAGCGTGGCGCCGATCATTCGGCCGTCGGTGAACACCATGGCAGCCGGGCCGTCCCACGGCTCCATCAGGGCCGCGTGGTATTCGTAGAAGGCGCGGCGGTCTTCGTCCATCAGCGGGTTGCCCGCCCAGGCCTCGGGGATCAGCATCATCATCGCATGGGGCAGGGAGTAGCCGCCCATGGTGAGGAATTCGAGCGCGTTGTCGAAGCAGGCCGTGTCGGACTGGCCTTCATAGGAGATCGGCCAGAGTTTCGAGAGGTCCTCGCCGATGACGTCGGAACGCATGTTCGCCTGGCGCGCGGCCATCCAGTTGTAGTTGCCGCGAACCGTGTTGATCTCGCCGTTGTGGCAGATGAAGCGGTAGGGGTGCGCGAGCGGCCAGGAAGGGAAGGTGTTGGTCGAGAAGCGCTGGTGCACCATGGCGAATGCGCTCTCGACGCGGGCGTCCTCGAGGTCGCGGTAATAGGCGCCGAGCTCCTTGCCCAGCACCAGGCCCTTGTAGACGAGGGTGCGGGCGGAAACCGAAACGGGATAATAGGTCCTGGCGCGCTGTCCCAGCACTTCCAGCACGCGGTTCGAGACGACCTTGCGGCAGACGAAGAGCTTCCGCTCGAAATGCGCCTCGTCGCGGATCGTCGGGCCGCGCCCGATGAACACCTGGCGGTGCACGGGCTCGGTGCCCTTCACCGAATATCCGAGCACCGAAGGATCGACCGGCACGTCGCGCCAGCCCAGCACCTTGAGGCCTTCCTCGCGCGTCGTCTCCCACCAGATGCGCTCGATGTCCTGGCGGTAGATCGGCTCGCGCGGCATGAACAGCTGGCCCACGCCGTAATGTCCGGGCCCGGGCAGCTCGAAGCCGATCCGCTTGGCCTCTTCCGCGAAGAAGCCGTGCGGAATCTGCAGCATGAGGCCGGCGCCGTCGCCGGCCTTGGGGTCGGCGCCGACGGCACCACGGTGCTCGAGGTTCTTGAGGATCGAGAGCCCGTCCGCGATCATGCGGTGGCTTTTCCTGTTGTGGATGTTGGCGATGAGGCCGATGCCGCAGGCATCGTGTTCGTTGCGCGGGTCATAGAGACCGTGGCGCCCGGGAAGTCCCTCTGGCCGGTACTCGATGTTCATGGCCAACTCCTTGCTTCTTCCTCGTCTCATCTTACCTCACCAAGGCCGTTATTGAACCCGGGTGGTGCCGTTCTCTTGGGGTGCTGGAGGGCCGATCTTTTGGGGTGGGAGCCTTCGGGTGGCTCCCGGACCCGTTCGGGCGATCGGACTCCCGGGCACCCTTTGCCCTGAGCCTGCCCTTTATTTGCGTTTGCGGAGCGCCGATCGGGGCATGCACGCGGCGTCCACGGCCGGTTTGGCCGTCGTGTTCAGGGTCCTGGTGGTCGTATTCCGGAACATCCGGGTCCACTTGCCTTGATTGACACCGCGAAAGGACAGTGACACTGTCCTATCTTCTTATGGCAGATTGAGCGGCGTTGCGCAAGAAAGGATTTGAGGGAGCTTCGCATGGACATTCGCAGGGGCGATCTTTCGGACGAGCGCATCGTCGGCCTTTTGCGCCATCACTTCCAGAAGTGTCACGAGGTGACGCCACCCGGCAGCGCCCATGTGTTCGACGTTTCGCGCCTTAGGGAGCCGGAGATCGATTTCTGGGCCGCCTGGGAGGGCGAGGTCCTGCTCGGCGTCGGCGCCATGAAGCCGCTCGACGCGACACATGGCGAAGTGAAGTCGATGCACACAACGGAAGCGGCCCGGCGGCGCGGCGTGGCAAGCGCCATCCTCGCGCATATCATCGAGAGGTCGCGGGCGAGGGGCCTCACCCGGCTCAGCCTCGAAACCGGTTCCTTCGCCTATTTCGCCCCGGCGGTCGCCCTCTACAAGGCTCAGGGCTTCACCGAGTGCCCGCCGTTCGGCGATTACCGCCCCGACCCGAACAGCGTGTTTCTGACGCGGGAACTCTGAAGCTTCCTCGCTGCAGGCTATGCGAACAGCGGCGAGAGGCCCTTCCACAGCACGAAGAGCCCGATCAGGATCACGAAGCCGGCGAACACCATGGCGAGCCGGCCCTTTGCCTTGGCGAGGCGCCGCCCCGCGAAGCTGCCGATCAGTCCTCCCAGCACGCCACCGGCGATGAAGAACGCCGCGATGCGCCAGTCGACGAGCCCTGCCCAGGAATAATTCGCCGCGGTGGTGGCGCCGAAGGCGGTGACGGCGACCAGCGATGTGCCGATGGCATTGGCGATCGGCATTCCCGTTGCCAGCATCAGCCCCGGCACGATGAGAAAGCCGCCGCCGATGCCGAAGAAGCCCGAGAGTGCGCCGACGGCAAATCCGATGATGAGGAGCAGCGGCAGCAGCCGCGGCGCCGTGCCGAGGCTCAGCCGCACGTCCGGGTTTCCTTCCGCATCCTTCTTCAGGAGCATCACGGTTCCGATGACGAGCATCAGGAGCCCGAACATCCACAGCAGGTGCTGGCCCGGAACCCTCATGGCGAGGCTCGAGCCCGCGAAGGCGCCGGCGATCCCCGCCGCCGAGAAGCTCACCGCGCAGGGCCATTTCACCGTGCCCGCCCTGGCGTGGTTCACGAGATTGGCAAGTGCGGAGAGGGAAACGGCGATGGCGCTGGTGCCGAGCGCCACGTGCGTGGAGCCCACGCCCACCGCATAGAGCAGGAGCGGCACCGCGATGATCGAGCCGCCGCCGCCCACCAGCCCCAGCACGAAACCCACGAGGCTGCCGGAAAGAATCGAAAGGAGATCCTGGGCACTCATGGAAATGGCGGCCCTCCGCATGCGGCCCGCGTCAGCGGTCCGGTCAGCCCCGCTTCACCGGCAGTCCGGCGGCCTTCCACGCCTCGATGCCGCCGTCCAGGATGTAGGCTTCGGCCTCGCTGCAATCGGCCAGCGCGCGGGCGTTCATGCGCGTGCGCGCACCCGACTTGCAGAAGAACACGAGCTTGGTTCCGCCGATCGCACCCCGGCCGAGACGGGAGAGCGGAGCATTGCGGGAACCTGGGATGTTCTCGGCTACGTGCTCATAGGCTTCACGGACGTCGATGAGGACCGCGCCTTCGTCGACGAGTTTTTTCGCCTCGGAGGGCGTGATGTGCTTGAGCGGCATTGATGCTGTTCCTGATCTAGCAATAGACTGTCTTGAGGGTCGCCAGGAGCTGGCGCACCCTGGGGTCCAGCACGTGATAGAAGATCTGCTGCGCATCGCGCCGGAAACCAACGATCTTCTCCTCCCGCATCTTGGCGAGGTGCTGGGAGAGGGCGGACTGGCTGAGCCCAACCTGCGCGGTGAGCGCCATCACGCTCATCTCGCCATGTTCGAGGAGCTTGCACAGGATCATCAGCCGCTTCTCGTTGCCGAGCGACTTCAGCATGGCCGCGGCCTCCGCCGCCTTCTCCTCGAAGCCGGCCAGGCTGGTATCGAGCAGCGCCTTGTCCATGAGACCTCCCTTTTAGGTATTGCTAATTTAGAGTTATCTAATATATTGTCAAGTGAATAAGAACAGAGAGGAGCCACCATGCCCAAGCCCATCATCCATGCCTTCTTCGACGAGCCCACCAACACGGTGAGCTACCTGGTGGCGGATCCGGAGACGAAGCAGGCCGCCGTCGTCGACCCGGTGCTCGATTACGATCACAAGTCCGGCAAGGCCAACGTGAAATCGGCCGACGAGATCCTCAAGCGGGCGGAGGAGGAAGGCTTCTCGATCACGCTGGTGCTCGAAACCCATGTTCATGCCGATCACCTGTCGGGCGCTCCCTACATCAAGCTCAAGACGGGCGCGAAGGTCGCCATCGGCGAGCGCATCAAGGAGGTGCAGAAGATCTTCCGGCCGGTCTTCAACGCCATGGACGTTTCTGGCGAAGGCTCCGAGTTCGACATCCTGTTCAAGGACGGCGACCGTTTCTCGATCGGCAAGCTCCAGGGCGAGGTGATCGCCACGCCGGGCCACACCCCCGCCTGCATTTCCTACAAGATCGAGGATGCCGTCTTCGTCGGCGACACGCTGTTCATGCCGGATTACGGCACGGCCCGGGCTGATTTCCCGGGCGGCGACGCCCGCGCCCTCTACCGCTCGATCCGCCGCCTCCTTTCGCTGCCGCGCGAGACGCGGCTCTTCATGTGTCACGACTATCTCCCCAAGGAAGGGCGCAAGCACTACGCCTGGGAGACGACCGTGGGCGATGAGCGCGACCGCAACGTGCATGTGCATGAGGGCGTCTCGGAGGAGGATTTCGTCACGATGCGCACCACCCGCGATGCGACGCTCTCAGCGCCCGCACTCCTCATGCCCTCGATCCAGGTGAACATGCGCGCCGGCCAGCTTCCCCCGGCGGACCCCAACGGCGTCCACTATCTCCGCGTGCCGATCACGCTTACGGCCTGAGGTGTCTTCCCTCCCCAGGGGGGAGGGAACACAGCGCGATCCGGAATGGGCGCATGCGCGGAATCCGCTGCGCCCTCGGCGGTTTTCCACTATTCTCCGCCGCCGGATTCGTTTTTCTCCAGGATTCCATGCCCATTTCCCAGAACCTCCGCGGCATCGGTGCCATTCTCCTTGCCACCGGCACCTTCGTGGCCAACGACACCTGCATGAAGCTGGCGCTCTCCGACGCGCCGCCGTTCCAGGTGCTGGTGATGCGCGGCATCGGTGCCTGCCTGTGGTGCATCCCCTTGCTCTTCGCCATGGGCCTCTTTCGCGACATCCCCAAGGCCTTCCAGCCCTGGGTGCTGCTCCGTTCCTTCACGGAGGTCTTCGCCATCCTGAGCTTCATCACGGCACTGGGCCACATGCCGATCGCCGACGTCACCGCCATCGCCCAGATCGCGCCCCTCGTCGTGCTGCTCGGCATGTGGCTGTTCTTCGGCGAGAGGGTGGGGGGCTTCAGGCTCGCTCTGGTGGGCCTCGGCATCACCGGCGCGCTCATGGTGGCCCAACCGGGCGGCGAAACCGCCTCGCCCTTCGCCATCTTCGGCTTCTTCACGGCGGTGGGCGCGGCCTTCCGCGACATCCTTTCGCGCAAGGTCCCGGCAGCGACGCCCGCCCTCGTCGTCACCTTCTCGACGATCTTCATCGTGATGGTGAGCGCGCTCGTCATGTCCGCGTTTTTCGAAAGTCCTGTCCCGCCGACATTCCGCCATGCCTGGCTGATGCTGATCGCCGGATTCTTCCTGATGTGCGGGCACTCCTTCGTCTTCATCGCCTACCGCATCGCACCGGCGCGGGTCGTGGCGCCGTTCAACTATTCCTTCATGATCTGGGCGGGCCTCTCGGGTCTCCTCGTCTTCGACGAGATTCCCGATGCACTGGCCGTCTCGGGCATGGTGCTGATCATGGCCGCGGGCCTCGCCGTGGTCCTGCTCGAGGGACGCACCCGCCAGGGCGTCCCGGCTCCGGCGAAGGGCTGAAGCCCATGGCCCGTCTCCTCGAAGCGATGACCAACCTCATGGAGCGCATCCCGCATGCGCTGATCGGCCTTGCCGGCCGCCTCTCACTCGCATGGATCTTCTGGAACGCGGGGCGCGCACGCATGGGCGGCAGCTGGAACGTGCTCGAGCCGCGCGGCATCACCATCTCCATGCTGCGCGGCGGCTACGACATCCCGCAGATTCCCGCGGGTGCTGCGGCCATCGCGATCCAGACGGCGGAACTGGTGCTGCCCGTGCTCCTTGGCCTCGGGCTTGCAAGCCGGTTCGCGGCGCTGGGCCTCCTCCTGCTCATCGCCGCCTTCGAGATCTTCGTCCAGCCCGGCCCCTATGCGCTGCATGGCGCCTGGGCTGCAATCCTGCTGATGATCATGAAATACGGCCCCGGCAGCCTCTCGCTCGATCATGCGCTGGGCCGCCGCTGAACGAGCCATGATGCGATGACGCGCGACATCCTCATCGTCCTTCACTCGGAAACCTCCACACCCGGCCGCATCGGCCACATGCTTGTTGCCAAGGGCTACGGTCTCGACATCCGCAGGCCCTGCCTCGGGGACGATCTGCCGGAGAGCCTCGAGGCACATGCGGGCGCGGTGATCTTCGGCGGCCCGATGAGCGCCAACGATCCCGACGGCTGGATCGCCCGCGAGATCGACTGGATCGGCGTGCCGCTCGGGGAGAAGAAGCCTTTTCTTGGCGTCTGCCTCGGCGCGCAGATGCTCTCGAAGCATCTGGGCGGCCGCGTCGGGCCACATGAGGATGGCGTGGTCGAGATCGGCTACTATCCGCTGAGCCCGACGGAGGAGGGCCTCGCCATGGGCCCCTGGCCGGACAAGGTCTATCACTGGCATCGCGAAGGCCTCACGCTGCCCTCGGAGGCGGTGCGCCTCGCCACCGGCGAGCATTTCGAGAACCAGGCCTTCCGCTATAACGGGACAGCCTATGGCATCCAGTTCCACCCGGAGGTGACGCGCCTCATCATGCATCGCTGGGGCGTGCTCGGCGCGCACCGGTTCGGCCTTCCCAACGCCCAGGACGCACGCGCCCATCTCGAAGCCAATCTCCTGCATGATGCCGCGGTGAAGGCCTGGCTCTCGCAGTTCCTCGATCACTGGCTCTCGTCCCAATCCGGCGGAGCATCGCACGCGGCGCGCGAGTGTGTCGCGATGGAACGCGAGCTTTCTCGAATTTAAGTCTTTCTTTCCGCACTGGAAACCCTTTGGAAACCCTGTTCCGCCATGATCGTCTTCATGGCAGGCGGTCCCCGCGCGGGACGGGCGCCAGGGTCGAACCGGGATCAAGGTACTGCGTACCCGGTCACCAGTTTCGGCGGGGAACCCAGCGGGTAGGGTTCCCCGCTTTTCATTTGTGCCGCCGCCTTGCGGAACGCCGCGCCAGGCATGACATTCTGCCGGTGATGTCCGCTCCGCCATCCTTCCAGTCCTGGCTCCGCCCCGGCCCGCAGGGGCTTTATTGCGTGCCCGGCGATTTCCATATCGATCCTGCCGCCGCCGTGCCGCGCGCGGTGATCACCCACGGCCATTCGGACCACGCGCGCCCCGGTCACGGCGCGGTGCTCGCCACGGCGGATACGCTCGCCATCATGCGGCTGCGCCTCGGGGAAGGGTCGGGGGCGAGCACGCAGGCCCTGGCCTATGGCGAGCCGCTGAAGGTGAGGGACGTGACCATCCGCCTCGTGCCGGCGGGTCACATACTGGGCTCCGCGCAGGTGGTGATCGAACATGCGGGCCAGCGGGCCGTGATCTCGGGCGACTACAAGCGCCACCCCGACCCGACCTGCGATCCCTTCGAGCTCGTCCCCTGCGATCTCTTCGTGACGGAGGCGACCTTCGGCCTTCCGGTCTACCGTCACGAGCCGGATCAATCGGAAATCCGCAAGCTCCTCGCTTCGCTGCGCGACTTCCCCGAACGCACGCACCAGGTCGGCGTATACGGGCTCGGCAAGTGCCAGCGCCTGATCGCGCTCTTGCGGCGCGCCGGCTACGAGCGGCCCGTCTGGCTCCACGGCGCGCTCCGCGCCATGACCGATTACTACGTCTCGCGTGGCTTCGACCTCGGCGAGGTGCCCTCCGTCGCCGATGCGCCGGACAAGCTTGCCGGAGAGATCGTGCTGTGTCCGCCCTCGGCGCTCGGCGACCGCTGGTCGCGACGCTTCGCCGACCCGCTCTCGGGCTTCGCCTCGGGCTGGATGAGGATCAGGGGCCGCGTGCGCCAGCGCGGCGTCGAGCTTCCTCTCATCATCTCCGATCATTGCGACTGGCCGGAACTCCTCCGCACCGTCGCCGAGACGGGTGCCTCGGAAGTCTGGGTCACGCACGGCCGCGAGGAGGCGCTGGTGCATGAGCTCGGCAAGCGCGGCATCGCAGGCCGGGCGCTCCGCCTCGTGGGCCGGGAGGACGACGCCGAATGAAGGCCTTCTCCGAGCTTCTCGACCGCCTCACCTACACGCCTGCCCGCAACGGCAAGCTCATGCTGATGCGGAATTATTTCCTGTCGACGCCCGATCCCGACCGCGGCTTCGCCCTGGCCGCCCTCACCGACGGGCTTCCCATCTCCTTTCCCCTGCGCCGCGTGCTGGCAGAGATCGGCGAGAGCCGCTTCGACCCCGAGCTCTTCCGCATGTCGCGGGACGACGTGGGCGACACGGCGGAGACGGTCGCCCTCATCTGGCCCGCCGGCGAAGGAGAGCGCGATGCGCCCCGCCTCTCGGAGATCGTTGCGGCGCTGTCGCGCGCCGGGCGCTCGGGCCATGCGGCTCTACTCACGCAATGGCTCGACAGGCTCGATGCGACGGGTCGTTGGGCGCTTTTGAAGTTCCTCTCGGGCGCGCCGCGCGTCGGCGTCTCGGCGCGGCTTGCCAAGCAGGCGGTGGCCGATGCCTTCGGAAGGAGCGTCGACGACATCGAGGAGCTCTGGCACGGTCTGGAGCCGCCCTACCTGCCGCTCTTCGACTGGCTGGAGCAGAGGGCCGATCGACCTTCGCTCTCGGCCATCCCTGTCTTCCGCCCGCTGATGCTCGCCCATGCGCTGGAGGAAGCCGACTGGGAAGCAATGGAGGTCGGCGATTTCGCCGCCGAATGGAAATGGGACGGTATCCGCATCCAGGTGGCGGCGAAGGGCGGCACGACGAGGCTCTTCTCCCGCACCGGGGACGACATCGGCCAGAGCTTCCCCGAACTCCTCGACCACTTCCGATTCGACGCGGTGCTCGATGGCGAATTGCTGGTGGTGCGCAACGGCGAGGTGGCACCCTTCTCCGATCTCCAGCAGCGCCTGAACCGCAAGACGGTGACGCGCGCCATGGTGACGAAGTATCCCGTTCACGTCCGCTTCTACGATGCCCTCGAGATCGGCGGGGAGGATCTCCGCGGCCTCTCCTTCCTCGACCGCCGCAAGAGGCTCGAAGGCTGGCATGCGAGCTTCGGCCCACCCTTCAGCGACTTGTCGGAACTCCTCTCTTTCGAAAGCAAGCAGGCACTCAAGGCGCGCTGGGAAGGAACGCGCGAGGAGGGGATCGAGGGCCTCATGCTGAAGCGCAAGGAAAGCCCCTATCTGGCAGGCCGCCCCAAGGGCCACTGGTACAAGTGGAAGCGCGCGGCCTTGACCGCCGATTGCGTGCTGCTTTATGCGCAGAAGGGGGCCGGCAAGCGCTCCTCCTTCTATTCCGACTACACCTTCGGGGCATGGATGGAGAAGGAGGGAGAACCGGTTCTGGTCCCGGTCGGCAAGGCCTATTCCGGCTTCACCGACGCCGAGCTCGTCGAGCTCGACCGATTCATCCGCCAGAACACGGTGGAGCGCTTCGGCCCGGTGCGCTCGGTGGCGCCCAAGCTCGTGCTCGAGATCGCCTTCGACGCGATCCAGCCCTCCGCCCGCCACAAGTCCGGCATCGCCATGCGCTTCCCCCGCGTCTCCCGCATCCGCTGGGACAAGCCCGCCGCCGAAGCCGACACCCTCGCCACGCTGAAGGCGCTGATCACCGCGCAGCGCTGATGCGAGGGCTGCACGCGCCGCGGCCGGAAGCGGCGGGCGGCGATAACGGTGGCGGCCGGAGAGATTGCGTGGTATGCTTAGTCCTTACTTACCTTGCTAAGGTTGCCTTTGTCGCCCGATGAATGCTGTGAATGGGCAGCGTTGCGATCGTTTTCATTATTCAGTTTCCGGTAGGCGGTCCCATGATCGAGCGCCATGACACGGTTATCGTCGGAGGCGGGCAAGCGGCTCTGGCGATGAGTTATTGCCTGCAGCAGCGCAATGTCGAACATCTGGTCCTCGAGCGCAAACGGCTTGCCGAGCGCTGGCGAAGCGAGCGGTGGGATTCCCTCGCCTTCCAGATGCCGAACTGGTCGCTGCAGCTTCCGGGCATGGGCTATGAGGGAAGCGATCCCGACGGCTTCGCGACCCACGGCGAAATACTGGCTTTCATCGAGCGCTACGCGGAGCGCATCAAACCTCCCCTGCGGGAGGCAACCGAGGTCACCTGCCTGCGGGCGGCGGAAGACCGCGGATACGAGGTGGAGACGCCGGACGGGCTCATCCGTGCTGATCGCGTGGTCATCGCCACCGGTCCCTTCCACGCCGTTGCGGTTCCCGAGTTCGCCGCGTCGCTGCCGGGCTCCGTCTACCAGATCGGAGCCGCCCACTACAAATCACCCGAGGCGCTGCCGGCGGGCAGCGTGGTGGTCGTCGGGAGCGGGTCCTCGGGAACACAGATCGCCGATGAGCTTCTCCGGGCCGGGCGCCGCGTCTTTCTCTCCGTGGGCAAGCATCGCTATGCGCCGCGCCGGTACCGCGGCCGGGATGTCATCTGGTGGTACGAGAAGCTCGGCCGTTTCGACGTTCCGATCGATGCCTTTCCCGGACGCCGCTATCCGCCGCCCACCGTGATGACCGGGGTCGACGGCGGTTACGACCTGTTTCCGCGCAAGCTCGAGCGGGAGGGTTGCGTCCTCGTCGGGCGGATCGAGGGCGCCGCGAACGGCTGGCTCGTGCTGGGCAATGACGTCGACAGCGTGCTGCAGAATGCCGACGCCTCCTGCGCGGAGTTCATCGCGGCCGCCGATGCCCTGGGGGATGAGATCGGCCTGCCCCCGCGGTCGGGCGAAGATGCCGGTCTTCCGCCGCCGTCCTGCGCGGTCAGCGAACCCATGTGGTCCATCAACCTGAAGGCGGAGAACGTCACCTCCGTCATCTGGGCCTCGGGTTATGCCTGTGACTATTCCTGGCTGAAGGTGCCGGTGCTCGACGAGCGCGGCTCGCCCGTCCAGTCTCGCGGGATCACCGCCTGCAGCGGCATCTACTTCCTCGGTCTCCACTGGATGCACACCTTCCGTTCGGGGCTGCTCTCCTATGTCGGCGGCGACGCGGCCCATGTGGCGGAGCACATGTGCGAACGCTCCCGGTAAGGCTCACCGCAGCCCGGCGAGCGCCGCCTTGGCAATGCGGCAGGCCACTGAATAGGCGGGGTTGAAGACGTTGGCCACGTCGTAGCGCACGCACTGGCCCATCACGTGGCTCGCCGCCACCTCATCAAGGCCATGTTCCGCCATCAGCCAGTCATGCATCTCAGTCGTGGCGTGCTGCAGCGCCTGGTCGAGCGGCCGGGCATTGCCCACGGTGAAGATCTCCGTGCCATTATCCCCTCTCGGCCAGCCGATGCGCAGGCCCTTGAGAACCTCCGCGGTGAACGTCACCTCCGCCGCCGTCTCGATGCCCGTGCCCACGATCTCGCCATCCGCCTGCTGGGCATGGACGTCGCCGAGGAAGAACAGCGCGCCCGGCACGAAGACCGGGAACATCGCCTCCACCCCGGCGCGGAAGCCGCGGTAATCCATGTTGCCGCCGTGGCGTCCACTGGTGGCGGTCGAGATCGCCTGGCCGAGGTCCGGCGCCACGCCGAAGCACCCGATCATCGGCTCGACCGGGACCGACCATCGGACGAGCCCGGCGGGAGGTTCGGCCAGCCGGGCACGGCCCTTCGCGGCCTCGATCAGCCACTCCGTCTTCTGCCGCTCGGGAAAGCGCGGCACGGCATTCGGGTCCACCACGTTGGGGCTCAGCGTATCGTAGGTCCAGCCGGTGGGCCTCGTCATGCGGATGTCGCGGATCGTCACCTTGAGCGTGTCGCCCGGCTCCGCGCCCGTGATGAAGAAGGGCCCTGTCATCGGGTTCGGCCGCTCGCCGATCTTCTGGCCGCGATGGTCGAAGCCATGGGCGTCGGCGGTGGCCGCCGTCACCGTTTCGCCGCTGGCGATCTCCAGCGCGGGAGGATGGCTGCCGATGGTGTTGAAGAGAGTCGTTGGGATGAAGCGATGCGCCGTCATGTGGGTTGCCCGTAGCCGTAATCAACCGATTGTCGCCGCTTTCCCGGCGAATTGGAAGGGCAAGGGAACAAGCGGCGGGGCTCGCGATTGACTCCGATCAGCCCTGAACGGATCGCTCATGACCCACGCGTTGGACATCGGTGTCCTGACGTTGCACCGCTGCATCAATTATGGCTCCTACTGGCAGGCGCGCTGTCTCCTGGAGGGCTTGCGCCAGCGTGGCCACCGCGCCGTGCTGCTCGACCATGACTGCCCGCGTGCGCGCCGTGCGGAATGGCGCTGCGCCCTGAACCCGCTTCTGCCGCACTCCCTCCCCGGAGCCGAGCGCCGCCGCTATGCTCGAAAGACCCGCCGTTTCTTCGCCGCCCAGGAAAATCTTCCAAGATCGCCCCGCTTTCCCCTCGATGCGCCGCGCAGCCCCGGCCACCACGAGGTGGTGGTGGTCGGCAGCGACGAGGTGTGGAACACGCTGCATCCCTGGTACGGCAACCGCGCGCTGTTCTTCGGCAAGGGTATCAATGCCGCGCGACTCGTCTCCTATGCCGCGAGCTTCGGCACCCACGCCGCCGGAATGGGGCTCGACGCGCATTGGACCGAGCAGCTGCGGCACTTTTCAGCGATCTCCGTGCGCGACGAGAATTCGCGCCGCCTGATCCGCCAGGCGGTGGGACGGGAGGCAAGCCTCGTGCTCGATCCCTGCCTGCAGTTCCCGCCGCAGCTTGCGGAGCCCGCGGGGGAGGGTGATTACGCCCTCGTCTACGGCCACGGCTTTCCGGAGTGGTTCGCGCGCGCCGTACGCAACTGGGCCGATGCACGCGGCCTCCGGCTTCTCAGCGTCGGATATGGCAACGCCTTCGCCGATGAGCAGCGGATCGAAGCCTGTCCGGAGGAGTTCGCCCGCCTCATGGCGGGGGCACGCGCAGTCGCCACCAATTTCTTCCATGGCTGCGTCTTCGCCCTGATCAATGCCAAGCCCTTCGCCTGCGTGGGCAGCTGGTACCGCTTCAACAAGATCCGCGACCTGCTCTGCGAGCTCGGCGCCAACGCCCACGTGGTGGGTGGCGAGGCGGGGCCCGGGGCTTACGCTGCCCTGCTCGACACCCCGCTCGATCCCTGCATCGGCAGGCGCATCGGTGAGTTGAGGCACAGTTCCCAGGGTTATCTCGACCATGCCCTCGGCTGACCGGCCGGCGGCACTGGCGCCCCGTGACGTGGTGAAAGCCGGGCTTTGCATCGGCTGCGGCAGCTGTGCCGCGGCGGAGCCTTCGGCGGCGATGCGCTGGGATGAGCATGGCCAGCTCACGCCCCGCGGGCCGTCCGGCTGGTACAGAGGCCGCAGCGAAAGCTTCGCGCGCCGTTGCCCCTTTTCCCCCGCCGCCCGCGACGAGACCACGCTCGCTCGGGACCTCTTCCCCGGGGCGCCCCATGCCGAAGAGAGGATAGGGCGCCACGAGGCCTGTTACGTGGGACACGCGGCGGAGGAGCCCTTCCGCGCCCAGGGCAGCTCGGGCGGCATGGTCTCCTGGGTCGCGGCGGAACTCCTGCGCCGCCGCCTCGTGGATGGCGTGCTGCATGTCGCGCCCTCCGACCCGCGCGCCACTGGAAGACTATTCTCCTACCGCGTGTCGCGCACCGCGCGAGAACTCAAGGCAGGGGCGAAGTCCCGTTACTACCCGGTCGACCTGGCGGCGGCGCTGCGCGAGGTGCGCGAGCGCCCCGGTCGCTATGCGCTGGTCGGCATCCCCTGCTTCATCAAGGCGGTGCAGCTTCTGCGCCGCGAAGACCCGCTGATGCGCCAGCGCATCGCCTTCACGCTGGGCCTGTTCTGCGGCCACATGAAGAGCGCGCGCATGGTGGAAAGCTTCGCCTGGCAGATGGGCATCGCTCCCGAAGAGATCGCCGCCGCCGAGTTTCGCCTCAAGGACCCGAACCGCCCCGCCAACTGGTACAGGGCCGAGATCGCGACTGCCGACGGCCGTCGCAGCAGCGAGGACTGGTGGAACCTCGCCGACGGCGACTGGGGTGCGGGCTTCTTCCAGAATCCGGCCTGCAACTGGTGCGACGACGTGGCGGCCGAGACGGCGGACATCGCCTTCGGCGACGCCTGGGTGGAGCCCTATTCCTCGGATGGCCGGGGCACCAACGTGGTGGTCGTCCGCACGCCATTGCTTGCGGGCGTCCTGCGCCAGGGGCTGGCCGAGGGCCGCCTGGCGCTCGCGGAGGTCGATGCGGATTTCGTGGCCGAGACCCAGGCGGCGGGCTTCCGCCACCGGCGGGAGGGGCTCGCCCTCCGGCTGGCGCTGCGCCGCGGCCCTCTCAAGCCCATGAAGCGCGTTCGCCCGGGCATGCCGCCGATCACCGCCCGCCGGAAGCTCGTCTATCTCTCTCGCTTCGTCATATCCGCCGCGAGCCACCGCATGTTCCGCGCCGCGCGCGCCCTGCGCTGGCCCGGCCTCTATCTCGGCTGGGCAAAGGGCGCGCTCGCGCTCTACCAGGGCCTCGCCTGGTCGCGAGGCCGCATCGGCAGGCTGGCCGACAGGCTGTCGCCGAAGCGGGAAACGTGAGCATGTTGGAGAACCCTGGATGGTGGAGCGAAGGGGGATCGAACCCCTGACCTCGGCATTGCGAACGCCGCGCTCTCCCAACTGAGCTACCGCCCCGATCCACAGGTGACAGGCTCTTAGTCCCTGCCCGGGCGAGCGTCAAGCTTGCTTGCGGCAGCGCTCCCGCCTACATCTGGACAGAAGCGAAAACTGCAGGGCCCCATGACGATGAACCCGTTCCTCTGGCTGATCCTCACCATCATCAACATCTATTTCTGGATCATCCTGGCAACCGTCATCCTGAGCTGGCTCGTGGCCTTCAACGTGGTGAACCGGTCGAACCCCTATGTGCGCCAGATCGGCCAGGCGCTGGAGCGGCTGACGGAGCCCTTGCTCCGCCCCATCCGGCGCTTCCTGCCGGACCTCGGCGGCATCGACATCTCGCCCATCATCCTGCTCATCGCCATGCAGTTCTTCGGCATGCTGGTGACGCGGATCTTCATCAATCTCGGCTGGGCGTGAACTCACCGCTGCGGCCCGGCCGCGGCGGCATGCTGCTGAGCCTGCGGGTGACGCCGAGATCCTCGAAGTGCGAGGTCGCGGGGCTGCACGTCGCAGCCGATGGCCAGGTCTCGCTGGCGGTCAAGGTCACCGCCCCGCCCGACAAGGGCAAGGCCAACAAGGCCGTCATCGAGACGCTCTCCCGCGCCACCGGCCTTGCCAAATCCGCCTTCGCGATCGTCTCGGGGGAGACGGAGCGCAACAAGTGCCTTCTGGTCACTGGAAATCCGGCGGAAGTTGAGGCATTGATTGCCCGAAGCGTGAATGCAGGGAAGGAAAATTGAATATGGCGAAAGTGATTGACGGCAAGGGCTTCGCGGAAGGCCTGAGAGGGCGGATTGCCAAGGCCGTGTCGGACCTGAAGGCGAAGCACGGCTTCACCCCCGGCCTTGCCGTGGTGCTGGTGGGCGAGGACCCGGCCTCCAAGGTCTATGTCGCCAACAAGGCGAAGCAGACGGTCGAGGTCGGCATGAAGTCGTGGGAGCACAAGCTTCCCGCCGAGACCTCCGAGAAGGACCTGCTGGCGCTCGTCCAGATGCTCAACGACGATCCGGACGTCCACGGCATCCTCGTGCAGCTGCCGCTGCCCAGGCACATCGACTCGACCAAGGTGCTCTCCGCCATCTCGCCCGCGAAGGACGTGGACGGCTTCCACGTGGTGAACGTCGGCAAGCTCTCGACCGGCCAGGATTCGCTCGTGCCCTGCACGCCGGTGGGTTCCGTCATGCTGGCGAAGGACGTGCTCGGCAAGCTCGATGGCCTCGAGGCCGTGGTGATCGGCCGCTCCAACATCGTCGGCAAGCCGGTGGCGCAATTGCTTCTCGCGGAGAACTGCACCGTCACCATCGCGCACTCGAAGACGAAGGATCTCCCCGGCGTCGTCCGCCGCGCCGATCTCGTCATTGCCGCGGTAGGCCGGCCCGAGATGGTGAAGGGCGACTGGCTGAAGCCCGGCGCCACGGTGATCGACGTCGGCATCAACCGCATCGAGCGCGAAGGCAAGGGCAAGCTCGTGGGCGACTGCGACTATGCCTCCTGCGAGAAGGTGGCGGGCGCCATCACGCCCGTCCCCGGCGGTGTCGGCCCCATGACCATCGCCTGCCTCCTCTACAACACGGTGAAGGCCGCCTGCGCCGCCAGGGGCATTCCGCAGCCGGAGATGTGAGGCCGGGGTCTGAGGGGCGGCGCCTTAACCCTTCGCCGCCTGCCTCGCCCGCTCGATCGATTCGAGGATCATCCGCTCGGCCTCGGCCGCGTCGCCCCAGCCCACCACCTTCACCCACTTGCCGGGCTCGAGGTCCTTGTAGTGCTCGAAGAAGTGCTCGATCTGCTTCAGCGTGATGTCGGGCAGGTCGGTGTAATTATGGACGTTCTCATAGCGGCGGGTGAGCTTCGGCGTCGGCACCGCGATGATCTTCTCGTCATGGCCCGCCTCGTCCTGCATCTTGAGCACGCCCACCGGCCGCACCGCCACGAGCGCGCCGGGAACGATGCCGCGCTGGTTGGCGATCAACACGTCGCAGGGGTCGCCGTCGTCCGAAAGCGTGTGCGGAATGAAGCCGTAGTTCCCGGGATAGCGCATGGAGGTGTAGAGGAAGCGGTCGACCACCAGCGTTCCCGCCGCCTTGTCCATCTCGTACTTGATCGGCTCGCCGCCAACCGGCACCTCGACGATCACGTTCACTTCCTTGGGGGGATTCTTGCCGATCGGAATGGCGTCGATACGCATGGCGCTTCCTTGCAGTTGAGCTTTGTGGCAGCCTCTCTGCCATGAGATCTCCCCTCTGGCTATGCTTCTTCTGTCTGTGCCCGGCCGCCGCGGCTGCGGGCGAGATCGCCAGCGCCTATAGCCGCTTCGACCTCGAGAAGACATGCCGCCAGGTGGAGAAGGGCGACGAATACGTCTCCGCCGGCACCTGGTCATGCGGGGGAAAGGAGGGTCCGGAAGTCCTCGTCGCGATCTCGGATGACCGCAGCTTCGTGGGCTTCGGACGCAAGGCGGCGGAAAGCTGCGCCTTCCGCAAGACGTTCGACCGCTTCAATACCGCGCTCTCGCCCGTCGAATGGCGGATCAGCGGCGGAAAGCCCTTCGCCGCCATCGAGCGCTGGCGCGTGGTGACGGATGAGGAGGGCGGAACCCAAACCTGGCTCGTCATAACGGCGCTGAAGGGCGACGGGGCCTGCCACGTCCACTACGTCGCGGGGTCCTATCCCGATGCGAATGAACACGCCCGGCGCGCCGCCGATGATCTGGTGCCGGACTTCGACTGCGAGAACGACGTGCCGACCGTGGATTCGAAGGTTGGCCCGCCCGGCATCGCCATGGTCTCCTGCGGCGAGCTCGCTGCCGAATAGCCCTTGAGGTCCGGGCCTAGGCCGCGTTCTCCGCTTCCTTGGCCCGGCTCACGCGCTTTCTCTCATGCGGGTCGAGGATCGCCTTCCGGAGGCGGATCGACTTCGGCGTGATCTCCACATATTCATCTTCGCCGATATAGGAGAGCGCCTTCTCGAGGCTCATGCGGATGGGCGGCGTCAGGATCATGTTCTCGTCCTTGCCGGAGGCGCGCACGTTGGAGAGCTTCTTCTCCTTCAGCACGTTGATCTCGAGATCGTTGCCGCGCGTGTGCTCGCCGACGATCATGCCGGCATAGACCTTGGTGCCGGGGTCGATGAACATCGGCCCGCGGTCCTGCAGGTAGAACAAGGCATAGGCCACCGCCTCGCCCTCGCCGTTGGAAATCAGTGCACCGGTGTGGCGCGCCGGAATCTCGCCGGCATAGGGCGCATAGGAATGGAACAGCCGGTTCATGATCGCCGTGCCGCGCGTGTCGGACAGCAGCTCCGACTGGTAGCCGATGAGGCCGCGCGTCGGCGCCAGGAAAACGAGGCGCTGGCGGCCGGCGCCCGAGGGGCGCATGTCGCGCAGCTCGCCCTTCCGCTCCGAGACCTTCTGCACCACGACTCCGGTGTGCTCCTCGTCGACGTCGATGATCACTTCCTCGATGGGCTCGAGCCTCTGGCCCGTCTCCTCGTCCTGCTTGAACACCACGCGCGGGCGGCCCACGGTGAGCTCGAAGCCCTCCCGCCGCATCGTTTCGATCAGGATGCCGAGCTGAAGCTCGCCGCGGCCCGCCACCTCGAAGGCGTCGGTTTCGGTCTCGGAGGGGGTGACGCGCAGCGCCACGTTGCCTTCGGCCTCGCGCAGCAGCCGCTCGCGGATGACGCGGGACTGCACCTTGTCGCCCTCCTTGCCGGCGAGCGGGCCGTCATTGATGCGGAAGGTCATGGTCAGCGTCGGCGGGTCGATCGGCTGGGCGGGGATCGCCTCCGTCACGGCGGGATCGCAGATCGTGTCGGCCACGGTGGCCGTGGTGAGGCCGGAAATCGCCACGATGTCGCCCGCCTGGCACTCGTCCACCGGCTGGCGCTCGAGGCCGCGGAAGGCCAGCACCTTGGAGACGCGGCCCTGCTCCACCGTCTTGCCGTCGCGCGACAATGCCTTGATCGCCTGGTTCGCCTTCACCGTGCCGGAACGGACGCGGCCCGTCAGCACGCGGCCGAGAAAGGGGTTGGCCTCGATCGTCGTCACCAGCATGCGGAAGGGGCCTTCCTCCACCGGCGGCGCGGTGAAGTGCTTCACGATCAGGTCGAAGAGCGGCGCCATGTTCTCCTGCGGGCCGGCGGGCGCTTCCGCCATCCAGCCCTGCTTGGCCGAGCCGTAGATGATCGGGAAATCCAGCTGCTCCTCGCTGGCGTCGAGATTGGCGAAGAGGTCGAACACCTCGTTCACCACCTCGTTGTGGCGCTCGTCCGGGCGGTCGATCTTGTTGATGCAGACGATGGGGCGCAGCCCGATCTTGAGCGCCTTCTGCAGCACGAACTTGGTCTGCGGCATGGGGCCTTCGGCGGCGTCCACCAGCAGCACCGCGCCGTCCACCATGTTGAGGATGCGCTCCACCTCGCCGCCGAAATCGGCGTGGCCGGGGGTATCCACGATGTTGATCCGGGTGTCCTTCCAGGTGAGGGACGTCACCTTGGCCAGGATGGTGATGCCACGCTCGCGCTCGAGGTCGTTCGAGTCCATGGCGCGCTCGGCCACCTTCTGGTTCTCGCGGAACGAGCCGGACTGCGACAGCAGCCGGTCGATCAGCGTGGTCTTGCCATGGTCGACATGGGCAATGATGGCGATGTTGCGCAAATTCATGAGGCGCACGGGCTTTCTTGACTGTGGGAGTTGCGGGCGCGCTTAGCACGTGCAGCATGGAAAGGCAATTTAACCCTTGCTTGGCGCTTCTGTGGCAGGAAAGGCGGTATCCAGGAGGCCATTTCCATGTTCGAGTCCTCGTCCCGCGCCACCAGCCGCGCCCTCGTTGCCGTGACGCTGGCGGACGGCACGGTGTCCAACCTGTCGATCCGGCTGCCGCTCACCAACAAGCTGAACGACGCGCTGAACGGCGCCGACTCCTTCCTCGACGTGCAGACGTCCGAAGGCGTCCAGATGTTCATCGCCAAGGCGCAGGTGAGGTCCGTCAGGCTGGTGGACGTGCCGCGCGCGAACCAGCTCAACCTCTACCGCCGCGCCTCGGACGAAGCCGCCTTCGACCCCCACGCCACGCTCAAGGTGAAGAAGGGGGCGACGGCGGAGGAGATCCGGGCCGCCTATCACACCCTGGCCCGGCTCTATCACCCGGACCGGCTCGCCGCCTATGAGCTGCCCGAGGAAGTTCGGGACTACGCCCGCGCCATGCAGGTGAGGATCAACCTCGCCTTCGAGCAGATCGGCCGCTAGGCCCCGCGGCCCACGAAGCTGTCGAAGGCGGCAAGGAATTGCCGGCGGAACTCGTCGCGCTCGGTCAGGATCTCGTGCCGGGCATGGGGGATGAAGGTCAGCGCGATCCCCGGCACCTTGCGGGCAAGCTGCCTGATCCCCTCGTTGCCGACCACCCGGTCCGGCCCCGGCAACAAAAACCAAACCAATACACAGGGACT
>NZ_JBKBKI010000016.1:85572-86570 GCF_046294715.1 Aestuariivirga sp. | reverse complement strand
GACTTGAGCAGCGCGCGGTGCGACAGGGCCGCGGCGCGGATGGTTTCCTGGGCCGAAGTCAGTTTCGTCATCTTTGACCTTCCTCCAATGGTGGCTGCGGGCGGAATGCCCGGCACGTGCCTTGAAATTCCTTCATGTCCGGCGAAACCCGGCTTCTCTGTTGTTCTCCAACAGTATGACGGTCATGCAACGGGGTGGCAATGGGGTTGTGGAACCGTCGTTTCCCGCGGCGCCGGGCCTCAGGAAACCACCCGGTTCCGGCCGGCGGCCTTTGCCTCGTAGAGCTTCCGGTCGGCCCGGGCGAGGAGCCCGCTCGTGCCCTCGCCCTCCGCCAGCTGGGCGGCGCCGAAGGAGGCCGTCACCCGCAGCATCATGTTGGGCGCGTCCGGCTTCTGCCAGAGCTGGGTCTCGAGCTGGCCGCGGATCTGCTGGGCGACGGAAGCCGCATTGTCGAGGCTCGTCTGCGGCATCACGATGGCGAATTCCTCGCCGCCGTAGCGGGCCACCGTGTCACGCCCCTTGACGTTGGCGGAGAGGATCTTCGCGAACCATTTCAGCACCTCGTCGCCCACCGGATGGCCGTAGCGGTCGTTCATCGCCTTGAAATGGTCGATGTCGGCCAGGATCAGCGACAGGGGCAGGCCGGCACTGCGCGCCGCCGCAACCTGCGAGGCGAGAACCACGTCCAGGCTGCGGCGGTTCCTGAGGCCGGTGAGCGGGTCGCTCATGCCTTGCTGCTCGAGGGTGGCGAGATTGGTCTTCAGCCCCTCGATCTGGCGCTGCGAGCGCTCGAGGCCGGCCTTGAGGTCGTCGCTGCGGCCGCGCATCTTCTCGTTCTCGGCGATGAGGTGCGCGATGATGAGGCGCACCTGCTCGATCTTCAGCGTCTCGGCGAGCTCGTCCTGGGCGCGGCCCAGCACGCGGGAAAAGCCGGCATTGGCCTCGGCATGGGTGCGGAGCAGCGCCACCAGGCGGGCGATCTCGACCTCGGAGCCCTC
>NZ_JBKBKI010000016.1:0-85562 GCF_046294715.1 Aestuariivirga sp. | reverse complement strand
AGGCGATGCGGGCGGGGGGCCGGCTTCCGCCGCCTCCGGAGCCTCGCGCGCGGCGCGCATTCTCTCCCACACCGTGCTCAGCAGCGTCACCGCCATCAGCGTGGTGACGCTGCCGAGCGCCAGGGCGCGCTCACCCGCCATGCTTTCCGGCTTCTGGATGACGTAGATGGCGCTGAGGCCCGCCGCTCCGGCGAGGATCGCAAGCAGAATGCGCAGGCTCGTGGGCATGGGTCAGGGCGCCGTCGGGAAATACCGGCGCCGAAACTAGTGGCGGGGGCTTGCCGCAAACTTGCATGGCATCCCTGCCGAAACTTCCGCGTGACGGGAGAGCCACGCCCCGATAGGTTCCGCGCCATTCGAATGGAGGAGAGGCCGTCATGCGGAAGCGGAACAAGACCATCATCACCTGCGCCATCACCGGCTCGATCCACACGCCGTCGATGTCGCCGCACCTTCCCGTGACGCCGGACGAGATCGCAAGCCAGGCGGTGGAGGCGGCCGAGGCGGGCGCGGCGATCCTCCATCTCCACGCACGCGACCCCGAGAACGGCCGGCCCTCGCCGGCACCGGGCACCTACAACGAATTCCTGCCGCGCATCAAGCAGGCCTGCGACGCGATCGTGAACATCACCACGGGCGGCGGCCAGGGCATGAGCATCGACGAGCGCATCGCGGCGGCGGAGGCCTTTTCCCCCGAGATGACGTCGCTCAACATGGGCAGCATGAATTTCGGCCTCTACCCGATGCTCAACCGCTACAGTGCCTTCAAGCACGAGTGGGAGCGCGCCCATCTCGAGAACTCGAAGGACTTCATCTTCCGCAACACCTTCGGCGACATCGAGAAGATCCTGGAGCGTCTCGGCAAGGGCCACGGCGTGCGCTTCGAGTTCGAGTGCTACGACGTGGGCCACCTCTACACGCTCGCCCATTTCCTCGACCGCAAGCTCGTCACGCCCCCGCTGTTCGTGCAGACGATCTTCGGCATCCTCGGCGGCATCGGCCCCGACCCGCAGAACGTGCTCGTCATGCGCGAGACGGCGGAGCGGCTGTTCGGCGAGCAGTATCACTGGTCGGTGCTGGCCGCGGGCCGCTTCCAGCTGCCCTTCACGACGATGGCCGCCACCATGGGTGCCAACGTGCGCGTCGGCCTCGAGGACAATCTCTATCTCGGCAAGGGGCAGCTCGCGCCTTCGAACGCGGCACTGGTCGCCAAGATCCGCCACATCCTCGAGGAACTCTCGATCGACATCGCCACGGCCGACGAAGCCCGCGCCATGCTCGACACCAAGGGCGCCGCGCAGGTGAAGTTCTAGGCGGCGGGCCGCTTCTTCACTGGATCGTCGCGGGGCTGGGCTTCAGCGTTCCGCCCGCCTGCCGGGGCGGAAACTCGCTGAACGTCGCGAAATGCGCGTCCAGCAGGTCGCGGATGACACCGCCGAGAAACGCCTTCTTCATCGCCAGCAGCGCGGCATAGTGGTCGTCCCGCTGCTCGAACGGATCCATGCGGAGATTGAACATCAGCGCGCTTTCACGGAAGTAGTCGAAGAAGCCGTTGCGCTCCTTGAAATGCGTCTTCCATGGCCCGAACCGCACGGCGGTGAGCTGGCTCTCGTTGTACATCAGCACATGATTACGCTTCGATGGCGCGCCTTCCGTCCACATGGCCAGGTTGTCGACGCCTTCGATGAGCACCTTGTGGCTCTGCCGGAGCTTGCCGGCGACGTCATCCACGCCTGCCGCTGCCGCGAGCGTCGTGAACAGGTCCATGTGCGTCTGGATGCCGTTCGACACGGAGCCCGGCTTGATCCTCTCCGGCCAGCGGATCAGCATCGGAACGCGAACGCCACCTTCCCATGTCGTCGCCTTCTCGCTGCGGAACGGCGTGGTGCCGCCATCGGGCCACCAGGCCGCCATCGCCCCGTTGTCGGAGGTGAAGAGGACGATGGTGTTCCGTGCCACGCCGAGCCTGTCGATTTCCGCCAGGATCTGCCCGACATAGCCGTCCAGTTCCATCAGGCCGCTGCCGTAGATGTCGTCGCTGCTCGAGTAGGGCTGCGCGAGGTAGCGGCTCTCCTCCTTGAGATGGGTATAGATGTGCATGCGCGAGGGCGCATACCAGGCAAAGAACGGCTTCTTCCGTTCCACCGCCTCACGCATGAAGCTGAGGGTGCGGTCGGTGAATTCCCTGTCGACGGTCTTCATCCGTTCGACGTTGAGGGGACCGGTGTCGGTGCATCTCTGCTTTCCCCACGCCCCGAAGCGTTCGTCCTTCCCGGTGTTCTCTTCGGCAGTCGCGACGCAATCGAGAACGCCGCGCGGCATGTAGCGCGCATTGAAGGATGCGTCCTTCGGCCAGTCCGGATCCTCGGGTTCCTCCTCGGTGTTCAGATGATAGAGGTTGCCGAAGAACACGTCGAAGCCATGGACGGTCGGAAGATGCTCGTTGCGGTCGCCGAGATGGTTCTTGCCGAACTGGCCGGTCGCGTAGCCTTGCTCCTTCAGCACCTCGGCCAGCGTGGGGTCGAGCTTGCTGAGGCCGATGGCCGATCCCGGCGAACTCACGGTCGTCAGGCCGGTGCGGATCGGCATCTGGCCGGTGATGAATGACGCGCGGCCCGGCGTGCAGGTGGGCTCCGAGTAGTGGTCGGTGAACAGAATGCCATCCCGCGCCAGGCTGTCGAGGTTCGGTGTCGGCACCATCATGCCGTGGCTGTAGGCGCCGACGTTGAAGTAGCCCACGTCGTCCGGCATGATCATGAGGATGTTGGGCCGGTCGCTCGCCTGCGCGGCGGCCGGGCCGGCCTGGCCAAGCAAGAGCAAGAGAGGCAGGCCCAGCAGGCCGGTCAGGCGGTTTCTCATCATGTGCTCCCCTGTTGTGAAGACGGTGTCATAAGGCGTTTTGTCACGGCGTCCTGAGTGAGAGGACAAGTCCCGCGCCCAGCCAGTTCTCCGCCGGGACGCTGGCGTCGACCTCTTCTATCCCGTCCCCCGGGATCGCGATCGAGCCCCAGAGCGTGGCGGAGATCGACGGCGTGAAGAGATGCGTCCACTCGCCGTAGATCTCGTCGGCGAGGTGGTGGGCCGGCGCCCCGACGATGAGTCCGCCGCTCTCGAGATCGGGCCGTGCAGCCTGGCCGAACTGGATCGGGCTGTTCAGCTCGTTGGCATTGGTGATGACGTACTGGAACTTGAGGAAGTCCTGCTCGCCGGCCACCATCTGCAGGGTGAAACGGTGAAAATTCAGGTTGGAGTTCAGGAAGGCATAGGAGCCGTTCGCGCCAAACCACCAATTGTCGAGGCCATTGCCGTAGAAGAGCGGGTCGAAGCGCTCATAGACGCTGGTCGAGGGATCGTCGCCGCTGAAGCTCGCGAAGGCGTAGCTGAGGGCAGGGGCCCAGGGCAGGCCGACGAAGCGGTAGCCCAATTCGCCATAGCCCGCCCAGGCCTCCATCCCGCCGGTGCCCGCTAGGCCGCCATTCCATTCATAGGCAAATTCCGCCCGCGCCCAGGCATTGGCCAGGCCGACGTCGTTGCCGTCAAGCCGGGCGAAGCCCTGAATGGCTTGAAGGCCGTCGCGCCCGTCAGGGATGAAGAGCGGCAGGTCCGGCAGGGGATAGATCATCTCGGAGTTCAGGACGTTCAGATAGTAGGCGCCAAGGTTCGAACCCGCCGAATGATCGTAGCGCCAGAGTGCGCCCAGGAGATCCGTCTTGGTGTCGTTCGACTCGAGTTCGTTCGGATTGAGGTAGAAGGCCTGGAGCTTGTGCTTATGCCCGGTGACCTCGGCGACGGCCGCCATCGACCAGGCGGTGCGCTGGACGATGTTGAGGCCGCCGCGCTCGAAGCCGTTGCCTGCGCCTTGCCAGAGCAGCATTCCGGTTCCGGCGCCGAAGTCCTGCTGCCCGGCGGAGAGGGCGATGTTCCAGGCATCGTCAGAATTGTTGGTTCGCACGCCGGCATAGGCCGTCTCGGGGAGGACGTCGTGCTGGTCCGTCTCGTCGAAGGAATCCGTTCCGAGCGTGAAAGTGCCGCCGGCACTGAGCCCGCCATACAGCGTGAAATCGCCGGCATCTGCCTCCAGCCGGGCGCCGATCTCAAGCCATTCCTCGCTCCACGCCTTGAAGTCGTCGAACTCGGAGGGCGGAATGTTGCCCAATCCGAACCACGTGCCGTCATAGGCGAAGTTCCCGGTCAGGAACTCGCCGAACGGCTTGAACGAGACCGCATCCGCCGCACCGGCCCCGCCCTGTCGGAGGTCGGCGGCATGGACGGCGAAGGCCGTGGTGAGCAGGGTGGCTGCCGGGAGCAAGGCACCGCAAACATTCCGGAACGACATTGCAAGGCGAAATCGCATGAGGCCTCGATGCTACTGGTCCGCAACGGCGCAAAGAGTGCTCATGGACGAGCCGGCTTCGCAGGAGCGGAGTATAGCCAAGGCGAATGGCAAGCCCAGTGACATGGTGCCCAGTTTGGGCATAAATACCGGCCGACCCGCGGCTTGAACGAGAGGACAGCGATGTCTGAAAACCTGATCCGGAATCACTACAGCGAACTCTGGCCGCCCATCCTCGAGCCCTGGACCCGCTACCTGATCGCATGCCGGACGGCCTTCGACGGGGACCTCGACAAGCTCGTCCTTCTCGCGGCCATCGCGACGATGAGCCTGGCGCAGGCGCGGAACGCCGAGGCGAGCTATGACGAACTGAAGTCGGGCGAAAAGCGCATCGAGCCGCAGCTCACGAATTTCCTCTCGCTGGCCGAGTTCACGCAAATCCCGCGAGAGACCGTCAGGCGCAAGACGGAGGACCTGATCGCCAAGGGTCTGGTCATCCGGTCCGACAAAGGGCTGTTCGTCTCCCAGGGTGCCGCCAGCGAACTGGAGGATCTCAGCGTCATGGCTTTCGATCTGCTCATGCACATCCATGGCGTCATTGCGAATGGAATGGTTTCCGCGCAGACGAAACAGAGGCGGAATTGACCGGAGGGATTCCATCGAACGATCGAACCTTCGCTCGCGCCGGCGCGACGCGGTCACGTTCAGGCCTCGTTCTCCGTTGAGCGGCTACGCCTCGGCCCAGTCACAGAAGATTTCGATGATGCGGAGCAGAGACGCCGGTCCCGAGGCGGCGAGGAACTTGTGGTCCTCCACCCAGCATACCCACCAATCCGGCCCTTCCGCCTCCGCGCCGTGGGCGGTCTTCACGAAGTCTCTCGCCTCGAGCGCGGTGCCTCGCAGGCCGATGCTGATCCGCCATCCCGGGTTATCGAGCGACTCGATCACCACCCCGTAATCGTGCTCCCACTCGCCGTCACACTGCGCGATGTACCAGCGCTGAAGCCGTTCCATGGGGTCCATCACGTCATTCCTTCAACATGCCCGCGCTTCGTGATGTTACGACCGGCGCCAGCCTCACGATGACCGCTGCCCCGGCGCGGGCCGGAACAGGCGGCGGTATTCGCGCGGCGTCAAACCCGTCAGCCGCTTGAACAGCTTGCGGAAGAAGGCGGGTTCCTCATAGCCCACCTTGGCGCTCACCTCGTCAGCGGGGATCGCCGATTCCTCCAGGAGGCGCTTGGCCTCCTCGATCCGCTTCTTCTGAATGTATTCGATCAGCGTGGCGCCGGTTGCCTGGCGAAATCGGCGCTTCAGCGTGCGTTCGGGAAGGCCGGAGGCCGCGACCGCTCCGGAGAGCACGTCGCGGCTGCGGAAATCCCGGGCGATGGCCGCCTCGCAGCGCTTCACCGCCGAGTCCGCGTGGTTCACGCTGCGCAGAAGGGGCTGGAAGGGGAGTTGCCCCTCGGCGTGCCATTTCAGCAGATAGACCTTCGAGATGTGCAGCGCCTCCGCCGGCCCGCAATGGCGCGAAATGATGTGCAGCGCCAGGTCGTGCCAGGAGGTGGTGCCACCCGCCGTCACGATCCGCCCCTCGCCGTCGGCGATCAGCAGGTTCGGAACGGGATCGAAGCGGATATCGGGATATTGCTCGCGGAACAGGCCCTCGTAACCCCAGTGCGAGGTGGCGGGCCTCCCCGACAGAAGCCCCGTCTCGGCGAGCATGATGGCGCCGGAGCAGGCGGAATAGAGACAGGCGCCGCGCTGGTAGCAGCGCACCACCCAGCCGGTGAGGTCCGGGTAGCGGCCCTTCATGCTTTCCTCGGGCCTGAGCCAGATCTCCGGGAGGATGACGATCGAACCGTGGGGATCGTCGGCGCAGCAGAGATCCGGCATTACCGGAATGGCATTCCCGCACTTGAACGGCTGGCGCGAGACGGAGACGATCTTCGGTGAAATGAGCGGGCGCGCGGTGCCACTTCCGGTCAGCACCTCCCACAAGTTTCCCGTGGCGGCGAGAACGTCGATCAAGCCGTAGAGGGCCGAGCCTGCCGTTTCCGGAACGGCGGCGATGAGCGCGGTGACCGTCTGCGGCGCTGCGCCTGCCATCTGTACAATATGGCACGTACGGACCGTTTCCTGCAATTCGCGATCTCACGGGGGAGCCGCCCGGCGCCTAGAAAGCGCGCCCATGCAGCACGTGCTGCAGCGGCCCCGAGGGCCGATCCCCAACCCCTGCAAGACTGGAGAAAACGCATGTCCAAAAGCAATCTGGCCCAGGCCGAGACCCCCGTGACGATGAACGGCGTCAGCGTCACCGGCATCTTCGACACCATCGCGGCCGTGAAGAAGCAGCCCGACCTCGCGGAGTTCAGGTTCCGCGCCACCAACCGCTGGATCAGCGGCGGGCACAACCGCTCCTCGATCCAGGGCTTCTACGGCTGCGGCATGGAAGACACGAGCCGCGAAAAGCCGTTCTTCTTCGACGCCAGCGAGCCCCCGGTGCTGCTCGCCAACAACGAGGGCGCCAACCCCGTCGAGTTCATCCTGCATGCGCTCGCCGGCTGCCTCACCACCACCATGGTCTATCACGCCGCAGCGCGCGGCATTGCCATCGAAGGGGTCGAGTCCTCGCTCGAGGGCGATCTCGACCTCCGCGGCTTCCTCGGCATCTCGGAGGAGGTGCGCAAGGGCTACCGCGAAATCCGCGTCAACATGCGCGTGAAGTCCAAGGGCTCGCCAGCCGTGCTCCGCAGCCTCGCGCAGTTCTCGCCGGTGTTCGACGTGGTCTCTCGCGCGCTGCCGGTGATCGTCACCGTCGAAACCCACTGATCCGGCGAGCCGCGGCCGGAGCCTTCCGCGCTTCCAGCGCGGAAGGCCTCGGGCGGAAAGGAGACACCGATGAAAGACACGATTGCACCTGCGCTCCGCCGGGCAACGCGCCCGCTTGCGCCGCTCCATGCCGTCAAGCGCTGGTTCCGGCTCCGGCGCTGCCGCGCCCAGCTGAGCCGTCTTTCGGACCACATGCTGCGCGATATCGGACTCTCGCGGTGCGAGATCGACCACGCCATCCTGCGCGGACGTTTTCCGCGGGGGTGACCCCGCAGCCGTGAGACTGGCCAAACGCCTCCCGCCCGGCTAGTGCTCCGCCTTGAGCGGCGCTCCGGCCGCGGGGGAGAGTTTGTTCATGGCCAAGCGGGTCATCGTCGTCGGATCGGGCATCATCGGCGCCTCGATCGCCTATCACCTGGCGAAGGAGGGTGCGGAGGTGACGGTGCTCGACGCCGGCGAGCCGGGCGGGATCGCCACGCGCGCCAGCTGGGCCTGGATCAACGCCAGCTGGGGCAATCCCGAGCCCTATTTCCGGCTGCGCATGGCTTCGATCGCCCGCTGGAGGGCGCTGCAGGAGGAGATTCCGGGGCTTGCCATCCAATGGTGCGGCGGCCTGATCTGGGACCTGCCGCCGGCCGAGCTCGACGCCTATGCGGCGGAGCGCGCGGCCTGGGGCCATCCCATCCGCCGTGTCACGCGGGCGGAAATCCTCGCCCTCGAGCCCAATCTGAGGGAGGTGCCGGAACATGCCTATCACGTGGCGGGGGAGGGGATGCTGGAGCCGCTCGCCGCCACGCTCGCCCTGCTCGAGGCGGCGAAGGCGCAGGGCGCCGAGGTGCTTGGCGACATGCCGGTCAAGTGGCTGGAGGAGGAGGACGGCCGCGTCACCGGCGTCATCACCGACGAGGGCGTGATCCATGCCGAGGAGACGGTGGTCGCCGCCGGCGCCCATTCTGCCGCCCTGCTCGACTCGGTGGGGATCACGCTCAGGATGTCTTCTCCGGCGGGGCTCCTCTCGCACTCCAATCCGGCGCCGCGGCTGCTCAACGGCCTCGTGATGACGCCCGGCCTCCACATCCGCCAGACGGCGGAAGGGCGCATCGTCGCTGGAACCGATTTCGCCGGGGCGGAACCGGAGGAGGACGCCGAAGGCCTCGCCCGCTCGCTCGAGGCCAAGGTCGAGGCGATGGTGAAGGGAGCGGAGGGGCTCGGCCTCGATTTCCTCACCATCGGTTACCGGCCCACGCCGGCGGACGGTTTTGCCGCCGTGGGCCGACCCCGCAACCGGCCCGGGCTCTATGCCGCCGTCACGCATTCCGGCGTCACGCTCGCGGCGGTGATCGGGCAGGCCTCGGCAACGGAACTGATCACCGGCGCACGCGATGCGCTGCTTGCGCCCTACCATCCCGACAGGCCGTCCCTCACATGACCATGCAACCCCTGGCCCACGCCCCGCGCGGGCTGCTCGCCGGTGTCAAGGCGGTGCTCACCGACATCGACGACACGCTCACCCTCCATGGCAGGCTTCCGGCGGAAGCCTTTGACGCACTTTGGAAATTGCGCCGCGCGGGGATCAAGGTCGTCCCCATCACCGGGCGGCCTGCCGGCTGGTGCGACCTGATCGCGCGGCAATGGCCGGTGGACGGCGTGGTGGGCGAGAACGGCGCCTTCTATTTCCGCTATGACGAGGCCGCGCGGAAGATGCACCGCGTCTACGCCCAGAGCGCCGGGGAGCGGCGCGCGAATTCGGAAAGGCTATGGGACATCGCCCGCCGCGTGCTGGCGGAATTCCCCGGCGCGGCCATCGCCTCCGACCAGGCCTATCGCGAGATCGACGTCGCCATCGACTTCTGCGAGGACGTGCCGCCGCTGCCGCTCGCCGCCGCCCAGCAGATCGCCGAGGCGTTCCATGCGGAGGGAGCGGCTGCAAAGGTCTCCTCGATCCATGTCAACGCCTGGTTCGGCAGCCACGACAAGCTCACCATGAGCCGCAGGTTTCTCGCCGAAGTGCTTGAGATTCGACTCGAAACCGACGCCAGGGCCATCGCCTACTGCGGCGACTCCCCCAACGATGCGCCGATGTACGCGGCCTTCCCGCTCGGCATCGGCGTGGCCAATGTGCGGCCCTTCGCCAAGCTGATGGCCCATCTCCCCGCCTATGTGACGGCGGGCGAGGGGGGGCACGGCTTCGCCGAATTCGTGGACGCCGTGCTCAGCGCGCGCCAGGGACATGCGTGAGACGGCGGCCGGCCTGCTGATCGGCGCCGCGGGGGGCCTCGTCTTCTGGCTGCTCGGCATCCCCGCGCCCTGGCTCGCCGGCAGCATGATGGCGGCGATCATCGCCATCTTCTCGCAGGTGAAGATCGGCATGCCGGACTGGCTCAGGGCGCTTTCCTTCATCTTCCTGGGGATTCAAACCGGAACGTCGGTGACCTGGGAGACGGTGGAGCGCGCCGCGCAGTGGCCGCTCTCCATCGCGTTCCTGGGCCTCACCGTCATCGCCGTGACCTGGGCCTGCACGGCCTATTACGTGAAGCGCAGCGGATGGGACGGGGCGACCGCGCTGTTCGCGAGCCTCCCCGGGGCGCTGTCGCTGGTGCTGCTGCTGGCGAGCGGCACCAGGGCCGACATGCGGCGCGTCACCATCGCGCAATGCATCCGGCTGTTCTTCCTGGTGGCGGCGCTGCCTTCGCTGATTTCCTGGATGTCGCCGGACAGCGCCTTTCACGCCGGGCCGGACGAGATCGGGTCGCTTTCCGACCTTGTGCTGCTCGTCTCGGTTTCGACGGCGGCGGGCTTCGCGCTGGAGCGGATCAGGGTACCGGCCGGCCTCATGCTGGGGCCGATGCTGGCGAGCGCGGGGCTCGAGCTTTCCGGCCTTCTCGCCGGTGCGGCACCCGCCAGCGTGCTGATCCCCGCCAACGTGGTGCTGGGCGTGATGATCGGCTCACGCTTCCAGGGCTTCACCTTCCGCGAGTTCCGCGAGGCGCTGGCGGAAGGATTTTCCGGCTTCCTCATCGCGCTCGCGATCGCCATGGCGGGGGCAGGGGTGGCGAGCGCCTTCTCGGGGCTCCCCTTCGCGCTCACGCTTCTCGCCTTCTCGCCCGGCGGCCTCGACGCCATGACGATCATGGCCTTCGCGCTCAACCTCGACCCGGCCTATGTCGGCGCCCACCAGATGGCCCGCTACATCGGGCTCGCCTTGCTCATGCCCATGGCGACGGCCTATGTTCTGCGCCGGATGGGCGCTCATGCGAATGTCACGTCTGGGCCCATGCCCTCGAAGCTGGAGGACCGCTGATGGACCAGCTGGCCTTTCTCCTCACCTACAAGGGCGCCATCGTGCTCGGAACGCTGGCGCTGCTGCTCGTTCTCGAGCGCCTGATGCCGGTGGCGCAAGTCGTGGGCGGCGTGAGGCGGGTGGCGAAGAACCTTTCGCTCGCCGGGCTCAACGCCATTCTCTCATGGGCGGTGGTGGTGCCGCTCTCCGCGCTGGCCGCCTCCCATGCGCTCGACTGGCGCCCGGCGTGGTGGAGCGGCGGCTTCGGCCTCCTCCTCGATCTCCTGATGCTCGATTGCTGGATCTACTGGTGGCACCGGGCCAACCACGAGTGGCGGATCCTCTGGCGCTTCCACGAGGTCCATCACCTCGACGAGTTCCTGGACGCCAGCTCGGCGCTGCGCTTCCATTTCGGCGAGGTGCTGCTCTCCTCGCTCGTCCGCGCCGGGGTGATCCTGCTGCTCGGGGTGCCGCTCGTCAGCGTCGTCGTGTTCGAGACGCTGCTGGCGCTCTCCGCCATGTTCCACCATTCCAACGTGCGCCTGCCGGCTCGCCTCGAGCGGTGGCTATCCTGGCTGATCGTGACCCCCTCGATACACTGGGTTCATCATCATGCCATCCGGCGGGACACGGATTCGAACTATTCGGCCCTGCTGTCCGTTTGGGACCGCCTTTTCGGCAGCCGGAGCAAGACGATCCGCACGCCGGCCATGCCGATCGGCACCGAAGGGCGCAGGGACCGGGGCCTTCCGGGCCTTCTCGCCCGCCCCTTCGAGCGGCCGCCGCCATAGGGAACGGTGGCATGGCCCGTGCATGGGCGGGAACAGAGTGAACATGGCCCCTCCATCTGTGCCATTCCGGCACGCATGGCGGAACATGGGGAGCACCGGATTTGGCCAAGGCCGCGATACGATCGGACGGGGAGGGGCTGGCGAGCGCGCTGAAGCAGGCGCGCGAGGCCGAGGCCGCCCATTTCGACGCGGCGCTCGAGCTCCGGGATTCGAAGTCGCTCCGGCTGCAGCTTCTCAAGGATGAACTGGCGCCGGTGATCCAGGCCTCGCCCGAGGCGCGCGAGCTCTTCGACCTTACGCTGGTTCCGGGCGAGCCGCCCAAGCTCTGGGTCGATCTCATCTCTTCCGTGGTCATGGAGCCGGACCACCGCACCTACCGCTTCATCGAGGACAGGCAGGATCGCCGCCACATCGTGTTCGAGACGAGCGACCGCGAGGAGATGGCGGCCGCCATCCGGCGCCACATGGCCCATCGCCTCGTCGCGCGCGAACGGCTGGCCGCCGGGCTTCCGCGGCCCCCAACGGCCAATGGCTACACCGCCGCCTCCCTCATCCTCGCATGGACTTCCGGCTTCGCTTTCGGGGCTCTCCTTCTGCTTGCCGCCGCCCTCTCTGCAGGCTATCTAGTGCGTTGAAAAGCCAAAGGGATTTCGCTCGCACGACGAGCGTTACAATCTGAAACATCAATTGATTTCCCTGGAATCGGCCCCCCTGTTACGAAAAATGAACCGTCGCGGCGTAAGGCTGGGGAGCTTTATGCGGCGTTACAAAAATGAAACGAATTGCAGGGTTTACCAGCGCATGCAGAGTGCCTTGAAGCGGAGCAGTGAGGCGGACGCCGCGATTTCGGCGACGCCGACGGCCAACCGCAGCCTGGCGCAGAACCTGGCCGGCTTCCGCTCCCTTGCGGAGGGGCTTGATTATGCCGCCAAGGGCGTCACGGGTTTCAATTTCTATTCGGCGCGCGGCGCGCTCCAGTCCGTCCTGTCCTATGCAGAACTCCGCCGCCTGGCGATCTCCACGGCGCGCAAGCTTCTTTCCCTCGGGCTGAAGCGGGGAGACCGCGTCGCCGTCGTGGCCGAGACGGGGCCGGAATTCATGGCCGTGTTCTTCGGCTGCCAGTATGCCGGGCTGATCCCGTGCCCGATGCCCTACACGATGTATATCGGGGGGAAGGATTCCTATATCGACCGGGTGGCCGGCATGCTGGCCGCGGCGAAGGCCTGCACGGTGGTGACGGGCGAGGAGCTGCTCGGCCATATCACCGAGGGCGCCGCGCGCGCGGGCGTCCGGCGGGTTCTCACCCACCAGCAGCTCGGGGCGCTGCCCGAGGCCGCCACCAAGCTCCAACCGTTCCGTGCGGACGAGGACGCCTACATCCAGTATTCCTCCGGCTCCACCTCCAACCCCAAGGGCGTGCTGATCTCGCAGCGGGCGATCATCGCCAACGCACGCGGCATCCTGCGCGAGGGGCTGAAGCTCACCGCGGAGGATCGCGCCTTTTCTTGGCTGCCGCTCTATCACGACATGGGGCTCGTCGGCTTCTGCCTGTCGCCGGTGCTGGGGCAGGTGAGCGTCGATTTCCTCGCCACCACCTCCTTCGCCCGCCGCCCCGCCCTGTGGCTGAGGCTGATGTCGGACAACAAGTCGACGATCACCTATTCGCCGAGCTTCGGCTATGACCTCGCCGCCCGCCGCATCAACGGCGAGGCGGTGACGCTCGATCTCTCGCGGCTGCGGATCGCCGGGATCGGCGGCGACATGGTGCGCGCCGACGTGCTGGAACAGTTCTCCGCGACGATGAGCGTGGCCCGTTTCCGGCCGGAAGCCTTCCTGCCGAGCTACGGCATGGCGGAAACGACGCTGGCCATCTCCTTCGTGGATGCCGAAAAGCCGATCCGCGTGGACAGGATCGACCGCCACGCGCTCAAGACGGAGAATGCCGCCATCCCCGCCAGGGGCGAACAGGCGCGGAGCTTCGTCGTGTGCGGCCGGCCGCTGGCCGGGAGCAAGGTCGAGATCCGCGACGGCGCGGGCCGGGTGCTGGGCGAGCGCCGCATCGGCCGCATCTTCGTCTCCACGCCGAGCCTGATGTCCGGCTATTTCCACAATGAGGATGCGACCGCATCGGCGATCGGGGGAGACGGGTTCCTCGACACCGGCGACATGGGCTACTGGCTCGGGGGCGAGATCGTCATCACCGGGCGCGCCAAGGACCTGATCCTGCACAATGGCCGCAACATCTGGCCGCAGGACATCGAATGGGCGGCCGAGCAGATCGAGCCGCTGCGCTCGGGTGACGTCGCGGCCTTCGCCGTCGAAGGCGAAGACGGGGACGACGATGTCGTGGTGCTGGTGCAATGCCGCCTGCAGGACCCTGCCTCGATCGAGGCGCTCCGCCACGAGGTGGCGGCCGTGGTGCACCGCAGTGCCGGCATCGAGTGCAAGGTGGTGATGGTGCCGCCCAAGAGCCTGCCCTTCACCTCTTCCGGCAAGCTCTCGCGCGCGGGCGCCAAGCAGAGATATGTGTCGGGCGAGATCGCGGAGCTCACCCCGGCCATGCCGGCCGCAGAACCCGCGCTGTTAGAGGCCGCGCTCTGAGGCGAGCCGCAGCCCGTCCGCCGCCGCGGAGATCATGAGCCGTCTCTATGCCATCACTGGCGCCACCGGTTTCGCCGGGCGGCACGCCGTCAGCGAATTGCTCGGCCGCGGCCACCGGCTCCGCGCCCTGGTGCGGCGGCCCGAGAACGCCCCGCTTCCGGAGGGCGTCGAGCTCATCCGGGGCGACCTCGCAGATGCGGAGGCGCTGGCACGCCTCGTGACCGGTGCCGATGCCGTCGTTCATCTGGCGGGCGTCCTCGCGGCTCTCGGCCGTGAAGAGTATTTCCGCGTCAACAGGGATGGAACGGAGGCACTGCTCGATGCGGCGACCGCCGCCGAAGTGCCGCGTTTCGTCCATATCTCCTCGCTCGCGGCGCGCGAGCCTTCGCTTTCTCCCTATGGCGCCAGCAAGCGCGCCGGGGAAGAGGCGGTGCTGCGCCGCGCCGCCGAGATCGCCGCAGTCGTGATCCGTCCGCCTGCCGTCTACGGGCCGGGAGACAAGGGCACGCTTCCGCTCATCCGCGAACTGACGCGGCCCATCGCCGCCATTCCGGGCCCCCGAGAGGCGCGCTTCTCGCTGATCCACGGGCGGGATCTCGCGCGCCTCATCGCCGAAACGCTCACGGGGGCCGAACAGGGAATCCACGAGGTGAGCGACAACAAGCCGGGCGGCTATGGCTGGCCCGACCTGATCCGCGCGGCGGAGAGCTTGCGCGGGGCGCCGCTTCGCGCCGTGTTCCTGCCGCGCGCCATTCCCGCCGCGGTTGCGTTGGGGGCCGAGGCCGTGGCCCGCATCACCGGCAAGCCATCGCTGGTGAACCGCGGCAAGATCGCCGAGCTCTACCACCGGGACTGGGTGAGCCGCCAAGGCACGCTGGCGCTCGCCGATCCGATATCCCTGGAGCAAGGCCTCGCCGAGACGGCGGCCTGGTACCGCGAGGCCGGATGGTTGCCTCGGCCGCGCGGCGCCGATAGAAGGGCCCCCAACGCAAGGACGCCATGATGACCGACACCGTCGCACAGCTCTGCAGGCTGCTCGAGCCCTTCAACACCAACGGCGCGGCGCTTTCCGCCGCGACCGACATATCGACCGACCTCAACATCGATTCCATGACCGTGATGGATTTCGTCATGGAGGTGGAGGATCACTTCGACATCGAGATTCCTCTCAACGTGCTGTCCGAAACACGCACCGTCGAGGATCTCGCCAAGGTCGTCGATTCCCGGGCGAAGAAGGGCTGACGGCATGGACCTCCTCGACAAGCTCGAAGGCATCGCGGAGCGCCACCGGCGCATGAAGGCTCTGGGCGTGGAGGCGATCGGCGTCACCAACGAGAAGATCATCTCGCCGACCCGCGCCATCATCGAGGGACGCGAGACGATCCTCGCCGGCACCAACAACTACATGGGCATCACCTTCGACCCGGACTGCGTGGCGGCTGGCCAGAAGGCGCTTGCCGAATTCGGCACCGGCACGACGGGCTCGCGCATCGCCAACGGCTCCTTTGCGCTGCATGCCGAGCTCGAGCGCGAATTCGCGGCCTTCCTGAACCGCAGGCACTGCATCGTCTTCACCACCGGCTACCAGGCCAATCTCGGCATGATGTCCGGCCTGGCGGGGCCGCGGGACACGATCTATCTCGATGCCGATTCGCACAGCTCGATCTATGACGGCTGCACGCTCTCGGGCGCCAAGCTTGTGCGCTTCCGCCACAACGACGCGGCCGACCTCGACAAGCGACTGACGCGGGGCGAGGACGGCGGCGGCAGGCTCGTGGTGCTCGAGGGAATTTATTCCATGCTGGGCGACCGCGCGCCGCTTTCCGATTTCATCGAGGTGAAGAGGAAGCACGGCTTCCAGCTGCTCGTCGACGAGGCCCACTCCTTCGGCGTTCTCGGGCCCCACGGCCGCGGCCTCGCCGACGAGGCGGGGCTGGAGGACGAGGTCGATTTCATCGTCGGCACTTTCTCCAAGAGCGTGGGCGCCATCGGCGGCTTCGGGGCGGGAAACCATCCCTATTTCGAGTATCTGCGCTACGCGATGCGGCCCTACATGTTCACGGCCTCCTCGTCTCCGGCCTCGATCGCGACCTCGCTGGCGGCGATCCGCAAGCTTGCCGCCGAGCCGCAGCGGCGCAAGAAGCTGACGGAGAATTCGGCACGGCTCTTCGCGGGCTTCAAGGCACTCGGGCTGGAACTCGGCTGCGAGGAGGTGAGCCCGGTCGTGGCGGTGCGCTGCCCGGACGAACCCTCGACGGTTGCGATGTGGAACGCGCTGCTGAAGGCCGGCGTCTACGTCAACATCGCGCTGCCGCCTGGCACGCCCAACAAGCTCTGCCTGCTGCGCTGCTCGGTATCGGCGGCCCACACCGAAGAAGAGATCGACCGCATCGTGGCACTCTTCGGCGCGGTGGTGGCGCAGGGCCATGGCAGGAAGGCCGCGAACGGCTAGGGCGCCTCAGCCCCTGACGAACGTGAAGAGCGGCCCCGTCTCGAGCCGCAAGGGCTCGCCCGGAGGCGGGGGAAAGAACTCGCCGTCGATGACGAAGATCGTGTCGGAGGAGACGCTGAGCGCCTCCGCGCAGAAGCTCACCGCTCCGGAAGGCATCCTGCGGCCTTCGCCGCCATACATGGCAGGGAGCATCCAGCGCGCCACCGATGGGACGGGATAGGGGAAGACCGTGGTGCGGATGGGCGCAGTCTTGCCGCCCCAGAAGGGGCGCGCGTCGAGCACCAGCCTGTCGAGCGTGGTCGACATCTGGAGGAGTTGCGGCCCTTCGCAGAGACGCCTTCCCCCTGCCTCCACCGTGATGGCGTGAGGCCGGTCGAAGCGGCTCTCGTCCGCCGCATCGGGGGCGGACAGGAGGTATTTTCGCAGCGCGGTCAGCAGCGTTCCCGCCACTGCCCACTGGCCCCTCACGCCCCTGGCGTTGAAGGCCTGCTGGCAATAGCGGGTGGCGAGAGCCACCGCGCCGGTGCCGACGAACATGCCGTGGCGTATCCGGCCATCGCCGGGATTGGCGCAGCGGATGGTGTGGCGCTGCTGGAGATCCGAGGCCGCGAGGCTTTCGATGAACTGCGCCTGCGCTTCGACCGATCGGGCCCGGAAGCCGAGGTCGCGGGCGCTCAGATTGGTTGTTCCATGCGGCAGCAGCCCGAGCCGCGGCGGCGACGCGAAGAGCCTGTCTTCCGCGATGCGCGTGAGGATTTCCTGGATGGTGCCGTCGCCGGAGCTGATGAAGAGATCGGTCACGCCGCCCCTTGCCATGCCGTCGAGAACGGCGCCGATCTCCTCGAAGCGGTCCAGCACGCCCAGCATGACGCCCGGTGCGCGCTTCAGCCTTTCGGCCAGGGCGAGACCCTTGCCGCTGCCCCTGCCCGAACGCGGGTTGACGATGAGCCCGGCGCGCCCGGCCGCCGGGTGGTTCTCGCGCGCCATCGCGTCAGACCGATTCGGCCCGCAGGGCCATCACCACGGCAAGCGAACCGAAGGCGACGACCGGCAGCCAGGCCGCAAGCCAGGGCGCCACGAATCCCAGTTCGCCCATGGTCAGCGAGATGCCGTCGACGATGAAGAACACGAAGCCCAAGCCGACGCCCACCGCGAAGAGCACGCCGAGCCCGCCGCCGCGGCGGAAACGCGTGGCGAGCGGGATGCAGAGCGCCATCATCAGGAGGCCCGAGAAGAACAGCGAGACCCGCTTGTGCGCCCAGGTCTCGTAGACCCAGACGGGGCGGATGCCGAAACCCTGGTTGTCGATGAAGTAGAAGAGGTCGGTGAGCGACATCTCCTCCGGTGCCCCCGAGCGCGCGCCCGCCTGGGCCGGTTTCATGGCGCCGGAATAGACGAGCGTCGCGAGGCGCGAGGGCTGGAGATTGTCGCGGTAGTAGACGAGCACCCGTTCCAGCGTCCAGCGCCCGTTGGAGAGTTCGGCGCTCTCGGCATAGATCTGCTCGCGCAGCAGGCCGCTGTCGTCGCGCCGGAAGATGATGACGTCGGCAAGCTTCGTGGAGTCGGCGTTGGCGCTGCCGGCGCGGAGAATGTCGGAGCCGGCGCGCATCCAGATCGGGTCCTTCTCGCCCACCTTCAGCTTGTCGGTGCCATAATCGCCGATACCCCAGTCGCGCAGCTGCGGCGTGGTGGACGGAATGGCCGCATCCGACAGCACGAATTGCAGGCCGCCCGCCACGAAGGCCAGCGGCAGCAGCATGACGATGATCCTGAGCGGCGAGAGGCCCGCCGCCCACATCGCCACCATCTCGTTGCGGTAGCTGAGCTCGGTGAGGCTCAGCAACATGGCGAGCAGCATGCTGATGCCCATGTAGTTCGAGACCACGGAGGGCGAGCGGAAGAACATGTATTCGAGCAGCACCGTGCCATCTCCCGGCCGGAGCGCCTGGATGTCCTTGGCATTGGTGAGGAGATCGAGCGAGAGCACGAAGAAGGAGATGCCGAGGAGGATGGCGAAATAGCGGATCGCCACCATGCGGATCAGCATCCAGCCGACGATCTTCATCATGCCGCGCTCTCCCAGCCGAGGCGGCGCATGAGGGCGTGCCGCAGGCCCGAGAAGAAATCGCCGCCGCGGTCGATCGCGCTGCTGATGGGATCGTTTCCAAGCGTGAAGCAGGTCGTGATGTAGCGCCAGCCCGCGAACAGGCCGAGTAGCAGGCAGGGAAGCCACAGCGTCACGATCGGGGGCGCTACGGCATTGTTCGAAGCTGAGGCGCCCTGCTGGATGATCTCGTTGTAGAGAACGATGAGGACCAGCGCCACGCCCGTGCGGAAGCCGCGCGGGCTGCGCCGAGAGCCCACCGCGAAGGGAATGGCGAGGAACGGCAGGATCAGGATGCTGATCGCGGTGACGAGCCTCTCGCTCAGTTCGGAGGAGACTTCCTCGCGCGAGGCCTTGGGCGGCGGATTGTCGAGTGCGGCATAGAGTTCTGGCAGCGTCAGTTCGCGCTCGTCCTCGCCGCGCGGACGGAAAATGTCCTTCGAGATCTTGCCCAGCGGCGTATCCGCCATGGCGAATTCGGTCGTCTCTCCGGCGACCGGCGGGTTCGTTGCCGCGTCTGGCCTGGTGGTGAAGGACAGGCGGTGGCCGTTCTCGAGGTGCAGCGTGGGGCGGCGGCCCTCCGGGTTCTCGACCAGCGTGCCGGTGGCGGCGGTCACCGTGTCGGAGCCGTGCTGCCCCTTGTCCTGGAAGATGAAGGCGCGTTCGAAGGCGTTCTTGCCGCGGTCGAGCCGGTCGATGATGAAGGTGCGATCGCCCGCCTGCATGAAGACGCCTTCCTCCGCGAGGTAGAACACGTCGACGTTCTGCACGTCGAACACCACGGAGCGGTAGGCATAGCGTGCATGCGGCTGGAGCCAGCCCATGATGACGAGTGAGAGCGCCGCCATCAGCGCGCCGAGCACGATCACGGGCCGGGCGAGACGGTGCAGCCCGATGCCGGCCGCCATGAATGCGTCCGTTTCGGAGTTGGCCGACATCCTGCCGAAGCCCAGCAGCAGGCCGAGGAACAGGGCGGCCGGCAGGGCCGTGCCCAGATAATGCGGCACCAGATAGGCCAGCATCTCGAAGACGACGGTGAAGGAGTTCTTCTTGCCGAGCGTGGCGTCGAGCAGGCGCACCATGCGGTCGGCCAGCAGCATGAGCAGGCCGATCACCAGCGCGCCCGCGAGCGGCAGAGAAACCTGTTTCAGTACGTGGCGGTCAACGATCCGGAGCATGGCCCCTCATGCACCGGCTGATGGGCGGGTTGTCATGGCGTCAATCTAGCCCAGCCGCCGTTCATGACGAAAGCGCGAATTCGGTGAGGGTGCCGATATGGCGGTGCACGGTGTCGAGGCTGCGGATCGTCACCTGGATCTGCCATTTTCCGCCCTGGCGCTGAATGCCGTAGAGATTCCACGCCGCTGCCGGGTTGTGTTCGCTGTTGAGCAGCGAGGCGGACGGCACGCCCAGCACATGCACCGTCCCGAAACGGGAATTCAGGGTGTTCAGCATGTGATCGTGGTTGTGGCCATGCAGCACGAGTTCGGCCCCCTCGCGTTCCAGCACGTCGCGCAGCGCCGCGGCGTCGAGCAGGGCCTTGCGCGGCTTGGCGAGGCCCGGCAGAGGCGGATGGTGGATCATCACCACGCGGGCATAGCCGCGCTCGCGCAGGTCCGAGAGCAGGACGGCGAGCGATTCGAGCTGCGTTCCGCCGAGCAGACCCGCGGCGCGGTGCAAAGGCTGCGGCACCGCCGTCGACACGCCGATCAGCGCCACGTTGCGGCGCAGCCGCACATAGGGAAAGGGTGTCGAGATCTGCGGCGTCGTCTGGGTGAGGGCGACGCGCATGTCGCCCCGCATGTAGTCCGCAAGGTGCGAGAGGCCGTGCTTCCAGTCCATGCGCACGTAGGTATCGTGGTTGCCCGGCACGAAGCTGATCCATTTCGGCTCGCCGAAGCTGCGCAGCCATCGTGCCGCCGCCGGAAACTCGTCATGCGCGGCGACGTTGACGATGTCACCCGTGAGGGCGACGTGGTCCGGCGCGAAATCCATGATGTCGGCGGCGACCGCCGTGGCCACCGCGGGGCTGTGCTGGCGGTGGCGGTTGAGGCGCCAGTTGAACGCCCCGATCGTGCGCTTCAGCGCGAAATGCCGCCTGACCGAGCCGGCGGGGAGCGGCCCGAGATGCAGGTCGGAGAGGTGGGCGAGGGTGAACACGACGGGCGCTTGCTGCTTGTCCGGGTTGCGTGAGCGGGGCTTTTAAGCGCCTGTGGGCTTCAGCTTCAAGCCCGGGAACGGTCTCACGGGATTGCCCTCTCGAAGATGCGGTAGGTCTTGTAGGGCCTGCCGCCGAAGCCTTCGATCATGCGCCGCATGGGGAGATTGTCCTCCAGGATCCAGGAGAGTTCGGCCCGCCGGGTGCCGCGGCCGGCGTGATAGTTGCGCACCCTCGCGATGGCGGCCATGCCGAGGACGGCGCCGAGCGGCGTTCCGTGGTACTTCCGCCGAACACCCATGAGCGGCATGCGGACCGAGTTCGGCGGGCGCGCCAGGAGGTGCCAGGCGAGCTTCGCCCAGCCGAAGGGCAGGAGCCTGCCGCCGAGCCCCGCGATCCACTCGTTGATGTTGGGCAGCGAGACGGCCATCGCCGCCGGCTCGCCCCTGTATTCGGCGATGGCGATGTAATCACCCGTCACCAGCATCTTCAGATTGTTGCCGAGTGCGGTCATCTCCTCCTGCGTCCAGGGCACGAAGCCCCAGTTTTCCGACCAGGCGTCATTGGCGATCGCAACGATGATCTCAAGCTCCTGCATCAGCTTCTTCTTGTCGAGCGGGCGGAGCGTCACGTCCCTGTCGGCAAGCGCCTTGTCATGGGCCGATTTCAGCGCGCGCGGCATGCCGCCCGTGTCGGTGAAGTCATAGGCGATCACGTCCTTCACCCTGGCGAAGCCCTGCTCCTCGAGGCGCGGGGCGTAATAGGGCAGGGCATGGCCCATCATCATGGACGGGGGCGTGTCGAAGCCCTGGACGAGGAGACCCATCTCGTCGTTTATGGAAAAGCTGAACGGTCCCTGGATGCGCCCCAGGCCGCGCTGGCGGAGCCAGCCGGAGGCCGCGGCGAAAAGCGCGGCGAAGACTTGCGGATCGTCCTCCGCCTCGAGGAAGCCGAACTGCCCCACACCGTCCTGGTAGCGGGCACTCCGCAGGCGGCAGTGCTGTGCCGAGATGCGGCCCACGGTGCGGCCGTTCTTCCTTGCGAGGAAGAGTTCCACCTCGGCGTGGCGGTAATAGGGGTTCTTCCCGGGGTCGAGATGCTCGAGACGCTCGAGATAGAGGGGCGCCACCCAGTGGGGGTCTTTCCGGTAGAGGGCGAAGGGCAGGTCCAGGAAGTCCCGGAGCCCCTGCTTGCCGCGCACCGGTTCGACGCTGATGGTCTCGGTCATGGGCGGGGCTTACTGCCTGTGCCGGGGGAACTCAAGCTTGGCGGAAGGGACCGGCGGGAGTATCCCGGGCCATGCTCGACGACGTCAAACGCCTCCTTTACCGGGCCGCCAAGCCGGCCCTCCACCCGCTCTACCGCCAGATTCGTGGGCTGACGCTGGGCACGCGGACGTTGGTCCTGAAGGAGGGCGACCAGGAGGTGCTGCTTGTCCGGCACGGCTATGCCCCGGGCTGGCTTCTCCCCGGGGGCGGCGTCGAGCGGGGTGAGACGATCTTCGAGGCGGCCGTCCGGGAACTCCTCGAAGAGGCTGCCGTGGAGGCGGAGGAGGAGCCTCGGCTGCACGGCCTCTACCTCAACGAGAGGCAGTTCCGCGGCGACCACGTCGCCTGCCTGGTGCTGCGGAAGTTCCGGCGCGGCGAGTTCCAGCGCGGTTTCGAGATCGCGGAAGCCCGGTTCTTTCCCGTCTCCGCCCTTCCCGAGGGCACCACGGGCGGCACGCGGCGGCGGATTGCCGAGGTGACGCAGGGCGTTGCTCTATCGCGGGAGTGGTGAACCAGGCGCGCCGCTTGACGTTCAGTCTTCGTAAAGCTAATGGCCGCAGTATGACCGCGATGGAACAGATCCAGCTGCGACGACGAGCCCGCGACACGCGCACTGCGCTGCGCGCCTGAACTCGCGTCCGGTCATCCCAACTCCGCACATTCCAGAATGGCGTTTCGGGGCCCCGGTCGCCCTCGAAAACACCTCGTCAATCCAGAGATTCCAGACCATGTGCGGCCCCATCGCCTGTAACGACACGACTCCGCAAGACCATGACGCCGTCGAGCATCTGCTCGACCTGAGCTTCGGCTCCGACCGCCATTCCAAGACCTCCTACCGGCTGCGCGAGGGAAATGCCGCGGTGCCTGGCCTTTCGCTGGTGGTGCGGGACCCGGGCGTCGGGCTTTCGGGCACGATCAGCTTCTGGCCGCTCGCCATCGGCGAGAAAGAAACGCCCGCACTGCTCCTCGGACCGCTTGCCGTCCACCCCGACCGCCAGGGGCTCGGCATCGGACTTTTGCTCATGCGCGAGGGACTGGCGCGGGCGAAGGCCCAGGGCCATGCCCTGGTGCTGCTGGTGGGGGACGAGCCCTATTACGCGCGGGTGGGCTTCGCCAGGCTGCCGGCGGGTCTCATCGGCCTGCCCGGCCCGGTCGATCCCAATCGCTTCCTCTACCTCGAACTTAAGCCCGGCGCGCTCGACGGCGTGACCGGGCTGGCCCATGCGCCGCTCTCAGCGGCCTTCGCGGTACCACATGGCGCCGAGGCCCAGGAGCAGCACGGCAAGGCTTAGCAGCGTGGCGAAGAGCGGCGTGTCGGAGACAGCGAGCACGCGGTGCTCATCGTTGCTGCGCAGCCCCATCCAGCCCGAGCCCGCCATCTGCCGCCCGGCATCGACCTTGACGAGCTGCGGCATGCCGTCCTCCAGCCACTGGACGCTGCCGCCCGTCGCGGCGGCGGCCGGCGCCAGGATCTCGGTGGTGGCGACGAGGCTCGACATTTCGCGCGCATCGGCGCTGCCGGCGGCCGCTACGGCGTCCAGCTTGCCGTCCGTGAGGCGGTGAAGACCGGCCTCGGTGATCGGGATCGAAGCCTGGAAGCGGCCCGGCGAGATTTCGCGGAGTTCCGCCTTCCCGGTCTTGCCGGATGGCAGAGTCACGGTGACGGGCTCGGCCTCGTCCGCCATGGTGCGGCGCTCGATCACCAGATTGCCGCCCGATTGCCGGCCCTCCAGCGCCTCCTCCTCGAGGTCCGGTTCCTTCATCAGCCAGTGCGCGATGCGGCGGAGAAGCTCGGTCTGGGGTCCGCCGCCCTCGAAGCCGCGCGCCCAGAGCCAGCCCTGGTCGGAGAGGAGCTGCGCCACGCGGCCCTCGCCCTGGCGCGCGAGCACGAGAAGCGGCTTCTCCTCCAGACCGGCCATCACCGTGTCGCCGGTGATGGCAGTGGTGTCGACGAGCCTGAACCAGCGGCCCCAGCTCGGCGTCTCTCCTTCGGAGCCCGGCAGCTCATGCGTCACCGGATGCTTGCGCCCCTGCGGCGTGAGTTCGGGCTTGAAGGGCCCTTCGAGCACCTGGCCCGTGGGCGCCGCGGCGATGATGTCGGAGAGCGGCGTGTAGTAGAGCCCGTCCTCGTCGGCGAGGTCGGGGCCCGAGGCGATCAGCACGGCGCCGCCATCTTCCACGTAGCGCGCGATGTTGCTCATGTAGGCGGCGGGAAGCACCGTCTGGCGGCGGTAACGGTCGAAAATGACGAGGTCGAACTCGTCGAGCTTGTCGATGAACAGCTCTCGCGTCGGGAAGGCGATGAGCGCCAGTTCCTTGGTGGGCGTGCCGTCCTGCTTCTCCGGCGGGCGGAGGATGGTGAAATGCACGAGGTCCACCGAGGCGTCGGCCTTCAGCAGATTGCGCCAGGTGCGCTCGCCCGGATGCGGCTCGCCGGAGACGAGCAGCACGCGCAGCCTGTCCCGGACGCCTTCGATGACCGTGACAACGCGGTTGTTCTGCGCCGAGATCTCGCCCTCGAGCGGCGGCACGCCGATCTCGACGATGTTCTGGCCGCCATGCTCGACCGGCACCTGCACCTGGATCGCTTGTCCGGGAGTGACCTCGAGCAGCATGGGCTCGCCGCGGCCGGCCGTCACCGTGACGCTTACGGGCTCGCCCGGACCGTTCACCTCCTCGACGCGGAAGGCGATGGTCTGGTCCTGTCCGACCATGCCGAAGCGCGGCGCCTCGTCGAGCACCACCTTGCGGTCCCGCTCGGACTTGGAGCCGGTGACGAGGCCGTGCAGCGGCCCGCCGATTCCCGCCCTGGACGCGTCCGGCGGAGCATCGTGCACCTGGCCGTCGGTGATCATGAGGGCGCCGGCGAAGCGCTCGGGCGGAATGTCCGCCAGGGCCCGGTTCAGCGCCTCGAAGGCGCGCGTTCCGTCATCCTCCGGCCCGATGCCGGATTTCACCTCGACGGTGCGAAGCTCGGTGTTGGGAAGCCTCGCCACCGCCTCCTTCAGAGCGGCCTCGGCTTCGGCCGTGCGCGCGGCACGCCCGGCGCTCTCCTGGCTGAGCGAGCGGTCGATCACGGCGACAGCGATGTCGGTCAGCGGCTCGCGCTCCTCGTTGCGGATCGTCGGGTTGGCAAGGGCGGCCACCAGCAGCGCCAGCGCCAGCGCGCGGAGCGGGACGCCGCGGGAACGCGCCATGGCGAGGGCGGCGACAAGCAGAAGGCCGATCGCCGCGAGGCCGGCGATCAGCGCCCAGGGCAGAACGGGATCGAAGGCGAGGGTCCAGCTGGTCATTGCCCCAGCCTTTCGAGAAGGGCGGGGACATGCACCTGGTCGGCCTTGTAGTTGCCGGTCAGAGCATACATCACGATGTTGACGCCGGTGCGGAAGGCGAATTCGCGCTGTCGGTCGGAGCCAGGCACGACGGCGTGGAGCGGCTCGCCGCTGGCATCGAGCGCCCAGGCGGCAGCATAGTCGTTGGCGCCGATGATGATGGCGCTGACGCCGTCGGTGTTGCCGGCAACGGCACCCTCGCCGTCGGTTCGCTCCACCCACAGCTTGCCGGTGTCGTAGCGGCCCGGGAAGCGGTCGAGCAGATAGAAGCTCTTGGTCAGCACATGGGTTTCGGGCACCGGCTCGAGTGGCGGAATGTCGAGCTTGGCCAGGATGCGGCGCAGTGCGTCCGAGGCCGCCGTGGTGCCGCCCGAGAGCGCGTCGGCGCCGAGCCCGTCCTCGCGAAGGTCGAAGAATATGGTGCCGCCGCCCTTCATGTAGGAATCCATGCGGGCGAGTGCGGCGTCTGATGGAACCGTCGCGTCGGGCTTCACCGGCCAGTAGATCAGCGGGAAGAAGACGAGTTCGTCGCGCTCGATGTTGATGCCGACGGGCTCTCCCGCTTCGACCGATGTCCGCTCGCGCAGCACTTCGCCGAGGCCGGCGAGGCCCTGCTCGCTCACCTCGTCCAGCGCGGCGTCGCCGGTGACGACATAGGCCAGGCGCGTCTCCAGCGCGTTCGCCATGGCGAAATCATCCGTGCCCTGAGCAACGGAGCGTTGCGGCAAGGGCAGGAGCAGCAGCAGCGCCACGGCGGCCGATGCGGCGGCGCGGCGCTGGCGGAGCCGACTCATGCCGCCGCCGAGGAAGAGGGCGGCGAGGCAGTCGGCGAGGAACAGCGCCATCGCCGCGGCGAAGAGCCAGGGGGCGAGTGCGACGGCTGGGAGGGGTGCCAGGGCGCGCAGCGTCACGCCGGACGGAAGCTCCGCGATGGCGTCGAGCCGGTCGCCGCCCCGCGTCACGTTGAGGGCGCGCTCCTGGACGCCGCGCCGGTAGAGACCTGCCGGGGTCGCGGCGCTGACCGTCGCCTTGTCGATGGCGGCGGCAGGAATGGGCTGGACATCCGGCGGGGGATCGGCGAGCTCGCCGAAGCCGTCGAGCATCCGCCAGGGTGCGAAGGCCTGTGCGGCGGCCGAGGATTGCGCGGCCGGCGCACCGCCGCCCGCCGCCGGCGACAGGTCGAGCACCCGGCGCAGCATTTCGACGAAAAGGCCGGAGACGGGAAGGCTCGACCAGTCGGCATTGGCGGTGACATGGAACAGCACGATGAGGCCCTTGCCCTGCTTTGTGGCCGTCACCAGCGGGGTGCCATCCTCGATCGTGGCCCACACCTTGCCGGGCAGTTCGGCGTCGGGTTCCGCCAGCACCTGGCGCGAGACCTTGACATCGGGATCGGGCGCGAGCCCCGCGAAGGGACCCGTCTCGGGGAAGGGCTGAAGGCCCTGCGGCGTCTCCCAGCTGAGCGCGCTTCCAAGCGAGCGCCCGCCCTCGCGCAGGGTGACGGGGATCAGCGCGTCCTGCGCGCCGGCGAGGCGGGGCCCGGCGAAGCGCAGCAGCACGCCGCCGTTCTCGACGAAGGAAGACACCATCTCCTGCTGTTCGGCCGGCAGCACGCCGATATCGGCCAGCACCAGCATGGAGAGGCCCTGGTCGAGCAGGGCCCTCAAGGCCGGCGTGTCGGCGGGCTCGCTCAGCTCGCCATAGGGCTCGAGCGCGCGGGAGACGTAATAGAGGGGCGAGAGCAAGGGCTGGGCTTCTTCGGCGGAGGCGCCGGAAAGCAGCGCCACCGTCTTGCGCCGCCAACGGTCATCCATGAGGAAGGTTGCGGCGGCGTTGCGCTCGCCTTCGATGGCGATGCGTCCCACCTCGTTCCTGAGTTCGACGGGAAGCTCGATCACGCCTTCGGCCTTCGCCGCCCCGGCGGGGAAGCGCAATTCCGTCTCGCCGAAGCTTCGTCCATTGCCGGCGCGGGCGGAGACGCGGGCCGCCGCCTCCGGGCCGCCCGGCACGCGGAGTGCCGTCACCTTGATCTGCCCGCCCTCGAAACCGGGAGTCGCCAGCGCCATGGGAAGTGCGGATGCTTCCGGCACGATCGCCTCGACGCTCGCCGTTCCGCTTGCCAGCTTCAGGAGCCCCTCGGCGAAAGCGCGAGCCTTGCCGTCGTCGATGCCGTCCGAGAGCCAGATGACGCGAAGCGCCGGGGCCTCTCCAAGCTTCCGGGCGAGGCTGGTTTGCAGCGCCTCCCGGTCGAGGTCCATGGCGCGCGGCGCGAGCGCCATGGCGCGGGTCCTGGCGTCTGCCGCGGCCTGTGGCTCCAGCGGCTGCGGGCGAAGCTGCGGCGTCGAGGTGGCGAGCGTCACGGGCGCGCCGGCGGCCGCCGCGCCATCGAGAATTTCCGTCATGAGCTGGCGGCGCTTGTCCCAATCCTCCGCAGCTGCCCAGCCGTCATCGACCACGAGCAGCAGCGGTGCGCTCGAGAGCGTGCCCACCCGGCCCGGCGCGTAGAGCGGATGCGAAACGCCGATGATGACGAGGGCGGCGACGAGCAGGCGAAGCAGCAGGAGCCACCAGGGCGTCTTGTCCGGCTGCTCCTCGCGGTTTGCAAGGTCGAGGAGGAGGCGGATCGGCGGAAAGCGCACCGTCTCCGGGCGCGGCGGCGTGAAGCGCAGCAGCCACCAGATGACCGGAAGCAGCGCCAGCGCCGCCAGCGCCAGGGGCGTCGTGAAGCTCAATGCGCCGAGGAGGTTCATCGCGCCGCCTCGCCGGAGATCAGGGCATGGAGGTTGAGAAGAAGACGGGTGGGCGATTCATCGGTGCGGTGGATGAGGAAGCTCCATCCGATGCGGCGGCAGAGGTCGCGCAGCGCGCCGCGATGGGCTTCGAGCTTTCCGGCATAGGCCCCGCGCAGCGTCTCGGCCTTCGAGGAGAGGAATTTGAGAGGGCCCGCCATCTCGTGGAACTCGACGCGGCCGGCATAGGGGAGCGTCTCCTCGGCGGGGTCCACCACCTGCACCAGGTGACCCTTGATCCCAGCGGCGGCGATTGGCGTCAGGGCCTTTGCGATGTCGTCAATCCTCTCGAAGAAGTCGCCGAGCATCACGGCGGAGGAGAAACGCGGCATGCGGCTGAAGGCCGGGAGGGTGCCGCCCTCGGACTTGAGGAACCACCCGGCGATCTTGACGAGCTGGGCTCGCGCATGGTCCGGCGCGTAGGGGGAACCCAGCGCGCTGACCCGCTCCTGCGCGCGGATCGCAAGGGAGGCGAGGGCGAGCGCCATGAGCTGGGCACGCTCGCGCTTGCTGACCCCCGACAAATGCGAGCGGAATTCCATCGACACCGAGGGCGAGGCCCAGACCCACAGCGTGTTGGCCGCCTCCCACTCGTTCTCGCGGATATAGACGCGGTCGGAACGGGCGGATTTGTGCCAGTCGATGCGCTGGGTGGAATCGCCGAAACTGTAGGGCCGGTATTGCCAGAAGGCCTCGCCGGGCCCGGCGCGCCTTCTCCCGTGCTCGCCCAGGATCACCGTCGCGGCGATGCGCTCCGCCTCCACCAGGAGCGGCGGCAGGGCGCGAGCCTGCGCGGCCGCCCTGTCGGCAAGGCTCAGCGCAAGCGCCTGGTCTCGGGCTTCGGCCATGTTCAGGCGATCAGCCGGGCCAGCCGCTCGATGGTGCCGTCGATGGTGTGGCCGTCGGCGCGGGCCGTGAAGTTGAGCGCCATGCGGTGGCGGAAGACGGGGCCCATCAGCGCCATCACGTCATCGAGAGAGGGCGACAGCCGGCCCTGCAGCAGGGCGCGGGCACGCGCGCCCAGCATCAGCGCCTGCGAGGCGCGAGGCGAAGGGCCCCAGCCGACATTGCGGTTCACGAACTCGTCGGCCTCCGGGCCCGGGCGCGCGGCGCGCACCACGCGGAGGATCGCCTCGGCCACCTGCTCGCCCACGGGGATCAGCCGCGTCAGCCGCTGGGCGTTCATCAGTTCGGTGGTGGTGAGCACCTTTTCGGGAGCCTCCTCCGCCGCGCCCGTCGTGGCGAAGAGCATGCGGCGCTCGGCATCGAGAGAAGGATAGGGAACGTCGATCTGGACGAGGAAGCGGTCGAGCTGGGCTTCCGGCAGCGGATAGGTGCCTTCCTGCTCGATCGGGTTCTGGGTGGCCAGCACATGGAAGGGGCGTGGCAGGTCGTGGCGCTGGCCGGCCACCGTCACATGGTGCTCCTGCATGGCCTGGAGCAGGGCGGACTGGGTGCGCGGCGAGGCGCGGTTGATCTCGTCGGCCATCATCAGCTGGCAGAAGACGGGGCCCTCGAGGAAGCGGAACTGGCGGCGGCCCGTCTCGCTCTCCTCCATCACCTCGGAGCCGAGGATGTCGGCCGGCATCAGGTCCGGCGTGAACTGCACGCGCTTCTCCTCGAGGCCGAGGACGCGGCCGAGCGTGCTGGCGAGCTTGGTCTTGGCGAGGCCGGGCGCACCCACCAGGAGCGCGTGCCCGCCGCCCAGGATGGCGATCAGCACCTGCTCCACCACCTCGTCCTGGCCGAAGATGACCCGCCCGATCGCGGCCCTTGCCCGCCCGAGGCGTTCTCCCACGGTTTCGAGGTCGGCGATGATCTGGCGGTCTGCTTCGTTGATGCTCGGCATGGGGCTCACTATAATTCCTGGAACGCGGCCATATTGCGGGCGCGCCAACGTTGTTCTTAATGACATCCTCGTGAACGAGAATGGCCTAAAAGAGGCGGGTAAGGGGCCCGACTCACCGTTGCGGACACCATGAGCACAGAACAGAGAGACGCAAGCAACCCCCTGAAGGGGCTGAACGAGGCGCGGAAGGCCAAGGGCCCCCCGCCGGTCGATCTCTGGAATCCGCCCTTCTGCGGCGATATCGACATGCGGATCGCCCAGGACGGCACCTGGTTCTACATGAATTCCCCCATCGGGCGGAAGCCGCTGGTGCAGCTCTTCGCCTCGGTGCTGCGGCACGACGAGGACGGGAAATATTATCTCGTCACCCCGGTCGAAAAGGTGGGCATCCGGGTGGATGACGCGCCGTTCACCGCGGTGCGTATGCAGGTGGAGGGCGAGGGCCGCGCCCAGGTGATCCGCTTCGAGACCAATGTCGATGACGAGGTGACGGTGGACGAGGGCCACCCGCTGCGTTTCGCCGAGGAGGAGGGCACCGGCGGCCTCAAGCCCTATGTGCTGGTCAGGGCCAGGCTCGAGGCGCTGGTGAGCCGGGCCCTGTTCTACGATCTTGCGGCGGCGGGACGGGTCGAGGAGGGGTGGTTCGGCGTCTGGTCCTCCGGGCGCTTCTACCCCATGCAGAGGGCCGCCGAGATCGGGCTTGCCGCATCTTGAGCGCCGTGTTCGACGAAACCGATTTCCGGAGGCGTGCCGCCGAGCGGCTGCACCGGAAGGCGCCCGCCCTTCACAGGCTGAGCGACGACGATCTCAACCCTGAAGCCCGCATGATCCCCGAGGGGGTGGCGCCGAAACCCGCCGCCGTGCTGGTGCCGCTGGTCTCCCGAGCCGATGGCCTCCACATGCTGCTCACCGAGCGCCAGCCCCATCTGAGCCGGCATGCCGGGCAGGTGGCCTTCCCCGGGGGCCGCATCGACGACACGGACGAGAGCCCGGTTGCCGCCGCCCTCCGCGAGACCGAGGAGGAGACCGGGATCGCCCGCTCCTTCGTCGAGCCCCTTGGTTTTCTCGACACCTATCTCACCAGCACCAACTACCGGGTCGTTCCCGTCGTCGGCATCGTCCGGCCAGGCTTCACCGTGGTGCCGCATGCGGGCGAGGTGGCGGATGTCTTCGAGGTGCCGCTCGCCTTCCTCATGAACCCCGGGCATCACGCCCGCCATTCGCGGGATTACCAGGGCCGGGAGAGGTTCTACTATGCGATGCCATGGCAGGGGCGCTACATCTGGGGCGCCACTGCGGGCATGATCCGGAACCTTTATTCCCTGATGTACGAGACGCAATGACCGATCTTCCCTCCCTTGCCCGGGCCAGATGGCTGAAGGCGCCGCCGCTGCAGCGGGTGATGGCTGCCATCGCCGCTGCTGGCGGTGAAGCGCGGGTCGCGGGGGGCGCGGTGCGAAACGCTCTCCTGAAGGAACCGGTGACCGAGGTGGACCTTGCCACGACGCTCTCGCCCGAGCAGGTGACCGAGGCCTGCGCGGCCGGGGGCATGAGCGTCCACCCCACCGGCATCGAGCATGGCACGGTGACCGTGGTGGCCGACCATCACCCGTTCGAGGTCACCACGCTGCGCCACGACGTCGAGACGGACGGCCGCCGCGCCCGGGTGAAATTCACCGACGACTGGCAGGCCGATGCGCTCCGGCGGGACTTCACGATCAACGCGCTGTACAGCGATGCGCAAGGAAAAATCTACGATTATACAAATGGTTATGACGATATCCTGCGAAGGAGAATCATCTTCGTGGGCAGCCCCGCGCAGCGGATCGAGGAGGATTACCTCCGGATCCTGCGCTTCTTCCGGTTCCACGCCCGCTATGGCAAGGGCACTCCGGACCAGGCGGGGCTCGCGGCCTGCGTCGAGCGCCGCTCGGGGCTCGACGGGCTCTCGGCGGAGCGCATCCGCCAGGAGATGTTCAAGCTCCTGGCCGCCCCTGGCGCCGTGCCGACGCTGCAACTGATGGCGGAGCACGGCATCCTCTCCCATTGCCTTGGCCACACACGGGAGTGGCGCGTGATCTCGCGGCTGCCGCCCGACCCGCTGCTCCGCCTCGCCGTTCTGGCCGAAGACCCGACGGCCATGAAGGAGCGCTGGCGGCTTTCCAACCACGAGGTAAAGCGGCTCGAGGCCATCGTCTCGCTGCCGCCGCCGTCTCCCGCCCTCCGTCCGGCCGAGCAGCGCGTCATCCTCTACCAGATCGGGGCGGAGGCCTGGCGGGACCTCGTCCATATCGCGTGGGCCAGATCGGAAGCATCGCCCGACGATGGCGCCTGGCAAGACCTGCTCGGCCTGCCGGAGCGCTGGGAGATTCCGAAGCTCCCTGTCTCGGGCCGCGATCTTCTCGCCGCCGGGCTTCAGCCTGGCCCCGGGATCGGAGAGACGCTGCGGCGGCTGGAAGACTGGTGGGTGGCCTCGGGCTTCTCGGCCGGCCGCGAAGAGCTTCTGAAGCGAGTGAACTAGCGACTGCAAACAGGGGGACAGCAACATGGCCGACATTCTGGTGATGAAGACCAAGGGCAAGGGAGCGCCGAAGCCGGACAGGGGCAAGCCCGACGAGGCGAAACTCGTCAAGGGCAAGTACCGCACGAAGACATGGAACCATTTCACCGGCGAGGATGACCGTCTCTATTGCGGCATCTGGGAATCAACACCGGGCAAGGTGAAGGTCGCGTACGAGGAATGGGAGTTCTGCCATTTCATCGAGGGCAAGGCCATCCTCACCAATGCGGAGGGCAAGTCCTGGACGCTCCGGAAGGGTGACGCTTTCATCATCCCTGCGGGTTTCACCGGCACCTGGGAGACGGTAAAGACGGTAAGGAAGCACTACGTCATCCTCATGCCGAAGCCTGTGGCATGAACAGGTCGGTCCTCGTCACCGGCTCGGCGAAGCGCATCGGGCGCAGGCTTGCGCTCGACCTCGCCAAGGAGGGGTGGGACGTCGCCGTCCACTGCAACACCTCGCCCGCCGAGGCGGAGGAGGTGGCGGGCTTCATCCGCGGCATGGGGCGGCGCGCGGTGATCGTGCGGGGCGATCTTTCCGACGCCGATGTGCCGGACCGGCTGATCGCCGAGGCGTCCGCGGCGCTCGGCGGACTCACCTGCCTCATCAACAACGCCTCGCTCTTCGAGCCCGACGAGGTCGGCGCCATCACGCAGGAGAGCTGGGGCGAACATCTCGACACCAACCTCCGCGCACCCGTCTTCCTCTCGCAGGCCTTCGCGCGGCAACTGCCGGAGGGCACGGAAGGCAACATCATCTCGATCATCGACCAGCGGGTGTGGAAGCTAAACCCAAGATTCTTTTCCTACACCACCTCGAAATCCGGACTGTGGACGGCGACGCGGACACTCGCCCAGGCCCTGGCCCCGCGGATCAGGGTCAACGCCATCGGCCCCGGCCCCGCGCTCCCTTCCGCCCGCATGGACCAGGCGGAGTTCGACAAACAAGCCGCCCTGACGCTGCTGGGCCGCGGCACGTCGCCGGAGGAGATATCCGCCGCCGTCAAGTTCATATTGTCCCAGCCCGCGCTGACGGGGCAGATGATCGCGCTCGACGGCGGGCAGCATCTGGTCTGGCAGACGCCGGACGTCGTCGAGGTGAATGAATGAAGAAGCCCATGATCAGCCATCACGTGGCGAGCGCCGCCTCGGGGCTCCGGCACGTCTTCGTGCGCGACCTCGAGCTCATGGCGCTGATCGGCATCTACGAGCATGAAAAGCGCGACCCGCAGCGCATCATCGTCAACATCGACCTTTCGGTGAAGGAAGGCGAGGGGCCGAAGGACGACGACATCGGCCATGTCGTCTCCTACGAGATCGTGGTGAAGAAGGTGGAGGCGATCATCGCCGAGGGCCACATCAATCTCGTGGAGACGCTGTGCGAGAAAATCGCCTCCGCCTGCCTCAGGGACCGTCGCGTGGTGGCGGCCCGCGTCAGGGTCGAGAAGCCGGACATCATTCCCAACGCCCGCAGCGTCGGCGTGGAGATCGAGCGCCAGCGATGAGTGGAGTTCTGCACACTGGATTGCATTTCCCGCCGGTTTCGCAGGAACCATCTGCGTAACCTGCCGTTTCCCGAGCACACCCGCAGCGCTTTCCCGGCGAGGAGAGCGGCCGGGGCAAGCAAGGGAGTTCGCGTTCATGTTACGAAACAGCCTCATCGCACTTGCCGCCCTCGGGGCGGGAATCGTCGGTTTCTCCACGGTGGAGGCTTCCGCCTTCACACTTCGGCAGCAGACGCCCGTGATCGAGACGGGTGGTTCGCCATTGCTGACGGAAGTCCGCCACCGGAACGATCACATTGGAAGGAAGAACTGGAACCGCCCGCGCACCTACGAGCGCAACCGCCATGGCCGGCGCTGCAGTGGATGGAACAATCACTGCCGCCACTACTATCGCGGGTACTACTATGAGAATCCATGGTGGGTCCTGCCGCTGGTCGGTGCCGGGATCGCCCTGAGCACCCGCGATTACGACGATTACGACGGCTACAGCAGCCGCCATGTCCGTTGGTGCGAAGACCGCTACCGGTCCTACAACCCCCGCAACAACACGTGGGTGTCCTACAGCGGCCGGGTACGGGAGTGCGTGAGCCCCTACGGGCCGTAAAGTCCCCCACGAGGATCCTCTGAAGCAGGCCGGCGCCCCCGAGGCGCCGGTTTTTCATTGTGCGGGAACCCGATCTTCCCCAATTGGGGGCAGGGATATAGAAGACCCACGATGATCACCGAACCTGCCCAAGCTCCGGAAGACTCGCCTCGGCCCGCCCTCGCCGGCGCCGATCTCATCCGGGATTTCGTGACGCGGCTTCCCGGAAGGCCCGGCGTCTACCGCATGTATGACGGCAAGGGCGACGTCATCTATGTCGGCAAGGCACGAAACCTGAAGAACCGCGTGTCGAACTACACGCGGCCGTGGGGCCACTCGAGCCGCATCGCGGCGATGATCTCGCTCACCGCCAACATGGAGTTCGTGACCACCGCCACGGAAGCAGAGGCGCTGCTCCTCGAGGCAAACCTCATCAAGAAGCTGAAGCCCCGCTTCAACGTGGTGCTCAGGGACGACAAGTCGTTTCCCTATATCCTCATCGCCAAGGATCATCGCGTGCCGCAGCTGGTGAAGCACCGCGGGGCGCGGACACGGAAGGGCAGCTATTACGGCCCCTTCGCCTCGGCGGGTGCGGTGAACCGCGCCATCAACACGCTGCAGAAGGCGTTCCTGATCCGCTCCTGCAACGACAGCGTCTACGCCAACCGCACGCGGCCGTGCCTGCTCTACCAGATCAAGCGCTGCTCGGCGCCCTGCGTGGGCTACATCGAACCCGAGGCGCATGACGAACTGGTGCGCGAGGCCGAGGCATTTCTCGGCGGCAAGAGCCAGGCCGTGAAGGCGCAACTGGCGCGCCAGATGGAGGAGGCCGCCGAGGCGCTCGATTTCGAGCGGGCCGCCGCCTGCCGGGACCGCATCCAGGCGATGAGCTTCGTAACCCAGACGCAGGGCATAAACCCGCAGTCGGTCGAGGAGGCGGACGTCTTCGGCCTCGCGCAGGAGGGCGGGCAGACCTGCATTCAGGTGTTCTTCTTCCGCTCCTTCCAGAACTGGGGCAACCGCGCCTATTATCCCAAGGCGGACAAGAGCCACGAGGCGCCGGAGATCCTCGCCTCTTTCCTCGCCCAGTTCTATGACGACAAGCCGGTGCCGGACCTCGTGCTGCTCTCGCACGACATTGACGAGCGCGAACTCGTGGAGGAGGCGCTCTCGACCCACGCCGGCCGCCGCATCGAGGTGGCGGTGCCGCAGCGCGGCGAGAAGAAGAGCCTCGTCGAGCACGCACTGAGCAACGCCCGCGAGGCGCTGGGGCGGAAGATGGCCGAGTCCTCGTCCCAGGCGAAGCTGCTCGAAGGCGTGCAGCGCGTCTTCGGCCTCGTGGAGCAGCCGCGGCGGATCGAGGTCTACGACAACTCGCACATCCAGGGATCGAACCCGGTGGGCGCCATGATCGTGGCGGGGCCAGACGGCTTCGTCAAATCGCAATACCGCAAGTTCAACATCCGCACGGAGGAGATCGGCTCGGACGATTTCGCGATGATGCGCGAGGTGCTTGCCCGCCGCTTCAGCCGGCTCGTCCGCGAGCAGGGCGAGGAGCGGGGTGCCGAAGAGGGAAAGGACGTCCAGGCCTGGCCGGACCTCGTGCTGATCGACGGAGGCCAGGGCCAGCTGTCGGCGGCGAAAACCGTGCTGGACGAGCTCGGCCTGTCGGACCTTCCCGTGGCCGGCGTCGCCAAGGGGCCGGACCGCGACGCGGGGCGCGAGCATTTCCACGTGCCCGGGCGGGCCTCGTTCATGCTCGAATCGCGCGACCCGGTGCTCTATTATATCCAGCGCCTCCGGGACGAGGCGCATCGCTTCGCCATCGGTTCGCACCGGGCACGGCGGTCGAAGGCCATCGGCGTCAACCCCCTGGACGAGGTGCCAGGGATCGGGCCGCTCAGAAAGAAGGCCTTGCTGCAGGCCTTCGGTTCGGCCAAAGCGGTGGCGCGGGCCAGCGTGACCGACCTCGCCGCCGTGGATGGCGTGAGCCGGGCGCTGGCGCAGGCTATTTACGACCACTTCCACGAGAGTGCAGAATGAGCACGATGGACGGAACCGAAAGCGGCAAGGCCCTGCAGTATTCGAAGGTGTGGAACCTTCCGAACATCCTGACCTATGGCCGGATCGTGGCGGTGCCCATCGTCGCGGGTCTCCTCCTGTGGGGCGGCGACACGGCGCGGCTGACGGCGCTCGCCATCTATGTGCTGGCGGCGATCAGCGATTTCTTCGACGGGTACCTGGCGCGGCGCTGGAAGCAGCAATCCTCGCTCGGCCGCATGCTGGATCCGATTGCCGACAAGGTGCTCGTCGCCGTGGTGCTGCTGGTGCTGTGCGCCGACAGCATTCTGGCGGGCGGCCATATCTGGGCGGCGATCATCATCCTGTCGCGCGAGGTGCTGGTCTCGGGGCTTCGCGAATATCTGGGCGAGCTGCAGGTTTCGGTGCCGGTCACCAAGATCGCCAAGTGGAAGACCACGGTGCAGCTCGTCTCAATCGGCTTTCTCATCGCCGGCCCCGCGGGCGACAGGTTCGTGCCCTATACGACGGAGATCGGCATCGGCATGCTGTGGATCGCGGCGGGTCTTACACTTTACACCGGCTATGATTATTTCCGGGCCGGCATCCGTCATGTCGTGGATTGAATGAAAATACTGTATTTCGCCCGCATCCGGCAGATCGCCGGCCGCAGTTCCGAGGAGGTCGAGGTGCCCGCCTCGGTCTCGACCGTGGCACAGCTGATCGATTTCCTGAGTTCCCGGGACGAGGCGGTGGCCGCGGCCCTCTCCGAGCGGCGCACGCTGCGCGCCGCGGTGGACCAGGCGCATGTGGCTCTCGATGCACCCGTTTCGGGCGCGCGCGAAGTGGCGTTCTTCCCGCCCGTCACCGGCGGCTGATGCGGCTCAACGTCTTTCTCCAGCGTGCCGGGATCGGCAGCCGCCGCGAGGCGGAGCGGCTGGTGGCCGAGGGGCGTGTCAGCGTGAACGGCGCGAAGGCCGAGCCCACGATGCCGGTGGAGGAGGGCGATGCCGTCGCGGTGGACGGCAAGCCCGTGGCGCCCGCGCTGCGGCCGTTGCCGCGTCTCTTCCTGATGAACAAGCCGGTGGACGTGCTCGTCACCCACCGCGATCCGCAGGGACGCCCGACGATCTTCGATCTCCCGGCGCTGAAGCCCCCGCGCTGGCCGCGCTCGCATCCGCGGGTGATGAGCGTGGGCCGGCTCGACGTCAACAGCGAAGGACTGTTGGTGCTCTCCTCCGACGGCCCGCTCGCCCAGGCGATGATGAGCCCGGCCACGGCACTCTCCCGCGTCTACCGGGTGCGGGTGCGGGGGCAGCTGAAGCCCGCCGATCTCGCCGCATTGGCGCGCGGCATCACGATCGACGGCATCCACTACCGCGGCGCCGAGTTCACGGAAGAGGAAGGCCACGAGGGGCGGCAGAACCGCTGGTACCGCTGCGTGCTGAAGGAAGGCAAGAACCGCGAGATCCGGAGGCTGTTCGAGCATTTCGGCTGCATGGTGAACCGCCTCATCCGCCTGCAGTACGGGCCCTTCACGCTGGAAGGGCTGGCGCCGGGCGAGGTGCGCGAGGTGCCGCCCGGCAAGGTCAAGGCCTTCATGGATGAACTCGCAAGAAAGGGCGCGCGGCCGTAACCGCCCGTGCAAGGCTGGCTCTGCTCAGGCGATCAGGTCTGCTGCCTTTTCCGCGACCATCATCACTGCCGAATTGATGTTGACGGTGATGAGGGAAGGGAAGACGGAGGCATCGGCGATGTAGAGGCCGTCGAGGCCCATCACCTTCAGGTCCGGCGTCACCACCCGGCCGATCGCCGCGGTGCAGCAAGGATGATAGACGGTCTCGCAGACCTCGCGGATATAGGCCTTCCATTCATCGTCGCTCTCGACGGCTGGGCCCGGGTGAACCTCTGCGCGGACGAGCTTCGCCATGGCGCGGGTCTGGCCGAGCTTGCGGGTGAAGCGCAGCGCGCGCAGCAGCAGATCGAGGTCATGCGGGTCGGTGAAGTAGTTGAGGGCGATCGCCGGCTTGTCGGCCATGGAGGGGCTGGAGAGGCGGATTTCGCCCTCGCTCCTGGCGCGCGTCACGTTGGGCGAGGCCTTCACCGCCGGTCCTTGCGTGGCGAGGCGCGGATTGTCGGCATATTTCTCGCGCACGCGCAGCCCGAAATGGAAGAGGATGTCGGGGGCCGGCGCCTCCTTGTCGAGCGTCAGCATCATCGTCGCCTCGAAAGGGCAGACCTCCCAGCCCGAGACCGGCTCATGTGTCTCCCACACCACCGGGGCCGCCACATGGTCGCGCAGATTCCGGCCGAGATGCGGCAGGTCGGCGATGACGCGGATGCCGTGCCGCTTCAGCTCCGCCGCAGGACCGAGCCCCGAGACCATCATCAGCTGCGGCGTCTGGATCGATCCGCAGGCGAGCACCACCGCCCTCGCGGCGCGGATCTCGCCGCGCGCCGTCTCCGCGCCCACCACGCGGCCGTTCTCCACCAACAGGCGGGTGGCCATGCACTCCGTCCACACCTCGAGATGCTTCGGCAGGCCTTGGAGCGGATGGAGATAGGCGACGGAGGATGATTGCCGCAGCCGGCCCCGGGCGTTGAGCGGAAAAAGGCCGACGCCCTGGCGCACCTCGCGGCCGAAATCCACCTCATCGAGCCCGAGCTCGAGCCCCGCTTCGATGAACCGGCGGCTCGCCTCGTGGCAGGGGGCAGGCTCGATTGCGATGGTGTCGGCGATGCGCTGCCAGTAAGGCGCCATTGCCTCGGCGTTCCAGCCGGTGGCTCCAAGCCGTTCCCACTCGTCGAAATCGGAGGCGGGCGGGCGGATGAAGGCGCAGTCATTGTGGTTGGCGCAGCCGCCGAGCAGCCGGGCGCGGGCATATTTCAGGAGGGGCGGGGCGCCGGGCAGGGTCGAGGCGGTGAAGCCCCAGTCATAATCATCCGTCTGCTCGTCGAGCCTTGCGAGATCGACGGCGGCGGGATCGCCCTCGTCGGCCTTCCCGGCTTCGAGGAGAATGATGCGGCCCGTGGTCCTTTCGCTCAGGCGCCTGGCGACGACGGCTCCCGCGGAGCCGCCGCCGATGACGAGATAATCGCAGGCGTGGCTCACGCCGCCTTCGACTTCGGCCTCACCGCATTGGTGTAGGCGTCCATCAGGGTGCGGCTGATGTTGGCGGGGGTGAAGCGGTAGGGGCCGATCTCGGCAACCGGCGTCACCTCGGCGGCGGAGCCGACGATGAAGCACTCGTTGAAGGAGGGGAGTTCCTCCGGCATGATCCGCCGCTCGATCACCTCGAGGCCCTGTTCCTTGGCCAGCGCGATCACCGTCTGGCGGGTGATGCCGTTCAGGAAGCAGTCGGCGATCGGCGTGTGGATGGCGCCATCACGCGTGAAGAAGATGTTGGCGCCGGTGCACTCGGCCACGCGGCCCTGCCAGTCCAGCATCATGGCGTCGGCATAGCCCTTCTTCTCCGCCTTGTGCTTGGAGATCGTGCAGATCATGTAGAGGCCCGCAGCCTTGGCGTGGACCGGGGCGCATTGCGGGTCCGGGCGGCGGTAGTCCGCGATGTCGAGCTTGATGCCCTTCATCTTGGTCTCGGGGTCGAACATCGAGGGCCAGGCCCAGGTGGCGATCGCCACGTGTATCTTGTTGTGCTGGGCGGAGACCGCCATCATCTCCGAGCCGCGCCAGGCCACCGGGCGCACATACTGGTCGCCGCCGCCATTCAACTCCACCACCCTGTCCTTGGCAGCGTTCAGCTCCTCCACCGAGTACGGGATCTCGAAGTCCATGATCTCGGCCGACTTGCGCAGCCGCACCGAATGCTCGGTCGTCTTGAAGATGACGCCGTCATAGGCGCGCTCGCCCTCGAACACGCAGGAGCCGTAGTGCAGGCCATGGGTGAGCACATGGACCTTGGCATCCTTCCAGGGCACGATCTCGCCATTGAACCAGATCCAACCGTCGCGCTGGTCGAAGGGTATGATCGCCATGGCTTGCTGCTCCTGTCCGGCCTATATGTGGCGAGGAGTGGTCCCGGAAGAGGGCTCCCGCAACATGATTTCGTTATGTGGTGGACGAGCGTAACGATGACGGTTAAATATGTCAATATGGCTGACGTAATTTCTGCTCCGGAGACCGGCGGCGATGCACCCAGCGACCAGGAAACGGTTGCACTCATCGAGCTGCTGTTCTTCGCCTACCGCGATTTCGTGTCCGACCCGGACGAGATCCTCTCCCAGTTCGGTTTCGGCCGGGCCCATCACCGGGTGCTGCATTTCGTGGGCCGCGACCCCGGCATGACGGTGCAGCAGCTGCTCGACATCCTGCGCATCACCAAGCAGAGCCTGGGCCGCGTGCTGAAGGAGCTGATCGACAAGGGCTATGTCTTCCAGAAGGAGGGCGAGAGCGACCGACGCCAGCGCCTGCTCTACCTCACGGAAGCCGGCGAGGAGCTGCGCCAGCGCCTGATGCGGCCGCAGATGAACCGCATCCGCCGCGCGGTCTCGCTCGCCGGCGGCAATGCGGGGCTTGTCTATCGCAAGGTGCTCTATCACATGGTCTCGCCCGAGAACCGCGAAGCCGTGCGGGACTGGATCGACCGTGCGAGTCTCCTCGGCGAGGGGGAGAAGGGCCGTGGATGATCTTCCCCACATCCTGGTGGTGGATGACGACCGGCGCATCCGGCAGCTGCTCCAGACCTTCCTGATGGAGAACGGCTTCCGCATCTCGGCCGCCGCCACCGCCGCGGAAGCGCGCGAGAAGATGCGGATCATGGCCTATGACCTCGTGGTGCTCGACATCATGATGCCGGGCGAAACCGGACTGTCCCTCACCCAGTCGCTCCGGGCGGAACGAAACGGGGTGCCGGTGCTGATGCTCTCCGCGCTGGCCGATCCCTCCGACCGCATCGCCGGCCTCGAGACGGGGAGCGACGATTACCTGGCGAAGCCCTTCGAGCCGCGCGAGCTTCTCCTCCGGATCAGGGGTCTGCTGCGCCGCCAGGAGCAGGGCGGGCGCGGGCGCGGGGAAGTCTCCTTCGGGCCCTATGTGTTCCATCTCCAGCGCGGCGAGCTGCGCCGCGGCGAGGAGCCCGTCAGGCTCACCAGCCGGGAAAAGGAATTCCTCCGCGTCCTCGCGGCGCGCGCCGGCATCCCGGTGGCGCGGGGCGAGCTCGCGCCGGAAGCTTCCGAGGAGGGCGCGCGCAGCGTCGACGTCCAGATCAACCGGCTGCGCCAGAAGATCGAGGACGACCCCTCCAATCCCGTCCACCTCCAGACGGTGAGGGGTGCCGGCTATGTCCTGCACGTCGACTGAGGACAGCTGAGCCATGGCGAAGAACTGGCTCTACGACCGCTTCAACGCCTTCCTCGAACGCCACATGCCCGAAGGCCTGTTTCCGCGGGCCCTGATCATCCTGGTGGCGCCGGTGGTGCTGCTGCAGACCATCATGACCGGCCTCATCTTCGAGCGGCATTTCGAGAACGTCACGCGGCTGCTCGCCCGGTCCTTCGCGCGCGACGTGAGCCTGCTGATCCAGCTCTACGAGGAGAGCGACCGCAGCCCTGCGGCGGAGGACAGGATCGAGCGGCTGGCCAACGGCACGCTGAAGCTCAGCCTGTCGATCGAGCGCGGTGTGCTGCCGCAGCCCCTGCCGGAGCCGTTCTTCTCGCGAGCCGACACGCGGCTCACGCGCGAACTCACGGTTGAGACGGGCAAGGACTTCTGGATCGACAGCCGCGGCCAGCCAAACGTCGTGGACGTGCGCGTGCAGGTCGAGCCGCAGGTGGTGTTCCGCTTCATGCCGCGCGAGGAGCGAACGCTCGCCACCAGCACCGGCTTCCTCCTGATGCTGATGCTCATGTCCTCGCTGCTGCTGCTCGGCATCGCCATCATCTTCCTGAGAAACCAGATCCGGCCCATTACCGACCTGGCCCGCGCCGCGCAGAGCTTCGGCACGGGCCGCGACGTCGGCGTCTTCCGCCCGCGCGGTGCACGCGAGGTCAAGGCCGCGGGAGAGGCCTTCCTCGACATGCGCGACCGCATCGCCCGCCAGGTGGAGCAGCGCACCGCGATGCTGGCGGGCGTCAGCCACGATCTCCGCACCATTCTCACGCGCTTCAAGCTGGAACTCGCCTTCCTGGGCGACGGACCCAAGGTGAAGCCGTTGAAGGAGGACGTGGACGAGATGCAGCGCATGCTCGAGGCCTACATGGCCTTCGTAAAGGGCGATGCGGGCGAGGTGCCGCGCGAAGTGGAACTCGCCAGCCTCGTGAACGGCGCCGTGCGGGCCTGCGAGCGCGCCGGCGGGACGGTCGAGGCGGACGTGCCGCAAGGCCAGATGGTGCGGGTGAAGCCCAACGCCTTCGGCCGGCTGCTGGCCAACCTGATCGGCAACGCCGTGCGCTATGCACGCAGTGTGAAGGTGACGGCGAAGGTTGCCGACCACATGCTGATCCTCATGGTGGACGACGACGGTCCGGGGATTCCGCCGGACCAGCGTGCGGAGGCCTTCCGCCCCTTCGTGCGCCTCGACAATGCCCGCAACCTCGACGAGACAGGTACGGGGCTTGGCCTCGCCATCGCGCTCGACATCGCGCGCGCCCATGGCGGGGAACTGAGGCTCGAGGATAGTCCGAAAGGCGGGCTTCGCGCCGTTGTGCAGGTTCCGGTATAGGAGTGCCCATGATGGATTACCGATTGGACCCGCTCTGGCTCAAGCTCAACATGATGAATGCGGAGGGCCTCCAGGCCTTTGCACCGCTCATGGAGGCGATGCAGAAGCAGATGGGGCAGAATGCCGAGATGGCGCAGCGCGTCATCGAGGAATACCGCAAGTTCCTGTTCCTCGCCATGCGTGCCGGCCACCAGGTGATTCCGCCCGGCCCCGTCAACGACGTGTGGATGATGCATCTGCAGAACGCCCAGAACTATTGGGAGCAGCTCGGGCAGATGATCGCCGAGCGGCCAATGGCCCAAGGCGTGGACGCGAAGTCATTCGCCTCGATGGCGGAGACGTGGAAGGCGACGCTCGAGTCCTACGAGAAGATCTTCGGCATGAAGCCCCCGATGGACATCTGGGGCCAGGGCCCCGCCGCCGAGAACCCATGGATGCAGGCCATGGCGAACTGGCGGAAGATGTTCGGGCTGGGGTGAGGGGCAGGCAGCTTCTCCAACTCCTTGAAGCCGTCATCCTGGCGAAGTCCGGGAGCCAGCTTCCTTCAAGCCTGCTCCGGCGCCCCAGGCTGGACCGCGGGGGTGCGCCTCGTGGAGCCCGCACGGCGGATGATTCCGCAAGCGCGTGCCCTAATACAACCTTCCGCCATTGGGCACCTTGCGCTCAACGGCCACCAGCACGACCTCTCCCGCTTCGTCGGGAAAGCCCAGTGTCAGCACTTCGGACATGAAAGGCCCGATCTGGCGCGGCGGGAAGTTGACGACGGCCGCCACCTGCCTGCCCATCAGGGATTCCGGCGTATAGAGCTTGGTCACCTGGGCCGAGGATTTCTTGACGCCGATCTCGGGGCCGAAATCGATCCTGAGCTTGAAGGCTGGCTTTCTCGCCTCCGGGAAGGGGTCGACGGCGATGATGGTGCCGACGCGGATGTCCACTTTCAGGAAATCGTCGAAGGAGATCGTCATGGTTCCTCAGCTCGCCAGCTCGCGTGAGCGGCGCGTGGCCGCGGCGATGGCCCTGTCGAAGAGCGGCTGCATGGCGTCCTCGGCCATCAGCACCTCGAGCGCGGCGTGGGTCGTGCCCTTGGGCGAGGTGACGTTCTGGCGCAGCGTCGCCGCCTCGATTCCGGACTGGCGCATCAGTTCGCCTGCACCCGATACGGTGGCGCGGGCGAGCTGCATGGCCAGATCCTTCGGCAGGCCGACCTTCTCGCCAGCGGCGGCGAGGCATTCGGTGAGATAGAAGACATAGGCCGGGCCCGAGCCCGAGACGGCCGTTGCGGCGTCGATCAGGCCCTCGTTGGCTACGGTGACGACCTCGCCAACCGACTCGAGCAGCCTGCGGGCCAGAGCCAGCTGCGCCTCCGACACATTGGCATTGGCCGCCATCGCGGTGATGCCGCGGCCCACCGCGGCCGGCGTGTTGGGGATGGTGCGGACAACAGCCGCAGCGGCGCCAAAATGGCGCTCGAAGGAGGCAATCGTCTTGCCCGCCGCCACCGAGAGCACCAGGGGTTTCGAGGCCCCGAGCGACACGACGCCGGGCAGCACCTCCTCCATGAGCTGCGGCTTCACCGCGATCACCACCACCTCGGCATCGCGGATCGCCGTCACGTCGGGGTTGAGGCGGACGCCGTGGCGCTCGATCAGCGCCAGCACTTCGGCCGGTGGCCGTGGGTCGAGGGCGACGATGCGGGCGGGATCCGCGCCGCCCCTGAGCCAGCCTTCGAGCATCGCTCCGCCCATCTTGCCGGCACCGACCAGCACGAGCGTTCCGGCAAGCTTCACCATCAGGCTTCTCCCCATGTGTCGATCATCGCCGCCTCGAGAGCCTCCGTGGCGCTCTGGCCGGCCCAGACGACGAACTGCACGGCGGGAAAATAGCGCTCGCAGGTCTCGACCGCAAAGCGGATCAACGCCTCGCACTGCGCGTCATTGGCCTCGGCATTGCCCGAGAGCAGGAGACTGTTGCGGAAGACGAGGCTGCCGTCGGCATGCCAGAGATCGAAATGACCCACGAGCAGTTGCTCGTTGATGCGGGCCAGGAGCCGCGCCACCTCGTCGCGCCGCGGGGGCGGCACCTTCATCTCGAGGCTCACCGCCACATGCAGAATCTCGAATTCGTCACGCCAGTTGAGGGCGACGGTCATGTCGCTCCAGCCGCCTTCGACCTGCATCGTCACTTCGCCGGAATTGGTGCGCGAAAAGGCCCACTGGTAAGCCTCGGCAAGCCGTTCGACGCGGTCGAGCGGATTGGAGAGTTCGTCGCTTTCAAGGGCCTCCAGGGCCATCGGTCATTCCTCCGTTGGCTGACGAATCACCCGCCGCGCCACACGAGGCAAACTGCCGAAGCCGTTGAGTCGCATCAAGAGTCGGCACGCAAATCTTAATGATTCCTCCACAGGGGAGTGGGCTTTTTCAGCCGCGAGGGCAGAAACGTTTGCGGCAGAGTCCGGTGACTTAGAGTCAATAAGAAGCTTTTCTCAGCATCAGTCGGCGCGTGAGTCGGAGGCCGATGCGGTTTCGCCGCCGAGCCTCGATTCGAGCGCGGCAAGGCGGGCCGCGATCGCGTCGTTCTCCTCGCGCGCCTTCTGTGCCATGGCCTTCACGGCTTCGAACTCCTCGCGCTTCACCAGGTCCATGTTGTTGAGTATGCGTTCCATCTGGGACTGGACCAGCGTGTCGATCTCGCGGCGCACGCCCTGCGCAGCTCCCGCCGCGTTGGTCATCAGCTTGGCCAGTTCGTCGAAGAAGCGGGTCTGAGAGGTGGTCATGTGCGTGGGCCCTTTCCTTCAGACCCAGCTATGGGGTTTCGCCCCCCATTTCAAGATGCGGCATGGCGCGCCGGCGGCAGCGCGGGCTTGACGGAAGGTGCCGGCGCGACCAGTGTCCCGCCCGCCATGATTGCCCAGGCCCTCTCTCCCGCCGCGCTGCCGTTTCCCGGGATTGATCCCGTGATCTTCGAGATCGGGCCCTTTGCGCTCCGCTGGTATGCGCTCGCCTATATCGCTGGGCTGCTGTTTGCCTCCTGGTACATGAAGCGGCTCGTCTCGAATCCCGGGCTCTGGGGCAGGGTGAAACCCACGATGACGGCGGCCCAGGTCGACGATTTTTTCCTGTGGTCGGTTCTGGGCGTCGTCGTGGGGGGCAGGCTGGGCTACGTCCTCTTCTACAAACCCTTTCACTATCTCGCCTATCCCCTTGAAATCGCTAGGATGTGGGATGGTGGCATGTCCTTCCATGGCGGCTTTCTGGGGGTGGTCGTCGTCTGCTTCTTCTATGGCCGCAGGATCGGCGCCGGGCTCGACCGGATGCTCGATCTCGGTGCCGCCTCGGTGCCGGTGGGGCTGGGGCTGGGGCGGCTTGCCAACTTCATCAACGGCGAGCTCTGGGGCCGTCAAACCGATGTGCCCTGGGCCTTCGTCTTCCCGGATGACCCGCTGCAGCTGCCACGCCACCCGAGCCAGCTCTACGAGGCGGTTCTCGAAGGTCTGGTGCTGTTCCTGGCGGTTCGGATCGCCACCCATAGGCACGGAGCGCTCCAGCATCCGGGCCGTGCTTCCGGCATCTTCGCGCTGGGCTATGGCATGGCGCGCATCCTGGTGGAGTTCTTCCGTGAGCCGGACGCCTTCCTCGGTTACTTCGCGGGGTTCATCACCATGGGCATGATCCTGTCGCTGCCGCTCTGCGCCGTCGGGGTCTGGCTGCTCGTCAGGTCGCGCCATGCCGCCGCTTGAGGCGCTGATCCGCGAGGTGATCGCGGGCGAGGGCCCGATGCGGCTCGACCGCTACATGAGCCTGTGCCTCGGGCATCCCCTGCATGGCTATTACATGACGCGCGATCCCCTGGGCGAGCGCGGCGATTTCGTCACCGCGCCGGAGGTGAGCCAGGTCTTCGGCGAACTGGTCGGTGTCTGGGCCGTGGCCGCCTGGGGGGCGATGGGGAGGCCCGCGGCCTTCCACCTGGTGGAACTCGGGCCCGGCCGCGGCACGCTGATGGCCGACATCCTGCGTACGGTCCGCAAGGCCGCGCCGGACTTTGCGGCTGCTGCTGCCGTCCATCTCGTCGAGACCAGCCCGGTGCTTCGGGACAAGCAGAAGGCAGCGCTCGGCGAAGGGCCAAGCTGGCATGGGCAGTTCGAGGCGGTGCCGGAGGGACCGATGATCCTGATCGCCAACGAATTCTTCGACGCCCTCCCGGTGCGCCAGCGGGAGAAGCGCGGTGGCCGCTGGCATGAACGGGTGGTCGGCCTCGAAAACGGGCGGCTCGTGTTGGGCCTCGGTCCCGAGGTGCCGGGGGGCGAGGGTGCAGAGGGCGCCATCGTGGAATTCGCCCCCGAGCGCGAGGCAGTGGCGCGCGCCATCGGGGGGCGGCTGGCGCGCCACGCCGGTGCTGCGCTGGTGATCGATTACGGCCACCTCGTCTCCGCCCCCGGCGACACGCTGCAGGCCATGCGCCGCCACCGTTTCGTGCCCGTCACCGAAGCTCCCGGGGAGGCGGACCTCACCTCGCATGTGGATTTCGCCGCGCTCGCAAAGGCGTTCAGGGCGGGCGGAGCGGAGGCCTGGCCGGCCCTCACCCAGCGTGATTTCCTGCTCGCCATGGGGCTCGTACCACGCTTCGAGCAGCTTGCCTCCCGCGCCACTTTGGAAACGCGCGCCACTCTCCACCGGCAGATGGAGCGGCTTGCAGCGGAGAAGGAGATGGGTAACCTGTTCAAGGTGCTCGCCGCCACCTCGCCGGGACTCGGAATGCCTTATCCCTTCGGACGCCCATGATCGAATCAGACGCCCTTCGCCTCGACGGCATCGTCCACGGTTTCTTCACGCGGCAGGGCGGGCATTCGCGCGGGGTGTTCGCCTCGCTCAATTGCGGCATGGGCTCGGGCGATGAACGCGAGGCGGTCATGAGGAACCGCGCCATCGTGGCGGAACGGCTCGGCGTCCGGCCGGAATGCCTGCTCTCCGCCTGGCAGGTGCATAGTGCCGAGGCCGCCGTCGTGTCGGGGCCTTGGGAGGGGGAGGAGCGCCCGCGGGTCGATGCACTGGTCAGCCGCACGCCGGGGGTGGCGCTGGGGGTCCTCACCGCCGATTGCGGCCCGCTCCTGTTCGCAGACCGGGAAGCGGGCGTCGTCGGCGCGGCGCATGCGGGCTGGAAGGGGGCGCTCACCGGCATCACCCGCCGCACTATCGAGGTGATGGAGGAGCAGGGGGCGGAACGCTCCCGCATCGTCGCAGTGATCGGGCCCATGATCTCGCAGGAGGCCTACGAGGTGGGTCCGGAGTTTCCCGACCGCTTCACCGAGGCCGACCCGGCCAACGCCCGCTATTTTGCCCCTTCGCCCCGGCCCGGCCACGCCATGTTCGATCTTCCGGCCTACCTCGAAGACCGCCTGCGGAAGGAAGGCGTGGGCAGGGTGGTGAACCTGTCACTGTGCACATTCGGTGACGAGGAGCGGTTTTTCAGCTATCGCCGGGCGACCCACCGCAAGGAAAAGGACTATGGCCGGCTCATTTCGGCCATTGCGCTGGCCTAAGCGGGCGGGCAGAGGGAGAAGACATGGCATTGCATTTCGAACGCGCCGAATATGACCGCCGCATCGCGGCCGTCACCACGGCGATGGCGCGGAACGGGCTCGACGGACTGCTGATGTTCCAGCAGGAGAGCATGTACTACCTGACGGGCTACGATACCTTCGGTTTCTGCTTCTTCCAGTGCCTCTATCTCGGGGCGGATGGCAGGCTGGCGCTGCTCACACGCTCCGCCGACCTGCGCCAGGCGCAGCACACCTCGCTCATCGAGGACATCCGCATCTGGACCGACGCGGCGGGTGCGAAGCCCTCGACCCAGCTCCGCGACATGCTCGAAGAGCTCGGCTGCAAGGGCAAGCGTCTCGGCATCGAGAACCAGTCCTATGGACTTACCCATGCGAACGGCAAGGCCGTCGATGCGGCGCTCGACGGCTTCTGCCGGCTGGCCGACGCAAGCGACCTCGTGAACATGATCCGGGTGGTGAAGTCGCCGGCGGAGCTGCGCTACGTGCGCAAGGCGGGCGAACTCGGCGATGCGGCGCTGAAGGCCGCCATCCGCAAGACCAAGGCGGGTGCGGACGAGGGCGAGATCCTCGCCGCCCAGCAGGGCGCCGTCTTCGCCGGCGGAGGCGACTATCCGGCGAACGAGTTCATCATCGGCTCAGGGCGCGACGCGCTGCTCTGCCGCTACAAGTCCGGGCGCCGCAAGCTCGGAAAGCGCGACCAGCTGACGCTCGAGTGGGCAGGCGTCTACCGGCACTATCACGCGGCCTTCATGCGAACGCTCGTCGTCGGCAAGCCGACGAAGCATCATGTCGCGATGGATGCCGCCTGCCGCGAGGCGCTCGCGGCGGTCGAGGAGCAGCTGAAGCCCGGGCGCACGGCGGGAGAGGTCTTCGCCGCTCACGCGAGGGTCATGGACGCGCATGGCATGCGCGAGCACCGGCTCAACGCCTGCGGCTATTCGCTGGGCGCCAAGTTCACCCCGAGCTGGATGGACAGCCCCATGTTCTACAAGGACAATCCTGTTGAGATCGGCCCCGGCATGGTATTCTTCGCGCACATGATCCTGATGAATTCGGAGGCCGGTGCCGCCTTCTGCCTTGGCCGCACCTACATCGTGGGGGAAAAGAAACTTGAGCCGGTTTCAACGGCGCCGCTGGAGATGATAATTCGGTAGCATGCAGCCGAGCGTCACCATCAGATGGCTGGAGTCGTTCCGCGCCGTGGCCTACGGCGCGGTGATGACCGTGCTCGTCCTGCTGCTGACCTCCTGCTCTGCGAGTTCGATCCTGACCGATTCTTCAGGGTCCGCGGGACGTGCCGAGCCCAAGGGCAAGACCGTGCCGCCGGTTGCCGTGCAGCAGATCACCGGCATTCCTCCGGGAAAGCTCGCCGAGCTCCGCTCCGCGCTCTCCGCCGCGGGCGGCCAGCACGACATCGGTTTCGTCGAAGGCGATTTCCAGTCCGGCGTGTTCAGCCTGTCGGGCGAATTCCGCGCCAGCAACGCCAGCGCGGGGGTGAGCATCACCTATCGCTGGCAGTTCCGGGATGCCGAGGGCGTGCTGATCGCCACCATCGACGGGGAGGACAATGCCGGGGTTCATGCGGGCAGTGATCCCTGGGCCGGCGTCTCCGGCGCCGTTCTCGACCGCATCGCCCGGCGGACAGCGGAGGAGATGGCGAACAAGCTCGCCGCCATGGGCTATGCCGCGCGGCTTGCCGGGCTGACCGCGCCGCCGGCGGAGTATTTTGCCGCAGCGGCGCGCGATGCCCATCGCGAGATCGACTTCGAGACGGTGAACGGGCCGGGCCTCGGCGGGCTCGGCGCCGCCATGCTGGCAGGCGCGGGAAAGATCGTGAAGCACGAGGACATTCCCCCCACCGTTGCCGCCGTGGAGCCCATTCCCGGCGAGGCGCTGATGGCGCGCGTGGCGGAGCCCGACGGCCCCTCGGCCGCTGCGCCGGCGCCGGAAGAAAATGCCGAGGTTTCGGGGGAGGCTCCCGAAGCCGAGGTCGCCTCGGCCGCGGCTCCCGGCAAGACGGACCGCGAGGCGAAAGCACGCCCGGAGGCGAAGCCCGCCAGCGCGAAGCCGGGCCAGCGCGAGATCCGCGCCGTGGCGGTGGTGCCGGTCGAAGGCTCCCCCGGCGCGGGCGATGCCGAACTCACCGCCGCAATGCGCAAGACGCTCTCGGCGGCCGGCTGGCCGGTGGTGAGCAAGCCCGGCCCGGATGCTCTCACCATCGTCGGACGGGTGAAGGTGGCCGCCAAGGGCGAGTCCAACGAGGCCGTTTCGGTGCGCTGGGAGGTGCGCTCGCCCGACGGCAGGACGCTGGGCGACGTGAAGCAGGCCAACGAGGTGCCGAAGGGTGCCCTCGATGCCGGCTGGGGGCCAGCCGCCCTTGCGGTCGCCGAGGCGGCCGCCGGCGGCATCTTCGACATCGTGAAGCGCTTCCAGTAGGCTGAAGTCGCAGGGGAAGCTGCGTGAAAGCCCCTTTGCAGCGCGTCATGCGGTTGTTATAGAGCCGCGCAAGCAGGGCGGATCAGGGGATTTCGGGCATGATGAAGATCGTGGCAGGCAACAGCAACCGGCCACTGGCCGAAGCCATCTGCTCCTACCTCAACGTGCCGATGACCAGGGCCGTTGTCCGGCGCTTCAACGACATGGAGATCTTCGTCGAGATTCAGGAGAACGTCCGCGGACAGGACATGTTCGTGGTGCAATCCACCTCCTTTCCCGCCAACGATCACCTGATGGAGCTGCTGATCATCATCGACGCCCTGAAGCGGGCTTCGGCGCGGCGCGTCACGGCGGTGATCCCCTATTTCGGCTATGCCCGCCAGGACCGGAAGCCCGGACCCCGAACGCCGATCTCGGCCAAGCTCGTCGCCAATCTCATCACCCGGGCAGGAGCGGACCGCGTGCTGACCATGGATCTCCACGCCGGCCAGATCCAGGGCTTCTTCGACATCCCGACGGACAATCTCTTCGCCGGCCCCGTGATGGTGCGGGACATCAAGCACCATCTCGACGTCTCCAACACGGTCGTCGTCTCGCCGGACGTCGGCGGCGTGGTGCGCGCCAGGGCGCTCGCCAAGCGGCTCGACACGCCGCTGGCCATCGTCGACAAGCGGCGCGAGCGGGCGGGGGAGTCCGAGGTCATGAACATCATCGGTGACGTCAAGGGCAAATCCTGCATCCTGATCGACGACATCGTGGATTCGGGCGGCACGCTGGTGAACGCGGCGGAAGCGCTGCTGGCGAACGGCGCGAGGGACGTTGCCGCCTACATCACGCACGGCGTGCTCTCGGGCGGGGCGGTGGCCCGCATCACCAATTCCAAGCTGAAGGAGCTGGTCATCACCGACTCGATCCAGCCCACCGAGGCGGTGAAGATCGCCCGCAACATCCGCACCATCCCGATCGCCTCGCTGCTCGGCGAAGCAATCGGCCGCACCAACCGCGAAGAGAGCGTCTCGAGCCTGTTCGAGTAGTCGCCCCCGAGGGTACCGGAGATTTCCGCCATGCTCCGCCGCGCCGCCCCGCTCGCCGCCTTGCTGATCCTCCTCGGCTGGCCGGCCGCTGCCCAGGAATTCGATGTGCCAGAGGTGGACTATCCGTCCCTTCCCGGGAATGCGTCCTCGGCGGCTGGCTTCGTGCCGGAGGGCTGGGTGCCGGAGAAGGAGATCCGTGGCGACCTGGACATGGACGGGGCCGAGGACCTGGTGCTCGTGCTGCGCGACAGGAACCCCGCGAATATCCTCACCCCGGAATGGTCGGAGGAGGAAAGGGTGGATACCAATCCCCGCATCCTTGCCACCGCGCTCGCAGCCGGCGAGGGCTACCGCCTGGTGCTGGAGAACCACACGCTGATCCCGCGGGTGACCTCCTTCGCCCAGTCCGACCCGCTGAGCGAGGCGGGCGGCGTCGCCATCGACCGCGGCGGCCTCAAGGTCGACCTCTATTATTTCTCCAACGCCGGTGGCTCCGACGCCGGCTTCTGCACCTACCGGTTCCGCTATGCGGGCGGGCGCTTCGGGCTCATCGGCTATGACCGCGACAACACCAACCGAATGACCGGCGATACAACCGTAACGAGCATAAACTTCCTCACCGGAAAGGTCGTCACCACGACGGGGAACATCGAGAGCGACGAGACCCAGACCACCACGCGGCGCCTGCCTAAACGGGCACTCCGGGGCATCGGGGAGCTGGGAGAAGGCTGCGTCCTCGACCCGGAGTGATTGGCCAGCCAGCCCCTTACCCCGGCCGGGTTGCGCTTGATTCGCCCTTCCGCTATACGCGCGTCCGTCCGTCCGGCATCGTTCACCCCTGGAGGAAGGCGGGGCGGGCAATTCATATCAGGAGCAGACCAATGTCCAAGATCGTGCAGCTCAAGGCCGCGTCGCGCGCCCGGGCAGGCAAGGGGGCCTCTCGCGCAGTCCGCCGTGAAGGCCTCATCCCCGGCGTCGTCTATGGCGACCGCCAGGAACCCCAGCTCGTTTCGCTCACCTACGGCGACGTTCTCCCCCACGTCGAGACCGGCCGTTTCCTCTCCACGCTGATCGACCTCGACGTCGACGGCAAGACGGTGCGCGCCATTCCGCGCGACGTCCAGTTCGAGCCGGTGCGCGACTTCATCATCCACATCGACTTCCTGCGCCTTGGCAAGGAAGCCCGCATCAAGGTGAACGTGCCCGTGCACTTCACCGGCCAGGACGTGGCCCCGGGCATCAAGCAGGGCGGCACGCTCAACATCGTCTCGCACTCGGTGGCGCTGAACTGCTCGGCCAACCTCATCCCGGACGAGATCTCGGTCGACGTCTCGGGCATGCAGATCGGCCAGTCGATTCACCTCTCCAACATCTCGCTGCCCGAGGGCGTCACCTCGGCCGCCCTGGACGACGTGACGCTCTGCGCCATCACCGCCCAGGCCAAGGAAGAGGAAGCCCCGGCAGAGGCCGCGACGGCCGAGGTTCCGGCGACGAACCAGAAGGCGCCTGCCGCCGCTGCAGCGGCTCCCGCCGCGGGCGCCAAGGGTGCCGCTCCTGCCAAGGGTGCCGCACCGGCCGCGGCCGCTCCCGCGAAGAAGAAGTAATCTTCTTTCGAAGAGGGCCAGATGCACCTCATCGTGGGGCTCGGCAACCCGGGCTCCAAATATCAGGGCAACCGGCACAATATCGGCTTCATGGCGGTGGACGAGATTGTCCGCCGCCATGGCTTTTCGCCGTGGCGCAAGCGCTTCCAGGGCGAGACCTCGGAGGGCGTGCTCGAAGGCGAAAAGGTGCTGGTGCTGAAGCCCATGACCTACATGAACGAGAGCGGCCGCTCCGTCGGCGAGGCCATGCGCTTCTACGACGTCGACCCGGCGAACCTCCTCGTGCTCTATGACGAGCTCGACCTCGAGCCCGGCAAGATGCGGGTGAAGCTCGGCGGGGGTGCCGCGGGGCATAACGGCATCCGGTCCATGATCGCCCATTGCGGGCCGTATTTCGTGCGCGTCAGGCTGGGGATCGGCCACCCGGGCGACAAGGCGATGGTGCATCCGCATGTGCTGAGCGATTTCGCCAAGGCCGACAAGGCGTGGCTCGAGCCGCTGCTCGACGCGGTGGCCGATCACATTCCGCTCCTCGTCAAGGGTGATGAGGGGTCATTCCAGAACAAGGTGCACCTGGCGCTCAATCCAGCGCCGGAGAAACCGCCGAAGAAGGCAGAGAACTGATGGGTTTCAAGTGTGGCATCGTCGGGCTTCCGAATGTCGGCAAGTCGACGCTCTTCAACGCGCTGACGCAGACGGCCGCGGCGCAGGCGGCCAACTACCCCTTCTGCACCATCGAGCCCAACGTGGGCGACGTGGCGGTGCCGGACCCGCGCCTGGATATCCTGGCGAAGATCGCAGGCTCCGCCCAGATCATCCCGACGCGCCTCACCTTCGTCGACATCGCGGGGCTGGTGCGCGGCGCATCGAAGGGCGAGGGGCTCGGCAACCAGTTCCTCGCCAACATCCGCGAGGTGGACGCCATCGCGCATGTGGTGCGCTGCTTCGAGGATGGCGACATCACCCATGTCGAGGGCAAGATCGACCCCATCGCCGACATCGAGACCATCGAAACCGAGCTGATGCTGGCCGATCTCGACTCGCTGGAGAAGCGCATCGTCAACATCGAGAAGAAGGCCAAGCAGGGCGACAAGGAATCGAAGGAACTCGCCGCCCTCATCACCCGGGCGCTCACGCTGCTGCGCGAGGGCAAGCCCGCCCGCCTCGTGGAGAGGACACCGGAAGAGGAAAAGAACTTCCGCGGCCTCGGCCTGCTCTCGTCCAAGCCAGTGCTCTACGTGTGCAACGTCGAGGAGGCCTCCGCCGACAAGGGCAATGAATTCTCCGCCCGCGTGTTCAAGCGCGCTGCGGAGGAGAATGCCGTGGCCGTCGTCGTCTCCGCCAAAATCGAGAGCGAGATCGCCGTGATGGCGCCCGACGAGCAGAAGGACTTCCTCGCGGCGGTGGGACTCGAGGAGCCCGGCCTCAACCGCGTGATCCGCGCGGGCTATGACCTTCTCCATCTCGTCACCTATTTCACCGTGGGCCCCAAGGAGGCGCGCGCCTGGACGATCACCAAGGGCACCAGGGGCCCTCAGGCTGCAGGCGTCATCCATACGGATTTCGAGAAGGGCTACATCCGCGCCGAGACCATCGCCTATGACGACTATGTCGCGAACAGCGGCGAGGCCGGCGCGCGCGAAGCGGGCAAGTTCCGGCTGGAGGGCAAGGATTACGTCGTCAAGGACGGCGACGTGATGCATTTCCGGTTCAATACATAGCGCTTCCGGCCATGGCGGACCTGCTTCACTACGAGGACTTTCCCGAAGGCATGGTCATCCCCTTCGGCACCTATCACCTCTCGAAGGAGGAGGTGATCGCCTACGCCCGGGCGTGGGACCCGCAGCCATTCCATCTCGACGAGGAGGAGGCGAAACGCTCCGTGCTCGGAGGATTGGCGGCGTCGGGCTGGCAGTCGAGCGCCATCGCGGTGCGGCTCGCGGTCGAGGCCTATGCCAACAAGTCGGCCGCCATGGCCTCGAACGGCATGGAGGAGGTGAAGTGGCTGAAGCCCGTCTATGCGGGCGAGACGCTCACCGGCCGCGCCACCGTGCTTTCCCGCAGGGTCTCCTCCAAGCGGCCCGAGATGGGCATTCTCCGCATGAAGTTCGAAATGTTCAATACCGGGGGCGAGCTCAAGCTGGAGATGCTTGGCGTGCAGTTCATGCGGGTGCGCCGGCCATGATCGGGCTCTATCTCGAGGAGATCGAAGAAGGCCGCGTCGTCGATCTCGGCAGCCATCACTTCACCAAGGAGGCGATCCTCGCCTTCGCGACGCAATATGATCCGCAGCCCTTCCATCTCGACGAGGAGGCAGCACGGAAGGGCCCCTTCGGCGTGCTCTCGGCCTCGGGCTGGCACACGGCCTCGGCCTGGATGAAGCATTACGTGGCCAGCAACCAGCGGGCGGAAGCGAAGCTCCGTGCCGAGGGAAGAGTGCCGGCGCCCGTCGGGCCCTCGCCGGGATTCACCAATCTGCGCTGGCTGAAGCCGGTGACGCCGGGCGACACCGTCACTTACCGCTCCACCGTCACCGGCAAGCGCGAACTCAAGTCCAGGCCCGGATGGGGCCTCGTCTTCACGCTCAACGAGGGCTTCAACCAGAGGGGCGAACTGGTGTTCTCCTTCGAAGGCAAGGTATTGACGCCGAGGCGACCGGCCTAGCCGCCCTCAATGCCCCTCGAAGCTCACCAGCGTGTGCACCTTGACACCCTTGGCCTTGAGCTTCGCCGCGCCGCCTAAATCCGGCAGGTCGATCACGAAGGCGGCGGAGACGACTTCCCCGCCCGACTTGCGGATCAGGTCGATCGCAGCACCCGCCGTGCCGCCGGTGGCGATGAGGTCGTCGATCAGCAGCACGCGGTCTCCCTTCTGGATCGCGTCGGCATGGATCTCGATGGTGTCCACGCCATATTCGAGCGCGTATTCCTGGCCGATGACGCGCGATGGCAGCTTGCCCTTCTTGCGGATGGGGATGAAACCGCGGCCGAGATTGTGGGCCACGGCACCGCCAAGGATGAAGCCGCGCGCCTCGATCCCCGCCACATAGTCGATCTCGCCCTTGAGGAACGGCCAGGCGAGTTCGTCCACCGCGGCGCGGAACCCGTGCATGCTGGAGAGCAGCGTGGTGATGTCGCGGAACATGATGCCGGGCTTGGGATAGTCCGGGATGGTGCGGATGTAGCGCTTGATGTCGAAGCCGTTCCTCAGGTCCATTGCCGTTCTCCCGGAAATCAGGGCCATTTCACCATGGGCGGCATCGAGGAGAGGATCGATTCGACGTTTCCTCCCGTCTTCAGCCCGAAGATGGTGCCGCGATCGTAAAGCAGGTTGTATTCCACGTAGCGGCCGCGGCGGACCAGCTGCTCCTCGCGGTCGGCCTCGGTGAAGGCAAGAGCCATGTTGCGGCGGACCAGCCTCGGATAGACGCCGAGAAATGCGCGGCCGACGTCCTGCGTGAAGGCGAAGTCGGCCTCCCAGTCGCCCGAGTCGAAATGGTCGTAGAAGATGCCGCCGATGCCGCGCGGCTCGTTCCGGTGTGGCAGGAAGAAATACTCGTCGCACCACGCCTTGAAGCGCGGATAATCCGCCACCGCATGAGCCTCGCAGGCGGCCTTCATTGCGGCGTGGAATTCGAGCGAGTCCGGGTGCTCCTGGTTGCGCCGCCGGTCCAGCATGGGGGTGAGATCGGCGCCGCCGCCGAACCAGCTCTTCGTCGTCACGATGAAGCGGGTGTTCATGTGAACGGCGGGCACGAAGGGGTTCGACGGGTGGATGATGAGCGAGATGCCGGAGGCCCAGAAGCGCGGGTCTTCCTCCGCACCCGGAATCTGCTTGCGGAATTCGGGCGAGAACTCGCCATGGACGATTGAGGTGTGGACGCCGGCCTTCTCGAACACGCTGCCATGCAGCATCGACATGACGCCGCCGCCGCCATCCTTCCGCTCCCAGGGCCTGCGCTCGAAGCGGGCGCCGGTCTCGATCTCCTCGAGCGCTGCGCAGATCTCGTCGCGCAGGGCCTCGAACCAGCGGCGGGCCTCTGTCTTGCGAGCTTGGAGGAGGGCGGTCATGAACGATTCCTGTGGGCGGGCGGAGCCTAGCATCAGCCTCCCCCGGCTGAACAGGCGTTCGCCCTGCTCCTCACGGAAAGCCCCGAAGCTGGCGCAGCGCCTCACCCGTCGCCATGGCGCAGGCAAGGGCCACGTTGAGCGAGCGCAAGCCCGGCTTCAGGGGAATTGTGATGCGGGCTTCGACCGCCTCGTGCACCTCCTCGGGCACGCCCGAGCTTTCCCGTCCCATCAGCAGGATGTCTCCGGGGCGGAAGGCGAATTCGGTGTAGGGCAGGGCGGCCTTGGTGGTGAGAAGCACGCTACGCCGCCCGGCCGTGGCCTGGCGGAAGGCGGCCCAGGAGCGATCCTGGCGCAGTGCCGCCTTGTCGAGATAGTCCATCCCGGCGCGGCGGAAAGCGGAATCGGTCATCACGAAGCCGGCGGGCTCGATGATGCGGCAGGTGAGGCCGAAACAGGCGCACATTCGCACGACGGTGGCGGCGTTGGGCGCGATATCGGGCTGGTAGAGGGCGATTTCGATCATGATTCTCAAACTTTAGACCAAGGCCCGGGCAGGCCGGAATTCCCTGCGAACTGCGACACTTGATGGCTAGACTTCTCACGGTCGCAATGCCAAAAGGTCGCGGGTTTGAGCGCCGGGGAACGCCGGCCCGTACCTCATGGGGCGGGCTGGCGCGGCAACAAAAGGGAAGAAGAGACGTGTCCACAGCGGAACATGCGGAAACCAACCGCCGCGATTTTCTCTATATCGCGACCGGTGCCGTGGGGGCCGTCGGCGCAGCGCTGACGGTCTGGCCTTTCATCAACCAGATGAACCCTGACGCTTCGGTTCTGGCGCTGGCCTCCGTCGAGGTCGATCTGGCGCCGATCGCCGAGGGCCAGGAGATCACCATCAAGTGGCGCGGCAATCCCGTGTTCATCCGCCACCGCCTGCCGGCCGAGATCGAAGCCGCGAAGGCGGTGTCCATCGCCGAGCTCCCCGACCCGATGGCGCGCAACGCCAACGTGCCCGAGGGCGAGCAGGCCACCGATGTCAACCGCGTGGTCGGCGGCAAGGAGCAGTTCCTGGTGATGATGGGCGTGTGCACGCATCTGGGCTGCGTGCCGATCGCCAACGAGGGCGACTACGCGGTGGTCGAAGGTTCCGCCAAGCACGGCGGCTGGTTCTGCCCCTGCCACGGCTCGCACTACGACACGGCCGGCCGCATCCGCAAGGGCCCCGCGCCGGAGAACCTGCCGGTTCCGCCATATGCCTATACCTCCGACACCAAGATCCGCATCGGCTAAGAAGGACATTCCTCAATGAGCGGACATTCGAATTATCAGCCCAAGTCGGCTTTCGGAAAGTGGATGCACGAGCGCCTTCCCGTCATGGAACTGGTGCAGGGCCAGGCGCTCGATTTCCCCACCCCGAAGAACCTGAACTACTGGTGGACCTTCGGCGGCATCCTCGCCGTCATGCTGGTCGTCCAGATCGTCACCGGCGTGGTGCTGGTCATGCACTACACCCCGCATGTGGATTATGCCTTCGCCTCGGTCGAGCACATCATGCGCGACGTGAACTCGGGCTGGCTCATCCGCTACATGCACGCCAACGGCGCCTCGATGTTCTTCATCGCGGTCTATATCCACATCTTCCGCGGCATGTACTACGGTTCCTACAAGGCGCCGCGCGAGGTGCTGTGGATGATCGGCGTGCTGATCTACATCGTGATGATGGCCACCGCCTTCATGGGCTACGTGCTGCCCTGGGGCCAGATGAGCTTCTGGGGTGCCAAGGTCATCACCAACCTGTTTTCGGCCATTCCCTTCGTTGGCGACTCGATCACCACGCTGCTGTGGGGCGGCTACTCGGTCGACAACCCGACGCTGAACCGCTTCTTCTCGCTGCACTACCTGTTGCCCTTCGTGCTCGCCGCCCTCGTCGGCCTGCACATCTGGGCGCTGCACGTGCCGGGCAACAACAACCCGACCGGCGTTTCGGTGAAGAGCTCGCAGGATACGCTGCCCTTCCATCCCTACTACACGATGAAGGATGCCTTCGCGATCGTCATCTTCCTGATGTTCTTCGCGGCCTGGATCTTCTTCGCGCCCAACTATCTTGGCCACGCGATCAACTACCAGGAGGCCAACCCGCTGGTGACGCCGGCGCATATCGTGCCGGAATGGTATTACCTGCCCTTCTACGCGATCCTGCGCGCCATCCCCGACAAGCTCGGCGGCGTCATCGCCATGTTCGGCTCGATCCTGATCCTGTTCGCGCTGCCCTGGCTCGACACCTCTAAGGTGCGCTCGGGCACCTACCGGCCCCTGTTCAAGGGCTTCTTCTGGATCTTCGTCGCGGTCTGCATCGGCCTCGGCTATCTGGGCTCGAAGCCGGCGGAAGGTCTCTACGTGGTGTTCTCGCGCATCCTCACGATCTACTACTTCGCGCATTTCCTAGTGATCCTGCCGCTCTTGGGCCTGCTCGAAAGCCCGAAGCCGCTGCCGTCCTCCATCTCGGACGACGTGCTCGCCAGGAAGCGTCCTGCCACCGCCGCCGTGCCTGCTGAGTGATCCGGGGGAAACTGACATGACATTGCTCAAGACACTCGCAATCGCCGCGGCCGGCCTCATGCTGACACTGGGTGCCGCCCAGGCGGCGGAAGGCCAGCAGCCGGCCAAGGGCATCAGCTTCAGCTTCGAAGGCCCATTCGGCACCTTCGACCGGGCGCAGCTGCAGCGCGGCTACAAGGTCTACAAGGAGGTGTGCGCCGCCTGTCACTCCATGCAGTACGTCTCGTTCCGCAACCTGCATGAGCCCGGCGGGCCCGAGTTCTCGGAAGAGCAGGTGAAGGTGCTGGCGGCCGGCTACACCGTGCAGGACGGCCCCAACGAGGCGGGCGAGATGTTCGAGCGCCCGGGCCTTCCTTCCGACCGCTTCCCCTCGCCATTCCCCAACGAGGAAGCCGCGCGCGCCGCCAATGGCGGGGCATACCCCTCCGACCTTTCGCTCATCACCAAGTACCGTCCGGGCTGGTACGGCACCTTCAACCAGCTGGTGAACGGCATCGGCGGCCCACAGTACGTCTACTCGGTGCTGACGGGCTACGTGGCTGACGATCAGCTCACGGAGGAACTCCGCGCCGAGCAGCCCGAGGGCAAGCACTACAATCCCTTCTTCGCCAACGGCCACTGGATCGGCATGCCGCCGCCGCTCGCCGACGACCAGGTGACCTATGACGATGGCACACCCGCCACGGTGGACCAGATGGCGCGCGACGTTTCCGCCTTCCTGGCCTGGACGGCGGAGCCCAAGATGGAGGAGCGGAAGCGCACCGGTTTCATGGTGATGATCTATCTCGGCATCCTGGCGCTTATGCTCTATCTCGTGAAGAAGCGGATCTGGGCCAACGCCCACTGATCCCTGCATCGGCAAGAGACAAGCAGGGCCCGGGTGCAGACCCGGGCCTTTCCGTTTGCGGCCGTCTCGGGCATTCTGAGGTGAAAGGGAGCAGGGGATGACGGCATCGGTCGTGGGCATCATCGGCGGTTCGGGCGTCTACGACATTCCGATGGAGAACGCCCGCTGGGAGCGCATCGCCTCACCCTGGGGCGAGGCGTCCGACGAGGTGCGGCGCGGCGAAGTCGGGGGGCTGCCGGTCGTCTTCCTGCCGCGCCACGGGCGGGGCCACGTCCAGTCGCCGAGCAGCATCAACTACCGCGCCAACATCGACGTGATGAAGCGGGCGGGCGTGACGGACCTCGTGTCGCTCTCCGCCGTCGGCTCCCTCAAGGAAGACCTTCCGCCGGGCACCTTCGTGCTCGTCGACCAGTTCATCGACCGCACCTTCGCGCGCGAGAAGAGTTTCTTCGGCGCGGGTTGCGTGGCCCATGTTCCCTTCGCGCATCCGGTCTCGCCCGGCCTCATGGAGACCGTGGCGGCGGCGCTCGAGGCAGAGGCGATCGCCCATGTGCGGGGCGGCACCTATGTGGTGATGGAGGGGCCGCAATTCTCGACGCTCGCCGAGTCGCAGCTTTACCGCTCCTGGGGCGCATCCGTGATCGGCATGACGAACATGCCGGAGGCCAAGCTCGCCCGCGAGGCCGAGATCTGTTACTGCACGGTGGCCATGGTGACGGATTACGACTCCTGGCACGAGGAGCACGGCGAGGTGGACGTCGCCAAGGTCATCGAGGTGCTGAAGGCCAATTCCGGCAATGCGAGGCGCCTCGTCAGCCGCATCGCGCGCGATTTCCCGAAAGAGCACCGCGCATGCCCCATCGGCTCCGACCGGGCACTGGACCACGCTATCATGACGGTGCCTGAGAAGCGCGATCGCGAATTGCTGAAGAAGCTCGAGGCCGTGGCGGGGCGCGTGCTGAGGGCGTAAGGGCCTCTCGCCGAGGCCTGGCCTACTTCACCTTCGCGCCGTGCGTCTGGGTGGCACGGCGGTAGACGAGCTGGACGAAGGGGTGGGACATCAGCTTCTTCTGCTCGGCCGCGTCGAAGGCCTCGTGCTTCTTGCCGCAGGCGGCGCGCATCTTCTCCCAGAGCTGGTTGGCCTTCCGGTCCGCGTCCGAGCAGGAGCCGGCCTTGATCGCCTTCACCTTCCTCTCGAGGTCGGCGGCACAGCCCATCCAGATGCTGCGGTGGGTCTCCTCGTGGGTCTTGAGGAAGGTGGAAAACTGCTGCCAGCGCTTGCGTTCGGAGGCCGGCAGCACCTTCTCGTTGCGGATCTTCGGCAGCTTGATCACGAAATCCAGCTTCAGGCGGTAGCCCTCGATCCGGCAGGAGGAGCCCTGCAGCAACTGCCCGTCCTGGGTGGTGGTGGCGGAGGTGGCGGCATAGGCCTTGGCGCCGTTAACCTTGGGCCCCTTCCGGATCATTGCGTCGTAGATCTCGACCGCGCTGTCGCCACTGATCGTATAGTAGGTGTATTTCGTGGACTGGACGGGCTTTGCCGCGGCCACGCCCGCAACGCCCAGTGCCGCCGCAAACGCCGCCAGACCCCATGCTGCCTTCATCGCAAATCCCCCGTGGAAGCGACACGATATTGGCGGCAGGCGGCCAAGATCAAGCCCTGTCTTTCCAGAAGCCCCCTCTTGCCCCGGGCGCATAGGTGCCGCATAATGAAACCTGTCCGGGCGGCAAGGTCCGGACGCCGGCAGTGCTGTTCAACTGGTCAAGACCGCCTCCCGAATGCAGGGGCACGTGCCTTTCCATTGAAGACGCCGCTGAGCCAAGTTCGCTGCCGCCTTCCACAAGCGGCAGAGTCCGGACGCAACGTATAAATGGATGAGGGACGCCCTTCTCATGCGCCAGAACGGCACTGTGAAGTTTTTCAACCAGGCCAAGGGCTACGGTTTCATTTCGCCGGAAGGTGGCGGCAAGGATGTGTTCGTGCACATCACGGCCGTGCAGCGCTCCGGCATTCCGGAGCTGGCGGAGAACATGAAGATCAGCTTCGAGGTCCAGCCCGACAAGAAGGGCCGCGGACCGCAGGCCGTGAACCTGCAGATCGTCTGATGTCCGCCGGCCGCAGGGCCGGCCGACGTGATCTGCCCCGCCAGGCCGCGCCGCACTCGACAGGCGGCGCGATTTGCGCCATTTCGCTTTCATCCGCGGTTCCCCGCCGCCGCGGCATGAAGGAGCTTTGATGAAGCGCGCACTCGTCTTCCAGCACATGGATCATGACCATCCGGGCCGCTTCCTCGATTATTTCGCCGAGGACGGGATCATTCCGGAGCCGGTGCGGCTGTTCGAGGGCCAGGAGATCCCCAGCCTTGCGAACTACGACTTCCTCTTCGTGCTTGGGGGTGCGCAGGACACCTGGCAGGAGGACCAGCACCCCTGGCTGGCGGCGGAGAAGCAGGCGATCCGCGAATGGGTGGCCGAGCGCGCGAAACCCTATTTCGGCGTCTGTCTCGGTCACCAGCTGCTGGCCACTGCGCTCGGCGGCGAGGTATCGCTCGCCGAGGAGGGAGAAGTGGGCGTCTTCGAAGTGCAACTCACCGAGGAGGCCAGGCGCCACCGGCTGACTCACGGCCTCGAGCAGAGCCACAGCGTGATGCAGTGGCACATGGCGGAGGTGAAGCGCGTGCCGGAAGGGGCCTCGGTGCTCGCCAGTTCGCCGCTCATTCCGGTGCAGGCCATGGCCGTGGGCGACCACGCCATGAGCACGCAATTCCATTGCGAGTTCACGCCGCAGACGGTGGCCGGCTGGTCTTCGCTGCCGGGCTACATCGCGTCCCTCGAGAGGTGCCTGGGGGAGGGCGCCTATCCCCAGCTCCTGCGCCAGTGCTACCCGCTGATGCCGCAGATGGCGCGCATGACGCGGCGCATGTACGACAATCTCGTCACCGCCACCGGCCTGAGGGACTGAGCGCTACTCGCCGAGCAATTGCTCGCGCGTGATCCAGAACACCTCGCCCTGCGACTCCTCGGTATCGAGCCAGAGAAAGTCGAGATGGGGATAGTCCGCCACCAGGCGCTCGCGGCCGGTGCCGATCTCGCAGAGGAGGCCTCCGCCCGGATTGAGGTGGTCGGGGGCCTCGTCGATGATGCGGCGCACGATGTCGAGCCCGTCCTCGCCGCCCAGATGCGCGATCATCGGCTCATGGCCGTATTCCGGCGGAAAGGCGTGGACCTCGGCGCCCGCCACATAGGGCGGGTTGGAGATGATGAGGTCGTAGGTGCGGCCATCCACTGCCTCGAAGAGATCGCCCTCCATGAGGCTGATCCGGTCCGCAAGCCCGTGTTCGGCGACATTGATCCGCGCCACCTCAAGCGCGGCGGAGGAAAGGTCTGCCGCATCGATCTCCGCCTCGGGGAAGAAGCCCGCCGCAAGGATGGCGAGGCAACCCGAGCCGGTGCACAGGTCGAGTACGCTCTGCACCGTGCCGACGTCTTCGACCAGCGCGGCCTCCTCGCCCCCAAAGATGCCGGAGAACATGAGCTCGCCGATGTAGGAGCGCGGCACGATCACCCGCTCGTCGACGTAGAAGGCAACGCCGTGGATATAGGCACGCTTCACCAGGTAGGCGGCGGGCATGCGCGTTTCGATGCGGCGGCGGATGACGGTGGCCACGGCCTTGCGTTCGTGCTCGAGCAGCCTGGCATCGAGCCACGGGTTGATGTCGTCCACCGGCAGGTGCAGCGTTTCGAGGATGAGGAAGGCGGCCTCGTCCGTGGCGGATGTCGTGCCGTGGCCATGGGCGAGCTTGGCGGCGCGGAACTCGGAGATCGTCCAGCGCAGGAAGTCGCGCACCGTCGAGAGCTGGCTCGCGGCGGCGTTCACGTCCGGCCTGGCGTCTGGCATGGGTATTGTCCCCCGTCTCGATCTCGTCCGGCGCAGCATCGCCGCGGGCTTCGGGAAAGTCCAGCGGGGCAGATCAGGCCGGCTTGCGGCGGCGTGCGAGGCTGATGATGAAGACGAGGAAGACGGCCGCCATGGTGAAAGGCATGCCGTCGGGCCCGAAGGCGGCGATGGACCAGCCGGCGGTGAGCGAGCCCGCCAGCGCGCCGAGCCCCCACATGGTGGAGAAGGAGGCGGTGCCGGTGACGAGCTCATGGCCGGAGAAGCGCTCGCCCAGTTCGGCGAGCGCCACGGTGTAGATGCCGGCGGCGGTCGCGCCCATCACGGTGAGCACCGGCCACAGCGCGAAGGTGCCGAACACGAAGGGCACGAGGAACGAGGCGGCGCCGGTGAGGACGCCGCACACCGCCATGACCAGGCGCTTGGGGAAATGATCGGCCGCCCAGCCGATGGGGAATTGCAGCACGGTGTTGCCGACCACGAAGGCGGTCAAGGCCAGGGCGGCGGTTTCCTGGTCGAAGCCTTTCTTCACGGCATAGACGGGAAGGAAGCTCAGGTTCGCCGCATCGAGAATGGCGAACATCCCGACTGCAAAGAGCAGGATCGGCGCTTTCCGCGCGAAGGCCAGCACGGAGAGCGGGTTCTCGTCCTCGCTTTTCACCTCCTCGTCCTTGACGAAGAAGATGGGCAGCATCGCCACCAGCAGCACCGCCGCGCCGACCAGGAAGGGGGCGGTGCCCTCGATGCCGGTTAGGGTAATGATTGCGGGGCCGCCGCCGAAGCTTAGCGCCAGGATGGAGGTGTAGAGGGCGAGAATGCGCGAGCGCCAGGGGCCCTCGGCGAACTTCACGATCCATGCCTCGCTGATGGCGAAGAGGATCGAGACGAAGAAGCCCTGCAGGATGCGGAAGCCGAACCACCACCAGAAGACCGGGAAGAAGGGATAGGAGACGATCACCGCCGCGGTGAGGAAGGCAGCGCCGATCACCGCGCGCTTCGCCCCGAAGCGGCGCACCACCGCGGGGATGACGAATATCGAGAGGACGATTCCCACGGGGTGCATCGCCGCGTTGTAGCCGATGATGTGGGAGGGGATGCCCTGGCTCTCCATGATGAGGGAGAGCAGCGGGAACATCAGCCCGAAGGTGAAACCGAACACCGTGATGGCGGCGATCGCCGCCAGGAGGTTGACGAGGCGCTGCCTATCCATGGGCCTCCCCGCGCACCAGCCTGCCGCCGCTCATGATCAGCCCTGCGAGCAGCAGCACGTAGAAGAAGGCGAGCGTCACCGGCATGGCGTTGATGCCGAAGAGGTCGATCGCGGCGCCGGCGATCGGCGGACCGATGAGGCCGCCCACGCCCCACATGGCGGCGATCGCCGCGGCGCCGGCGATCAGGTCCGGCCCGGCGAAGCGGTCGCCCATCACGGCGAGCGCCACGACGTAGACGCCGAAGGCGGAGGCCGTGAGCAGCATCATCACCGGCCACACGGTCCAGTGTGTGATGACGAGGAGGAGGCTCAGCGAGAGAAGCACGGTGAGGCCCGCGGTCACCAGCATCACGCCCTGGCGCGACCAGTGGTCGGCGAGCCAGCCGATGGGATAGAACATCAGCACGTTGCCGATGATGCCGATCCCCAGGATGCGGCTCGCCACGTCGAGTTCGAGGCCGTGGCGGAGGCCGTAGATCGTGAAGAAGGAGATCAGCACATTGTCGAAGAGGGTGGCGGCGGCCACGGCGAAAAGCAGCATCGGCGCCTTGCTGACGAAGGCGAAGAAGCGCCCGCTTTCCTTTTCGCGGAAGTCGTCATCCGCCACGCTGACGAAGGCGAGGGGAAGCAGCCCCACCAGGATGCAGGCGATGCCGATGGCCCAGGGCAGCACGCCGGTTATCCCCGTCCAGGGCAGGATCAGGGGGCCCACCGCGAAGGTGACGGCGAGCATCGAGGTATAGATCCCCATCACCCGGCCGCGGTTCTGGGCGGTGGCGAAGGAGAGCACCCAGGCCTCGCTGATGGTGAAGAGGGCGCTCGTCGCCATGCCGAAGACGAAGCGCAGCGGAAACCACATCCATACCGGCGAGACGCTGATCGCCGCGAGGCTCAGGGCGAGGATGAGGATCAGCGCGACGGCAGCGCGCCGCGTTCCGAAATTGCCGAGCAGCTTCGGCAGGAAAGGCCCGGCAAGGAGGATGCCGATGGGCCCCATGGCGACGTTGAGGCCGATGGCCCAGGCGGGCCATCCATCCCGCTCCATCAGGAGGGGGAGAAGCTGCAGCGTCAGGCCGAAGGCGACGTCGCAGGCACCCACCGCCGCGAGGGCGGCGATGATGTTTCCGGTGCGCGATGTCGCTGCGGCGGGAGGCATGGACCTGGTTTTGAATCGTCGTTCAACATGGCTGTAGACGGGGGCGGACCGTCCGGCAAGGAGGTTGCGCCTGACTGGAGCGGCAGCTATGCAGCCCAGCCATGACAAAGCTCCAGGCCTTCATCATCCCCGTCACGCCGTTCCAGCAGAACTGCTCGCTGGTCTTCGACGACGCCCGCAAGCTGGGCGCCATCGTGGACCCCGGTGGCGACGTGGATCAGATCATCGAGGCGATCCACGAAAGCGGCATCACGATCGAGAAGATCCTCCTCACCCACGGCCACATCGACCATGCCGGCGGCGCTGCCGAGCTCCAGGAAAAGCTGGGCGTTCCCATCGAAGGGCCGCACCCGGAGGACCTGTTCCTGCTCGAGAAGCTGGCGGAGTCGGGCGCGCAGTACGGGATGGCGTCACGGCCGGTGGTGCCGGACCGCTGGCTGAGGGAGGGCGACAGCGTCACGGTCGGCGATCTCTCCTTCGCCGTCTACGAGGCGCCGGGCCACACGCCGGGCTCGGTGGTGTTCTTCAACCAGGAGAACCGCTTCGCGCTGGTGGGCGATGTCCTCTTCCAGGGTTCGATCGGCCGCACCGATTTTCCGCGCGGCGATCATGCCACGCTTCTGCGCTCGATCAGGGAGAAGCTGTTCCCGCTGGGCGACGACGTCGTCTGCCTCCCCGGCCACGGATCGCCCTGCCGCATCGGCGAGGAGCGGCGGACGAATCCGTTTCTCAACGCGTAGGTGAGGGGCCTATCCGGCGCGTGCCGCGCCACCTCCTCCGAAGGGCGGACGAAGGCTTCTAGACCTTCATCTCGACCAGCCGCGACTTGGCGGCGAAATAGGCGTCTCCGGTGTTCTTGAACACGCCGCACTCGGGTGGGTTGTTGCCGAAGGTCTCGCAGTATTCCGTGCCGTTGGCCGTCCACTTGCCTTCGCCGCCGCCCTTCTCGTCGTCCTGGTAGCTGAAGGTGCCGTCGGCGTTGTAGGTGATGAAGCCGTTGCCGTCCGGCCGCGTGTACTGGAAGGTCTTGCCGGCGATGGCGGTGCGGATCTGGTCGGCGGTGAAGTCCGAGATCGGCACCGGCGTCTTGTCGGTGGTGGCCGAGGTGCCGTCATTGGTGATGCGCACGCCCTTCGGCCCCTGCGAACAGGCGGCGAGGAGTGCGGCGAGAGCGAAAATGCTCAGTGTACGAATCGTCTTGCGGGCGGTCACGATCGGTTGTCCTCAAGCAGTTGGCGGCATGTGCCACATGGGGCGCAGGCCTTCAAGTGATTTGCCCCAAAAGCGGCGGGAGCTGGGCGAGGTCCTCGATGCGGCGGAAGCGGGGATTGTCCTCCGGCGCCTCCTCGTGCTCCAGGATCCAGGTGAGTTCGTGCGGCACGTGGATGCCGTAGCCGCCCGCGGCAATGGCGGGCACCACGTCCGACTTCAGCGAATTGCCGACCATCACGGCCCGGCCGGGCCCGTCGGCGTGGCGGGTGAAGATGCGCTCGTAGGTGCCGGGGGTCTTCTCGCTCACGATCTCCACGGCATTGAAGTATTCGCCCAGCCCCGACTGGGCGAGCTTCCTCTCCTGATCGAAGAGATCGCCCTTGGTGATGAGGAGGATGCGGTAGCGGCCGGCCAGCGCATCGAGCGTCTCGCGCGCGTGGGGCAGGGTCTCGACGGGGTTCTCCAGCATCTGGCGGCCGAAGCTCAGGATCTCGGCGATGACGGAGGAAGGCACCTCGCCCCTCGTCACCTCCACCGCCGTCTCGATCATGGAGAGGGTGAAGCCCTTCACGCCATAGCCGTAGTAGCGGAGGTTGCGGCGCTCGGCCTCGAGCAGCCTGGCGGAGATCACGTGATGCTCGCCGTGGCCGGAGAGCAGTTCGGCGAAGCGCTGCTCCGTCATGCGGAAAAAGGTCTCGTTCTGCCAGAGCGTATCGTCGGCGTCGAAGCCGATGGCGGTGATCCCAGGTCCCGCCGCCATGGCCCTCACGCGCCCCGCGATGGCCGGACGATCACCGGCGTTCCCACGATGACGTTGTCGTAAAGCTCCGCCACGTCCTGGTTCAGCATGCGGATGCAGCCGGAGGACATGGCCTTGCCGATCGACTGCGGCTCGTTGGTGCCATGGATTCGGTACAGCGTGTCCTGGCCGTTCGCGTAGAGATAGAGCGCGCGCGCACCCAGGGGATTTTCGGGGCCGCCGGGCTGGCCGTTCACCCACTGGCGGGCGCGCTCGTCGCGGTCAACCATCTCGCGCGGCGGCACCCAGCGCGGCCAGCGGCGCTTCATGCCGATCTTGGCGTCGCCCGCCCAGGCGAAGCCGGCGCGGCCCACGCCGACGCCGTATCGCACGGCGCTGCCATAGGCCAGCACGTGATAGAGGAAGCGGTTGTCGGGATCGACGACGATGGTGCCGGGGTCTTCCATCCCGTCGAACTCCACCATCTGGCGGCGGAAGCGCTTCTTGATGCGGCGGGGGGAGACGGGCTCGATCGGGTAATCGATGGGAGACTCGGGCGGCGGCAGGAGGGCCGGATCGTAATACTGCTCGTCGGTGGCGAAGCTGTCGCTGCCGCCGCCGAAGGGATCGGCTTCGTCGTATGGAGTGGACTGCGCGAAGGCGGCGCGGGCGGAAACCGCCACGGAGAGACCTGTCAACAGCAAGGAGCGGCGCGAAAGGCGCATCGTCATCAATTCATCCTAATCGTTCACGGGATCTGGCGCTGAGAGCCTATCCTGCGTGCAGAAGGCGTGACTTTGGTCAGCCTGTGGCCCAATTGTGGCGAGGGATCAAAGCTCTATGACGCGACCGTGAAGACCGCCTTGCCCGCCTGGTAGGACCCCGGCGCCGCGCCCCGGGAGAAGGGATAGCAGCTCATCGGAACGCCGCCCGGCAGCCACGGCGGGGCAGGATCGAAGCTCTCGCAGAGCTGGCCGTCCTTGGTCATCCACTTGCCCTTGGTGGTGCCCTTGCCGTCGACCTCGACGAGCGAGCTGCCGTCCTCGGCATAGAGGGTGGTGCCGGTGTTGTTGGGGCCCTGGAAGCGCCAGCTCTTGCCGGCGAGAATGGTCTGGATTTCTGCCGCCGAGAGCTGCTGCGAACCGACCGTGGAGGAGGAATCGGCACCGCCCGAATCACCCGTCGTCGAGCAGCCCGCGGCGAGCAGGCCCACCAGCGCCATGGCCGCAACGATGCGACCGTCCTTCATCTTCAGGCCCATCGGTTCTCCCCTCTCATGCCCACAGGGCACATCCATACACAAATGCCGACCGCGGCGGAAGGCGGCAGCGCTGCTTCCACGCTAGAGCTTGAAAAGTCGGCAAGAATTGGGCGGCTTCTCAGTGCTTCGCCGCCGAGCCGGACTTCTTGCCCCCGCCGTCCTGCTTGTTCACCGTGGCCCAGGCGCGCTTCTCCGCTTCCTTGTGGGAGACGCCGCGCTTCTCGTAGCCTTCCTCGATGTGTTCCGCCTTGCGCTTCTGCTTGGCCGTGTAGGCCGACTTGTCACCCTGCGGCATGGCTCGCCTCCTGTACGTGAATTGACCGGTTCGGCGGGAAACGACGCCGGCGGAAGGCAAGTTCCCGGCTAGACATAGGCGATGGTGCGGCCCAAGGCCGCCACGCCGAGCCAGACGAGGAGCGAGAGGCCCGCCGTCAGCCGGACCGTTCCTGAGTCCGGGCCGGCCGACCGCAGCGCCGCCTCGTTCACGGCGACGTTGGCGAGACCCAGCAGCACGAGCAGAAGCTTCGCCCGGAGCGCCGGGTTGGCCGCGAGGGCCGAGGCCTCCGGCGTGAACAGCACGAGCCCGGTGGCAGCGATCACGGCGAGCAGCAGCGCGGCGAAGGGCCGGAACCGTGCGACCGCCGCCTTCGCCGCGCCGCCGGGCAGGGCACGGAGGAGGGCGAGGTCCATGACGGCCACCGTCGCGAAGAAGCCGATCACCCCCAGCACATGCAGGACGTTGGCGGCGGGGTAGAGCCAGGTGGACTGGCGCACCAGGTCGCCGAAGGCCGATTGCTCGAGGGCGAGCCACAGCCCCTCCATGGCAGGGGCTCAGCGCAGTTCGAAGCGCGCGCCGCCGATCTCGATCCACTCGGCGCGGATCTCCTTCGTGCCGTCGCGCTTCGGATAGCCGAAGGCGGCGACCTCCGCCCCCTTCTTCACGATCTCGGCCGTGGCGCCGCGCGCGTTCATGCGGGAGGGCGGGGCGAGGGTGACGTGCCACATCACGCCGTCGATCGTGAGCATCATCATGCCGTGGGGGTTGGAGATGGTGACCTCGTCGATCACGCCCGCGAGGGTGAGCGGCTTTTCGGCATCATAGGAGCCCCAGCCGTGATGGGCTGCGGCGGGGGCGGCGGAGGCGGCAAGCGCCAGGAGGGCGAGGAGAGAGCGGCGTCGCATGGGTGTGACCTCGTGCGGAGTGGGCTGACCGTCCTTGCCGCGCATTGTGCAACGCGCGGGAGGGGCTGTCACCCCTTCATCGGAGGAAATGACAGGAATCTTATCTGTTGACTTTATTCCTAGAATGAGCTAGATAGTCGTCACTCCCGCCGGGGAAGGGGTTCCGCTCGCGACGGAAGCCCGGACCTGGAAAGGGAGCGGCAGGCCCTCCGGGCCTCGCGCGAACGTGGCGCGGGATCCGGGGGCAGGCGGAGAGACCGGGAGACAGGCCATCTCCCGGACGCCCTCAAGGCCTCTCCGTCTGGGTTCTGTCTCTTCTCCCCGGCGCGGGCGCTGCCCACGCCTTCTTGCCGGTCCTTCATGGGGCTGGCAGTCGAGTTTTCCCGGGCGGCGCCCGCATCGATCGCAAATACAAAAAGAAGTCCCACCCTTAACCGCTTCGGAGAAGGTGGCGCGCAGCGCCGCATGAGGGCCTTACCGGCCTGGGGCACGGACGGAGGCCCTCACCCGGCCTTCGGGCACCCTCTCCCACCTCCCGCGGGAGAGGATACGTCATCTCCCACACACTATTCCGGTCTTCTCGGGACGACGCCAATCGAGGCTTGTGTCATCCGGATCTGCTACCTCTTCTTCGGCCCCCTGAACGCCCTCCCGGCGCTTCGCTTGAGCTCAGCGCGTCTCGAACGTGAAAAGGTCCACTGGACCTTTTCATCGCGGCTTGCGGCCGCGAAACGTTCTCGACCCCGGTTTTCCCGCCTTCGAGCTCGCCTTTCTTTCCGGTTTCGGCTGCGGCCATGACGCCGTCGCGTCCTTGATGTTGGACTGCCGGACGGTGGGGTCGTCGATCACGGCGAGTTCCACGGCCTTGAGGCGCTTCACCTCGTCACGCAGGCGGGCGGCTTCCTCGAACTCGAGGTTGGCGGCGGCTTCGCGCATCTTCTTCTCGAGGTCGGCCAGGACCTTCTCGAGATTGTGTCCGATGAGCGGGCCATCCTCCATCAGGCCGGCATCGGCGCGGACATGGTCCTGCTCGTAGACGGACTTGAGGATGTCGCCGATGTTCTTCTTCACCGATTGCGGGGTGATGCCGTTGGCCTCGTTGTAGGCCATCTGCTTCTCGCGGCGGCGGTTCGTCTCGGCGATGGCGCGCTCCATCGAACCCGTCACCTGGTCGGCATAGAGGATCACCTTGCCCTCGACGTTGCGCGCGGCGCGGCCGATGGTCTGGATCAGCGACGTCTCGGAGCGGAGGAAGCCTTCCTTGTCGGCGTCGAGGATGGCGACGAGGGCGCATTCCGGAATGTCGAGACCCTCGCGCAGCAGGTTGATGCCGACCAGCACGTCGAAGGCGCCGAGGCGGAGGTCGCGGATGATCTCGATGCGCTCCAGCGTGTCGATGTCGGAATGCATGTAGCGGACACGGATGCCCTGCTCGTGCATGTATTCGGTCAAGTCCTCGGCCATGCGCTTGGTCAACGTGGTGACGAGGGTGCGGAAGCCCTTGAGCGCGGTTTCCTTGCACTCGGCCACGAGATCGTCCACCTGGTCCTTCACGGGGCGGATGTGGACGGGCGGATCGATGAGGCCCGTCGGTCGGATCACCTGCTCGGCGAAGACGCCGCCCGTCTGGTTCATCTCCCATTTGCCGGGCGTGGCCGAGACGCAGACGGTCTGCGGGCGCATCGCGTCCCACTCCTCGAAGCGCAAGGGGCGGTTGTCGATGCAGGAGGGCAGGCGGAAGCCGTATTCGGCGAGGGTTGCCTTGCGGTTGAAGTCGCCCCGGAACATGCCGCCGATCTGCGGGATCGTCACGTGGCTCTCGTCGATGAAGACCAGCGCGTTGTCGGGCAGGTATTCGAAGAGGGTGGGCGGCGGCTCGCCGGGCTTGCGGCCGGTGAGGTAGCGCGAATAGTTCTCGATGCCGGCGCAGGAGCCGGTGGCCATCATCATCTCGATGTCGAACATGGTGCGCTGCTCGAGGCGCTGGGCTTCGAGCAGCCGGCCCGCGGCGTTGAACTCCTGCAATCTCAGGCGCAGGTCGTGCTTGATGCGCGAGACGGCCTGTTCCAGCGTCGGCTTCGGCGTCACGTAATGCGAGTTGGAATAGACCTTGATCTGATCGAGCTCCGCCATCTTCTGGCCGGTCAGGGGATCGAATTCCGAGATCGCCTCCACCTCGTCGCCGAAGAGCGAGATGCGCCAGGCGCGGTCCTCGAAGTGGGAGGGGAAGAGCTCGATCGTGTCGCCGCGCACCCGGAAGGTGCCGCGCACGAAGTTCTGGTCGTTCCTCTTGTAGTGGAGCGCCACGAGATCGGCGAGGAGCTGGCGCTGCGGTGTCCTCTGGCCCTTCTTCAGCTCGAAGGCCATGGCGGAATAGGTCTCGACGTCGCCGATGCCGTAGATGCAGGAGACGGAGGCGACCACCACCACGTCGTCACGTTCCAGGAGCGAGCGCGTGGCCGAGTGGCGCATGCGGTCGATCTGCTCGTTGATGGCGGATTCCTTCTCGATGTAGGTGTCCGAACGCGGGACGTAGGCCTCGGGCGTGTAATAGTCGTAGTAGGAAACGAAATACTCGACCGCGTTCTCCGGGAAGAAGCTCTGGAACTCGCCGTAGAGCTGGGCGGCGAGCGTCTTGTTGGGGGCGAGGATCAGGGCCGGGCGCTGCGTCTGCTCGATGACCTTGGCCATGGTGAAGGTCTTGCCTGAGCCGGTGACGCCCAGGAGCACCTGGTCGCGCTCGAGCTGCTGCACGCCGGCGACGAGTTCCGCGATGGCCTGCGGCTGGTCGCCCCGCGGCTCGAACTCCGAGACGATCCTCAGCGGCTTGCCGCCCGCGGATTTCGGTGGCTTGGGCGGCTTGACGGGGGTGAAGCTCGCCAGCGGCACGAATTCCGGGCGGAGCGGCCCGAGGCCGCCGCCCAGGGGTTCGGCGGAGTCGAAATCGAGCGGCTGCGGCGCTTCCGCGAAGCCGCCTTCCTGACGTGAGTGTCCCATGATGGGCGGAATATAGGGGCTGGGGCGGGGAGGGGGAAGGGCGGGGCTGGCGGAAACGTGGCCCTCACCCGCCCTTCGGACACCTTCTCCCATTGCTCCGCAACGGGAGAAGGGGAAGGGCCCCTTACCGCTTCGCGCGCTCGCTGCCGCGGTCCTCGCGTTCGAGGTATTCGGCGGTGATGGAGTCGATGTTCTGGGAAAGCCACTGGGCCATGTCTTCCTCCTCGCGCAGGTTCTCGCGGCAGATGCGGGCCGTCTCCTTGTCGCCCAGCACCCCGGCGGCGGCGATGAGGATGCGGTAGGAGCCGATCTCGTAGTGCTCGAAGGCGAAACCTGCGAGCACGCCCTTCATCACCTCGTCGCCGGCGAGCGCCGTGCCGAGGTTCTGCACCAGGGTGACCATGCTGGCGGCGGTGTCCTTGATGGCGGAGGTGGAGCCGCCGAGGCGGCCGATGGCATCCTCGAGGCGCTGGGCCTGGTGCTGCGTCTCCTTCAGGTGCTGGGCGAGGCGCTTCCTGAGATGGGGATAGTTCTCGATGCGCTCCTCCATGCCGTGCAGCATGGTCTCGGCCTGCTTCTCCATGGCATGGGCGTCGCGCAGCCACTGCACCAGGCGCTCTTCGGATTCGACGCGGGTTTCGGCCATGTCTCGGCTCCTCGGATGTGGTCCGGGGCTGAACGGCGGGTCAGCGGCTTGGTTCCGCCCGCCGCACCATCACGACATTGGAAAGAAGGGCGAAAAGGCTCGCCGCCGCCATGAACCAGAACACGGCGGTGGGCCAGCCATCCTGCAGCGAGCCGACGAGCTGCGAGGCGGCCGCGCCGCAGGCCATCTGGGCGAAGCCCGACCATCCGGCCGCGGCTCCGGTGAGGCGCGGATCCACGCTGATGGCGCCCGCCGTTCCGTTCGGGATGGTGAGGCCGTTGCCGAGAGCGGCGAGGCACATGGGAAGGAAGAGGGTGGCGGGCGTCAGCAGCCCGGTGAGGGCCGCGGCGAAGCAGAGCAGGCCTCCCGCCAGCGTCGTGGCGCAGCCCGCCATGATCATGCGGTCGAGACCGACGGTCCTCGTGTATCGGCCGGAGAGGAAGTTCCCCGTCATGTAGCCGGCGGAGACCGTGGCGAACCACAGGCCGTATTCCATCGGCGTGCGGCCGAGCACGTCCATCATGATGTGGGGGGCGCCGCCGAGGAAGGCGAAGAAGACCGAGGAGGTGAAGGCGAGGACGAGCGTGTAGCCGCGGAAGCGGGGCAGCGCGAAGAGCCTTGCCGCGCCGGTGACGAGGCCGAACCCCTTGCCGGAGCCGGAGCGGACCAGGTGGGTTTCCGGCAGGTGGAACCACGCCGCGGCGAGCACCATCCCGCCGAGCAGGGCCAGCAGCCAGAACCCCAGGCGCCAGCCGCCGTGGACGTCGATGTAGCCGCCGATGGCCGGCGCCACCATGGGCGCCACGACGAAGGCCATGGTGATGTAGGAGATGACGCTGGCCGAGGTCTCGCGGTCGAAGACGTCGCGCACCATGGCGCGGGCCAGCACCACGCCGGCGGCACCGCCGACGGCCTGGAGAAGCCGTGCGGCGATCAGCACGTGGATCGAGGGGGCCAGCGCCGCCATGAGGCTCGCCGCGACGAAGAGCGCGAGGCCCGAGAGCAGCATGGGGCGGCGGCCGACGCGGTCCGAGATCGGGCCGTAGACGAGCTGGCAGGCGGCCATGCCGATGAGATAGAGCGTCAGGGTGAGCTGGACGACGCCGTAGCTGACGCCGAACTCCCGCTGCAGACCCGGCATGGAGGGCATGAAGATGTTGAGCGCCAGAGGGCCCACGGCACTGATCGCCACGAGGATGGCGTAGGAGGGGCGTTCCGGCGCGGTCATGGCAGTCATCCGGCCTTCCTAACCCGGGGGTGGGGGAGGCGATAGCCAAACGCCCGGGAGTCTGGCATGACTGGCGTGCATGAAACGCGCTCTCCCGCCGCTTGCCGCTGCCGGGCTCCTCGCCCTCTCATCCGACTTCGCCTCCGCGGAGGACCATTACGTACCGGCAAACAGCGCCACCCTCAACCTCCGCGCAGCGCTCGGCAAGCAGATCGACGTGCGCTTCTCGGAAGGATTCGCCAAGGACCGCCTGCCGGCGCGCGAGATCGCCGGCGTCATCGTCTATGAGACCACAAGCGACAGCATCTGCCTCTATGGCGAGGGCAAGGGGCTGGAGCCCGGCTCGCCGGGTCTTGCGCCCCTCTCGCGCGCTCCGGGCGGAGAGGTCTGCATTCCGGCCGCAGAGGTGAGCGTCCGGGTGCCCCGGGCGGGCGCCGACGGACGGACGGTGCCGTTCTATTCCACCGACAAGCAGAACTGCTCGTGGCAATGGAAGGAAGGCCGCGGAATCGGGCTGTGGACCGAGCAGTGCAGCTTCGACTCCGGCGTGTGGGACGTGGTCTACGATCCCGGCAAGGACGTGTTCTCGCTTCGCGTCAATGCGGGGGAGCCTTATGCCGTGCTGCGCCAGTTCCGTGCGGAGGGCGCTCCCGCCCTGCTGGCAGACCTCAAGGCGCAGGGCCTGGTGCTGGATGACCCCGAATGCGTGATGGCCGAGGTGCCGGGCCTGCCGGTGCCCCCGGGCTGGACCGCCTACCAGGTGGTGCCAACCGGCAAGCGCAAGGAGGCCTTCGACGCCGTCGTGCAGATCGAGGTTCCGGAGCCGCCCTGCGGCGAACTCGGCTACACGGTGGACGCCCTGTCCTTCTTCATGGTCGATGGAAGCCACCCGGGCCGGGTGCTGTTCGCCAATCTCGGGCAGGACGGCACGATGATCGACCTCGCCTCGATCACCCTCACCGACTAGACAGATCGTTTCGCCATGGCCTTCCTGACCTCGCCCTATGTGCTGCCCGTGCTGCTGCTCGTGGCCTCCAACGTGTTCATGACCTTCGCCTGGTACGGCCACCTCAACTACACGGGCAAGCCCCTGTGGATGGCGGTGACCGCGAGCTGGGGCATCGCCTTCTTCGAATACTGGCTCGCGGTGCCCGCCAACCGGATCGGCTACCAGGTCTATTCGGCGGCCGAGCTCAAGACCATCCAGGAGGTGATCACCTTCGCGGTCTTCGCCGTGTTCTCGGTCATGTACCTGAAGCAGGCGATCACCATGAACCACATGATCGGCTTCGCGCTGATCGCGGCGGGCGCCTTCTTCGTCTTCCGCTCATGAACTACCGCCACGCCTATCACGCCGGAAACCACGCCGACGTCCTGAAGCACGTGGTGCTGGCGCGCGTCATCGAGCACATGAAGAAGAAGGCGAAGCCTTTCCGCGTCTTCGACGCGCATGCCGGGATCGGGCTCTACGACCTCGCCGGCATCGAGGCGGGAAAGACGGGCGAGTGGGAAGGCGGCATCGGCCGCCTGGCGGAGCCCTTCCCCCCTGAGATCGAGGCGCTGCTGGCGCCTTACCGGGCGGTGATCGCGGGCCTCAACCCCGGCGGCGGCCTGCGCTTCTACCCGGGCTCGCCCGAACTGGCGCTGCGCCTGATGCGGGAGGAAGACCGGCTGATCGCCAACGAGCTTCACCCGGAGGACGCGGTCGCACTCGAGCGCCATCTGATCCGCGACCCCCGCGCCGACGTCACCAGCATGGATGCCGAGACCTGCCTCAAGGCGAAGCTGCCGCCGCCAGAGCGGCGCGGCGTGGTCCTCATCGACCCGCCCTACGAGGCGAGGAACGAGGCGGAAAAAACGGTGCGCATGCTGGCCCATGCGCTGCGCCGCTTCGCCAAGGGAGTCTATCTGCTGTGGTATCCGCTGAAGGCCGATGCGACGGCGGAAAACATTCTCGCATCGGTGAAGGCCATGGGCGTTCCGGCGACGCTGAGGGTGGAGCTGCGGGTGCGCGAAGCATTCGCGGCGGGCGGGCTGGCGGGATCGGGGCTCGCCATCCTCAACACGCCGTGGACGATGGAGGAAGATATGCGGCTTCTGCTGCCCGCGCTCGCCGGGCGGCTGGGCCTCGGCGAGTGGGGGCAGGGCACGGTCGAGTGGATCGTGCCGCCGGTGTGAGGAGGCCTCAGTTCGCCGCGGCGATTGCGGCGGAGAGCTCGCGGTATTCCTCGCAGGAGGTGCCGCAACTCCTCTTGATCGCCTTAAGCTCGGCCATGGCGAGATCCACCCGGCCGGCGGCGATATAGCCTTCGCCGAGATACTCGCGGGCGAGGTTGAAACCGGGATCGATGGCGAGCGCCTTCCGGTAATAGGCGATGCCGACCTCAAGGCGGCCAGCCTTGCGGTGGCTGTAGCCGGTGTAGTTGAGGACGCGCGGGTCATTCTGGTTCTGCACGCTGGCGAGCACCTCGATCGCCCAGTCGTAATGGCCCTCGCGGGCGAGGGCGCGGCCCTGGGCATAGAGATCCTCATCCGGCAGGACGCCGGACTGGACCTTCACGCATTTCTTCTTCTGCGTGTTCCACACCTCGCCCTTCTTGCAGGTCTTGGCGGGAGAGGCGTTGCCGCCGCCGCTGTTGCCGCCCGCAGCAAGGGCGGGCGCGGCAGCTGCAAGGATAACTGCGATGGTCGCGGCCGCCAGTCTCGTCATGACTTCCTCCTGTGGGTTTCCTGCTCTTACGATACACCTCCGCCCGTGGACGTATCGCACACGATTTCTTGATCGCTCAGGCGGCGGCTTCCGGCGTCCAGCGATAGATCCACTCGAGGCGCCTCAGGGCGAGCGACGGGCTGCCGAAGCCGAGGACAAGATTGCGGGCGAGGGCCAGGGGACCCGCCGCGTGATAGACCCGGCTCATGCCGCGGGATTGCTCCTGGATGCGGGCGGTGCGCGGCTTGCGCGCCTGCTCATAGGCGGCGAAACCTTCGGGGAGGCTGTCGAACCGCGCGAGTTCACGCGCGAGCACCACGGCATCCTCGAGCGACATCACCGCACCCTGGGCGAGATAGGGCAGGGTGGCGTGGGCCGCATCGCCGATGAGCGCGAGGCGCCCGCGCGACCAGACGGGGAGGGGCGGCAGGTCGGCGGCGGGCCAGCGCAGGTAGGTATCGGGCGTGGCGAGAAGAGCACCCAGCTCCTCCCACACGACAGCGAAGCGCCGTACCACCTCCGAGGAGGGCGCCGGTGTCTGCCAGCCGCCATCTTCCACCGCACCGTCGGCGGCTGCGACGATGTTGAAACTCCGCCAGTTGCTGACCGGATAGTGCACGACGTGGCCGCCCGGGCAGAGCCACAGCGTCACGCAGTCCGCTTCGATCTCGGGCGGCACCTTGCCGAGCGGGATCAGCCCGCGCCAGATGACGGAGCCCCGGGCCACGGGCGCGACCTCGCCGCAGACCAGGGCGCGCAGGCTGGAGCGGATGCCGTCCGCCGCGATCACGCCGCTGCCGCTCGCCGCGGAGCCGCCAGCGAATTCGAGCGTGACGCTGTCTCCCGATTGCCGGGCGGAGACGGCGCGCTGAGCGGTGTTGAGTTCGATCGTGCCATGGCGGCGGGCTGCCGCGAGCAGGCCCGCCAGGAGATCGGACCGGTGGCAGACGCGATAGGGCGCGCCGAAGCGCTCCTCGAAGGGACGGCCCAGCCGGATGCGCTGCAGGAGCCTGCCCGAGACGCCGTCCCGGACATGGATTTCCGACGGAATGACGCAGGAGGGCTCGACATCCTCCCAGGCGCCCAGGGCCCGCAGCGCGCCCACGCCGTTTGGCGACATCTGGAGCCCGGCGCCCACCTCCTCGAAGGCCGCGGCCTGCTCGAAAAGGCGCACCGGGCCGGCGTGCCGGGCGAGCGCCAGGGCGGCGGCGAGGCCGGCGATGCCGCCACCCGCCACGAGGAAGGGTTCACGCTCCATGACCGGCCTCATTAGCGCATCCAGAAGCACGTGTTGATGCGGCGGATTGAGGCTTGCCCTTGCCTCCGGTTGCCCCTAGAGAGCCAGCGAAATCGAAAGGTTACCGCAATGGGCTTCATCTCCGACTCGCTGAACCGCATCCAGCCTTCCGCCACCATCGCCATTTCCAACAAGGCGATGCAGCTGAAGGCCGAGGGGCGCGACGTGATCGGGCTCGCGGCGGGCGAACCGGACTTCGACACGCCGGACAACATAAAGGAGGCGGCGATCAAGGCGATCCGCTCCGGCAAGACCAAGTACACGCCGGTCGACGGCATCCCGGAACTCAAGAAGGCGATCTGCGACAAGTTCAAGCGCGAGAACGGTCTCGAGTACAAGCCTTCCCAGGTTTCGGTCGGCACCGGGGGCAAGCAGGTGCTGTTCAACGCCTTGATGGCCACGGTGAATCCCGGAGACGAGGTGATCGTGCCCGCACCCTACTGGGTGAGCTATCCCGACATCGTGATGCTGGCCGGCGGCACGCCTGTGTTCGTCGAGGGCAAGCTCGAGAACGGCTTCAAGCTGCAGGCTTCGGACCTCGAAAAGGCGATCACGCCCAAGACCAAGTGGCTGATCCTCAACTCGCCCTCGAACCCCTCGGGGGCCGCCTATTCGCGCGCCGAGCTCAAGGCGCTGACCGACGTGCTGGTGAAGCATCCCAATGTCTGGGTGCTCTCCGACGACATGTACGAGCACCTCGTCTATGACGATTTCGAGTTCACCACGCCGGCCCAGGTGGAACCGAAGCTCTACGACCGGACGCTCACCATGAACGGCGTTTCGAAGTCCTATTGCATGACGGGCTGGCGCATCGGCTATGGCGCCGGGCCGGAGCAGCTCATCAAGGCGATGGCCAAGCTCCAGTCGCAGTCGACCTCGAACCCGTCCTCGATTGCGCAGTGGGCGGCGGTGGAGGCGCTGAACGGACCGCAGGATTTCATCGCCAGCAACAACGAGGTGTTCAAGGAGCGCCGCGACCTCGTGGTGTCGATGCTGAACCAAGCCTCCGGCCTCTCATGCCCGACGCCCGAAGGCGCCTTCTATGTCTATCCCTCCTGCCTCGGCTGCATCGGCAAGACCGCACCCACCGGCAACGTCATCCGCAACGACGAGGATTTCGTGACCGAGCTCCTCGCCTCGGAAGGAGTCGCCGCGGTGCATGGCGCGGCCTTCGGCATGTCGCCCTTCTTCCGCATCTCCTATGCCACGGCCACCGAGGTGCTGGAGGATGCCTGCAAGCGCATCCAGCGCTTCTGCGGCAATCTGCGCTGAAAACCGAGTCGTTTCGGGCACTTCGCAACCAATCCTCCAGCGTTCTCTGAACTGCCAAGCCTTCCGAGAGCGAGCGGACGGGGTGCTCTTCCTTCAGGCCCTTGCCTATGCCATGTTCGAGGCGTGGGGACCTCGGGGGCCCCGTAACTTCAATGGGATGGCTACCATGAAACCGATTGCTGCATCGCTCTCCGCGCTGGCCCTGGCGCTCTCGGCCGCGTCCGCGTCCGCGGACAACGGCGTCAAGCTCGGCGTGCTCACCTGCGACGTGTCCGCTGGGGTGGGGCTTATCCTCGGCGGCTCCCAGGCGGCGCGGTGCGTGTTCGAGGGGCCGAACGGCCCGGAGAACTACGAGGGGCGGATCGGCAAGCTCGGGATCGATATTGGGGTCACGGGGGAGACCATCATGTCCTGGGTGGTCTTCGCGCCGGGGAAAGTGGGGCAGGGCGCGCTGGCAGGCACCTATGCGGGGGCCACGGCCGAGGCGACCGTCGCGGTGGGACTCGGGGCCAATGTGCTGGTGGGCGGTTCCGACAAGTCGATCGCGCTGCAGCCGCTGAGCGTCCAGGGACAGACCGGCCTCAACATCGCCGCGGGGCTCGCGAGCTTCACCCTTCGCTACGTCGATTGAGGCAATGAAAGGCGCGCACAGCCCCGGGTTGCGGCGGGCTTAACGATCCGCTATGCGCTCTCATCCAGTGTCCAACTCCCGACACATTTCCGGCCTCTACGGCCATTCTGCCAACAGGAGACTCGACCATGAAAAAGATCGTCCTCGCCTCGCTGATCGCCCTCGGACTCGCCACCACCCCGGCGCTTGCCAAGAAAGGCGTCAAGATCGGCGTATTGAGCTGTGACGTGTCCGGCGGCGTGGGCATGATCATCGGTTCTTCCAGGTCGGTCGATTGCGTTTTCGAAGGCACCGTCGGCCAGCGCGAGCGCTATGTGGGCAGCATCGGAAGGTTTGGTCTCGACGTGGGCGTCACCGGGAAGGCCGTCATGGCCTGGGCAGTTTTCGCACCGGGCAAGATCAATCGCGGTGCGCTTGCCGGACGCTATGCCGGAGCTTCGGCCGAAGCGTCGGTGGCGCTCGGTCTCGGCGCCAACGTGCTGATCGGCGGGTCCGACAAGTCGATCGCCTTGCAGCCGCTGAGCGTCCAGGCCCAGACAGGCCTCAACATCGCCGCCGGCGTCGCCAGCCTGCGCCTCAAGCGCGCGAACTGACCACTTCACCAGGATTTTCGAGCGGGGCCCGGCCATTGCGCCGGGCCTCGCTTTTCTCCGAAAACGCTTGCCGGGTGCTTCAAACGGAGTACTCTTTGAGCCGTGGAACCGCCCCGGCGTGGTGACACGGTTTTTGAGAAGGGCGGTCCTTCGACGGGCATTGAGTTGAGCTGTCAAAGGAGCATCGTCCATGGATCAATCAAACGGCAGAAGGCCTTCGGGCTCGCGGTGCGTCGCACTCGTGGGCCCCTATCTCAGCGGCAAGACCACGCTTCTCGAAGCCATTCTCTTCCACACCGGCGCCATTCCGCGCCAGGGCAAGGTGGCGGAGCGGTCGACGGTGGGTGATTCCGCCCCGGAAGCACGCGCCCATGGCATGAGCGTCGAGCTCAATGCCGCCACCACGACCTATCTCGGCGACAGTTACACCTTCCTCGACTGCCCCGGCTCCATTGAATTCACGCAGGACCAGCGCGCAGCACTGCTCGGCGCGGACGTGGCCATCGTCGTCTGCGAGGCGGACGACAAGAAGGCCCCCGCGCTGCAGCTGATCCTCAAGCAGCTTGACGAGATCGGGCTGCCGCGCATGCTGTTCATCAACAAGGTGGACAAGTCCGATTCCGCGCCGCGCGACGTGCTCGAGTGGCTGCAGCCCGCCTCATCGAAGCCGCTGATCCTCCGGCAGCTGCCGATCATGAAGGGCTCGATCGTCACGGGCTTCGTGGACCTCGCGCTGGAGCGCGCCTTCGTCTACCAGGAGCACCTCGAGAGCAAGCTCATCGACATGCCGCAGGACATGGCGGAGCTCGAGAAATCCCAGCGCTTCGCCATGCTGGAGAAGCTCGCCGACCATGACGACGAGCTGATGGAGCAACTGCTTTCCGACATGGAGCCGCCGCGCGACCGGGTGTTCTCCGACCTCTCGCGCGAGCTCGCCGAGGGCTACATCACGCCCGTGCTGTTCGGCTCGGCCGAGCACGGCACCGGCATCGAGCGGCTGATGAAGGCGCTCCGCCACGAGGCACCCGGCATCGCCGAGACGGCGAAGCGGCTCGGCTACAAGGGCAACGGCACCACGGTGCAGGTGCTCAAGACCTTCCACACAGCCCATGGCGGCAAGCTTTCGCTTTCGCGGATTCTTTCCGGAGAGGTGACGGATGGCACGGTGCTGCATGGCGCCTCCGGGCAGGACAGCCGCGTGGCCGGCGTCTTCACGCTGATGGGATCGACGCCTGCCAAGGTGCAGAAGGCCGCCGCCGGGGACACCGTCGCGCTGGGTCGTCTCGATGCGGCGAAGACGGGCGAAACGCTTTCCACGACCAAGGGCAGCACGCCGCAGCTCGTCAAGCTGGCGACGACGCCCGGCGTCTACGGGCTGGCAATCTCCGTTTCCGACCGGAAGGACGAGGTGAAACTCACCAGCGCCATCGCCAAGCTCGTCGAGGAAGATCCCTCGCTGTCGCTCGAGCACAATCACGACACCCACGAGATGGTGCTGTGGGGGCAGGGCGAGATGCATCTCCGCGTGGCGCTGGAGAAGCTCCAGGGCAAGTTCGGCGTCCATGCCCAGTCGCGGCCGCGGCGCATCGCCTACAAGGAGACGATCCGCAAACCGATCCAGGTGCGCGGTCGGCACAAGAAGCAGTCCGGGGGGCACGGCCAGTACGGTGACGTGGTGGTGGAGATCGCACCCCTGCCGCGCGGCTCGGGCTTCGTGTTCTCGGACTCGATCACCGGCGGCGTGGTGCCCAAGCAGTACATCCCGGCGGTGGAACAGGGCATCCGGGAATGGATGGGCCACGGTCCCCTCGGATTCCCGGTGGTGGACTTCTCGGTGAACCTGTCGGACGGCTCCTACCATGACGTCGACTCCTCCGAGATGGCCTTCAAGACGGCGGCGCGCATCGCCATGACGGACGGCATGCCGCAATGTTCGCCCGTGCTGCTCGAGCCCATCGTGGCGGTGGAGATCCACGTGCCGAGCGATGCCACCTCGCGCGTCAACCAGATCGTGACGGGACATCGCGGGCAGCTTCTCGGCTATGACGGCCGCGAGGGCTGGCCGGGCTGGGACACGGTGAAGGCGCACATGCCGGAGTCCGAGATGGCCTCGCTCATCATCGAGCTGCGCTCGGCGACCTCGGGTGTGGGCACCTTCACCTTCACGCTGGATCACATGGCGGAGCTCACCGGCCGCGCCGCCGAGCAGGTGGTGGCGAGCCGGCGGGCCGAGGCCGCATAGGGAAGTCGAGCGCGCCGCCCCGCGACTGGGCCGGCGCGCTTCGCCTCTCCG
>NZ_JBKBKI010000015.1:0-91160 GCF_046294715.1 Aestuariivirga sp. | reverse complement strand
GTGTCCCAGGCGAGGTCCACCCAGCGTTCGGGCTGGTTGTCGTACTGCTCGAGCGCCTTGGCGAAGATCGGGTAGATGGTGATGCCCTCGCCCGGCGTGAGGATGCCGACGATGCGCTCGCCCGGCACCGCCCCGGTTTCGGGGGCGATCCGGAGAGCGGTGGTGCGGGCGACGCCGCGCACCGGAACCGAGAGCTCCACCTGTTCCGCCTTCTTGGCCGGGGCCTTGCGGCGCAGCTCCTTGAGCTTCGAATCGTCGACGGTCAAACCCATCGCCTTCATCACGTCGATGGCGGAGAGCTCGCCACGGCCGATCGCCGCCAGCGCATCGTCGACGTGCTTGTGGCCGAGGCGGGGAATGGCGGCGGCCACCTCCTTCTCGGAATAGGGCTTGTCGAACTTCGCCAGCATCTTTTCCACGATCTCTCGGCCGAGCCCGGCGAACTGCTTCCGCGCCGCGGCCCGGGTGGCGCGGCGGATGGCGGCCCGCGCCTTTCCTGTGACGGCGAGGCCCTCCCAGGCAGCGGGCGGGGTCTGGGCCTCGGAACGGATGATCTCCACCTCGTCGCCGTTCTTGAGCTCGGTGACCAGGGGGGCGTGGCTGCCGTTGATCTTGGCGCCCACGCAGGAATCGCCCACCGAGGTGTGCACCGCATAGGCGAAATCGATGGGTGTCGCACCCTTCGGCAGGGCGATGAGCTTGCCCTTCGGCGTGAAGCAGAACACCTGGTCGTGGAAGAGCTCGAGCTTCGTGTGCTCCAGGAACTCGCGCGGGGATTCGCCCTCCTGCAGCATCTCGACGAGGTGGCGGAGCCAGCGGTAGGCGTTCGACTCGGCCGCCGGCGCCTTGAATCCGTCGAGAGCCTCCTTGGCGTCCGGGGCATCCTTGTAGATCGCATGCGCGGCGACACCTCGTTCCGCGATTTCATGCATCAATCGCGTGCGAATCTGCATCTCCACCCGCATGTGATGGGGGCCGATCACCGTGGTGTGGATCGAGCGGTAATCGTTCTGCTTCGGCGTCGAGATGTAGTCCTTGAACCGCCCCGGGACGGCGCGGTAGGTGCGGTGGATGATGCCAAGCGCCCGGTAACACTGGTCCACCGTGCCGACGATCACCCGGAAACCGAAGATGTCCGAGAGCTGGCCGAGCGACAGGAGCTTCCGCTCCATCTTGCGGAAGATGGAATACGGCCGCTTCTCGCGCCCGTAGACCTCCGCCTTGATCCCGTTCTCCACGAGCTTCTGGGTCAGCTCATGCTCGATCGACCTCAGGATGCCGCCCGACTCGGCGTGAAGCTTCGCCAGCCGGTCTAGGATGATCTTGTTGGCGGCCGGGTTCAGCACCTGGAAGGCGATGTCCTCGAGCTCGTCCCTCACCGCCTGCATGCCCATGCGCCCAGCGAGGGGCGCATAGATGTCCATCGTCTCCTGGGCGATGCGCACCCGCTTCTCGGGCTTCACGTGCTCCAGCGTGCGCATGTTGTGGAGCCGGTCCGCGAGCTTGACCAGCAGCACCCGCACGTCGCGTGACATGGCGAGCAGGAGCTTGCGCAGGTTCTCGGCCTGCGCGGCCTCCTTGGTGACAAGGTCGAGCTTGGCGATCTTTGTCAGCCCATCGACCAGGGAGGATATCTCGGGACCGAATTTTTCCTCGATTTCCTGGTGGGTTGCCTCGGTATCCTCGACCGTGTCGTGAAGCAATGCCGCGGCAATGGTCGCCGAGTCCAGTTTCATCTCGGTAAGGATGGCGGCCACTTCGAGCGGATGGTTGAAATAGGCCTCGCCCGATGCCCGCTTCTGGTTGCCGTGCGCCTTCATGGCATAGACATAGGCGCGGTTGAGGAGGTCCTCGTCCGCGTCCGGGTCATACTTGGCGACCCGCTCCACCAGCTCGTATTGGCGCATCATGACGTGATCTTAAGACAAAAAAGGCCGGACTCCAGTGGTCCGGCCTTGAATCTCTCGAATGGCGGGGGCTCAGTAGCCGTTGCGCTGGCTTCCCGGGCTCTCGGCGGGGGGCATGCCCTCAAGGCCGCGCAGCAGATCCTCCTCTGTCATGCGCTCCATTTCGGGCTGGTCTTCCTCGCCTTGGGCATCGTTGACGACGGACATATCGCCAGACTGCTGGATGAGCGGAACTTCGGTCGCCTCCGGTTCGTCCACCTCGACGTGCTTCTGCATGGAGTGGATGTATTCCTCGCGCAGGTCCTCCGGAACGATGCTCTCGTCGGCGATCTCGCGCAGAGCCACCACCGGGTTCTTGTCATTGTCGCGCTCGACGGTGATGTGAGCTCCCTGGGAAATGGAGCGGGCGCGGTGGGCGGCCAGCAGCACCAGTTCGAAGCGGTTGGGAAGCTTGTCGATGCAGTCTTCAACGGTGACGCGCGCCATGGGGCTCGTGCACTCCCTCTGAATTGAACGGAATTCCGGGCTCTTAGGCGCATTTTGCGGCCAAATCAAGCCCAGGCTTGACTTCATGAAAAGTCCTGATCTCAACTTATCCTTCGATGGAGAACCCCGCCGAACGCCCGAACCGCATTCCCTGGCCGCCGCTGCTTTATGGGGGAACGGCCCTCTTCGCCCTCTTGTTGCATTGGCTGATGCCGCTCGCCTGGCCCGAGGGGACTGCTAGGCTCATCCTTGCCGTGTTGGGGCTCGTCCTCGCCTGTGCTGCCGTCGCGCTGGATGTTTCGGCGGCACTCGCCTTCCACCGTCACCACACCACCATCATGCCGCACCGGGCAGCGAGCGCGCTCATCACCCGGGGTCCTTTCGCCCTTACCCGCAACCCCATCTACGTGGCCAACACGATGCTCGTCACCGGAGCAGGCCTGTTCTTCGGCATCGCCTGGCTGATCGCCGCTGCATTCGCCGCCGCCCTCCTCACCTGGAGGCTTGCCATCGCGCGGGAGGAGCGCCATCTCGCCGCCCGCTTCGGACGGGAGTGGGCGGACTATGCTGCCCGCACCCCGCGCTGGCTGTTCTTCCGCTGATCAGCGTGCGAGCCAGAGAGCGGCGAGCCCGAGGAAGGAGAAGAAGCCTACCACGTCCGTTACCGTGGTGACGAAGGTGCCGGAGGCCACGGCAGGATCGATGTCGAATCGGTCGAGCGCCAGCGGAACGAGGATGCCGGCGAGCGCCGCCGCCAGCAGGTTGATGATCATGGCGGCGCCGATGATGAGGCCGAGTTGGTCGGACCCGAACCACGCCCAGGCGAATAGACCGATGATGAGAGCGAAAAGCAGGCCGTTGATCAGGCCCACAGCGCATTCGCGCAGCGTGACGCGGAGCGCGTTGAGCGGGCCCAGGCTACGGGTTGCCAGCGCGCGCACCGCCACGGTCATCGTCTGGGTGCCGGCGTTGCCTCCCATTGAGGCGACGATGGGCATCAGGATGGCGAGCGCCACCATCTGTTCCAGCGTCGCATCGAACAGGGAGATCACCCAGGAGGCGAGTACCGCCGTCAACAGGTTGACGAAAAGCCAGGCAAAGCGCGAGCGGGTCGTCTCGGCCACGGAATTGCTGATCGCTTCCTCCGCCCCGACGCCGCCCAGGTGCAGCACCTGATCGCCCGCTTCCTCCTGGATCACCTCGACGATGTCGTCGGCCATCAGCGTGCCGATGAGGCGGCCCGCCTCGTCGGTGACGGCGGCGGAAACGAAATTGTACTTCTCGAACTTCCAGGCGACGTCCGTCTGCGGATCGGTGGCGCGGAAGACCGTCTGCTCGTCGTCCATGATGGCTTCGATGCGCTTCTCCGGTGCGTGCCGCAGCAAGCGCGAGACAGGCACCGTGCCCACCAGATGGAAGGCGGGGTCCACCACGTAGACCTCGATGAACTGGTCCGGCAGGTTCTTGCCGGTGCGGATGTGGTTCGTCGCCTGCTCCACCGTCCAGGACACGGGCACCGCGACGAACTCGGTCTTCATCAGGCGGCCGGCGGTGGCCTCCGGGTAGTCGAGCGCGCGGGTGAGCGCGGCGCGGTCCTCCTTCGGCACCTTGGCCAGGATTTCGCGCTGGTCGTCGCGCTCCAGGTCCTCGATCAGATAGACCGCGTCGTCGGTGTCGAGCTTCTTGATCGCCGAGGCGATGACCTCGTTGGGCAGCGCCTCGAGGAGATCGTCGCGCACGCCCTCATCGAGTTCGGCCAGCGCCTCGGCATCGAAGCTCCGCCCAAGTGCCGCGATCAGGCGGACGCGGTCGTCCTGCTCCAGCGCCTCGATGACATCGGCGAGATCGGCGGGATGGAGATCGCGGATCAAGGACCGGACCGCCTTCGCTTCGCCGCCCTGCAGCGCTTCCAGCACCCGCGCCAGGAATCCGGCGTCGATCACGCCCCACTCGTCCCTTGCCCGGATGTCGCCGCCAGTCTCGCTCATCGCCGAATTCTCAAACCCATTCCGGGGCCAAGCGCAAGTTGAAAGCGGCCGCTATCGCCCTTCCGGCATGGACGAGGCATTCAGCGCGGCCTATCTATGTCGCTCTTCCGGGCCGGAGGCACGACTCACATGGACCCAACCGGTTTCTCGCGCAGGGCTCTTCTGGCGCTTGGCGGAGCCCTGGCGCTAAGGGGCACGCCGCTTTTCGCACAGGACCGGCTTGCAAATCTCTATCAGGCCCGCACCATCGTCACGGGGCGGCGCCCCGAAACCCGCATCCCCGGGATGGCGAGCTGTCTCGCGCAGGTTCTCGTCCGGGTTTCCGGCGATCCGCGCCTGGCGGAACGCCCGGAACTGGCGCGGCTGGCCCAGACGCCCGAGGCACCGGTCAAGACCTATTCATATCGTGATCTTTATGCCTTCCGGCCGATCCGTGATGAACAGGGCACTCGGGACCGGCCCTACGAGATGACGGTTGAATATGTGCCGGAGAAGGTGAACGACCTGCTTTCTGCTCTCGGCTCGAGGCCCTGGCTTGAGGAGCGGCCTCGGCTCGTGGTTTTTCTGGCCGTGAGGCACATCGCCAGCAGCTTCGTTTTGACCTCGATGGCGGGCGCGGGCGACCTCATGCGGGAGTCCTTCCGGGATGCGAGCTGGGCCCATGCCCTCGAAGTGGTGATCCCCTCGGACCTCCAGGTGGCGAAGGCGGGACTCACCGTCGACGGCTTGCCGGAAGTTCAGGCGAGCGCTCTCGAGCCCCTCGTCGACAGGAACGCGGGGCAGATCCCGCTTCTCGGCTCCCTCGCCTGGAGCAAGGAGCTTCTCGCCTGGCGGGCGGAGTGGCGCCTCGACTGGCGGGGGCGCGAGCACCGCTGGTCGATCGAAGGCGTGAATTTCGATGCCGCCTTCCGCAATGGCGTGGGTGGCGCGGCGCAGATTTTCTCGGGGAATGGCGAACCAGGCTGATGCCCTATGCCGGACATGCGAAGGCCGCGTCCGTTGAGGACGCGGCCCTGCGGGGCCGGGACCCTTCGGCCCGGCCCGGCTTCTCACGCCGGCACCCAGTACATCCGTGGTGTGCGAAACGTTCGAAGAATGTATCGCAGCCTCAACCTGCGCGAAGCTGGTCGGCTGCCGCCTTGCCGCTGCGGCGGTCGGTGACGATCTCGTAGGAGACCTTCTGGCCGTCCTTCAGGCCGGAAAGACCGGCCCTTTCAACCGCGCTGATGTGGACGAACACATCGGGACCACCCGAGGAAGGTTGGATGAAGCCATAGCCCTTCTGGGCGTTGAACCACTTCACGGTACCTGTCTGCACGTGAGTTCCTTTCGGGACCGCCTGAGCGGCGTGCCCGCGGCACAGCGCCTCTCATGAGAGCCGGTGATGGTGCTGGGTATCGGGAGCACTTGCGCCCCCAGGCACGGCCGTGAACCGGCCGGCGACCGACAGGCCTCCATATGGACACGCCCTCCCTGGTTTGCAAGCTGTGCCCGACCGGAATGCCGACTGCAGGAAAAAGTTCCGGGACACAACGAATTTCATCTTCTTCGGGAACCCTGACGGGTGGCGCGCGTTCTCGTTGGCTGAGCCACATGACGGAGACCCTGCGCATGAGCACCATCCCCGTGCAGAAGCGGCCGCCGCGGAGCGAAGAGCAGATCGACGAGACGATCGACGAATCCTTCCCCGCAAGCGATCCGCCATCGTTTTCCCGCACGGCGCGATCCGGGTCTCCGCCGCGTGGCAAGAAACTCAACCGCGTGGATCCCCAGGAGGACGTGCAGGAATGACCTATATCGCTCCGAACGAGCACCTTGGCGCCAGGAATGGCGAGGCAGTGCCCGCATCCGCCGCGCCCGCTCACGAGACCAAGTACCAGCAGGACATGGCGAACTACATCGCTGCAATGCTGGCGGAGCTCAGGCAGATGGCAGGCAAGGCAGGCTTCGACAGGCTCGTCGGCACCATCGATGCTGCCTACTACGAGGCTTACGGACTGCAGGCCGAAAGGAACGGCAAGGCTCAGTCGGTCGCCGAGGCCAAAAAATCTTCCGAACTGGCGGAACCAAACGCGGAGTAGCCGCATTAATGAGCGCTTGTCTCAATCGAGGCTAAGATCGTGTGTCCCGGCCACTCCTGTGGATTGCCCCCCGGCGGGGGTGGCTGGGCACGCGGTTTTCGCGTGCCGTGAATGCTGCTTCAGATTTCTCCGCTTTCCCTCGCCGATCGCCCGCTCATCATCCGTTCCTTCGCCGGAGAAGATCACGTTGCCGAGGTCGACGGGCTTCGTGCAGGGTGGATTCTCCAGGCCGAGTCGACGCCCGTTGGAGAGTGGTGGTGGAGCCTCACGGGGCCGAGCTGCGCCCTGGCCCGCGTGCCGAACACGGGCCGGTGTCCATCATTCGAGAAGGCGAAGGCCGAGCTCGCTGCGGCCTATTCGCTGTGGCTGGAGTGGGCCCTCCGCCAGCAGAACCCCGTCAGCTGGTATTCGCGCAGCCGCGATCACCAGGTAGCGCCGCCCGCCGCAGCGGTGTAGAGAACACCGCCGGCGGGCGTGGCGGAACGGTAGACGCAGCGGACTTAAAATCCGCTTTCCCTTGGAAGTGTGGGTTCGATTCCCACCGCCCGCACCAAGCGACTGGAGCGCGTCAGGCTTCCCCTAGAGGTGACGTCGGCTGCTTGTCGAGGTGCGCGACACTTTCCTGCGGCATGGAACTCACTTACCAAACAGCCAGCGTAAATGGGCCCTAGGTTGGGGCGCCGGAGGTTCGTCACCTCATGGGCGGAACTACCATTTCTGAGGGTTGTTCTACTTCAGATCAGCAGCAAGGAGGGCAAACATGGAGAATTTCTTTGCCTGGGAAATCATTTACCCGGTTGCCACGCTCGCGCTCCTTGGTGCGTTGATCTATGGGTTGTGGCAATACCGCCACCGCAACAGGCGGAACGACCGGATCGCGGATGAGGTGGTCCGCGACCGTTACGAGCATCCCGAGAAGTGGGACAAGTAGAACACGAACCAGTCCCATTCTTTTCGCGACTGTGACATGATGAGGCCCCTTTTTTCCTGTGAGAGGGAACCAGAGAGGGCGTGATCCATGAAGCTTGTCGAAGTTGTCGTGCTCCTGGGGGCTCATTGTGCCAGTCCCCTGCAGCAGGCTCCCGCAATGACGGAAGTGCACAAGGTTCAGTGTGCCGTGATCGTCGAGAAGGACACGGCGAATGGCGAGGTGCGGGTGATGCCGGAAGAGGCTTCCCTGGCGCCGCAGGTGAAGGCGGCCGTCGCTCGCCACCAGGGAGCGGGACCCGCCATTGCCCCGGCAGCCGCCGCACCGCCCCTGCCTCAGACCGACACTCCGATCGCGCCACCACCGCAGCTGCCGTCCATGGCCGCCGCTCCGGTTTCCCCAGCCACGGCTCCGCCGAAGCCAAGCATCGTTCCGGCCTGGGCGCCGCCCGATCCCGGTGCGGCGCAGGTGCTCCGCAAGCCCCTCGAGGAGACGAACCTCGCCCCCGCTGCAGAAGAACCCGCGGGCGACGCTGTCATAACCGAGGAGCCTGACAGCACTGCCGCTGTCGAGCCGAGCGAACCGGTTGCCGCACCCGCCGTTCCCGCCGGGGAAGCGGACGCCAGCGAGGAACCTGCGGCGGAGCCGAAGCCGGCGAAGGTGGAGGCGAAGAAGGCCTCGCCCAAGAAGGCTGCTCAGCGCAAGCCCGGAAAGACGAAAGCGAAGCGCGTCGCCGAAGCGAAGCAAAAGGCCACCGCCAAGCGGGGCGCACAGTGCTCCGGCGCGGCCAAGCCGCACTGGTACACGGCCGCCGACGGCCGGAAAAAATATCGCTGCCGGACGCCCACGGTCTACTGAGGCAAAGGTTACGGGGCATGGCCGATGTGCCTCGCCCGGTCATCTACCCTTTTTCCATCGCTTGGGGAGGACGATGGTGCGGCCAAGAGGACTCGAACCTCCACGGTGTTACCCGCTAGCACCTCAAGCTAGTGCGTCTACCAATTCCGCCATGGCCGCACGCCATCCGTCGGTGGCGCGGTGTCTAACAGGCGTTCCCCCATTAATCAACCCCTTTCCAGACCATGCAGCTGCCTCTCGTGGTGAACGCTTTGCTACGCCAATAGGCGGGATTTTCGGGCCTGGCTGAACGTCATCTCAAAGCCTTCGGGCTAGTCTGGCCTTCAGTGGAAGGGATGGACGTCAGATGAAGAATTTGGGGGCGGCGGGGGCGGTGTTTCTGGCACTGGCTCTGGGCACGCAGGGCGCGGAAGCCACCGGCAGCCTCAGCGAGGCGCGGGGCGCGCGGCTGCCGGCGCAATTCGCCGAGACCTTCGACAAGACGCTCCCTCCCGTGGGCTTCGTGGGCTTCTGCGCACGCAACGCAGAGGAGTGCAGGTCGAAGGGCCTGCGCAGCTCCAGGATCGGCATGACGTCGGAGCGCTGGAGGCTGCTCTTCAAGGTGAACAGCTTCGTCAACGGCAAGGTGGCGCCGGTGAGCGACGAGGAACTCTACGGGGAGGCCGAATACTGGGCCTACCCCGCCGACGCGGGCGACTGCGAGGACTACGTGCTGATGAAGAAGCGCTATCTCGAGCGGCTCGGCTTCGCGCGCTCAGCGCTTCTCATCACCGTCGTCCTCGACGAGAAGAATGAAGGCCACGCGGTGCTGATGGTCGCCACGGAGGAAGGCGACTTCGTGCTCGACAACCGGCGCAACGAGATCCGCCGGTGGAGCGACCTCGACTACACCTACCTCAAGCGGCAATCGCAGCGCGACCCGCGGGTTTGGGTGTCACTCGGCGGGGAAGAAAGTCTTCCCTCCGGCGTCGTCGCCGCCGGCACGGAGAAGTGAGTTCGCGAGGCGTGCAGGACGCCTCGCGGAAGACGGCAGGAGGAGAGTCAGGCCCGGTCGGCGTCCCCTCACCATCCCCCACCAGACCGGGCTCAGGAGCCGGCACAGCCCACCCTGTGCCGGCTCCGACCATTTGACGATGACGTCAACCGGAGGTCTACCCACTCCGATATTGCTCCGATATCGATTGAGTAGTTCTACTGAAATCGTTTCGGGCTTTCCGCATGCCCGCCATCCGCCGAGCAGCCTAACATTGTGTCATATCTCCCTTGAGGTGAAACAATGGATGTTCTGATCAGCCGGCCTGGTTCCTCCGTGTGTATCTTCGAGACGCTGTCGGGAGACCCGCACCTGACGGCAATGCGTGCCATCGACACCGTTGAAGGCATTCTCACCCGATACAGGTTCAGCGGCAGCGGAACAGAGAGGACGGCACTGCTCCTCGAGATCGAATCGCTTCGGCGATTCGCGCTGGTGCGCCGCACCCTCGCCAAGGCCCTCAGCCGACCCGGAAGGATCGATCCACGGCCGGTCGGCCGGCAACTCTGCGAAACCTTGCTGGCCATGGTGGGCGACGTGCCGAACCTGGTCCAGGCCTGCCTGCTGCACGGGGCGTGTCACATCGGGGTCGAGACGCGCCAGGCAATCGCCTGCCTCAATTTGATCGCGAGCCTGGACGCGTCTTTTCTATAGAAGGCCGGTAAACGATTTCCGCTTCAGCCCTGCGGGGGCCCCATGGCGGCAAGTACCGCCAGGCGGACGAGCGAGGCGGTATTCGAGATGCCCAGCTTCTGCAGCACATTGGCGCGGTGCGCCTCGACCGTGCGCTGGCTCACCGCGAGGGCATCGGCAATCTGCTTGCTGGACTGGCCCGCCACGATGGCATCGACGATCTCGCTTTCCCGGTTGGTCAGAAGGCGCAGCATGCGGCGAGCATCCCTGATTCCCTCGGCAGAACGGGCGGCGTCGCGCGCCTTGGACACGGCGGTGTCGATGGCGAGAAGCAGTTCCTCGGGTTCATAGGGTTTCTCGACGAAATCCGCCGCCCCCAGCTTCATGGCCTGAGTGGCCGTTCGCACGTCGCCATAGCCGGTGATCATGATCTTGGGGAAGCTATGCCCCTCCTCGCTCAGCCGTGAAAGCAGCGTTGTGCCGAGGGAGGCACCGAGATTGTAGTCGATGAGGGCGCAGTCGACGGGCTGGGTGCGCGCCTGCACCAACGCGCTCGCCGGATCATAGCTGACGCAGGTCCGGTACCCTGACGCCCCGAGCATGTTGGCGAGCGACTGGGCGAAGCCGCGGTCGTCGTCGACGATCATGATGGTCTTGCCGCTCATGGCGAATGGCCTTCCCTGACGAGTGGAACGGTGAACTTGAACACGGCGCCGGCCCCCTCACGGTTCTCCCAGGAAAGCGAGCCGCCGAGCGCCGTCGCGATACGCTGGCAGATTGCAAGCCCCAGGCCCATCCCGCCGCGCGAGGACTTGTTGAAGGGCGTGAACAGCATTTTGGCCGCCTCGGGCGAAACGCCGTTTCCGAAATCCGTCACGGCAATTTCCGCACAATCGCCCCGGGTGGCGACCGATACCTTGGCGCCTGCCTGTCCGGCGGATTTCGACGCGCTGAGGGCGTTCTTCAGGAGGTTGACGATCACCTGCCCGATGAGCGGGAGAGAGCCGGAGACGATGACCGGCGCCCGCGCCTCCGGCACACTGATGGGCGGGGGCGGGTTGCTGCCGAGGCTCACCAGCCGGACCGAATGAGCGATCGCCTCTCCGATGTCGCAACTCCCGGCATCTTCGGGATCGGCCGGTCCCATCCGGCGAACGTTGCGCACCACCTCGATCGCCCGGTCGACCTCCGCCCCCAGATGCTCCACGATGGCGCGCTGCTCTTCGTTCCCGGGACGCAGGCCAAGCGAGACCTTCAGGGCATGGATGTAATTGCGGATCGCTGCGAGAGGCTGGCTGATCTCATGCACGATGCCGCCGGAAATGGCCGCATAGGCGAGGAGGCGGCTGGCTTCGGCAATTCCTGCGTCGTATTCGGCGCGCCGCTGGGCCGCGAGTTCTTCGCTGGTCACGTCCGCGATGGTGACCACGATGGACGTATTCCCCATGTCGATGTCGGCGGAGGCCACGGGCCTGTAAGCGCGGATCACCAGGTGTCGCGCCTCCCCTGAGGAGGTCAGGCTTATCCTGCGCAGTGCAACGAGGCCGGTGCTGACGTCTTCGTTGCCGCCGGGAGCGAGCAGATCGCGGATCGCCGGCAGCAACGCCGTTCCTGGTCCCTCGCTTGAGAGGCTCGCGCCTCGTTCCGCGGAAGGGCCGAACCACTCGACGGCGCGCCGATTGGAGTAGAGCACCTTGCCGTCGGTGCCCAGTCCCAGGATCGCATCGTTGACGGATCGGAGGATAGCCTCCTGCGAGGCGGTCTGCGCCGCCAGCTCCCTACCCGCGGCCCTCAGCTTTCGCGTGATCCGCAAGACGGCAATGCCGAGTCCGAGCAGCGCCAGCAGCAGAAGCTCCAGTGCCACGAGGTACAAGAGCAGGCTCTCGGTTCGGTGGGTCCGCTCCTCGCCCAGGAGCTTGCGATTGAGGGCCGTCATGTCGAGCGTCAATTCGCGCACCGCCGGGGCATCCGCCTTCACCTGGGCGAGCAGAGGAGTGCGCCAGTCTCCCTTGCCGACGTCGTGCAGCAGCCGCTCCGTCGTTTGCACCGACCGGAACAGCTCGCTAAGCCGGAGCGGGTTCATGTTGATCCTGATCTTGGCAAGCGCCGGCGCGTCGCGCACGAGGAGGACGCGACTGAGATAGATCTCGCCCCGCAAGGTCACCTCGTCGGCACCAGCGCCCGTCTGCAGCGCGAGCATGAGACGCTCGTGTTCGAGGCCGAGCTGGTAGAGCGCCCATCCGGCATCGTCCTGCGGCCGGCTCAGTCCGCGCAGTTCCCTCTGAACAAACAGAGCGATGATGGCCGCCAACAGAAGGAGCAAAATCAAGCCCAGGAGGTAGGCACCGCTCCACCAGTTCAGGCGTTTAATGTTCTCGTTCCGAGCTTTCATGGGATGCGGGTGAAACACTATCTGACGGTGATGCGGGACACTTGCCACACCGATTGGCCGAAACGCTCCTCCGTCGCCAGGGAGGGAAGGTCGGTGAACGGGAAGACGACAAAGAACGGCCCCTTTTCGCGCACCGGCATGTAGTTGCCCTCTCGCTTGTAGGCGAGGATCACGTCATAGGCTTCCGCATCGGCGGCGGTGATGTCGGAACGGTAGTCGTTGAGAGCCTCGATTCGCAGGATCGACCCCTCGGCCTTGACGTGGGCCAGGAAGTCCCGCAGCAGCACGCCCTCGTAGCTGACCACGCCCTGCTCCCAGGGATTCTCCGTTTTCACAACCGTCTTCGGGAGAGCCTCGATCATGGCGAGATCGAAGTCGACCCGATTCTCCACGTTGCACTCCCCGATGCGTCCCTGGACGGTTAGCACGGTCTTCCCCTTCGGCAACTCGAGGGAGCAGGCAAAACCAGGTGCGGAAAAGAACAGCGTGAGAAGTGCAGCAGCCAGGAACAGCGCTCTCATTTCCTTCATCTCCCTTCGGCCTTGCAACCATGCAAACGTGCGCTGGTAGTTACACGTACGAATTCATGCGGAGCTTGTGATACTGAAAACGATTGGCCGCGCCAATAAGCAAATTCTACGGAATTGGTGACGCATTCCTCACCTGGTTGAACTCATCGGCATTGCCAAGGCCCGGGTCACGACGTAGTTTTGTAGGATAATTGCGGAGGTCGGATGCGATGGCGGAGCGCAGGAGGAAGCCGGTCCGCCTGCCGCGGCGGGTGCCGGGAAGCCGCATTCATGCGGAACTGGCGGCCGGCATCGGAATGCGTATCCTCGACGGCACCTATGCCCCGGGGAGCCTCCTTCCCAAGGAAGCGGAGTGGAGCCGCATTTTCGCTGCCAGCCGCACCGCGGTTCGGGAGGCGATCAAGACGCTTCACGGCAAGGGGCTGCTTGTCTCCCGCCCCAAGGTGGGTTCGCGGGTGGAACCGCGCGAGCGCTGGAATCTCCTCGACCGCGACGTGATGGCCTGGCACTGCGCCGCCATGGACCGGCGGCTGTTCCTCGCCTCGCTTCAGGAGGTACGCCGCATTCTCGAGCCGGGTGCCGCCATGCTGGCAGCGAGGCGCCGCACTCCGGAACAGCTCGCCGCCCTTGAAGCGGCCCTCGAGGCCATGAAGACGGCCTCGGGCGAAGTGGCGATGGTCGAGGCCGACGTGCGCTTCCACCTTGCGCTGCTGGCGGCGGCCAACAACGATCTCCTCGCACCCTTCGGCATCATCATCGAACAGGCTCTCGCCAACATGTTCGACTATACGACGCGCCACAACCACCGACCGGAGCGCACTCTGCCCCTGCATGCGGGCGTGGTGAGCGCGATCGCCCGCCAGTCACCCGAGGAGGCGCAGCGCGCCATGAGCCTGCTGCTGGACGATACGGACGAGATCCTTCAGAGTGCCGCCCCGGCGGCTGTCACCGGACCGTGAGGCCACTGGCGTAGCGCTGCCAGTTCCGCACATAGACCTCCGCCGACTTCGGCAGCTTCGCCATGGCCTCCTCGTTGAGCTCGCCCATGATCTTGCCGGGCTGACCCATCACGAGCGAGTTGTCGGGGATGACCTTGCCTTCAGTGATCAATGCATTGGCGCCGATCAGGCAGTTGCTGCCGATACGGGCTCGGTTGAGGATCACCGCGCCCATGCCGATCAGCGTGTTGTCGCCGATCGAGCAGCCGTGCAGGATGGCCTTGTGGCCGATCGTGCAGTTGCGGCCGATGGTGAGCTCGAGGCCGGGGTCGGTGTGCAGCACGCAGCCATCCTGCACGTTGGAATTCTCGCCAATTGTGATGAGCTCGTTATCGCCCCTCAGCACGGCGCCGAACCACACGCTGGCCATGCGCTCCAGCTTCACCCGGCCGATCAGCGCCGCGTCGGGCGCGACCCAGTAGGCACCTTCCTCCGGCAGTTCCGGTGCGATGCCGTCCAGCGCATAAATCGTCATGCGGGGCTTCCGCTATTCCTCGAGATCGAACTCGAGGATGGCCATGGAGAAATTGTAGGAAAGCTCGCCATCCTCCTCGTCGCGGAAGATCACGCCAACGAACTCCTCGCCGATATAGACTTCCGCCGAGTCACTCTTCTGCGGCCGCTTTCTCACGCTGATCGAGGGCAGCTCGAACTTGGCGCGGAGGAAGTTCGTCAGCTTGGTGATTTCTTCAGGCTTCAAGGGCGGCTTCTCCGGTTCGGTGTCCCGCCCGTCCTAGCCCTTATCCTCCGGGGCCGCAACCTGCTCAACGTTATGATCCATCGAGCGGGCGGGCTCGGTGCAGCCGGCATAGCCCACGACCTTGGCCGGAACCCCGGCCACCGTCGTGTTGGCCGGAACGTCGTGCAGCACCACCGAGCAGGCGGCAACGCGCGAGCAGCTGCCGATCTCGATATTGCCGAGAATCTTGGCGCCGGCGCCCACGAGAACGCCGCGCCGGATCTTGGGATGGCGGTCGCCCGCCTCCTTGCCCGTGCCGCCCAGCGTCACGCCCTGCATGATCGAGACATTGTCCTCGACGACGCTGGTCTCGCCGATCACGATGTCATGGCCGTGATCGACCATGATGCCCTTGCCGATCTTCGCCGCCGGGTGGATGTCGATGGCGGAGATCACCGAGAGGCGGCTTTGCAGGTAGTAGGCGAAGTCGCGCCGTCCCATGTGCCAGAGACGGTGCGCCATGCGATGCGTCTGGATGGCCTGGTACCCCTTGAAATAGAGCAAAGGGTCGATGTAGCGGTGGCAGGCCGGGTCGCGGTCGAAGGTGGCGATGATGTCGGCGCGCGCGGCGTGGCCGATCTCGGGTTCCGCCTCGATGGCGTCGTTGAAGGCATGAACGATCAGGTCTGCCCCGATGTCGGCATTGCCGAGGCGCTGCGCCAGCCGGTGGGTCAGCGCCTCCTCGAAGCTGTCATGGTTAAGGACAAGCGAGAAGATGAATCCGCCCAGTGCCGGCTCATGGCGGGCGATCGCTTCCGCCTCCTCGCGGATTCGGCTCCACACCGGATCGATCTTCTCGACGGACTGCGTTTTCGTGGCCTGACGCATGATCAACTCCCTGTCGCCTTGCGGCATCCTCGAACTATAACCCAGACACGAGAACATGGGTATCCCATGGGCGGATTGTGAAGCCGTCGCCCAGCGCCTAGAAAAGGGGCCATGATCACCCTTCCCTCCCCGTCGCCTCACATCCAGGCTTTCCTCGAAGGATCAACGGCTTGGCTGGTGCTGGACCGTCCTGAGCGGCGCAACGCGCTCAATGCCGGAATGTGGGCGGCAATCCCGCCATTGATGAAATCTCTTGATGACCATGCTGATGTACGGGTCATCGTCATCAGGGGTGCGGGCTCGGAAGCCTTCGCCGCCGGCGCCGACATTTCCGAATTCGGCGTGGCGCGGAACGACGCCGCAGCGGCTGCCGCCTACGAAAGGCTGAACGGCGAGGCCTTCGCAGCCATCAGGGTCGCGAGGAAACCCGTGATCGCCATGATCCAGGGTTTCTGCATCGGCGGCGGTCTGGCGATTGCGCTCGCCTGCGATCTCCGCATCGCCGATGATTCCGCCCTATTCGCGCTGCCGCCGGCGCGGCTGGGGCTCGCCTACCCCCTCGACGGGCTGCGGGACCTCGTGGCCGCCGTGGGAGCGACCGCCGCCAAGGAGATGATCTTCACCGCCCGCCGGTTGTCCGCCGAGGAGGCGTTGCGACTTGGGCTGATCGGCAGGCTCGCATCGGACATCGCAAGCGAGACCGCCGCCCTGTGTGCGGACATCGCGGCCGGCGCGCACCTCACTATAGCCCACGCCAAGCGCGCAATCGACATGGTCGCGGCCCGCCCGGGCCACGCGGCGGCAGACGAGGTGGCCGCCCTGGCCGCCCGCTGCTTCGACAGCGCCGACTACGCCGAGGGCCGCGCCGCCTTCGCGGAGAAGCGCAAGCCGGCATTCAGGGGCGTCTAGCCGCATCATGACAGTTGCCGCCGCCGGTGGTAGGTCTTTCAACGTGTCCGGAATCGTGAAACGAGGGTTTGCACATGCAGCAGGCACCGCGTGATGCCCTGCTCGTCCTCGTCGGGGTGACGGCAGGTCGGGCGGAGCGGCGGCATCTCCGGGATGTGCTCGAGAGCCGCCACACCTTCACCGTCTATCTTCCTGCTCTCCCTTTCCGCCTTGGGCTGCGGGCCTGTTCGCGATTCCTGATCAGATACCTCCGAACCCGCATTCTGGCCCGGGGACACCAGGCCGTTCATGTGCTGGCCTATATCGGCGGGGCCTACGCCATGCGGCTGGCAGCCCCTTCACTCGGGGAATTCCCCCTTGGCCGCATCGTGTTCGTCCGCTCGCCGCTCCAGGAACTCGTGCCGCGTTACGCAGTGAAGCGCTGGTCGGCTGCGCTTGTCTGGCTGACGCAGGGCAAGGCGACGGTCGACATGGCCAGGGAGGACATCATGCGCCTGCCCCTGCCGGCGGTGGGAACCGAGCGAGGCCTCATCGTCGAAATGCTGCCTTCCGCGATGGCTCGAATGCTGGGCCTCACTCCGGAGGCGGTGCCGAACACGGCCTGGGAGCATTCGACGCTCCTGCCGGGCGCCACTGATGCCACCCAGCTGGAGGTCAGCCACGACGAGGCTTATTCCGATCCAGAGCTGATCGACCAGGCGCATGCCTTCCTGACGACAGGCCGCTTCAGGCGTGAGGGAGGCCCTGATGCCGGCGCACGCTGAACCGCCCACGTTACCCGGACTGCTCGAACATGCAGCGCGGAGCCATGGCAGCGCCGTGGCCGTTTCCATGCGCGAGGGACTCCGCACCGAGTGCTGGACCTATGCCGAACTGCTCGGGCATGTCGAGGCCATCGCCGCATGGCTGGCGAGGCAAGAGGATCTCAAGGCGCAGGACCGGGTCCTCGTCTCTATGCCGAACTCGCCGTGGGCCGTCGCCACCCATCTCGGCCTCATGCGCGCGGGGCTGGTCGCCGTCCCCCTCGATCTCGGCTCATCGGCGGAATTCCTCGAGCGTGTCGGGCGCAAGACGGGGGCATTGCACGTCATCGCGGGGCCAGCCGCGCGGGCTGTCCCCGACCTCAGCACCATCGACCCAGCCCAATTCGCCGCATTGCCTCCTGCCGCTCCGCCGCAGGACGCGCCAGGGCCTGACGATGTTGCTGAAATCGTCTTCACGTCCGGGACGACGGGGGACCCGAAGGGGACCGTCCTGTCCCACGCCAACATCGTCAGCAACGCCATTGCGGCATCAGCCGTCGTGCCGGACCGCATGCCGCTGCGCCTGCTATCGATCCTGCCGCTCTCGCACATGCTGGAACAAACCGTGGGGCTCTACCTGCCCATGCTCAAGTCCGGTTCCGTTCACTACATGACGCGGATCCAGCCGGCCACGGTGCTGCGCGAGATCCGCCGCCAGCGCGTCACCGGGCTCGTGGTGGTGCCCCGCATTCTCGAAATGCTGAGCCGCGGCATCGAGCAATCGATCCGCCAATCCGGGCATTGGCCGTGGTGGGAGCGGAGGACGAAGCTGGCGGAGCACGTGCCCATCGCGCTGCGCCGGCACCTGTTCCGGCCGCTGCACCGCCAGCTCGGCGGCGAACTCCGTTTCGTGCTCTGCGGCGGCGCCGCACTGCCCGAAGCCGTGGCGCAATGGTGGGAGCGGATCGGCGTCCACGTCATCATCGGGTACGGCTCAACCGAGTGCGCCCCCGTCATCGCCTCCACCACCTATGACGAGCGCCCGGCGGGAAGTGTCGGATGGCCGCTCGCCGGCGTCGAGGTCAAGCTCGCGGAGGCAGGGGAGATCTGGGCCCGGGGGCCGAATGTCGCCCGCGGCTACTGGCAGGATGCCGAGCGCAGCACGGCGGCGTTCACGGCGGATGGCTGGTTCCGCACCGGCGACATCGGCGAGCTTGGCAACGGGGGCGTCCTCCGGATCACCGGCCGCCTTGGCGAGCGCATCGTACTCGCGAGTGGCCAGAAGGTCTTCCCGGCGGACATCGAGCAGGAATTGCGGAAGGAGGCAGGAATCGCCGATTGCGTGGTCCTGGCCCTGCCCGATGCTGCGGGTCACGAGAAGATCCACGCGAGCCTTCGTCTTGCCGCGGGCTTCGGGGCGGATGCAGCCGAAACCGCCGTTCGCAACGCCAACACGCGGCTCGCGAACCACCAGAGGATCCTCGGTCATTCGGTGTGGGCAACAGGCGACTTTCCGCGCACGTCCCTCGGCAAGATCAGGCGGTCCGACATTCTCGCCACCCTCGGGGCAGAACCGGCACGCCCGGCGGCGAGGCCTGTCCCGGATCAAACGCCGCCACGGGAGAGCACCCAGGACCAGTTGCACGCCCTGCTCCGCCGCGCCGCGCGAAACCGCGAGGCGGTGGTCGGGCCCGATACCGAACTCGCAGGCGATCTCGGTCTCGACTCGCTGGCCCAAGTCGAGCTCCTGGCGGCCATCGAGGAACGGCTCGGCATCGCGCTCGATGAGGAACAGCTTTCCGCCGCCAGGACCGTGAGCGATCTCGAGACCCTCGTGGAGGCGGGCGCCAGAGCCGGCTCCTCCGACGGACCCAGCGAATGGCCGCTCGGCACGATTGCCGGCGCGCTCCGCCCGATGCTGCAATCCACATTGCTTTTCCCGCCGCACCGGCTTCTCGCCCGCCCGTTCACCGTCGAAGGTCTCGAACAGCTGGCCGGGCTGCGGGGGCCCATGCTGTTCGCGGCCAACCACAGCAGCCATGTCGACACTGTCTCGGTACTCCGGGCACTTCCCCGTGAGATTCGCCGCACCACCGTGGTGGCTGCCGCCTCCGACTATTTCTACCGCAACAGGCTGGCGGGTGCGGCGGCCTCCCTGCTGCTCAACACGTTCCCGTTCTCGCGCGCAGGAGGCGTTCGGGCCAGCCTCGAGCGCTGCGGTGAGCTTGCCGACAGGAAGCTCTCCATTCTCATCTATCCGGAAGGCACCCGTTCACCGGACGGCAGCGTGCTGCCCTTCCGGAGCGGCATCGGCCTCCTCGCCAGGGGGCTCGGCATTCCCGTCGTACCGGTGGCCGTCGCCGGGGGCGATATCATCCTCCCAAAGGGGGCGCGCTGGCCGCGGCCAGGAGCTGTGCGGGTGGCGTTCGGCGCGCCGCAGCATGTCGATGCGGCCGCCGATCCCGAGGAGACGGCCCGCCGACTCCACGTCTCCGTGGTCACACTGCTCAAGGGAAACCCCGACGATGCCCGATGAACATGCCAACCGCCGTCCAATCCCCGCCCGCAAGTCTCGGCACTCCGCAGCCTTCGCCTCCTGGCTTGCAGGGAAGGACGTGACGCCGAACCAGATCTCGCTGTTCGGCCTCGCCGTCGGCGTGGGATCCGGCGTCGCGCTGGCGCTCACCCCGCAGTTGCCGGACTTCGCCCGCCTGTTGCTTGTCGCTTCGGCCATCATGGTGCTGCTGCGCGGACTCTCGAACATGTTCGACGGAATGGTGGCGGTCGAACAGGGCCGGGCATCGCCGACGGGGCTTCTCTACAACGAGATCCCCGACCGGTTGTCCGACGTCGCGCTGTTTGCCGGCGCCGGCTATGCCGTGGGGAGCGACCCGATGGCGGGGTGGGCGGCCGCATGTGTTGCGCTGATGGTCACCTGCATCCGGCTCGTCGGCACCATTGCCGGCGCACCGGCGGATTTCGGCGGGCCCATGGCGAAGCAGCAGCGCATGTTCTCGATAGCCGCGGTGAGCTTCTATCTCGGCGTCACGCCGGAAGCTTGGCATCCGGGCTTTGGTGCGGATGGCGCCGTGGGGCTTCTCGCTCTGGTGCTGTGGATCATCGTCATCGGCGGAATCTACACCTGCATCGTGAGGACACGCCGCGCGGCGATTGCGCTCAATGCCGCGAGTCCCGCTAGACAGACCACCAGTAACGGGTGAGGTGGAAGAAGACCGGCGCAGAGAACACGATCGAGTCAAGTCGGTCGAGAACGCCGCCATGGCCCTTGACGATGTAGCCCCAGTCCTTGACGCCACGGTCCCGCTTGATCGCCGACATCACCAGCCCGCCGGCAAAGCCCATGAGGTTGATGACCAGCGCGATCGCGGCCGATTGCAGCATGCTGAAGGGCGTGATCCACCACAGCGCGGCGCCCAGCAGCGAGGCGCTGGCAACGCCGCCGAGGAAGCCTTCTACGGTCTTCGAGGGTGACAGCGAGGGCGCGATCTTGTGGCGTCCCGCCAGCTTCCCCCAGACGTACTGAAGCACGTCGCTCGACTGCACCACCAGCAGGAGATAAGCGATGAGCAGGACGTTGCGGCCCTCGAAGCCCGGAATGTGGATGACCATGAGCGCCGGCACGTGGGAGAGGCAGAACACCGCGATCATCACCCCCCACTGCAATTCGGCGACGCGTCCCATGAAGCCTGCCGTCTCCCCGCGCGTCACCGCGATGATCGGCAGCAGAAGGAAGCCGTAGACGGGGATGAACACCGTGAACAGACCGTACCATTCGCTCCAGACGAGGATGTACTGGAGAGGCAGAACCAGCAGGAAGGCGGCGGCGATGGCGCGGCCATCACTTTTGCGGTTGGCGGTGAGGATCAGGAATTCATAGAGCGCCACCCCGGAGAGCAAGAAGAACAGGGCGATGACGCCGTTCTTGCCGGCAAGGAAGCTCAGGGCGAGAAGGACCACCATTACCCACCAGGCCAAGGTGCGGCTGTTGAAATTGGCGACGGCGGAACTGTCCCGATAGCGCCGCGACAACGCGAAACCGATTGCAGAGGCCACGGCAAGCACAGCAAGCGCGCCGATGAACAAGGTCCAGATCAGTTCTCTCGCGTCCATCGGTGCCCGGCCCGCTCAGGAAGTGACGACAAAGGAAGCATGAAGATGCACGCAACTCCCGTCAACGGGGAGTCTCCCGATCAGGGGTAGGTCCCGTGCCGGTTTTCGCCGTGGCGGATCCAGTCGATCGTCTCCTCCACGTCGTCCGTGATCTTCACGATGGCGAGATCTTCCTCGTTGATGAGGCCCATGCCCACCATCTTCTCGCGTATGAACTGCCGGAGCGGCGCCCAGAACTCCACGCCGACCAGGACGATTGGAAACTTCAAGAGCTTGCGTGCCTGGATCAGGATGGCGATCTCGAATGCCTCGTCGAGCGTGCCGAATCCACCCGGCATGATGACGAATGCGCATGAGTATTTGACGAGCATGACCTTCCTGACGAAGAAGTGCTCGAATTGGACATAGCTGTCGAAATAGGCATTGGGCGTCTGCTCGTGCGGCAATGTGATGTTGCAGCCCATGCTGAAGCCGCCGGCCTCCTTGGCACCCCGGTTGGCCGCCTCCATCAGGCCGGGCCCGCCGCCGGTCATGACGGTGAACCCGGAGGTTGCCAGGCTCGCGCCGATCCTGCGGGCCAGGGCGTAGTAGGGATCTCCCTCGAGCAGGCGGGCCGATCCGAACACCGTCACGCAGGGGCCCGGCACATCGAAAAGTTCGAACCCCCTAAGCATCTCGAGGAAAATGCCGACGGCACTCTCGACATCCGCCTGTTTCCTGCGGCGGCCGGAGAGGAATGCCTTTTCGGCCCCCTTGATCAGCTGCAGCATGGAGTTGCCGTCCACAGCAGATCTTGCACCAGGCTCTTCCATGGCGGAACTCCGGATTTGCTTCTTGGCTGATGGATACAGCACGCCGGGCGCCGGGCAACTTGACCTGCATCAAGGGGGGCAGTCTGCAGCGAGGGTGGTTCACGTCAGGAAGTCGAGCACCGCCTGCTTGTAGGTCCTGTCGCCCACGGCGTTCATGTGGTTCCGGCCCGGCAATGTCACCCCCCGCGCACCTGGGATGGCGTTTACGAGCGTGTCGACGTCACCCGCCACGTCATCCTTCTCCCCCGCCACGACGAGCACGGGAACGCGGATCGCCGCCAGCGCATCCGCGGTGATCCTGTCGCGCGAAGACCGGATGCAGGCGGCGAGCGCCTCGCGATCGCTCTTCGTCTGTTCGGCAAAGATGCGGAAGGCCTTGGCGCCGGGATCGGCCACCTCCTCGCGGCTCGGGGCCTCGAGGGCGCGGGCAATGGCCTCGGCGCCGCCCACGCCGGTGATCATGCGAGAGGCCAGACCGGCGAACACCGCGCGGCGCACACGGCCGGGATGGGCCAGGGTGAAGAAAGCCGCGACGCGGGCGCCCATCGAGTAACCCATCACGTCAGCCTGGGCAACTCCGAGGTGGTCCAGCAGGCGGCGCGCGTCCTCCGCCATCTCCGCCGCCGCGTACAAGGCAGGATCATAGAGTTTCTCACTCTCGCCATGGCCGCGGTGATCGAACGTGATGACGCGCCGCGCCGCCTCGGTGAGGGTCTTCACCCAGCCGGTGTCCCACCAGTTGACGCGGCCGGTCGAGGCAAAGCCGTGGATGAGAAGGATCGGAAAGCCCTCGCCCGCCTCCTCATAGGCGATCTCAACGCCGGCCGAATTGAATTTGTGCATGGCGGCGAACATATGCTAATCGGCCCACGAGACAAGCAGTTCGAGGTCGACATGGCATCCGGCGCAACCCCGCATTTCCAGAACCAGATGGGACTTCCGGCGATCGATGTGGGCGCGAAGGAATTCATGTGCATCGGTGCGCCTCCGCCCTTCGACCACCCCCACATCTTCATCGACATGGGCGCGGATTCGGAAACGATCTGCCCCTATTGCTCGACGCTCTACCGGTTCAACCCGAAGCTGGCCCCGGATGAGTCCATTCCCGCCCAGGCCGCCTGGACAGACCAGGCTGCCTGACGGGCTGACCATCCGCGACTTCCGCGAGGGGGACGAGGATGGCCTCCTCGCGGCGTTGCGCGACCTGCAAGCCCACGAGGGCCAGTTCCATGCCCGCATCCGCCCGGCCGAAACGATGGGGCCGTGGTACGTCGAGCGCCTGAAGCGGGAAGTCGCGGAAGGTCGTGGAAGGCTGATGGTGGCCGAGGCCGCTGCAGGCGTGGTCGGCTATGCGGCGCTCACCTTCTCCTTGGCCGATGACGACAAGGCGGAACTTCCTTACAGCTTTGCCGAAGTTGGTGACCTCGCGGTGGCCGCGGACGCTCGCGGCCATGGCGTGGGCACGGCCCTCCTCTCCGCCTGCGAGGCGGAGGCCCGCCGCCGGGGCGTGGATGTCCTCCGCGTCGGCGTGCTCGCCCGCAATGCGAGTGCCAGGGCCTTCTATCTTCGCAACGGCCTCGAGGAGGTCTACGTGACGATGGAAAGACCCCTGCGGTGAAGGAGTCGCTTTCCATAGGCCAGGCAAGGCGCGTGGTGCTCGCCGCGCAGGGCTTCACCTGGCCCGAGCGCAGCGGCGCGGTGAACTGGGGCCGCATGGCCCCCATGATCCGCCGGCTGAATCTGCTGCAGATCGACAGCGTCAACGTCCTCGTCCGCTCGCATTATCTGCCTCTGTTCTCGCGCCTCGGCTCCTACCCGCACGCCACGCTGGACGAGCGCAGCTTCGGCAGCCGAAAGCGCGCCTTGTTCGAATGCTGGGCGCATGAGGCGAGCCTGCTGCCCCTCGAGCTTCACCCGCTGGTGCGCTGGCGCATGGCCCGGGCGCGCGCCGGAAACGGCACCTACGGGCAGATGGACCGCTTCGGCCGGGAAGAGCAGCGCTATCTGAAGGAGGTGCTCGCCTTCGTGGCGGCGAACGGGCCGACGGCGGCAAGCGAGGTGCCGGGCGGCGGCAAGTCGGACGGCGGCTGGTGGGGCTGGTCCAGGGGCAAGCTGGCGCTCGAAACCCTCTTCGACCAGGGCCTTCTCACCACCGCCACGCGGGCTGCTTTCGAACGCTTCTACGACATCCCCGAACGAGTCATCCCTGCCGAGACCCTCGCTCTGCCGACGCCGCGGGAGGCTGACGCCATCCGCCAGTTGCTGGATCTTTCGGGGCTGGCGCTGGGTGTCGCCACTGAGGCCGATCTTCGCGACTACTTCCGCCTCCCCGTTGCCGAAACCAAGGCGGCGGTCATGGAACTCGTCGAGGAGGGCGCGCTCGTGCCGGCGACGGTCGAAGGCTGGAAGCAGCGGGCCTATCTTCACCGCGACGCGAAACTGCCCCGCAAGGCGGGCGGAACGGCCCTGCTCTCGCCCTTCGATCCCCTGGTCTGGGAACGCTCGCGAGCCGAGCGGCTCTTCGGATTTCACTACAGGATCGAGATCTATACGCCCGCGCCAAAACGGAAATTCGGTTATTACGTCCTTCCGTTCCTGAACGGAGACAGGATCGCCGGTCGGGTCTGCCTCAAGGCCGACCGCCAGGCCGGCGTGCTGCGTGCCAATGCCATACACCACGAACCCCATGCCGATGCGCAAGAGACGGCCACGGCACTTGCCGAGGAACTGAGGCGGATGGCGGCGTGGCTGGGCCTTCCCGCCGTCGAAGCGGGGGACAAGGGGAACTTGTCCGCCGCGCTCCGTAGTGCGCTCTAGATCACGCCCTCGGCTTTCAGTTCATCAGTGGCCTTGAGGATTGCGCCGCGCAGCGTCTCGGTCACGAAGTCAACCTCCGCCATGGTCATCGTGAGGGGCGGAGAGAGCACGTCGAGATGCCCGAGCGGGCGGACGAGCAGGCCCTTGTCCTCGCAGGCCTGTGATATGCGGCGGGAGATGTTGCAGCGGTCAGGCAGCTTCTCGCGGGTCGCCTTGTCCTTCACGTACTCGACGCACATCATCAGGCGCCGGCCGCGCACGTCGCCGACGATGGGCAATTCGCGCAGCTCGCCAAGCCGCTTCTCGAGATAGTCTCCCACGCGCGCGGCGTTGCCGCACAGGTCTTCGCGCTCGATGATCTCGATGTTCTTCAAGGCTACCGCGCAGGACACCGGATGTCCCGAGTAGGTGAAGCCGTGTGTGAACCAGGCATCGGGATCGGGCGCGGAGATCACCTCGTGCACCTCGTCCGAATAGATGGTGGCGGCGAGCGGGATGTAGCCCGAGGTGAGGCCTTTGGCGCACAGGATCATGTCCGGCACGACGCCATATTCGTCTTGGCTTGCGAACATATGCCCGAGCCGGCCGAAGGCGGTGACGATCTCGTCGGCGATGAAAAGAATGCCGTGCTTCGTGCAGAGCTCGCGCATGCGCGGCAGGTAGTTGGGCGGCGGGATGCAGACGCCGCCGGAGGCCTGCGCCGGTTCGGCAATGAAGCAGGCGATGTTCTCCGCGCCCAACTCCTTGATCTTTCGTGCGAACTCATCGACGAGAAAGTCGCTGAAAGCCTCCAGGCTCATGCCATCGGGGCGGCGGTACGGATAAGGGGCGGAGAGATGGTGCACGAGGTCGGGCACGTATTTGAAGTGCTCGGATTGGTCACCGTCGCGCAGCCCCACCGTCATGCCCAGATAGGTCGAGCCGTGATAGGAATTCTTGCGCGAGATGACATAGCGGCGCGAGGGCTCGCCGCGGCGCGACTGGTAGTAATGCGCAAGGCGGATGGCCGTATCGACGGCGCAGGAGCCGGAGGTGGCATAGGCCACGTGATTGAGCGAACCGGGCGCCAGCTGTGCGAGCTTGGCTGCGAGACGGGCGGCTGGCGCGTTGGTCACGTCGACGAAGGTCGTCGTGTAGCAGAGTTGCAACGCCTGTTCCGCCATGGTCTCGGCGATTTCCCTGCGGCCGTAGCCGGCGTTGACACACCACATGCCGCCGATGCCGTCGAAATAGCGCCGACCATTGGCGTCCGTGACGTAGCAGCCTTCGCCCTCCACGAGAACGAGGGAGCCATCCTTCCTGAAGCTGTCGAAATGGGTATAGGGATGCAGGAAATGGTCGTGATCCTGTTGCCAGAGTTCCTGCGCGTTGAAACGGTTGCTAGCCTGCTGAAGCACGATTTCACCTCGTCATCGGGTTAATTGAACATTCATTCAATACCATGGAGACCGCCTCGGCGCCACCCCCAGCCTCGCTGGTAGCGTCATCAGACCTGCAGGTCGCGGCGGCGCGTGATGTGGGTTTCGACGGCCTCGACAAGCCTCTCGCAATCGCTATCCGTCACCATCAGCGAGAGCGCCATGAAACCCCGTTCCGCGATGTAGACGCCCTCCTCGAGCAGATCGAGAAAAAGAAGCTGTCTCAATCGCTTATCGGTCTTTTCCAAGGACTCGGGCGAAGTGATGTCATGAGCGGCCGGGTGGATGCAGATCATCGAGCCCTGCCCCGTCGCCTTCATCTTCACCTGGTAGCGCATGAACAGATCGTTGAGTTTGGCACGTAAAATGTTGCCGCGCGCGTTGAGTTCGTTGCACGCTTCATGCGTGTATATGTCGGTCATGGCGACGGCACCCACCGTCATGGTGAGAGTGTTGTTGTTGAACGTCCCGGCATGGGGGAGCGAATTGGGCCTTGTCGGGTCGAACAGCTCCATGATCTCCCGCTTGCCACCGAACGCGCCGAAGCTCATGCCGCCGCCGACATACTTTCCGAGCGTCTTGAGGTCCGGCTCGATGCCGAACTTCTCCGAGAGGCCACCGGGGTGCAGACGCGAGGTCATCACCTCGTCGAAGATCAGGACAATGCCGCGCCTGGCCGTCTCCTCCCTCAGCATCGAGAGGAACTCCGGCGATGCGGGAATGCAGCCGCCGCTTCCCAGCATGGGCTCCAATATGACGGCGGCGAGTTCGTCCGCATTCTCCGCGATCAGCCGGCGGGTGGTCTCGACGTCGTTGAAGCGGGCCATCACGCAGTCGAAGGGGGCGTTCACGGGGGAGGCGCCGTGAGCGAAATAGAGGGTGCCGCCATGATAGCCGCCCTCCATCGGCATGATACTGCGGCGGCCGGTGAAGCTGCGCGCGGCGGCGAGCGCCATCATGTTTGCCTCGGTGCCGGAATTGGTGAAGCGCACGAGATCGAGGTGGAAGCGCTTCGTCACCACCTCGGCGAGTTTCACCTCGCCTTCGTGGTGGGCACCGAGATTGAGGCCCTTCTCGAGCGCGGCGCGAGCCGCTTCGAGGATGCGGGGATGGGAATGGCCGTAGATGCCGGCCGAATATTCACCGAGGAGGTCGAGGTAATCGTGGCCGTCGGCGTCGGTGAGGGTAGCGCCCTGCGCTTTTGCCACGCGAAGCGGAAATGGCCTGGTGAACAGCACGGTGCGGGTGTTGCCGCCCGGCATGACGGCGGCGGCCCGTACCTGAAGCGCCCGGCTCGTCGGGTTGCGGGCGGCGAAGGCGTCCATGGCCTCCTCAAGGGCGGTGTCGATGCTGGGCACGGCGGATGTCCTCGATCAGATCAGGGTGACGGCCAACGCCATGGCGAGATAGGTGAGCTGGTGGACGAGCTGGTCCGTCGTCATCGCCCACCAGAAATAGGTGTTCTCGGGCGTCCAGCCGGCGCGGCGCACCACGCTCTCCTTGGCGAAGTCGGTGTGATAATGGATCACGGCGTCGGCCGCCGCCAGCACGAGCACCGGAAGGGCAGCCATGCCGAAGGCGAGGAGAGCGAGAAGGCTGCCCGCGCCGTGGAGGCCGGCATGGGCGAGGCCTCCCGGCGAACCGTAACGGCCCTTGGCCGCGACCATGCGGCGGGTCTGGAGCGGGCCGTCGCAGAGCGCATGCTTCAATTGGAGCAGCGCGAGGAGAAGCAGGAGGCCCGCTGGGGAGACGCTCTCCATCTGGCGGTCAGGCGGTGGCCTTGTCGCGGATCGGCGGGGCGAACTGCAGGTCCATGTCCCAGGGGAGATAGATCCAAGTGTCCTGGCTGACTTCGGTTATGAAGGTGTCGACGAGCGGGCGGCCGGCGGGCTTGGCATATACGGTCGCGAAATGGGCCTTGGGCAGCATCTCGCGCACCACTCGCGCGGTGGCGCCGGTATCCACGAGATCGTCGACGATCAGCACCCCCTCGCCCCCTGCCCCGCCGGAAACGGCCTCGCCGATGCCCTTCAGGACCTGGATCTCGCCCTGCCTGTCATAGTCGTAGGAGGCGACACAGACCGTCTCGATGACCCGGATGCCGAGTTCGCGGGCGACGACCGCGGCCGGGACGAGGCCGCCCCGGGTGACCGCGACGACGGCGCGGAAGGGCCCTGCCCCCGACAGCCGCCAGGCGAGCGCGCGCGCATCCCGGTGAAACTGGTCCCAGGAGACCGGGAAACTCTTCTGCCACTTCTCGTCCATGTTCTGCGGCCCTTCACCTTCTGGAAGGGTTATGCCCGAAAGGGCCGGCTCCGCGCAATCGGACATTAACCCGGCATGTGCAGTCTGGGTTGCATGACCCGCCAGAACAGCAAGTCCTCGCCGCATCCCCTCACTGCACCCACAGGCCTGCTCGCGAGCATGGTGATGGCCTTCGACGCCGCCCGGCTCGAGATGCTGGCGGTGAGCCAGCCGGACGGGGAGGTGCTGGCCGTGAGCAAGGCACTGCTCGCCCGCTGGGGGTGCAGCGCCGGGGACCTCGCGGGAAAACGGCTGGCCCGCTATGGCACAGGGCCCCTTTCCGCCCGCGAAATCCGCGATGGCGGCGGCAGCGGCGAACTTCCGCTGGTGGAGGTGAGCTTCGCCGCGCCACTCGGGCCTGCCCGGAGCACCCGCTTCTCCCACCAGATGCTGCGGGATCAGGGCAAGGACATCCTGATGCTCATCGCCCAGCCGCCCGGCCCGGGAGAGGCCTGGGCCCTGCACTTGGAGGCCGACGCCCCGGGCAGCTTGCCCCCTCCCCCTTCCCCGGCCGCCTCGACGGCCCTGGTGCTGGTGGTGGAAGACAACGAGGCCGTGCGCGGCGTGGCTGCCGCACTCCTCGCCGACCTCGGGCATGAGGTCATGACCGCCGCGACGGGTGCGGAAGGGCTGACGGCCATCGCGGAGCGGCCGGAGATCGGCCTGGTGCTGACCGACATCGTGATGCGGGGCGGCATGAGCGGAACCGACATGGCGGAAAAGGCGCTGGCGCTGCGGCCCGGCCTCAAGCTGCTGTTCATGACGGGCCAGGGGGAGCTGCCCGACGGCGCGACGCCGCTGCTCACCAAGCCGTTCGGCCGCGCCGAACTGGCGGAGGGGCTCAGCCGGGCGCTTGCAGCCTGAGCCTCAACTCCAGCCGCGGGCCTTGCCCGCTTCGGTGAGTTCCTGCGCCATGCGGCGAACGGCGGCATGCGCCTCCTCGAGGGCCGCGGCATCGCGCGAGCGCAGCACGAGGTTGGTGGCGAAGCCATCGGGCGCCTGAAAGGGATAGGATCCGATCACCACGGAGGGGAAGGCTTTCTGGATTTCCCCAAGGGGCTTCGCTGCATCGCCCTCGCCGCCGCGGAACTCGACATTGCGCGATAGCATGGGAACGCCGCGCGAAAGCCTCTTCGCCACGTCTTCCATCATGGCCTGCATGATCTTCGGCACGCCCGCCAGGACGAAGACGTTGTCGATCTGAAAGCCCGGCGCCTTCGAGACGGGGTTGTCGATGAGGCTGGCGCCCTGCGGGATCCGCGCCATGCGCATGCGCGCTTCGTTGGGCTCCCGTCCCAGTTCGCGGAAATAGGCGAGAAGGATTTCAACCGCCTTCGGATCGTGGTCGATGGGCACACCGAACGCCTTCGCCACGGCGTCTGCCGTGATGTCGTCATGGGTGGGGCCAATTCCGCCGGTGGTGAAGACATAGGTATAGCGGCGGCGGAGCGCGTTGAGCGCGGTGACGATTTCCTCCTCCTGGTCGGAGACGACGCGGGCCTCCTTGAGATCGATGCCCATGGCGGTGAGATAGTCGGCGATGAAGCCGAGGTTCTTGTCCTTGGTGCGGCCGGAGAGGATCTCGTCCCCGATCAACAGGACGGCGGCGGTGAGTTGAGCGGTGGTCATCTGTGCAAGCCCATGTTCGTGGCGGGCTGTGCCAGCGGCGGGGCTGAGTGTCAATCGCACAGGCCCGCACCCTTGCGGCGGCACCTCCGGGGCACTATGTGCAGCGGGGATCACATGGGAAAGCGCCTGTTGAGGCTTTCGCCCGATCCTGTAAACTTGCCGAACGAGACACTCACAGCTTGCCGGGCGATCCCGGTTCTGGGTAGCCCTTCAATGACTTACGCCGCCGCCGACGACGCATCCTCCCATCGTACCAACCGCATCAAGCTGCACGGCGCCGCCGATTTCGAGGGCATGCGCAAGGCCGGGCGGCTGACGGCGGAGGCGCTCGACCTGCTCGTTCCACTTGTGAAGCCGGGCGTGACGACGGAGGAACTCGACCGGGTGATCGTGGAATTCGCCCGCGACCACAAGGCGGTGCCCGCACCCTACAACTACCGCGGATATCCGAAGTCGATCTGCACCTCGATCAACCACGTCGTCTGTCATGGCATCCCCAACGACAAGCCGCTGCGCGAGGGGGACATCGTCAACATCGACGTGACGCTGATCGTCGACGGCTGGCACGGCGATTCGAGCCGCATGTACAATGTGGGCGAGGTGAGCCGGAAGGCCGAGCGTCTCGTCGAAGTAACCTATGAATGCCTGATGCGCGGCATCGCCGCGGTGCGGCCCGGGGCGCACCTGGGCGACATCGGCCACGCCATCCAGACCCATGCCGAGGCGGAGCGCTGCTCCGTGGTGCGCGATTTCTGCGGCCACGGATTGGGTCGCGTGTTCCACGACCATCCCAACGTTCTGCATTACGGGAGGCCCGGTGAGGGCGTGGAGCTGAAGCCCGGCATGTTCTTCACCATCGAGCCCATGATCAATCTCGGCCGGCCGCACGTGAAGATCCTGGGCGACGGCTGGACGGCGGTGACGCGCGACCGATCGCTCTCCGCGCAGTTCGAGCATACGGTGGGCGTGACCGAGACGGGGGTGGAGATCTTCACCCTCTCGCCCAAGGGCCTGCACCACCCGCCTTACAAGGTCTGAGCCGATGGCGGGCTTCGAGGATGCGGGCGACAAGCCGCTGCCGCATTTCCTCGGTCACCGCGAAAGGCTGAAAGAACGTTTCCGCGACTCGGGCGCCGAAGCGATGCCCGACTACGAGCTTCTCGAGATGGTGCTGTTCCGCGCCATCAAGCGGGGCGACACCAAACCGCTGGCCAAGCAGCTGCTGGCCCGTTTCGGCACCTTCGCGGAAGTGCTGAGCGCCGAACCCGAGCGCCTGATGGAGGTGCGCGGCGTGGGCGAAGCGGTGGCGACCGAGATCAAGATCGTGCACGCAGCGGCGATGCGGCTGATGCGCGGCCAGGTGATCAACCGGCCGGTGCTGAACACCTGGAACGCCATTCTGGACTATGTGCGCGCCGCCATGGCCTTCAGCGACATCGAGCAGGTGCGCATCTTGTTTCTCGACAAGAAGAACCAGGTGATCGCGGACGAAGTGCAGCAGGAAGGCACGGTGGACCATACCCCCGTCTATCCGCGCGAGGTGATCAAGCGGGCGCTGGAGCTCGCGGCCTCGGCGCTGGTGCTGGTGCACAACCATCCCTCGGGCGACCCGACGCCTTCGCTTGCCGACATCGAGATGACGAAGAAGATCGTCGATGCGGGGCAGCGGCTGGGTTTGACCGTCCACGATCACGTGATCGTGGGACGGAAGGGCCATTTCAGCTTTCGCTCGAACGGGCTGATCTGAAGACGGCACGCGTCAGGAGCGGCCCTCACCCGCTCCTCAGCGCTGCCAGCGCCTCCGGCGTGTCGGCGTCCTTCAGCACTGCATCCTCCGGCACCGCCACTTCGACGATCTCTTCCGCCAGAGCCTCGAACAGAACGCGGGCGCCGGTATCGCCCTCGAGGGCCTTCAGCGCCTCGAAGTGCTGGCGGCCCCACAGCACGGGGTTGCCGCGGCGCCCCCGGTGGACGGGTACGCAGATGGAGCGGTGCTCGGCGGGGCTGTAAGCGGCGATGAGGCGGCGCACCTCCTCGGGCGTCACCAGCGGCATGTCGCCCAGGGCGATCACCGCGGCATCGGTATCGGGCGGCAGCGCCGCGATGCCGGCGCGGAGGGACGTGGAGAGGCCTTCCGCGAAATCCGGGTTGTGGACGAAGCCGACGGGCAAGCCCTCGAGAGCCGCTGCGATCTCCTCCTCATCCCTGCCCGTCACCACGACCGTCAAATCCGCCGCCTGGCGCATGGCGGCAACGGTGCGGCGGATCATCGGCTGGCCGCGGAAATCGGCGAGAAGCTTGTTCACGCCCATGCGCGAGGATTGCCCGGCGGCGAGCACGATGGCCGCCACGCGCGGCGCCCGCTGCGGCTTGGGCTTCCCCTCGCGCGGGGTGGGGCGCGACGGGATTTCGGCCAGGAGGCCCCCTGCCCCCATGTCCATGATGTCCTGCGGGGTGACGGGCACGCCGGCCATGACGCGGGCCAGCACCCAGTCGAAGCCGTTGAGCTTGGGCGAGCGCGCGCAGGAGGGAACGCCAATCACCGGCACGTCATCGAGCGAGCCGAACATCATGAGGTTGCCAGGGTCGACCGGCATGCCGAGATGGAGGACGCGCCCCCCCGCCTTGACGAGCGCCATGGGAATGACGTCGCCCCTGTCGACGATGGCCGAGGCGCCGAAGACGAGGACGGGATCGCAGCCCTGCGCCATCAGATCGGCGATTGCCGCGGTGACGGCGGCGATCTCGTGCGGCACGATGCGGACGGCGGAGAGTTCGCCGCCGAGGCCCGTCACGCGCTCGCGGATCGCATCCTCCGACTTGGCGATGATCGAGGGCTTCGTCTGCGGCAGCCGGGTGATGGCGAGCCCGACGCGCTTGTCGCGGAAGGCCTCCACGCGCAGGAGCGGCGCATCGCCGATGATGGCGAGGGCCTTCTCCAGCACCGGACGTGGCACGGCGAAGGGGATGACCTTCACGGTGGCCACCATCTCGCGCTCCTCGACGATGGCGAAGGGCTGGACGGTGGCGAGCGTAAGGCTCTCGTGCAGCCGGTTCAGCGCCCGGACGCGCTCCACGTCCACGATGGCGAGGCCGCGCGTTGCAGCGTGAAGATTGGCCCGGCCGGTGAAGGGCGCCTGGGCCAGTGTTCCCTCCGCGCCGACGAGACGGGCGACGGCCGCGGCGGCCTCGTCTTCCGGCACGTCGTCAGCTCCCAGTCTCGCGGCAAAGACGGTGGCGACGCCGGCCGATTTCAGGAGGGCGATGTCGTCCGCGGTGAGGACGCGCCCCTTCTTGAACATGCCGGCCTGGTGCTTCACCGCGTGAGCGAGAATGGCGCCCTCGGCCCCGGCGAGAGGCATTTCCCCGAAGATCATGTCACTCCCCGAGGCGCAGCGCGCGGGTGACCTCGGCCATGATCGATACCGCGATCTCGGGCGCGCCCTTGGCGCCGATGGCGAGGCCGATGGGGCCGTGGATGCGGGCGAGCTGCTGGTCCGTGAAGCCCGCTTCCCTCAGGCGCTGGGCGCGCGAGGCTTGCGTCTTCTTCGAGCCGAGGGCGCCGATGTAGAAGACGTCCGAGTTCAGCGCGGCCTGGAGCGCCGGATCGTCGATCTTCGGGTCATGCGTCAGGGCGAGGAGTGCCGTTCTCGGGTCCAGGCCGATCTGCGGGATCACCTCGTCGGGCCAGTCGGCGTGGAGCGCCACGCCGGGGAAGCGCGCGCCGGTGGCGAAGGCGCCGCGCGGGTCGATCACGGTGACGTCATAGCCGAGCTGCTGCGCGATGGGGATGACGCTCTGCGCGATGTGGACGGCGCCGATGACGACGAGACGCAGGGGCGGGTTATGGATGTTGATGAACTGGCCGTCATGACTGCCGGACTGATCGAAGCGGAAGGCCTCGTCGAGTTGCTCCGCCAGCGGATCATTCGCGGCATTCTTCCGCGGCACGAGGCGCTGTTCGCCGGTGGCGAGATCGGTGACGAGGGCAACGGCCTCGCGCCCGGTGCGGGCGGCGAGGAGCCTCTCGAGAATCTCACGCTTCAATGGATGGGCTCCACATAGACGCCGATGCGGCCGCCGCAGGCGAGGCCCACCTTCCAGGCGGTCTCGTCCGCCACGCCGAACTGGAGGAGCTTCGCCTTTCCAGAGGCGATGATGTCCAGCGCCTCGGTCACGACGGCGCCTTCGACGCAGCCGCCGGAGACGGAGCCGATGAAACTTCCTTCCTCGTCGATTACCAGCTGGCTGCCGATCGGCTGCGGGGCCGAGCCCCAGGTTTCCACCACCGTGGCAAGCGCCACCTTGCGGCCCTCCCTCAGCCAGTCCGCCGCCTGCTGGAGTATCGTGTGATCGGATGCAGCCATGATGTGCTCCTCAATGTTCCCAGGAATGCCCTGAGCCTCAGTGCAACCCCTGCCTCAACCACCTCTTCGGATCATGCTCCGGCCCCGGCGCACCTGCAAGGGCAGCGGCAAGATCGCGCAGGCTGTCGAGGGAGTGCACCGGACGGAACTCGTCCACATGGGGCATCATGGCGCGGATGCCGCCGGCCAGCGCCTTGAAGCCCTCGAAACGCAGAAGCGGGTTGAGCCAGACGATGCGCTTGGACTGCCGCCGCAGCCGCTCCATCTCGTGTTCGAGAAGGCCGGTGTCTTCGCGATCGAGGCCGTCCGTCATGATCAGAACATGCGCCCCCTGGGTGAGGACTCGGCGGGCCCATCTGTAATTGAACTCCCTCAGCGAGGTGCCGATGCGCGTGCCGCCCGACCAGTCCTTCACCGCGCCCGAGACCTTCGCCATGGCCTCGTCGATGTCGCGGCGCTTCAGTTCGCGCGTGACGTTGGTCAGCCGCGTGCCGAAAAGAAAGACGGTGACGCGGTCCCTGTCGTTGGTGAGCGCGTGGAGGAAGTGCAGGAACATGCGGGAATAGCTGGAGCAGGAGCCCGAGATGTCGCAGAGCACGACGAGCGGCGGCTCGTGCCACTGCTTCTCGCGACGCTCGAGATCGATGTAGTGGCCCCCTGCCCGCAGCGAGCCCTTGAGGGTGCGGCGCATGTCGATCGCCGGGCCCTTCAGCGCCTTCTGCCAGCGCCGCGTCATCGCTTCCGTGCGGTGCAGCCTGAGGCGGGCGATGGCCTGCTTGGCCTGGGCCTGCTCGGCCACCGTCATCTGCTCGAAGTCCTTGCGGCGCAGCACCTCATCCGCGGAGGCCGTGAAGCTGGCGTCGACCTCGATATCATCCTTTCTCTCGCGCTGGCGGCTTTGGCTTTCCTGGCTGTCGAACATGGCCTCGGCAAGGCGGCGGAAGCCCGCCTGCTTCGCCTTCTCGCCCACGTCGCGCGCGATCTGGTGAAAGAACAGCTGCATCAGCTGCTCCAGCATCTTGGGCTTCTTCCAGAAGACGTGGAACGCCTGGTCGAAGAGCTCGCGCTGGTCGCGCCGCTTCACGAAGACGGCGTGGAGCGTCCAGTAGAAATCGTCGCGCGTCCTGAGCGAGCCCGACATGGCGGCATCGAGCGCGTCCAGCACGGCACCCGGCCCCACGGGGATTCCCGCCTCCCGGAGCACGCGCGCGAAATGCATGATGTTCTCGGCCAGCCTGCCGGAGAGGGGGCGCTGGTTCTGGTTGGCGGGGCTGGCGAAGGGGTTCTGCATCGCCCTCTATGTATGGGACATTGCCCGTATTTCATCCTTGATCTGGTCGAGGATGCGCTTGGCCTCGGTGCCCTGCATGCGGCTGATGTCGTCCTGGTATTTGAGCAGCACGCCGAGGGTATCATTCACCGTCTGCGGGTCCAGCGACATGGCGTCGAGCTCGTGCAGCGCCGTCACCCAGTCGAGCGTCTCGGCGACGCCAGGGGCCTTGTAGAGATCGCCGCCGCGAAGCGACTGGACGAAGAGCACGACCTCTTTCGCCAGCGCCTCGGAAGCTTGCGGGCGGCGGGCCTTGACGATTTCCAGCTCCCGCTTGGCATCCGGATAACCCACCCAGTGATAGAGGCAGCGGCGCTTCAGCGCGTCATGCACCTCGCGCGTGCGGTTCGAGGTGATGATGACGATGGGCGGCTCCTCCGCGCGGATGGTGCCGAGTTCGGGGATGGTCACCTGGAAATCCGACAGGACCTCGAGGAGGAAGGCCTCGAAGGCCTCGTCCGTGCGGTCGAGCTCGTCGATCAGCAGCACCGGCGCCTCGCCTTTCGGCGCGTCAAGGGACTGGAGCAGCGCGCGCCTGATGAGGAAGCGCTCGGCGAAGATGTCCTGCCCCAGCCGCTCGCGGTCGAGCTCACCGGAGGCCTCCGCCAGGCGGATCTCGATCATCTGGGCGGAATAGTTCCACTCATAGACGGCGGAGTTGACGTCGAGCCCCTCGTAGCACTGCAGGCGGATCAGCTTGCGGCCCAGCGTATCCGCCAGAACCTTGGCGATCTCCGTCTTGCCCACACCCGCCTCGCCCTCCAGGAACAGGGGCCGGCCCATCCTCAGGGCGAGGAAGGCGACGGTGGCCAGGTCACGCCCGGCGATGTAGCCGGTGGAACGGAGAAGTTTCACCGTTTCGTCAATGGTTTGCGGCAGGTTTTTGGTCATTCGCTTTACCCGGCTGAAAGAAAAAAGGCCCGCGGCGGATGCGCGGGCCTTCTTCTCGCGATCGTCGATCCTACTTCGCCTTCTCCACGGCCCGCTTCGCCATGACCGTGATCAAATGGGCGCGGTATTCGGCCGAGGCGTGGAGGTCGCTGTTGAGGTCCTTCGCCGGAACCGCGATGCCATTGAGGGCCGCGGCGGAGAAATCCTTCGCCAGGGCCGCCTCCATGGCGGAGACGCGGAACACGCCGGCCCCTGCCCCCGTCACCGCGACGCGGGCCGAGCCATCGGCCAGCTGGGCGGCGAAGACGCCGACCATGGCATAGAGCGAGGCGGGGTTCGGGAACTTGGCGTAGCCGCATTTCTTCGGGATCGGGAACTCCACCGCCGTCACCACCTCGCCCTCCTGGAGCGCGGTCGAGAACATGCCGGTGAAGAACTGGTCCGCCGGAATCTTGCGGCTGGAGGTGTGGATGGTGGCGCCGAGGCCAAGGCAGGCAGAGGGATAATCCGCGGCCGGGTCGTTGTTGGCGATCGAACCCCCGATCGTGCCCTTGTGGCGCACGTGCGGGTCACCGATGCCGCCGGCGAGCGCCGCGAGCCCCGGAATGGCCCTCTTCAGGTCCGCGTTGCCGGCCACCTCGGCATGGGTGGTGCCCGCCTTGACGACCACCGTGGCGCCCACGCTGATGCCGCTGTTGCGGAGGCTTCCCAGGTCGACGATGTCGGAGGGCGAGGCGAGGCCCTGCTTCATCGCGGGGATCAGCGTCTGGCCGCCCGACATGAACTTGCCGTCGGAAGCGCCCTTCATGGCCTTCACCGCATCCTCGACGGAGGCGGGGCGATGGTAGTTGAAGTTTTCCATTGTCTCGTCCTCCAGCCTTATTCCGCAGCCTTCTTCATGGGCTGCAACGTCCTCCAGACCACATGCGGCGTGGCCGGCATCGGCACGTCCCTGACGCCGAGCGCATCCGTCACCGCGTTCATCACGGCGGCGGGAGAGGCGATGGCGCCCGCCTCGCCGCAACCCTTCATGCCGAGCGGGTTCGACGGGCACGGGGTGCAGGTGAAGCCGAGCTTGAAGGAGGGCACGTTCGCCGCCCGCGGCATCTGGTAGTCCATGTAGGAGCCGGTCAGCAGCTGGCCAGACTCCTTGTCATAGACGCAGCCCTCGGTAAGCGCCTGGCCTATGCCCTGGGTGATGCCGCCATGGACCTGGCCCTCGACGATCATCGGGTTGATGACGTTGCCGAAGTCGTCGACCGCGGTGTAGTTCACCACGTCGGTGACACCGGTGTCGGGATCGATCTCGACCTCGGCCACGTGCACGCCCGCCGGGAACACGAAGTTCGAAGGATCGTGGAAGGCCGATTCCTTGAGGCCCGGCTCGATCTCGGCGGAGTTGAACTTGTGGGCCACATAGGCCGAGAGCGCCACTTCGCCGAAGGCCATCTTCTTGTCCGTGCCCTTGACCGTGAAGGTGCCGTTCTTGAACTCGACGTCGTCCGCCGAGGCTTCCATCACGGCGGCGGCCACCCGCTTGGCCTTGGCTTCGATCTTGTCGAGCGCCTTGGAGATGGCCGTCATGCCCACGGCACCCGAGCGCGAGCCGTAGGTGCCCATGCCGAATTGCACCTTGTCGGTATCGCCATGGACGATCGACACGTTGTTGATGTCGATGCCCAGACGGTCGGAGACGAGCTGCGCGAAGGTCGTCTCGTGGCCCTGGCCGTGGCTGTGGGAACCGGTGAGGATCTCCACCGTGCCGACGGGGTTGACGCGGACCTCCGCCGATTCCCAGAGGCCGACGCCGGCACCCAGCGAGCCGATGGCCGCCGAGGGCGCGATGCCGCAGGCCTCGATATAGGCCGAGTAGCCAAGGCCCCTCATCCTGCCCTTCTTCGCCGCCTCCGCCTTGCGGGCCGCGAACCCCTTGACGTCGGCGATCTCAAGGGCCTTGTCCAGGGCGGCGGCGTAGTCGCCGGCGTCATAGCACATGATGACGGGGGTCTGGTGCGGGAACTCAGTGACGAAGTTCTTCCGGCGGAATTCGGCCGGGTCCATCTTCAGCTCGCGCGCCGCCGTCTCGACGATACGCTCGACAACGTAGGTTGCTTCCGGACGGCCGGCGCCGCGATAGGCATCGACCGGGGCGGTGTTGGTGTAGATCGCATCCACCTCGGCATAGATGTTCGGGATCGCGTACTGGCCCGACAGCAGCGTGGCGTAGAGATAGGTGGGCACGCAGGAGGCGAAGGTCGAGAGATAGGCGCCCATCGCCGCCTTGGTGTGGACCTTGAAGCCGATGATCTTGCCATCGGCATCGGTGGCGAGCTCGGCATGGGTGACGTGGTCACGGCCATGGGCGTCGGCGAGGAAGCTCTCGGTGCGTTCCGCCGTCCACTTGATGGGGCGGCCGCCGATCTTCTTCGAGGCCCAGACGCAGACCACTTCCTCGGCATAGATGAAGATCTTGGAGCCGAAGCCGCCGCCCACGTCCGGCGCGATGACGCGGAGCTTGTGCTCGGGCGCCAAACCGTGGAAGGCGGAGATCACCAGGCGGGCCACATGCGGGTTCTGGCTGGTCGTGTAGAGCGTGTAGTGGTCCTGCCCCGTATCATAGGAGCCGATCGCGGCGCGGGGCTCCATGGCATTGGGGATCAGCCGGTTGTTGACGAGGTCGATCTTCGTGACGTGCGCGGCGCGCTTGAAAGCGGCATCGGTTGCCGCCTCATCGCCCAGCGACCAGTTGAAGACACGGTTGTCGGGCGCTGCATCGTGGATCTGCGCCTTGTGGCCCATGGCCTCGGCCACGTCCACCACATGCGCCAGCACGTCATAGGAGACCTCGACCGCGGCGGCGGCCGCCTTTGCCTGCTCCCTCGTCTCGGCGACGACGACGGCGACGTGATCGCCCACGTAGCGCACCTTGCCCTGGGCAAGGATCGGGTGCGGGCCCGCCTTCATGGGAGAGCCGTCCTTCGAATGGATCATCCAGCCGCAGATGAGGCCGCCGATCTTGTCGGCCGCCACGTCATCCCCGGTGAAGATCCCGACGACGCCGGGCATCTTCTTCGCTTTGGACGCATCAATCGACCTGATCGCCGCATGGGCGTGGGGGCTCCGCACGAAATAGGCGTAAGTCTGGCGCGGCAGGTTGATGTCGTCGGTGTAGTTGCCCTTGCCGGTGATGAAGCGCTGGTCTTCCTTGCGCTTCACGCGGGCGCCGATTCCGGTTCCGTTGTCCATCTGATCGTTCTCCCAATCACATGTTGGCCGCGCCGGCCTTCACGGCGGCGACGATGTTGTGATAGCCCGTGCAGCGGCAGATGTTGCCCTCGAGCTCGTGGCGGATCGTGTTCTCGTCCAGCGACTTGCCAAGGCGGTTGACGATGTCCACCGCCGCCATGATCATGCCCGGCGTGCAGAAGCCGCACTGCAGGCCGTGATGCTCGCGGAAGGCCTCCTGCATCGGGTGCAGCGCGCCGTTCTGCGCCAGGCCCTCGATGGTGGTCACCTCCGCCCCGTCATGGGCGATGGCAAGCGCCGTGCAGGCCTTCACCGCCTTGCCGTCCACGTGGACGACGCAGGCGCCGCACTGGCTGGTGTCGCAGCCGACGTGAGTGCCGGTAAGGCCGAGCTTGTCGCGCAGGAACTCGACGAGCAGCGTGCGGCCTTCGACCTCTCCGCACACGGCCTGTCCGTTCACCTTCATGGAGATTGCAGGCATAGGGTCCTCCCAAATTGGCCTCCCGCAGGCCGGTCCGCTCTCAATCGCTCTGTGACTGGCGGTTGTCCCGGCTGGGGAATTCCGTGATTGCCGCGCGCATACTCAACCGCGTTTCGTGGATCGTCAAGGGCGGGAGGGCCGCTCCGGAGGACAAATAAGGTTGTGGAGTCGAATTGCTGCAGCGCACACGGAGAACCGGTGCAACAGCTGTGGCGTATGTGCCGAATTATGAGCCATAAAGGGAGGTTGGAATGCATGTGATCGTGAGCCTCTTAGCCCTCGTGCTGCTTCTCGCCCCGCCCGCCCGCGCCGACACCCTGAGCCCACAGGACAAGGCGGCCTTCGCGGAGGTCATCACCGGCCAGATCGAGGCGTTCCGCGCGGATGACGGCCCGCGCGCCTATGCTTTCGCAGCGCCCTCGATCAAGCGGATCTTCCCGGATCCCGAACTCTTCATGAAAATGGTGCGGAACGGCTACATGCCGGTCTACCGGCCTCAGTCATTCCGCTTCGGAGATGCCACGTTCGGCGCCTCCGGACGCCCCACCCAGCGGGTGAGCCTCGTGGGCCCCGACGGGCTTTCCTACGAGGCGATCTACACCATGGAACGCCAGCCGGACGGGACATGGCTGATCAATGGTGATGCTGGTCTGGCCGCTCGACGCCATCCGACAATGGCAGGCGGGGGGCTAGCTCGGAATGATGCTGCCTCTTCATGCTGTCATTCCGGCGAAGGCCGGAATCCAGCTCACGTGTCACACAGCGAGCGCCCAACGCTGGACCGCGGCTTGCGGCGGGGTGACGGGAAGAAGGCAAGCAAGAGTGAATTCGCCGAACATCATTCCGCCCTGAGGGCCCGGAGGGCTGAGGGCGGCCTGCCATAACGGGCCCGGAAGCTCCGCGAGAAGAGCGGCAACGAGGAGAAGCCGCAGGCCACCGCGATCTCGCGCATGCTCATTCCTGAATAGGTAATTAGGCGTTCGGCCTTCTCGAGCCGGAGCTTCAGGTAGAAACCCATCGGCCGCTCGCCGAGCTTCTCGGCGAAGAGGCGCTCCATCTGCCGCACGGAGATGCCTGCCACGGTGGCGAGCGCTTCGGCATCGAGCGGGTCTTCCCCCTGCTCTTCCATGGCGGTGATGATCCTGAGGAGGCGCGAATCCGTGGTGCCGTAGCGCGCGGCCGCGGGAAGCCGGGCCTGGGCGGGCTGCTCCAGCGAGCGGAAATGCACCAGCTGATCGGCCACCAGCACGGCGAGCGGCTTGCCGAGCAGCCTGCCGATCCAGTCCAGCATCATGTCGATCGCCGCCGCGCCGCCCGCACAGGTCATCCGGTCGCGGTCGGTGACATAGAGGGACTGCTCGGCCTGTACCTTCGGATAGCTCTCGCGGAAACCGGGGAGGCTCTCCCAGTGGCAGGTGGCGCGGTAGTCGTCGAGGAGGCCCGCCTCGGCCAGCAGGAAGGGGCCGGTGTCGATCGCCGCCAGCAGAACGCGCTTGCGGGCCAGCGCCTTCAGCGCGGAGAGCATGGGCCTGGTGATGCCCTTCTCGGGCTCGTAGCTAGCCGAGATCACCGCCATGTCCGGCTTGCCGATATCTGCGAGGCCGCCCGAGACCGAGACCGGGATGCCGTTCGAGGCCGCCACCGGAAACCCGTCTGCCGAGACGAAGCGCCAGGAGAAGGTTTCCGCCCCCGCGAAGCGGTTAGCGACGCGCAGGGGCTCGAGCGCGCCATAGAGCGCGATCATCGAGAACCGGGGAACGAGCAGGAACGCAACGTCATATCGGGCCATGGCGGGAAAAGAAAAGCTTATGGCGTAAAAAGTCAAATCCGGAAATTGGCACGGGCCTAGTCTCCGCCGCCGAGAGACAGGAGGATTCCCATGCAGCCCAAAGTCATCATCACCTGCGCGGTCACCGGCGCGGGCGACACCGTCGGCAAGCACCCGGCCATTCCGGTGACGCCGGAGCAGATCGCCAATTCGGCGCTCGAGGCCGCCAGCGCTGGCGCCACCGTCGTCCACTGCCACGTTCGCGAGCCTTCGACGGGCAAGGGTTCCCGCAAGGTCGAATATTACGCCGAAGTGATGGAGCGCATCCGCGCCCGGAACAAGGAGGTGATCATCAACCTCACCGCAGGCATGGGCGGCGACGTCGAAGTCGGCTCCGGCGCGAAACCGCTGGAGTTCGGCCCGGGCACCGATTGCGTGGGGCCGGAAGAGCGCCTCGTCCATGTGAAGGAGCTGCGCCCCGAGATCTGCACGCTCGACTGCGGCACGCTAAATTTCGGCGACGGCAACTCGATCGTGGTGCAGACACCCGCCCAGCTCCGCGAGCAGGCCAAGCTCATCAAGTCCTACGGCGTGAAGCCCGAGATGGAGATCTTCGATTCCGGGAACCTCTGGTTCGCCAAGCAGCTCTGCGCGGAAGGGCTGATCGACGGCCCGCCGCTGTTCCAGCTCTGCCTCGGCATCCCGTGGGGCGCGCCCTACGATTCGGAGACCATGGCCTACCAGAAGGCGCAGCTGCCGAAGGACGCGATCTGGGCCGCTTTCGGCATCGGCCGCAATGAATTCCCCGCCGTGGCGCAGGCCGTGCTGCTCGGCGGCCACGTGCGCGTCGGCCTCGAGGACAATCTCTGGCTGGAGCGCGGTGTGCATGCCTCGAACGGCACGCTGGTCGAGAAGGCGGTGAAGATCATCGAGCTCCTCGGCACCAAGGTGGCCTCCCCCGACGAGGGCCGCGAAATCCTGAAGCTCGCCCCGAGGAAGAACTGACATGGCGCGGGAGATCAAGACCGTCGGCATCGCCGGCACCGGACTGATCGGCGCGGGCTGGGCAGCGCGGCTCATGTTCCGCGGCTACGACGTCATCGCCTATGACGTCTCGCCGGCGGCGGAAGCGAAGCTCAGGGCCCAGATCGCCACGGCATGGCCGTCGCTCGAGGCGCTGCTCGGGAAGCCAGAGCGGCAGGGCAAGCTCACCTTCACCACCGACCTGAAGGAGATGGCCTCGAAGGCCGACTTCATCCACGAGGCTGCGCCCGAGCGCGAGGAGCTGAAGATCAGGCTGTTCCGCGACATCGATGCGATCGCCGCGCCCGACGTGGTGATCTCGTCCTCCTCCTCGGGCTTCCTGCCCACCAACCTGCAGAGCGAATGCAAGCACCCGGAGCGCGTGGTGATCGGGCATCCGTTCAACCCGGTCTATCTGCTCCCGCTCGTCGAGCTCGTTCCCGGCGAGAAGACCTCCACGGAGGCGATGGACCGCGCGGCCCGCTACTTCGAGGCAATCGGCATGCATGTGCTGCGCCTCAAGAAGGAGATCATGGGCTATATCTGCGACCGCCTGCAGGAGGCCCTGTGGCGCGAGGCGCTGCACATCCTCAACAAGGACATCGGCACGACGGGCGACATCGACGACTCCATCGTCTATTCCGCCGGCATGCGCTGGGCCTTCATGGGCTCCTTCCTCACCTATCACCTGGCCGGCGGCCCCGGCGGCATGCGCGACTTCATCAAGCAGTTCGACCCGACACTCGAGCTCGACTGGACAGACCTCAAGTTCCCCAAGTGGAACGAGACGCTGGAGAGGCGCCTCGTCGAGGGCTGCGAGGAACAGGCGGGCGGGCGCTCGGTCGCCGAGATCGAGGCCAAGCGCAACGCCGTGCTGGTGGACATGATGAAACTGTTCCAGAAGCACCAGATCGGCGCCGGTCTTGTGCTCGATCGCGAACTCAAGGCGCGCGAAGCGAAGTAACCGGCATACCGGGAGGAAGATTATGGCACAGCAACGCGTGATGATCACCGCCGCGGCGGACGGCATCGGCAAATCGATCGCCCGCGCCTTCGCTTCTGAGGGAGCGAAGGTCCACATCTGCGACGTGAACGAGGCGGCGCTCGCCCGCTTCCGCGAGGAGTTCCCGGACATCGCGGCGAGCAAGGTGAACGTCCGAAGCGAGGGCGAGATCAACGCATGGTTCGACGACGCGCTCAACGACCTCGGCGGCCTCGACGTGCTGGTGAACAATGCCGGGATCAAGGGCCCGACGGCGACCGTCGCAAACGTCGAACTCGCTGAATGGCGCGAATGTCTCGACATCTGCCTCGACTCCTTCTTCCTGTGCGCAAAGCGCGCCGCGCCGGTGATGAAGGCGCAGAAATCCGGCATCATCATCAACATGTCGTCGAACGCCGGGCAGCACGGTTTCGGCAACCGCACGCCCTACGCGGCGGCGAAATGGGGTGTCATCGGCCTCACCAAGTCGCTCGCAGTCGAGCTCGGCCCCTACAACGTGCGCTGCAACGCCATCTGCCCGGGCTCGGTCAGGGGCGACCGCATCAACCGCGTGATCCAGGGCGAGGCGGATGTGCGCGGCGTTCCTTTCGACGTGGTGGCGAAGGAAATCGTCGGCAACCAGTCGCTCGAGCGGCTGACGGAGCCGGACGAGGTGGCGGCGCTGGCCGTGTTCCTCGCCTCTCCCCAGGCCTTCATGATCAACGGACAGGACATCGCCATCGACGGCCATGTCGAAGTCTTCCACATCAAGTGAGTTCCACGCATGGATTTCAATCTCACCGAAGAACAGCAGATGATCGTGAAGACGACGCGCGATTTCGTCGTCAACGAACTCTATCCGCATGAGGCCGAGATCGAGGAGACGGGCGTGCTCCGCCACGAACTCCGCGACAAGATCAAGAGCAAGGCGATCGAGGCCGGGCTTTATGCCGCCAACATGCCGGCCGAAGTGGGCGGCGCCGGGCTCGATACGCTGACCTGGGTGCTTTACGAGAAGGAACTTGGCCGCGCCAATTACGCGCTGCACTGGACCTGCGTGGCGCGGCCCTCCAACATCCTCATGGCCTGCCAGGGCGAGCAGCGCGAGAAGTATCTATTTCCGGCGGTGCGCGGCGAGAAGTCGGACTGCCTCGCCATGACCGAGCCCGGCGTGGGATCGGACGTGCGCGGCATGAAGACCTTCGCCAAGCAGGATGGCGAGCATTTCGTCATCAACGGCACGAAGCACTTCATCAGCCATGCCGACGAGGCGAGCTTCGTGATCCTCTTCGCGGCCACCGGCGAGGAAGACACGCCGCGAGGCAAAAAGAAGCTCATCACCGCCTTCCTGATCGACATGGGAACGCCTGGTTTCACCGTGCGCCCCGGCTACAGGAACGTCTCGCACCGGGGCTACAACAACTGCATCCTCGAATTCAGCGACTGCCGGGTGCACAGGAGCCAGATCCTGGGCGAGGTGCACAAGGGCTTCGAGGTGGCAAACGACTGGCTGGGCGCGACCCGCCTCCAGGTGGCGGCCACCTGCATCGGCCGTGCCGAGCGCGCGCTGGAGCACGCCAAGCAATGGGCGGTGGACCGCCACCAGTTCGGCCAGCAGATCGGCAAGTTCCAGGGCGTCTCCTTCAAGCTCGCCGACATGGCGATGGAGCTGAAGGCGGCGGAGCTGCTCACGCTGGAAGCCGCCTGGAAGTTCGACAACAAGACCGTGACCGACATGGACATGGCCATGGCCAAGCTCAAGGCCACCGAGATGCTGGCCTTCGTGGCCGACGAGGCGATCCAGATTCATGGCGGCATGGGGCTGATGTCCGACCTGCCGCTCGAGCGCATCTGGCGCGATGCCCGCGTCGAGCGGATCTGGGAGGGCACGAGCGAGATCCAGCGGCACATCATCTCCCGCTCGCTGCTCAGGCCGCTGGGCGGGTGACCAGAGGAATGAGACAGGAATGAAAGACCTTTCCCGCCTCCTCAACCCGAAATCCATCGCCTTCGTCGGCGGCAACGAGTGCGCCGTCGCGATCAGGCGGACCCGCGAGCTTGGCTTCACGGGCACGATCTATGCCGTTCACCCCAAGCGCGAGGAGCTGTCTGGCGTTCCCACGCTGAAGTCGGCGGAGGAGATTCCGGAGCCCGTCGATGCCGCCTTCATCGCGGTGAAGAACGAGCCGACGATCGCCGTGGTCCGCACGCTCGCCCGGAAGGGTTGCGGCGGTGCGGTGATCTATGCGGCGGGTTTCGCCGAAACCGGCAACACCGACCTCCAGCGGCAACTGCTCGAAGCAGCGAGCGGCATGCCGCTCATGGGCCCCAACTGCTATGGCTTCGTGAACACCCTCTCGCGGGCGGCACTCTGGCCGGACGAGACGGGGCTCGAGCCCGTACCGCGCGGCGTGGCGCTGATCACCCAGTCCGGCAACATCGCCTGCAACTTCACCATGATGATGCGTGGGCTGCCCGTGGCCGCCGTTTACTCGATCGGCAACCAGGTGGATGTCGGAATGCATGACATGGTGGAAACTCTCTCCGCCGACCCACGCATCTCAGCGATCGGGCTCCATGTCGAGGGCCTGCCGGACGTGCCCGGCTTCGCCCGCGCCGCCGCAGTGGCGCGCAAGCGCAGGGTTCCCATCGTGGTGCTGAAGACGGGGCGCTCCGAACAGGGCGCCAAGGTGGCGATGAGCCACACCTCCTCGCTCGCCGGAGCGGACACGCTCTATGATGCGCTGTTCGAGCGCTACGGCATCGCCCGCATGAAGTCCGTCTCGGCCTTCGCGGAGACGCTGAAATTCCTGCACAATGGGGGGCCCATCGCGGACTCGCGCCTCGTCTCCCTCTCCTGCTCCGGCGGTGAGGCCGCGCTCGTGGCGGACATGGCGCTGGAGAAGAAGGTCTCCTTCCCGCCCTTCGACGCCGAGACGAAGCCCCGCGTGGCGGCGACTCTCAACGAATACGTGGCCATCGACAACCCGCTTGACTACCACACCTTCATCTGGGGCCAGCCCGAGAAGCTCACCGCCACGTTCACCGAGGTCCTCAAAGGAGGTTTCGACGTCGGCATGGTGATCCTCGACACGCCCACACACCCCAAGATGAAGCCCGATAGCTGGGCCACCACGGCGCGCGCCATGGCGACGGCGGCAAAGGCCACGGGCGCGCGCGCGGCGGTCGTCGCCTCGCTCTCGGAAGGCATGCCGCTCTCGCTCGCCGCCGAACTCTCCGAAGCCGGTGTCGCGCCCATGATGGGCCTCGACGATGCGCTCACCGCCTTCGAGGCCGCCGCCGCGATTGGCCGCAACTGGGCGCGCAGCGAGGAGCCGCCCGAGATGCTGCCGCCCCTCCTCAAGGGCTCGGACGAGCGCGTCATGAGTGAACACGAGGCGAAACAGCTTCTGAAGAAACACGGACTCGCAATACCCGAAGGCATCGTCTGCAAGGCGGAGGACGCGGCGGGCGCTGCGGAAAGGCTCGGCTATCCGGTGACACTCAAGGTCTCCTCCGCGGCCATCGCCCACAAGACCGAAGCCGGCGGCGTGGCGCTCAACCTTAGGAGCGCGGACGAGGTTGACGAGGCCGCCAAGCGCATGGCGAGGCTCGCGCCCGACGTTCTCGTGGAATGCATGGTGACGGGCGCGGTGGCGGAACTCATCATCGGCCTCAAGTCGGACCCGCAATTCGGGCCGGCACTGGTCGTCGGCGCGGGCGGCATCCTGACGGAGTTGCTCAAGGATTCGGTCACGCTGATCCTCCCCACCACGCGCAGCGAGATCGAGCGCGCGCTCCGGACGCTGAAGGTGTGGACGCTGGTCGAAGGCTTCCGCGGCAAGTCGGGAGACAAGGCGGCGGTGATCCGCGCGGTCGAGGCCGTCGCCGATTTCGCCGCCGCACATCGCGGCCTCGTCGAGGAGCTCGACGTGAACCCGCTTCTCGTATGCAAGGACGGCGCGGTTGCCGTCGATGCGCTGATCAGGATGAGGACCCCATGAGTGTTCAAGAATCGACAACCGGACCGATCCACGTCGCCCGGCGCGGCCGCGTTCTCGAAGTCAGGATCGAGCGCGGCAAGGCAAACGCCATCGATGCCGCGACGAGCCGCATCATGGGCGAAGTCTTTGCCGGCTTCCGGGATGATCCGGAGCTGCGCGTCGCGATTCTCACCGGCACCGGCGAGAAGTTCTTCTGCCCCGGTTGGGACCTGAAGGCGGCGGCGCAAGGAGAAGCGCCGGACTCCGACTATGGCGTCGGCGGCTTCGGTGGCCTCCAGGAGCTTCCCGGACTCAACAAGCCGGTGATCTGCGCGGTGAACGGGTTGGCCTTCGGCGGCGGCTTCGAGATCATGATCTCCTGCGACATCATCCTCGCGGCGGAGCACGCCACCTTCGCGCTGCCCGAGATCAACTCCGGAACCGTGGCCGATGCGGCCTCGATCAAGTTGCCGCGGCGCATTCCCTATGCCGTGGCGATGGAGATGCTGTTCACCGGCCGCCGCGTGGACGCGAAGGAGGCCAAGCACTGGGGCCTCATCAACGAGATCGTTCCCGCCGACAGGCTGATGGAGCGGGCCCGCGAACTGGCGGACCAGCTTGCCGACGGTCCGCCCCTCGTCTTCGCGGCCATCAAGGAGATCACCCGCGAGACGGCGCATCTTCCCGTTCAGCAGGCCTTCGACATGGTGACGAAGCGCAGGCTCAAGACGGTGGACGTGCTCTATTCGAGCGAGGACCAGCTCGAGGGTGCGCGCGCTTTCGCAGAGAAGCGGAAGCCGCAATGGAAGGGCAAGTGAGCTTCGACTTTTCGGGCAAGCGCGTGCTGGTGACGGGCGGCACGCGCGGCATAGGGCATGCGGCGGTGACGGCCTTCCTCGGAGCGGGAGCGCGCGTCGCGGTCAACGGGCGGACGGAAGACTCGACCCGCAACGCTCTCGCTGCCCTCGGTGGCGATGCCGTTGCCGCGCCGGGAGACGTGGCGAGTGCCGCGGCGTGCCGTGCGCTGGTGGAGACGGCCGTAGCCGCTTTGGGCGGGCTGGACGTGCTGGTGAATTGCGCCGGGATCGCCAAGGGCGGGCCCGCCGAAGGCGTGACGGAAGAGCTGTGGGACGCCACACTCGACACCAACCTGAAAGGCACCTTCTTCTGCAGCCAGGCCGCCCTGCCCCATCTCCGTTCCTCCAGGGGCAATGTCGTGAACCTCGCTTCCGACGCCGGGCTCATCGGCGAGGTGGGGCTTGCCGTCTACTGTGCCTCGAAGGGGGGCGTGGTGAACCTCACGCGCTCCCTTGCCCTCGAGCTTGCGCCGGAGGTGCGGATGAACTGCGTCTGCCCGGGCTATGTCGACACCGACATGGTGCGGCGCGACGTGATCGACGCCTCGGCCGACCCCGAGGCCACGGAGGCGGCGCTCGCGGCCTCCGCACCGCTGAACCGCATCGCATCACCGGCAGAGATCGCAACAGCGATCCTCTATCTCGCCTCGGACCACGCGCGCTTCATCACCGGCGCGGCGTTTCAGATCGACGGCGGCACGACGGCCGGACACCCGCGGATGTCCTAATCGAAAAAATGCCCCGGCGCGAACGCCGGGGCCCAGGGCGGGGAGTAGAAATCCTCGGTGTGGTCAGCCCAGCAGCCAGTGGCGCCCGGAGCGGCGGATGCGCGCCTGCTCGCCCTCGATCGCCTCGAACGCCGAAGGATCGGAGGACGGGGCGGAGAGCGACCGCAGCGTAAGGCGCATCGCGGTCTCGAAGCTGGTCCAGTTCGACGCGGAGGTGGCGGTGGCAGTCACAGGGCGGGACATGATCTTCAACTTTTGTTAATGTGTTGTCTGTGAGTTGAAGAATAATCCTCCCCGGAACGGTACACAAACGAAGTGTTCTAGATTAATCTTCAAAAGAACTTTGAGGATTGCCCATGTTGCGCCACATTCCCGGACTGCAGAGCCTGAAGGCGTTCGACGCTTCCGCCCGGCACCTGAATTTCACCCGCGCCGCCCATGAACTGAACGTGACGCCCGCGGCCGTGAGCCACCAGATCAAGGAGCTCGAGGAGGCCGTTGGCGTTCCCCTCTTCCAGCGCACCAGCCGCCACATGCAGCTCACCCGCCAGGGCCAGCTCCTGAAGCCCGCCATCGCCGATGCGCTGGAAGGCTTGACGCGCGCGCTCCAGCGCATCCGCCAGCTCGAGAACCCCACCCAGGTGCGGGTAACCGCCTCGCCGTCCATCGCCGCCAAGTGGCTGGTGCCACGCCTCGACCGCTTCCTCGACTCGGTACCGGGTGCAGACGTGCGGATCGACGTCTCTTCCGAACCACTCGACTTCGAGCGCGAGGACATCGACGTGGCGATCCGGTTCGGCGAGGGCATCTATCCCGGCCTCGTGGTGGAAAAGCTGTTCCACGACACGTTGTTTCCTGTCTGCAGCCCGGAGCTCCTGAAAGGGGCGAAGCCGCTCCGCGAGCCGCGGGACCTGCTGCAGTTCACCCTCATTCACCTGGACTGGGAGGCGCAGGGAGCGGTCTGGCCGAACTGGCGCATGTGGATGCTGGCGGCGGGCGTGAAGGACTTCAACGACACCCGCGGCCTGCACTTCAGCCAGACCTCGCTGGCGATCCAGGCGGCGATCGACGGCCACGGCGTGGCGCTCGGCGATTCGACGCTCGTCGGCGACGACCTCGCCTCAGGCCGGCTCGTGAAACCCTTCGAGCTTTCGCTCAGGAGCCCGGCGCAGTTCGCCTATCACCTGATCACGCGGCGCGATACGGCGGACCGGCCGATGACAAAGGCCTTCCGCAACTGGATCCTCGCCGAGGCGGCGGCCAGCCAGGGCTAGGCAGGGCCAGGGCGCAGTTTGTTTCCCCTCCGCCACGCCATGAGCGCCGCCAGACCCGCCGTCGCAGCGGAGGCGAAGGACACCGCGAAGAAGCCGTGCGACTGGTAGAGCGGGCCATAGACCGCGCCCGCCGTGCCCAGCGAGAGGTAGGTGGTGAAGGAGAACAGCCCCATGATGGTGCCGCGCATGCGGGCGGAGAGGGTGTTCATGTAGGAGACGAGTGCCGTCATGCAGAGATGATTGGCGAGGCCCCAGGCGAAGGGCCATGCGGCCACCGTAACGATGGTTTCCGCCGCGAAGGGCAGCACGAGGTAGTTGACGCCGACGAGCAGCAGGCCGAGGGGCAGCACTCTTGTGGGTCCCTTCCGGTCGATCCACTTGTCGAAGACGACGCCCGCGCCGAAGCCAAGGCCATAGGAGAGCGAGATCGTGCCGCCGAGCCAGGCCCCTGCCCCGTGCGTCTGCCGCACATGGTCGCCGATGAAGGTGTAGGTCTGGTAGAAGGAGATCATGTAGGCGAATGTCGCAAGATAACCGACCCAGGCGCCGGGAAGCCGCAGCACGTCGGCATAGCGCACGCGGTCCAGGCCTCCATGCGAGGCGATGCGCGGCAGCAACGCGCCCCCCATCGCCATGAGGGCAGCCACCGCCCCCACCACGAGGAATGTGCCGCGCCAACCCAGGAAGGCCGACAGCACGGCGGCGAGCGGCACGCCCGCCACCATGGCGATCGACCAGCCGAACAGCACCTTGCCGAGATCCTGGGAGCGCCGCTCGGGCGGCGCCATGTCGCCCGTCAGCGCATAGGTGGCAGGGATGATCACGCCAGAGGCGAGACCGGCTCCGAGCTGGGCTGCCGCCAGCACGCGCCAGTCCCAGGCGAGCGCGCAGAGGAGAAGCGAACCGGCCAGCACGACGAAGGCGATGCGGATCGCGCCACGCTTCGGCCATCGGCCCAGCTGCGGCGCCGCCAGCAGGGCCGCGCTGGCGACGCCCACGCCGTAGGCCGAGGCCGCGAAGCCGATCTCCTTCGGCCCCGTGCCGAGGCCCGCAGCGATGTCGGTCAGCAATGGCGAAAGCATGAGCGCCTGGATGCCCACCGCGGCGATCGATAGCGTGAGCAGGAGGAGCGGCGCGCGCCCGGTGCCGCTCATTCGGGCGCGAGCGCCGGGTGGTCCTCGAAGACGCCGGTCGGCACCTGCTCGTAATCGATGATGGCGCCGGTCATCATGGCGGCGGAGGGCGAGACGAGATATTCGAAGAGGCCCGCCACGTCCTCCGGCACGATCATGCGGCCGGCCGGCATGCGGCGGCCGATCTCCTCGGCCCAGTTTTCCGGCCTCCCGTGGAAGCCCGTCTGCAGCGCCTGCTCGCCCTCGGAATGGACCCAACCCAGGTTGACGGCGAATACGCGGATGCCCTCGCGTTTCACGGAGTTCGCCACCGAGCGCGTCATGGTGTTGAGGGCCGCCTTGGAGCCCGAATATGTGGTGAGATTCGGCGGTCCCCCATGAGCCAGCATCGAGGACACGTTGATGATGGTGCCGGATTTGCGCTGCCGCATCGCCTTCGCCGCTGCCTGCATCATGAAGAGCGGCGCCCGGGTGTTGACGCCGAAGAGCCGCTCGAAGGACTCCGGCGTCGTATCGTCAAGGCCGCAGCGCTCGGTGTTGCCGGCGGCGTTCACCAGCACGTCGAGCCGCCCGAAGGCCGCGAGGCAGGCCTCGACAGCCCGGGCGGGAAGCGTGACGTCCATGAGGTCTCCCTCCAGCGTCTCGGCGCGGCCCGAGCCCGCGAGGCGCGCGGCGGCATTCCTCAGCCCGGCGCCGTTCCGGTCCAGCAGCAGGACGCCTGCGAAGCCCATGGTCAGAAACCGTTTCGCGGCGGCAAAACCCAGGCCCTGTGCCCCGCCCGTGACCAGTGCGATCCGTCCGTCGGTCATGTCTTTTCCCCAGTTTTCTCCTGATGACTATAGGTGATCCATCCGCACGCCTCCAAGCGGGCGAGACATGCCGGGGCGTGGCGGCACCCCTGCTCCGGCGCGGGCTTGCCTCGCCCCTGGGGATCGCGCAATCTCGCGGGCCATCATGAACGCCTCGATCTTTGCCCCGGACTTCAAGCCCCGCCCCTACTGGTGGGAGGCCTATCAACCCACCCCGCTTCCCGAAACCGCGCTGCCGAAATCGGCACGGGTGGTCATCATCGGCGCCGGTTATGCCGGGCTCAACGCGGCGCTGGAACTGAACCGCGAGGGGCTGGACTGCATCGTGCTCGACGCCAACGAGCCGGGCTTCGGCGGCTCATCCCGCAACGGCGGGATGGTGTCGGGCGGGGTCAATGTCGGCAAGCGCTACATGGCCAAGGCGCTCTCGGACGAAGAAGCCGCCCCCTACCTCACCGACGCGGCGGATGCCTTCGGCCACGTGGAGGAGTTGATCGCCCGGGAGAAGATCGACTGCGGCTGGACGCGGGCCGGCTATTTCCTCGGCGCCTGGTGCAAGAGCCATTACGAAGGCATGGCCCACAAGGTGGAGGTGCTGAACCGCACGGCGCGCTCCGAGGCCTATCTGGTGCCACCGGAACGCCAGCGGGAGGAAATCGGCTCGGACTATTACCGCGGGGGCATGGTGGTGGGCCGCGCCGGCCACCTCCACCCGGCCCTGTTCTTCAAGGGGCTTCTGGACCTCTGCCGGCAGCGCGGCATCCCCATCGCCTCGCAGACGCCCGCCACGAAGCTCACCGAAACGGGAACCGGCTGGCGCATCGACACCCCGCGGGGGTCGATCGAGGCAGGCGACGTGGTGATCGCCACCAACGGCTATACCGGGGACGTGACGCCGGACCTGAAGCGCCGCGTGGTGCCGGTCGGCTCCTACATCATCGCCACGGAAGAGCTGCCGCGGGAACTCGCTGCCTCGATCAGCCCGAAGAACCGCTCCTTCGCCGATACCAGGCGCGTGCTCACCTATTACCGCATGTCGCCTGACGGGAAGCGGCTGATCTTCGGCGGCCGCGCCAAGTTCGGCCACACCGACCCCGTCGAGACGGCCTCGATCCTCCACCGCTTCATGACCGACCGCTTCCCGCAGCTCAAGGGCGCCAGGGTCACCCATGCCTGGACCGGCAACGTCGCCTTCACCCTCGACGAGATGCCGCACATGGGCAAGTTCAAGAACATGCATTACGCTCTGGGCTGCAACGGCTCCGGCATCGCCATGATGAGCTATCTCGGCCACCAGACGGCGCGCAAGATCGCCGGCAAGGCGAACCGTGTGTGCGCCTTCGACAGGCCGGAATTCCCGGACCATCCGCTCTATACCGGCAACACCTGGTTCCTGCCGTGGATCGGGCGCTATTTCCGCACCCGCGACTGGCTGGACCGGCGCCTCGGATGATCTTCGCCTCCGCCCGGCTCGTGGCCAGGCGATTCGAACGCCGGGACCTGGCCGCCTTCGTGGCGATGCGGAGCGACCCCGCCGTTGCCCGGTATCAATCCTGGGATGGCTACACGGTGGAGGAAGGCGTGCGTTTCCTCGATGGCCTGAGCGGCCAGGAACCGGGCGAGCCCGGCTGGTTCCAGTTCGCCCTGGAGGAGAAGGCAACGGGCGCCTTCGTCGGCGATTGCGGCCTGAACGTCAGCGCGCATGACCGGCGGCTGGCCGAGATCGGTTACTCGATCGCCCGGCCTTTCTGGAACCGCGGATTCGCGACGGAGGCGGTGCGGGCGCTCACCGGCCATGCCTTCAGGGCCTACGGGCTGCATCGTATCTCGGCCTCCGTTGACCCGCGCAACGTGGCGTCCTGCCGGGTGCTGGAAAAGGCGGGGTTCGTGAAGGAGGCGCATTTCCGGGAGTGCCTTTGGTTCAAGGGCGCTTGGGCGGATGACGCCATCTACGCTCTCCTGCACCCCGGCCGCGGCGAATGGCCGGTTGCGTGAAGTTGTCCGGAGCCTATATCTTTAGGCATGCGCATCAGCACCTTCACCGACTACGCCCTGCGCGTGCTCATACAGGCAGCGCTCCGCCATCCCAACAAGGTGACCATCGACGAGGTCGCCGCAGCCTACGGCATTTCACGCAACCATCTCATCAAGGTGATCAACGAGCTGGGCCGGGCCGGGTTCATCGTCACCCATCGAGGGCGTGCGGGCGGATTCACCCTTGCCCGCCCCGCCAACCGCATCAGCGTCTCGGATGTCGTGAAATTCGGGGAGCAGGACCAGCCCCTCGCCGAATGCTTCGACCCTGTGCGGAACCGCTGCGTGATCACCCCCGCCTGCCGGCTGAAGGGCATGCTGGCCGAGGCGCTGGACGCCTTCTACACGGTGCTTGAAGGCTATACGGTGGCGGATATTTGCGCCCGGCCGGAGCCGCTGCTCCGCCACTTGGGCCTCACCGCCGGATAAATCGTCCCGATCATTGATCCTCGTCAATTTGCTCCGGCCATAAAGTTGTATGTTCTATACAACAATTTTGGCAACAGGAGACGAACATGACCAACATCCTCAACAGGGCCGCCGAAAGCCGGAGAGGATTTCTGAAGGCGACGGGGCTGGCTTCCATGGCGACACTCGCGGGCGCGAGCCTGGCCCGGGCGGCGAGCGAGGAAGACGCCCCGGAGATGAAGGTGAACGCCGCGACCGCGGCGGAAATCGCCAAGCTGCCCCGGGTGAAGCAGACCCTCGTCGAACCGCCCTTCATGCCGGAGCATGAGCAGGCGGCGAGCGGCGGCCCGCGCATCATCGAGGTGACGCTGCCCATCATCGAAAAGAAGATGCAGATCGACGACGAGGGCACGGAGATCTGGGCACTGACCTTCGGCGGCAGCGTGCCCGGGCCGATGATCGTGGCGCATGAGGGAGACTACGTCGAGGTGACCCTCCAGAACCTCGCCACCAATATGATGGAGCACAACATCGACTTCCATTCGGCAACCGGGGCCTTGGGCGGCGGCGCCATCACCAAGGTGCTGCCAGGCGAGCAGGTGGTGATGCGCTGGAAGGCGACCAAGCCGGGTGTCTTCGTCTATCACTGCGCGCCGGGAGACGTGATGATCCCCTACCACGTGCTGCATGGCATGAGCGGCGCGGTGATGGTGCTGCCCCGCGACGGGCTGAAGGATGCCCAGGGCAAGCCGTTCAAGTATGACCGCGCCTACTTCATCGGCGAGCAGGACTATTACATCCCGCGTGACGAGACGGGTGCCTACAAGAAGTACGAGGTGGCCGGAGAGGACATGGCGGACTCGCTCGACGTGATGCGCACCCTCACCCCCACTCATGAGGTGTTCAACGGCAAGGTCGGCGCCCTCACCGGCGAAGGGGCGATGAAGGCGAAGGTCGGCGAGACGGTGCTGTTCGTCCACGCACAGGCAACCCGCGATACGCGGCCCCACCTGATCGGCGGCCACGGCGACCTGGTCTGGGAGGCGGGCTCCTTCAATGACAAGCCCGACACCAACCTCGAGACCTGGCTGATCCGCGGCGGTTCCGCCGGCGCCATGACCTATACGTTCCAGCAGCCGGGCGTCTATGCCTATGTCAACCATAACCTCATCGAGGCCGTACTGCTGGGCGCCACCGCGCATGTGGTGGTGGAGGGCGACTGGAACGACGACCTGATGGTGCAGGTCCAGAAGCCGGGCCCGATCCAGACCACCTGAGGAGGTTCACGTGCTCGCTCTTGCGGGACTGAAATGGGCGGCGGCGGGGCTTTCGGGCCTCGCCGTCGCCGCGCTCCTGGGCCTCGGTCCCGCGGGTGTCCCGGAGCGGGAATTCCCCATCGTCCGCATGGAAATGCCGGATGGCCAGAGCCTCGGCGTCATGGCGCGCGAGGTGACCCGGCGGGACTGGCGGGCCTGTGCCGAGGCAGGCGCCTGCGAGGACCTGACCGGAGAGATCGCCCCGGGAGAGCCGGACATGCCGATGACCGGCGTGAACAGGCTCGACGTCGAGGTCTACATCGCCTGGCTCAATGACGGCGACGGCCCGGATTACCGGCTGCCACGTTCGGAGGAATGGAACCACATGGCGGCGGAGTTGCCGCGAAAGCCCTATCGCAAGCTCTTCACCGATCCTCGTCTCGCTTGGGCGGCGGATTATGGGGCGATGGAGAAGGTTTCCGCCGTTCTCAGGCCGAGCGGCGGTTTCGGGTCTCTCCCGAACGGCATTTCCGATCTCGCGGGAAATGTGTGGGAATGGACGGAGAGCTGCGCAAAAGACGGGCTGCCGGAAGGCCGCTGCCCCGCATACAAGGTGGAGGGACAGCACCAGTCCGTGCTCTCGATCTTCGTGCGCGATCCTGCGAGCGGCGGCTGTGCCGCGGGAACGCCGCCCGCCAACGTCGGCTTCCGGCTGGTGACGGAGAACTAGTCCTTCAGCCGCATTTGGCCTGCATGCGCCACTTGGCGTCGGCATAGGCGGGCGCCGTCTGGAGCTTGCCGCGCTGGCCATCGGGGCAGGCGAAGTAACCGAGAGACGACGTGGCCACGGCTTCCGCATCCTTCTGCTGCTTCGGACCCATGCCGGAGACCGCCATGTCGTAGACCCCCTGCCCGCGTGGGCTGAAATCGAGCCGGTAGGTCTTGCCGTTGTAGAAGATCGGCTCGGAGCGCGCCGCCGCCTGTTCCTGCTGCGGCCCGTCACGGGTGATCCGCACATTGGAGGCCGACTTGCAGCCGGCGAGGAGTGCCGCGGCGGAGCACAGGAGAATCATGCCGGAAAGGGGGGTTCGCATGCGGCGCCTTATGCCCTTCGGCGCTCGACCGGGCAAGCGCGCCGAAGTATAGAGGCCGCCACCATGACACAGTTCGACCCTGCCGCGCTCCTCGTAACCCGCTCGCAATCCGCCGACGAAGGCCCGATCATCCGCATGGCGCAACGCGCGCGTGAGCTGCGCGCGAAGGGAATGGACGTGGTGAGCCTCACCGTGGGCGAGCCCGATTTCGACACGCCGGAGAACATCCAGGCCGCCGCCACCGCGGCCATGAAGGCAGGCTTCACGCATTATTCCCCGGTGATGGGCATTCCGGAACTGCGCTCGGCCCTTTCGAGGAAGCTCAAGGCGGAGAACGGACTCGATTTCGGAGCAAACGAGATCTGCGTGGCGAATGGCGCCAAGCAGGCGATCGCCAATGCCATTCTCTCGATCATCGGCCCCGGCGACGAGGTGGTGATGCTGGCGCCGTTCTGGGTATCCTACGAGATACTCGTGCGCTTCGCGGGCGGAACGCCCGTCGTGCTCCATGCCGGCGTGGAGGAGGACTACAAGGTTCCGGCGGCGCGCATCGCCGCGGCGGTGACGCCGAGCACCAAGCTCGTCATCCTGAACTCGCCTTCAAACCCGACGGGCGCGGTGTGGTCCCGGGAAGAACTCGAAGCGCTGGCGAGCGTGGTGAAGGGCCATCCTCACCTCATGGTGCTGTCGGATGAAATCTACGAATACATCATCTTCGGTGGCGAGATGGTCTCGATCGGGTCGCTCCCCGGCATGCGCGAGCGGACGATCACCGTGAACGGCTTCTCGAAGGGCTTCGCCATGACCGGCTGGCGGCTCGGCTATGCCGCGGCGGCCGAGCCGCTCGCCAGGGCCATGGGCCGCATCCAGAGCGCCGTTTCGGCCGGCGCCAACCAGTTCGTGCAGCGCGCCGCCATCGCCGCGCTCGAGGGGCCCCGCGACGAGGTGGAGCGCATGCGTCTCCGCTACCAGGCGCGACGCGACATGGTGCTCGAGGGGCTCCGCGCCATTCCGGGCGTGAGGATCGGCGAGATTCCCGCCACCTTCTATGCCTTCCCCGATGTCTCGGCACTGCTCGGAAGAAAAGCAGGAAATCACCTGCTCGACACCGCCGACACCCTGTGCGACTGGCTGCTGGAGGAGCACGGCGTGGCGACGGTTCCCGGCACCGCATTCGGCGCCCCGGGCTCGATCCGGCTCTCCTTCGCCTGCAGTGAGGCGGAGATCGAAAAGGCGATGACGCGCATGCGGAAGGCACTGGAGAACCTGACCTGAGACGGGATGGCCCTCCCGCTATTCTCCCTGCCTGGCGCGAAGATAGGTCGTCTTCGCCGTAGAGCCGGGCGCCGTGCGCTCTTCCGTTACGAAGAGGCCGGTATGGGCCTTCACGAGATCGGAGAGTTTCTTGTAGCCATAGACGCGCGGGTCGAAGTCCGGCTGCAGCTTGTTCAGGTATTGGCCGAAGCGTCCCAGGCTCGCCCATCCGTTCTCATCCGAGGACTGCTCCAGCGCATCCAGCACGAAGCGCGTCGGGATCTTCGCCTTCGGCACCGGAGCGGCCGCCGCCGCCCTGGCGGGCGCCGCCTTCCTCCTGGCGCCGGGGGACTCGCCATCCGCTTCCGTTGAAGTGGGGCGCAGCACCTCCGTGAAGACGAACTTGTGGCAGGCGTTCCGGAACGCATCCGGTGTCTTCCGTTCTCCGAACCCGAACACCTTCAGTCCCTCCTCCCGCAGGCGCGTGGCGAGACCGGTGAAGTCGCTGTCGCTGGTGACCAGGCAGAAGCCCTCGAACTTGCGGGTATAGAGCAGGTCCATCGCGTCGATGATGAGGGTGCTGTCGGTGGCGTTCTTGCCCGTGCTGTAGGCGAACTGCTGCACGGGCTTGATGGCGTGCTTCTGCAGCACCTTCTTCCACGCCGAACTGGTCGATGAGGTGAAGTCGCCGTAGATCCGCTTCACCGTCGCCTCGCCGACCCGCGCCACCTCCGCAAGGATGCCCTCGATGACGGAGGCCTGCGCGTTGTCGGCATCGATCAGCACCGCCAGCCGGGCGGTCGGCTCCTCGGTGTCGGCCCTCGTGGCCTGTTTCGGCGCCGCCAAAGTCCCTACTCCGCCGCCTTGGGGATCAGACCAGCATCATTGGCCGGCGCCGCCACCGGCGGGCCGATCACGTCCGAGGCGTTCTCCAGATCGTGCATGTGGCGGCGGTCGCGCGCCACGTAGGAATAGATGGCGGGCGTGATGAACAGCGTGAACAGCGTGCCGATGGTCATGCCGGCGGCGATCACGACGCCGATGTCGAAGCGGCTTTTGGCGCCCGCGCCATCGGCGATCAGCAGCGGCACGACGCCGATGACCATGGCCGCCGTCGTCATCAGGATGGGACGCAAGCGCACCGCCGCGGCCTCCTTGATCGCCGTGTTCTTGTCGTAGCCCATCGTCTCCTGCAGCTTGTTGGCGAATTCCACCATCAGGATGCCGTGCTTTGCGATGAGGCCGATCAGCGTCACGAGGCCGATCTGGGTGTAGATGTTGATCGTGCCGGAGCCAAGGTTCACCGGCGGATTGTTCTGCAGCATGCCGTTGACCTCGCCGAGGACGAACAGCACGATGAGCGCGCCGAACACCGTGGCGGGAAGGCCGATCAGGATGATGAACGGGTCGCGGAAGCTCTCGAACTGCGCGGCGAGCACGAGGTAGATCAGCAGCAGCGCCACGGCGAAGGTGACGGCGAGCGTGTTGCCTTCCTGCACGAACTGCCGGCTCTCGCCCTTGAAGTCATAGGCCATGCCTTGCGGCATGATCTCGTCGGCCTTGTTCTTCAGGAACTCGATTCCCTCGCCGATTGTGCGGCCCGGGAAGGGCACGCCCTGCAGCATGGCGGAATTGAGCTGCTGGAAGGTGGCCAGGCCGTTGGGCTGCACCGTCCTGCTCACCTGGGTGAAGGCCGAGAGCGGCACCATCTGGCCGTCAGTGGCGCGCACCCGGTAACTCAGGATCTGGTCGACACTGGACCGCTCGGTGCGCGGCACCTGCGGGATCACCTGGTAGCTGCGGCCGTCGACCGTGAAGCGGTTGACGTTGTTGCCGCCGAGCAGCGTGGCCAGGGTTGCTCCAACGTCCTGCATGGTGACGCCGAGCTGGTTGGCGCGGTCCTTGTCGACGATGAGTTCCACCTGCGGAGTCTGGAAGCGCAGGTCGGCGTTGGTGAAGATGAAGAGCCCGCTCTTCATCGCTTCTGTGTTCAGCGTGTCCAGCACCTCGGCGAGCCTGGTGTAGTCGCCAGGGTAGGTGAGCACGAACTCGATCGGAAGCTCGCCCGCGCCCACCGGGATGGCGGAGGGTGCGGTGGCGAATATGTTGACGCCGGAGACCGCCTTGAACTTCGGCTGGAGATCGCCCATCACCGAGAGGTCCGAGCGGTCGCGCTCGCCCCACGGCTTCAGGATGAGGCCCATGAAAGCCGAATGGCTGTTCGGGAAGCCGTTGATTGCGAAAAGGTTCTGCTTCTCCGGCACCGCGAGGAAGGTTTCCGTCAGCTGATCCGTATAGGTGCCGAGATAATCGAGGTTGGTATGCTCCGGCGCGTTGACGAAGGCGAAGAGGACGCCTTGGTCCTCCGCCGGGGCGAGCTGCCGGCTGATCGCCTGGTAAAGCACGCCCGAGAGCACGATCATCAGCACCGCCACCCAGGCGAAGACGGCGCGCTGGCGGATCGTTCCATCGAGCCGGCGACGGTAGAAGCGCTGGAGGCCGCCGAAGACGTGCTCCACCAGGCGGCCGAACCAGGAGAGTTTCTCGTGCGGCTTCAGCATCTTCGACGTCATCATCGGAGACAGCGTGAGAGCGATGATCCCCGAGACGATGACCGCACCCGCCAGCGTGAAGGCGAATTCGCGGAACAGCGCGCCGGTGAGGCCCGAAGTGAAGCCGATCGGCGCGTAGACCGCGGCGAGCGTGATCGTCATGGCGATGACCGGGCCGGTGATCTCGCGCGCGCCCTTGAGCGCGGCATCGAAGGGCCGCATGCCCTCCTCGATGTGGCGGTGGATGTTCTCCACCACCACGATCGCGTCGTCGACGACGAGGCCGATCGCCAGCACGAGCGCGAGCAGCGTCAGCAGGTTGATCGAGTAGCCGAAGGCCACCAGCACCAGCGCCACGCCGATGAGCGAGAGCGGGATGGTGACCACCGGAATGATGGTGGAGCGGATGTTGCCGAGGAACAGGAAGATGACCACGATGACGATCGCGCCCGCCTCGAGCAGCGTCTTGCCAACCTCCCAGATCGAGGCGTTGATGAACTCGGTGGCGTCATAGGCGATGTCGGCCTCGAGGCCCGAGGGCAGCATGCGCTGCACGTCCGGCATGGCTTCGCGCACCTGGGCGATGACGGTGAGCGGGTTGGCGTCGGGCGTCGTCTGGATGCCCATGAACACCGCCTTGAGGCCGTCGAAGGCGGAGGTGGAATTGTAGTTCTCGGGACCGAGATCGACGGTCGCCACCTGGCCGAGGCGAATCACCGTATCGCCCTTCGTCGCCACCACGAGGTTCTCGAACTGCTCGGGCGTTTCGAGCGAGGTCTGTGCGTTGATGTTCTGTTGCGTGAAGTCCGCCTTCACCTCGCCCGCCGCGGTGGTGAAGTTGTTGGCGGCCAGCGCTTGGCGGATGTCGAGCGGGGTGATGCCGAGCGAGGCCATCTTCTCCGGATCGAGCCAGACGCGCATGGCGAAGGTCGAACCGCCCAGGATCTCGGCGGAAGCGACGCCGTTGATGGCCTGGAGCTTCGGCTTCACCACGCGGTCGAGATAGTCCGAGATCTGCGGCGCCGACATCTGGTCGGACTTGAAGCTGATGTACATCAGCGCGAAGCCCGCGCCCGTGGTGCGCTTCACGACGGGGTCGTTCGCCTCTTCGGGGAGGACGCCCTTCACCTCGTTGACCTTCGAGAGCACGTCGGCCAGCGCCCGGTCGGCGTCGGCGTCGAGCCTCAGCTTCAGCGTGATGGTCGAGACGTTCTGCGAGGAGCGCGACTCGATGATGTCCACACCCTCGGTCGAGGCGACGGCCTGCTGAAGAGGCGTGGTGATGAAGCCCTTGATCTGGTCTGCGTTGGCGCCGGGATAGACGGTGGTGACTTCGATCTTGGTGTCCGACACCTCCGGGAACTGGCGGATCGGCAGTTGGAGTACGGCCTGGAGGCCCGCCAGCAGGATCAGCAGGCTGACCACTGTCGCAAGGACGGGCCGCTTCACGAAGATGTCGGTGAAATGCATCGCGCGGCCCTTACTGGATGGTGCTCGTGTCCTGGAGCTTGAGCGCGATCGAGTTGTCGATCACGACCTTGCTGCCCTGGTCGATCTTGTTGTGCCCCGCGGTGACCACCCGGTCGCCGGGCTTCAGGCCGCTCTCGATGGCGACGCGGCCGTCACGCACCTGGCCGGTCTTGACGAAGCGGCGCTCGATGGCGAGTTCGTCCTCCTTCGCCTTGGGATCGGCCTGCCTGGCAGGCACCACCACGAAGACATTGTCGCCATAGAGCGAATAGGTCACGGCCGTCTGTGGAACGGTGACGACCTGCTCCGGTTCGCCGGAATCGACCAGCACGCTCGCATACATGCCGGGCACCAGCTTCTTGTCCGGGTTGGCGATCTCCGCCCGGACCGTGATCATGCGGCTGGTGTCGGACACGCGGGCATCGGTCGTGGCGATCTTTCCCGTGAAGCTCTCGCCGGGATAGGCGTTGAAGCTGGCGGTGACCTTCTGGCCGAGCCCGATGCGGCCGAAATCGGCCTCGGTGACGGTGAAGTCGACATAGATCGGATCGATCTTCTGCAGCCACACGATCTTCTGGCCCGGCGCCAGGTAGCTTCCGAGCGCGATCTCCTTGAGGCCGACGCGGCCGTCCCATGGCGCATAGATGAATTTCTGAGCCACCTCGGCCTTGCGCCGGTCGAGCGTTGCCTGCAGGACGCGCTTCCTCGTCTTCAAGGCGTCGAGTTCCGTGATCGCCACGATGCCCTTCTTCACGAGGCCCTCGCGCCGCTGCAGTTCACTGGCGTTGTTGGCGAGTTCGGCCTCGATCGAGCGGATGTCCGCTTCCTCGGTCTCGGTGTCGAGCTTCACCAGGAGATCGCCCTTGCTGACGTCCTGGCCAGACTCGAAATTGAGCTCGGTTACGATGCCTCCCACCTGGGGCGTGATGTCGATGCCCTGGAAGGCGGTGAGCGTGCCGATGCCCGAAATCTGCGGCTGCCAGCTGTCGGTGCGGGCGGGCTCGGCGGAGACGGTCTCGGCCGGGCGCGGGGCACCCATGATCACCTCGGCCAGCATCTTCGGCTTGAAGTCGAAGGCATAGAAGGCGATGGCGCCCGCCAGGCCGCCCAATATGACGGTGACGAGCAGGAGATAGAGGATGCGGCGTATCATGTTCTTCGTTCCCAAAAATCACTCGGCCGCCGGCGCCATCGTGGGGCGCAGGAGCTCGGCCTTCTTTTCCGTCAGCACACGCACGGCGGCCGAAAGCACGGCCTCGCCGTAATCCGCCACGAAGCGCGCCCCGGCATGGGGTTGCTCCGTGCACTTGCACTCGGCGATACGCGCGAGATCGGCGTTCAGATCGGAGAGTTGCTTCTCGATCGCCGCCAGCATCACCGCGGGCGTGATGTACTGCTTCAGCAGCATTTGGAACAGAAACTCCGACTTGTACTTGTCGCGCGCCGGCACAACCGAAATCGAGCGGGCGAGCGCCTCGCGGCCCTTCTCGGTGATGGCATAGACCTTCTTGTCCGGCCTGCCGGACTGCTCCTCGGCGCGAACGGTCACCAGCCCCTCGCCGGCAAGCTGGGTCAGGGCCGGGTAGATCGAGCCGAAGCTGGCGTCGATGAAGTGGCTGAACAGCCCCTCCTCGATCTCCTTCTTGATTTCGTAGCCGGAGGCCTCGCCCGTGGAGAGCACGCCGAGGCAAAGTGTTCTGACGTTCATGTCAATGACGGTCCGATATATGCCGGTTCGATAGATGACGGGGCGATATATATCGGTTCAGTATAATACACAAGCCCAGAATGCGAGATAATACACAAGCCGGCATGCAAGACCGATTACATTTCGCGCCGCGCTTGTGTTCGAAAATCGATCTGTCTATGACAACTCAAGGGCAGCAAAACAAACGCGCCAAATCGTAATTCAAAGGGGGGCTTATGGAGTATTTTCTCCAACAGCTGATCAACGGGGTGACCCTGGGGTCGATCTACGGACTCATCGCCATCGGCTACACCATGGTCTACGGCATCATCGGCATGATCAATTTCGCCCACGGCGACGTGTTCATGGTGGGTTCGGTGGCGGCCTTTCTGGTGGTCCTCGGCATCGGTCTCACGGGGGGCAGCGGGGTTCTGCTGATCCTGCTGTCCCTGGTCCTGGTCGCACTCGTCGCCATGGTCGTTTCCTCGGCCTATAACTGGACCATCGAACGGCTCGCTTACAAGCCGCTGCGCGGTTCGTTCCGGCTGGCCCCCCTCATCTCGGCCATCGGCATGTCGATCGTGCTGCAGGAGTTCGTCCGCGTGAACCAGGAGGGCCGCCCGAAGCCGGTGCAGCCCATCGTCACCGGCGGCTACGAACTCATGACCCGGATAACGGAACAGGGCGAATTCATCGTCCGGTTGACGAACATGCAGATTCTGATCATCGTGTCGACCCTCATCCTGATGGCGGTCTTCACGATCCTGATCCAGAAGACCTCCCTCGGCCGGGCCCAGCGCGCCTGCGAACAGGACATGAAGATGGCCTCGCTGCTCGGCATCGACGTCGACCGCACGATCTCCGTCACCTTCATCATGGGTGCGGCGCTCGCCGCCTTCGCCGGGCTGATGTTCTTCCTCTATTACGGCGTCACGGACTTCTTCGTGGGCTTCCTGGCAGGCATCAAGGCGTTCACCGCGGCGGTGCTCGGCGGCATCGGATCGCTGCCCGGCGCCATGCTCGGCGGGCTCATCATCGGCCTTATTGAAACCATGTGGTCGGCGTATTTCACGGTCGAATACAAGGACGTGGCCGCCTTCACCGTGCTGGCGATCGTGCTGATCTTCCTGCCGCAAGGGCTGCTCGGGAAACCCGAAGTGGAGAAGGTCTGATCATGTCCGCGCAAGACCTCGCCCAGAACCCACGCCGCCGCTACGACGTCGCCGCAATTGCCAGGGACCTGATCGGCACTGCCATCGTCACCCTGCTGATCCTGGTTCCGATCGTCGCCTACAAGTCGGTGATCACCCAATATTCGCTGGTCCTCGAGTCGCGCTGGGAAACGGTGGTCGTCATCCTGGCCATCGTGCTCGCGGTCCGCCTGCTGATGCACCTGTTCGTGTGGAACCGCGCGTCCTCGGCACTTCCATCGGCGAAGCCGGGCGCCAGAACGCGTGAAGGGCTGGCGGACCGCATCGGCCCCTGGGTGTTCCCGGTCATGGTGGCGCTCGCCATCCTGCTGCCCGTTCTCTCGGGCGGCGACCGCCGCACCATAGACCTCGGCATATACATCCTCACCTACATCATGCTCGCGTGGGGCCTCAACATCGTGGTGGGCCTCGCCGGTCTCCTCGACCTCGGCTACGTGGCCTTCTACGCCGTCGGGGCCTATGCCTATGCCCTGCTCTCCACCGTCTATTTCCCCTACTGGTTCGGGGACGGCATCGTGCCCTGGGCCTTCTACATCACGCTGCCGCTGGCGGGCGTGCTCGCCGCACTCTGGGGCGTGATTCTGGGTTTCCCGGTGCTGCGGCTGAGAGGCGACTATCTCGCCATCGTGACGCTCGCCTTCGGCGAGATCATCCGGCTCGTGCTCATCAACTGGTTCGACTTCACCAACGGCCCTCAGGGCATCACCGTGCCGAAGGCCACCTTCTTCGGCCTGCCCTTCGCGGCCGGCGAAGGCGGCTTCGCGTCCTTCTTCGGCATCGAGCACAACCGCATCTTCTACTACATCTTCCTCTATTACGTGATCCTGGGCCTGGCGCTGCTGACCTATGTCGTCACCAACCGGCTGCGGCGCCTGCCCATCGGGCGCGCCTGGGAAGCGCTGCGCGAGGACGAGATCGCCTGCCGTTCGCTCGGCATCAACACGACCAACACCAAGCTCACGGCCTTCGCCATCGGCGCAGCCTTCGGCGGATTCGCGGGGTCGTTCTTCGCCGCCCGCCAGGGTTTCGTGTCGCCTGAATCCTTCGTGTTCATCGAGAGCGCCATCATCCTCGCGATCGTGGTGCTGGGCGGGCTCGGATCGCAGATCGGCATCGTGTTCGCGGCGATCGCCATCATGGGTTCCTTCGAACTGTTCCGTGAGCTGTCGGTGTTCCAGCAATACCTGCCCGAGGGCACCGATCCCGTGCACTTCCGCATGCTGGCGGTGGGCCTCGCCATGGTGCTGATGATGCGTTTCCGGCCGCGCGGCTTCGTGACGAGGCGCCAGCCCACCGTGTTCCTCAAGGAACGGAAGGCGGTTTCGAGCGACCTCGTGAAGGAAGGACACGGCTGATGGCAACCGACAGCAGAACACCGGTGCTCTCGGTCGAGCACCTGACGATGCGCTTTGGCGGCCTCACCGCCATCTCGGATCTCTCCTTCGACGCGTTTCCGCGCGAGATCACGGCCATCATCGGCCCGAACGGCGCAGGCAAGACCACCGTCTTCAACTGCATCACGGGCTTCTACAAGCCGACGGAGGGGCGCATCCTGCTCCGCCACGGCGAAGGGAAGGAATTCCTACTGGAGCGGATGGACGATTTCAGGATCTCCCAGATCGCCGGCGTGGCGCGCACCTTCCAGAACATCCGCCTGTTCTCGGGCATGACCGTGCTCGAGAACCTGATGGTGGCGCAGCACAACAAGCTGATGAGGGCGTCGGGCTACACGGTCGGCGGCGTGCTCGGCAGCGGACATTTCCGCCGCGCCGAAAAGGACGCGATCGAGCTTGCGAAGGCCTGGCTCGAGAAGGTGAGGCTCATCGACCGGGCCGACGATCCGGCGGGCGACCTGCCCTACGGCGACCAGCGCCGGCTCGAGATCGCGCGTGCCATGTGCACCGCTCCGCGGCTCCTCTGCCTCGACGAGCCGGCCGCAGGCCTCAACCCCCGGGAATCCGATGAACTCAACAAGCTCCTCAAGTCGATCCGCTCGGAGAACGACATTTCGATCCTGCTCATCGAGCACGACATGAGCGTGGTGATGGGCATTTCCGATCACATCGTGGTGCTGGACTACGGCCAGAAGATTTCCGACGGCGATCCCGCCCACGTGAAGTCCGATCCCGCCGTCATCCGTGCCTACCTCGGTGTCGAAGACGAGGAGGAAGATGCCATCGCCGCAACGGCGGTTGCCGAGGCCGTGGGAGACAAGTCATGAGCCAGAACCTGCTCCAGGTCCGCGGCGTCCAGACCTTCTACGGCAAAATCCAGGCGCTCAAGGGCATCGACATGGAGGTGAACCAGGGCGAGATCGTCACGCTCATCGGTTCCAACGGCGCCGGCAAGTCGACGCTGATGATGACCATCTGCGGCACGCCACGCGCGCGCACGGGCTCCATCCATTTCGACGGGAAGGACATCACCCAGCTGCCGGTGCACAAGATCGCGCAACTCGGCATCTCGCAGTCTCCCGAGGGGCGGCGCATCTTCCCGCGCATGACCGTGCTCGAGAACCTGCAGATGGGGGCCACCGTCAGCGACCCTCAGCACTTCGGCCAGGATCTGGCGCGCGCCTTCAAGATGTTTCCCATTCTCGAGAAGCGCCAGTCGCAGCGCGGCGGCACGCTTTCGGGCGGCGAGCAGCAGATGCTGGCCATCGCCCGGGCGCTGATGTCGCGGCCCCGCCTGCTTCTGCTCGACGAACCTTCGCTCGGCCTCGCGCCGCTGATCGTCAAGCAGATCTTCGAGGCGATCAAGGAACTGAACCGCACCGAGGGGCTCACCGTGTTCCTGGTGGAGCAAAACGCCTATCACGCGCTGAAGCTCGCCCACCGCGGCTATGTGATGGTGAACGGCCGCATCACCATGTCCGGAACCGGCCGGGAACTCCTGTCGAAGCCCGAGGTGCGCGCCGCCTATCTGGAAGGAGGACACTGAGCCATGTCGCTCTTCGTCGAAGACAACCTGTGGATCTTCCTGATCATGACCGTCTTCTTCGGCGGCGGGGCCGCTTTCCTGGCGGGGCGCGGCTTCGCCATGAAGTGGCGACCCGCGTGGATGCCGCTCATCGCCATGGTGCCCCTCGCTGCCGGGCTGCGCTTCCTGCACTTCGCGCTGTTCGAGGCGGAACTCACCTCGCTCCACTATTTTGTGACCGATTTCATCGTCCTGCTGGTGGGCTGTTTCCTCGGTTACCGGACGACACTTGCCCGCAAGATGGCCCGCCAGTATCCCTGGCTGTATGAGCAGGCGGGCCCGCTCAGCTGGAAGACCAAGAGCTAAACCGCCAATTAGAAAGGCATTTTCCCTCTTTCCAAGCCATCGTCTTTGAGCAAAGATGAGATGGGGCGGAAAACACCCGAAAATAAATCCAACCTGGGAGTCGTGAAGATGAAGAAGTTTCTCCTGGCCGGAGTCGCGCTCGGTTTCGGAGCCGCGCTCAGCGCTTCGGCCGCGCTCGCCGACATCACGGTCGGCATTGCCGGACCGTTTACCGGCCAACTGGCTGCCTATGGCGAGCAGTACACGCAGGGTGCCAAGAAGGCGGTGGAAGACATCAACGCCGCCGGCGGCATCAATGGCGAAAAGCTGGTGCTCGAAATGGGCGATGATGCCTGCGACCCGAAGCAGGCGGTGAACGTCGCCAACCAGCTCGCGTCGAAGGGCGTGAAGTTCGTGGCCGGTCACTTCTGCTCCGGTTCCTCGATCCCCGCTTCCAAGGTTTATGAGGAAGAGGGCATCCTGCAGATCACGCCGGCCTCCACCAACCCGAAGTTCACCGACGAGGGCGGATGGAACGTGGCCCGCGTCTGCGGCCGCGACGACGCGCAGGGCAAGGTGGCGGGCGCATTCCTGGCCAAGTCCTATGCCGGCAAGAAGGTGGCCATCGTCGACGACAAGTCGGCCTATGGCAAGGGCCTCGCCGACGAGACCCGCAAGGCGATGAACGCGGCCGGCCTCACGGAAGTCCTGAACGAGTCGATCAACGCCGGCGAGAAGGACTATTCGGCTCTCGTCTCCAAGCTCAAGGATGCGGGCGTCGAAGCCCTCTATTTCGGCGGCTACCATCCGGAAGCCGGCCTCATCCTGAAGCAGATGGGCGAGCAGGGCCTCAATGCCCGCATGCTCTCGGGCGACTCGATGAATGCGGCCGAGCTGTGGACCATCGCCGGCAAGGCCGCCGAGAACCTGATCTTCACCTTCGCTCCGGAACCGCGCAACTTCGAGACCGCCAAGAAGGTGGTGGATGAGTTCAAGGCCTCGGGCTACGATCCGGAGGGCTACACGCTCTACACCTATGCCGCCTTCGAGATGTACAAGGCGGCGGCGGAAGCCACCAAGTCCACGGACAACCAGAAGATCGCCGAGTGGCTGCGCGCCGGCAACGCGGTGCCGACCGTGCTGGGCGAGATCAAGCTCGACTCGAAGGGCGACCTGACCGATCCCAAGTATGTCTGGTACACCTTCAAGGACGGCAAGTATTTCGAGGATCCCTCGATCCAGTAAGTGCTCTGGAAGTGCCTGCCCTGCGGCAGGCACTTTCTTCTTTGACGGCCAACAACAACAGTCAATCAGGGAGAAAGTGCATGAACAAGTTCGTACTCACCGGCGTTGCCTTCAGCTTCGCCGCCGTTCTTTCCGCCACCTCGGCTCTGGCCGACATCACCGTGGCCACCGTTGGCCCGATCACCGGCCAGCTGGCCGCCCTTGGCGAGCAATACAGCCAGGGCGCCAAGAAGGCGGTGGAGGACATCAACGCTGCCGGCGGCATCAATGGCGAGAAGCTGGTGCTGGAAATCGGTGACGATGCCTGCGACCCGAAGCAGGCGGTGAACGTCGCCAACCAGATGGCTTCGAAGGGCGTCAAGTTCGTGGCCGGGCACCTCTGCTCGGGCTCCTCGATCCCCGCCTCCAAGGTCTATGAGGAAGAGGGAATCCTGATGATTTCCCCGGCCTCCACCAACCCCAAGCTCACCGACGAGGGCGGCTGGAACGTGGCCCGCGTCTGCGGCCGCGACGACGCGCAGGGCAAGGTGGCGGGCGCGTTCCTGTCCAAGAACTATGCCGGCAAGAAGGTGGCCATCGTCGACGACAAGTCGGCCTATGGCAAGGGCCTCGCCGACGAGACCCGCAAGGCGATGAACGCCGCTGGTCTCACCGAAGCGCTGAACGAGTCGATCAACCCCGGCGAAAAGGACTATTCCGCCCTTGTCTCCAAGCTCAAGGATGCGGGCGTGGAAGCGGTGTATTTCGGCGGCTACCATCCCGAAGCCGGCCTCATCCTGAAGCAGATGGGCGAGCAGGGTCTCAATGCCAGGATGGTGTCGGGCGATTCGATGAACTCGGCCGAGCTGTGGACCATCGCCGGCAAGGCCGCCGAGAACCTGATCTTCACCTTCGCGCCCGACCCGCGGAACTTCCCTTCCGCCAACGCGATCGTGGAGCAGTTCAAGACCGCCGGCTACGATCCGGAGGGCTACACGCTCTACACCTATGCCGCCTTCGAGATGATGAAGCAGGCGGCCGAGGCCACGAAGTCGAACGATCCGCAGAAGATCGCCGAGTGGCTGCGCGCCGGCAATACCACGAAAACGGTGCTGGGCGACATCACGCTCGATGCCAAGGGCGACCTCGTGAACCCCGTCTACGTCTGGTACACCTTCAAGGACGGCAAGTATTTCGAGGATCCCTCGATCCAGTAAGTCCTGCCTCGTCATGACTGGGGGCCCGCGCATAAGGATGCGCGGGTCCTTTTTCTTGCGCCGCACTGCCGAAGGCCCGATAGTGGCTGCCTGCGAACACCCACCATGGCCAGAACCAGCCTCACCATCGCCTTGGCCGCCCTCCTGCTCGGCAGCATGCCGGCGCGGGCCGATGTGCTGCTCGGTGCGGCAGGCCCTTTCTCCGGCGCCAACGCCGCGCTGGGCGAGCAGCTCCGCCGCGGCGTGGAGGTGGCGGTCAGCGACCTCAATGCCACCGGCGGCCTGCGCGGCGAGAGGCTCGCCGTGACCTTCGGCGACGACGGCTGCGACCCGCGGAAAGCCGTGGAGGTGGCCACCGGATTCGTCTCGGAAGGGGTGAAGGCGGTGATCGGGCATTATTGTTCGGGTGCCTCGATCCCCGCCTCGCAGGTCTATGCCAAGGCCGGCATCGTGCAGATCAGCCCGGCTTCCTCCCACCCCAAGCTCACTGACGAGGGACCCTGGAACGTCCTGCGCCTGGTGCCGCGCGACGACGACCAGGCGGCGGCCGCGGCCCGGCTCGTGATCGAGAAATTTCCCGGCCGCAAGATCGCCATCGTGAACGACCAGGCGCCCGGCCCGGCGGGCCTTGCCTCCCGCTTCCGTGCCGTGCTGGTGGAGAAAGGCATCGCCCCTGCGGCTGAAGAGAGCTTCAAGGCGGGCAGCAAGGAGTTCGGCGCGCTGGCGGAACGCCTCGCGGCGGCGGGCGTCGAGGTCGTCTACTTCGCCGGCTCCTACGTGGAAGGCGGGCTTCTCGCGAGAGCCCTCAGGGCTGCGGGTTCCTCCGCACAGATCGTCGCCGGGGACTCGCTCGTCTCCGAGGATTTCGCCAACACGGCGAAGGAGGCGGCCGAAGGCACTCTGGTAACCTTCACCTTCGATCCGCGCAAGCTGCAATCCGCCCGCTCGCTCGTCGAGCGTTTGCGCGCGGAGGAGCAGAGCGCCGAGGGCTTCACGCTCTACGCCTATGCCGCCGTACAGGTCTGGGTGGCCGCCGCTGAGGCCACCGGCGGCACCGACAGTACCCGCATCGCCCAGTGGCTGCGCGCCGGCAACCGTGTGAACACGGTGGTGGGCCCCGTCCAGTTCGACGCCAAGGGCGATCTCATGTCGCCCCGCATCGCCTGGTTCAGATGGGACGGCGGGCGCTACATCGAGATAGACCCGGCGACCCTCGATCCCCCTGTCCTCGACACAACACCCTGACGGAGCCTACATGCGCGCCTTTTTCGTGCAGATCAAATGCGAGCTCGGAAAGTCCTACGAGGTAGCGACCGCCATTGCCGATGCCGAGATCGCGTCGGAGATCTATTCAACGGCCGGCGGCTATGACCTGCTGGTGAAGTTTTATCTCGACGAGAAGGAAGACGTGGGGCACTTCGTGGCCCAGAAGATCCAGTCCATTCCCGGAATCCGGGACACCTACACCCTCATCACCTTCAAGGCGTTCTGAGTCATGCGCTTGCTCTTCGCCGTGCTTCTCGTGCTTCTCGGATGCGGCAGGAGCCTGGCGGCGGACGGCGCGGCCCTCGGCCTCATCGGCTATTCGCCTGACAGCCGCTATTTCGCCTTCGAGCAATTCGGCGTGCAGGACGGTTCGGGCTTTCCCTATTGGGACGTGTTCATCGTCGATCTCAAGGCGAATGAATGGGTGAAGGGCTCGCCCTACCGTGCGCTGGTCGAGGACGAAAACGCCACGGTCGCCGCCGCCCGGGAAAAGGCGCGGGGTGCGGCCACCGGCGCTCTCGCGGCACATGGGATCAACGAACCCGCGATGCTGCTGGCGGCAATGCCCGCGACCGAAGTCTCGGCGGACCGGCAGCGCATCGCCTTCGACCGCTGGTATCAATCCATGGGGGCACGCACCGGAAACGCCTCAGACGTGCTGGGCCGGCATGAACTCCTGGTGGAGGATATCGCCCTGCCCCGGCCCGCGGAATGCCCGGCGGAGGACGGCGAGAGCTACGGCTTCCGCCTCACTCTACGGGACTATCACGCCGGCACCAGCCGGGTCATCCACGAGGACAAGAGCATCCCCGCCTCGCGCCACTGCCCCGTGGGATACGACATGGTCGCCGTGGTGGCGCAGGCGGGCCTTCCGGTAACCGACCGACTCGTCGCCATCGTGGGCGTCTATGCCCGCGGATTCGAAGGCGCGAACCACCGCCTGATCGCGGTGCCCTTCGCGGTGAGCGAGTAACTTCGCACTCGCACGACACGCCCGGATTTGTTAAGCGGGCGGCGGAATTCCGTTGAGAAGGGCCGCCGATGATCCCGCGCTACACCCGCAAAGAAATGGCTGAGATCTGGGAGCCGCAGACGCGCTTCCGCATCTGGTTCGAGATCGAGGCACATGCGACGGACGCGCTCGCCGAACTCGGCGTCGTGCCGAAGGAGGCCGCGGCGAAGATCTGGGAGAAGGGCAAGGACGCCGTCTTCGACGTCGGCCGCATCGACGAGATCGAGGCCGTCACCAAGCATGACGTGATCGCCTTCCTCACGCATCTCGCGGAGATCGTCGGCCCCGAGGCCCGCTTCGTTCACCAGGGCATGACCTCCTCCGACGTGCTCGACACCTGCCTCAACGTGCAGCTCACCCGCGCGGCGGACCTCCTGATCGCCGATGTCGACGGCCTTCTCGCCGCGCTGAAGCGCCGGGCCTTCGAGCACCGGAATACGGTTTGCATCGGGCGGAGCCACGGCATACACGCCGAGCCCACCACCTTCGGCATCAAGCTCGCCCAGGCCCATGCCGAGTTCCAGCGTGCCCGCGAGCGGCTGGACATGGCGCGGAAGGAAGTGGCCACCTGCGCCATATCGGGGGCGGTCGGCACCTTCGCCAACATCGATCCGCGCGTCGAGGAGCATGTGGCGCGGAAGATGGGCCTCGCGCCGGAGCCCGTCTCCACCCAGGTCATCCCGCGCGACAGGCACGCCATGTATTTCGCGGCGCTCGGCGTGGTGGCAAGCTCGGTCGAGCGGCTGGCGACCGAAATCCGGCACCTGCAGCGCACCGAGGTGCTCGAGGCAGAGGAATATTTCTCGCCCGGGCAGAAGGGCTCCTCCGCCATGCCGCACAAGCGCAACCCGGTGCTCACCGAAAATCTCACCGGCCTTGCGCGCCTCGTGCGGTCCGCCGTCACGCCGGCGCTCGAGAACGTGGCGCTCTGGCATGAGCGTGACATCTCGCATTCCTCGGTCGAGCGCGGCATAGGGCCAGATGCGACGGTCCATCTCGATTTCGCGCTGAAGCGCCTCACCGGGGTGGTCGACAAGCTGCTCGTCTACCCTGAAAACATGCGGAAGAATCTCGACCGGCTCGGCGGCCTCATCCACTCCCAGCGCGTGCTGCTGGCCTTGACCCAGAAGGGCATGAGCCGCGAGGACGCCTATGCCGCCGTGCAGCGGAACGCCATGCCCGTTTGGCGCGGGGAAGCGAATTTCCTCGATCTCCTGAAGCAGGACAAGGACGTCTCCGCCCTGCTCTCTCCGGTGGAACTCGAAAGCCTGTTCGACCTCGGCTACCACACGAGGCACGTGGAGACGATCTTCCGGCGGGTGTTCGGCGAGACCTAGTCGACGGGAAGGAACCACATCGCAAGGAACGGGCTGCCCCCCGAACGCATGGCGTGGAGGATGCCGGGCGGATTGTAGATCACTCCGCCGGGGCCGGGCTCTTTCCAGTCCATCTCGGCATTCCACCACTCCCCTGGCGTGAAGGCGAGATAGATTTCCTCCGGCGGGTGGTGATGATCGGGATATGTGATGCCGGGCGCCATTACCGTGGCGCCGACCCAGACGTCGTCACGCTCCTCGATGCCGCCGCGGCCGATCAGCGTGGTGTTCGCATGTCCGCTTTCGAAGGGCTGGTCCTGGGGCGAGACGCCCTTGCGCTTCGTCCAGCGCAGCCGCGCCTCCACTGCAGCGAAGGCGCTCGCAAGCTCCGGCATGGGTGACGGCAGCGCGGCCATCCCTGCATAGGCGGCGTCGAGGTGATGGTGGCAGACGGGAAGCCGCCCGGCTTCGACGGCACCGGAAACACCGGTCCGCGCCGCCAACCTTTCGAACACGCGACGGGCGGCCGCTGCGGGCCGCTCTCCGGCACCCCCGAGGATCGCATCGCGGGAAAGGTCGAGGACCAGTTGCAGGTTGAGGTCGCGCGCCGTCATCAGAGAAGACCTATCGCGCCGCCGCCGAATGGGTCAAGTCAACACGCTCCTACTGCGGATGGCTCTCCAGCCACTTGTTCAGCTGCTCGATTTCCTTCGCCTGGTCGGCTTTCATCTTCTCGGCGATCTCCTTGATCTCGGCATCGATGTCGTTCTGCGCCAGCAGGACATCGGCCATGTCGATGGCGCTCTGGTGGTGCGGGATCATCATGCGGGCGAAATCTCCCTCGGGATCGCCCGTCATTTCCATCTTCATCATGGACTGCTGCATGGTCTGCATGGCTTTCATGTAGCCCCGGTCGGCTTCCGACATCTCGGCACCGGCGCGCATGTTCATCATGTTCATCATGGTTTCGGATTGCGCCTCGGCCTGCTCGGCGGCCTGTTCCTGTTCCTGGGCGAGGGCGGGCGCGGCAAGGAGGGCCAGCGAGAAGGCGGCGGTCAGAAGCTTGCTCATGGCGGATCTCCAGCATCACGCGCCGGCCCTGCGCCGGAACGCGTCGGAGTCCAATGCAGCCGGGGCCGGTGCGGTTCCCACCCGCGGGGTTCACTGCTCGAACAGGAACTCGCGCCCGACCTTCACCCGGTTGACGCCGTCGTAGCGAATGATGTCTGCCGTTGCGTAGGTTTCCGTCAGCGTGGCGGGCAGGAAGCTGCCAGTCCCCACCATGTCCAGCGGTGCCCGCGCCGCGCCCATGATCTGGCATTTCTGCGGGTCGAAGCCGGAGGAGCCGACGATGGTCGCCCTGTGATAGCCCGCCGCATCCAGCGCCCGGCGCACATGGATGATGGCGGCGGCCGAGACGCCCTTGCCGAACAGGATGCGGCGCACCTTGTCGACGAGGATGTTGTTGGGGTCGAGCTGGAATGCGCGGCCCCCCAGCACCTGCTCGACGATGTTGTACTCGCCGTGGACACCCAGCCACTGGCCGACCGTATCCACCGATTTCTCGTAGTCGAGGCCTTCGGCGAAACGCCCGCCATGGGTGTCGAGCCTGACGCCGAAGCTCTTGCCCTCCTGGTCGAGCCTGGCCTCGTCGTAGAACCAGCGCGCGCAGCGTATCGAATCCGTCACCTCGTGGCCCGTGTAGTCGACGAGCGCGGTCAGGTTCCGCACCTCGGGAATCCCCGCGGCGAAGAGCTTCATCGCCGCGAGCACATCACCGCCGGTGAAGCCCACCAGGGCATGCGGCATCGTGCCCATGCCGGAGGCCGCGCCGAAGAAGGGCGCGGTCAGGTCCTGCGAGGAGCCGATGAAGCCCTTGACATTCGGGTCCGCCCGCCGGGCCGCGGCGGTGCCCACGGCGGCGCCATAGGCGGCGAGGATGTTCATTTCCGCGCCCGAGCCGTGGCGCGCATGCATGTCCATGAAGGCGGCCGCCGGAATGGCCCGGCACATCTCGTAGGCGTTGTTGGCGGAGACGCAGGGAAAGCCGATCTTCTGCAGCATCAGCGTCTCGATCTCGGAGAGCCGGCGCATCGAGCCGGTGATCTCCAGCATCTTCGACTCTGAGGGAACGATGTCGCCCTCGGCGTAGAAGCGCCTGATCTCCACGTCCGGCACGAAATGCCGCACCAGCCGGATGGCGGGCTCGAGGGCCGCCACCACGCGCCGCCGCATGAACACCGCGAAGGTCACGCGGGAATCGCCATTGGCGCCAACGATCCGGCTGGTGTTGGTGAAATACTTGTCCGTCTGGGCTTCGATGGTGCCGGCGCAGAGCACCAGCCCGATCAGGCGATCGAGAATCGCCTCATGGCCCGGAATGAGGGAGGCATGCTGATCCATGGTGCCCCACTCTGGCGCGGAACGGATTCCGCGTCAAACCTCGAGGGATTTCAGGAGCGAGGCGGAGCCCCAGTGCAGGAGGTCGACGTCCACCGCGGCGGCGATGAAGGTGAAGCCCAGCGCGCGGTACGCCTTGATCACATCGGCAGAGCCGCCGAAGGCGCCGGCGGCGAGGCCGTTGCGGCGGGCCGCGGCGGAGACCTTCTCCATGGCGGCCAGCGTCTCCTTCCCCAGCTTGTCGATGCGCGCCCCCCGGGAGAGGGTGATCGACAGGTCGGAGGGGCCCACGAACAGCCCGTCGAGCCCCGGCGTTGCGGCGATGTCCTCGAGGTTCTCGAGCGCCTCCACCGTTTCCACCATGGCGAAGACCATGGTCATGCGGTTGGCCTCCCGGAGATATTCGGCGGGCGTCAGGCCGGAAGCCTGGAGCGCCGTGTAGCCGCCCCAGCTCCGGGCGCCGATGGGCGGATACTTCGCCGCCCGCACCAGCGCTTCGGCCTGGGCACGGGTGTTGACCATCGGCGAGATCACGCCGCAGGCGCCGGCATCGAGTGCCTGGCCGGGAACAGCGGGGTCGTTCCACAGGGCGCGGACGATTGCAGGCCGCCCTGCCCCGTTGATGGCGGCGATCATCGGCACGGCATCGGAAAATCCGATCATGCCGTGCTGCATGTCGAGGCAGACGCCGTCGAAAGGCAGCCGGGCCGCCTGCGCCGCCAGCCCGGCGGAAGGAATGGAGAGCCATGAAAAGAGGAACGGCTCGCCGGAGGCGAGCCGTGCCCTGAGATCGAAATGCGCGGCCGTCACCTAGGACGACGCCTTGACCTGCTGGATGGCGGTGGCCATCAGCTCGTCCATGGTGCGGCGGATCTGGTGGTCGGACTGGGAAACCGACTTGGCGTCAAAATCGGAACGGATCTTCTTGAACACGTCCTCGTCGCCCGCCTCCTGGAAATCCGCCATGACGACCGTCTTCGCATAGGCTTCCGCCTCCGCGCCGGAAAGGCCAAGCTTTTCAGCGGCCCAGAGCCCGAGGAGCTTGTTGCGGCGGGCGGCGGCCTTGAACTGCAGTTCCTCGTCGAGCGCGAATTTCTTCTCGAAGCCTTCCTCCCGCTTGTCGAAGGTCGTCATGCATGTCTCCCTGTCATGAGATCAGAACTAAGGCCTTGAATTAGACGCCTCCCCCGGCCAAATCAACTGAACAAACAGTCATTGTGCAGCGCACCACGTTGGGTTAAGGAGCGGGCAAGTTTCGGGGGGAAACGTCGCCCCCTTGCCGCAACAGAACTGGCGCAGGCTGCCTTCCGGGTCTAAAGGGACGGGAGTGGATTAGGGATTTGATGAGGATATTTCAGATGAACAGCAGGCGCACCCGGATCTACGAAGGCAAGGCCAAAATTCTCTACGAAGGTCCGGAGCCGGGCACCATCATCGTTCACTTCAAGGACGACGCCACCGCCTTCAACGCCCAGAAGAAGGCCGTGATCGAGGGCAAGGGCGTCCTCAACCAGCGGATCTCGGAATTCATCTTCACGCGCCTCAACGAGCTCGGCATCCCCACCCATTTCCTGCGCTCCCTCAACATGCGCGAGCAGCTCGTGCGCGAGGTCGAGATCGTGCCGCTCGAGGTCGTCGTGCGCAACGTGGCGGCGGGCTCGCTGGCCAAGCGCCTGGGCCTCGAGGAAGGCCACCAGCTGCCCCGCTCCATCATCGAGTTCTACTACAAGAACGACCAGCTGGGCGATCCCATGGTCTCGGAAGAGCACATCACCGCGTTCAACTGGGCTTCCCCCCAGGAGATCGACGACATGATGCACATGGCGATCCGCATCAACGACTTCATGTCCGGCCTTTTCCTCGGCATCGGCATCAAGCTCGTGGATTTCAAGATCGAATTCGGCCGCCTCTACGAGAACGACATGATGCGCATCGTGCTGGCCGACGAGATCAGCCCCGATTCCTGCCGGTTGTGGGACATCAAGACCCAGGACAAGCTCGACAAGGACCGGTTCCGCCGCGACATGGGCGGCCTCGTCGAGGCCTATCAGGAAGTGGCCCGCCGTCTCGGCATCATCGCCGAGGGCGAGAAGCCGGAACGCTCCAAGCCGAAGCTCGTGAAGTCGGACCTGAACTGACATGAAGGCGAAGATCAAGGTCACGCTGAAGAACGGCGTGCTGGACCCGCAGGGCAAGGCCATCGAGGGCGCGCTCGGCCACTTGGGCTTCGGCGGTGTCGCCGAAGTGCGGCAGGGCAAGTATTTCGAGATCGACCTCGCCGAGACCGACCGCGCCAAGGCCAAGGAACTGGTGAAGGCGATGTGCGAGAAGCTCATCGCCAACACCGTCATCGAGAACTACGACATCGAACTCGCCTGAGGCGCCGCACATCCATGAAATCCGCCGTCGTCGTCTTCCCCGGCATCAACCGCGAGCGCGACATGATGATGGCGCTCGAGAGCATCACCGGGGCGAAACCCGTCTCCGTCTGGCACACGGAAACCGAGCTGCCGAAGGTCGATCTCGTGGTGGTGCCGGGCGGCTTCTCCTATGGCGACTACCTGCGCTGCGGCGCCATCGCAGCACGTTCACCCATCATGCAGGATATCCGCGCCAAGTCCTTGAAAGGGCTTAAGGTTCTTGGCGTGTGCAACGGCTTCCAGATCATTACCGAGGCAGGCCTCCTGCCCGGTGTCCTGGTGAGGAACGCCGATCTCCGCTTCGTCTGCCGGGAGGTGAGGCTCGCGGTCGAGAACGACCGCACCTTCTTCACAAACCGGATGAAGAAGGGCGATGTGGTCTCCTGCCCCGTCGCCCATGGCGAGGGCAACTACATCTGCGACGCGGAAACGCTGAAACGGCTCGAGGGCGAGAACCGCGTCGTCTTCCGCTATGCCGAGGGGACGAACCCCAACGGCGCCTTGAACGACATCGCGGGCATCGTCAACGAGGCCGGCACGGTGATCGGCATGATGCCGCACCCCGAGAACATGATCGAGCCGCTGCACGGCAAGACGGACTGCCGGCCGCTGTTCGAGAGCCTGCTGGCCGCATAGTTCAAGCCGTCGTCCCGGCGAAGGCCGGGAGCCAGCTTTCCGCGTGGTTGCTGCCCGAAGCTGAACACCGGCCTTCGCCGGGGTGAGGGAACTGAGGGCGATTGAGAATACTGACCTGAGGCCCTAGAGACTGCCCATGACCCTCGCCAACGACATCAAGATCACCCCGGACCTCGTCAAGCAGCACGGCCTCAAGCCCGAGGAATACGAGCGCTTCGTGAAGCTGCTGGGCCGCGAGCCGACGCTGACCGAGCTCGGCATCTGCTCGGCCATGTGGAACGAGCACTGTTCCTACAAGTCATCCAAGAAATGGCTCAAGACCATGCCCACCAAGGGCCCGAAGGTGATCCAGGGGCCGGGCGAGAATGCGGGCGTGATCGACATCGGCGACGGCGACGCCATCGTCTTCAAGATGGAGAGCCACAATCACCCCTCCTTCATCGAGCCCTACCAGGGAGCGGCCACCGGCGTGGGCGGCATCCTGCGCGACGTGTTCACCATGGGTGCGAGGCCCATCGCCGCCATGAACGCCCTGCGCTTCGGCGAGCCCTCCCACCCCAAGACGCGCCACCTCGTGTCGGGCGTCGTCCACGGCATCGGCGGCTACGGCAACTCCTTCGGCGTGCCGACCATCGGCGGCGAGGTGAACTTCCATGCCCGCTACAACGGCAACATCCTCGTCAACGCCATGGCGGTCGGGCTCGCCCGCACCGACTCCATCTTCTATTCCAAGGCCAGGGGCGTGGGCCTTCCCGTCGTCTATCTCGGCGCAAAGACGGGCCGCGACGGCATCCACGGCGCCACCATGGCCTCGGCCGAGTTCGACGACAAGGCGGAGGAGAAGCGCCCCACCGTGCAGGTGGGTGATCCCTTCACCGAGAAATGCCTGCTCGAGGCGTGCCTCGAACTCATGGCGTCGGGCGCGGTCATCGCCATCCAGGACATGGGTGCGGCCGGCCTCACCTCCTCCGCCGTCGAGATGGGGGCCAAGGGCGATCTCGGCATCGAGCTCGACCTCGACAAGGTGCCCTGCCGCGAGGCGGGCATGACGGCCTACGAGATGATGCTGTCCGAGAGCCAGGAGCGCATGCTCATGGTGCTGGACCCCGCGAAGGAGAAGGAGGCGCAGGCCATCTTCCAGAAGTGGGACCTCGACTTCGCCATCGTGGGAAAGACCACCGACACGCTGCGCTTCGTCATCAAGCACCACGGTGAGGTGATGGCGGATCTCCCCATCAAGCAGATGGGCGACCAGGCGCCCGAATATGACCGCCCGTGGGTGGAGCCGAAGAAGCAGCCGGTGCTGAGGGACGTGCCCGCCCCGAACGATCTCAGGGCGGCGATCCTGAAGATCGCCGGCTCGCCCGACATGTGCTCCAGGCGCTGGGTGTGGGAGCAGTATGACAGCCTGATCGGTTCCAACACGGCGCAGGTTCCGGGCGGCGATGCCGGCGTCGTCCGCATCCGCGGCAAGAAGGCGATCGCGGTCTCCACCGACGTGACACCGCGCTATGTCGAGGCTGATCCGTTCGAAGGCGGCAAGCAGGCGGTGGCCGAATGCTGGCGCAACCTGACGGCCGTCGGGGCCGATCCCATCGCCATCACCGACAACCTCAATTTCGGCAATCCCGAGCGGCCGGAGATCATGGGACAGTTCGTCAAGGCCATCCAGGGACTCTCGGAGGCCTGCACCGCCCTCTCCTTCCCGATCGTCTCGGGCAACGTCTCGCTCTACAACGAGACGAACGGCCAGGCGATCCTCCCCACGCCCGCCATCGGCGGCATCGGCCTCATCCCCAACCTCGAACGCATGGCGACGCTCCGCTTCAAGGCGGAGGGCGATGCCATCATCCTGATCGGAGGCCATGGCAGCCATCTCGGCCAGTCGATCTATCTCCGCGAGGTTCTGGGCCGCGAGGAAGGTGCCCCGCCGCCCGTGGACCTCGCCCGCGAGAAGGCCAGCGGCGACTTCGTGCGCTCACTCATCAGATCCGGCCAAGTCTCTGCCGTGCATGACATTTCCGATGGCGGGCTGGTCATGGCGGTGATCGAGATGGCGATCGCCTCCGGTCTCGGCGCTGCGCTCTCTCCCCTCACCCATGAACAGCTCTTCGGCGAAGACCAGGCGCGCTACGTCATCAGCGCGCCGGCCGGAACGGCAGCTTCCATCCTGGAGAACGCCCGTAACGCCGGCATTGCCGCAGACAGGGTGGGAACGGTGACGGCTGACGCCACGTTGAAGATCGAGTCCGGCCCTTCTATATCTGTGGCCGAATTGCGCACTGCCCATGAAGGCTGGTTCCCGGCCTACATGGCGGGCGAGCTCTGAGGGGAAAGACGCAATGGCCATGTCCGCCACCGACATCGAGCGCTTCATCAAGGAAGCGCTTCCCGATGCGCAAGTGACGATCCGCGATCTCGCCGGGGATGGCGACCACTACGCGGCCAGCGTCGTCTCCGCCGCCTTCAAGGGCAAGTCCCGCGTGCAGCAGCACCAGATGGTCTACGCCGCGCTGCGCGGCCGCATGGGCGGGGAATTGCACGCACTCGCGCTGCAGACGAGCGCGCCGGAATGAAAGAATCAAAGAGGACAGAGAAATGACCGACATCAACCAGTGGATCGACAACGAGGTGAAGACGAACGATGTGGTTCTCTTCATGAAGGGCACGCCGGACATGCCGATGTGCGGCTTCTCCGGCCGCTCGGTGCAGATCCTCCAGCACCTCGGCATTCCCTTCAAGGGCATCAACGTGCTGGATTCGAACGAGCTCCGCCAGGGCGTGAAGGACTATACCAACTGGCCGACCATCCCGCAGCTCTACGTGAAGGGCGAGTTCGTCGGCGGCTCCGACATCATGATGGAGATGTTCCAGTCGGGCGAGCTGAAGCAACTCCTCTCCGAGAAGGGCGTTTCGTAACCATCCCGCGAGAGGCTAGGGCCCCAGCCTTTTCAGCATCGCATCGATCTGCCCAGCCGTCGCCTCGTCCGCGACGGCTTTCGCGCTTTCGAGATCGGCCGCGGCGCCCGGGATGTTGCCGATCCTGATGCGGAAGGCGGCGCGCGCCACGTGCACCTCGAAATCTTGCGGAGCCACGGAGATCGCCTTGTCGAAGTCCAGAACGGCGCTCTCGACGTCCTTCAGCGCCAGCTTCGCCTCGGCCCGGCCCGCGTAGGCGCGGCCGAAGGCCGGATCCCCCAGCACCGCCGTGGTGAAATCCGCCACCGCATTTCCCGGCTCGCCGATCAGGAGCAGCAGCCTTCCCCTCTCGTAGGCGGCCCTCACATTGGCAGGGTCCGCTTCGAGCGCCGCCGTGAAGCCCGCCATCGCCTTCACCGGATCTCTGGCGGCCAGCGCCGCCATGCCCTCGGCATAACGCTCCTCCGCCGGACCCGCCCAGGCGGAGGCAGACGTGGCGACCGCCAGCAGCAGAAACGCAGCAATCCTGTCCATGGCGCCTCTGCTAGCCGTGCGCCGCATGTCTGGCAAGCTTCCGCGACATTGACCGCCGGGCGATGTTCGGGCACCCATGAGGGCCTTGCCGGATTGCCCATGGACAGCACCAAGACCCGTGCCATCTCCGCCCTGCTTCTCGCCATGGTCTTCTGGGGCTGCTCGGCCGTGTTCATGCGCACCCTCGCACTCTCGCTCAGCCCCGAGAACTCGCTGGCGATGCGCTATCTCTTTCTCACCCTCATCAACGTGACGGGCCTGGCCTGGCTCGGCACATGGCGGATTCCCAAGGCCGACTGGCCACGCTTCCTTGTGGCCGGGCTCGTCGGCATGGCCGGCTACAACTGGTTCGTGAATGCTGGGTTTGAGCTCGTGCCCGCGGGTATCGGCACGCTGGTCACCATGCTGGCGCCACTGATGATCGCCATGCTGGCAGCCACGCTGCTCGGCGAGAAGCTCACGCGCTACGTGCTCCTCGGGGTGCTTCTGGCGATTGCCGGTTCGCTGGTTCTGTTCTGGCCGGAGATCACCACGGCGGCGCCATCGGCGGTTTCGCTGCGGGGCGTCTTCTATCTCATCCTCTGCTGCGTCGGCTGGGCCATCTACACCATCGTCACCCAGCCCCTGCTCTCCCGCCACGACAGCTTCACGGTCACCGCCGTGACCATGCTCATCGCCGCCCCCGTCATGATCGGCGCGGCCAGCGAACCCCTGCCCGAGCTGGCTGCCCGGCTCGACGCGCGGCAGTGGCTGGAGGTTGCTTATCTGGTGCTCGCCGCCGGCATCGGCGGCACCCTGCTGTGGAATTATGGAACAAAGCATCTCTCGAGCAGTGCGGCGGGCACCTTCCTCTACCTGATCCCGGTCATCGCCGTGGCGGCGGGGGCCCTGGTGCTGGACGAGGCGGTGACCCTGCACGTGATCGGCGGCGGGCTCCTGATGCTGGCGGGTGTCGCCGCCGCGCAGTTCGGCCCTTCCCTCTTCGCGCGGAGGTGAACTTGATGGACCTCCGCGCCATCGCCGCATTGACCTTCACCATGATCGTCTGGGGCGTCAGCCCCGTCTTCTTCCGCTCGCTGTCGCTGGCGCTCGGGCCATCGGACCACCTGGCGATCCGCTATGCGCTCTCCGCCCTGCTGTTCCTCGTCATTCTCGCCGCCATCCGCTTCTGGCGCATCCGCCGAGAGGACTGGCCGCGCATGCTCTTCGTCTCGATCATCGGCTTCGGCGGCTACAGCGTCGGCTCGGCCTTCGGCTTCGAGCGCATCGCGGCCGGAACGGGGAGCCTCATCATCGGTACCCAGCCCCTGCTGATGGCGCTGATCGCCGCGCTGGCCGGCAAGGAGAGGCTCACCGCCGCGGCCCTGGCCGGGCTGGCGGTGGGCTTTGCCGGCATCGTCTTCCTCGTCTGGAACGACCTCGGCGTGACGGGCGACCCGGTGCAGTTCCTCACCGGCTGCGCGATGATCTTCGCGTCCGGCACCTGCTGGGCGATCTACGCCGTTGGCAGCAAGCCGCTCGCCCAGCGCTATGGCTCGCTGCCGATCACCGCCATGTCGATGGCGGTCTCGTCGGTGGCGCTGGTGCTGCTGTTCGCGCGGCCTTCGACGCTCGCCGCGGCCGGTGCCATGACACTGCGGACGTGGCTCGAACTCGCCTATCTCGTTCTCTTCGTCACGGGCCTCACCATGGTGACCTGGACCTACGGCGCGGCCCGGCTTTCCTCCGCCGCGGCGGGCGCTTTCCTTTATCTGGTGCCGCCCATCGGCGTGGCGGCGGGCGCACTCATGCTCGGCGAAACGGTGACGGGCGGCATGATCGTGGGCGGAACGCTGATCATGGCAGGCGTGGCGATGGCGCAGTTCGGCGGCCGGCTGGGCGGCCGCAGCATGGCAGGCCGCGGCATGGCGGCACTCGCCGCGGTGCTCTTCGCCGTGACGATGTGGGGGCTGATTCCGGTCGCCATGCGCTACCTCGTCACCGAGCTTTCGCCGCAGGCCGCCATGGTGCTCCGCCTCTATCCGGCGGGGCTTCTCGCGGTGCTGGTGCTGATTTCGGCGGGGGGCGTGCGGCGCATCGCCTGGCGCGACTGGGTGCGCATCGCGATAGCCTCGCTTGCCGGCAATCTCGGTTACCAGATTCTCGCCGCCTACGGCATGCAGACGGTGCCGGCGAGCTGGACCGGGCTTCTCTTCGGGCTCGAACCCGTGTTCATCGCGCTCTTCGCCGTGATCCTCGCCGGCGACCGGCTCACGCCCTGGCTCATCGCCGGCATCGCCGTCTCGATGCTCGGAACCGGCGCCCTCATGCTGGGCAGCACGCTGGCGCCATCGGGCGATGTCTCGCTGCTCGGGCTCGTGCTCGTCACCCTCTCCACCATGGGCTGGGGCATCTACACCGTGGTGATCCGCCCGGCCTCGCGCAAATATGGCGCATTGCCGGTGGCCTCACTCGCCATGGCGATCTCGGCGCTGCCCATGCCGTTCTTCGTCGATACGAGCTTTCCTTCAACCCTCGCCTCGATGAACGCCACGGCTTGGATGGCGGTCGGCTTCGTCGTGGTGTTCGGCACCTTCCTTGCCACCTCCGCCTGGAACTATGCGCTCGGCCACATGGAAAGCTCGATCGCCGGTGTGTTCCTCTACGTTCAGCCGGTGGTTGCGGCCATCGGCGGCGTGCTGCTCCTCGGCGAGAGCCTCACCTGGCCGCTCCTGCTGGGCGGGGTGCTGATCATCCTCGGCGTCGCCATCGCGCAGTTCGGCCCCCTCATGCGGAGAACGCGTTTGAGGCCCAACGCCGCCGCCGCTATGCAGTTGCAATGACGCATCCCGGCACCACCCGCACGCCATGGTATTACAGTGTCACGGTTCTCATCGTGGCGGGCTGCCTTGTCGCCATCGTCAATTTCGGCGTCAGGTCCACCTTCGGCTTCTTCACCCAGCCGATTTCCGAGGCCCATGGCTGGCCGCGCGAGATTTTCTCCTTCGCCATGGCCGTGCACAACCTGGTCTGGGGCCTCGCCACGCCGGTGGCCGGCATGCTGGCGGACCGCTACGGTTCGGCCCGCGTCCTCATGGCGGGCGCCGTGATCTATTGCATCGGTGTCGTCATGATGGCCTTCACCGAAACGCCCTTCATGTTCAACGTGGGCGGCGGGCTCCTCGTGGGCGTGGGTGTGGCCTTCTCCTCCTTTTCCATCGTCATGGCCGCGCTCGGCCGCATCGTGGCGCCGGAACGGCGCAGCTGGGCGTTCGGCATCGCCACCGCATCGGGCTCCATGGGCCAGTTCATCTTCGCCCCCCTCGGGGCCGCGCTGATCTCCGCCTATGGCTGGCAGAACGCACTCGTCGTGCTCGCCGCCCTGTCGCTGCTTATCGTCGTTTTCGCGCTGCCTCTCATGGTTCAGAACACCTCAGGGCCGCCGCGGAGTGCCGGCGAGGCCGATCTCACCATGCGCCAGGCCATCGGGCTGGCCTTCGGGCACCGTTCCTACCTGCTGCTCGTCTCGGGCTTCTTCGTCTGCGGCTTCCAGCTCGCCTTCATCGTGGTGCACATGCCGCCCTACCTCGCCGAGCACGGCATCTCGAAGGAGTTCGCGGGCTTCGCCATGGGGCTCATCGGGCTTTTCAACGTGCTTGGCTCCTACGCCGCCGGCATCATCGGCGGCAAGCGCGAGAAGCGCGTGCCGCTCGCCGTCATCTACCTCCTGCGGTCGGTCCTGGTGGCCGGCTTCGTGCTGCTGCCGGTGACGCCGCTCACCACGCTCCTGTTCACGATTTCGATGGGCCTCCTGTGGCTCTCGACCGTGCCGCTCACGATGGGCCTCGTCACGGTCATGTTCGGCACGCGCTACATGGCGACGCTCTATGGCTTCGTCTTCGTCAGCCACCAGGTCGGCTCCTTCCTCGGCGTGTGGCTGGGCGGCAGGCTCTACGACCAGTACGGCTCCTACGACGTCGTATGGTGGATGGGAGTGGCCCTGGGGCTCTTCGCCTTCATCGTGCATCTGCCGATCCGCGAGCAGCGGGAACCCCGCTTCGCCGTAGCCTGAGGAGGCGATGCGGAGCACGGGGCACAGGCTGGCGCTGGCGCTGTTTCTCGGCGTATTCGCCGTGTGGCTGCTGGGCATGGCGGTGGTGATGCGCCATGCCGCCCTTGGCCCCGAGGCCACCGGCACCATGCTCGCCGTGTTCGATCCCGGAACCCCGGAGGACGAGATCTTCGCCAGCCTGACCCGGGCCGAGGCGCGGGTGGTGCGCCAGGGCGGTCTTGGCTTCATCTGGGTGGTCTCCGGGGAAGAGCCGGGGCTCGCCGGCCGGCTGGAGAGGGAGGGTGCGCTCGGCGTCTACCGCGACCTTCCCATCAGCCCGGTCATCGCCGGCTGTTTCGGCTATGCCGATGCCAAGGTGGCGAGCCTCATGCCCTGATCAGGCGAGCCTCTCCTCGATCCACCTGAGGACCGGTTCGCGTGTCGGCAGCATGGAGGCATAACGGAGCCGTTCCTCGCTGTACGCCCCGAGAAGTCGACGAATCGCGGCGAGGCTCTCTCCGTCCCCCGCGAGGGAGGAGAGCGGGTCGGAATAGGTGTGGATGCCGAAGGCGAGCGCGCCGCTCCGCGGCAGGCGGAGGAAGGTCTGACGTTCCACCCGCATCCACAACATTTCACCTGCCAGCCGATGGTCTGCCCGGAGTCGTTCCGCCGCGCGCTCCGCCGCCTCGGCGTTGCCGGCGTGCGAGGTTTCCGGAAACAGGCGGCTGGCGATCGGCGTGATGAACCAGTTGAAGCGCACCACCGGTTTTCCCGGCTGGACATTGGCGATCACCCGGTCGATCCGGGCTCCCAGCTGCTCGTTGAGGCCCGGCACAGGCTCATGGGCGAAATGCATGTCGCGCCCCACGCAGGAGACGATGCGGCCCGAACTCGTATAGGCGTTCGAGGCGGCGATCACGATGTCGCGCCCGCCCTGCCGTTCGAACAGGACGAAATCCTCCTCCAGGATTCGGCTCGCGATTTCGAGCGGTTCCCGGCCGGACGCATCGAGTTCGTGCCGGCTGCCGTCCTCGCAGTCGATGAGGCGGCGCCCCTCCAGGCTGAAGTGTTGGGCATGATGGGCAAGGAGATTGGCCACCGCCAGTTCCAGCAGCTCGGACTGGGCCGGCCGTGAACTGGCGAGCGAGCGGTAGTAGAGCGGCGGCCGGCCTTCAAGGCGCTCGCGCTTCGCGGCCATGAAGGCGGCATGATCGGTGCCGATGTCCAGCCACTGCCCGGCCTCCATGGGTTGAAGGCCGATCTGGAAAATTGCCCCGGCGGTGAGGAAGGGGCGGTGACGGGGCTGGGCGCACGGCATCGGCATGAGCCGCTTATCGCCGCGCGGCCCGGCGATGTCCAGATCGGGCAAAACTTGGCAGCACTCTTCAAGAATTGCTGCTAACGCATTGTTTTATAACATTAAATCTATTTTCACAGCCTTGACCTGAACATCTCGTTCTTGGCAGCATTGCTGAGTCTCAACACTTGGAGGAGCGACATGAGTGACAGGGACTTCGAGCGTCAATTGCAGGGGTGGAGCCTGACGACGGCGGAAATCATGTACCGGATGCCTGATTACCGCAGCGTGCTGCAGACCTTCATCTGGCAGGACTACGACCTCGCCCCGAAGTTTCCGCGCCTCATCAAGTTCCTCGATTTCTGGTCGCACAACCTCGATGGGCCGCTCGCATCGGTCCGGGTGGCGCATGCGGGCATCGTGCGGCCGGTGGAGTTGCGCCACGTCGGAAGCGAGTGGCAGCTGCACTGAAGCCTGCCTCAGGCGTTGTTCTCCGGGTCAGCCGCCTCGATCTCGTCGAGCACGGCTTCGGGGGCGATGTTCTGCTTCACCTCCTGCAGTTCGGGGTCCGCCGCGACGGCCACGTCGAGGCGCCGCGCCACGGCTTCGAGGAGGCCCGCGAGCTTGGTGATCTCGTGTTCGGCGAGAAGACTGATCTGCAGGTCGAAATCGGCCCGCCGATCGGCCGCCGCGGCCATCCGGTTCTGGGCGATGAGCACGAAGGTCGAAAGGAAGATCGCCTCGACGGAGGCCCAGCTCGCCAGGATGACGAAGGAAGGATCCCAGACCGGAACCCCCGGCACCAAGCCCAGGTTGGCGATCACCCAGCCGCCGAACAGCGCGAGGTGCAGATAGACGAAGGCCATGCTCCCGGTAAACCGCGTGACGGCGCCGGCCAGCCTCTCCTGGAAGCTGGTGCCGCTCTCCTCGCGCTGCCTGCGCTCGCTCAGCGTCCGGATGTTGCGTGCCAGCACCGAACTGAGGCCGGGCGGTGAGGGCGGAGGCTGCGTCGGGCTGCGGCGGGGCCCCGCGGTTTCGGGCTGGCGATGACTGTCCATCGCCCCTGAACCGCCGGCGCCCTGCAGTGTTCCGCGCTTGCGGCAGGTCTCCGCTCGCGCCTGCCGGTCAGCGGTTCTTGATGGCCCCGACGATGGCGGTGAGGATGGCGCCGCCGGCGCCGCCGCCCACCACGCCCGAGATCAGAGAACCGATGTCGAGGCCCGAGGTGGCCGCAGCGGCCGCATCGGCCGGCACGGCTCCTCCCGTGAGGCGCTCCACGATCTGACCCAGCACGATGCCGCCGATGGCGCCCGCAATGGAGTTGCCAGTCGCGCCAAGGTCAAGCTTGGCGGAGGCCTTGCCGGCCGCGTTGCCGCCGATCACACCGGCGATGATCTGAATGATGAGCCCGACGATATCCATGGTTCCCCCTTGTTTTCCGGCGCCGGCGCAATCCTGCGGCGGCACGCCGAAACGGTTGCTATCGCGGAAATAGACAGTGGATTGTACTGCAGAAATCGATTCCGGCAAACAATGTTGCGCGGGGCTCGAAACGAAGGCGGACACGGGGTGGGCCCGCGGCCGCTGGACGTGACATTTGCGTCCCCGAGGGGGATCAGCGCG
>NZ_JBKBKI010000014.1:56549-91844 GCF_046294715.1 Aestuariivirga sp. | reverse complement strand
GAAGGCACAGGAATTTGCGGCACCCACCGAAAAAATGCCACGGAACAACACTCGTCTTATTCAGTTTCAGGCACACGAGTAGTCGGCTCTGACGAAGAAGGCACGTCAGGGCATTTACCCACGCACCGTGCGTATCTGGTGCGAAGGTCGGGGCTGCGGCGCCCTCTGCCGCTGTGCAGTCCAACAGAAGAGGCCTTGCAGCTATCTCCAATCAGCTGTGGGGTCTCTCTTATTGGTTCGCATTGGCACAGACAAAAAGCTCGTGCAGTAAACCGCAGAGATTTCCAGGCGCTCCTGTCGCGAAGTGGTCCTCAATAGAATTGGGCCTGTTACGGTTCCGACCACGGTGGCGCCGCCACGCACAAATTAGGGTGGTGAAACAAGCAATTGCAATCGAAAGAACAACCATCCCTCCCAAGACGATCTTTTGGCCCTTTCCGCAAATGCGGGCGACAGAGGCGCTCTTGAGTGGGCTAGCGAACTAGGAAATCACGCACAACCGGTGGCTTTACGGTGTTACTTCACATGGCGGTTATTCGCGAGCGGATTTTGTCAAATGGCGCGCACGACAGGATTCACCGCGCCGACTTGGAAGCGGGCGGCGCGGCCATTCAGAAGATCGCCAAATGGCATAGTGTGAGCGTCGGCACGGTGCAGCGGATTAAGGCGGAACTGACCGCTGCGCCCGTAGCCTGACTACCCTACTTCATCATCGCTGTACCTTGGCATCCCAGAGTAAAGCGATCCGGGAAGTTCACTAGCGGCTTGCAAGTCCCACCGCCCGTTAGGCCTTCGAATTTTCCCGTTCCGTGGATGACCTCCCACTTGCTGCTGCCGTCGGCAGTGAAATTCCACCAGTTGCGAAAGCTGTCTCCGTCGCGATCCCAAGAGTCGCAGTAGCCCCCTCCGTCCGCGACATTGCCCTTGGCACCAATCACCACGGTTTCGAAGCAATCTTGGGACATCAGGTGGAACGGGCTGGATGGGTCGGCTGCGTTGATAATGCCTTTCGCCAGGAGCCGGTAGACGGTCGTATCCTTCACCTTCTGTTCGGCATTGGAGACAATAACGTAAGTAATCGTACTGTCGGTTTTGACTTCCGCCGAATTGGCGGTTGCGGCCTGACACGCAAGAACCGCCCCAACCGTGGCTATAACTGACCGGATCATGCACGTCCTCCCATTGTTGGTGGTGAACGTTCAATATCGTGCCACAAAGCCAAGTTGACGCAAGGGTCTAGAGAGGGCAAGAGACGGCCCCGTGCCAGGATGTTGGGGATTAGGCAACGGGGCCGTCTGCCAGGCGCGAGAAGGACTGGCTCTGCCACCTTACACCCTTCTGGGCGGAACGTCAGCAGACCCTTCCATCAGCTTTCCACGGGTGTGAGGAAGATAAGTGGCAGTGCACTCCGTGAGGCATTTCCCCTCTCGACCGCGTGCTCGATCTCACGGTGGTAGTGTTCTACCTCCGCAGGCCGGGCAGGGCGAGCGGTGCAGTTGTTGAAGGCGGAGATCTGCCGGCCAAACCTGGGGAATTGCCGCAGCGGACCGATGAACCACTCTGTATTGGCAAGCCTCTGGGCGACACACTGAGGTCTAGCGCCTGGAAAACTCCAATCTCCAGGTCGCCACAGCCCAGCACATAGAGGGCAGTCGTGGTCATCAGGCGCTCCTCGGCTGCCATTATAGAGTAGCCAAGGCAAATGAGCGAGACGATATGGGATAGGAGCTTCGGTGCCGGTATCAGTGGACGCAGTTGTTAGCTGTCGCAGCTCAGGAGCTTACCCGGAACTTGTTCTAGAACCGCGGCATTGCTCCTGCGAACCTGAACGCGAAAACCGATAGATGTGGAATGCCGCTGTTACAGAACCTCGAGTTTAGGAAGCTGAACAGTCGTTCATACATACAGTAGGACAGCGGCCCCGCACTAGGGATGTTTGGAAGTGCGGAGCCGCTTGCTTCGTGCAGCAAGGCAGAAGCGGGAAAACGTTACAACGATTGTTTGGACGCTTGTATAGGCAATGACTGCAAATCAAGCAGTCGCGCGGTCACTTCCTTTTCCGCCAATCCCAGAGGGCTGTTAGAACGATTATTGCAGCAACGATCAATCCGACAAGGACATAGAGAAGGAAAAATCCCGGCTCTTGTTCCACTCTCAACTCCTCCAGTCACGCGTTGCGGCCATCATCCTTTTCCCAAGCATGGGAGGCAACCAGGCAGGGTCAGCGAGTAGCGATACTTCTAGGCGGCCGTCTATCAGAATGTGGTCCCCCGCCTGGAGGGCGTTATCGGGGACCACAGCGAGCGATGCGCGAGGCAGCGTTCATCGGCCGCGCAGGAGTTATAGGGTCATATAGCGAAGGGAAGCAACCTTGCCGTCAGAGTTTGACGACCTTGGAGCAGGCTCACTCTTTGCGCTGTTTGTGTCTGGTAACTACCAGAACCATAAGGATCCCGAGAACGGCGGCGGCGGCTAGGTATGGCAAGGCTGCTGCTATGGTTCCGCTATTTACGCTCATGTCGGGGAGCCTTGCAAAAAGGACTTCACCCAGTATCCCCAAGGCAACGCCTAAAGCCAATCCCCCGACGGCGGTGAGGAGGAAGAGTGCAATTTCGCTGCTTCTGGTCATCACGAGCCTGCTGGCGCTTCGCACGACGTCCTGGAGAACTATCAGATTCCAGGCTTCAGATAAAGGCCTCTGCCTCGACGCCTGAACAGGAAGTCATCCCTTGCCATGGCTCTTGGGATGAGGGGAGGCTAAGAGAGGTGGTAAACGGTAACGCACACGATCTGTTTGTAATTGCCTCAAATCCGGCAACCCGTGCGCCGAATTATGCGTGATGTGGGTGTGGTCCCCCGCCTGGGCGCGTTATCAGGGACCACAGCGGTCTGTGGCGGCGGTTCCAAACCTTTCCCGGCCGCGGGCTGCGGTCCTCGAGGGCCGCAGGCCCGCCGGTACGATAACGGTCGTACCAGCGGTAGAAAGTCGGCCGGGGAATGGCGAGCTTCTCCAACGTGCGCCGGACCGGGAGGTGCGACTGCTCAACCAGTTGGATGATCTGCAGCTTCTCGGAGGCGGGATATCTCATTCCTCGTCTCCCCCATCCGCGATCATGCTTTTTTGAGTAGGCGGTTTTCCAGCGTAAGGTCAGCTACCAGGACCTTCATGTCCCGCACCTCACGGCGAAGATCCTTGACCTCGCCGCTGGTCGCTGCCCTGGCCGTATCCCCGGCCAAGCGCTTCTTCCCGGCCTCTAGGAGCTCCTTCGACCAGCTGTAATACAGGCTCTCGGCAATGCCTTCCCGCCGGCACAACTCGGCGATGCTGTATTCGCCCCGCAACCCCTCCAGCACGATACGGATCTTCTCCTCAGCCGAATGGTGCTTCCGGGTGGCCCGGCGGATATTCTTCACAATCTGTTCGGGCGTCGCACGCGTCTCGGACTTCTGTCTCATCTGCGCTTCTCCTCTGAGCTACGATGAGCCAGAAATCCTCCCTTCCTCAAATCACCACGTTTGTCTCATGAGCCCTGACGTCGGACACCCGCCACGGCGAGGCTGTTGCTCGCATACAAAATCTTCGAAGAAACATTGGAGCGGAGTTTAGCGCTACCAATTTCCAGTCCCTCTTACCTCCAACTACCCCGATTAGGATCTAAGTCGCACGCACCTCGGAAAACATCATCCATCGCAGTGCCCTGGCCATGTCGAGGCAGAATCGCATCAGGTGAATGGAGCCCTTTCAGGGGTGCGTAGTGTTGCAGTCCGATCGAGACCCCCGCCGCTCCTCGGGCGCAGTGGGAGTAGACCCTCTTACACAGGCCTCATTCCGAGCGGGCCTGTGGTTCATGCGCGCGCGACGCCATCGCGAACCAACGACCGATCTATCTATTGATCTTTCCTGATCCTGGCGTACCCTAGGGCGACTAGGACTGACACAATGGAAAAGAAGAACCCGACTGCCTTCCCTTTTGGTACTCCCGACCCGTTGTTACTGTCGGCATACAGCAGTCTTCACGATGAATTGAAGGTCGCAGGCTCCGCTACTGGGGAGATCCGCCACTCAACTAGACCGTCAATAGCGGTGTTGCCATTTGAAAATATGAGCGGGGATGCGGAGCAGAGCTATTTTAGTGACGGAATAACAGAAGACATCATTACTGAACTTCAGCGGTTCAGATCTTTGTTTGTAATGGCACGGCATTCTTCCTTCTCGTTCAGAGGGCAACAATTAGAAGTAGTAGACATAGGCAAGAAACTCGGAGTCAATTATGTTGTTGAGGGAAGCGTACGCAGGTTTAGGGATAGGATCCGCATAAGTGCGCAGCTGATTGAGGTTGCCACTGGCACTCACACATGGGCAGAACGATATGATCGTGCAATTGACGATATCTTTGCTGTTCAAGATGAAATTGCAAGGGTAGTTGCGAGTACGCTGTCGGGGCGTGTTAGCCATGATGTTGCGGAACGCGCGGCGCGCAAACATCCGGATAGTTTTGCCGCATACGATTACCTCTTGAAAGGTATGCAGCACCATCAGCGGCTCACTCCTGAAGATAATACCAGAGCAAGAGAACTACTTGGCGTTGCGTTACAGGTAGACCCTCAGTACGGGGAGGCCTATGCTTGGTTGGCGATGACCTACATGTCGGAGATACCTTTAACTGCAGAAAAACTTGCGAATGCTGTACACTTTGCTGAGAAAGCAGTGCTGTGCGACGAAGGAAATGCGCTATGTCATATCTCTGCGGGGTTTAGCTATCTCTGTCAAAAGCGAGTAGAAAAATCAGAGTTTCATCATAACTTGGCACTGAAACTCAACCCGAACGACCCACATGTACTCACACATATGGGTTATTTTCTTGCGTGCACTGGTCGAGCGCAGGAAAGTTTAAAGTGGTTTGACAGTGCCCTACAGTTAAATCCCTTCCCACCAGCCTGGTATGATGAAATGAGAGGAGTTGCTGTATTTGTTCAAGAGAGATACGATGAAGCAGTTTTGTTGCTTCGGGATCACACGACATGGTGTGCAGTCTACCTCGCCTCCGCTTACGGTCACCTTGGACAAATTCATGAAGCGGCTAAGTATTTGGAAATTGTTCATTCCTTAACTGCCGGTGCATCTTTGGCAGAAGTTGCGCGAATGGAGCCTCTCGTGAGATCTGAGGACATGACCCGTTTATTGGAGGGGTTACGGAAGGCTGGCGGAAACGTATAAATGGGGATCGACGAGATGTATCAACGCTAGCGGAGCGCCGTCGCGCCTCAGAGACTCGCGAGATCCGAGACAAACATCCGTTCTTATCATTTTTGGCCTTGGCAAGGGGATTGTCCGTTCACTACCTCACTCAGCATTCTGAGCCTCGCGGGTTGTGGCTGACATTGCACCCAGGCTCAGTTTTAGTTCCGCTACTTCAACTATGCCTTCTGATTTTCTTCTACTGATCGCATCACCCGTAATGCTAACGGCGGATCCAACTCGTGCACTGCTCTTGGGATAGCGTTCCGAACGAGAGACGGGCTGAGATCGAGGCGTTCAGCGACGCTGGGAATCGAGTGGTATCGAGGAATTGCCGGAGGCTTGCTGGTCTTGGACATGAGCGTCGGACTCTGCGGAGATTTGCTCGAGCAATGTAAGGTGGAGCGGCGTCGGGGTGGCTTCACGGCGGCCTGGCCGTCGACCGGCGGCGGCAGCGCTTGAGGTAGTCGTCAAGGTCGGTCGTGTCATAGGCGATCCTCCCGCCGATCTGCAGATAGACCGGCCCGTCACCGCGTAGGCGGGATTTGTCGAGCCAACTGAGTGAGACGCCCATATATGCGGCCGCCTGCTTGCGATGCAGACGCCTGGATCCCGTGAGGCCCTGGGCCGAGCGGTGGCCCGCGCTGCCGCTGCTCTGCACCGGCTCGGGAGCCGAAGCAGCGGGGGAGTTCAGACGGTCGCCGAGGCGGGTGGACTGCCCCTCGAACATGGGGCCGATGACAGGGGGTTTGACCCTGAACGACATGAGACTCTCGCCATCACTGCGCGTTGCACTGCAACGGAAAGCACGGCACAGGAGTGATTCTCCTAGGCGAGCGAATGGGGGTATTCAGGGGGTGAAGGTAAAACGACCGCGCTTGGCAGGGACCGGGATTACATTCCCGCAACCCCTCGAATTTTGGGCGGGGGCCTCAATGGACGTATCGACACCATGTTATCGCTTGAGGGACCTCAGCGACTACCTTTCGAGGTCAGGCTCGAGGTCCAATCCTCGATCCGCCTTTTCGCCAAATGATGAACAGGCTGCGGGTGCTCTTCATGCGGAAGCCAGCTCTCTCGGCAAACGGCCGCGCTAGAGGCAGAACGATCTCCAGGAATTCGTGGAACGGTATAGTTTCGACGTAGTGTGGATACCGCTCAATGCCGAAGCGGGTCACCCGGACGGTCCGGCCACCATAGTTCTGGAATGTCCTCGCGAGGTCACGCACCAGTTCACGCTGCAGCTCCAGCTTCTGACCACCCACACGCGAGTGCTCCCGCATGTCTCTCTCGAGCTCGTGCAGGACCTTCGCCGCGGCCGCACCAATCTCCTTTGCCGGGGCGCGGCGCCGGTGCCCCACTCGAAAGCCGGGAGTAATTCTCTGCGGAGACCGCCGCATATGCATTGATGCGCAGTGGGGCGAGCGGCAGATCACCGAGATTACCCGGGCCGAAGTTCGGGCCTGTGTCGATGCCATGATGCTGCGCGGCGCCCCGGCCATGGCAGGACGGGCCCTCAAGGTCATTAGAGCCTTCTTCAACTGGTGCGTGGGCCGGGGTTTGATCGAGGCCAGCCCCTGCGTCGGTCTGATGCCCCCACCGGCCACCCGCCCGCGGGACAGAGTGCTGTCAGACGATGAGTTGGTCACCGTTCTGCGGACGGCAAGGACGCTGCCGCACCCATTCGGCTCGATCGTCGCCATGCTGGCGGAGCGAGGTCGCGGAGTTGCGCTGGGAAGAGCTTGATCTGGAAAAGGGCATCTGGACTATTCCGGCGCGCCGCGCCAAGAACAGGCGGTCCCATGTGGTCCACCTCACGCCGCAGATGCGGGCGCTTCTGCCCCAGCGAATGCAGGGCCAGGAGTTTGTCTTTGGGTCAATCACAGGCACGGCTTTCCAGGACTTCAGCAGAATGAAAAGACTCCTGGACGAGGCCTCAGGGGTGACGGGCTGGGTGCTGCACGATCTCCGGCGGACGGTCGCCACCGGCATGGCGGGACTGGGTGTGGCGCCCCACGTCGCGGACAAGATCCTCAACCATCAGAGCGGGACGATCAGCGGCATTGCCGCAGTCTACCAGCGGCACGAGTTCATCAGCGAGAGGAAGGCGGCGACAGAGCTCTGGTCGCGCCACGTTCGGGCAATGCTTGGCCGCACCACTGCCCGCACCTCCAGTCACGCTCCTAGCGTATGCCGCAAAGGTCTGGCGGAACCATTAGGTGAGGCAGACATGTGACCGTTCGGAAGCGGTTCCGAACCTCTCAAAGAGGATATTTGCTTCCCGCGAGATCGAGGAGTTCACCTTGGAGGGCCCGTCGATCAACGAGGCGCTGGTGCGCGATCTCACCCGCTGCGAGTTTCGCGCCGTTACCCGCAATGATGCTAATAAATTGAAAGTAGATCAGATCAGGAATGGGATCCACGAAAAGTAAGCTCTACTGGCGTGTCGGAAGCCGGCCGATTGGCCTGAGTTTTGGTGACGGCCCGTTTGTCCTGTCGCAAGATACCTGCTACGCCGAAAGCCCAATCTACGGCGTCGGCGCCTGGCAGGCAGCCGACAACGGCTGGCGCATCATGGTGCAAGGTACAAAGATCCTGAGCTTTGAAGGTGCAGCGCCGCTGGAAAACCCCGCCTGTGTTCCGCAGTGATTGCGACCCAGGCCGACTAAATCGCTCGCTGTCGGGCTGAACTGACCGAGGTCACCTTGGCCGATCCGTGGGGGCATGAGGTCCTGAAGGCCCGGGCCGCGCTGACTGGTGGCGTACCAGTGGACCACGACACGATGTTATCAGCTTCATTCCGCAGGGTGGAAGGCTGTGCCTTTTAATTTCAATAGCTTGGAAAGTTGGCGCGCCGTGCGGGATAAATCCGACAACTGGACCGTTGTCCTAGTTATTGAATTTTCTAGGCGCGGCCGGTGGCTAAGGTTGCGCGGGCCGGCTTGGCCCGAGCGCGTCGTTACCAATTGAACAAGGTCCACTCCGGCGGCGGTTTACGGCTTCGGAGAGGTCACTGCAAGTTCGAGCGCAGACTTCAGTTCAAGAATCTCTGTCGAGAGCGACGTTAAGTTCGCCTCAACAGACCGCATCACCCGAACAGCAAGTGGTGGGTCCATTTCTGGCACCTGTTCCTGAGATTGTGTGCCAAATGCGAGAATATGGCCGTACAAATTAGAGAGCCGGAATGACATGTCGGGCTGAGGAGCCCAATACGATCCACGTGACTATCGAAAACGGGCGTAGCGAACTTGAAAACTACCCTTGGTTGCGTTCTTCGTCCACTAGCGTTTCTGGTCAATTCTTCAGCAACTGCTATCTGAGCTTGAAGGACCTTGCCCGAACTCTCGATCGCCACCTTCAATGCCGATAACTCGCCGAGTATCGCATTGATGAATGACAGAAACTCTCTTCGGCGATCATCGGCGATCTGATCCTTAACTAACCGCTCCTGATGGACACGTTCGTCTTCCGCCATCTTCATCAGTTTCCGCTGGGAATAGATTACGCCCCAAAAGCCGATGAAGGCGGCAACAACGGTCATTAGCGATCCGAGGAGCCCTACAACTGTCTCGTCCATGATTGGCCCTCCTAAAACCAGACTGCCCAGAGATCCCGCAATTCGCAAGACGGTTCCTGAACAGCTATCGGGGGCTTTACAATGCCAAGGTGCAGCAGCAGTATTAGTCAGAATTCAGATTACGGGCCGTGAGCGATGACCGTCGATGTCTCCAACTTGCCTGGCATTGTCCATGATCCCCTCCTGCTCAGTGCAATGGCAGGCCTATCAGAGCCGGGTTTCCGAAGGGGCTGGATAGATCCCACGAAGAACAGTGTCGCGGTGTTGCCGTTCGCCAACTTGTCGGGCGATCTCGAGCAGGAATATTTCGTGGACGGACTTACAGAAGACGTGATCACAGATCTCTCCCGCTTCCGTAATCTGTTCGTTATTTCCCGCAATTCCTCATTTCACTTCAAAGGACGACGGGAAAAGATCCAAACAATCGGCAATGAACTCGGAGTGCAATACATTGTTGATGGGAGTGTCCGAAAGGCAAGCAACCGAGTACGCATCAGTGCGCAACTGGTCGAAACTCGTGGGGGAAGTCACCTTTGGGCCGAAAAGTTCGACAGGGACCTGAACGACATCTTTTCCGTTCAAGACGAGGTCGTTAGGGCGATTGTTGCTGCCATACCTGGCGAAGTAAGTAGGCAAGCGCTGGATCAGGCCCGTCGAAAACCACCCGAAAATCTCACCGCCTACGAGTGCGAACTCCGTGGCAGATGGGCCATGATGCGTTGGTCTGAAGGTCTTAAAGTAGCGCAGACGTGGTACGAAAAAGCAATTAGATCCGATTCTTCCTTTGCCGCGGCGCACGCCGGGCTTGCCATCATACACGCATACAGTGTCTATGCGTTGGGAGAAGAACCAGAGAACAACTTCACACTGGCCCGCGACCATATTGCCCAAGCCGTAGCGAGAGATGACAAGGATTACTGTATCCACCAGCGTGCTGCTCACGTATATCATCTAACCGGTGAGCGGCGGTTGGCCCTACTCCATGCGGAGCGCGCCTTTCAACTTAACCCCTATGACTTTCAAGTCCTACAGATAATGGGCGAAGTTTTGAGTTACAGCGGCCGCATGGAAGAGGCACTTACCTGGTACGAGAGATCCCAAAATATCGAGCCGTACGCTCCAGATGACCAGCGCCTCGACTGTATCTGCGATACTTACTACATGCTCCGCCAGTACGAGAAGGTACTGCAGATACACAGTGTCTATCAGAATACTCCAGCCTTCTTGGATTTCTATCTGGCCCCTTCATTGGCTCAACTCGGTCGGCTTGAAGAAGCCGAGGCCGCAATTTCGAAGTTCTACAAAAAACGTCTTCCGGAGCAGGATCCAATAAAACTAATTCGAGCGCAGGTTTCGATGTGCTCTCGCGCAGTCGATCAAGAACACTGGCTAGAAGGTTTTCGCAAGGCAGGGATCGCCGTCTGAGCGACAGCTAACGTGAGCAAACCCACTGACACCCCGAACGCGCTTCCGACAGATGCCACGTATCTGACTGCACTGGCAGGCCTGACTTCGAGTCCTCAACCTTCCAGCAAAAACGCCTTAGCAATCGGTAAGCACTCAATCGCCGTATTGCCGTTCGTAAATATGAACAGGGATGACGAAGGTGAGTCGCTTGCCGATGGTATCAGTGAAGACATCATTACGGCGCTTTCCCGGCACAGCGAGCTGTTTGTCATCGCAAGAACATCAAGTTTTGCCTTCAAAGGACAATCCAAAGACATCAAGACTATTGCTGCTGAACTTGGGGTCCGGTTCGTTCTCGAAGGTAGTGTTCGCAAACTCGGTACACGTATTCGAGTTACTGCTCAGCTTATTGATGGCCTCAGCGGAAGTCACATCTGGGCCGAGAAGTATGACGGCGGTATTGAAGAAGTATTTGATATTCAGGACCGGGTAACCCTTGCAGTTGCGAAATCAACTCACACAGAACTGCTTCTCACCGATTATGATGCCAAGGGGGTATCTGCAGTAACGAACCCCGGGGCCCACGAAATTGCAGGAAGAGCGATTCTGAAGGTTCATGAGCAAACCAGGGAATCAAATGCGGAGGGGTTGGCCCTTGCAGAGCAGGCCATTGCAATGGCACCAGATGAGCCGCGAGCACTTCGTGCATTGGCTCTCGCCTCAGTATCTGCGACTACGATGGGGCTCCTTTCTCCGACACCAGAGAGACATGAGGAGAACTTACGGTTGGCGATCAAGGCGGTTGAGGCTTCCCCTCGCGACGAACAGGCAAGATTTGCCTTAAGCTGGGCCTACTCGAACCTGACCCGTTACGAAGAGGCAGTTATACAATGCAAGATTGCTTTAGACATAAACCCAAACTTTGCGAATGGCTATGGTGACATCGGGGACAACTATGTCCTCATGGGACGAGCCGAGGAAGCAATTGAGTACGCCGAGAAGGCATTACGCCTCAACCCTCTCGACCCCTCGTTTTTCTGGCGGCGATACACCATAGCGCTGTCAAGGTTCATATTGAATGACCTTGAGGTCGCCCGCAGTCAATTGCACGAAATAGTACAACGACATCCTACTTTTCTCCGCGCTTCAATAGCGTGGGCGGCCGCAGCCGCTGCCTGCGATCGGATGGAGGAGGCAAAGCGAGCAGTTGTTCATTGCCTTTCCTTAGCACCCGAACTCTCGATGTCTAACCTAGTCCCGTCTTATTTTTCCGGTTTTGCCAGAAGCGAACACCAGGACTATTTTCTTGCGATGCTTCGAAGAGCGGGCCTCCCTGATCATCCTCCTTCCACAGACAAGGTTCCTAGCCAAACGCAAGGAGACGCGAAGGGATGATCTCATGAACGAGAAGAACTCCCACTCTATCCACACGGATGCCGTTTACCTAGCGGCGCTGGCAGACCTCGAGCCAAAGCGGGAGGAGCCAAGTCAGCTGGAGCCTGCCAAGTGTTCGATTGCAGTTCTTCCATTCGTAAATATGTCGGGTGATGCCGAGCAGGACTATTTTGCGGATGGAATTGCGGAAGACCTCCTGATCGAACTGTCGCGTTACCGGCACTTAGCCGTGGTCTCTCGCATTTCCTCTTTTGCTTACAAAAATCGAACGGTCAACGTGCAACTTGCAGGACGGGAACTCGGAGCAGACTTCATCCTTGAAGGTAGTGTCCGGAAGGCCGGAAGCCGTATTCGCATTGCTGCCCAATTGAGTGACTGCGTGAATGGAAAGCATGTCTGGGCCGAACGCTATGATAGAAGTGTAGAAGACATTTTCGTGCTTCAAGATGACATTGTCGCATCCATCCTCGCCGGCCTGACATACAATCTGGACGACGCGGCGGCCCGGCAGCGCGGCAGTCATCCCACTGCAAGCAGCAGTGCCTACAGTCTCTTTCTACAAGGTCGGTCGTTGTGGAGATTGGGGGACGAACCAGGTGCGCGTGAACTGCTGCAAAGAGCAACTGAATTGGACTCGAATTACGCTCGAGCATACGCGTACCTGGCCTTCTTGCAGGCCTATAGTTTGATTAGTCAAGAGAGCCGTCTCAGCGACGAAGACATTCGCGCCAAAGTGCTAGAGCGCGTTCTCCGAAGCATCGCCCTGGATAAGGGCGATCCTTTTGTGCAACATCGGGCAGCCATGGCATACGCGCTAGTAGGGGAATGGAAGAAGTCTCTTTCACTCGCTGAATTGGCTGTTCAGCAGGTTCCGAGGGACATCGAGGCTAAACTCGTATTAGGTGCAATTTTAGTATACAACGGCAAGCATCAGGAAGGTATCCGACTGATCTTTGATGCGGGCGCCAATGAGAAGCGTTGGCCTCCAGGGTACAAATCCGCACTCTTTGATGCCCATTACCTGTCACGAGACTACATTGCTGCCCTGGATGCTGTAACTGATTTGGTCGAAGCGCCCGCCTATATTTGGGCCTACCGAAGCGCCGCAATGGCGAAACTCGGGAGAATTGACGAGGCGCACGCGTGTCTTCGGGAGGCTACAGCAAGAAAGGAGGGTTTCGATGCTGCGCGACTGGCCAAGAATAGCGCAATGATGTGTGCGCTTCCAGAGGATGCCGAGAATTGGTTAGACGGATTTAGGCAAGCAGGTGTTGCGGCAAAGTGCGAATGAAGGCGTTCTAGGGGACAGTTATCAGTTCTATAGCTTACGGCGACGGATTGCGTGAGCTTCTTCAATGACATAGCAGATTGGCGCACCGTTCGGGAATCGAACCCTGATACTTCTGCTTTGGATAGAGTAAGTTTGCCTCTACCTCTCGATCACCGAAACCCCTCAAACCTACTACGTCCCGCCTGGTACGAGGTGTGCACCATGCCGGACAGTGGGAAACTCAATTCCTGTCCGACATGCGCAGCAAACTTCACCGCTACGGCACCCGTACCCGAATGACCGAAAAGCAGTCTGTAAGGCTTTATGCGCTGCTGAGCGGTGAATTAGGGATGCCATCGCAGCGGAGGGGCCAGGGTAGGCATTCCTATCATCGCAGGTACAGGTCCGGCCTATTCGGCTGGCTAATGTTCCGAACCAGAAAGGCCGCAGTGTCGGTAGGTCTGGTCGCGATCGCCGTATCTCTCTTCTGGGTGACAGAGCAGTTATCGCCTCTCCTTCCCAATGGCGTTAGCTTCCACATCGCGCCTGACGGCTCAGGTACGCCTGTAGCGGGGAGTATCCGGGTGATTGACGGTGATACCGTCGACGTGGCGGGCGAACGATTCCGCCTTATCGGCCTAAACACGCCGGAAACCTTTGAGCCCCGATGTTCTCGGGAGTACGCATTGGGGATGCGTGCAAAGGAACGCCTGGGAGAACTGCTTTCGACCGGCACGCCTGCCTTGACCAAGATGCCGTGTGCCTGCCCACCAGGAACCGAAGGGACGGACAGGTGCAATTACGGCCGGAGCTGTGGAGTGTTGACGGTCAACGGAACCGATGTCGCGAAGACGCTCGTTGGTGAGGGACGTGCTGTGGCGTTCTACTGCGGTGAAACCAGCTGTCCTCCCTTGCCCCGACCATGGTGCAATTGAGACTGGATAGTCCCCCGTGAACAATTCCCAAGCCGTTGATTTCAGAGTCTGATCTTGACGCTCGAAGTTTTCGCTTTTGCTGGAAAGCGGGCTGGTGGCACTGGTTTCCTTGCAAACTCATTTCGCGATTCACTGCGGCCATGAGGCGTGATTCACTCTGTCGGGCGAGCGGCAGAGGATTCGGGTATGAGGCCACGTGAGCGACGCGAGACGGGAGAGATGGATCTGTTCCGGTCCCGTCTGGACCAGATCATCAACATGAACCATGAGCTGGTTCATCTGGCAAAGACCGTATCGTGGGAGGCCATCGAGGCCCGCTGCGGCGAGGTCTACAGCGACGGGCCGGGCATGCCGCCCTTGCCCACGCGGCTGATGGCAGGGCTGGCGATCCTGAAGCACACTTTCAATCTCTCGGACGAGGAGCTCTGCGCCCGCTGGGTGGAAAACCCCTATTTCCAGTTCTTCTGCGGCGAGACCTTCTTCCGGCATGATCTGCCCTTCGATCGCTCCTCAATGACGCGCTGGCGGCAGAGGATGGGCGAGGAGCGCATGATGTCCCTGCTGCATGAGAGCCTGTCCGTGGCGGTGAAGACCGGGGCGATGCGCCCGGAAGACACCAGGCGGGTGATCGTCGATACCACGGTGCAGCCCAAGAACATCATGTTTCCGACCGACGCCAAGCTCCTGAACCGCGCCCGCGAGCGGCTGGTGGCGCTGGCAAAGAAGACGGGGCTCGATCTCCGCCAGTCCTATACGCGGGTTGGCAAGTTCGCCCTGATCCGGCACCAGCGCTATGCCCATGCCAAGCAGTTCAAGCGCGCCCACAAGGCCTTGCGGACCTTGAGGACCTATCTGGGCCGCACCATACGCGACATCACCCGCCAGATCGCGGGCGAGGACGATCTGCAAGATATCTTCCGCAAGGACCTGCACCTCGCCAGCAGGGTGCTTGAGCAGCGGCAGAACCAGAGAGGAAAGAAGGTCTACAGCCTGCATGCGCCAGAGGTCGAATGCATCGGCAAGGGAAAGGCGCATGCGCCCTACGAGTTCGGCGTGAAGGTCTCCGTCGCCACCACCCTGCAGCGCTCCAAGGGCGGACAGTTCGCCCTCCATGCCATGGCGCTGCCCGGGAACCCTTATGACGGCCACACCCTGGCAACCGTCATCCCGGACATGGAGCGGACCATCGGAAACGGTATCACCCGCATCCTCGCCGATGCCGGCTACCGCGGCCACAATGCGCCGCTCTTCCACAGGTTCAAGGTCTACACCTCAGGCCAGAAGCGCCGCATGACGCCCGCCATCAAGCGCGAGATGCGCCGCCGCGCCGCCGTCGAGCCCGTCATCGGCCACATCAAGAACGACCACCGCATGAACCGCAACTATCTCGCCGGACCACAGGGCGACGCCATCAACACCGTCCTCGCCGCCGCCGGCTACAACTTCCGCCTCCTCCTCAACTGGCTGAGGCTTCTTCTATGCCTGCTTGCCAGCCTGTTCATACCGCGATCATCCAGCCCACACTGACCTCAGATCGCGTGAAAAGCGGATTGTTCACGGCGGACTGGATAAGTCGCGGAGGCACGGTTGCGGCAAATTCCGCAGTGCGGATCCAAGCGAGCAAGCGTAGTGACACACCTTGCGCTATGCTTGCGCCCACAACGGCACTCCTTGCCTTCGTGTGATATTCGATTCGTGAGACCCTAGAGCGCGTTGACCTCGATTACATTGCCATCGGGGTCCATTACATAGACTTGCGGAAATCCTGCGGGTCCTGAGCGTTTCACAATCATTCGACGAGGATCGGTTTCCTCGTCTGTCTCGTAGATCCCTGCATTTTGCAGATGGGCGACCGCTTCCTCGAAATTCTCCACCCGCAGAGCGAAGTGGATGTCGTTCCCATCGATAGCCTTGCGGGATCTGAATGTACCGCTGGGGTTCAAGTTAAGGTGAACCATGTAATCCTCCCCTCCGAGCCAGGCCCCTCTGTTTGGGAACGGTGGCCGGGAGAGTTGCTTCAAACCCAATGCCTGTATGTAGAAGGCGATTGAGTGGTCAAGATTAGTGGACATGACGGTAACGTGATGAAGGCGACTGCTTTTCATAGTCTTCGTCTCCGACCTCTATTTAAGACCTGCTGCATTGAGCATTGTACGCAGCCTCTCCTTGCCCTGCGGATAACAATAATACTCCGTTGCGAGTAACTGCTCCGCGGAAAGGCCGGGGGCGATGGCAAGGGCCTTTCGAATCGTATGCTTTGCAGCCTCGCCCAGCCCTGCACCCACCTGGCTGGCGGCGAGATAGGCCAGCGCCCGGGGGCGGGGTGAGGCAAGATGGGTCAGTGACCGGACCGCCTCGTCATAATCCTGCATCGTGTAGAGGACGACGCCGTGATCCTCCAGGCACCATGCGGGCAGGAAGGGATCGAGGCTCATGGCACGGTCGATGAGCGCGAGCCCGCGCTGCGGTTCGCCGCTGAAGGCCCAGTAGACCGCTGAGGTCGCCAGGAGATAGGCATCGCTCGGATTGATGTAGATCGCCCGTTCCATGTGCCGCAGGGCCTGGGCGCTGTCGCCCCGGTACATGTGGAGGGCCCCGGCAATGCGGTGTATTTCCGCATCCTCCTCATCGATGGACAGGGCCTCCTGAATCTGCCGCATACCTGGGTCGATGAGGTAAGCAGGGTTATACCAGCTCACCGCGCAAAGCCGCCACGCCATCGCCCGGGCAAAGCGGGGATCGATGGCGATCGCCTGCGAGAAGCAGTCAAAGGCATCCTTGGCATTCTCCGGGAGGATGCCCGACCGGCGGTGTGCCGCAAGCCCCCGAAGATACCATTCGAGTGCACTGCCGCTCTGTGAGGGAACTTGCTCGGCGCGCTTCATCTCCGCAGTTTGAGTCTTGTGGAAGATCGCCGTCGCAAGCTGGTCCGCAAGTTCGCCCTGATCGAAAACGGCCCCCGGGAATACGCCGTCGAACCTGTGGCTGAAGACCAGGTGATTGACGCGAAGGTCGATGAGGTTGAGGTGGATGACAAGCCGCTCACTATCTTGCACGACGTGGCCGTCCACAAGGTAATTGACGCCGAGAAGCGCGCGCCCCCGGTCGTGAGGATAGGAAAGGGTGCGGAACGACTGGCCTGCCGAGGGAGCGGCGACGGTGAGCCCCCGGAACCGCGACAGGCGGTGGATGATCTCTTCCGCGATCGTCTCGCCAAGCCTGTAGGGGTCATCTCTCGGCGCGCGGTTCACCAGGGGCAGAACCGCCACGGAGAATTCAGGCACCCGGGAAGCCATCGGAGGCTCGATCACCGTCGGCAGGACGAGAAGCCGGTGGTGATCGATCTCGGAGACAAGCCGGTAGGCAAGCCTTCCATCCGAAAGCAGCCTGCAATCGTCGAACCGGAAGGGTGAGCGTTGCTGGAAATGTTCGAGGACTGCCGAAGATACGGTGATTTCGCCCCGCGGCGTCCTATCGAAGATCATTTCCGCCTCGGCGTCCGAGGAGGCCGAACCGTCACTGGCCGACAGCACCGCCATCTTCAGGGACGCTCCCGTTCCGGCTTCGCGTTGCCGTTCCAGCGCGTACACAAGGGCTTCGGTCGCATTTCCGAAGGCGCGGTGCTGTCTCTCGCCGCCTGCCGTTGAGGATACGACGAGAGCCGGGCCGGCCGGCGGGAATTGCCGGGCAGGGGCACCCGTGCCGCCGGGGGAAGCGCTGCGGCGATCGCTGCGGATGCGTGCGGCCAATGCACGCGTTGCGGCATGCGGCTCGATCTGCAGATCGCGCCACAGGATGGTGCGGCAAGCGTCGTACTGCTTCAAAGCTTCGTCTGATCGGCCCTGCGCCGCTAAAGCCTCGATTAGCTTGCGGTGCGCGGTTTCCTTCAGTGGGTCTAAGCCCACTGCGATTGCTAGGGCTTCCACTGCTTCCCCAGGGTCTCCGCCAGCTGAGGCCTGTTCGGCCCGCCTGAGGAGATGCTCGACGAGCCGGGAGCGGATTGTCGCGCGTTGTGCGGCCAGCCAGCTGTCGAACTCGGGCGCCTGAACTTCGAGACCCTCGAGAAAGGCGGGCATCTTCGCGACATCTGCCGCGGCGATGGCGGCGGGGTCGGCGAGAAGCGAACGTGCGTCAACCTCCACATCGGCGCTGAGCACGACCTTGTCGAAGGGCACCAGGATCGGGTCTGCCCCGGCGGCCTGGAAGAGCTTGCGGAGCTGGCTAAGGGTCTGCCGCAGGTTGGCACGGGCTTGTTCTTCGCCGCTGTCGGCCCAAAGGAGGGAAGCAAGATGGCTGCGCGAAATGTGTTCGCCGGCGCGCATGGCCAAATAGGCGAGCAGCGCCATCGCCTTTCTTGAGGGATGCTCCAGCCGCTTGCCGTTCGCGACGACTGCCGGCGCCCCGATAAGCTGAATACGCATCGACCGCCCTCCCTCACCTGCGTGAAATTACGTTTCTATCACGCTGCCGTCCACAGGCCCGAGACGGACCCTCCGCTTGAATGCCCTCATTGACCCGGCCACTCCAGAAAGTTGAAAGGGAGACCAGAAATGAAACGCTTCGTCATCGAGCGTCAGATTCCGCAGGTGGGCACCTTTGACAAGGAACAACTGCGGGACGCCGCCACCGTCTCGAACCGCGCATTGGCGCAACTCGCCCCGCGGGTCCAGTGGGAACACTCCTATGTCGCAGCGGACAAGACGTTTTGCGTCTACCTGGCAGAGGACGAGGCTGCGGTGCGCGAGCATGCCCAGCTCAGCGGCTTTCCGGCCAACGTCATCACGGAAATCCGCGGCACGATCGATCCCACGACTGGCCGGTGAACGACAATGGACAACCCATGGACACCCGCCAGCGCCGCCGAACAGGCCTGGCTCCGCCACTGGATTGCCGGTCCGCAACGCACCCGGTGGACTGAACTGCCGCCGCAGATCGGCGACAAGGCGCCGGCGCTCGATCTCACCGACGAGAACGGAGACACCTCCAGTCTCAGCGCGGCATGGCGCAACGGCCCCGCCGTGCTCGTCTTCCTCCGTCACTTTGGATGCGGCTGCGCTTGGGAACGGGCGCAGCGCCTCGCAGGGGAACTCGACGCGCTGACGGCGGCGGGTGCAACCGTACTGGCGATCGGGCAAGGGGACCCTGCTCGAACACGCTCATTCAAGGAGCGGACCGGCCTCCGCTGCGCCATCTTGTCCGATGAGGACCGCCGTGGATATCAGGCATTCGGGCTGCTCGATGCTCGCCCCGCGCAGGCAGTCTACGGCATGGGGGTGGCATTTCTGCGCCGTGATCTCAAAGCCGCGACGGATTTCATCAAGTCGCGGCAAGGCTCGGGCCGGGAGCCGGTCGACAGCCCGTGGCAGCTTCCCGGTGAGTTCGTGATCGATGATCGTGGGGTCATCACGCTCGCATATCGCTCACAATACTGTGCCGACTACGCCAACCCGGACGTTCTGGTGGCAGCAATTGCCGAAGCAAAGCTCAGGCTTTGACTTGAAGCATGTCTTAGGGTTCAAGGAGGATCACAACAGCAGAGGAAGGAGCATACGGCTACCAGAACCAGCGCGGACATGGCTGACACTTCGCTCATGAGCTATTGCCAACTACGACAGTGGGCTGGCGCCGGAAGCTTAACAAGCCATTATGCTAATTACGTTCGTCACGTTGCCAGAGCAAATGGCTCGAATTTGCCTGCCGCCAAAGCTAACACTGGGTTTGTTGCTGACAAAGGGCGCGGTTGTAATCTCGAGGCGATTGCCATTGAGCTTGTAGAACCCGACGAGCTCAGTTCCAACCGCAGCCGGGTCCGCAGACACGTCCACCTTGGTCACAAGACGGTTGCCCTCTATACAATATTGGCCTGTGTAGGCGATGAGGGAACCGAATGCAGCAATCTGGTCAAACTCCGTCTCGACTGGCTTTCGATCGGAAGCCGTCAGGACTGCAAAAAGCCGACCGTCCGACGTGAAATGGATGTAGCCCGGTGGGTTGTCGCCAAACTGCTGAAGCATTCCACCGCTCTCGACGACCTCAATGTTCCAACTCAAGAGACGCCAGGTCCCGACGAGTTCTGCAGTTGCCACCATGAACCACCGTGCCTTTCTCAGCTCTTTCTCGTCACGGGCGCGAGGTAGGTAACGATGCCTTCAATGACCTTAAGGCTCTCATCGAATACAAGCGTCTCAGCAACGTGAACGCCGCGGTGATTGTTTTACACGATGGAAATCGCGTCCGCGCCGACACCGATGTGTTCGACTTCGAAGCGCAAACCTTCGCCAGCTCCAGCGCCTTGTGCCAGTATGCCCGAAGCTCTCCGGTTCCAGAGACGTACGAGCGTTTAGTCCCTAGCACGATCGGAATACGGGGAGAGCGAAACACGACATTGGGCGCGTCGTGCGAGAGCAATGAGTCAAGATCTCTCGCGTTCCAACTGGCCGCCCACTCATGAGCGTAGCGCTCTGCCCATGCTCGCTCGATCACTTTGGTCTGCCCAGACTGGTTAACCCAAAGTCAGCGCTTAACACATCGAGTGCCCCCATAATGCGGTCTGCCAATCGAGCGGTCGAACTCCTGCGGATTCTTCCGCGTGAAGTGCTACCGCTGTCACTCCGACTCGTGACTTTCAATCTCGGCGACGTGATCGACCCATGCAAGGGCAGAGCGACGCCAGTACTGTCGCCGCGGAACAAGTTCGCCAACCTGACGCAGCGTACCGGCGCGAAGGCCGAAAAACCCCGGCCCGCCCCCGGCCGGCGCAGAGTAGATTGCAGTGCCGCATGTCGGGCAAAATGCCAGATCCCGTTTGTTGCCACTCTCGGCAGTCTTCACAAAAGTCGTAAGGGTGCCCGACAAAAGGTGAAAGGTTCCCGGCAAGGCCGGCACGACAATCCGAAAAGCGGAACTGGAAATCTTCTGGCAATCCTTACAGTGGCACAGCTCAACCGTGTCAGGATCGATTTCTGCCTCGAACCTCACATTGCCGCAGAAACAGGTGCCGTCGACTTTCACAGGTAGAATATAGCAGCCAATGGCTCGGTTGGAAAGTAACCATCCGACGGAGTCATTCTTGCTCCGTCACGTCCATTGCCGATGTACGCGCATTTACCTGAGGCAATTCGCAGCGACCGGCTCGGTCGAGGTCAAGGATATCCGCGCCTAATCGTCGTTTACCGGATCAGGAACTTGGTTTAAAATGGTCTGTATACAGACGAAACGGACCAGTGACCATGGCTCACCGAACCCGGGCCGACCCGCTGGACAGACCGGACCGGCCCCGATCCTGAGGCCCGACGAGATCAAGCGGGTCCTCAGGTTCCTTAAATCGCGGCCCAGATTCTCCGCCAGGGCCGAAGCCGCCTTCACCTGTCGTTCTACCTGGGGCTCCGCGCCAAGGAGATCGCCTCCCTTTGGTGGGGTGACCTGTTCGACGACGGCGGACGGGTCCGGGACGTCCTTCACCTGAAGGCCGCCTACGCTAAGGGATCGAAGACCCGCGACGTGTTCCTGTCCTCGCCGAGGCTCCGGCAGGTCCTCGCCCAGTTCGCCGAGCGATACCCCGACGGATGGAGCCCGGACGCGTCCCTGTTCCGCAGCCAGAAGGGCGGGCACCTGACCGCCGCCTCCATGGCCCGCTTCCTCAAGCAGCTCTACGTCGAGGCCGGAATCCCCAGGGCCAGCTCTCACTCCGGCAGGCGGACCTTCATCACCGCGCTCGCGGAGCGCGGGATCGACCTCAAGTCCATCTCGGTCCTCGCCGGGCACTCGAACATCCGGACGACGGCCATGTACGTGGACAACAACCCGCTGAGGCTGGCCAGGATCCTCGAGGATGTGTCGTGGTGAGGTTTCCGGGATTTCCCTGGGATCGCCATGGCCGACCCGAAATGGGCACCACGGGGCATCTGGAGGGCACGGACGGACCACTGTGCCTTGCGCAGATTTTTCCTTCCGATCCGCCGGTCCGGCTCGTCCGTCGCAATAGATACCCCGAAGGACGGTCAAAGCGTGACGATCACATCGAAGAGGGAGAATCGGGAATCGCTGGCGAGGTTCGCCGGAGAGCACTTCGCGAGGTTCCACATCACGGTCGAACTTCCGCCCGGCCGAACGCGGAGCGAGCTCGAGCACCACATCCGGGAATTCTACATCCGGGTGAACCGCGTCTTCCTCGGCCGTAACTGGTACATGCCCGAGAACGGACCCGACCGGATGCAGGCACGGTCTCATTCGAGGAGGCCGCTGGAGGCTGGCATGCCCACATGCTCGTGAAGCCGCCCGCCGGAGCGGAGCCCGAGCAGTTTTCCGAGGCTGCTTCCCACGTGTGGACGGAGCAACCAACGCCGTCCTCAGTCTATCGTGGCACACCCGTGACCGGCCGGTCCGGCAAGATCCACATCCAAACCGTGACCGATACGCCAAGCGACAGACTTCGGGTCGCCCGCTACGACTTCAAGCGGGTCACCTTCACTCCCGGTGATGGATTGTCATGGAACTTCATCGACCAGATGGCCGCGCTGCGTCGCAGCCGTTAGGTCGCCCCAACATTAGTCTGGGACGCCATGCGACCAGATGGGGAACAGTCGACCGGTGAGTCGGCGCAAGCACTCGGTTGAGCTCCATGAGGTTCACCCGATTGACTGGGTACTAACCAAATCCCAACCCGAACAGTTCATCTGAAAGACGGCCAGAAAGTTCGGATTGGATTGCTGGAGATAGTCCGAACTTGCTCCCAACTGCTTCCGCCCTGCTTCCACAACGGGTCGCGGGAATCCAGCCGGTTGACGACGAGATCTCTAAATCACTGATATTTCCGGGAGGTTTTGGAGCGGGCGACGCGAATCGAACGCGCGACCCTAACCTTGGCAAGGTTGTGGACGGCTACCAATGACAAAGCTTCCCATGGTCTAAATTCTAGAAATCGTAGCAAGTCTAATTGTCAATTAAACAATTAATTTTATTGGCAGCCACGACAGGATTCGAACATATGACCTCAGTTTCCGAAACAGAAGGTGCGGTCTTACACTGTGGGCGAGCCTACATGGGAATTCCGGCTGCCCTTAAACACTGAAGCCGGACCTGATGACGAGAATACGAAGCAGTGCTGTTAAATGCGTGAGGCTCACGCTGTGGGGGTAAAGACAAGATGAAGATGCTGTCGTTCGGGGAGATTGGGCCAGTCGGGGCGGCTGACTGATGCGATCGGGCCTCGGTGATAGCCGACTCGCATGATCTTCTGGTCCTGGTTCATGATGGCTGAGCGTGCATCCAACTTCCCGCATGGCTGCGGGAACTCCGCCCTCGGGGAAAACCGTCCGATTCACATCAACCCATTTCGGCAATACGCTTGGACGAAGCAAATCCAACGCGCTGCCAAGGCAGCAGCCGCACTTAATTGCAGCTTACCGTGTTACCGAGGCGTTGCAGGCCGCCATCAAACTTGTACCCACCTCCGATGGGAGTCGAGGGCTTTCCGTTGCTGATCTGAACCTTGCACTTGCTGCTGGCGCAATTCAGGTCCTCATAACCCCCTGGGGATATCACTTTGTCCTGAAATGGAATGGCGTAAACGATATCAGCCGTGTTGTAAGTTCTTACTCGAATCTTCTTATTGGTGCAGTTGATCAGACCAAGCTTGCCCACTTTGATCATGGCCTGTTCGAGGGTGGTTCCGCCTGGAAGCGTCTGTAAAGTTTCGCTCTGGTCAGAGGGGGTGGCGAGTTCGTTCGTGAGGCCGGTGTCCCCCGACGGAGTGGGGGATTGGAGGAGCTTGTTCGCCGCGTCGGCAGGGGAAACCTCGCCCTGGCTGCTAAAAACGGACTGAGCTGAAGCATTCACAACAGTTGCTTCTATTAGCACGATAACCGCAATTGTAGTCCGCGCACAGGCCCTGAGAATGCGAAAATGACATGATGCCGGCTGCACGAACAATTTCATCGCTCTTCTCCAGTGCCTGATCTACCTACAGATGAACCAGTCAAAACAAAGCTGTCAATCCCAAATTACGCTGTTGTTGAATGCCTTCAGTTTGACGAGCTGGCTTCGCCCCGCCTGGCGGCCGGGGCACTGATTAACGAAGAACCACCGCATTGCCTTTTGGCCCAGGCTGGGTTCAACGTCTTAGGTCTCCAGGAACTCTGCAAGACGCCCTAGCTCCCAGGTGATGCGGTCGATCAAAGACATGATCATCTCTTTCCGGGCCCTGCTGCGCGTTGACGCGAGCATCTCTTGGAGATCCCGGAGCTGCTCCGTCAGTTCAGCGTGCCTGCATTTCACCTCCTCAAAGAGCGCTTTTTCCCTCTCGTCGAGCGGCCCCTTGATACTGACCTCACCGGTCCGCGGATTGAGGATGATGTCGTCAGGATGGGGGAGGGGATCGGGTGCAACGATCCCCTCGCGCTTGCGGCGCGCAATCTCCACTTCCATGCCGAGCTTGTATTCGAGGGCAGCTGCAAAGTGCTGTAGTCTTAACTCTGCATTCTTGCTCTCGATGGCCGACACCAGGGAAATGGCAGTGTTGAAGGCCTTCGTGTCCCCCTTCGCCGCGCTCATGAGGTGGGTCCGAAGTGAGGCCTGTATGGCCGGCAGGCGGATCGTCTTGTCGCCCTCCCGGACCCGTATGGGTCGGTAGGCCTCCTTGAGGATGAGTTCCTTCAGCTTCTCAAGGCTGTTCGGGTCGGAGCTCTGCCTTCGTCTGCCGGATGGGTTGCCCGACTGACCAGGCTTGAAGCGGTATTCCTGGGGTGGCCGTCCGTAACCGACCGCGTAACTCTTCCCCGGGTCAGGTCCGCCGGATGGCGGAGTTTTCTTGCCGTCAGACTGGCTCATTGGTTTCGTCCTCGAGGTCTCCGTTGAAGAACTGTCCCTCGTCCTGCGAGTGCTGCGAGTCGAGCGACGTTGCCGCCGATTTTTCACGGTGCGTGTGCGCCAGCTCTTCGAAACTCTGTCCCGTGTTGATCTCAATCGCCGCTTCACCGGTGCGTTCGCGCCAGCGCCTGAGCGTCACGTCCACATAGCGGTGGTCGAGTTCCATGAGTCGAGCCCTCCGGCCAGTTTCATGGGCTGCGAGCAGCGTCGTGCCAGACCCTCCGAACGGATCAACCACAAGGTCGCCCCGATTCGACAGGTCGAGGATTGCGTCAGCCACCATCGCGAGCGGCTTGACCGTCGGATGATCTGCGAGGGCCCTGTCGCGTCCCTTACCGAAACTGTTCACGCCCGGGTAGGTCCAGATGTTGGAGCGATATCTGCCGTGCTTACCCAAGAGGATGTTGTTCGTGTGCGGCGCCTCGCCGACCTTCCACAGTACGATCAACTCATGGCGCGAGCGGTACAAAGAACCTTGGCCAGCATTTTCCTTCGCCCAGACGATCAGATTGAGGGGGCCCCTCCCGTATGCAGCACGACCAGCCGAGAGTATCTCCTCAAGATGTCGCCAATCCATGCAAACGAGGTGAAGAGCTCCGGGCTCGCTGTTAGCGACTGCGTGGGACATGAAGGTCCCGAGAAAATCAGTGAAGGAGGCTTCGTCCAGCTCGCCTGAGGCCATGAGGAATTCCTCATGCTGAACCCTTCCCTTGCCGCGAATGTGGCCTTGTACTTTGACGTTGTATGGTGGGTCCGTGAACATCAATCGTGCCTTTTCCCCGTCAAGTAGGGCAGCGTAGCTTGCAGCGTTGAGAGCATCACCGCAGAAGATGCGGTGTGGTCCGAGTTGCCAGAGGTCTCCTGACCGCGACACCGGAACATCGGGCAGAGCCGGAACTGGATCCTCGTCGTCCACTCCCGGCAGGATCAGCAATCGATCGATCTCGGCCGTCTCGAAGCCGGTGTCGATGATCTCGATCTCAGGAGCATCGATGATCAGGCCTGCGAGCTCGTTGCGGAGCTTGGCTTCATCCCACTTCGCATCTTCGGCGAGCCGGTTGAGCGCGAGGCGGAGGGCTCGGATTTGGGGTTCCTTGAGATGGCTGATTTCTGCCACCGGGATTTCCGGCAGCTGAAGTCGCTTCGCAGCCGCAACGAGCGCATGGCCGGCGATGATCACCGACCCCGGATCTACAAGAACAGGGGCGACAAAACCAAAGCTCTCGATGCTCCTTGCCAGTTTGCGGATCTGGCGGCGGGAGTGGCGCCGTGAATGCCCCTCGTAGTCCTTGAGGTCTCCGGGAGGCCGCCAGGTAATCTCCAACGGCACATGGGCGGGATTGCGGTTGTGATTGGGGCCATATGAAACATTTCTCAACGTTTCAATCAGGCCAGCGGAGGACTTCCTCTTCATATCATTCCTCTTCAGGAAGCAGGCCGGCGGCCGCGGGTGATGACCGGAGCCTGGGTCAGCCAGTGCCAGATTGCCCAGGCGCGGTTGGTAAGTTCAATGCAAATGAGCGGCCGCGGCGCCAGCGAGAGCTCGGCAATCGCGGAGATCAGCTGATCGCTGTTCCTGCAAAGCCGATGCTCTACCGTGCCGTCTTGGTCGGCCAAATTGCCGGTGACCACCACGAAAGAGAGATGGCTGCGTGCAACCGCGAACCGGCCGCGCTGGAGATCTCGGCGCCAGCTGCCCTCGTCCCGGGTGCCCCGCAGTGCTGCCGGTGAGTGCGCGACGATCCACTGGTACTGCCGGGCGAGGTCATTCCCGAGATCCCGGATGAGGCGCACGACTCGAGACTGGGTGAGACCGCTATCCAGGAGGAGGAGGCCGAGGAGTAGCTGGAAGGCTGTCTCCTCTGTGAAGCGGACCACTGTGCCCTTGCCCGGCAGGTCCCCCTCCAGGAAGGCATGTCGCTGGTGCGAGGGCTCCAGGGACATGGCGCGATCTTTGTCGAGCAGGCGCTGCAGTTTAAGAGTGATTTCGCGCTCAAAAGTCGAAGAGGGCGCCGGCGTGATTGCTCGAGAGATAGCCCATGCAAGTTGGTTGCGCTGAAAATCCATAAAAGCATTAATAAATGCTTCAAAAAGATCCGTCAACCAGAGTTTCTACCGAAGCCTCGACCGAGTTACACAAACGGCTCGCCCGCCATAGCCATGCGGCCACAGTATCCAGCTTACCGAGTTTGCGTACGCCGGCGCCGCACGGCGCATCGATCGGTACCCTGCACTCCGACTTCGGACTCGCTGATCCGACGGCAGAATTCGCTGCTCGGGAATTGCGGTAACCATCTCTAAGTACTTGAAGAAAAATGGCTTCTGCCGCTGAAGGTCAGGCTGCTTCTGCAGAATTCCATAGAATTCGCTGCAGAATTCGCTGTTCGCAGGGAGTTTTTCGCAGAGACGAGTTAGCGGTGGACTGTGTCCACCACCATTTTTTCCTCTGATTCACGACAGTGACGATCAATTTTTCGGCTTGAGCCGGACGTATCCGCGGCTGCGGCGGGGTGACCGGTCGCCGTCGAACCTCCTCGGACTCCAACTCCTTCCCCCGTCATGGCCTTTCCTGAGATTCGTGGTAGTCTGCCGAAGCCTCCGGGGGAGCGTGTGGTAAAGGACTCTCGCAAGCTAGCTGCTATCCTTGTTGCCGATGTGGCCGGTTACAGCCGCCTGGCCGGTAAACACATGCTGCTTGGCATGCCGCTGACCGTTGCCGACGTGGTCGGTTACAGTCGCCTTGCCGGAGACGAGGAAGACCAGGCCCTGGCGCGGTTGCAAACCCTCCGCAGCGAGCTGATCGATCCCGCGGTCGCCGCACATCACGGCCGCGTCGTCAACCGCACCGGGGACCGGGCGATCATCGAATTCGGCAGTGTTGGGGACGCGGTCCGATGCGCGATCGATATCCAGAAAGGCATGATCAAGCGCAATGCCGGCCTGCCCGAGGATCGCCGGATTGAGTTCCGGATCGGCATCCACCTCGGGGACATGGTGCAGGACGCGGACGGCGACATCATGGGCGAAGGCGTCAATATTGCCGCACGACTGGAAGGTATCTCGGCGCCGGGAGCAATTTGCCTCTCGGAGGATGCGTACCGCCACGTGAAGGGGAGGCTCGAAGTCGCCGTCACCGACCTCGGCCCGACCCGCCTCAAGAATGTCGCGGAACCCCTCCACGCCTATTCCCTGGACGTCGGCAAGCCGCTGCAAACCAGTCAAGCACCATTCAAGTCGCCGAAGGAAGCGAAGAAGCCCGCTGCACGGGCGCTCCCCGCAGCAGCAATCGTGACACTGCTCGGGACCGGGGTTATGATCTCTTGGTATTTTCTTGCCAGAGAACAACCGACAAGCCCGGCGATGGAGAAACAACAAACCGCAGAGACGAATGCTTCCACAACCGAGGCTAGTCGACTCTCCCTTGTGGTGCTGCCGTTCACCAATCTCTCCAACGACCCCAGCCAGGATTATTTCGCCGACGGAATCACCGAAAATCTGACCACCGACCTGTCGCGCATCCCGAGGAGCTTCGTGATCGCGCGCAATACGGCCTTCACCTTCAAGGGCAAGAACACCGACGTCAAGCAGATCGGCAAGGAGCTTGGCGTGCGCTATGTGCTGGAAGGTTCAGTGCAGCGCCACCAGAACCGCGTGCGCGTGAACGCGCAGTTGATCGACGCAACGACCGGAGCTCATATCTGGGCTGATCGCTTCGAAGAAGACGTGGCCGACCTCTTCAAGCTGCAGGACGAGGTGGTGGCGCGACTGGCCAACAGCCTTGGCTATGAACTGATCAAGGCGGAGGCCAACAGCCGCGCCGGATCAAAGAATCCGGACACGATCGATCTGGAGCTGCGTGGCCGAGCGCTGTTCCTGACGCGGTTCCAGCAAGGGGCCGACTACAAGGATATCACTCAGCAAGCGCGAGCCCTGTTCGACCAGGCACTGGCCGCGGATCCGGACAATCCCGATGCTCTGGCTGGTTCCGCCTTCACCTATTATGTGGACTACTATTACGGCTGGAAGCTCGGTTCCACTGATTACGAGGCCAAGATCCTCGGCCAGGCTGACCGGGCAATCTCCCTCGATCCCAACAACATGCAGGCCTATTATGTAAAGAATTTTTACTTGAATGGAACGCAGCGGGCCAAGGATGGACTTCGCGCGGCCGACCAGGGGCTGGCCATCGATCCGAACTATGCCGCTCTCTACAATGCGCGCGGCTATTCCAAGATCATCCTGGGCCGGTTCGAAGAGGCGAAGGCGGATATTCTCAAGGCGATGGAGCTCAGTCCGCGCGATCCGCAGATGGGGTTGTGGCGCACGAACCTTGCCGATGCCGAGATGGGACTCGGCAACTACGACGAAGCCATACAACAGCTGCAGAGTGCAATCGATTCGGGCTTCCGCACAAGCTATCCGTATCGGGAGCTTGCGGCAGCTTATGCGCTGGTCGGCAAGACTGAAGAGGCGAAGACTGCCTTGGGCGAGGCGCTGAAGTTCACTCCCAATCTATCGATCCAATCCGTGAAACGGACGAACCCGGTGCCGGCTGTATTGGAAGGCCTGCGCAAGGCAGGACTGAAGGAGGAGTAGGGAGCGCCCTGCGCGGCAGTTTGCCCTGGCTTCCAGTTCCTTGCAGGGCATGAACTGCAAAATCTGCCATCGGAACCATTTGCATCACGCCTTCCGGGCCATGGCAGCCGACGCGCTGGCAGTCAGCGCGGTCGCCAGTGACTCGGCATCGCTGGAAAGCTTCCTGAGGGTGTCGCGGACTGATCGCATGATTCGAATGGCGAGGGTTGGGTCCATCTCGGGGACCTGGTCCTGAACCTGGGTGTTGAAGCCCTTGAACTGCCCGTAGACACTTGACATCTTGAACGACAAATCAGGGCTCAGCAGCCCGATGCGATCCACATGGCTATCGAACACAGGTGTTGCGAAGCGGAAAGCAATTCGCGGTTGGGTCTTTCGCCCGGCACCCGAACCTGAGAGCTCCTCTGCAATGGCAATCTGGGCGCTGAGAACATTGAGGGCGCTTTCGATCGCACCCTGCAGCGAGGACAGTTCACCGAGGACTGCATTCAAGAAGGACGTGAGTTCGTCCCGCTTCTGCTGAAGGCGCTGCATCTCGGCCATCGCCATCAACTTGCGTTGCGAATAGATGACGCCTCCAAAGCCCAGGAAAGCCGCCACGAGCGTCATGATCGCACCAATCAGCCCCTGGTATCGTTCGACAAATTCCAGAAATTGCATAATGCCCTTCCTGGCGCCAATTGAGACTCCTGGCGCCAGTCATGCCTGGCCGCCGTGAATGCGCGTCACTTGTCCGTGCGCTCGATGATCAGCTCATAGGTGACGTCGAACGTGCCTGCCGTCGCCGCCGGCACGACACGCCCGCCGACCTGCGCAATCCGTCCCTTTGCCTGCGAGAAATCGCCACTGCGCCCGGCCTCCAGGATGGCGCCGGCTCCATGGAAGCCGTTCTGGTCCCATGAGCCCGTGGAGTTGAACCGGAACGTCCCCTTGGTACACGCCACGCTGGCCTCGAGCTCGAAGATGCCCCAGCTTCCGTTGTCACGCGGAAAGAGGTTTTCCACGATGCTCGCCGTGCACCCGTCGAGTTCGCCGCCCGCAGGCGTCACATCCCATGTCATGGCGACCCCGCCCTCCGGTTGACTGGCTGCCGGCTTCTGGATACCGGTGTTGAAAGCAACCTTGGATCGAGAAATCTCCGCCGTCGCGGGTGCGGCCGCAGCGAGCATGACGATCAGACCCGCAGTCAATGAATAGATATGCATGCCAAGATCTCCCCCCATTGATGTGGCTTTGCCGACACCTGCCGGATGATCGGCTTAGTTGTTGTGACAACTTACCACAAGGGTCGGTTGCTCACAAGCTTGGGTCTCCCCCGGCCTTACCCAGAGAGCGTCGGTCATTGCTTTTCGCGGCAGCAAGAACGAGAGCTAGGATCGACATAGCGAACATAGTGGGAAGAGAGCATGACAAGGACGGCCATCATCGGAAGCGGCTTCATCGGACGGGCCTGGGCGATCAGTTTCGCCCGCGCGGGCCATGAGGTGAGACTCTGGGATCATGACCCGCAGGCGCCGGATGATGCCCGCGCTTACATTGCTACCGTGCTGGATGATCTCCAGCGCAACGACCTCCTGAACGGTCATGCGCCCGCCGATGTGCTGGCGCGGATCCACCCCGAAAGCGATCTCCAAGCGGCGCTGGATGGGGCCGTCCATGTTCAGGAGAACACGCCGGAGAAGCTGGACGTCAAGATCGAAGTCTTCATCATGCTCGATCGTGCGGCCCCTCCCGATGCGGTGATCGCCAGTTCCACCTCTGCCATTCTGCCGTCACTCTTCACCGAAGGCCTCGCGGGGCGTCACCGCTGCCTTGTCATCCACCCGATCAATCCGCCCTACCTGATCCCGGCGGCCGAGGTCGTTCCCGCACCCTGGACAGCGCCGGAAACGGTGGAGCGCGCGCGCAACTTTCTCCTCGCCGCGGGCCACGCGCCGCTGGTGATGAAAAAGGAACTCGACGGCTTCATCATGAACCGCATGCAAGGGGCGCTGCTCGAGGAGGCGTTCCGGCTCGTGGCCGATGGCTACGCGACGGTCGAGGATGTCGATACCGGCATCCGCGACGGGCTGGCACTGCGCTGGTCCTTCATGGGTCCCTTCGAAACGATCGATCTCAACGCGCCCGGCGGCATTCGCGACTATTGCGAACGCTACCAGTCAATCTACTCGCGGCTTTTCCCGCAGATGCAGCGCCGCGTCGACTGGTCAGGGCCGGTGATGGACGAAATCGAAACCGCACGAAGCAAGCGCCTGCCGCGCGAGAAGTTGCGGGAGAGGCTGGTCTGGCGCGACCGTCGCCTGATGGCGCTCGCCGCTCACAAGCGCAAGTCCACAAGTGAGATCGGAGACTAGCGTCACCAGACACGCTCCGGAGCACGAAGGAATTTCCGTCTAGACTTCGGGAAGCCTGGCCATGCGCCATCCCTCGAGCAGGCGATTGAATATGCGTGGCGACCTGCGTGCCGGGTGACTGCGCTCCATGAGTGAAATCGAGGCTTGGGGCTGGGCTTTGAGGAGCGAGTCTACCGAAGCCCGTGTCGTGTTCCTGTCGTCTGCCGGGGCGGCAAAGGTTGCATGCGATGGGCGTGACATTGCCGCCCGGATACGCGCCGCTGGATGCCAACGAGCCTCGCAAGAAGAAAGCCCCCGCAGGCGTACGGCATGCGGGGGCCATTGGAGTCCGTCCGCGTCAGAAGCGGTCGGCGTTCATGACCTTGGTCCAGGCGGCGACGAAGTCCTTCACGAACTTCTCCTTGTTGTCATCCTGGGCATAGACCTCGGCATAGGCGCGCAGGACCGAGTTCGATCCGAACACCAGGTCGACGCGGGTGGCGACATACTTGCTGGTGGCCGACTTGCGTTCGACCAACTCATACAGGTTGGAGCCCTTCGGCACCCACTTGTAAGCCATGTCGGTGAGGGTGACGAAGAAATCCGTGGTCAATGCACCCGGGCGGTCGGTGAAGACGCCGTGCTTGTAGCCGCCATGGTTGGCGCCGATGACGCGCAGGCCACCCACGAGGACCGTCATCTCCGGAGCGGTGAGACCCATGAGCTGGGCCCGGTCGAGCAGCAGCTCTTCCGGCGCCACAGCATAGTCCTTCTTGAGCCAGTTGCGGAAGCCGTCGGCGACGGGCTCCAGCGGCGCAAAGGAGTTGACGTCGGTCTGCTCCGCCGTGGCATCGCCGCGGCCAGGCGTGAAAGGCACCTCCAGCGGGAAGCCTGCGGCCTTCGCCGCCTGCTCCACGCCGTAGTTGCCGGCGAGCACGATCACGTCTGCGATGCTGGCGCCGGTTGCGGCCGCGATCGGCTCGAGCTTCGCCAGGACGCGGGCCAGGCGCGCGGGCTCATTGCCTTCCCAGTCCTTCTGCGGGGCGAGACGGATGCGGGCGCCGTTGGCGCCGCCGCGCATGTCCGACTGGCGGAAGGTGCGGGCACTGTCCCAGGCGGTGGCGACGAGTTCGGCGGTGGAAAGACCCGCCGCCGCGATCTTCGCCTTCACCGCCGCGACGTCGTAGGAGGTGCTGCCCGCCGGAACCGGATCCTGCCAGATCAGGTCTTCGGCCGGGACCTCCGGACCGATGTAGCGAGACTTCGGTCCCATGTCGCGGTGGGTGAGCTTGAACCAGGCGCGCGCGAAGACATCCGAGAAATAGGCCGGGTCCTTGTGGAACCGCTCGGAAATCTTGCGGTAGGCCGGGTCCATCTTCATGGCCATGTCCGCGTCCGTCATGATCGGGTTGTGGCGGATCGACGGGTCCTCGACGTCCTGGGGCTTGTCTTCCTCGCGGATATTGACCGGCTCCCACTGCCACGCGCCCGCGGGAGACTTCCTCAGTTCCCACTCATAGCCGAGGAGCAGGTCGAAATAGCCGTTGTCCCAGCGGGTCGGATGTGTCGTCCAGGCGCCTTCGATGCCGGAGGTGACGGTGTCACGGCCGACGCCGCGGGACTCGTTGTTCATCCATCCGAGGCCCTGTTCGGCGATGTCGGCGCCTTCGGGGCTCGGCCCCAGGACCTCGGCTCGGCCATTGCCGTGGGTCTTGCCCACGGTGTGGCCGCCCGCCGTCAGCGCCACGGTTTCCTCGTCATTCATCGCCATGCGGGCGAAGGTCTCGCGCACCTGGGCGGCCGTCTTCAGCGGGTCGGGCTGGCCGTTCACCCCCTGCGGGTTCACGTAGATGAGGCCCATCTGCACCGCCGCGAGGGGGTTTTCCATCGTCGAGGGGTCCTCGAGATTCCCGTAGCGGCTGTCGCTCGGCGCCAGCCATTCCTTCTCGGCGCCCCAGTAGATGTCCTTTTCCGGGTGCCAGATGTCCTCGCGGCCGAAGGAGAAGCCGAAGGTCTTGAGACCCATGGTCTCGTAAGCCACGTTGCCCGCAAGGATCATCAGGTCGGCCCAGCTGAGCCGGTTTCCATATTTCTTCTTGATTGGCCACAGCAGGCGCCGGGCCTTGTCGAGATTGGCGTTGTCCGGCCAGCTGTTCAGGGGCGCGAAGCGCTGGCTTCCCGTGCCGCCGCCGCCCCGGCCGTCCGCGATGCGGTAGGTTCCCGCCGAATGCCAGGCCATGCGGATCATCAGTCCCCCGTAGTGACCCCAGTCCGCCGGCCACCACTCCTGGCTGTCCGTCATCAGCCTGGCGAGGTCTGCCTTGAGCGCCTTCACGTCGAGCTTCTTCACCTCTTCGCGGTAATTGAAACCCTTCAGCGGATTGGTCTTGGTGTCGTGCTGATGCAGGATGTCGAGATTCAGCGACTTCGGCCACCACTCCACGACCGAGCTTCCGCTCATGGTGTTGGCGCCGTGCATGACCGGGCACCTGCCGGCCGAGCTGTTGTTGGACTTGTCCATCTCACCCTCTGAAATGACGAATTGATGTTTGGCTGGTCAGCTGCCCTGCCGCGCTCGTTCCTCGCAACTGATACCGGCCGTGGGGTTGAAATACCCCCGGAGCGCGATAAAGAGAAGTTTCCTTTTTTTATCGCTCCCATAAGGGAAAGCTATGAACGCTCTCACCCTCCGGCACATCCGTTACTTCGAGGCGCTGTCCCAGCATGGTCATTTCGGCCGCGCCGCCGAGGCCTGCGGTATCTCCCAGCCCGCACTCTCGATCCAGATGAAGGAGCTGGAAGACATCGTCGGGAGTCCGCTGCTGGAGAGAAGTGCCCGCCAGGTGCGGCTCACCGGGGTTGGCGAAGTCTTTCTTCTGCGCGCCAGGGACATATTGCGTGCTGTCGATGAACTGGCCTCGCTTGCGCGCACTGCCAGCGAGGAACTGACCGGCCGGGTCAGGGTGGGCCTGATCCCCACGGTGGCCCCCTACCTCTTGCCGCGGGTCATCCGAGCCTTGGCGGCGCGGTTTCCGGACCTCGATTTGCGGGTCCGGGAAGCGGTGACGCAGAAGCTGGTGAACGACCTCGGCGAAGGCCGCCTCGACATGGCGATCGTCGCGCTGCCGACCTCGGAACCCTCGCTTGTGGAACACCCGCTCTTCACCGAGGAGTTCGTCCTCGTTCGGCCTCTTGCCGATGCCGGCAAGCCCGTGCCACGGCCGGACCTCCTGCGGGAGATGCGGCTCCTCCTGCTCGAGGAGGGGCATTGCTTCCGCGACCAGGCGCTTTCCTTCTGCAAGATGTCGCCACCTGGTCCGCGTGACCTGATGGAGGCGAGTTCCCTCTCCACGCTGGTTCAGATGGTCGGGGCAGGGGTCGGCATCACGCTGATCCCTCAGATGGCGATCGAGACCGAGACGCGCGTTGCCGCGGTTTCAGTCGCACCGCTCGAGGAGCCGCGTCCGTCACGCACGATCGGGCTCGTGTGGCGCAGGACGAACCCCTTGGGAAAACAGTTCAAGACGCTGCTCGATGTCCTGAAGGAGGCAATCTCCTGAGATGCCAGCACCACTCCACTGGACGTGGGGGGGGGGGAAAGAGGGGGGAAGGACCCCCGCAGGGAAGGGCACGCCGTGTCAGGGGCCCCCAGAGTCTTTTCTTTCTTTTCTTCTTTT
>NZ_JBKBKI010000014.1:0-56539 GCF_046294715.1 Aestuariivirga sp. | reverse complement strand
CGTGCGCGGCGGCACAGGAGCCGCCGCGCACCTCTGCGGGCATGATCAGTCCGTCAGGGCGTCCGCAGGCTTCTGCTCGTCCTTGGCGCCGCAGTCGACCTTGACCGGGACCCACTGGGCGGGAAGCTCCTGGCCCTTGACGCTCACCTTGTAGGAGCGCTCGATGGACTTGTTGTAGAGGTAGTCCTTGAACCAGCGCTTGGCGAAGCCGCCTTGCACCTGACCAACCTCAACCGACGCGTTCTGCCGTTCACCGTCGTGCCGATGCAGGGTGAAGTTCACCTTTCCGGGCTTGTTGGTGTGGAATTCGGCTACCAGCCGGAAGGGTTTGCCGCAGCGGGGTGTGGCCGGGCTGGTGTAGAGCTTCAGCTCCGTGACCTTGAGCGCCTCACTGGGCACGCGCTTCGGGATCGCAGCGCAGGACACCGACATCGGCATGGTGACGGCCTTTGTCACCTTCAGCCCGCCGCTGCCTCCCACTTCCGGCGGCTCGTTGCGCGGATGGTAGCCGCGGATGAAGGTGAAGGTGGCGGAGAGATCGTGAGATACCTTCTTTTCGGGCCCGGCATTCCGGGCGCAGAATTTCGCGAAGCCGGCCGTGTAGGCCGCCAGGAAGCTCGCAGGAAAGGTGATCGAATCCGCGTGGGTGAAGCTGCGGTCCTTGTAGGGCATGCGTCCGGAGAGCGGCTTCCCGCCCTTGCCGTTCGGCGCCAGCGTCACGTACTGGTCCCACTCATAGCCTCTGTCGATCGATCCCCTTGCACGGAAACCGGTGGTGATGGGCTTCCGGTCCCACACGAATTTCCCGTCCTTGTAGTCGAAGTGCATGGCAGGCTTGGAAAACTGGTTGGTGAGGATGTCGAAGTCGAGACTGGCGGCGTGCGCCGGCGCGGCGGCGATCATTCCGGCAGCTGCGGCGGCAAGGGCTGTGAGAATCCTGGACATGTGTTTCTCCTGTCGGCGTGTCGGGGGCAGGTTGCCCGCGGGTGTTGGCCGAACAGGAGAAGAGCCGAAATGCGCACAACTTGCTGTGACCGGCGGCACATGACTTCTCTCATGCGAGAGGGAGATGGATCGCAGCGTCCCGGCGCAGCGCGGTAGCAGACCATTAACTTTGACTCGAATGAGTTTCGCGCACTCGCCGCAGGATCTCACACCGGTTCAGCGGTATTCCGACTCGTGATGCGTGCATGAATTCCCCTTTCGCGCTCAAGGGTTTAAATGCGCAATTTAAAGATGACGAGTGGTCGGTGTTACGCCTTACGTGGGAATACTGAAGCGAATGCGGAAGTTCGCTCAACCAGAGACTCCGCCCCTCGTTTTCCTTCGATTAAAATTTGCCGGGTAGCTCTGCAATCGAATGCAGAAGAAAGTTGTCCAGCATTCGACAGATAAACCGGAGGGTAGTCATGAAAGTGTATGCAGGAGCCAGGTTGCCGATCCTGATCGGCGCCGTGCTGTGCCTGGGCGCGAATGCACAGGCGGCCGTTGAGACGGACACGATGTCGGTCTCGGCGACCGTCACCAACCAGTGCAGCCTGGTGGTCGGCAGCGGCGGTCTCGCCTTCGGAACCATCGACGTGAACGATGGCTCCAACGTTGCAGACGATGCCAGCGTCGATCTCACCCTGACCTGTTCGACGGCGGACGCCGCCTCGGCCAGCATCGCGGTGGGCGGCTGCAGCCACCTCACGGGCAGCCAGCGCCGCATGGCCAATTCCGGCGCAACCGCCTTCGTGAACTACGATCTCTACAGCGACAACGGCAGGAGCACGCCGATCGCCGTCGGCGGCACGCTCAATCCCACTCTTGGGGATACGCATTCGGCGGGCGCCGTGGTGACGATCTATGGCAGGGTGCCGTCGGGCCAGGCCCTGTCCGAAGGCGAGTACACGGACACCGTGACGATCACCACCACCTATGAGCCTGCTCCCTGATCCGAGGCGGCTCACGTGGTGATCTTCAGTCACAAGTCTCGACATGGTCGGCTGACGGCGCTCGCCGGCCTGGCGGCCTTCACCGGAGCCGCGCTGGTGCCCCTGGCACCAGCGTCGGCCGGCTCGCTCAGCGCCACGCCGACATCGCTCGCGCTCGCCGCTCCGGCGGCCACCGCAAAGCTGACGGTCAGCGGCAAGGGTGAGGGCCAGACGGCGGGCCAGGTGCGCGTTCTGCGCTGGATCCAGCAGGATGGCGCCGAACGGCTCGTGCCCACGCGCGACGTGGTGGCGAGCCCGCCCGCCCTCCGCCTCGATCCCGGAAAGGAGCTCACCGTTCGGCTCGTCCGCACGACGAAGAAGCCGGTCAGCGGCGAGGAATGCTACCGGGTCATGGTGGATCAGCTTCCCGGCGCCGAACAGGACGGGCTCGCCGTCAAGTTCGCCCTCCGGCACTCGATTCCGCTCTGCTTCGACGGTGCAAAGCAGAAGCAGGGGGCGATCGGTTGGAGCTTGCGCCGCGAGGGCGGCAAGCTCGTGCTCACCGGCACGAATTCGGGGCAGCGCCGGGTCGTGGCCAGCGATCTCAAGATCCTGGGGCCGAAGGGCGCACCGCTGGCGCTCGGTCCCGCAACGGTACTCGGGGGTTCGAGCATGAGCTGGCCCATCGAACGCGCGCCCGCCGGGCTGAAGCCCGGTGCCCGCTTCACGATCTCCGCCACCATCAACGGCAAGACAGTCGAATTCGATGGCAAGGTCGGGGGCAGCTGAGCGCCGGCCGCACACCCCGTTTTTCATCGCAGCCGTTCTCGCCGGTCTCTTGCCGGCGGGAGCGATCGCGCATGCCCAGACGGTCGTCGAGAAGACCGAAACAGCCTCGCTGGAGGAGGCCGCAACGCCGCTCTATCTCGGCGTCGTCATCAACGGCAACGACACACGGCTCGTCGCCAGTTTCTCGCTGCATCCGGATGGGCGAATGTCCTCTCCCGCCTCGGAACTTGCCGAACTCGGCATCAGGACGCCGTCCGGGTCCGGTGCGGAGGTGTTTCTCGACACGCTTGCCGGCCTTTCCTATTCCTATGACGAGCAAGCGCAGGTTCTCGCCATCACGGCGGAAGACGACGCCCTCCTCGCGAAACAGATTTCCGGGAGCGGCAAGACCGACCTGCTGGCGCCGCAGCCGGGCTTCGGCTCGGTGCTCAACTATGGGATCTATGCCAGCACGCCCGACGAGCTGCTCGACGGCAATGCCGAGCTCTCCGGCGCCTCACTGTCGCTCGATCACCGGCTCTACACACCCTATGGCGTCCTCACCAACACCGGAGCCATCCGTACGGTGGGCCTGAGCTATGAGGGTGCTACGGCCATCCGCGCGGAAAGCTCCTTCAACTATGCGGACCAGGAGACGATGACCTCCTACACGGTGGGCGACGTCGTCTCCTCTTCGCTTCCATGGACTCGCCCGATCCGGCTCGGCGGCGGTCAGGTGAAGCGCGATTTCGGCATGCGCAGCGACATCATCACGACGCCGCTCCTCACCGCGTCCGGATCGGCCGCGCTCCCCTCCACCGTCGACGTCTTCATCGGCAATGTGCGCACCTATACGGGAAGTGTGGACCCGGGCCCCTTCGTGCTGACGGACGTGCCGGTCATCGACAGGCAGGGCAATGCCCGCATCGTGCTGCGCGACGTGAGCGGACGCCAGACGGAAGTATCGGTGCCGTTCTATGCCGCGCAATACCTTCTGAAGGAGGGCATGCTCGACTATTCCGTCGAGGCGGGCTTCGCGCGGCAGGACTTCGGGCAGGACAGCTTCTCCTATGGAAGCGACCCCGTCGTGTCGGGGAGCATCCGCTACGGCCTCACCGACCGGCTGACGCTCGAAGCCCACGCCGAGGCCAAGCCCGACCTGATCATGGGCGGAGCAGGGCTCTCCACGGTTCTCTTCAATCGTGCAGAGGTGAGCATCGCCGCGGGCGGGAGCGCCTATGACGGCGAGACGGGCTTTTTCGTCCATGGCAGGCTCAGCACGGAGTTCCATGGCTTCGATCTCGACGTCAGCAGCTTTCGATCCTTTGGTGATTTCGCCGATCTCGCCTATGTGACGGGCGTCGATGAATTCGGTCGCGGCACGCTTGCCGACGACTTCAGCTATCTGGAGCCGCCCAAGGCCATGGATGTCGTGAGCCTCGGCATTCCTCTGTTCTTCGACGACTCCTCGGTCAATCTCAGCCTCGTCCACGCACAGCGCAGGGATGACGAGGACCTGATCCTTTCCGCCTCCTATTCGCGCAGCATTGGCTGGCGCGATGCGAGCATCCGCATCAACGGCTTCATGGATTTTGCGGAAGACGGCGGGCTCGGGCTGGTCGCCGGCTTCTCCATGCCGCTCGGCGGCGAGCGGCACTTCAATGCCGGACTGGCGCGCGACCCCGACGGGGCTCTGACGCCGGCCGCCAGCGTGCAGAAGCCCCTCGGCAGCGACGTTGGCAGCTACGGCTACCACGTGGACGGAACGGGCACCGACTTCTACGGGCAGGGCGGGGCGGGGGCTTCCTACCGCAGTTCATTCGGCGTCGCAGAGGCCCGGGTCAGCGCCAACAAGGGCCGCGCCTCCGCCTCGGCGAGCTTCGATGGGGCACTCGTCGTGGCGGGCGGCGGCGTCTTCGCGAGCAACACCGTCACCGACAGCTTCGCCATCGTCGATGCCGGGGTGCCCGACGTGCCGGTGCTGCTGCAGAACCAGCAGGTGACCAGGACCGGCAGGAACGGCAAGGCACTCGTTCCCGGCCTCAGGTCCTACTCAAGGAACAAGGTGTCGATCGACGTCACGGAACTCCCCGTCGATGCCATCGTCGCCGCCACCGACGAAACCGTGATTCCGGCGCGCGCAAGCGGCGTCCTCGTCGATTTCCGCGGCGGCACGCAGGCGGCGGCGCTGCTGGTGCTGCGCGATGGGTCCGGACAACATGTTCAACCGGGTTCCCTCGCCCGTCTCAATGGCAGCGATGCCGAAAGTCACGTCGGCTATGACGGCCAACTCTGGCTCGAGGGCCTCGCCGCGGAGAACACCATTACCGTTCAGAATGGCGGCACCACCTGCACGGCATCCTTCTCCTATGCCCCGGACCCCGGCAACCAGGTCATCATCGATCCCGTGGAATGCAAATGACGATTCTTCGCCTCGTTCTTTGGCCCTTGCTCGCACTCGCCGCCGCGATTGCTGCGGCCGCGCCGGCCGCGGCGGCCCTCACCTGTACCGCCTCGGTCACGGGCGTCGCCTTCGGGCAGATCACGGTTCGCGATGGGCCGAGAGACAGGACGACGGGAACCGTGAATTTCTCCTGCTCCGGCGGAACGCCGCGCGCTGCCGTCTCGGCATGTCTGGCTCTCGGCGCCGGCTCGGGCGGAGCCGCTGCAGGAAATGTGCCGCGCTACATGAGGAGGGGAGACGGCGCGTCCCTGAACTATGATCTCCGAAGCGGCGGTCAGAACGGACCGACGTGGAACACGGTGACGACCAACGCCACTCTCAACGCCAATGGTGCCGCAAATTTCTCGACGACGATCTTCGCCGAGGCGACATCGACCGGAACGGCCGTCAAGGGCGGCAGCTATGCGAGCTCGTTCAGCGGTGCCGATGCGGTTTTTTCCTTTGGCCAGGGCAATTGCGGCACCGCCGGCGCAAGCCCTTCCTTCAATGTCACGGCGACGATCGCGCCGTCCTGCACTCTCGACGTTTCGCCGTTGAGCTTCGGCAGCATCACCGCGCTTGCCGGCAACACCGATGCCGAGGCGACGGTGACGGCGAACTGCACCAGCGGCGTCTCCTACAGCATCTCGCTCGGGCTCGGCGCGGGCGGCGGGGTGACGAACCCGGCCGCGCGCAAGATGACGAAAGGCAGCGAGAGCATCACTTACGGCCTCTACCAGAACGCCGCCCGCACTACGGTCTGGGGCGACCAGACCGCAACTGATTTCGACGGCGCCGGCACGGGTGCTTCACAACAAATCACCGTTTATGGGCGCATTCCACCTCAGATGACGCCGTCTGCCGGCACCTATTCTGACACCGTGATCGTCACCATCACGTACTGACTGGGAACTGATGTGACGGTCCGCCGAACCTGTCTCTCCAACTGGGCAGGGCGTTCGGAACGTCGAGCGAGCGCGCTTCGTAGACCGCCCTGGCAATGGCCCGCGCCAGCGTATCGGAGGCGAGCATGGCGATTTCCGTCAGCATGGCAAGGCTCATCGCGAGAGCATTGCGCCCTGTCGCCGCCGCGAACACCGTATCGCCGTCGAGCGGCGTGTGACCGGGGCGAAGAGCGCGTGCCAATCCGTCATGTGCCGAGAGGGCGACCCGCTGCGCTTCCGCCTTGGAGAGGCGCGCATCGGTCGCCACGAGCGCGATCGTCGTGTTCTCGCGCACGGTCCCCTTCAGCGGGACGTCCAGCGCGGACGACGGAAAAGCTGCGGGAAGGCCGAGACCGCCGAATTCCGCGGACTTCTCCCAGGGCGCTGCCCAGAAGTGTGGGCCATCGCCGATCGTTGCGCTGCCGACGGCATTGACGGCCACGATTGCGCTCACGGTTATGCCCTGGCTGGTCACGGCGCTGGCCGATCCGAGGCCGCCCTTGAGGGTCGCCGTCGTCGCGCCATAGCCCGCGCCCGAAGTTCCGAGCAGAAACGTGCGGCCGGCATTGAGAACGGCCTGATGGCCGAGCCGGAAATAGGGCGATTCCGCGCCCCACGCCTTGTCGCCGCCGTTGAGGAGATCGAAGAGTGCCGCCTGCGGTACGATCGGGACCCGTGCCGCGCCAACGGAAAATCCGCGACCAGCCTCTGCCAGTGCAGCCATTGCACCTCCTGCCGCATCGAGCCCGAATGCCGATCCGCCGGAGAGCAGCACGGCATCGATCTTCTCGACGGTCATCTCGGGGGAGAGCAGGGCGGTGTCGCGCACCGCCGGCGCGCCGCCGAGGACCGCGACCGACGCTGTCGCCGGCTCTTCGAACACGATCGCTGTCACGCCGGTCGCGATCAACGGATTCTCGGCGTTGCCGACACTCAGGCCCGCGACATCGGTCAGCAGATTTTTCATCCGTGCAGAATGCGGAAAAGCGCAACACCGATCAACTGAAAAGCCGGCGCTCGCGACATCCCGGCGGTCAGCCGCGCCGGGCGGCCTCGATCGCGGCGACGTCGATCTTCTTCATGCCGAGCATCGCCTCGAAAGCCCGCCTTGCCTCTTCCCCGCCCGCCGCCAGGGCTTGCGTCAGCACCCGCGGCGTGATCTGCCAGGAAATGCCCCACTTGTCCTTGCACCAACCGCAGGCGCTCTCCTGTCCGCCATTGCCGACGATGGCGTTCCAGTAGCGATCGGTCTCTTCCTGGTCGTCGGTCGCGATCTGGAACGAGAACGCCTCGTTGTGCTTGAACGCCGGGCCGCCGTTGAGACCGAGGCACGGAATGCCGGCGACAGTGAATTCGACCGTGAGCACATCGCCTTTCTTGCCGGAAGGATAGTCGGCGGGCGCGCGGTGAACCGCTTGAACGGCGCTGTCGGGAAAGACCCCGGCGTAGAAACGGGCGGCGGCCTCGGCTTCCTTGTCATACCAGATGCAGATCGTGTTCTTCGGCATGGTCACTCCCTTTTCCGCATGAACGCCGTTCCCTTCCTGCTGGTTCGCTCCGCGCGTCCGCACCTCAGTCGCGCATGTGGTCGGTGAGCCTGTTGGCGGCCATCACCTTCTCGGCAAGCGCCCGGCTGAGGATGCGCTGGATCGCCACGGCGAGGGCCGGCTGCTCCGACTCGAGCTTGCGGATCTCGTCCGCCGAGATCGACAGTACCCGGCATTCCTCCTCTGCGAGGACATCCGCCGTTCGCGGCAATTCCATGGCGAAGGCCACGTCTCCCAGGAGGGCGCCCGCTTCCATGGTGCGCAGCCGCCGACTGCCGCCGTCGGCACGGGGCAGGAGCACCTGGGCGCGACCCCGTTCGAGGAAGAAGATGCGGTCGGCCTTTTCGCCGCGGCGGATAATCGCTCCGCCCGGCTGTACCACTTCGGCATGCATGAGTGCGAGCAGGCGCTCGAAGTTGGCCTCGCCCGCCGCATCCGCATGGCGCAGCATGAGAGCCGAGCGCGTCTCGGGGGGGCTCTCGCGTTCCGACAGCAGCCGGCGCTCCACGTTCTCCAGCGCCTGGTCGAGCGTATCGAACACCGTGGCATGGCCCCACTTCGGCATGGCGAGGCCAGCCCGCTCCAGGCCCTCGAGCACCTCCAGCCTGAGGCCGCAGACATAGAGCGGGAGTCTTGCCTGATCTGCTGCCTCGGCAACCCGCGCGATCGCGCCGCCCGAGGCGGAATCGAGGCTGGTGACATGGGTGAAATCGAGCACCAGGGCCTGTGTGCCTCCGCCGCGCCCGTCGATCGCCTCGCGCAACGGCGCCATCAGCTTCTCCGCCGTGCCGAAGAACAGGAAGCCCTGCAGCTGGATGATCTTTACCCGGTGGCCATTGGCGGCGATGTAGGCGGTTTCGGCCGGTCCGCGCTCGATGCTGCTCGGAAGTGTGGCGAGCGTGGCGGCGTTGCGGATCACCGGAACGCTGGCATAGCTCCAGGCAAAGAGCACCGTCGCCACCAGCAGCCCCACGGCAATCGCCTCGAGAAAACCCGACAGGGCGACGATCAGCACGATGAGCACGACCACGCTCCACTCCCGTGCGCTGAACCGGCGGCGGGTGTCGACGAGCCAGTCCTTCAGCAAGTCGAAGCCGAAATAGAAGATGAGCCCGGCGTTCACGAAGACCGGCACATGCGCAACGATCTGGCGGGAGAAGAGGAATCCCAAGAGCACGACCGCGGCGGTGACGAGTCCGACTCCGCGGCGCGTGACGCCGAGCTTCTGCGCCAGCACCGAGATGGCGATGCCGGAATATCCGGGAGGCCCGCCCACGCCGGCCGCCAGCAGGTTGCCGTATCCGGTGATCTTCATCTCGCGGTTCATTTCCCCGTCACGGCCAGAGGCGAGTTCGAGGGCGCTGGTGTTCATCAGTGCCGCAAAGAGGCAGAGCAGGGCCGCGGTGAGGATGCCGGGAAGCGCCTGGCCGACCACGCCCCAGTCCGCTTGCCAAAGCATGGACGGGAAGGGGAGTGCCAGTACTGCATCCATGTCCACGCGGGGCAGGTAGCCTTCCGCAGTGGCCTCCTCGATGCTTGCTCCGGTGGCCAGAAGCCAGGCATAGAAGACGGCGATGCCGCCGAGCAGGAGCGCGAGCAGCGTGAGCGGATGGCCGTACTGCGCCATGGCCCAATAGAGAACGGCGCCGAAGAGCAGGCCGGGGAGGACGAGCTTCAGGCGCTCCGGGTCGGCGAGTGACGCCCACAGGGAGGATTCCGGTTCGACGCCCGCTGTAATGGCGAGACCGCCGAGGACGAGGAGCCAGCCCGTCCCTGCCATGAAGCCTGCCAGCACTTCGAGCGGAAAGAACTTCACGATCTGGCCCGCCCGCAGCCAGCCCGTCAGGCACATCAGAAGCCCGGCCGCGAGAGAGGAGGCCGCGATGACGACGAAGGCGGTGGCGACTCGCACCTCCGGTGGCGCGGCGATCACCGCCGCTGTTCCGCCGAGCGTCACCGCGAGAACGGCAACGCCCATGTCCTGGACATGGGCGATGGTGATCGGAATGCTGCTGCGCCAGCCGACGAGGGCGGCGAGGATGATGGTGCACAGCAGTGCCGCACCCGCACCCATTGAAAGCCCCGTGGCGAGGCCGCCCGTGAACAGGAGCGATGCCATGGCGACGGCGAAGCCGATCCCGTCCAGCCCCGCAATCAGGCCGGCGACGAGGATCGGGAGAAGGCCCTTGCCGCCGGCCTCGATGGCGGATGGTCCGCCATGTCGTGCACTCTCGGAACCTGAGGACTCCGTTCCCATGCTGCTCCCCCTCGTGGAGGAAGGCTAGGGAATTCCGGCGAGGCTGTCCATCATCCCCCGGGAGGACCGGCCCTCAGCGCGGGCCCGATCCCCTGTAGATCCTCGTCGCCACGACGGCCGGGGTGAACTCGACGAGCGAAGATGCCGCGCTGCTCACGGGGGTGAGCTTCACGCCGATGTCGCTCAGGACATGCGGGTCCATGCTCATCAGCTCGGCGAGTTGTGCCTTGCGGCGGCGGTTCTCGCGCCATGCTTCTGCGGCGTGGGACAGGACGCGCCAGGCACGCGATGCAAGACCGTGGCGGGCCCGCTGCGGGATGATCTCATATGATTGAGTGGTCATCGGCGTTCTCCTCTGCGGTGCGTTTCGCGGGGAAGCGGCGAAACATGTCCTCAGGCTAGAGACGCACGGCCGCGGGTGCTGTGGGGATTCTCACAGAGCGCAAGATATCTTCACTGCTCCCAGCCTTCTTCCAGCAGGGCGCTCAACTTGGCGAGGCTGGGGATCGAGAGACTGCGGCCCCGCTTCGCGGTGAAGCCATTGGCCTCGAGCCACGCCATTTCGCGTGAAACGGCCTCGCGGTGGGTGCTGATGCGGCTCGCCAGTTCCGCGTGGGTGGGGAGGGGATCGATGAGGGCCGAATCCGGGCCGGAAGCGCCGCGCTCCGCGAGCCGCAGGAGTTCCGCCCTCAGCCGCTGCCTCACCGCCATGGTGCTGAATTCGAACACCCGCGTGGTCAGCCGGCGCACATGGGCGGCGAGCTGGCGACAGACCGCCATGGCGAAGCGCGGGTTCTTCTCCATGAGGCCGAGGAAGCGGCTGCGCGGCATCCTGGCAACGCGGCAGCGGCCGTGGGCCTCGACGCTCGCGGAGCGCGGGAGACCGTCGAGCGCTGAGATCTCGCCGAACATCACGCCAGCCGTCAGTTCCTGATAGCCCACGCGCTGCCCGTCGGCCGAGTAGAGGTTCACCTGCAGCGTTCCTGACAGCAAGAAATGCACGTCGAAGTCCGGATCATTGTAGGCGATCACGAGTTCGCCGTTGCCCAGTTCCCTCGCGCTGCACGAGGCAGCGATGTCTTGCCGGGTCGCATCGTCGAGATCCCGGAACAGTTCGAAAGCCCGCAGGTCGCTCCCGGTCATCTTGCTCACTTGGCCACGCCTTTCGTTTGTGCAGTGCACCACTCCGCGAGGAGAGGGATCGACTTTACGCTGCGTCCATGCTAGTCATGCAAGTAGAAATATATGAATAATTAACGGGAGGTTAGATGAAAGCGGCCGCTGCGGAGGAGGTCACTGATTTCGCGCCGCCGGGCCGGGCTGGGCAACGTCCGTGAGCGGCTCCCGTTTCCACAGCATCGTCGACGCGCACGAAGCCGCGAAAGGTCAGCTCCGTTTTCAAAAGCCTCCGGGCATGACCTGGCGGGATTACCTCATCGCCCTGCTGCACGTGGCCGCGGAAGTGGAGCACGGGTTGATGGTGCAGTATCTCTACGCCGCCTATTCACTGGGCGGGCCCGGGCTCACCGAAGAGCAGGCGGCCGAGGTAGCGGGCTGGCAGAAAAACATTCTCGACGTGGCCAAGGAGGAGATGGGTCACCTGCTGACGGTGCAGAACCTTCTCGCGCTGCTGGGGGCGCCTCCCAACCTCACGCGCACGGAGACGCCCTTCGAGGAGGCGCTGAGCCCCATCCCGTTCTCGCTCGAACCGCTCACCCGGGAGGTGGCGGCGAGTTTCACATTCGCCGAGATGTCGCCCGATCTCGAGCTTCACCTCGCGACCAGCAAGAGGCTCCGCAGGGGGCTCGAGGATTTCCTCGATCATCATCAGTTGAAGCCGCTCACGAAGGAGACACGGCGCCTTTCCCGATCGCTCGGCTCTCCCGACACCAAGCCGCAACCGGTGGCACTGCTCTATGAGGAAGTGATCAGGGTCATCGGCGACGAGGCGCTCATCCCCGACAGCGACTTCGACGAAACGAGCTACGAGGCCCAGGCCTCGTGGGATGACTGGGGCCGAGGCTATGCACCGGACCCGAAGCGCCTGTCGGCCACGGGCGACCTTGTTTCCGAGAGGGCCAAGCGGCACCGCGCCAATGTCATCGTCATGCGCGCCGCCACGCGCACCGACGCGCTGCAGGCGCTGCGCGCCATCAGCGGGCAGGGCGAGGCGATCCATCTGCAGCATCCCCATAAGCTGAAGCAGAAGCTGAAAGAAGAAGAGGAGGATGGCGCCGGCGCCGAGGCTTCCCATTTCGAGCGTTTCCTTGCCATCTGGCAGCACTACCCGCAGAATTGGCGACCATACCGCAACGTGATGCGCAATCCGGCGACGCGGCCATCGGCTGCAAGGCACCGCAGCATGATCACCGATCCGCAGGCGCTGGACTGGGCGGTGCTGTTCAACCTCCGCTACCGCATGCTGCTGAGTTTCCTGGCGCACAGCTTCCGTCTTTCGCGCGTCACTCCGTCCGGCGTACCGGGCTTGAGGGGCATGATCATGCACCGCGCCTTTGGCGAGATGTACAATCTCAAGGCCGTCGCGGGAATCCTGGTTCGGTTGAAAGTGTCGAAGCACGGGGAGCCCGATCTCTACGCGGGGCCGCCCTTCGAAACGCCCTATTCGCTCAACATGCCGCCGGCAAACTCCGACTGTTTCAGGCTGCATCGTGATCTCTATCTCGGCGCGCTCGACGTGAATGAGAAGCTGCAGGCCAATACCGGCGGGCCCGCTTTCTCCTATCTCAAGAGCCTCCATGAACTCGATCGCGCGGCCTTGCGCTGGATCGAAACGATGCTCCGCGCACCGGCAGAAAGAGAGAGGGCATGACGTGAAGGGTTCCGGCACCACCATCAAGGCCTTGCGCATCCTGCCGCCGCTCGCCATCGGGCGCCTTGGCTCGGCGGACGAGCCGCTCGACAACTACACCATCGAGGTCGATGAGCAGGAGACGCTCGGCTACCGCCGGATCGTTCCTGCAGAGACGCTCATCGTCGATCCCTTCACCGGGGAGATAAGCGGCAGCAGGACGGCGGGCAACGTCGCCTTCGCGGAGGATGGGAAGATCAGGCCGGCAGCGCCCTTTCTCGAGGTCTTTGCCGTCACCGACACGGACGACCTCGTTCCGCTGACCGCGGACCTCCTCAACCGGAACGGGCTTGATCCATCTGCAGTCCGTTGGCGGGTGCGGGTGGCCAACCGCAAGATCTTCCGCCGCACCCGGGACAAGAAGGACATCATCGAAGCCGACACGCACTGGTTCTCGCATCACCGGGAGGAACCGCTGCTTGGCCGCTGCCGGAATTTCGTGTCGAAGGACAGCGCGGTGGCCTTCGGCAACGTACGCTACATCAGCCCCAATCTCCTGCATCCGCAGGTCAGGATGCGCTTCACGCCGGCCAAGGGCCTGATCTACGGCGCCGACAGGTTCGAGCCCGGCGATACCGAGAGCGGCGAGCAGATCATTCCGCCCGAGCGCATGATATACGATCACAAGCGCGGGACTTGGTATCACTTCGCCAACACGAAGGAGACCGCCGAAACGGTGCCGCCCTCGCTCTTCGCCATCACCCCGCCGGCGCCCTCATGGCTCTACAACAACCGCGCCATAAGCCGCGGCTATTTCGACGACGCCTGCGACGGCATCGTGGAAGTGTCGCTTTCGGTGGGCGGGGAGAAGCTCGTGGCCTCGGCCCGCATCTGCGCAGGGCCGCCGATGGTGGTGCCCGACTCGCTCTTCGTACGCAGCCTCGCGGACGACCTCGAGCAGGTGATCGCTGGCCCGGGGGTCGACCCGGGCGAGCCTCTCGAAGTCACCCGTGCCCGCGCTGAAGACATCGTGCGGCGCGCCTTCGAGACGGTGCGCTTCATGAACGTACAGGTGATGAACGGCAACGACGTCAACGGCCGTTCCGCGCTCATCCTCGATTCGATGCCGGAGGAGGAGGCCGCCGACACCGAGCGCGCCATCAGGCCGGTGATGGCGCCGGACGGGGTCGACACGTTCGCCATCATGACGCTGCACCAGCAGGTCTATGCAGCGCTCCGCGGCGGTGCCGCGCCGTGGTTCGTGAAGCTCCTGCGAAAGCCCCACGAGGTGTCGGACTTCACGGATCACGGGCGGCGCAAGATGCCGGCCCTGATGTGCGGCGCCGACAACAGCTATCTGGCGCTCACCTACCGGCAGATCGAAACGATCCGGCGTGTCGCCGACAGGCGCTTCGAGCCCGGCCACGAACTACAGGGCGCCTCGTCCGCTGCGAAGCCGCGCCTCACGCCCCGCAATCTCACCGCGCAGCTCTTCCACGTCGCGGCCGGGAACCCGGTGAGCTCGCGGCCTCAAACGTCTGTCGCGAATTGCTGTCCTGGTCTCGAGCTCGATTTTCGCGCCGTCTGGCGGCGGATGTTCGAAGGCATCACGCTCCGGGAATACGACAACCTCGTGATGGAGGACGAGACCGGCCAGGACCTGAGATATGGCCGCCTCATGACCATCGATCCTGACGGCGATCCGGAGGACGACGAAAAGACCCTCCGAAAGCGCCTCCGCAGCACGGACGTCGTCCGCACCACCAACCTCATGCTTGGTCCCGCGAGTTCTGATACAGAGGGGGCCATCGTTCTCACCACCTCGGACAACCCCTTCGGTGCTGCACCTCTCGAATGGTCGAACGCCATGTCACGGGTGCTCGCCACCTGCCAAGGCAAGACCGTCACCTGCTGGTTCGCCACGGGCGACCACCGCGATTCGATCCCAGATCCCGAGGCCCACCGTGAATGGCGGCCCTACCCGTTCAAGGTGCGGCGGTTCTTCGATCCCGGAACCGCCTTCATCTCGGAAGCTCTCGCAGCACCGGGAGAGTTGACGCAGGGCTTGTGCTCGCCCTGGCAGAACGATTATCGCGAATGCTCCTGCTACTACTGGGCTTCCGCCCGGCCGGATTTCGTCAATGTCGAGCCGGGTCCCGACGGATTGAGCCACGGCGACAATTGGTTCCAGAAGAACCGCACCGGCCGCTATGTGCCGGATGACTACGCCGACACGCGCCTCGTCTTCTACGACGACCTCTTTATCCATTGGGAGAGATGGCTGCGCTTCCAGGTGGGTGGGCGCGACGTGCAGCCGGAACCGCAGAAAGAGAAGGATTGATGAGCGCGGCCTCCGCCAGGCATTACATGACCGCCGCGGCGCCGCGGACGCCGGAGCTTCACCTCATCGCTGCGGATGGTGCCCGCCACGTCTTCGTGGCCAATGGCAGCCGGCTCTTCGAGATCGACGAAGATCTCTTCGCCGGGCTGGACCAGGCGATCGCTGGGGAGGGGCGGGTAGTCCTGCCGGAACTCCTTTCAAAAGCCGGCCTCGCTGGTCCTGCCGCAATCGACGACACGCCGCTCTCGTCTCCCACCGTGCACGCGCTGTCCCTTGCCGTGGCGCAGAAGTGCAATCTCGGCTGCAGCTATTGCTATGCTCAGCAGGGCGAGTTCGGCGGCCGGCCAAAGGACATGCCGCTCGCGACTGCGCTCGCCGCCGTGGGCATGCTCACCGATGGTGCGCCGGAGGGCGCCAGGCTGAACCTCGCCTTCATGGGCGGCGAGCCCCTCACCAACCGCGCCGTACTGCGGGCAGCAACTCTCCATGCCGAGCAGCGTGGGAAATCACGCAACCAGACGGTCACCTTCTCCATCACCACCAACGGCACTCTGGTGGAGGAGGAAGACGCCGTGTTCTTCGAGGAGCATGGTTTTGCCGTCAGCGTCAGCCTCGATGGCACGCGTCAGTCGCATGATGCGCTGAGACCCTACCGCAACGGCCGCGGCAGCTTCGATGCGATCCTGCGCCGGATCGCACCGCTGCTCGCCGCCCAGGAGCGCATGCAGGTCTCGGCGCGCGTCACGGTGACGCCGCGAAACCTGGATCTGCGTGAGACACTGGACAGCCTCCTCGCCCTCGGCTTTCACAGCGTGGGGTTCTCGCCCATGCTCGCTTCGCCCACCGGAAGGGACGAAATGGCCGCGGCCGATCTCGAACTCATGCTCGGGGAGATGATCGACTGCGGTCGCGAGTTCGAGCGCCGCGTGGCAATGGGCGAGCGCTATGCTTTCGCCAACATGGTGAGTGCGATGCGCGAGATCGGCCGCGGCACCCATCGTCCTTATCCTTGCGGGGCGGGGGCAGGCTATCTCGGCGTTTCGGCGGAGGGCGATCTCTCGGCCTGCCACCGCTTCGTCGGAGACGAGGCGGGTGCCATGGGTTCGCTCTCGGGCGGCATTGATGCGGAGCGCCGCGCGCAATGGCTCGCCGAGCGGCATGTTCACCTTCAGGACCCGTGCAGGAGCTGCTGGGCGCGCTATCTCTGCGGCGGCGGCTGCCATCACGAGGTGATCCGCCGGGGAAGGCCTGCCTGCGACTATATCCGGGGCTGGCTGCAATACTGCATCGAGGCTTATCTGCGCCTGCCCGCCGGGGCAGGGCTGTCCTGAGGTTGGAGTGATGGCGGGCGTGCTCGTGATCGGCGGCGGCCCTGCGGGGGCAAGCTTCGCCACCCGCATGGCGCAGCTCGGTGCCGAGGTGACGATCGTCGAGCAGCTGCCGTTCCCGCGCCCGCGCCTGGGCGAATCCCTCACCCCCGGTACGAGGGATCTTCTCGCCGTCACGGGTGCCTGGCCCTTGGTCGAACAGGAAAATTTTCTGCATGCGCGCGACGTGCGGCTCCTTTGGGAGGATGATGCGGTCATACGACTGAGGGCCGAAGCGGAAGGCCTCCTCGTCGACCGTGGCCGCTTCGACCAGCTGCTTCTCGATCATGCCGCGCGCGAAGGTGTCCGCGTGCTGCAGCCGGCGGAAATCCTGTCCCGGACGTCCTCCGGAGAGGGTTGGGACGTTCTCGTCGCACATGATGGCGGGCGCGAGCTGATCCGTGCCGGTCTCCTCGCCGACGCCCGCGGTCGCAAGGCGCTCGCCGGCGTAGCAAGGCGTGCCATGGGCGAAAAAACGCTTGCCATCTTCGCCGACTGGCGGAACGAAGACTTCCCTACCCATGCCACCGTTGCCGCCGGCGAGCGCAGCTGGTTCTGGGGCATTCCGCTTCCCGGTGGCCGCTACGCGGCACAGGCCTTTGTCTCGCCTGGAGATTTTCACGTTCGCGGCACCGCGGGGCTCGAAGCCCGTTATCGTGTGCTGATTGAAGGATCAGCACTGGCCGAGGGGCTCAGCAATGCCCGGATTGCCAGCGCCGTCCAGGCGATCGATGCCACGCCCTACCTGGCACAGGAACCGATCTCGGAGAACGTCATCCGGCTGGGCGATGCCGCAATGACACTCGACCCCATCTCCTCGAGTGGCGTGCAGAAGGCAATCCAAACCGCGCTGTCGGGCGCCATTGTCGCCAACACCATGCTGCGGCGGCCGTCCACCTCGCAGCATGCGTTGCACTTCTATCGCGACAGCCTTGCCGCCGCCGCGGCGCGCCATGCGGGCTGGGCCGCCGGGCACTACGGCGCCGCCGCTCGGGGGCGGAGCGATCCGTTCTGGACAGCACGCGCCACTCCCTCGCCGGTTCCGGAGGATGAGCCGGAGGAGGTCTTTCCCGAGGAGGTGGTGGCGCTCTCCCCGGCGGCGCGACTCGCCGACTGCGCCTGCCTCGGTGAAGAGTTCGTGGAACTGAGACAGGCGCTCACCCATCCTTCACTCGGAGAACCGATTGCGTTTCTGGCGCATCAACCCCTCGCACCCTTGCTTGCGAGCGTGCCGCGGGGGAGCCTCCTCGCTCTCGCGCGAGCCTGGTCGCGGCGCATGCCCTTCGAGACGGCGCTGTCCATCGCACTGTGGCTCCGCCGCAGGCGTGTGCTGGTTCCCGCCGCCGAGGCCGGGCCCGGAGCCGCCGCATGAGCGATCTCGACAGCTGGCTCCGCGCGCATGGCCTCGAGCAGCACGCGGAACTGTTCTCCCGCAACGACGTGGATCTCGCGACGCTCGCAATCCTCACTGAGCGCGATCTCGAGGAACTGGGGTTGCCCTTCGGCGCCCGAAAGCGGCTGCTGGCCGCAGCCAAGGGCCTGGTCAAGTCCGGCGGATCCATGGAGGAGGAGCAGCGCCGCCAGCTTACCGTGCTGTTCTGCGATATCGTGGGGTATACCGCGCTTTCCGCGCGGCTCGATCCAGAGATCCTCACCGGTGTCGTAACAAGCTACGAGAACCTCTGCGCCATCTGCGTCGCGCGCTACGAGGGCTACCTTTTCCAGCGCCTCGGCGATGGCATCGTCGCCTTTTTCGGTTATCCGCAGGCGCATGAGCGCGAGGCTGAGCGCGCCATCCGCGCCGGGCTCGACATTCTGGAGGGCGCGAAGGGGCTCGACTTTCCCCTCGACCTGCGCGTCGGCATCGCCACCGGTATCGTCGTCATCTCTGCGGGCGGGCGCATGGCAGTGGGCGATGCGATGAACCTCGCAGCGCGTCTCCAGGCGGTGGCCGCGCCTGGCGCCATCGCCGTGAGTTCCACCGTGAAGAAAGTCGCCGGACCGGCGTTCCGCTATGCGCTGCTGGGCGATGTGGAGCTGAAGGGTTTCCCGAGGCCCGTCTCCGCCTATCAGGTGGAAGGGCAGGAACTCGTCCCGGCGGACAGCGCAGCGCCGATGGCGGCGGAGCCCGTCGGACGGGATGGTGAACTGGAGAGGCTCGGCACATTGTGGAACGAGGTTCGTTCGCGGCGGGAGGGCCACATCATCGGCATCAGCGGTGAGCCGGGGATCGGCAAGAGCCGCATCGCCGCCGCCATCTGCGCGCGGATCGTAACGCCCGAGAACCGCCTCATCCGTTTCCAGTGCTCGCCCTTCCATCTCGCCACGCCCCTCCACCCGGTGATCGCGCACCTCGAGACGGTGATGGCCTTCGCCGGCAACCCCTCCGCCGAGGAGCGCTTGCAAAGGATTGAAGATCTGGTCTGCGGACGGCACGGCCTTCCCGCATCGGACGTGCGCTTCATCGCCGCCCTCATGTCGGTGCCGTTTGCGCAACGCTTCGGCGAGATCACGGAACCACCCCGGCTCGCCAAGGCGGAGACGCTGCGCGTCCTTGTGGCAATGGTGGCCTCGGCTTCCACGGCGGCGCCCGCCGTGATGCTGTTCGAGGATCTTCACTGGGCCGACGCCACCACCTGCGAGGTAATCGATCTCCTGGTTTCGCGCCTCAGGCAGATTCCGGTCTTCGTGGTAGCGACCTACCGGCCGGAGTTCACGCCGCGCTGGGCTGGTGCTCCCGGTTGCAGCCTGCTTGCACTGCCGCGGCTGACACCCGCGCAGAGTCGCGCGATGGTCCGTCGCTGCGCCGAGAAATCGCTGCCACCTTCGCTCGAGGACCTCATCGTCGAGAGAACCGATGGCGTGCCGCTGTTCCTCGAAGAGATGACACGCACGCTCGTCGAGTCGGGGCAACTGGTCGCTGCCGGCGACCGCTACGTGCAGGTAGGCGGCATCCTCGCCGTCACGCTGCCGGACACGCTGCGCGATTCCCTCACCGCACGCCTCGACCGCCACGCCGAGGCCAAGCGCGTGGCGCAGCTCGGTGCCGTCGTCGGCCGCAGCTTCAGCCGGGACTTTCTCTCCGCACTCGGCGTTCAGGACCCTTTGCAGCTCGACAACGGGCTGGCGCAGCTCGTCGAGTCCGGGCTTGCGCATATGGAGGAACGCGGCGACGGCGGCAGGACTTACGTGTTCAAGCATGCTCTGGTGCAGGATGCCGCCTACGACTCGCTTCTGCTGAGCCAGAGGAAAAGCCTCCACAATCGCGTGGCCGAACTCCTCGCCGCACAGGACCCGGGCCTCGCGGAGCGCCAGCCGGAGCTCGTCGCCCATCATCTCTCGGCGGCGGGAGCGGAGGCGAAGGCGGTGCCACTGTGGCTCAAGGCGGCGGAAATCGCGATGCAGCGCTTCGCCGTCAGCGAGGCAGCGAGCCATCTCCGCAGGGGCCTCGCGCAGATCGCCGCCGTTCCGGCGAGTGAAGAGCGCGACCTGCTCGAGCTCCGCTACCGTGCCGCTCTCGGGCCAGTGCTGGTGGCGGAGCGCGGCTGGGGCCATCCCGAACTCAGCACCGTGCTCGAGCCGGCCTGGGCGCTTGCCTCTTCTCTCGGTCACCGCAGGAGCTATCTGCCGATCCTCAACGCGCTCTGGGTGCACTACATGTGCACCGACCAGCTCGCCCTCTCGGTCAACTGGGCGGAGCGCATGCTGGAACTCGGTCAGCTGTCGGGTGACGGCGATCTCTCCGTCGTTGCGCACCGGGCGCTGTCGGGCTCTTTCTACTGGCAGGGCAAACTCGTCCTCGCACGCCACCACGGCGACCGGCTGAAGTCCATCTACGATCCCGAGAAGCACTGGCACGTGGTGCAGCAGACCAACACCGATCCTCTCACCGGCGAGGCCATCTACCGCGGACAGTACCTGTGGATGCTCGGCTATCCCGACCAGGCGGTGGCGGCGAGCAATGCCCGCGACGAGCATGCCCGCCGCCGCGGCCATCCCTTCGATCTCGCGTTCTCGCTCACGCTCGGAGCCCAGGTCTTCGATTTCCTCGGTCTGCCGGAGGAGCTCGAACGGCGCGCCGACGAGGCGAGCGCGGTAGGCCGCCGCTATGGCGTGTCGCTGTTCTTCGAGATCATGGGCGAGATCAGCCGGGGTGTCGCCTGGCTTCGCGCCGGGCGCCATGCCGAGGCCGCCGAGCAGATCGAGCGCAGCGTGGCGCGGCTCGCCTCGACCGGACACCGCATCTGGCTAGCCTATCTCCTGGCGCTCCGCGGCGAGGCGCTGGCGCGGCTCGGCGAGCGCGCGGCGGCGGCCCGCGTGATGGACCAGAGCATCGCCCGCATCGAGCAGGGCGAGGAGCGCAGCCATTTCGCGGAAGTGCTGCGCTTGCGCGGCTGGCTTGCCGCCCTCGAGGGCGACCGCGGCCGCGCCGAGCGGCTGCTCCTCCGGTCCATCGCGGTTGCGGAAGAACAGGAGGCGAAATCCTGGCAACTCCGCAGCACAGTGACGCTGGCGGAACTTCTCGCCCAAGATGGCGCGCGCGATGAGGCGCGGGAGATTCTCGCCCCGATCCTCGGGTGGTTCAGCGAGGGCTTTGGAACACAGGACATCATGGCCGCCGCCCGGCTCATGGAGGGGTTGGGGGGAGTGCCGCCGCGTGCGGCAGAAACATTGGATAACCACAGGAGGACGGCAGGATGAACGGCAAGCACCACCACGAGGATGGAGACTTCCGCAAGGAGGAGAAGCGCATCCGCGAACTCGACAGGCTGTGGGGCGAAGCCGCCAGCGCGAAGAACCTCGATGCGGTCGTGGCCTTCTACGCCGCCGACGGCTCACTCGTCTGGCCAGGCACGCCGCCGACCCACGGCACGGTGGCGCTGCGCGCCATGTGGAAGCAGATGATGGCGGACATCGATGGGCTGAAGCTCGAGTTCATTCCGGAAACCATCACCTTCTCGCCGGACGGCCAGCTCGCCACGGACTACGGCATCGTCCGCTTCGAGCAGAAGGACAATCCCTACACCACGACCCTCCGCGTGGCGAAATATCTCGTCGTCTGGAAGAAGGTGAACGACAGCTGGAAGGTCCTCTACGACTGCTACAACCTGAACGTCGACTGATGGGCCTGCCTTAGACGGTTTCATCCTCGCCTGTGGCAATTCCCACAGCGTTCCGCCGCCGCCTCTCCTAGCCTGAACGAGCTTCACGCATTTCGCGGAGGCCCGTTCGGAGCAGGGATCGCGCGCCATGATCGCTCATACTTCCCATGGAAGGCCTTCTTTCGTCCCGCGCGTCGACCTGCACCGCGCCTCCGGCCTCACGCTGGTGATGCTGGCGGCCGTGCTGTGGGCAACGGTCGGCGTTGCAAGCGAACTCGTACCCGTCGATCAGGCCCTGCCTCAGGATGTCTATGGCTTCGTGCGCACGCTGGTGGCGGGACCCGTCATCCTGCTCATCGCCTTCGCGGCAGGCGGGCGGAAGTCCATCGCGCCGCGGCGGGGCAGCGGCGCCAGCTTTGCCGTCTTCGGGCTCTGCTGCGCAGTCTTTCAGCTCTGCCTGTTCCGGAGCTTCGAGCATCTGGGCGTCACCATAACTGTCTTCCTCACCGTTTGCCTGCCGCCGGTCATCGCGCTCGGCTGGGCGGCGGCGCGGCGCAGCGAGGCCGTCTCGGCGCAGCTCCTTCTTGCCTTCACGCTGGCCGCAGGCGGGCTTCTGGTTTTCGTGAGCGAAGACCTGGCGGGCGGCTCAGGCAGCTCCACGCTTCTGGGCCTCGGGCTTTCCGCTGCGGCCTCGGTCGCCTTCGTGGTGATGACGGCGGCCGGCCGCAGCCTCGCTGCCGATCATTCGCCGATGCTCGTCGCCGGATGGGGGCTCATCGCCGCGGCAGTGGTGCTCTTCGCGGTCGTGGCGGCCGGCGTGCCCAACGTGGGCGAGGTCCTCGCCGCCGCCGCCGGCAGCTGGCAGAACGCAAGCCTTCTCCTCTATCTCGGCCTCGGGCCCACGGCGCTCGCCTATATCTGCTATTGCAGCGGCATGGCGCGCTGCAGCTCAGCCATTCCCGGCCTCGTCGCCTCGATGATCGAGCCCGCAGTGGCAGCGCTCCTCGCCCTGTTGCTGCTCAATGAGGCGCTCAGCGTGTGGCAGGCGACAGGTTGCGGGATCATGATGCTCGCCATGCTCACCCTGGCGCGGGGCGCGAGCGCAGCACCACCTCACCGATAGCGCCTCAGGCCGGGAACAGGTGGCAATCTTCCGCTCGCCACGTGACGCGCGCCTGCTGCCCCGCAGCATGTGCCCCGATCTCCTGCGCGGGCATGCGCAACCAGAGCTCCTGGCCCCAGGCGGTGGCGAGCAGGGCGGAGACCGTGTCGCCGAGGAATGTCACATCCTTGATGGTCACGGCAAGCCCCAGCTCTCCCTCGCGAACGAAGCGGATCGCCTGCGGCCGGACCATCAGTTCGTAGCGGCCCTCCGCCTCCCGCGATGAGGCATGGAGGGGAACGTCCGCAAAGCGCGTGCCATCCGGCATGATCGCCGAGGCGCGCCCGCCCGGCTGCGGCTCGATCGAGGCAGCCTGAAGAAAACTGCTGTCCCCCACGAAGCCGGCGACGAAGCGCGTGGCCGGATTGCCGTAGAGCTCGCGGCCGGTGCCAACCTGCTCGATCCGCCCGCGGTTGAACACTGCGATGCGGTCAGAGAGGCGCAGCGCCTCCTCCTGGTCATGTGTCACGTAGAGGATGGTGACACCGGTCGTCTGGTGAATGCGCCGGATCTCGACCTGGATCTCGTCCCTCAGCTTCTTGTCGAGAGCGGCGAGCGGCTCGTCCATCAGCAGCACCGGCGGGTCGTAGGCGAGCGCCCTGGCCAGGGCCACGCGCTGCTGCTGCCCGCCCGAGAGCTGCGCGGGCATCCGCCCTGCGAAGCCCTCGAGCCGCACGAGGGACAGCATCTCTTCCACCCGCCGCGTGATGTCCTTCTCGGCCCAGCCGCGAACACGCAGCGGAAAGGCGATGTTCTCGAATACCCTGAGGTGCGGGAACAGCGTGTAGCGCTGGAACACCATGCCGATGTTCCGCTTGTGGGGCGGCGTGGCCAGCATCGACTTGCCGTCGAGCAGCACGTCGCCTGCGGTCGGCATGTCGAGCCCGGCGACGGCATAGAGCGTGGTGCTCTTGCCGGAGCCCGACGGCCCCAGGAAGCTCAGGAACTCGCCCTTCCGCACCTGCAGCGTCACGCCGTCCACGGCGGCCACCTCGCCGAAACTCTTGCGCAGGTCCTGGATGGTGAGGAAAGGCTCGTTCATTCCGCGAATCTCCGACGCAGCATGGCGATCAGGATGATGGTGATCAAGGTGATCAGCACCAGCAGGCTCGAGGCGGCGGCGATCGTCGGGCTAAGTTCCTGGCGCAGCGCTGCCCAGATCAGCACCGGCAGGGTCTGCAGTTCCGGGCTCGCCATGAAGATCGCGACAACCACCTCGTCCCAGGAGATGAGGAAGGAGAAGAGTGCTGCCGAGAAGAGGCCCAACCGGATCGAGGGCACGGTGATCTTGAGGAACGCGATCATGGGATGCGCACCGCAGAGAACGGCCGCGTCCTCGATCGACTTGTCGAAGCTCTCGAGTGAATTGTTGATCGAGATGAAGGCGAAGGGGAAGGCCAGCACGGTGTGCGCGATCACGAATCCGATCAGCGTTCCGCCAAGCCCCACCCGGAGGAATAGCAGATAGGTGGCGACGGCGAAGACCACCACCGGCAGGATCATCGGCGTCAGGAAGAGCGCGCTCAGGAACTGCCGGCCCGGGAACCTGCCACGGATCACGGCCAGGCTCGCCATCAGCCCAAGCAGAACCGAGCAGACCGTCACCAGGAGCCCGATCTTGAGGCTGGTCAGGGCCGCCGTCAGCCAGCGCGGATCTGCCGCCAACGCCTCGTACCAGCGCAGCGTCCAGGCGGGCGGCGGGAATACCAGCCACTTTGATGAGCCGAAGGACAGCGCGATGATGAAGACGATGGGCACCAGAAGAAAGACGCACACCGCGAGGGTGACGGCCCAGAGAAGGATCCGGAGTGAGCCGAGGCGTTCATAAGTGAGAAGCATCAGCGCCCCCTCGCCAGAGCATTGCCCATAAGCCGGATCTGGAGTCCGTACAGCGCCAGTGTCACCGCCAGCAGCACCAGCGCCGCCGCACCACCGAGCCCCCAGTTGAGCAGCGACTGAATGAGCTGCGCGATCATGCCGGCGAGCATCATGTTGTTGGCGCCGCCGAGCAGCGCCGGAGTGACGAAATAGCCGAGGGACATGACGAAGATCATCAGCGAGCCTGCCGCGGCACCCCCCGCCGAGAGCGGAAGAAGGATGCGCCGGAAGGACTGCCAGCGCCCGGCGCCGCAGAGGGCGGCAGCCTGCAGCACCGCGGGGTCGATCGCGCGCATCGAGGCATGGAGCGGAAGGATGATGAAGGGCAGCATGATGTAGACCATGCCGATGATGATGCCGGTGAGATTGTTGACGAGCTGCAGCGGCTCGCCGATCAGCCCTGCCTCCATGAGCATCCGGTTGATCACCCCGGTGCGCTGCAGGAGAACCAGCCAGGCATAGGTGCGGGCCAGCAGGTTGGTCCACATCGACAGCAGGATCAGGCCGAAGATCAGTGCCGCCGCACGCTGCGGAAGGATGGCGAGAAGCCACGCCACCGGATAACCGATGAGCAGGGTGACGAGCGTGGTGATGCCCGCCACCAGGAAGGTGTTCAGGAATACGCGGGCATAGGTGCTGGTGGCCAGCAGTTCCCGGTAGTTCTGCAAGCCCAGTTCAGGCTCCGTCACGCTGCGCAGCAGGAGTGCCGCCACCGGCAGGATGAAGAAGACCAGCATCAGCAGGAGCGACGGCAGCGCCAGAGCGAAGCCGGTACCCTGCTGCCGTCGGTCTCTGGCCGCAACACCAATCATGCGCACGTCGCTTTGGGGCCGGCAGGCCAAGCACGGCCTGCCGGCATCGCGTTACTTCGCCTGCCAGTCATACCACCGCTTGGCGATCTCGTCGCGGTGTTCTGCCCAGTAATCCATGTTCAGGTTGATCTGCCCCTCGGTGTGCGAATCGGGGAGTGCCGCGACCGCCGCCGCGTCCATCTTGCCCTTCGAGTCGACGTTGATGGGCGACAGGGTGGTGAGCCGCGAGAGCTCGGCCTGAACATCGGCGCTCGTGGCGTTCGCCAGGAATTTCATGGCGATGTCTTTCTTTTTTGAGCCCTTCGGCACCACGAGCACGTCGGCCGCCGTGAGGTTCTGGCCCCAGGCGATGTCGACATTGCCGCCCTCCTGCTGGATGGCATAGATGCGGCCGTTCCAGAACATGCCGATCGGCGCTTCGCCGGAGGCGAGGAACTGCTGCGATTCGGCACCGCTCCCCCACCAGAGTATGTCCTTCTTGATGGTGTCCAGCTTGGCGAAGGCGCGGTCCAGGTCCAGTGGGTAGAGCTTGTCGGGGGCCACGCCATCGGCGAGAAGCGCGATCTCGAGGGCGCCCGGTGCCGACCACTTGTAGAAGGTGCGCTTGCCGGGGAACTTTTCCGTGTCGAAGAGGTCGGCCCAGTTCTGCGGCGTCTCCTTCAGCACGTCCTTGTTGTAGCCGATGACGAAGGAATAATAGAAGCTTCCCACGAAGTGGTCGGCCACGAAGCGCGGGTCGATCTTGCTCTTGTCGACGACGCCGAAGTCGATGGGCTCGAGCAGTCCTTCCTTGGCGGCGGCGATGGCGAAATCCATCTCGACGTCGACCACATCCCATGTGACGTTGCCGCTCTCGACCATCGCCTTGAGCTTGCCGTAGTCGGTCGGGCCGTCCTGCAGGACCTCCACGCCGGTCTGCTTGGTGAACGTATCCGCGAAAGCCTGCTTCTGGGCTTCCTGCGTGGTGCCGCCCCAGGCGGTGAAGACCATTTGCTCGGCGGCGAGCGCAGGCATCGACAGGCTCGCCGTCATCGCTGCAGCGAGTAAGACCCTTTTCAGCATCCCGATTTCCTCCCTTGTTTTCTGGTCGCTCCCGCAGCGGCGTGAAGCCTGCCGCAACTGCGGCAAGGAAGCGACGCGACGAAGTTCATCGGAGAGGACGGGCCGGGATTACGAAAAAATCGACAGGTTTGTTGCTTATTGGCCGGACTTCCGCCCCACCGGGCACGACCCCTCTAATAGGCCGTCCATCCCCCGTCCGTGGCGTAGATCCCGCCGGTGAAATTCGATGCTTCGTTCGAGAGCAGGAACAGCATCATCGAGACCTGCTCGGCGACCGTCGCCGGCCGGTGGCTGGTGTCGGTGTAGGAGAGGATGCTGTTGGTCTTGATCGCTCCCATCGTCGGCCCTGTCGTCTGCTTTCGTGAGGCGGCCACCATCGCCCCGGCGTGGGCGATCATCGGGGTGTCGGTCGCTGCCATGTTGACCGAGTTCACCCTGATGCCATAGGGCGCATAGTCGATCGCGGCATTCCGCGTGAGGCCGTTCAGCGCGTGCTTGCTCGCCACATAGGCGGGGTTGCCCGCAAGGCCCGTCATCCCCGCGATCGAGCCGACATTGACGATCGATCCGCCGCGGCCCTGCTTCACCAGGAAGCGGAGCTGGGCGCGCAGAGTGAGGAATGTTCCGGTGGCGTTGGTGCGAAACACCTTGTTCCAGTAGTCCTCCGTCGCCTCGTGGATCGGCGCGAAGACGAGAGGCTTCTGGGCCTCGTAATCCGGCGCATCGCCGGAGAACACGCCGTCCATCACGCCGGCATTGTTGATGGCGCCGTCGAGCCCGCCGAATGTGGAAGCCGCCGCCTCGACAGCGGCTTCGCCGGTCGCCGCATCGCCGACATCGCCCAGGACGAACACACTCTTCCCGCCAGCGTCCCGGATCTCGGCGTCAGTGGCCTCGCCCAGTTCCTTCAGCCAGTCGACGCCCACCACATTGGCGCCCTCGCGCGCCAGCCGCTTCGCCGCCGCCGCGCCCATGCCGCGGGCGGAGCCGGTGACGATGAAGGTCCTGCCCGCGAAGCGCCCCGCGATGAAGGCGTCTGGGTCGGGCGGGGCGATGGTGACCACGGCGTTCCCCTGGGGCGGCCCCGCGGACTGCGCCGCAGCAGAGTTCACGTTGGTGGTGGTTGCGATGGCTCCGGCTGCAAGCGTAATGCCTCTGAGAAGATCACGGCGTTCCATATGTCCTGTCCTCCTGGTCTTTCCGGGTCTGAAAATCAAGGAAATCGCCCGGCCGGGCCTGATGCCAGGCGAGACCGGGCCTGCCGCGTCAGAAGATCGTGAAGCCTCCGTCGGTGTTATAGGTCGAGCCGGTGATGTTCGAGGATTCCGGCGACAGGAGGAACAGCATGACTGCCACCTGTTCGGCCGCGGTGGAACCTTTGTTTTTCTGATCGCTGAATTCGAGCAGGCTCTTGCTCTTGTAGAGGGCAATCCCGGTGTCCTTGTAACCCGCCGCCCGCCGCTGCTTGATGATCTCGATCGCCCGCTCGTACATCGGCGTCAGCGTCGTTCCCATCCCGGTCGAGTTCACACGGATGCCGAAGGGCGCGTAGTCAATCGCGGCACTCTTCGTCAGCGCCTGAACGGCATGCTTCGATGCGGTGTAGGGCGCGGTGCCGCCGAAGCCGCGGATGCCTGTCACGGAGGCAATGTTGACGATCGACCCACCGGTGCCCTGCTTCAGCATCTGCCGCAATTCATGGCGGAGGGAATAGAAGACGCCCCAGACATTCACCTTCATGACTCGGTCGAAATACTCGTCACCTGCTTCCGTGATGCGAGCCATCAGGCGGTTCTTCTGGTTCACGTAGTCGATCGGTTCATCCGGATGGAGCGCATCCATCACGCCGGCGTTGTTGATGGCCCCATCGAGCTGCCCGAATTCCTTGACGCAGACGCGGACCATCTCCTCACATACCTTGTCCTCGGAGACGTCGCCGCCGACGAAGGTCGCCTTGCCGCCCTCCGCCCTGATCTGCTCGATCACCGAGGCGCCGAGCTTCTCCAGTATGTCGACACCAACCACGTTGGCGCCCTCCCGGGCGAGACGTCGCGCGGCAACCTCGCCCATGCCGCGCGCGCTTCCGGTAACGATCACGGTCTTGCCGGCAAATCGTCCAGGCATGAAGTAATCGTCCGGTACGCGGGCGATGTTCATGCGACCGGGGATTTCCGGATCCTGAGGGTCCCAGGGTGTGGCGTAGGGATCGAGGCCGAGCGATACGTCCTTTGCCTCTGCCTCCTGGGCATTGACGACGGTCGTTGTGGCAGCGGCGGCAGCTGCAGCTGCACCCATCATCAGATCACGACGAGCAACCATGAGAGGTTCCTTTCTGGTTTACGATTGAAGTGCGCGTTCGTCCTGCTCCTCACAGCGCGTAGCGGACGAAGAGCATCACGCTGAGCCAGTCCTCGGCCTCGCCGTCGAGCGCGTCGTCGGCGGCCTCGCCCGGCACGGTGTAGGCGACATGGCCGTGGACGTACCAGTTGCGCGAGGCGAACCACTTCACCGTCATGTTCGCCTCGTAACCGTAGACGTCGTCGGAGAGGAAGCTGAGCGCCGGGTTGCCGCCGATGTTGTTGAGGCTGTCCGCCTGGAACACCCAGAGCTGCGGCACCAGTTCGACGGCGGGCAGGGGGCGCAGGCGTCCCTGGATCCGGTGGGCGATGACATTGCTGTCCTGCACCACCTTGAAGTGGTTGGCACCCTGCACCCACTGCTCGCCATTGCCGCCGGAGAGCAGCGGGTCCCAGCGCTCGTAAGTGTCGGTGTCGGGGTCGTCGCCGGAAAAATAGCCGAGACGGTAGCTGATCGCGGGCGACCACGCGGCATCGGTGAAGCTGTAGCCGATCTCGGCGTAGCCCGCCGTCGCGAACATGTCGATGTCGCGATGCGTCTGGACCGCCGCCTCGGCACCGAGGAACGGCCCCGGCTCGCTCGGCAGGTTGGGCCTGTAGGTGAAGCGCGCGTCGAACACGTTGAGGCCCTCGCGCGTGCCGATCTGGCTGCCGGTCGGTCCGAAATAGCCGTATTCCGATTCGAGGCCGGTGACGTAGCTCGACGCCACCAGAAGCCCGTCCACTGGCCGCGCCTCGACGTTGAGGCCGGCGAGCTTGGTCTTGCTGTCGACCGCCGGCAGCTCGTCGGGGTCGACGTAGAAGGCCTCAAGCCTCGTGCTGTTGTAGGAGAGCTGCGCCAGCGCCACCATGTCGGCCGACCAGCGGGCATTGGCCTGCAGCGCCGCGCGCTCGTCGCCGTTGCCGGCGGTATTGGCGATGAGGAAGGCGTTGGCGAGGGTGAAGCGCTGGCGCCCGGCGCTGGCGTTGAAGGCGAGGCGGTTTCCCTTCTCGTCGGTCTTGCCGGTGATGAAACCGGCATAGGCGTCCTCGAAATAGGTGTAGCCGCGCGTCTCGTCGGTGAAAAGCTCCCGCCCCGTCGAGCCGGAACTGAGACCACTCAGCCCGCCGTAGACATAGAAATTGTCGGTGAGCGGCGTGATTCCGTAGAGGCCGTAATGCGCGTAGCCCTCGAGCCAGTCGCTGTAGCCCTCGCCGGCCGGCTCTCCCTGGACCAGCGGATTGCCGGCGAGCATGTCCTCGGGCTTGCCGTACCAGGCATTGCCGTTGCCGTAATAGAGCGAGAGCGCCTCGAATTTCGCCCGAACATAGGTTCCGTCAAGGTCGTAGAGCACCGGCAGGTCGGACTTGTCGCTGGTCAGGAGATAACCCCGTCCGCGTTCTGCGCCCGCACCCTCGGCCAGCGTGATACGGAAGGTGACGGCGAGCCCGCCGCCGCGGCCCAGCGCGTAATCATAGGTGATGCCGGCGAGGTCGGGGCTGCGCCGCGCCCGCGCGATGGCGAAGGCGGCGCGGTTCTCGCTGAACAGGTCTCCCGGATAGAAGGCGAGATAGCGCCTGAGCCCGTCGATCACCTTGGCGTTATAGGCCTGGTCTCCCGAAGGGTTGGTGATGACGATGTCCACCGTTTCGATGGGCAGGCTGAGGAAGCCCTGGTCTGCGCCGTAGCTCTGGGCACGTGAGGGCGAGACGATGAGTGTCACCGCGAAAAGCGCCGTGAGCAGCAGAAGCGCAAACCGGTACCATGCGCCACTCTGCTTCATTCCCGGGATCATGTCTCTCGCACCTCAACCTCTTGCCGAGCAGAAGTTGAGGAAGATAGCCACTCCGCAATACCGGTAAAGTGCGAAGTGGCCCAATGTGGGTCACTTCTGCTTGAGGGGCTCCAGAAGCCGGAACATGCGATCCAGGTACTTGATGGAGGCCTCGGTCAGGGGTTCCAGATCCTCCCGCGCCTTGCGGGTCGCCTTGATCAGTTCACCTCCCTCGCGCTCGATCCAGCCCTTCTCGACGAGGATGGCGAGCTTCCGCCGCACCGTCTCGCGCGGGATACCGCTGTAGGCCGCGATGGAGCGGATGTTGATATCCTCGGGCCGGGTCTTCACCGCGCCCTCCGCCTGCCACTGCTTGTACTGCATGTCCGGGTCGACATGGCGCTGCGAGAAGGTCCGGTCGCCGATCACGGCGAGGACGAGGAACAGGTCGAGATCGCCGTCGAACGCCTTGCGCGCGGCGATGAGGAGCTCGGTGAGGCTCGAGACGTGACGAGGCCAGATCAGTCCAAAGCTCGATTTGATGTCGTCTTCCATCCGCGGCGTTCTCGCTTGACGGCCGCTATCGCGAAAGCTTCGCCGGGTTGCTGACGTCGGCGCCGATGTCGGCGAGGTCCTGGTAGCGGTCGCCGATCCGGTGGTGCGGTCTGCCGCCGGTGGCGCCGCCCAGGGCGGCGATCAGTTCGTCGTCGGCCGGTGCGTCGGCGATCGAGAACTGCACCGTGAGATAATGCGAGCGCCGCCCGGTGTCGTGCCTGTCCATCAGCGGGATCTGGATCTGCGTGTTGGCGGGGCCGCGCGTGTTGGTGAAGCCGAGATAGGTCTTGGCGCCCAGCGCCTCGCGGTAGAAATTGCCGTAATGCAGGGTGTGAATCAGCGCCGAGGCGTGCTCCTGCTCGCAATCGAGCCCGGCCATCGCCGCCTTGCCATAGGCCTCGATCTTCTCCGCCCCGCCCGCCATCGCCACGATGCGCTCGGTCAGGAGCTTGCCGAGGATCGGCGCGAAGGCACGGATTTCGGGCTTCAGGTCCTCGACGAAGCCCCGCCCCGCCCAGGGGTTCTTCACCACCGCGGCAACGCCCAGCATGCGGAGCGGCGGGGTGGCGGCGCGCTCGCCCTCGAGCCGGATCTCCTCCTCGAAATTCACGAGCTTCCTGATCTTCAGTTCCATCTTCGCCTCCAGTCTCAGGGTTTGCTTCGGCGCGCCGGCATGATGCCGAACGCCCGATTGTGCTCGCCTAGGCGCGGCGGCGCCTTGAGAGCGACGGCGGGCGTCGCGGCGAAGCGGATCGGGTTCGCCGCCACGCGCCAGCCGGCCTTGCCGGGCTCCGCATGCGGCACCTCGGCGATCATGCGGCGCGCCGCCACATGCGGATCGTTGAAGATGTCCTTCGCATCGTTCACCGGGCCGAAGGGCAGCCTGCCGCCGAGGAGCTTCGCCAGCTCGGCCTTGCTCAGGCGGCGCGTCCAGCCGGAAACGGCGTCGTTCACCTCCGGCGCATGGGCGCGGCGGCCCGCCTTGGTGGCGAGGCGCTCATCCGCCATCATGTCCGGGCGCTCCATGATGCGCGTGAGCTCGCGCCAGAAGCCGTCGTCGACGACGCCGATCGACACCCAGCCATCGGCCGCCGGGAAGATGCCGAAGGGGGCGAGCAGCGGGTGGCCGTTGCCCGAGGGCTCGGCGATCCTGCCTTCCATGTCGTAAAGATAGACCAGCCGCTCGCACAGGCTCAGCATCGCGTCATACATGGCGATGTCGATGAACTGGCCCTGTCCCGTCCTCTCCGCGTGGCGAAGGGCGGAGACGATGGCGAAGGCCATCATCATGCCGGCGAAGACGTCGCCGATGCCGGGACCGGTCTTCATCGGATGGTCGCGGTCGGCGCCAGTCATGCTCATCAGCCCGCCCATGGCCTGGGCAACGACGTCATAGGAGGGCCATGCGGCGTAGGGGCTCTCGCCGCCGCGCGGGTCGCCGAAGCCGCGGATCGCGGCATAGACGATGGACGGGTTCTCCCGCGCCAGCTCTTCATAGCCAAGCCCCAGCCGCTCCATCACGCCGGGACGGAAGTTCTCGACGAGAACGTGGGAGGTGCGCACGAGCTCGCGGACCGCCGCCTGTGCCTCCGGGTTCTTGAGGTCGAGCACGATGCTCTTCTTGCCGCGGTTGAGGCTGACGAAATAGCCGGCCCATTCGCGGGCCTCGTCGTCGCTCCGCCAGGGGCCGTTGCTGCGGCTCGTGTCGCCCTCGGGACCTTCGACCTTGATCACCTCGGCGCCGTGGTCGGCAAGCATCATGGTGCAATAGGGGCCGGACAGCATGCGGCTGAAATCGAGCACGCAGATGCCGGAGAGGATTCCCGCCCGCGCCTCAGCCATCGCGCCGCGCCCTGGCAAGAAAACCTGCGAGCGTCGCGGTGAAGAGGTCCGGCGCCTCTGCCAGCGCCATGTGGCGCAGGCCAGGAAGGATGACCAGTTCGGAGCCCGGAATCTCCGCCGCGATGGCGCGGCTCATCTCGGGGGAATTGCCATAGTCCTCATCGCCCGTCATCACCAGCGCGGGGCAGGCGATCGGGGGGGTCGGCGCCACCAGCTCCGTCACGCCGTCGACGAGCACCTGGTAGATCGGTGCATAGACTTCCCTGCGGTTGGCGAGGATCCAGCCCCGCACCTCGTCCATGATGCCGGGCTGCGCGCGGCGGAAAGCGTCGGTGAACCAGCGCCCGAGGGCCGCCTCCACCGTTGCGCCGGGGCCGTCCTTCGCGGCCTGGACCACGCGCGCCTGGATCGCGTCATGCGCCGCCTTGTCGCGCGCATGGGCGGAATGGAGAATGCCGATCGCCCAGAGCCGCTGCGGGTGGTCCATGGCGAAGCGCCTGGCGATCATGCCGCCGAGCGAGAAGCCCAGCACGGCAGCCTTCCCGATCCCGAGATGATCGAGGAGCTCGCGCAGCTGCTCGGAGAACAGGGTGAGCGAGGGAGCGCCCGGCGGCGGGCTGCTCTCGCCATGGCCGTGGAGATCGTAGGTGATGACGCGATAGTCACGCGCCAGTGCGGGCACCTGCCACTGCCATGAGCGGCGGTTGAGACCCAGCCCATGCACCAGCACCACGGCAGCCTCGCCGCCTCCATGCACGTCGTAGGCGGTTCCGCGCGGCGTCACGGCGCTCATCTCAAGCCTCGATCGGCTTGTAGGCCACCACCTCGACCTCGACCCGCACATCGACGAGGAGATCGCTGACGACGGCGGAGCGGGCTGGCGGCGCCTCGGGGAAATACTCGGCATAGATGGCGTTGAAGCCCGGGAAGTCGGCGCGATCGCGCAGCCAGACCATCGCCTTCACCACGTCGGAGAGTGCGCAGCCTGCTTCGGCGAGCGTCGCCCTGATGTCCTCGAGGACGGCGCGGGTCTGCTCCTCGATGGTGCCGGTGGTCATCACCTGGCCGTCCTTGAAGGGCACCTGGCCGGTCAGGAACACGAAGTCCCCCGCGCGGATGGCGCGGGAGAGCGACAGCTTGCGGCCGCCGATCACCAGGGGCCCGCCGATCACCTGCTTGGCCTTCACCATACACTCCCCACTTCGCAAGAGGCGGAAAGTCTAGGCGCGCGCGGCTTCCGGAAGATAGAAGATTTCCGACAGCACCCGGCGAAAATCTTGCAGGGCCGGAACGGCGCGCACAGGACGTGCGGCCTCCGCAGTTGCCCGTGGCTGCCCGCCCGGCGGCATTCAAATCGGCACAATACAGCGACCTGTTAGATACTACTTTGCATCTTAAATCGGTATGGTCCTCTACGCATGGTTGTAACTAGCCCCTCGACCGTTAGATTGAACCGGTCCCAAGGACGATCGTGACTGCATGGAAACAGAGAGAGGATGAAAACATGACGAATACCGCAAGCTCCAGCGACAATCTTCCGGATTGGAACATGCTTCTGGGCAACAGGCAGGCGGATGCCGACCCCGCCCCGGACCTGATCGACGAAGGCCTGCTGCTGACAGGCAACGATCGCGGCAACAACCTCACGGGGAGTTGGAGAAACGACACCATCTACGGCCAAGGCGGCAACGACGTGATCGACGGCGGGGATGGCGACGACTTCATCGACGGCGGTACAGGGAATGACCGCCTGTACGGCGGCGTTGGCAATGATCGCATTTACGGGGGCGACGGCAACGACATCATCGGTCCCGGCGAGGGACGGGACTACATCGATGGCGGCTCCGGAGTGGATACGCTGGACTGGTCGAAAGTCTCTTCGTACATCAAATCGGTGAACCTCGGGTCTGGATTCGCCATACACGATACGGGTGAAGACCGGTTCACCAGCATCGAGGACTACATTGGCGGCGGCGGATCCGACTACGTGATAGGAAGCGACGTCGGCAACGTCATCACCGGTGGCTGGGGCGATGACTATCTTGACGGGCTGGGGGGCAATGACCGTCTCGACGGCGGACAAGGCAGCGACACATATAACTGGAGTCGCGGTGGTGGCAACGACGTGATCGTGGAACAGGGTGCAGGTTTGGATCGTCTGATCCTCGGCGAGGGTATTAGCCGGAGCGACGTTTCAGTCAGCTATTCAGGTTCGGACATGCTGCTGGGAATCAAGGGCGAGTCCCGGAGCGCCATCAAGATCGTGAACTATCGTGCGGGAGGCATCGAAGAGGTCCGCTTTGCCGACGGATCGACGCTGATTCTTGGCACATGGCTGACATCATCCGGCTACCAAGCTTTCATCTCCGCCAACGGCTCGGCAGGCAGCACCTCGCCGTTCTCCGCGAAATCATGAGCCCCCAGGAATACTTCGCCTCGGGAACTTTACTGGATTGTCTCGGGGGGCGTGATTTGCCCCCCGAAGGTCGTTTAGGTTGAACCTGCACCCCGCCGCGTCAAGCGGACAGCCAGGGTGCGCGGCCTTCGTGCCCCAAAAATTTCCGACAGCGTCCGGCGAAAATCTTGCATAGCAGGGTCGGCGGGCGCGCCACTCTCTTCCGCTGATTGATGGAGGCCGAACCATGAGCACGCTGCAGCGCTACCAGATGTTCATCGACGGAAAATGGGTGGATGCCGCCGACGGGCGCACCTTCACCTCGATGAACCCAGCGACGGGCGATGACTGGGCAGAGGTGCCCGAGGCGACGGCCGCCGACGTCGACCGCGCGGTGAAGGCGGCGCATCGCGCATTCTCCGAGGGCGAATGGGCGCGGCTGTTGCCCACGGCCCGCGGCAAGTATCTCCGCCGCCTCGCCGAGCTCCTGGCGGAGAAGTCCGAGGCGCTTGGCCGGACCGAGACGGTCGATACCGGCAAGATGCTGAAGGAGACCCGCTGGCAGGCGAAATACATCGCCGAGTTCTTCCAGTTTTATGCCGGTGCGGCCGACAAGGTGATGGGCCAGACGCTCCCCATCGACAAGCCGGACATGCTGGCCATGACGCTGCGCGAGCCCCTGGGCGTCGTCGCCGCCGTGGTGCCGTGGAACTCGCAGCTCTTCCTCGTCGCGGTGAAGATCGGCCCGGCGCTCGCGGCGGGGAACACGGTCGTGCTCAAGGCCTCCGAGCATGCATCGGCCCCCATGCTGGAATTCGCGCGTCTCATGGAGGAGGCGGGCTTTCCGCCCGGCGTCTTCAACGTGGTGACGGGCCATGGCGAGCCTTGCGGCCGCGTCCTCTCCTCCCATCCCCTGGTGCAGCGCATCAGCTTCACCGGCGGGCCTGAATCGGCGCGCCACATCATCCGCAATTCGGCGGAGAACTTCGCCCAGGTCTCGCTCGAGCTCGGCGGCAAGTCGCCCTTCCTCGTCTTCGAGGACGCCGATCTCGAAAGTGCGGTGAACGGCTCGATCGCCGGCATCTTCGGCGCGGCAGGCCAGTCCTGCGTGGCGGGCTCGCGCCTCTATCTGCAGGAGAAGGTGGCGGACCAGTTCCTCGACACCATGGTCTCGCGGGCCCGCCAGATCCGCATCGGCGATCCGCTGCTCGAGGAAACCCAGATGGGCCCGCTCGCCACGCAGGGCCAGCTCGCGCGCATCGAGAAGGAAGTGGCCTTCGCGCAGGAGCAGGGCGGAAAGTTGCTCGCCGGCGGCCAGCGCCCACCCTCACAGAACCGCGGCCTCTATTACGAGCCAACCATCATCGAGTGCCGCAGCCAGTCCGACCGCATCGTCGATACCGAGCTCTTCGGGCCGGTCCTCAGCGTGCTCCGCTTCAGGAACGAGGAAGAGGTGGTGCGGCTTGCCAACGATACAAAGCACGGACTTGCGGCGGGAATCTTCACCCGCGACGGCGGCAGGGCGCTCCGCGTCACGAAACAGCTCCGCGCCGGCATCGTCTGGGTCAACACCTATCGCGTGGTTTCGCCGATCGCCGAGTTCGGCGGCTTCAAGGAGTCGGGCTATGGGCGCGAAAGCGGCCTCCAGGCCCTCTATGACTACACGCGCCCCAAGACGGTGTGGATCAACACCTCGGACCAGCCCATGGCGAACCCCTTCGTCATGCGCTGACCTGCATCAGCACGTCCACGGCGCAGCTCCGCTCCGAGCCCACGAACAGCGGGTTGATCTCGATCTCGACCACCTCGTTGGCTTCATCCGCCGCGAAGCCCGCGAGCCGTTCCAGCGTGTCCAGCAGGGCCTCGCGGTTCGCCGCGGGCCTGCCTCTGAAACCCTCGAGCAGCGGGCTCAGCCTGAGGCGGGCGATGGCGCGCGCCATGTCCTTGCGGGTTGCAGGCAGCAGGATCGTCGTGGCATCGGCAAGCAGTTCCACCAGCACCCCTCCGGCGGCAAGCGTCATGGCAAGGCCGAATTGCGGGTCCCGCCTGATGCTCACCATCAGCTCCAGCACCGGGGCCTCCACCATGCGCTCGGCGAGGAAAACGTCGGTCACCGCATGCGCATCATGTGCCGCCACGTCCGTCCGCATGCGCTGCACGGCTTCCGCAACCGCTTCGGCGGAAGAAAGCCCGAGCCTCACCGCGCCCGCTTCCGTCTTGTGCGGCAGTTTCGCACTCACCATCTTGAGGGCCACTGGAAAGCCGAGTTCGCCCGCACGCTTCGCGATTTCCGCGCCGTCTCCCACCCGAGCCTCGGGCACGGCAATTCCTGCCGCGGCGAGCAGCGTCTTGGCGGCAGCTTCATCGAGCAGCCTTGGCTTGACCTCCTGCTGACGTGCCAACATGAGCGGCGGCGGCGGGACCGCGGCAATCTCCGCCCGGCGCGCGCCGTGCCAGGCCGCTGCCGCAAGCGCCGCCATGCAGTCCTCGATGCCCTGCATGGGAGCCACGCCCTCCCTCACCAGCACGTCGCGCGTGTCGGCGTCGAGGTTTTCCGGAATGGTGCTGCATACCGCCGCGGCGAGCCCGTTCCGCCTTGCGGCGGCGATGAAGGACTCCGTGTCGTTGCGGTAATAGAACTTGCTCTCGTCGAGGCCCGGGGCGGGATAGTCCTGCACGATCACCGCGGCGTCGTGGCCGGCGGAGAGGAGCGTCTCGAAGACGGGCGCCGTCTTCTCCGGAATGCCCCAGATCGGCGTGGTGTAGTCGAGCGGGTTCGAGACGGTGGCAGTGGCGGGCAACTGCGCCCGGAGCTTCTCCGCAGTGGCGGCATCGGGCGGAGTGAAGACGAGGCCCAGCCTCTCGGCATAGTCCGCCAGCATGGTGGCCCCGCCGCCCGAGCAGGTGAGGCCGGCCACGCGCGGCCCCTTCGGCACGCCCGCCACGCAGAGGAGCTTCACCGTCTCGAGAAGCTGTGCCGGGCTCCTCACCCGAATGATGCCGAGCCTGTCGAACAGCGCGTCATAGAGTTCCTCCGTGCCCGAGAGCGAACCCGTATGGCTTACCGTCAGGCTCGAGCCCAGCCGCGAGGTGCCGGTCTTGAAGGCCACGATGGGCTTTCCAAGGTCGAGGCTCTTCAGCGCCGCGCGTTCGAAGGCGGCCACGTCCTTCAGCCCCTCGATGTGGAGGCCGATGGCCCTGACCTCGGGGCGCTCCGCCAGCGCATCGACGAAATCCTCGAGCCTGAGGATCGTCTGGTTTCCGGCAGAGACCATGTAGGCCAGCGGAACGCTGCGCTGGCTCATGGTGAAGTCGGAGGAGAGCATGCCGCTCTGGGTGATGATCGCCGCACCGGAGCCGGGGCAGGAGCCGCCATGCGCGAAGGGCCACAGCGCCACGCGGTCCACGTAGTTGATGACGCCGTAGCAATTGGGTCCCACGAGGGCGAGGTCGCCCGCCGCCCTGACGAGCCGCGCCTCGGCGTCCGCACCTTCCGCTCCCGTCTCGCCGAAGCCCGCCGTGTAGCAGACGACGCCGCCCGCTCCCATCCGGTCGAGCTTCGCCAGCGTCTCGATGGCGGCGTCCTTCGGAACGGCGAGGAATACCGCGTCGGGTGCTTCCGGCAGCTCGTCGAGCGAGGCGAAGCAGGCATGCCCGCCGATGTGGCTGCGCTTCGGGTTCACCGGCCAGAACGGCCCCGCAAAGCCGATGCGCTTGCATTCGGCCGCGACCGTCTCGGCGTCACGCCCGCCGATCGCCGCCACGTGGCGCGGCTTCAGCAGCCGCTCGAGATTGGCGCGGCGCTTCTCGTTCATGCGCCGAGCGGCCTCAGCATGGCGCGCGAGATGATGTGGCGCTGGATCTCGGAGGTGCCGTCCCAGATGCGCTCGAGCCTGGCGTCGCGCCACAGGCGCTGGACGGGGAGTTCCTCCATCAGGCCCATGCCGCCATAGATCTGAACCGTGTGGTCGGCGACACGGTTCACCATCTCCGAGCAGTAGAGCTTCACCATGGAGATGTCGGCATCCGTCAGCGTGCCGTCATTGGCGCGGCGGACCGCATCCTCGACGAGGAGGTCGGCGGCGCGGAGTTCCGTCGCCATGTCGGCGAGCTTGAAGCCGGTGCCCTGGAACTTGCCGATGGCCTGGCCGAACTGCTTGCGACTCGCCGCCCACTCGGTGGCAAGCCCCAGCAGCCGCTCCGCCTTGCCGCAGCAGGAGGCGCCGACGAAGATTCGGCCGTAGGTGAGCCACTGGCCGGAAAGCTCGAGGCCGCGGCCTTCCTCGCCGAGAATCTGCCCCGGCCCCAGGCGGACGTTGTCGAAGCTGAGCTGGAAGGTCTTGTAGCCGCGGTAGCTCACGCAATGCGTGCCGTCGCGCACGTCGAAGCCCGGCGTCCCGGCATCGACGAGGAAGGCGGTGACGCGCTTTCGCGTTCCGCGCGGCGTTTCGTCCACCCCCGTCGCGGCAAAGACGATGGCGAAGTCCGGCAGCACCGGCCCCGAGATGAAATGCTTCGAGCCGTTCAGGATCCAGTCGGGGCCGTCGCGCCGGGCATGGGATTTCATGCCCATCACGTCCGAGCCCGCCTCGGGCTCGGTGAGCGCGAAGAGCTCGCGCTTCTCGCCCTTCACGCAAGGGTAGAGGTAGCGCTCGCGCTGGTCGCCCTCGCAGGCGAGCAGCAGCTCGGTGGGCCGCGCCACCCAGCTGTGCAGCGCATGGCTGGTCTTGCCGAACTCGCGCTCCATGATCGTCTTGGCCTCGAGGCTCAGGCCGCCGCCGCCCACCTCCTCGGGAAGGTTCGCAGCATAGAGGCCCGCCGCCATCGCGCGCTTCTCGATCTGGCGGCCGAGCTCCATGGGAACTTCGCCCAGCCTGTCCACGAGGTCTTCGTGCGGGTGGAGCTCCGCCTTCATGAAGGCCTGCACGGTTTCGAGCAGCAGCCGGTTTTCGTGGGAATTGACGAGACTCACCATGTCCTCCGCGTATTTCAGGCCTCGTCCTCCCGCCGCTTCTTCGACAGGAGCGTGAAGGCGGCGAGCGCGACGAGGGTGATCGAGATCAGGACGACGGCCGCCGCCGCCACCGTCGGGTCGGTGTTCTCGCGCATGCCGTTCCACAACCGGCGCGGCAGGGTGAACACGTCGAACTTCGAGATGAACAGCGTGACGACGATCTCGTCCCAGGAAAGGATGAAGGCGAAGACGGCACCCGCCAGTATGCCCGGCCGGATCACCGGCAAGATCACGCGCCGCACCGTCGTTGCGAGCGGGGCGCCGAGGCTCCTCGAGGCCTGTTCCAGGCGGAGGTCGAAATTGGCGAGCGCCGCCGAGACGGTGATCAGCACCATCGGAATGGCGAGGATGGTGTGGGCGAGGATGATGCCGAGATAGGAATCGATGAGGCCCAGCGGCACCCACCAGCGGTAGAAGGCCATGGCGGAGATGATCGGCGGTACCATCAGCGGCAGGAGCAGGAAGGCGCGGAGCGTCTCGGTGAAGCGCCCGGAGAGCCGCCACAGCCCGATGGCCGCCAGCGTGCCGATGAGAGTCGCGAGGGCCGAAGCGGCGAGCGCGATCACGAAGCTCTGCCAGAAGCTCGACAGCCATTCCGCGCTGGTGAAGAGGTTGCGGAAATGCTGCAGCGACACGCCCTCCCACGGCAGCGAGAGATAGGTCTTGGAGGTGACGGAGACGGGAATCGAGACGAGCGAGGGGATGATCAGGACCAGCAGGATCACCCAGGCCCCGATATTGGCGATGCGGCGGGCGGGTGAGGGCTTCACCTGGCGCCCCCGCCGAACACGGTGGAAAGCTTCATGAAGCGGTTCAGCACATACATGAGCGCCAGCACGCTCGCCAGCATCAGCGTCGCCAGCATCGCGGCCGTGCCCCAGCGCACCGTCACCAGGAGCTGCACGGAGATATATTCCGCGATCATCTGCACCTTGCCGCCGCCGAGGATGGCCGGCGTCACGTAGAAACCGAGCGAGCTGATGAAGACGAGGAGCGAGGCGGCGATGATGCCGGGCCTGGTCAGCGGCAGGAAGACGCGGAAGAAGGTCTGGGCGTGGCTGGCGCCCAGGCTCCGCGAGGCGCTCGTCACGCGGGGGTCGATCCCCTGCATGTTGGCGAGCAGCGGGAGGATCGCATAGGGCACCATGTATTCGGTCATGCCGATCAGCACGCCGAGCTCGTTGCGCATCAGCGGCAGAGGCTCGGTTATCAGCCCGGCGCCGATCAGTGCGTTGTTGAGGAGGCCGTTGTGGCCGAGCAGCATCAGCCAGGCGAAGGAGCGGACCAGCACCGAGATCCAGAAGGAGATGAGCAGGATCGCCATCATGCGGCGGCGCACATGCGAAAGCGCATGCAGCATGGCATAGGCCACGACATATCCCAGCGTCACGGCGGCCAGCGTGGTGATGAGGCAGAGCCTGATCGTGCGCAGGATCAGGTTCGCCACGGTGTCGCTCTCGATCACCTTGTAGTAGTTGGCGAGGCCGGGCTTGGGGTCGGTCACGCTGAGGAACAGCACATTGGCGATCGGCGCCACGTAGAGCGCCAGCACCAGCAGCACCGCGGGCGCCACCAGCAGCCAATAGGGATTGAAGTGTCCACGCTGTTCCATGGAGGTCATGCAATTGGGCCTGGAGTAAAACCGGCACGCGCTCCCCCCGGAGAGCGCGTGCCGCCCCGCCCGCGATCAGCCGATCGCGTCGAGGAATGCGTTCACGGCGTCGCCGCCGTTCTCGGCCCACCACACCGGGTCGTTGAACACCACCTTGTCGATGTTCACCGCCGAGTTGGCGGCATAGGGCTGCCAGGCCTCGGGGATCTTCGCGAAGGCTTCCGGGTTGGAAGGGGTCATGCCGAGGCACTCAAGGATGGCGAGCTGCGAGTCCACCTGCAGCGCCTGCTGGATGAACTTCATCACGTTCTCCCGGCCGGCCGGGTTGCCGCGCGGCACGATATAGGCGCCCGGCATGGCGATCGCCTCGTTCATGACGAGCTTGTAGCGCCCGTTGGTGCGCTCCTCGATGGCCTTGCCGCGATTCTGCCAGACCATGCCCAGCGCAACCTCGCCGTTGACGATCATGTCATGGGCTTCCGAGCCCGAGCCCCAGTAGAGGCTGTGCTCCTTGATCGACTTGATCTTCTCCAGTGCGCGCGGCACGTCACAAGGGTAGACCTTGTCCTTCGGAACGCCGTCCGCCATCAGCGCGCTCTCGATCGAGCCGTTCGCCCATTTATAGAGCGAGCGCTTGCCCGGGAACTTGGCGGTGTCGTAGAAATCCGCCCAGTTCTGCGGCGGGTTGCTGCCGAAGGCCTGCGTGTCATACATGAAGGCATAGCCGTAGAAGATCACGCAAACGCCGTGTTCCCAGGCGAAGCCTTCCTTGATCTGCGCCTTGTTGACGATGTTGTAGTCGATGGGCTCGAGATGGCCCGAGCGGCCGAGTGCGATGGCGTCGAAGCCGTCGGCGTCGCAGACGTCCGCCGTCACCTTGCCCGAATCCACCATTTCCTTGATCTTGCCCTGAAGCGGCCCGGACGTGTCGAACTTCAGCGGGATGCCGGTCGCCGCGGTGAAGGGCGTGCCGATGGCACTGCCGTGGCACTGTTCGGACTCACCGCCCCAGTTCCACATCACGATCTCGTTGGCGGCGGCTTCCGCGTCGCCGGCCGAAACGGCGAGCGATGCGACACCCGCCATGGCGCAGAGCGCCAGGAAGCTCCGCCGGTCGAGCCGGCCGGAGCGGAACGCGACGGCGCCGCTGTGGGCGAGATCGCGCATGAATGCCTTGTCCTGCATGTCAGTTCCTCCAGTTGTGGCGGCCATCAACCGCCGGTGTTGATCCGGGCTTTGCGGCCCGGCCTTCTCATGCGGGTCTTGCGCCCGCTTCCTCGCCGTCACCGCCCTCGACCTCGACTTGAGCGTCATGGCTCCAGCAGAGGTCGATGGCCTGTGATTCCGAAAACTGCCCGGTGTTGCGCCATGTCGGCACGTGAACCTCGATTGCGCCATGGCCCGGCACATCCACCATCAGCTTCAGGGTGGCGCCCATGTAGGTGATGGCGCGGAGCGTTCCGGTGAGGCGGTGCTCGCCCGTTCCCGTGCCCGCCGGCGCGGCGTCGATCTTCTCGGGGCGGAGCGCGTAGGTGCGCCCGTCCTTCCGGATGAAATTGCTCTTGCCGAGGAAGCTCGCGGCGAAGGTCGTGGCGGGCCTCTCGTAAAGCTCGACGGGGCTTCCCACCTGCACCGCCTTCCCGCGGTTCATGATCACGATCCGGTCGGACATGGTGAGGGCCTCTTCCTGGTCGTGCGTCACGTAGATGAAGGTGGTGCCCAGCCGCTGGTGGATCTCCTTCAGCTGCTCCTGGACGTCGGCGCGGAGCTTGCGGTCGAGCGCGCCCAGCGGCTCGTCGAGGAGCAGCACGCGCGGCGCGAAGCTCAAGGCCCTCGCCAGCGCCACGCGCTGCTGCTGGCCGCCCGAGAGCTGGTGCGGGAAGCGCTCGGCGAAGCCTCCAAGCTGCACGAGCTCGAGCATCTCGGTCACCCGGCGCTCGATCTCGGCCGCGGGCTTTCGCCTGATCTCGAGAGGGTAGGCGATGTTCTTCTTCACGCTCATGTGGGGAAAGAGCGCATAGCCCTGGAACACCATGCCGAAATTTCGCTTCTCGGGCGGCGTTCCGGAAATCGAGGCGCCACCCACCAGGATGTCACCCGAGGTCACGTCCTGGAAGCCCGCCAGCATCATCAGCAGCGTCGTCTTGCCGGAGCCCGATGGCCCGAGCAGCGTCAGGAATTCTCCCGCCTTGACGTCGAGCGTGATGCCGTCGACGGCCGTCATCTTCCCGTAGCGCTTGGTCACGCTGTGGAAGGCGACGCCGATGCCGGTCGGGCTTTCCGTCAATGTCATGCCTGCTTCTTGAGGCCGAGCTTGCGCCGGGCCTCTGCCGGGGTGAGAACGCGCGCGCCCATGCGCTCGATGATGCCGACGACGCGCTCGACGAGCTGCGCGTTGCTCGCCAGAACGCCGCGGTCGAGATAGAGGTTGTCCTCGAGGCCGACGCGCACGTTTCCGCCCATGGCCACGGCCGCCGCCGCCATCGGCATCTGCATGCGCGAGATTCCGAAACTCGCCCAGCTGGCATTGGCGGGAAGCTGGTCCTTCATCGCCTTCATGTTGTCGACCGACTGGTCGGCGCCCCAGGGGATGCCGAGGCAGATCTGGAACATCGGCGGGTCCTCGATCAGGCCATCCTTGATCAGCTGCTTGGCGAGGCGAATGTGGCCGAGGTCGAACACCTCGAGTTCCGGCTTCACGCCCCACTCCTTGATCAGCGCCGCCATGCGGCGAAGATAGGGCGGGGTGGACATGTAGACGTAATTGCCGTCGCCGAAGTTCATCGAGCCGCAGTCGAGGCTGCAGATTTCGGGCCTGAGCAGCTCCACGTGGCGCAGGCGCTCCTCGGGGCCGATCATGTCGGTGCCGGGTCCCGCCCTGCAGGGGTCGTCCTCGCTGATCATCCAGTCGCCGCCCATGCCGGCGGTGAGATTGATGACCACATCCGTGTTGCTCGCGCGCACGATGTCCACCGCGCGCCTGAAGAGTTCCGGGTCGCGCGAGCCCTTGCCGGTCTGCGGGTCGCGCACATGGAGGTGGGCGGCCGTGGCGCCCGCCTTGGCCGCGTCGATCGCCGCCTGGGCGATCTGATCCGGCGTCACGGGCACGCCGGGATGCTTGCCCACGGTATCGCCCGCGCCGGTGACGGCACATGTCACGATGACTTCGAAGTTCACGCTGTCTCGCTCCCCGTCCTGTTGTTTTGGCCGAAATGATTTGCCCGAACGGCGCGGGACGTTATAAATTTATCGCCACGAATTCGTTTTTTTCGCCGGGTGGCGGGTGCATGACGGAAAGCGAGGCAGGTCAGCCGAACGGCAGGGGCGCGGCGCAGGGCGAGCTGACGCGCGTGAGCTTCGTGCTCCTGCCGCGCTTCAACATGATGACGCTCACCATGCTCATGGAGCCGATGCGCATCGCCAATTATCTCGCACCGCAAAAACTCTATGAATGGGATTTCCGGGCCTCCTTCGAGGGCCCCGTCTCGGCCAGCAGCGGAATGACGGTCGCCTGCCGCAGCTTCGACCAGGAGGGGCTTCCCGTCCCCGACATGATCGTCGTGTGCGGCAGCTGGGGCGCGGAGCACCTCGACGACCAGCGCCTCTTCCGCTGGCTGCGCCGGCTGGCGCGCTCCAAGGTGCAGATGGTGGCGGTGGAGCTCGGCATCTATGCCTTCGCCAAGGCGGGGATCGTCACCGACCAGAAGGTCACCACCCACTGGTCGATGATGGCGGGTCTCGCCGAAGCCTATCCGGAGCTCCAGGTGGTGGAGCAGCTCTTTTCGGTGGAAGGCCCGGTCATGACCTGTTCCGGCGGAACGGCGGGGCTCGATCTCATGCTCCATATCGTCGGCCGCAAGAACGGCGACCAGCTCGCCGCCGAGATCGCCAACCAGGTGATGCACCATCCGCGAAGGCCGCCGGAAGCTCTCCAGCGCTATGCCACCGGCGGCAAGCACGACGACGTCCATCAGGACGTGCGCGCCGCGATGACGCTGCTCGAGGCGCGGATCGAGGAGCCGACACCGGTGCCGCGGGTCTGCCGCGAGATCGGCGTCTCGCAGAGAAAGCTCGAACGCCTGTTCAAGCGCGACATCGGCTGCACCATCGTGCAGTATTCGAAGCTCCTCCGCCTGCAATACGCGCGCGTGCTGCTGAGTTCCACCCGCATGTCGATCCGCGAGGTCTCGGCCGCCTGCGGCTTCAACTCCATGTCCTATTTCTCGCAGAGCTTCCTCGAGGCCTTCGGCAAGAAGCCCAGCGAATACCGCCAGGCCTGGCCCGAGAAGGACGCCGCCCCATCGTGGCCCGGCACCGTCTATTCCTTCCTGCAGGGCACGGGCAGGAAGCCGCGGCGGAAGGGCTAGCTTCCCGCCCGCGCAGCGCGCACCGCCTTCAGCACGCCGACGATCGCCCGGTCGCGCTCGGCGGCCATCTCCTCGAAATGGCGGTTTCCGGCGATGGCGTTGCAGCCGTTCACCATGCGGTCGCGCAGCTCCTTCGTCAGTTCCGGCGCGGCGAGACGCGTCCAGGGAAGCTTCAGCGCGGGGCCGAACTGGTCGAGGTTGGTGGCCATGCCGCCTTCGCCGCAGGCCACGTGGAAGGCCATGCACTGGCCCTGGATCGCCATGCGCGGGGCAGGGCCGTTCATCAGCGCGATGTCGATGTCCTCCGGTGTGGCCTCGCCATTGGCCACCATGTGCAGCGCCTCGCGCCACAGCGCCTCCTGCAGCCTCGTGGCGACGAAGCCGGGGATTTCCTTCTTCATCACCAGCGGCGCCTTGCCGGCATGGGCGTAGAAGTCGCGCGCCCAGGCCACCGCCTCGGGCGCGGTCTTCCTGCCGCCGATGATCTCGACGAGCGGCAGGAGATAGGGCGGGTTGAAGGGGTGGCCGATCACCGTGCGCTCCGGCGTCGGGCAGAGGGCCTGGATGTCGGTCATCATGAGCCCCGACGTGCTCGACGCGATCACCACGCCCTCGGGAACGATGGCGCCCAGCCTCTCGTAAAGCGTCTGCTTCAGCTCGAGCCGCTCGGGCGCACTCTCCTGCACGAAGCCGGCATCGGCCACCGCCGCCTCGAGATCGCTCGTCAGCCTCAGCCGCTCGCGCGAGGCGCCCGGCGCTAGGCCCAGTGCCGTGAGGCTGATCCAGGCGGTGTCGAGGATGTTGCGGTAGGCCTCCTCTTCCCGCATGTCGTGGAGGTAGCCCGTCACGTCATAGCCCCGCGCCAGGAAATGCGCTGCCCAGCCGGCGCCGATCGGCCCCCCGCCGAGACTTGCAACCCTTTTCACCGCCGTCACGTCCGGCCTCGCCATCGCTATCTCCCCTTGAACACCGGTTCGCGCTTCTCGACGAAGGCCTTCACACCCTCGGCGGCATCCTCGGATTTCAGCATGGCGCGGTAGACCGGCAGGTCGCCCGTGCGCATGGTGGCGAAGCTGTCGCGGAGCGGCCGGCACTCGATGGCGCGCAGCACCTCCTTCACCGTCTGCATGGCAAGCGGAGCCGACTTCGCCAGCTGGTCCGCCCAGGCCCTCGCCGTCGCCATCAGCTCGGCCTTGGGCACCACCTTGTTGACGAGCCCGTAGCGCGCGGCCTCCTCCGCACCCATGCGGCGTCCGAGCAGCAGCATCTCCATCGCGATGTTGTAGGGAATGCGCCGCGGCAGGCGCTGCAGGGCGCCAGCGTCCGGCACGATCCCCAGCGGCATTTCAGGCAGCGCGAACTCCACGTGGTCGGCCGCGATGACCAGGTCGCAGGAGAGCGCGATCTCGAAGCCGCCACCGATCGCCAGCCCGTTCAGCGCGGCGATCACCGGCTTGTTCAGGTTCCAGTTCTCGGTGAGGCCGGCGAAGCCGCCGTCGCCATAGTCGCCGTCCTCCCACCAGTTGTCGAGCTTGATGTCGCCGGCGTTCAGGGCCTTCAGGTCCCAGCCGGCGGAGAAGATCCGGTCGCCCTCGGCCGTCAGGATGCCGACGCGGAGCTCGGGGTCGTCGCGGAGGAGGGCGAAGGCCGCCCCCATCTCCCGGCTCATTGCATGGTCGATGGCGTTGACCTTGGGCTTGTCGAGCTTGACCTCGAGGACATGACCGTTGCGCGTGATTTCGACAACTTTCGACATGCAAATGCACTCACTTGAACGCCGGAATAACGTGCTTGCAGAACAGTTCGAGCGAGCGTTTCTGCTCCTTCAGCCCAAGACCCAGGCTGGCGTAGTAGGTGAACTCGTCCACTCCCAGCGCCTTGTAGGGCTTGAGCTTGGCGATCACCTCGTCGGGGGTGCCGAACATCAGGTTGGTGGACAGCATCTTGGGGTCATACTCCGCCCGGTTGGCGATCTCGCCCAGGTCGACCTCCTTCGGGAAGCCGTTCTTCACATCGCCCAAGTTCTTGAAGAGGTTCTCGAATTGGCCAAGCTGGCGCTGCGCCGCCTTGACCGGCACCATCCAGTCCTCCTTGCGGTCATAGACCGCCGTGTGGCGCATCATGGCGAAGATCGGCCGCCGCTTGCCGGGGTTGTTGGCCATCGCCTCGTCGAGCCTCGACTTGTAGAGTTCGGCCTCGGACATCGGCCTGGTCAGCGGCCATGACATGATGTTGAGCCCGTGCTTCACGGCGAAATCGTATGTAATCGGGGCCCGCGCCGCCACCCACAGCGGCGGGTGCGGCTTTTGCAACGGTTTCGGCACCGAGGTCGAGAGCGGGAACTGCCAGTACTCGCCCTTGTGCTCGTAGTCGCCCTGCCAGAGGGCCATGACGGCGGGCAACATCTCCTGCATGTATTTCCAGCCGTCGGTCTGCTTGAGGCCGGGGTGCATGCGGTCGAACTCGCGCTGGTAAGCCCCTGATCCGATGCCGAATTCCAGCCTCCCACCGGTGACGAGGTCGGTGAAGGCCGCCTCGCCCGCGAGCTTGATCGGATGCCAGTAGGGCGCCACCGCCACGGCCGTTCCGAGCCTGATCGTCGAAGTGTGCGCACCCCACCAGGTAAGGATCTGAAATGGGTCTGGCGCAATCGTCATCTCCAGCGCGTGGTGCTCGGCCGCCCAGGCGATGTTGAAGCCGCCATCCTCCGCCATCTGCACCATTTCGAGCGTGTGCCGAGCCACGTCCTGCATGTCGAGGCTGTCGTCCATGCGCTCGAGGTTGATGGCGAGTTGGAATTTCATGAGCGTTTCTCCTGACCTCTCTCGCTTCTGCGAGCATTGGCAGGATAGTCAAATGCGGCGCCTGCGGAGTTTGTCAGAAATCCGACAGCAACTCCGAGATTTCGCCGGAGCGCTCGGAAGGTCACGGCAGCCGTGCGAGCACGATTCCAAGAGAGGTCATGATCTCCTGAAAGTAGCCTTCGCGGTCGCCGTAGGGCGTCTCGAGCACGCTGAAGAAAGCCGCTGCGGCCTGCTTCGCCGGATCGATCATCAGGAACTGCCCCGCATAGCCCGGATGGCCGACCCACCTGCCATTGGTGAGCATGTGGTTGCGATAGCGAAGGTTATCCGGTCCGCTGTAGCGGGTCCCCGGGCCCGTCAACGTGTCTGCCAGGAAAGCGGCACTGCCGACCGTGGGTCCCACCAGTCCCGCACCGCTCCGGGCGATCAGCAGGCCATAACGAACGAGGTCGCGGGGCGTCATGACGCCGCCGCCACTCAGCACGGGCACACCCTCACAATCGACCGAGATGTGGAAGGCATCCTCCAGCCCTGCGGCCTCCACGATCGCTTCCACGTGCTCCGACAGCCCTCTGCCGCTCGCCCGTTCGATGACCCAGCCCAGCATGTCCGTATTGGGGGATGTGTAGAGCGTTTCTCGGCCATGACCTTGGCGCGGGAGCTTCACCAGGCCCGAGGCAAAGGCTCGCACCCCGAACTCCGCTTCGCCCTCGGGCGGAAGGCGCCAACCCATGGCGATTTCCTGGCGAGCGTAGCCAACAGGCTCTCCAGGAGCAGGACAAGGCGTGTAGGGCGCGGCATAGTCCTCGGAGAAATTGCTGCAAACATCCATGTCCAGCGCCTGCTGGACGCTCGCCGCGGCGTAGGCGGAGCCTGCCTCCGGCACGTAATCGCCGATAGGCCTGCCCGGATCGACGAGCCCGTCCGCGACGAGGCGGCCCATGGCGAGGTGCACGAAGGTCTTGGTGATCGACTGGATGCTGTGAAGCCGGCGAGGCCCGAAGTCTTCGGCATAGCGCTCGAACACGATCCTGTCGGCCTGGGCAACGGTGAGGGCGCAGAAGGCGGGCTGGTCCGTGAGCCGGCGGAGACCTGGCGCGACGGCAGGCAGTGGGTCGGGTCGGAGCGCGAGCGGCCAGACTTCTGGCGACCGGAAGCTCGAGCCGCGGCGGTGTATGAGGTGCAGGTTGCGGAAACTCTGCCGCCGCCGGTCGGGAGCATTCCACCGGGCGAGGCGCTGCGCGTCGACGTCCAGATCAGGATTGCGGAGCGGCATGGACAGGCAGCAAGCCCCTTTCCGTCAGAACCTTTCGTGCTGCCCTGAAGCATTCGAGTGCTTGCGGCACGCCGCAATAGATACCGACGACATGGATGATGGCCCTGATCTCCTCGACCGAGACGCCGTTGTTGATCGCACCGTTGCAGTGGATCTCCCACTCATGCATCTTGCCGAGCGCTCCGAGCATGGCGAGGTTCATCATGGACCTCGTCTTGGCATCGATCGTCTCGTCGCCCCAGCCGAAGCCCCAGCACCACGCCGTCATCGCCTCCTGGAATGGCCGCGTGAAATCATCGGCGGCTTTCAGGTTCCTCTCGACATAGTCCTTTCCGAGCGTCTCGCTGCGCTTCTGCAGGCCAAGGTCAAAGAAATCGCGGTCCATCGGCATCACCTCATGCATCGGCACTTCGTACAGGAGTTGGCTGCCCTCTATCAATCGGCTTCTGATCTCGGGTCAGCAGGCACTTGACAAGTGCAGGGATCGCCGTTGACTTCGACACGAAAGACATGACGGTCGAGGAGAGAAGGAATGAACTGGCTGGAACGTTCGATCATGGCACGCAGGGGCGCCGCCAAGGGCAAGGTCTTCAAGAGCTACAGCATGACCGAAGCTGACCAGGGCAAGTACCACTATGTCTATGGCCCTTACGCCGCGCCGGTGCTGAAGGTCGATCCCGGTGCGGAAATCTCGGTCGAGACGCATGACGCCTTCGAGGGCAAGATCATGAGCGAGAGCGATGTTCCGAGCCAGATCCTGAACTTTCCCTATCTCAACCCGCAGAATGGACCGATCTACGTGAACGGGGCGGAGAAAGGCGATTGCCTCGCCGTCTATATCAAGGACATCCGCCCGCGCGGTCCGCAGCCTGCGGGAACGACCTGCCTCATCCCGGAGTTCGGCGGGCTCGTGGGCACCGGGGAGACCGCCTTGCTCAATGCGCCCTTGCCGGAGCGCGTGAAGAAGGTGGAGGTCGATTCCATCAAGGGCGTGAAGTGGAACGAGAAGATCACGCTCCCCTACGAGCCATTCATCGGGACCATCGGCACCTCGCCCGAGATCGAGGCGATTACGTCGCTGCAGCCTGACTACTACGGCGGCAACATGGACCTTCCGGACGTTTGCCCCGGAGCGGTGATCTATCTTCCGGTGAACGCGCCGGGCGCCTTGCTCTACCTCGGAGACTGCCACGCCGCCCAGGGTGATGGCGAACTCTGCGGCGTCGCCATCGAACACCCGACGGTGACCACCGTTCAGGTGGATCTCATCAAGGGCTGGACCTTCAAGTGGGCACGGCTCGAAAACGAGCGGTGCATCATGACGATTGGCTCTGGCCGTCCCATGGAAGATGCCGCGCGCATCGCCTACCGGGAGCTTGTACGCTGGATGGCGCAGGATTACGGCTTCACCGAGCTCGATGCCTACATGCTGCTCACCCAAGCCGGCCGCGTGCGCCTTGGCAACATGGTCGATCCGAAATACACGCTCGGCGCCTCGATCTCGAAGGACCTGCTCGTCTGAGCGGGCCTAAGGAACCAGAACGAAGTTGCCGAGATGGCGCTTCTTCATGAATTCGCGCTGTGCATCGGCAATCTTCTCGAGGGGGAAGACGCCCGCCACGAGCGGCCTGATTTCGCCCCGCTCGATGTAGGAGACGAGGTGCGGGAAGACCGGCTCGTCCCAGGCCGTGCAGCCGATGAGCGTGAGATCCTTGAGATAGACGTCTCGTGCGTCGAAACAGACAATGGGTCCTCCGATCGCTCCGGATGAGACATAGCGGCCGCCCCGGCGCAGGAGCTTCGGGAACTGGCCGAAATCTGGTCCGGCGACATTGTCGACCACGAGGTCGATGCTTCTCTCGCCGAGGACACCGGCAAGGTGATGTTCCCGCGAGACGACGAGATCGCAGCCGAGTTCCCGCACTGCATCCATCTTGTCCCGGCTCGTCACCGCGATCACCCGGGTGCGACGGCGGCGTGCGAGCTGAACCGCTGCCGATCCCACCCCTCCCGATGCGCCGGTGATCAGCACCGTTTCGCCCGGCGCGAGCTTCGCGCGGTGGAGCATGTTTTCGGCCGTTCCGTAGGCGCAGGGAATGGTGGCGAGTTCAACATCGCTCCAATTGCACGCGACGGGGAAGACCTCGGCGGCCGGCGCCTTCACGAATTCGGCAAAGACGCCGTCGAAATCCGATCCCATCCAAACGTTCTCCAGGTTACCGAAACCCGCGGTTCGCATGCAGGGCCGGATGAGGATGCGCCGACCGATCAGCGCCTCGCCTTCCGCACTCCCGGCCTCCACGACAATGCCGCAGCAGTCGGTGCCCTGAATCAGCGGAAAGGGGGTGGGCCTGTCCCATCCCCCATCGGCCTTGGGGCGAACCTCCCTCTCTCCGGTTTCTGCCGCGCCCGATGTGCCGGTCGTTACGCTGGATGAGTACCAGCCGACGCGCGTGTTGACCTCATTGTTGTTGACGCCAGCGGCCAGCACGCGCACAAGAACTTCACCTGCCCCGGGGCGCGGAACGGGAACGTCGCGATAGACGAGCTTGTCGTAGCCGCCATTTCCTGTCGTCACCACCGCCTTCATGGTCTTGTGGGGGCCGATGATATCGAACCTGCCCAAGGGCTCCGCCATCCTGGAATTCTCCCTGCTCGGCCACGCAGCGGGCAGCCGGACGTCGCAGCGCCTCTAGTCCGCGGCCTCGGCCGTCCCACCGGATGCCGGCGCGGCGAATTTGGCAAAGAAATGCTCCGAAGGCGAGGGTGTTTCAATAGAGCCCAGCAACCCGGGCCCGCAATGTGATGAGCGCGAGAACGATGTCGATGGTGGGGGTGGGCGTCGCCGTGATCTCACCCAGTTCGCGGACGGATCTCACCAGCGCGTCGATTTCCAGGGGACGGCTTGCATCCAGGTCCTGCAGCATGGAGGTGCGATGAGCGCCCACGGCGGCCCCACCGTCGATCCTCCGCTCGACGTCGACAGGAAATGTGACGCCGAGCTTCTCGGCAATCGCCTGCGCCTCGAGCATCATCCGGCGCGCCACGTCCCGGGTGCCTGAATCTGTGCAGAGCACATCGAGCGTCGCATGAGTGAGGGCCGAGATCGGGTTGAAGGAGAGGTTGCCCCAGAGCTTCACCCAGATCTCGTCCCGGAGGCGGGGCCGCACGGGGGCCTTGAGGCCGGCTGACTGCAGCGCCTGGGAAAGGGCGAGGACCCGCTCGGATCTCGAGCCATCGGGCTCACCGAGGGAAAAACGGTTTCCCTCGATGTGACGAATGGTTCCCGGAGAACTGACCTCCGCCGCAGGATAGACCACGCAGCCCAGCACGCGGTCGGGGCCGAACCCGTCCCACTGGACGTTTCCGGGATCGACGGTCTGGAGCCTGGTACCCTCGAGGGGACCCCCGATCTTGTGGAAATACCACCAGGGCACGCCGTTGACGCCGCTGACGATCGTCGTCCTTCCGGCGATCAGTGGCTGCATCGCGCCTACAGCACCGGCAACGGAATGGGCCTTGAGCGTCACGACGAGGTAGTCCTGAGGCCCAAGCTCCGCTGGCTCGGAACTGGCGCGAACGGCAACGGTGACCGGCTCCTGCCCCTCTTCGAACAGGGTCAGACCCTTTTCGCGGATTGCGGCGAGGTGCGGGCCCCTTGCGACGATGCTCACATCCGCCCCGGCCTGCGCCAGCTTTGCCGCCATGTACCCGCCGATTGCGCCTGCGCCGAAGATGCAGATCCTCATGACGCGCCTGCCTGCTAGCGGGCCGCGGCGTAGTAGGAGACCTTCCGCTCGAGATAGCCCAGGAACTCCGACAGCGTGAAGGCCAGTCCGAAGAGCACGATGAGCACGGCCCAGAACTCCGGCATCAGAAAATTGCTGGAATAGAGCTCAAAGAGGGCGCCGAAGCCGACGATCGAGATCAGCAGCTGTCCGATGATGACGCCCTTCACCGCACGGATCACCCCGATCCTGACGCCACCCAGGATCTCGGGAAGCGCTGCCCAGAAATAGACCTTGAAAAAGGCATCCATGGAACTGGCGCCGAAACTCCGGGCCATCTCGACGAGCGACCGGTTGATTTGTCGGACCCCGGCGCGGGCGTTGAGGATGATGATCCAGACGGCGAAAAGCGCTGTGGTGATGACGATGGTCTTGGTGCCGAAACCGAACAGCACCATCAGCACCGGAACGAGCGCCGTTAGCGGCGCCGAAAGGAAGATGTTGACCCAGGGCAGCAGCATCTCGTCCAGCAGGCGGCTCTTTCCCATGAGAATGCCAACCGGAATGCCGATCACGATCGCGAAGAACACGCCCAGCGCGAAGGCATAGGCCGTCGAGCCGAGCGCGTTGAGAAATGAGGGCGTGGGAAGCAGCTCGAACAGCGTGACGACGACTTCCGAGATCGGCGGCACGAAGAAGGTGAGTTTCAGCCGGCCGATGACCTCCCACAGCAGAGCCCAGATGAGCAGGGAGGACATGTCGGGAAGCCTGATGCCGAAGAGTGTCATGCTCAGTCTCACTCCACGTAGCTGCGAAGGGAGGCCCAGATCCTGTCGACGATGTCGAGATACTCCGGGTCGCGGCGGATGTTGTCCACGTTCTTTCCGCGGAAGCTCGAAGGCCGGATGATCTCCGATACGCGGCTCGGCCGCGGCAGCAGGATGGCGACCTGGTCCGAGACATAGACCGCTTCCTCGATCGAATGGGTCACGAAGATGAAGGTCTTCCTCTCATGGCGGACCAGTGCCAGGAGGTCTTCCTGGAACTTGCGGCGCGTCTGCTCGTCAACGGCCGAGAAGGGTTCGTCGAGGAGAAGCACCTGGGCATCGACGGAGAGAGCCCTGGCAAGGCCGACGCGCTGGCGCATGCCGCCCGAAAGCTGATGCGGGTATTTCTTTTCGAAACCTGAGAGGCCCACCTGGCTGATGTACCTCTCGGCAATGCTCTCCCGCTCGGAGCGGGCGACGCCGCGCAATTCAAGCCCGAAGGCCACGTTGCGCAGCACGTTTGCCCAGGGGAGCAGGGCGAAATCCTGGAATACGAAGGCGCGGTCAGGGCCGGGGCCGGTGACCTTCCTCCCATCGACCTCCACCTCCCCGGCCGAGGGCTCGAGAAGACCGGCGATGATCTTGAGCAAGGTCGTCTTGCCGCAGCCGGAGGGCCCGAGCAGCGAGGTGAGCTCGCCACGTGGAAACTCGAGCGACATGTTCCGAAGCGCCTCGACGTCCTGGTAGGTCTTGGAGACACCGCGCACCGAGACCGCGCTCGACGTGCCGGCGGCCGGCTCCGGCACGACCGGCTTAATCTGAGACATAGCCACGGTTGTTCCCTTCGAAGAGGACGTTTTCGAGTTTCTCGAGGAGGTTCAGGAAAAGCACGGCCAGGAGGATGATCGAGAAGATCGCCGCATACATGCTGGCATAATCCGCAATGGAACGGCTGTGGGTGATGATGTCGCCAACGCCCGTCGGGGTGATCTTCAATTCCGAGAGAATGGCGCCGATGAAACCCGCCGAGACGCCGAGCCGCAAGCCCGAGAAGATGAGCGGCGAGGCGGAAGGAAGAATGATCTTGAGCAGCACGTCGCTGTCCCTGGCCATGAAGGAGCGGGCCATCTCCCTCAGCGAGGCCGGCGTGTTGCGCACGGCACCAGCCGTGTTCAGCACGATCACCGGCAGCGCCATGATGCAGACCACGAAGACCTTCGAGGTGAGGCCGATGCCATAGACCATCACCAGGATCGGGATCAGTGCGGCGAGCGGTGCTGCCTGCATGACGATGAAGATCGGCGAGAACAGCCAGTCGAAGCCCCGGCTCAGGCCGATCCAGAGGCCGAGGCCGATTCCGCCGATCGCCGACAGGGCGACGCCGACGACGAGCGGCTTCAGGGTCTCCGCGTAGGCCACGAACATCGTGCCGTCGAGGATCATGCGGACGAGCGCTGCCATGGATTCGGTGAAGGTCGGAAAAGCGTAGCTCACCGGGATGCGTCCGGCGATTTCCCACGCTCCGAAAACAAGCATGGCCGACAGCATCTTGAGGGCGAGGGAGCGGTTCATCATCAGCTTGTTTGCTTCCTTGGAGCGCGAACCGCCGGCCGGACGGGACCTGCCCTCCGTTCCCCCTTTCGCCATGTCCCCTTCCCCG
>NZ_JBKBKI010000013.1:0-98389 GCF_046294715.1 Aestuariivirga sp. | reverse complement strand
ATGTGCGGGAACACCGCATAGGACTGGAACACCATGTTGGTGGGACGCTTGTTGGGCGGCGTGAAGGCCATGTCCTCGCCGGCGATGATGATCTGGCCCGAGGTCGGCGTCTCGAGGCCGGAGATCATGCGGAGAAGCGTGGTCTTGCCGCAGCCCGAGGGGCCGAGCAGCGCGAAGAATTCGTTCTGCGCGATGTCGAGCGAGACATTGTCCACGGCGGTGACGCTGCCTGCGAACTGCTTGGTGACGTTGCGGATGGAGACGATCGCGTCGGACATCTGTTTCAACCCTTGTCCGCCTTCTGAGGCGCCTGGAGTTTCATGGCAAGGACGGTGGCGACCACGGTGATGACGATCAGCACCGTGGAGGCAGCGTTGATCTCGGGCGAGACGCCGCGGCGCACCAGCGAATAGACCTTGACGGGGAAGGTCACGGTCTCCGGCCCGGAGGTGAAGAAGGTGATGACGAAGTCATCGAGGGAGAGCGTGAAGGCGAGGAGCGCCCCGGCGATGAGGCCGGGCTTCATGAAGGGCACGATCACCGACCAGAAGGTCTGCCACTCGCTGGCGCCCAGATCCTTCGAGGCTTCCTCGAGCTGGCGGTTGAAGCCCACCAGCCGCGAGCGCACCACCACCGCCACGAAGGGAAAACAGAAGCTGACATGGGCGAAGATGATGTTCCCGAGGTTGAGCGGCCAGGGCATGTTGACGAAGAGCTCCATCATCCCCGAGTTCACGAAGAACAGCAGCAGCGCAACGCCCATGCAGATTTCGGGGATGACGATGGGAAGCGCCATGAAGCCCTCATAGGCGCCCTTGAAGGCAAAGCGGAAGCGCCACAGCAGCAGCGCTGCAAGCGCCCCGAGGATCGTGGCGAACAGCGTGGCGATGAGGGCGATGACGAGCGAATTGGTGAGCGCCTCGATCAGCGAGGCGTTGTTCCATGCCTTGGTGTAGTTGTCGAAGGTGAAGCCGCGCCAGACCACGCCGCGCCTGTCGGTGTTGAAGGAAAAGGCGATGAGCGTGATGATCGGCGCATAGAGCAGGAAGAAGATGGCGGCGAACAGCAGCTTGAGCCAGGTGCGGCTGCCGTAGTCGAGGGGCCCCTGGCCGGGTTTCAGTTTCGCAGCCATCACACATCCACTCCCTTGCTGCGCAGCGTGAAGAGGTAGCGCAGGGCCAGCGCTCCGAAGGTGGCATACATCAGGAGGAAGGAGAGCGCTGCGCCGAAGGGCCAGTCGTTCGCCGCCTTGAATTGCCGCTCGATCACGTTGCCGATCATGATGGCGTTGGCTCCGCCCAGGAGATCCGGCGTCAGGAAGGAGCCGAGGCATGGAATGAAGACCAGGATGATGCCCGAGACGATGCCCGGCATGGTGAGCGGCACGGTGACGCGCAGGAACGTCTGGAACTGGGAGGCGCCGAGATCGAGGCTGGCCTCGAGGAAGGACTTGTCCAGCCTCTCGATCGTCGCATAGAGCGGCAGCACCATGAAGGGCATGTAGACGTAGACGAGGCCGAATATGACGGCGAAGTCGTTGTAGAGCATCTCGAAGGGGCCGAGGCCCACCACGCCCAGGACTTTGTTCACATAGCCCTGGGTTCGGAACACCGCGATCAGGGCATAGGTGCGGATCAGCAGGTTGATCCAGAAGGGCAGCACCACGAGCAGCAGGAGCAGCGGCTTCCAGCGTTCCTGAGCGAAGCAGATGCCGAAGGCGATGGGATAGGCGGTGAGCAGGCAAAGCACGGTGGCCAGCGCGCTGATCCACACCGACTTCCACATGATGGTGAGATAGAGCGGATCGAAGGAACGGAGATAATTGCCGATGCCCGTCAGGTAGTCGTATTCGGTGATCGACACCTGCCCGTCGATGACCGCCTTGTCGCTGAAGGACATGACGAAAAGGAAACCGAGCGGGATGATGAAGAAGGCGAGAAGCCAGACGGAGGGAGGCAAGCCCAAGGTCCAGAAGACCCGCGGGTTCTGTTTCCAGTTCTCCAAGATTCCGTCACTCCCCCTGTTCTGTTTTGAATTGAAGCTAGCGCAGACCTGCCCTGCACGGCAACCCCGGGTTAGAGCCGGGCGAGCGCCCGGTCCACCGCGGCGACGGCGATATCCGCATCCCCACGGGTGAAGACGATGGGCGGCCTGATCTTGAGCACATTGCCGAACTTGCCCTCGCCGCCGATCAGCACGCCCTCGTCGCGGAGCAGGCTGAGGAGGCGCGTGGTTTCGGCTCCCGCGGGTTCCTTTCCCTTCCGGTCCCGGACGAGTTCGACGCCCGTCGCCAGCCCCACGCCGCGAACGTCGCCGATGAGCGGGTGCTTGACCATGAGCGCGGAAAGCCCCTGCCGCAGATAGGCCCCGGTCGCCCGGGCGTTCTCCACCAGCCCCTCGTCGCGGATCACGTCCAGGACCGCGATCCCCGCGGCGCAGGCGACGTTGTTGCCGCCGAAGGTGGAGAAGAACGGGCCGAAGCTCAGGAAATGGGCGAGAATTTCCGGCCTCGTGATCACTGCGCCGACAGGATGCCCATTTCCGGCCGGCTTTCCGGTGGTGATGAAATCCGGGGTGACGCCGTGGTGGCGATGGCCCCAGAAGGCGGTGCCCATGCGGCCGAAACCCGACTGGACCTCATCCGCGATGAAGAGGCCCCCTGCCCGGTGCACCCGGTCGACGATGGCCTGGAGATAGCCCTCCGGCGCGTCGAGGATGCCATTGGTCATGAAGGCGGAATCGATCATCGCCGCGGCGACGCCGTGCCCCGTGGCCTCGAGCTCGGCGATCAGCGGATCGGCAAGCGCAGCGTATCGCGCGCCGAGGCCCAGCTCGTCCGCCCCGTAGGGACCGCGATAGGTGTCGGGCGGCGGCAGCAGGCGGATGTGCGGGGCGTGCCAGTGTTCCGGCGCGTTGGAGGGCGAGAAGGCGTCGATCGCCTCGCTCACCCCGTGATAGGCGAAGTCCATGGCGAGGCCGCCCGACTTGCCCGTGAAGGCCTTGGCCATGCGCCAGGCGAGATCGTTCGCCTCGCTTCCCGAATTGACGAAGACGACGGCGGTGAGCCCCTCGGCCGAAAGGCCGGCCAGCCGCTCGGCATATTCGATCGACTGGTCCGTGATGTAGCGGGTGTTGGTGTTGAGCGTGCGGGCCTGGCGGGCGATGGCCTCGGTGACATATGGATGGCAGTGCCCGACATGCGGCACGTTGTTGTAGCAGTCGAGATAGCGTCTGCCGTCCGAGGCGGTGAGCCAGACGCCCTCGCCCCTCACGATGTGCAGCGGCGGATCGTAGAAGACGTAGAGCTTCTCGCCCATCACCCGGCGGCGGCGGGCGATCGCCTCCTCCGCCGTCTGCGCGTGGCGGGCGGGCTCGGACGGGAAAGTGGCGGCGCGGCGGACCAGACCCTTGAGCTTTCCGGGGCCGAGCCTCCGCAACTCGCGGATCATCGGCATGCTGCGGCCGTTGAAGGATTCGAAATAGCCCTGCGCCTCGATGCCGTTCGCCGATTTCAGTGCATCGATGAGGGGCGTCATCACCAATCGCACTTCGATGAGGTCGAGGAGCGCATCGGCCTCGGCTTCCTCGAGGGGCGTCACGGACTGGTAGCCGCGCACCATCTCGAACAGGGTTTCGGCGGCATCGCCCGAGGGATGAAGGAAATCGCCCGCTGCATTGGCGAGGTCGAGGATCAGCGGCCCGTGCACCATGTCGCCGAAGTCGATGATGCCGGAGACCCTGCCATCACGGCCATGCAGCGCGTTGTAGGGGTGGACGTCGCCGTGGATGATCTGGCTCCGCATGCGGCGCATGGCGGGAGCCGTCACGTCGCGGTGGCGGGCGAGGATCTCCGCGGCGAGCGCTCCGTCCTCTTCAGGCAGGAGTGCGGCCTGGGGCGCGAGGCCGAGCACGCGGCGGGTGTCCCACACCAGCGACCGCGCGGCGGGAGCGCCGCTGACGAAGCCGCGGAGCGCAAGGCCGAGGCGGGCGAGCAGCGCTCCGAGATCGCGCAGCGCCTCGGGCGTGAGCCTGTCCTCTCCCAGCACGCGGCCTTCGAGCCAGCTCAGCACCATCACCGGATAGCGGCGGCCCTCGTGCTCGAGATGGCCGAGAAGGTTCCGCTCGCGCGTGCGGAGAAGGCGCGGCACGGGAAGGGAGGGATCGGCCAGCGCGATATGCTCGAGCGCTTCGGCCTGGCAGAGCAGGACGTCCTCCCCCTCCTCCGGATGGCACAGCTTGAAGACGACGCTGCCGGCGCCGCCTTCCACCCGGAAGTTCTGGTCGCGCTCGCCCTCGAGCGGCGTCCAGCGGCCTTCGAGCCCGTAGGCCGCGGTGGCGAAGGCCTGGAGCACGGAGGCCGGAAGCCGGGGAGGCCGCAGGGTATTGAGCATCACGTCGCCTGTCTCGCCACAGAGAAAGGGCGGCGCTTGCGGGCGCCGCCCATGGGAAGTGCCGCTCAGGCGGCCTGGATGCGCGTCCAGATCTCGTCGCGGACCTTGGTGGCCTCTTCGCCGAGGTAGAGTGCCGGCTCGCACTTGGCCAGAACATCTTCCGGCGGGAAGATCACCGGGTTGTTCTTGTAGTCGTCCGGCATCAGGTCGCGGGCCGCGCGGTTTGCGGTGGCATAGAGGATGGTCTGGACGATCTCCTTGCCGGCCTCCGCGTCGAGCACGAAGTTGATGAAGGCATGGGCGTTCTCCGGGTGTGGCGCGCCCTTCGGAATGGCCAACGTATCCTGCCAGACAAGAGAGCCCTCCTTCGGCACGACGTAGTTCACGTCGTCATCTTCCTGCATGATCTGCTTGATGTCGCCGTTCCACTCCTGGCAGATCTTCACCTCGCCCGAGGCGAGCAGGTCCTGGCCGTTGTCGTCGGCGAAGACCTTGATGTTCTTCTTCTGCTTGATCAGGAGCTCCTCGGCCTTCTTGAGCTCGTCGGCATTGGTCGAGTTCCAGGAATAGCCCAGATACTTCAGGGCGGCGCCCAGCACGTTCTGCTGGTCGCCGAGAAGCGATATGGCGCCGGCATATTCATCCGAGTCGAGCAGCACCTTCCAGCTGTCCGGCGGGGCGCTCACCGCGGACTTGCGATAGCCGATGCCGAGGGTGCCCCACATGTAAGGCATCGTGAACTTGCGGCCGGGATCGAACTGCGCATCCTGGAAGGCCTTGTCGATGTTCGACATGTTCGGGATCTTGGAGTGATCGAGCGGGACCACCATGTCCGCCGCGATCATGCGCTCCACCATGTCATTGGTGGGAACGATCACGTCGTAGCCCGGGTTGCCGCCCTTCAGCTTGGCGAAGAGCTCGTCGTTGTCGGCGTAGAGGTCCATCTTCACCTCGATGCCGGTGGCCTCGTTGAAGTTGGCGAGCGTGTTCTCGCCGATGTAGGTATCCCAGTTGTAGAAATTCAGCTTCTTCTCTTCCTGGGCCAGCGAGAAGCGCGGCAGGAAGGTGAGGCCCACGGCGAGGGCGCCGGTGCCCTTCAGCACCGCGCGGCGGTTCGGGCGGAAACGGGGACGGTACGTCGACATTTCTGAAACTTCTCCTTGGTTGCACCGATGCTGGAACCGCCCGGCGCTTCAGCGGCTCAATCCGGCAGGAAGACTAGCGCCCCCCTGCCGCCGCGCAATGCGCTTTTTTCTTAAGCTCCTGTAATCTCACACAACTTCTGCCTTCACATCGGCATAGGTGGCATCCAGGGCCGCACGCGCAAGTTGTACGAGCCTGTCGATCTCCTGGCGGGTGATGACGAGCGGCGGCGCCAGAACCATGGTGTCCCAGCAGGCGCGCATGATGAGGCCGCTCCGGAAGGAGTGGTCGCGGCACATGGTGCCGACGCGGCCCGGCTTGGCGAAGCGGCCGCGCTTGGCCTTGTCGTTCGAGAGTTCGATGGCGCCGATGAGGCCCATGGAACGCGTCTCGCCGACGATCGGGTGATCGTTGAGCGAGGCCAGCGCCTCGGCGAAATAGGGGCCGATCTCGCGGGTCCGCTCGACGAGCTTCTCCTGCTCGATGATCTCGATGTTCTTCAAGGCGACGGCGCAGGCGACCGGGTGCCCGGCATAGGTCATGCCGTGATAGAACTCGCCACCGAGCTCGAAGAAGTCCTTGATCAGGTGGTCGGCGAAGGCCACCGCACCGATCGGCAGGTAGCCGGAGGACAGGCCCTTGGCCATCGGCACGATGTCCGGCTCGAAGCCGAGGCTCTCGAAGCCCCACCAGTTGCCGGTGCGGCCGAAGCCGCAGATCACTTCGTCCGAGATGATGAGCACGCCGTACTTGCGGCAGATCCTCTGCACCTCCGGCCAGTAGGTGGAGGGCGGGATCAGCACGCCGGCCGCGCCCTGGATCGGCTCGCCGATGAAGGCCGCAACGTTGTCCGGCCCGACCTCGAGGATCTTCTTCTCGACTTCGGCCGCGGCCTCGAGGCCGAACTCCTCCGGAGTCTTGTCGCCGCCGAAATCGTACCAGTAGGGCTGCTGCACGTGGTGGAAGCCGGGGAACTCGGTGCCGACCTGCTCGTGCATGCCCTGGAAGCCGCCGAGGTTGGCCGCCACCATGGTGGAGCCGTGATAGCCGCGGGTGCGCGCGATGAAGTGCTGGCGGTAGGGCTTGCCCTTCAGCTTCCAGTAATGGCGGACGAAGCGGACGATGGTGTCGTTCGATTCCGAACCCGAGTTGGTGAAGAAGATGTGCTTGAACCGCTTCGGCATCACCGAGGAGATCTTGGCCGCGAGCTCCGCCGTGGGCACCGTCGTCGTCTTGAAGAAGGTGTTGTAATAGGGAAGGTCGAGCATCTGGCGGTAGGCCGCCTCGGCGAGCTCCTTGCGGCCATAGCCGACATTGACGCACCACAGGCCGGACATGCCGTCGAGGAGCTTGTTGCCCTTGCCATCCCAGATCCAGATGCCGTCGGCCTGCGTCATCACGCGGGGGCCGCCCTCGGCGTGGAAGGCCTTGTGGTCGGTGAAGGGGTGGAAGTGGTGCTCCACGTCGTGGCGCACGACTTCGGCCAAGTCGATGTTCTTGCTGAGGACGTTCATGACGGTGTCTCCGGACTGAATACGGGAAAGCAGGCCCTTCTGGGGCTTCTGGCAGGCGATCAGGCTGAAGAGAGAGGCCTTACGGCTTGAATCCGATCCGCGCACAGCGAAGCATGACTTCGTCATATGCGGTTTTTGACCAGACGGGCAAAATCGCCCCGGATATGGTCGCGTGGAAGCACATGGCCTGCTTATGGCATTTCCGCCCGCATTTCGCAAGAAAGCCACGGGGCCGGCGGAACACTTGGCGGGTGAGGCGGGTTTTTTCCTGTTTTTCGAAGGCACGGACGAAACGGATATGACCTATTGCGTGGGACTGCTGCTCGACGAGGGCCTGGTCATGGCCGCCGACACCCGCACCAACGCGGGCGTGGACAATGTCGGGAAATTCAAGAAGCTCTATACGTGGGAAAAGCCCGGCCACGCGGTGTTCGTGCTGCTGACGGCGGGAAACCTCGCCATCACCCAGGCGGTGGTGAGCCTTCTGAACGAGGGCGCCGAGAGGAAGGGCGCGGGAGCCGAGCAGAACCTGTTCGCCGCCCGGACGATGTTCCAGGCGGCGCGCATCGTGGGCCGCGCGGTGCGTGAGGTGAAGGCGATCGACGCCGAATTCCTGCACGCCCAGGGCGACGCCTTCGCGGCGAGCTTCATCTTCGGCGGGCAGATCGGCAAGGAGAGGCCGCGGCTGTTCAACGTCTATGCGGCGGGGAACTTCATCGAGGCCACCGTCGACACGCCCTTCTTCCAGATCGGCGAGCACAAGTACGGAAAGCCCATCCTGGACCGGGTGGCGCGCAAGGACATGAAGCTCGGCGACGCGGCGAAGATGGTGCTGCTCTCCTTCGATTCCACGCTGCGCTCCAACCTGAGCGTGGGGCTGCCCATCGACATGCTGACCTACGAGGCGGGCTCGCTCCGCATCGAGCACACACGGCGCTTCGGGCTGGACGACCCGTATTTCCAGAGACTGTCGCTGGCCTGGTCCAAGGCGCTGCGGACCGCCTTCACGGAGATCGAGGCGCTGGACCTGTAGGGCAGTTTTTTCCTATTGACTTTTATTCCTATTACGGGTATAGACCCCCGTGATGCTGCTGATTGAAAACATAGTTTCTTTCCGGAAATGCCGCCGCCATCAGGCGCTGGGTGTAATCATCCTGGGGATCGTCCATCACCTCCTCTGGGGAGCCCTGCTCCACCACGCGGCCGTCCTTCATCACCATGATGTGGTCCGCCATGGCGCGGACCACGGCGAGATCGTGGCTGATGAAGAGATAGGCGAGATCATGCGCCCGCTGCAGGCCGCGCAGCAGCTCCACGATCTGCTTCTGGACCTGCCGGTCGAGGGCGGAGGTGGGCTCGTCCAGCACGACGAGGCTGGGCTTCAGGATGATGGCGCGGGCGATGGCGATGCGCTGGCGCTGCCCGCCGGAGAACTCGTGCGGGTAGCGGTTGCGGAGCGCGGGGTCGAGCTGCACCTCCTCGAGCGCCAGGGCGGCGCGCCTGTCGCGCTCGGCGCGGCCCATGGCGGGCTCGTGGACGAGAAGCCCCTCGGTGACGATCTGGCCCGCCGTCATGCGCGGGCTCAGGGAGCCGAAGGGATCCTGCAGGACGATCTGCATCTGGCGGCGCAAGGGCCGCATCGCCTCCCGCGGGAGGTTCTGGATGGAGCGGCCCTCGAAACTGATGGCGCCCTCGCTGGGAATGAGGCGGAGCAGCGCGCGGGCGAAGGTGGACTTGCCGGACCCCGACTCGCCCACGATGCCGATCGTCTGCCCCCGCCGCAGCGTGAGCGACACGCTGTCCACCGCGCGGAGGAGGAGCGGCGGGCCGGAGAGGAAGCCGCCGCCGATGCCGAAATCGACCTTGACGGCGGTGGCATCGAGAAGCCGCGGCGCGCCGGGAGGGACGGGCTCCTTGCGGCCCCCGGGTTCCGCCGCGATGAGCGCTTGAGTGTAGGGATGGCTGGGGGCGGCGAAGATGCCCGCGGTGGACCCCTCCTCCACCACCTCGCCGCGGCGCATGACATAGACCCGGCCGGCGATGCGCCTCACGATGTTGAGGTCATGGGTGATGAAGACCATGGCCATGCCGAGGCGCAGCTGCAGGCCCGCCATGAGATCAAGGATCTCGGCCTGGATCGTGACGTCGAGCGCGGTCGTCGGCTCGTCGGCGATCAGCACGTCCGGCTCGTTGGCGAGCGCCATGGCGATCATCACGCGCTGGCGCTGGCCGCCCGAGAGCTCGTGCGGGTAGGAGGACATGCGGCGCTCGGCCTCGGGGATCAGCACCAGTTCCAGCATGTCGACGGCGCGCCGGTGCGCCTCGGCCGACGTAACGCCGGCGTGGCGGATGATCGGCTCCGTCAGCTGGTCGCCGATGGTGTAGAGCGGGTCGAGCGAGGTCATGGGTTCCTGGAAGACCATGCCCACCTTGCGGCCGCGAATGGTGTTGAGCTTCGCCTTGCGCATGGCGAGAAGATCCTCGCCGCGATAGAGCGCCTGGCCCGAGGCCTTGCCATTGGCGGCAAGGAGGCCCATGGCCGCCATCATCAGCTGGCTCTTGCCTGAACCGGATTCGCCGACGATCGCCACCGTCTCGCCCGCTTCGACGTGCAGGCTCACGCCCTTCACGGCCTCGACCGTGCCGTCGAGCGTTCCGAAATTCACCCGCACGTCGCGCAGTTCGAGGATGGGCGCGGGCATCTCAGCGGTCCTTCGGGTCCAGCGCGTCCCGCAGGCCGTCGCCCAGGAAGTTCAGCGCGAAGAGCGTGGTGGTGAGGAAGAGCGAGGGGAAGATCAGGAGCCAGCTGGCGCCCGGGATGTTCTTGGCGCCCTGCGAGATGAGAACGCCCCAGCTCGACATCGGCTCCTGCACGCCAAGCCCGAGGAAGGAGAGGAAGCTCTCGAGGATGATCACCTGGGGCACGAGCAGCGTCATGTAGATGACGACCGGGCCCAGGAGGTTCGGCACGATGTGGCGGATGAGGATGCCGGAGGGCGGAACGCCGAGCGCCTCCGCCGCCTGGACATATTCCTGGCGCTTGAGCGACAGCGCCTGGCCCCTCACGATGCGCGCCATGTCCAGCCACAGCACGGCCCCCACGGCGAGGAACATGAGCACGAAGTTCCGCCCGAAGAAGACGACGAGCATGATGACGAAGAAGATGAAGGGCAGCGAATAGAGCACGTCCACGACGCGCATCATCACCTCGTCCGTGCGGCCGCCGGCGAAGCCGGAGACCGCGCCATAGACCACCCCGATCACCACCGCGACCAGGCCGGCGAGGAGGCCGATCGCCAGCGAGACGCGGCCCGCCACCAGCGTGCGGGTGAGGAGGTCGCGGCCGTTGGCATCGGTGCCGAAGAAGAAGTGCTTCCGGTCGATCTCGGCGCTGAGCGTGAGGCGCAGGCCATCGGCGGATTTCCCCTCCACCATCGCAGCTTCGAAGACATCCGAGCGGTCGATGTAGCGCGTCACCCGCTCGTCGATGGGCTGCGACCCCGTGAGGGTGATGAAGATGCGCCCGTCCCTCTCCTCCCAGCCGGCGAGATCGAGTCGGGCGCGCTTCACCGCGTCCTGCACCGCGGCCTCGACGGCATCCGCCCTGGGGTAGGCCGAGAGGCTCGGCGGCACGCGGGTGTAGTCCTGGTAGATGGTGGTGAAGGCATGCGGCGTGAACCAGGGCCCGGCAATGCAGAGGAGAGCCATGAGCGCCAGATAGACGAGGCTCACCATGGCGGCGCGGTTGGCCTTGAGGCGGACCCAGGCATCGGCCCAGAGGGAGCGGCCCGGCGCGGCTGCGGCAAGGCTCGCGTCAGTCATAGCGCACCCGCGGATCGACCACGGCGTAGAGGATGTCCACCGCCAGGTTGAAGAGGATGGTGAAGATGGCGATCACCACCACGGTGCCCATGACGAGCGTGTAATCCCGGTTCAGGGCCGCCTCGACGAAGTAGCGCCCTACGCCCGGGATGGCGAAGATCGTCTCGACGATGATCGAGCCGGTGAGCAGTGCCGCGGCGGCGGGGCCGGCATAGGAGACGACGGGAAGCAGCGCGCCGCGGAGCGCATGGCGGATGACGACGGAATAGTCCGACAGCCCAAGGGCGCGGGCGGTGCGGATGTGGTGCGAGCGCAGCGACTCGATCATGGCGCCGCGCATGAGCCGGGCCACGATCGCCAGCTGCGGCAGCATCAGCGTGAGAACGGGCCCCACCTTGTTGACGAGGGCGCCATCGCCCCAGCCGCCGACCGGAAACCACTTGAGCGTGAGCGCGAAGAAGAGCTGGAACAGGGGCGCGATGACGAAGGTGGGAATGGTGGAGCCGGCGGTGGCGGCGGCGATCACCGCGTAATCCGCCGAGCGGTTCTGGTAGAGCGCGGCGAGGATGCCGAGGGCGCCGCCGATCACCAGCGCGAGAACGAGTGCGGTGGCGCCGAGCTGGATCGAGATCGGCAGACCGGCGGCGAAGAGCTCCGCCACGGTGAAATCCGGCAAGGTGTAGCTCGGGCCGAAATCGCCCTGGAGGAGATTGCCGAGATAATGGAGATATTGCCGCCACAGCGGCTGGTCGAGATCGAAGGCGCGCTCGAGATTGGCCTTGATGGCGGGGTTCAAGCCCTTCTCCTGGTTGAAGGGACCACCCGGGGCGAGGCGCATCAGGAAGAAGGACAGCGTGACGATGACGAAGAGCGTCGGGATCGCCGTCAGGAACCGCCTCAGCACGTAGCGCAGCATCAGGGGGTGATCTCCTGGGGGAGGCCGGGCCGCCCCTGCCCCCGAGGGGGCAAGAGGCGGCGCATCGTCCGTGGACGGATCACTCCTTGGACAGGAAGCGCGTGGGGTGGACGTCCATCACGTTGTCCTCCCAGCCCTTGATGCGGTCCGAAACGACGGTGTGATAGCTGTAGAAGAGGAGCGGCATGACGCAGAGATCGCGCGCCACGCCGAGGGCCTCGGCCTCCGAGAGCTTCTTCATGCGCTCCTCCGGCGAGGCGGCGGAGGCCGCGGCGGCGAGGAGATCGTCATAGTCCTTGCCGGAATAGCTGGCGTAGTTGTTGCCCGCACCCGTCTTGCAGAGGGAGAGGAAGTTCTCCGGGTCCTTGTAGTCGGCGATCCACCCGGCGCGGGCCACGTCGAAATCGCCCTTCTGCTCGAGATGGCCGTAGTGCGTCTTGGTGTCGGTGTTGAGGAGCGTCACCTCGATGCCCAAGGGCTTCAGCTGTTCCTGGATCGCCACGGCGGTGTTCTGGTGGTTCTCGGACGTGTTGAAGCGGATCTCCATCTTCAGGGGCTTGTCCGGGCCGTAGCCCAGTTCCTGGAGGATCTTCTTCGCCTCGTCCTCGCGGTCGAGCTGGGACTTGCCGGAATAATCCGTGGCGCGCGCCTCGTAGCCGGGGATGCCGGGAGGCACGAAGGAATAGGCCGGGAGCATGGTGTTCTGCCACACCTTCTCGGCCAGATAGTCGCGGTCGATCGCCATCGAGACGGCATGGCGGAGCTTCACGTCGTTCCACGGCGCCTTGTCGGTCTTGAAGGCGTAGTAGTAGGTGCCGAGATAGGGGCCGATCCTGAGCTGGTCGCCGAACTTGGCCTTGAGGTCGGCGAGCTGCTCGGTGGGGATGTCGTCGTTCGAATCGAGTTCGCCCGCCTCGAAGCGCTTCATGGCGGTCGAACGGTCCTCGGTGGGGATGTAGTTGACCACGTCGATCTTCACGTTGGCGGCGTCATGGAACTTGTCGTTCTTCACCGCCTCGATGTGATCGTTGGGAACGAACTCCTTCAGCACATAGGCGCCATTGGAGACGAGGTTGCCGGGCTTGACGAAATCGGCCCCGAACTTCGCGATGTTCGCCTCGCTCACCGCATAGGTGGCCTGGTGGGTGAGCATCTCCAGGAAATAGGGGGTGGGCGCGTTGAGGGTGACCTCGAAGGTCATGTCGTCCACCGCCCTGACGCCCAGCTCCTCCGGCTTCTTCTCGCCCTTGGTCACGGCCTCGGCATTGACCACGGGTGCCAGCATGTAGGCGTATTCGGCCGCGGTCGCCGGATCGACGAGGCGGCGCCAGGAAAAGACGAAATCCTTCGCGGTGACGGGCGAGCCATCCGACCACAGCGCGCCCTGGCGGAGCTTGAAGCTGTAGACCTTGCCGTCCGGCGAGACGGTGTGGCTCTCGGCGGCACCGGGCTCGAGCTCGGCCTTGGCATTGTGGATCATCAGGCCCATGAACAGGTCGCGCAGGATGTTGGCCTCGTAGACGGTCGAGGTCTTGTGCGGGTCGAGGGACTCGGGATCGGCCGAGTTGCCGCGGTTGAAGACGGTCTCGGCGAAGGCGCCGCCCGCCGCCAGCGCCAAAAGGGCGCAGGCCGTGGCCCAGGATTTCAGGCCGTTCTTGAGCATCATGATGTTCTCCCTATTCACGTGTCTTGCCATTGGTGCGCGCCGCCACACCTGTGGTTGAGGCTAGCACCGCTTCCGTCTCCTGTCTCGGGCTTCGGCGCGAGCGGAAGAGCGCCTCATCGCCCGGCGACAGCCGGTCGAGCCAGCGGGCGAGCGCCGGAACGATGAGGACGCAGAGCAGCGCCGCCATCACCAGGAGCAGCGCGAGCACGGCGCCGAACTCCGCCACGGCGGGGCGCGAGGAGACGGCGAGCGGGGCCACCGCGCCGGCGAGCACGACGGGCGCGAGGAGCGCCGCGCGCACCGGCAGCCGGGACTGCGGCTTGCGGAATTCCTCGGGCCCGGCGAGGCGGGCGGCCACCATCATCGAGGAGGCGATCAGCACGGCGACCGCGGCGCTGGCGCCTGCCAGCATGGCGGCGTTGAGCCAGATGCCGAGGCTCACCGTGACGGCCGCGGTGAAGGTGACGAGGGCCGCCGCGGGGGCGAGCGACAGGACCCAGGCCTTGATGCTGCGCAGCGCCGCGAGCAGGAGCACGGCGGCGGCGACGAGCGCCGCGGCGAGCGCCAGGATCGTCTCGTGGTGGATCATCTCGTTGCGCACCAACGCCACGACGGGCTCGCCGGCGCTTTCGGGCACGGCGCGGCGGAGTGCTGCGGCGAAGGAGAGCTGGCCCACGCCGTTCCGCGGCATGACCTCGATCCGCCACTCTCCGGCGGGCGAGACGAACCGCGCGAGGAGCCGCGGGTCGAGATCGGCCACTTGCGGCTCACGCAGCGTGGCGAGGCGCCGCGCGCTGGCGGAGGCCTCGCCGAGGCTCGCGAAGAGGGCACGCTCCAGCTCCGCCACGCGTTCCGCCGCCGGCGGGGCGGCCGAGGCATAGAGCTGGACGGCGCGGCGCAGGCGCAGGGCGGCATCGCGCAGCGCCTCCGAGGTGGCAGGGCCGCTGGCGATGGTGGCGAGCTGCTCCTCGAGATCGGCGAAGGCCTGGCGAAGCGCGTCCTCCTCGGGGGGATCGCGGTAGACGGGGTCGAAGGGCGTCAGGTCGCGGAGCCGCCGCAGCTCGGCCACCTTGGGGGCGGCATCGGGCGGCAGGAACTGGGAAGCGGTGCGGATCGCCCCCACCTCGGGAAGCTTCGCCAGACCCGCCACCAGATCCGGCACGCGCCCGGGCGGGGCGAGGATGTGGACGGCGCCCCGCGAATCCGGCGTTTCGAGGAGCGGCGGCGGGGCGGAGGGCAGCTGCCGCTCGCCAAAGCGCATGGCGGGCAGGAAGATGGCGCAGAACAATGCCGCCGCCAGCACCAGCATGGCGAGCACGTCCATGGCGTTGCGGGCGTGGCGCGAGAGAGGCCCGTCCAGCGTCTCGTCCAGCCAGTGGCGCGGCTCCTCCTCGCGCATGGGAGAGAACAGCGCGAAGGCGGCGGGCAGCAGCGTCATGGCGAGGAGCCAGGCGACGGCGCAGCCGACGAGCGCGATCATCGCGAACTGGCTCAGCGAGGGGAGCTGGCGCACTGCCCAGGCTACCCAGACTCCGGCGAAGAGAAGGATTGCGGTGGACACGAGCCCGCCCTGGCGCTGCGCCGAGAGCATGACCGACTGGACGGCGGAGAGACCCCTCGCCCGGCACTGGCCGTAGGCGATCGCCAGCATGGCGCCGGCGACGATGACGGGGGCGAGCACGGCGAGCGCGAAGGACCAGGTGGCGCCGTCGAGCGGGCGGCCCATGGCGGCAGCGACGGCGGCGGTGGCGGCGAGCGTCACCGCGCAGGCGAGCATCACCGCCAGGGTCTGGCGGAAGGAGCCCAGCAGTGCGGCGAGCAGCAGCAGCGACAGGAAGACCGAAAGGGCCGCGGGCACCACGAAATCGCGCATCGGGCTCGGCGTGGCGGTGAGCGCCCGGCGCGGCCACAGCCAGCTCACGCCCTGCATGCCGTCAGAGGCCTGGCGCGCCAGCGCCGCCGCCTGCCGTTCGGCACCGGGCTGCGGCACGGCGAGCACGTACCAGCGCTGGCTCGCCACGTCGCCGTCGAGCCCGGCCAAGACCGTCCAGCGCACCGGCCGCGCCATGCCCTTCACCTGCGCTTCCGTGGTGGCGGCGGCGGCGGCGAGCACCGCCTCGAGGCCGGGCGGCGAACGCCCCTGCTCCACCGCGCGGCCGATCTCCTTCACCAGGGCGGCGAAGCCCAGGATGTCCGGGGCGGCCGCCATGGCATGGTAGAGGGGTTCCATCGCGAGCAGCTGATCGACCCTGGCGCGCACGTCGGCTGCATCGTGGAACAGGAGCGCATGGTCGCGGTAGAAGGCGCCGGTGCCGGGCACGAAGGCGGAGAGGAACAGGTCCGGGCGGTTGGCGAGCGATGAGGCGAGCGCCAGAGCCTGCTCGCGCGCCGTCTCGGGATCACGGCTTTCGACGAGGGCGAGGAAGGTCTGCTCGATGCCGGGGAACTGCCGGTCGAGCGCGGCCTGGAGGCGCGCGGTGTTCTCGTCGAGCGTCACGCGCGGGCGGGCATCGGGATCGGCGCGCAGAACGCTCGCCGCGGCTCCGCCCATCACCAGCGCCAGCACGGCGTAGAGCAGCACGAGGATCATGCGGTTCTCGGCGGAGAAGCGGGCCATTCGCGCGAACGCGTTGGGGCGCAGCCTCGGCCGCGGCACGGCGCTCGGCTGCGGCCTACCGCTCCAATGGGGCTGCTCCCATTCCATGCCCGGCCCTGAAGATCCCCACTCTGCTCTGTTGCAGATTCGTCCTGCCCCCCGCATCATAGGCGAGATTTGTCTGAAAGGAAGAAGAGTGCATCATGGCGTCGCGGGCGGAAGGCAACAGGGAATGGGCGGTGGAAACCGCGGCGGTGCATGCGGGCGAGGCGATCGACCCCGCGACGCGCGCTTCCTCGCCCAATCTCGTGATGTCGGTGACCTTCGCGCCCGAAACGCTCACCGGCTTCTCCGCGCGCGACGAGCAGGGCTATGACGGTTTCGTCTATGCCCGGGCCGGAAGCCCCACGGTGCAGCAACTCGCCGACAAGCTCGCGGCACTTGAAGGGGCGGAGGCGGCACTCTGCTGTGCCTCGGGCGTTGCCGCGGCGCACGCGCTGATCTGCGGCAGGCTCGGCCGCGGCGACCACCTGATCCTTCCCGATGCCAATTACGTCGGCATCGCGGAACTGGCGCGCGACACGCTGCCCCGCTTCGGGATCGAGGTTTCCTACGTCGACCTGGCGAGGCCGGAGGAGGTGGCGGCGGCGATCCGCCCCGAAACGAAGATGCTGTGGCTCGAGACGCCCGCCAACCCGACGATGAAGCTCGCCGACATCGCCGCCCTCGCGAGGCTCGCGCACGAGAGGGGCGTGCGCGACGTGGCGGTCGATTCGACCTATGCGACGCCGATCGCCACGCGGCCCATCGAACTCGGCGCCGACTTCGTCGTCCATTCGCTGACCAAGTACATCGGCGGGCATGGCGATGCGATGGGAGGAGCGGTGATCGGCCGCAAGGCGGAGATCGAGGCGCTCAACCTCGAGGCCAACGTGCATTTCGGCGGCGTGCTCTCGCCCTTCAACGCCTGGATGATCCTCAGGGGCGCGGCGACGCTGCCCATCCGCATGAGGGCGCACGAGGAGGCGGCACTCAAGGTGGCGCGCTTCCTCGAGGACCATCCGCAGGTGGCCCGCGTGTTCTATCCGGGCCTCCCCTCCCACCCGCAGCACGCGCTGGCGAAGCGGCAGATGCGGAACTTCTCCGGCATGATGACCTTCCAGACGAAACGGCCCGGCGCCGAGATCGCGGCGCGCATGGTGAAGGAACTCGAGGTGATCCACTACGCCGTGTCGCTCGGGCATCACCGCAGCCTCGTCTACTGGATCGGCACGGAAGACATCGAGGCCTCCACCTTCCGGCACGATGCCGAGCAGCGCCGCCGCTACCGCGAATATGCGGGCGACGGCGTGTTCCGGCTATCGGTGGGGATCGAGAATGCCGACGACCTCACGGCCGACCTCGCGAGAGTGCTCTAGGAGCCGGCGGCCCGCCTCTGGTCCTCCGCCATGCGGCGGCGGTAGGAGCGCATGCTGACGGGGATCATCGCGAGATAGAGAATGCTCACGATGGTGAGGAATTCCCAGGGGTAGGCGATGAGCATGATGACGGCGAGGACCGCGAGGCCGAGCACCGGGAGCACCTTGTCGCCCGGGATGCGGCCCATGTTCTTGCCGGAGAAGGTGGGGATGCGGCTCACCATGAGGAGCGCGATCAGCACCACATAGGGGCCGACGAGCAGCGCCCAGCCGTGGCCGTCGTCAATCACGCCGAGGAAGCCCAGATAGAGGGGGAGCAGCGCCAGCCCGGCGCCGGCGGGCGCCGGCGCCCCGGTGAAGAACTGGCTCGCCCAGGCGGGCTTGTTCGGATCATCCAGGGCGACGTTGAAGCGCGCCAGCCGCAAGGCGCAGCAGATCGCCAGCACGAGGGCGATCACCCAACCCGCGGTGCGCAGCGTGTTGAGCGACCAGACATAGAGGAGAATGGCCGGCGCCACGCCGAAATTGACGAAGTCGGCGAGCGAGTCGAGTTCGGCCCCGAACCGCGAGGTGCCCTTGAGAAGCCTGGCGAGGCGGCCATCCACCGCGTCGAGCACGACGGCCAGCATGACGCAGGCCACCGCCAGCTCGTAGCGCGCCTCGACCGCCAGCCTGATCGCCGTGACGCCGCTGCACAGCGCCAGCAGCGTGATCATGTTGGGCAGAAGGTAGCGCACCGGAACCATGCGGAAGCGGCGCTGCCGGTTCTGGCCGTCAGCCACCGCGCCGTCGAGGTTCTCGGGGGCCTCTTCCATCAGCTCGTGCGCCCCTGGCGCTCGGGTTCGGCGGCATCGAGATCGGCGAGCACGGTCTCGCCCGCGACGGCCCGCTGGCCGACGCAGGCCAAGGCCTTCACGCCGGCCGGCAGATAGACGTCGACGCGGCTGCCGAAGCGGATCAGGCCGAAGCGCTGGCCGGCGGAGAGATGCTCACCCTCGTTGACGAATTTCACGATGCGGCGGGCGACGAGGCCGGCGATCTGCACGACGCCGATGCGGCGGCCGTCGGCACGCTCCAGCGTGAGGGCCTGGCGCTCGTTGTCGAGGGAGGCCTTGTCGAGGTCGGCGTTGACGAAGAGGCCCGGCACATAGGTGATGCGGCGGATCGCTGCGTCGATCGGCGAACGGTTCACATGGACGTCGAAGACGTTCATGAAGACGGAGATGCGGGTGACCGGCCCGCGCGGCAGGTCGAGCTCGACGGGCGGGATCACCTCCTCGATGGCGCTCACGCGGCCATCGGCGGGCGAGATCACCAGCCCGTCGCGGAGCGGCGTCACGCGTTCGGGGTCGCGGAAGAAATAGGCGCACCAGAGGGTGAGCACCAGCCCGGCCCAGGCGAGCGGACCCGCCCCCAGCCAGAACAGCACCAGCGTGACCGCCGCGAAGATCGCGATGAAGCGATAGCCTTCACGATTGATGGGGACGAGGACTTCGGACACCGAGTTGATAATCGACATGAGGGTCCATGTAGCGAGTCAGGGGGAGTTTGAAAAGCGTTTCGGCTCGCGCGGGGCGGGCATTCGCCGCCTAGACGGTGTAGCTGGTCGCCCGCTTGGCGAGTTCGCGCTCGATCTCTTCGGGAATGCCCAGCGCATCTTCGTCCTCGGCTTCCTTGAGCTTCTCCCGGGCCTCCTCCGCCTCGCGCTGGCGGTTCCACATGGCGGCGTAGATTCCGCCTTCGGCCAGGAGCTCGGCATGGGTGCCCCGCTCGGCCACCTGGCCGCGGTCGAGCACGACGATCTCGTCGGCATCGACGACGGTCGACAGCCGATGCGCGATGACAAGCGTGGTGCGGTTCTCCGACACCTTGCGCAGCGCCGCCTGGATCTGGTGCTCGGTGAAGCTGTCGAGTGCCGAGGTGGCCTCGTCGAGGATGAGGATGGGCGGACCCTTCAGGATGGTGCGGGCGATCGACACGCGCTGCTTCTCGCCGCCCGACAGCTTGAGGCCGCGCTCGCCCACCAGCGCGTCGTAGCCCTTGGGCAGGCTCATCACGAAATCGTGAATCTGGGCCATGCGGGCGGCCTCCTCCACCTCCTCGTCGGTGGCGTCCGGCCGGCCATAGCGGATGTTGTAGCGGACGGTATCGTTGAACAGCACCGTGTCCTGCGGGACCATGCCGATCGCCGCGCGGAGCGATTTCTGGGTGACGTCGGCAATGTCCTGGCCATCGATCAGGATGCGGCCCGAGCCGACGTCGTAGAAGCGGTAGAGAAGGCGCGAGATCGTCGACTTGCCGGCGCCCGAGGGGCCGACGATCGCCACCGTCCTGCCGGGCGGCACGCGGAGCGACAGGTTGCGCAGGATGGGCCGCTCCGGATCATAGGCGAAGGTCACGTTCTCGAAGACGACCTCGGCGTCGCGCACGTCGAGCGGCCTCGCGTGGGGCTTGTCCTCGATCTCGGCATTGACCTTGAGCAGCGTGAACATCTGCTCCACGTCGATCAGGCCCTGCTTGATCTCGCGGTAGGAGGAGCCGATGAAGTTCAGCGGCATGTAGAGCTGGATCATCAGCGCGTTGATCATCACGAAGTCGCCGACGGTGGCGGTGCCGGCCCGCACCGCGAGCGCCGACATGACCATGACGACCGTGAGGCCGATCGAATAGACGACGGCCTGGCCGGAGTTCAGCACGGCGAGCGACACCCAGGTCTTCACGGCCGCCTTCTCGTAGCTCTCCATGGAGCGGGCATAGCGCCGCGTCTCGTGCTCCTCGTTGCCGAAATACTTCACCGTCTCGAAATTGAGGAGGCTGTCCACCGCCTTGGTGTTGGCCTCCGTATCGGCGGCGTTCATGTCGCGGCGGATGCTGATGCGCCACTCGGTGGCGGCGTAGGTGAACCACACATAGGCGATGACGGTGGCGACGATGACCGCCGCATAGAGCCAGCCATAGGACCAGGCGAGGATGGCGGCGACGAAGACGATCTCGAGGATCGTCGGGAAGGTGTTGAAGAGCGAGAAGCGCAGCACGGTGTCGATGCCCATGGTGCCGCGCGAGACGATGCGCGAGAGACCTCCGGTGCGGCGCTCGAGATGGAAGCGGAGCGAGAGCGCGTGCAGGTGGCGGAAGGTGCGGACGGCGAGCTCGCGAACGGCGCGCTGGCTTACCCGCGCGAAGACCGCATCGCGGAGCTGCGCCAGGACCACCATCATGATGCGGCCCACGCCATAGGCGAGGACGAGGAAGACGACGGCGGTGGCCGCCGTGGTGGCGGCGTCGGCGTTCCCGGTCAGGGCATCGGTGGCGTGCTTGAAGGCATAGGGCGTGGCGACGGTGACGACCTTCGACAGCACCAGCGCCAGCATGGCCAGCGCGACGCGCGCCTTGAGGCCGGGATGGCCGGCGGGCCAGAGATAGGGGAGCATGTCGCGGAGGATGGCCCATTGATTGCCATCCACCGCGAGCGGCTTTTCGAGATTCGTGGTCGTCCTGCGGCTCATGAAGGCTGCATATAGGTAGCCGGAGCCGTTACAGGAAGCGGAAAGCTACTGCACCCCGGCCGCATTCTCCTCCGGCGTCAGGGGATCGCGGCGCTTCGGGTCGATGGCTTCGGTCTTGGGCGCCACCTCCGGCGTCTTGAAGACCTGGCCCGGATAGATCAGGTTCGGGTTGCGGATCTGATCCTTGTTGGCCTCGTAGAGCAGCGTGTACTTCGTGCCGGAGCCGTAAAGGACGCGCGAAATCCGCCAGAGGTTGTTGCCCGGCTGGATGACGACGCGGCCTTCCTTCGGAGTGGCCGGAGCCTCGGCCTGGGCGGGTTCGCCGATGGCGGCGGCCTCGGTCTGCGCCTCGGGCTGTGCCGTGGTGACGGGCTGGCTGCTTGCCTCGACGGAGGGCGCGGCGGCTGCCGGGGCCTCGGGCTGGGCCGGGGGGGAGGCTTCCGCAGCAGGCTCGCCTTCGGTGGCGACGGTGCCGCCCGCCGTTTCAGCCGCCGGTGCCGGGGCCGGCGCCTGCGTCGCCTCGGCCACCCGGGCGTGGTCCTCGCGGACGAAGGGCACCTCGACGCGGTTCACGACATTGCCCTTGGCATCGAGACCATCCACGCGGAGCGTGTGAACGCCTGGCTTGATCTCTGCGGTGCCGGAGAAGCTCCAGCGGCCGTCCTCTCCCACGGGGGCATCGCCGATGAAGGAATTGTCGACGTAGACACGCGCGGTGTTGCCCTTCTCGCCCTGGCCCGAGAACACGATGTTGCCGGAGGAGTCATAATCCACCGCATCGATGCTCACGAGCTTGGCGGGGGTGGGGGAAGATTCGGCCGCGGCCGGTTCGGCGGCGGGAGAAGGTTGCGCGGCGGCGGTTTCCGGCGCGACCTCGGCCGCCGGGGCGGCGGCCTGTTCCTGGGCCGGCTCCTGGGCCGGCTGCCCAGCGGGCTCCTCTGCCGGCTTCTGCAGGACGCGGGTCGGCTCGTCGGGGCTCACCACCGCGACGAGCGGCTCCTGGCCGCCCGCGGGAACGATGACGGCGACGCTCTGCTCCGAGGCGGTCGGGGCCTGTTCGTCCTGGGCCCTCGACTCGAGGGTGAGCGCGCCGCTCCCCTGCGGCAGCGGCTTTTCCGGGACCACGACGAAGGCGCCATCGTTGTTGGCCTTGGCCCGGCCGATCTCCGCGCCATCGAGCTTGACCACGACCTCGGAGCCCGCTTTCGCGGTTCCGGCGATCACGGCCTCGCCCGTCTTCTCGACACGGACCGTGTCAAAGGCGGGAACTTCGGCGCCGGCAGCGCCGTTCGGTGCTGGCTGCGCTCCGGCCGGCGCTTCCGCAACGGGCTCTTCCGAAGGCGTACCGGGCGGGGGTTCGGTCGTGGCCTGCTGGCTCCCGCCGGCGGGCTGCTCCGGGGCGGGGCCCGTCTCCGCCGGCGCTTCGGCGGCGGGAGCGGCGGCCTGCTGCTGGCCGGCCGGCTGCTGGGCCGGCTGGGCGGCTTCGGGTGTTGCGACGGCCTCGGTCTTCTCGGCCATCCACTGGTCGCGCGTCAGTCCGGCGACGGCTGCAACCGCCACGATGGCGAGGCCGGTGAGCACCAAAATCGGGTTCTTGTTCTTCATGTCCTTGCCGTTTCCAACCTTCGACGCCTGTGGCGAATGGCCCCTTCGAATTCGGGGAGAAAGCGCCTTAATAGGCCGCTGTTTCCATTTAGGCAAAGATTTGCGAAGGGTTTCTTGACCCGCAACCGGGGTGAATCGTCGCGATTCGCCCGTTTCTGGAGGAGTCCGTCCATGAGTCCACCCCGCAAGCTCTGCGTCTATTGTGGTTCCGGCCACGGGCGGAACCCCGCCTACAAGGCCGCCGCGCAGAGGCTCGGCCGGGCGATGGCGGAGGCCGAAATCGGTCTCGTCTACGGCGGCGGCAGCCTCGGGCTGATGGGCGAAGTGGCCCGGGCCGTGCTCGACAATGGCGGCCATGTGACGGGAATCATTCCAGAATTCCTTGCCAACCGGGAGCGGATGCTGACCGACGTGAACGAGCTCATCGTCACCGCCGACATGCATGAGCGCAAGATGACGATGTTCGCCCGCGCCACCGGCTTCGTGGCGCTCCCGGGCGGGCTCGGCACGCTCGAGGAGCTGGCCGAGATCTCGACCTGGGCGCAGCTCGGCCAGCACCAGAAGCCGATCATCCTCTGCAACATCGAGGGCTATTGGGACCCGCTGGTGACGCTGTTCGAGCACATGCGGGCCGAGCGCTTCATCCGCGAGGGGCTGGAATTCGGCATGGATGTGGTGAAGCGGGCGGAGGACGTGATCCCCGCCTTCGAATACCGGGTGAAGACCACGCGCGAGCTGGTGCCGGAGCAGCCGCTGCTCACCAAAATGTAGTCTAGACGGGCTCGGCGGCCTCGGCCGTATCCTGCCGCCTCGTCCGCTCGTCCCGCAGCGCCGCCAGCGAGAAGATGGCGAGCGCCAGCCAGATCAGCGCGAAGGAGGCGAGCTTGAGGAGGCTCATCGGCTCGCCGAAGACGAAGACCGCGGTGAGGAAGACGAGCGAGGGCGAGATGTATTGCAGGAGACCCGCCGTCGAGTAGCGGATGCGGCGGATCGAGGCGGCGAAGAGCATGAGCGAGGCCGCCGTGAGCACGCCGCAGCCGAGCAGCATCAGGGTGTCGAAGGTGGTGGCGCCGAAATGCGCCTCGCCCTTCGAGAACAGCCACCACTGCGCGGCGAGCAGCGGCAGCGCCGCGATCGCGACCTCGATCAGGAAGCCCTGGGTGGGGCCGACGGGGATCGTTTTCCGCAGGAAGCCGTAGAGGCAGAAGGTGGCGGCGAGCATCAGGCCGAGCCAGGGAAAGTGGCCGAGCGCGACGGTCTGGATGATGACGGCCACCGCCGCCAACGCCAGCGCAACCTTCTGCGCGCCGGTGAAGCGCTCGCCCAGGAAGAGATAGCCCATCACCACGTTGAGCAGCGGATTGATGAAATAGCCGAGGCTCGATTCCAGCGTGCGGCCAACCTCGATCGACCAGACATAGAAGCCCCAGTTGAACACCACGAGGCCGGAGGTGAGCGCCAGAAGCGCGAGGTTCCGGGGGCTCGACACGGCGCGGCGCACGTCATCCCACTGGCCGAGGTACCAGACGACGGCAATCGCGATGGGAAGCGCCCAGAAGCCGCGGTTCACCGCGATCTCGATAGGCGAGATGTGGCGGATGAGGCCGAAATAGACAGCCATGCCGCCCCAGACGAGATGGGCCATCACGGCCAGCACCACGCCCTTCTCGGCACTCGTCAGTGTACGGGGCACCCGGCTTTCCTCGGCGATCGACATCGGTGCCCTTTAGACCTTGAGTGGTGCGCGGCACAAATCCGCGCCGGGCATGGTCTCATGACGCGCGCGCATGACCCGGCGCCCTCACTCGGCCGGAATCCCTTCGCGGACGAGCTTGTAGGTGATCGAGTCCGACAGCGCCTGGAAGGAGGCATCGACGATGTTGGGCGAGACGCCCACCGTGAACCAGCGGTTTCCCTTGCCGTCCCGGCTCTCGATCAGCACGCGGGTGGTGGCGCCCGTGCCGCCGTTGAGGATACGAACCTTGAAATCCACGAGTTCCATGTCGTCGATGTAGGTCTGGTACTTGCCCAGGTCCTTGCGGAGCGCCACGTCGAGGGCGTTCACCGGGCCGTTGCCCTCGCCGGCGTTGAGATAGATCTCGTCGTCGACCTTCACCTTGACCACCGCCTCCGAGATCATCTCGCGGTCGCGCTCCTCGACGATGACGCGGAAGGAGAGCACGTCGAAATACTTCGGCACGCTGCCTAGGGTGCGGCGCGCGAGAAGCTCGAAGGAGGCCTCCGCACCGTCATAGGCATAGCCCTGCGACTCGCGCTCCTTCACCATGCGGAGCAGATCGTCGAGGCGGGAATCCTCCTTCGCCACCGCGATGCCGATGCGCTGGAGCTCGGCGATGAGGTTCGACTTGCCCGCCTGGTCCGAGACCAGCACCTGGCGGCGGTTGCCCACCGCTTCCGGCGGCACGTGCTCGTAGGTCTCGGGCTCCTTCATCAGCGCCGAGGCGTGGATGCCGGCCTTGGTGGCGAAGGCGCTCTTGCCAACGTAAGGCGCCTGCTTGTTGGGCGAGCGGTTCAGGAGCTCGTCGAAGGCGCGGGAGACGTGCGTGAGCTGCGAAAGCCGCGCCGTGTCGACTCCCGTCTCGAAGCGCGCGGCATAGTGCTTCTTGAGGGCCAGGGTGGGGATGATGGAAACGAGATTGGCGTTGCCGCAGCGCTCGCCGATGCCGTTGAGCGTGCCCTGGATCTGGCGCACGCCCGCCTCGACGGCGGCGAGCGAATTCGCCACCGCGTGGTCCGTGTCGTTGTGGGCGTGAATGCCGAGATGGCTGCCCGGCACGCGCTTCGTCACGGCACGGACGATCTCCGAGACCTCGGAGGGGAGCGTTCCGCCATTGGTGTCGCACAGCACCACCCAGCGCGCGCCCGCGCCGTAGGCCTCTTCCGCACAGGCGAGCGCATAGGCGGGGTTGGCCTTGTAGCCATCGAAGAAGTGTTCGGCATCGATCAGCACTTCCTTTCCCGCCGCCTTCGCGGCCTCGACCGTCTTGCGGATGGAGTCGAGGTTCTCCTCGTTGGTGCAGCCGAGGGCCACGCGCACGTGATAGTCCCAGGATTTCGCCACGAAGCAGGCGGCCTGCGACTTCGCGTTCAGGAGTTGCTGGAGGCCCGCGTCGTTCGACACCGAGCGCCCTGCGCGCTTTGTCATGCCGAAGGCGGTGAAGGTGGCCTTCGTCCGGCGCTCGGCCGCGAAGAGTGCCGTGTCGGTGGGATTGCCGCCCGGATAGCCGCCCTCGATGTAATCCAGCCCCAGCTGGTCCAGCATGGAGATGACGACGAGCTTGTCCTCGAGCGAGAAGTCGATGCCCGGGGTCTGCTGCCCGTCGCGCAGGGTCGTGTCGTAGAGGTAGATGCGTTCGCGGGCCATCACAGCAATCCGTTCCAGCGCAGCACCAGGTACACCGCGAGCGCCAGCACGACGATCTTCAGCGCGATGTAACCCAGCCAATGCTTCGGAAAGGGCAGATTGTCGTGCCAGGACTTCTTGCCGTTCTCGGGAGTGCTCATCTCTTCATTTCCCAGCTCGTGGTGCCATCCTTGTTGTCCTTGATGGCAATGCCCATGGACGAAAGTTCGTCCCGGATACGGTCGCTCTCCGCCCAGTTCTTCGCCTTGCGCGCCTCGAGGCGCGCGGTGACCAACGCGTTCACCGCCGCCTCGTCCACGTTGGTCTCCGCGCCCGGCGTGACGAGGTTTCCGGTGAAGCCCAGGGCCTTCAGCGTCTCGCCCAGTTCGTTCTGATGGCCGGGCCTGTCCAGCGCGTGTAGTTCGGCGATAGCCTTGGGCGTGTTGAGATCGTCCTCGAGCGCCTCTCGCACGTGGGGGGCGATGCGGCCGGCCTCGGCATGAACGGCCCCGGCATTGTTGAAGAAGCCCTCGAGGAGGCGCCAGCTCTCCTCCAGACCCTTCACCGTCCAGTCGATCGGCTGGCGGTAATGCGTCCTCAGCATGTTGAAGCGCAGCACGTCGCCCGGCCAGTCCTTCAGCAGGTCGTGGATGGTGAGGAAGTTGCCGAGGCTCTTCGACATCTTCTGGCCCTCGACCTGCAGGAAGCCGTTGTGCATCCATATGTTCGCCATGACACGGTGGCCGAAGGCGCAGCGCGTCTGGGCGATTTCGTTCTCGTGATGGGGGAAGATGAGATCGATGCCGCCGCCGTGGATGTCGAAGACTTCGCCCAAGTGCTTCCAGCTCATCGCGGAGCACTCGATGTGCCAGCCGGGGCGGCCGCGGCCCCAGGGGCTTTTCCAGCCGGGCGTTCCCTCATCCGAGGGCTTCCACAGCACGAAGTCCATCTCGCCGCGCTTGTAGGGCGCGACGTCGACGCGCGCACCCGCCACCATCTCGTCCAGCGAGCGGCGGGAGAGCTGGCCGTAGTCCTTCATCGATGGCACGTCGAAGAGGACGTGCCCATCCGCCGCATAGGCGTGGCCGGAGGCGATGAGCTTCCCGATGAGCGCGATCATCTCCGCGATATGCTCGGTGGCGCGGGGCTCGACGGTGGGGGGCAGCACGCCCAGCGCCGCGATGTCCTCGTGGAACTGCTTCGCGGTCCGCTCCGTCAGTTCGCGGATCGAGACCCCCTCCTCGCGGGCCCGCGCGTTGATCTTGTCATCGACGTCGGTGATGTTGCGGACATAGGTGACGTGCCCGGCGCCATAGAGCTGGCGGAGCAGGCGGAACAGCACGTCGAAGACGATGACCGGCCTGGCATTGCCGATATGGGCATAGTCGTAAACGGTCGGCCCGCAGACGTACATGCGCACGTTCGAAGGGTCGAGGGGGGCGAAATCCTCCTTCGTGCGGGTCAGCGTGTTGTAGAGGCGCAAAGACATGTCGATCCTCAGGCTTGCCGGCCCGGGTACGCTTTGTCTTGGATTCAGGTCAAGCGGCGCCCAGCCAGCGTTTTTCGGCTAGCTGCAAATAATGAGGCCGCAAAGGGCGGCGGTGGCGGGGCGGCGGGTCATTTCGCGGCGCACCATGCGTCAGCCCGCTTCCAAAATCAAGGGCCTGGAGAAAAGCAGGGTTGCCATGCCGTTTCCCGGCTACCGGGCCTGCGGGGCCTGAGATATGAGGATTCTCCCGCCAGCCCCCTCCGCCGGACCCACGCCTTCCATGACCGCCGCCGAACACAGACAGCACAGGATCGGCCTTCTGCTGGTGGCGGCGGCGGCACTCGCCTGGTCCACCTCCGGCCTGTTCGTGCGCAACATCTCGGCCGACCTGATGACCATGCTGTTCTGGCGGGGCGTCTTCTCCGGCGCTGCGGTGTTCGCGATCTTCTTCGCCATGGAACGGCAGCGCAGCCTGGACATCCTTCGCTCGCTGCGCTGGCCGACGCTGGCGGTGGCCTTCTTTTCCGCCTCCGGCATGATCTCTGGCATCGGGGCGCTGCGTTTCACCACGGCGGCGGACGCCATGGTGATCTATGCCACCGTGCCCTTCGTGACGGCGGCGGTGGCGTATCTGGCGATCGGCGAGCGGCCGTCGCGTTCGACGCTGACCGGCAGCACCTTCGCGCTCCTGGGCGTGGGCGTGATGCTGTGGGGCTCGGAAATGGGCGGCAGCCTGTTCGGCCAGTTCCTGGCGGTGCTGATGACGCTTTCCATGGCGGGCTTCACCACCATCATGCGCCGCCACCGCGAGGTGCCGATGCTGCCGGCGATGGCGCTCTCGGGTTGGCTCTGCTCGCTGTTCTGCCTGTGGTTCGCCGAGCCCCTGGCGATCTCGCAAACCGATTTCCTGCTCTGCGTGGCCTTCGGCATCATCCAGAACGCCACGGGGCTGGCACTCTACACCTTCGGCTCGAAGCGCGTGCCGGCGGCGGAAGCGACACTGCTCGCCGCGCTGGAAGTGCCGTTCACGCCGTTCTGGGTGTTCCTTTTCCTGGGCGAGACGCCGTCGCTGCAGACGCTGGCGGGCGGCGGCATCGTGATGGCGGCCCTGTTCCTGCACATCCTCTCGGAATTCCGCCGGCGGCCGCTCGCCTCCGAACCCATGATGGTGGTCTGAGGCGGGGAGGCCCTCACCGGGCCTTCCTCAGCGCTTCGCCGTCTGCCCGAAGAGAACCATGCGCTCTTCCTCCGTCACCGGCTTCGAGTAGGAAGGCCGGACGTTGGCGTAGACCTTGGCCACGGCGGGCCGCGCCTTGATCGTCTCGAACCAGCGCTTGAGGTTCGGGAAGTCGGCGAGGTCCTGGCCGTAGCGCTCGTGCGGCACGACCCAGGGATAGGAGGCGATATCGGCAATGGAATAGTCGCCGGCGAGGAAGGGACGGTCTGCCAGTCGGCCGTCCATGACGCCATAGAGGCGGTTCGTCTCCCTCACGTAGCGGTCTATCGCGTAGGGGATCTTCTCGCGCGCATAATGCACGAAATGGCCGTTCTGCCCGGACATGGGGCCGAGACCCGCCACCTGCCAGAACAGCCACTGCAGCACCTCGGCCCTTCCGCGGAGGTCCTGCGGGAGGAAGAGGCCCGTCTTTTCGGCCAGATAGAGCAGGATGGCGCCGGACTCGAAGAGCGAAACGGGCTTGCCGCCATCGGCCGGGGCCGTGTCGACGATGGCCGGGATGCGGTTGTTGGGCGAAATCGCCAGGAACTCCGGCCGGAACTGCTCGCCCTTGCCGATATTCACCGGGTGCAGGTTGTAGGCGAGGCCCGCTTCCTCGAGGAAAATCGTGATCTTGTGCCCGTTGGGAGTGGGCCAGTGATAAAGCTCGATCATGACGGCTCCGCTTTTCCGTAACAACGATCCTCACAGTTATGTGGCGCAGCGGATCCTTTCAACCCGCCGCCCAATCCGGACGCGCATGGCCCGCCCCCGAAAAAGAATGGCCGGGTCAAGCCCGGCCATGTGCAAAACGTGAAAAGAGGACCGCGGGTTCACTCCGCCGCTTCGACCATGCCCTCGTCGTCGGTCCTGGGCCGCGAGGCCATTTCCTTCTTGATCTCCTCGGCGACGAGGAAGGAGAGCTCCAGCGCCTGGGCAGCGTTGAGGCGGGGATCGCAGAAGGTGTGATAGCGGTCGTTCAGGTCTTCGTCGCGGAGCGCCCTGAGGCCGCCGGTGCACTCGGTCACGTCCTTGCCGGTCATCTCGACATGGATGCCGCCGGCGTGAGTTCCCTCCGCCTGGTGAACGCCCATGAAGCGGCGCACCTCGGAGAGCACCGCCTCGAAGGGGCGCGTCTTGTATCCCGAGGTCGACTTGATGGTGTTGCCGTGCATCGGGTCGCAGGACCAGACCACCACCTTGCCCTCGCGCTTCACCGCCCGGATGAGCTCAGGCAGGTGCTTTTCCACCTTGTCCGCGCCGAAGCGGGCGATGAGGGTGAGGCGGCCCGGCTCGTTCTCCGGGTTGAGCGCGTCGATCAGCCGGACGAGCTCGTCGGCCTTCAGCGAGGGGCCGCATTTGAGGCCGATCGGGTTCTTGATGCCGCGCATGAATTCGACATGCGCATGGTCCGGCTGGCGGGTGCGGTCGCCGATCCACAGCATGTGGCCCGAAGTGGCGTACCAGTCGCCGGAGGTGGAATCGACACGGGTGAGCGCCTCCTCGTAGCCCAAGAGAAGCGCCTCGTGGCTGGTGAAGAAATCGGTGGTGCGAAGCTGCGGCGCGGTATCGGCATTGATGCCGCAGGCGCGCATGAAGCCGACCGCCTCGGTGATGCGGTCCGAGATCTCCTGGTAGCGCTCGTAGGCGGGGGAATCCTTCAGGAAGTCCAGCGTCCATTTATGGACGTGCTCGAGATTGGCATAGCCGCCCTGGGCGAAGGCGCGCAGAAGGTTCAGGGTGGCCGCCGACTGCCGGTAGGCCATGATCTGGCGCTCGGGGTCCGGCCGGCGGGCCTCGATCGTGGTCTCCGCGCCGTTCACGATGTCGCCCCGGTAGATGGGGAGCTCGATGCCGTTCACCGTTTCGGTGGGCGATGAGCGCGGCTTGGCGAACTGGCCGGCGATGCGGCCCACCTTCACCACCGGCTGTCCGCCGGCGAAGGTCAGGACGACCGACATTTGCAGGAAGACGCGGAAGAAGTCGCGGATGTTGTCGGCGGAATGCTCGGCGAAGCTCTCGGCGCAGTCGCCGCCCTGCAGAAGGAAGCCCTTGCCTTCAGCCACGCGGGCGAGCTTGCGCTTCAGCTTGCGCGCCTCGCCTGCGAAAACCAGCGGCGGGAAGCCGGCGAGCTGCTCTTCAACGGACTTCAGCTTCGCCTTGTCGTCATAATCGGGCACCTGCACCACCGGGAATTGCCGCCAGCTGTCAGGTGTCCAGTTAATGCTCATCGATCCTACTCCGCCGGGGTGCGATCTAGCCCCCGCCCCTTCTGTTAGCACAGGTTTCGGGCGGTCCTATACACGGCTTGGGGAGATGATTCCAGTCTGAGGGGCAATCTCAAGAAAGCCTTAACGCCGGCCTGCAATCATTCTCACGCCTCTGGGAGAACGAAACGGACAGCCATGCTGGAGTTGATTTACAGGGCGAGATGGGACCAGGCCTACCTGTTTCTGGCCTCGGGAGAGCCGTCCCTGGCGGTGAAGCTGTTCGCGCTCAACGCCTTCTTCCTGGTGCTCTATGCAATCCGCAAGGTGAGTACTCAGAAAACGATTACCATGCGCGGATTGGTACAGCTTCACCTGCTGATCTTCCTGGCCAACTGCGTGGTGCTGTTCCAGTACGACATCCAGCGGCTGACCAACCCCCTCATTCTCCGGATCTGACGAGGGCGTCGAAGGCCGCCTCGGCGGTCTTGAACGGCACCTGGCGGAGCACGTTCCAATAGCGAAGGCTGGAGAGCGGGATGGGATCTCCGGTTGCAGCGCAGCGAACGAACTCCCCCTCCAGTATGATCTGGAAATCGGCATCGAGGTAGCGGAGCTTGGCTTCGCGGGCCTCGGGGCGCGTCGGGTCGAGAATGTTCATGGCCGGAAGACTACTCCTCCAAGCGGGCGAAATGAAGATGCCCGAGATTGGACTTGGCGCGGACTTTCCGTGTAGATTCGCGGCATGACAAATGAACAGCTCCTGGATTCCTATGCGAAGCTCGCCGTCAGGTCGGGCCTCAACCTGCAGCGCGGCCAGCAATTGCTGATTTCGGCGCCACTCGATGCGGTGCCGCTGGTGCGGCGCATCACCGAACATGCCTACCGGGCGGGTGCAAGCCTCGTCACCACCGTCTATGCCGACGACGCCGCCACGCTGGCGCGCTATGCGCATGCGCCGGACGAAGCCTTCGACGTTGCTCCGGCCTGGCTGTTCAACGGCATGGCGGAGGCCTTTCGGGGCGGGGCGGCGCGGCTCGCCATCGCCGGGGAGGACCCTTCGCTGCTGGCAGGCCAGGATCCGAAGAAGCTGGCGCGCGCCAACAAGGCCCGCTCACTCGCCTACCGTCCGGCACTCGAACTCATCACCGGCTTTGCCATCAACTGGTGCGTGATCGCGGCGGCGACGCCCGCCTGGGCCCGCTCCGTGTTTCCAGGGCTGCCGGAGGCGGAGGCGGTCGAGCGGCTGTGGCGGGCCATCTTCGCCTGCACCAAGGCCGACCTGCCGGACCCCGTCGCCGCGTGGGAGGCGCACAACGCCGAGCTTCACCGGCGCACCGAGTTCCTCAATGACCGGCGATACAGGGCGCTGAAATACATGGGCCCCGGGACCGACCTGACCCTGGGCCTCGCCGAGGATCATTACTGGAAGGGCGGCGGCGGCCGGGCGCTGAACGGGGTGTTCTGCAACGCCAACATCCCCACGGAAGAGGTGTTCACCGCGCCTCACAAGGACATGGTGGAGGGCACGGTGCGCTCCTCGAAGCCGCTCTCCTACCAGGGATCGCTGATCGACGGCATCCGCGTGCGCTTCGAGCGCGGGCGCATCGTGGAGATGACGGCGGAGAAGGGCGAGGACGCCTTCCGCAGCCTGATCTCGACGGACGAGGGCGCGGCACGTCTCGGCGAAGTGGCACTCGTGCCGCATTCCTCCCCCATCTCGAAGAGCGGCATCATCTTCAACAACACGCTGTTCGACGAGAACGCCGCCAGCCACATCGCCGTGGGCCAGTCCTATACGGAAAACATCCGCGACGGTTCGAAGCGCTCGCGCGAAGAGCTTGCCGCCCTGGGCGCGAACTCGAGCCTCGTCCATGTCGACTGGATGATCGGATCGGCGGAGCTCGACGTCGACGGCATCCTGCCCGACGGCACGCCCGAGCCGCTGATGCGCAAGGGCGAGTGGGCGATCTGAGAAGATCGGTCGCGCCTCAGGCGCGGGCCAGAATCTGCTTCACATAGCGGCCGACGAGGATCGAGGCGGGATAGGCCAGTTGCTCCTCGGCCTGGGCATGCAGCTTCAGGCGCTTCGCGAAGGCCTCCAATTCTGGCTTCGCCTCCTTGCGCGCCGCCGCGATGAGCGCATCGAGCGCGGCGGTGATGGCGCGGTGCTCGGCCATCATCTTGGGCATCTCGGCCTCGAGCCGGTCGGTCATCTTCAGCACATCCGCCATGTCCGGCGTGACCGCGCCACTGGCGAGGCTCTGAAGAAGGCCGAGCGGCGGCATGGCGAACTCCTCCTCACCGACGAAATGTCCATGCAGAACGCGGGCGAGCGCCTTTGCGGCCTCACCAGTGTCACCACCCGCCTTCGTGGCCTTCACCAGATCGGCATGAAGCTCGTCGTGTTCGGCCTTCATGGCGGCGGGGATCTCAAATTTCATGGCTCCCTCCGTGCTCGACGTGTTTGATTGGTCTACACGAGAGATTGTGTTCACGTTGGCGCATATCAAGAGCGGCGGAACGCCTCACAGCAGGCGGCCCTGCTTCGGGCTGTCCTCCCTCACCTGCACCTCGCCATCGGCGAATTCGAGGCGGAGCGGCTGCCACGGCTTCACGGACGCTGCCGCGTGGACGGGCTGGCCGCTCTCGTTCCGCACCAGGGCGAAGCCGCGGCGCAGCACCGACTTGTAGGAGAGGGAGTCGGCGAGCTTCGCCACCCCGTCGAAGCGCTGGCGGCTGAAGGCGACGAGGCGCGTCAAGGCCTGAGCGGCGCGCCGGCCCGAGAGATCGAGTGAGCGGCGCTCGTTGGCGATGACGGCGCGGAGCGGCGCCAGGGAGAGCCGCGGCGCCACTCGGTTTAGACGCGCGCCGTGATCGCGGGTGTTGGCCTTCAGCGCCTGGACGAGTCGGCCGCTTGCTGAATCGAAGCGCTGGCGGACCAGCGCCAGGAGCTCGTCCGGGCGCGGCAGCGCGCGGGAGGCGGATTTGACGCGGGTGTGGCGATCGTCCATGCAGCGGCGGAGGCCGCCCTGCGCGCGGGCGTCGAGGCGGGCGAGATCTGCCATGAGGTCCGCCCTCACGGGCACGGCCATTTCGGCGGCGGCCGTCGGGGTGGGCGCGCGGAGATCTGCCGCGTGGTCGATGAGCGTCGTATCCGTCTCGTGGCCAACGGCCGAGATGACGGGAATAGCGCTCGCCGCCGCGGCCCTGACCACGGCCTCCTCGTTGAAGCCCCAGAGATCCTCGAGCGAACCGCCGCCGCGGGCCACGATGATGACGTCGGGCTTCCGTGCCATGGCGTTGAAGCCGGCGATGGCGGCGGCGACCTCGGCCGCGCAGGTGTCGCCCTGGACTCGAACCGGCCAGACCATCACATGGCGCGGGAAACGGTCGTTCAGGCGGTGGAGAATATCGCGGATCACGGCACCAGTCGGCGAGGTGACGACGCCGATCAGTTTCGGCAGGTAGGGAATGGGACGCTTGCGGGCCGGGTCGAACAGACCCTCGGCCGCGAGCCTCCTCTTACGCTCCTCGAGCAAGGCCATCAGCGCGCCCGCACCGGCCGGCTCGATGTTCTCGACGATGATCTGGTAGTTGGACTTCATCGGGTAGGAGGTGATCTTGCCGGTGGCGATCACCTCGAGCCCCTCCTGCAGCTTGGTGCGCAACCTGCCGAAGCTGCCGCGCCAGATCACCGCGTCGAGCCTGGCGGCCTCGTCCTTGATGCAGAAATAGCAGTGACCGGAGGCGGAGGGACCCTTGAAGCCCGAAATCTCGCCCCGCACGCGGACATGGCCGAAGCGGTCCTCCAGCGTGCGCTTGAGGGCACTGGCGATCTCGGAAACGGAGTATTCGCCGAGATTGGCCTTGGCCTCCTCGATGATCTCGCCCGTTTCCGGGTCATGGTCCCAGATGTTGGACATGGGAAAAATCCGCGCTTTGATTCCACGGCATCAAATGCGAGAAGGCGGGCGAAAGCAAGGAATGGCCTTGAAGGTGCCGTCATGAACATTCTCCTCATCGGATCCGGCGGACGCGAGCACGCGCTGGCCTGGGCCATCGGCGCAAGCGCACTCTGCGACAAGCTCTTCGTCGCCCCGGGGAACCCCGGAACGGACCAGATCGCCCGCAACGTGGACGTGAAGGTGACCGACCACGCGGCGGTGATCGCGTTTTGCCGGGCCGAGACCATCGGGCTCGTGGTGGTGGGGCCGGAGGCGCCGCTCGTGGCGGGGCTGGCAGACGATCTCGCGGCCGCCGGGATCAAGTGCTTCGGGCCCAGGAAATTTCCAGCCCAGCTCGAGGGCTCCAAGGGCTTCACCAAGGACATCTGCGCCAGGCACGGCATTCCGACCGCGGCCTATGGGCGGTTCACCGACAGGTTGGCTGCCCTGGCCTATCTCGACTCCCGTGGCGCGCCCATCGTCGTCAAGGCAGACGGCCTCGCCTCGGGCAAGGGCGTCACGGTCGCCATGGACATCGAGACGGCGCGGGCGGCGGTCGAGGACATCTTCTCCGGCAAGTTCGGCGGGGCGGAATGCGTGATCGAGGAGTTCCTCGAGGGCGAGGAGGCGAGCTTCTTCGTGCTGACGGACGGCCGGAATGCCCTGCCGCTCGCCACCGCACAGGACCACAAGCGCGTCGGCGAGGGCGACAGCGGGCCAAACACCGGGGGCATGGGCGCCTACTCCCCTGCCCCCTGCATGACGCCAGCGCTCTGCGAGGAGGCGCTCGAGAAGATCGTGAAGCCGACGATCCGCGCCCTTGCGGAGCTGGGGCAGCCTTACGTGGGCGTGCTCTATGCCGGGCTGATCCTGACGAAGGGCGGTCCCAAGCTCATCGAATACAATTGCCGCTTCGGCGACCCGGAGGCCCAGGTGCTGATGATGCGGCTGAAGGACGATCTCGTCCCGCTGCTCCTCGCCTGCTGCGACGGTACGCTCGACAAGGTGACGGCGCGCTGGCTCGACGACGTGGCGCTGACCGTCGTCATCTGCGCCAGGGGCTATCCGGGTGAACCGCATAAGGGGAGCGAAATCCGCGGTCTCGAAGGCGCATCCGCCATGGAAGGCGTCGAGATCTTCCACGCCGGCACGGCGCTCAAGAACGGCGCGATCGTGGCCAATGGCGGGCGCGTGCTGAACGTGACCGCCCGCGGCGCCAGCGTCAGGGAAGCACAGGAGCGCGCCTATGCCGCCGTCGACCGCATCGACTGGCCGGAAGGATTCTGCCGCCGCGACATCGGCTGGCGAGCGCTCGAGCGGGAGGCGACGCGATGATCCGCCATGTCGTGCTCTGCCGCTTCCGCAAGGACCAGGACGTCGCGGCAATCTTCAAGGCGCTGACGCAACTGCAGGACAGGATTCCGGGCATCCTCGCCATCAGCAGCGGCGCGGACAACTCGCCCGAAGGGCTGCAGAAGGGCTTCAGCCACGGCTTCACCGTAGACTTCATCGATGCCGCGGCGCGCGACGCCTATCTCCCCCATCCGGAGCACCAGGCGGTGGGCAAGATGATCGTGGAAGCGCTCGAAGGCGGGCTCGAGGGGTTGGCAGTCCTCGATTGGGAGATGTAGTCTCTCTTCATGGGCAATCTCTTCCCCGGCACCGTGGAGCATCGCCAGAAGATTGCGGGCGTCGAGATATTCGCGCGGATCGGCGGCTCCGGCCCTCCCCTCCTGCTCGTTCACGGCTTCCCGCAGACCCACGCGATGTGGCACCGGATCGCACCGGAACTGATGCGGCACTTCACATGCGTGATGCCGGACCTTCGCGGCTATGGCTATTCTGGCTGCCCGCCCAACGATGCTGGAAACGAAGCCTATTCCAAACGGGCGATGGCCAATGACCTGGCCGGGCTGATGCAGGCGCTGGGCCATGCGCGCTTTGCCGTCGCCGGGCACGACCGCGGGGCGCGCGTCGGCTATCGCATGGCGCTGGACCACCCCCAGGCCGTGACTTCTCTCACGGTGCTCGACATCGTTCCGACCCATGCGATGTGGCACAATTTCACGGTGAAGCTGGCGATGAAGACCTATCATTGGCTCTTCCTCGCGCAGCCGCACCCCCTGCCCGAGATGCTGATCGAGCAAAACCCGGTGGGCTACCTGGATTACACCCTCGCCAGCTGGACCAAATCGAAGGATCTCTCAGCCTTCAGCGAGGAGGCGCTGGCCGAGTATCGCCTGCATTATGCGACGCCCGATCACATCCACGCCACCTGCAACGATTACCGCGCTGGCGCCACTGCCGACCTGGCGGCGGACGAGGCAGACCGCAAGGCAGGCCGGAGGATCGGCTGCCCCACGCTTGCCCTCTGGGGCAATGCCGGAATTCCGGGCGAGACGGATGGGCCGCTCGATACATGGCGGGAATGGTGCACGAGCGTCGAGGGCCGTGAGATCGAGTCCGGCCACTTCCTGGCGGAGGAAAACCCGGAAGAAACCCTTGCCGCCCTGCTGCCCTTCCTGAGGTCGCATGCGGCTTGACCGGCAGCAGGCCTTTTCCGGCACCACGGCGGCGGACATCGACTCCGCGGTGCTGGAGGATTATCTCGCCCGTCATCTCCCGGGCTACGCGGGGCCGTTGAGCCTGGAGCGCTTCAAGGGCGGGCAGTCGAACCCTACCTACCGCCTCACGACGCCGGAGAAATCCTACGTGCTGCGGCGAAAGCCCTTCGGCAAGCTGCTGCCCTCGGCCCATGCCATCGAGCGCGAATTCCGGGTGACGAGTGCGCTGGCGGGTGGCGGCTTCCCCGTGGCCCGGCCGCTCCACCTCTGCGGCCAGGACAGCGTGATCGGAGCACCCTTCTACGTCATGGAACATGCCGCGGGCCGGGTGTTCTGGGAGCCGCATGCGCTTGGGGTTCCCGGAGAGGAAAGGGCCGCCCTGTTCGACTCCCTCAACTCCACGATTGCCAGGCTGCACGGGTTCGACCCCGAGGCGCTCGGCCTAGCCGATTTCGGCAAGCCGCAAGGTTATGTGGCGCGCCAGATCCGGCGCTGGAGCGAGCAGTATCGCGCCTCGGAGACCGAGAGGATCGCGGAGATGGACCGGCTCATCGCCTGGCTGCCGGGAGCCTGCCCGGCGGACTCCGGCGCCGCCATCGTTCATGGCGACTTCCGGCTCGACAATTGCATCGTCCACCCCTCGGAACCGCGCGTCATCGCCGTGCTTGACTGGGAGCTTTCGACCATCGGCGACCCGCTGGCCGATTTCACCTATCACCTGATGCAGTGGTTCATGCCGGTCTCGGAAACGGGGGCCGGTGTGGGCTCGCTCCTCGGCCATGAAAACGACCCGGGCGTTCCTGCCATCGCGGACTACATCGCGGATTACTGCCGGCGCACCGGCCGGAGCGGCATTCCCGACCTCGCGATCTACATGGCCTACAACTTTTTCCGCCTCGCCGCCATCCTGCAGGGCATACTGGGCCGGGTGCGCGACGGCACGGCGGCCAATGCCGATGCGACGGCGATGGCGAAGCAGGTGCGACCGCTGGCGGAGACTGCCTGGCGCTTCGCCACGGAGGCCGGCGCATGAGCACGCCCACGATCGGGTTGGCGCTGGGGGGCGGCAGTGCCCGGGGCCTCGCCCACATTCCCATGCTCGAGGTTTTCGACGAGCTGGGGCTCAAGCCCTCGGTGATCGCCGGCTGCTCGATCGGCGCGCTGGTCGGCTCGGCCTATGCCGGGGGGATGAGTGCGGCCGAAATCCGCGCCCGGGCGGAGATGCTGCTGGCCAACCGGCTCACCGCGATGCGCTATGCCTTCGGAGAGAAGCGCGTCTCGCCCTTCGAGCTGGTGGCCATGAAGGGCCTCGCCTCGCTGCATTTCCAGGGCGAGACGCTGGCCGGCCTCGTGCTGCCCGAGACGCTGCCCAAGCTCATCGAGGACCTGCAGATCCCCTTCAAGGTGATCGCCACCGACTTCGACATGATGGAGGAGCGGGTGATCGAGTCTGGCTCTCTCGTCAAGGCGATCGCGGCTTCGATCGCCATTCCGGGCGTGATCCTGGGGCCGCAGTACGACGGGCATACCTATGTCGACGGCGGCGTCAGCAACCCCGTGCCCTTCGACCACGTGCGGCAGGGCATGGACATCGTGGTGGCGGTGGACGTGACGGGGCGGCCGCGGGCCGCCAATGGCGCGAGCCGCTCCAACATGGAGCTCGCCGTGGGCTCGCTCTTCATCCTGTTCCACCAGGTGGCGGGACTCAGGCGGGCCATGAATCCGCCGGACATCTACATCCGGCCGGCCATCGACTCGTTCTGGGGCGGAGACTTCTTCCGCATCAAGGAGGTGCTGGAACTCGCCACCACGGCCAAGGACCAGCTGAAGCGGGAGCTCGAAAAGCGAATCAATGCGCTAGGTTAGCGGCGGGCCTTGAAGAATTCCCTGAGGAGCGTCCTGGCCTTGTCCTCGCCGATGCCGCTGTAGACGTCGGGCGCGTGGTGGCAGGTCGCCTGCGCGAAGAAACGGCTGCCATGCTCGACGGCGCCCATCTTCTCGTCACCCGCCCCGAAATAGAGGCGGCGGATGCGGGCGAAGGAGATGGCGGCGGCGCACATGGCGCAAGGTTCGAGCGTCACGTAGAGATCGCAGGCAACCAACCTTTCGGAGCCAAGGATCCTCGCCGCGTCGCGGATGGCCAGCAGCTCGGCATGGGCGGTAGGGTCCTTCAGTTCGAGAGTGCGGTTGCCGGCGTGGGCAATGACGTTTCCCGCCTTGTCGGCGACCACAGCACCCACGGGCACTTCGCCCCGGCGGGCAGCCGCCTCGGCCTCCTCGAAGGCAATGCGCATTGGCTCTGGCAGTTTCATCCGCATTCTGCCAGATGAGGCAAGCAGGGGTTTCTGGTCAAGATGCGGATCGTCGGGGGAAAATTCAAAGGCCACAGCATTGCGCCGCCGCAGGGATCGTCCACCCGGCCGACGACGGACCGGGTGCGGGAATCGGTTTTCAACATCCTGGTCCATGGCATAGAGGGACTCTCGCTCGAAGGTGCCCGCGTGCTCGACCTCTTCGCGGGGACGGGGGCGATGGGCCTCGAGGCCATCTCGCGCGGCGCGCGGTTCTGCCAGTTCGTGGAGGAGAGCGCGGAAGCCAGGGGGCTGATCCGCAGGAACGCGGACGCGCTGGGGGTGATCGGCCTCGTCAAGATCTGGCGGCGCGATGCCACCAATCTCGGACCCTGCGCGCCGCAACCCGGTTTCGACCTCGTGTTCGCCGATCCGCCCTACGGCAAGGGGCTGGGCGAAAAGGCTCTCCTGTCGCTGGTTTCGGGCCAGTGGCTCAACCCCGGCGCCATCGTGGTGCTGGAGGAGGCCCAGAAGGCGGAGGTTTCCGCCATTGCCGGGCTGACGCTCATCGACGAGCGCGGCTATGGCGACACCACGATCCGCTTCTACCGTCAGGGGGATACATGAAGATCCGCAAGCTCGAAACGTTCTGCAACGAGTTCGTGGGGTTCGTGCGGGTGACCGCGGACACGGGCGACCAGGGCTGGGGCCAGGTCTCCACCTACAATGCCGACATCACCTGCGAGATCTTCCACCGCCAGGTGGCGCGCCACGCGCTGGGCACCGATGCGCTGGATTTCGCCGGCACCCTCGAGATCATCAACGAGCGCGAGCACAAGTATCCGGGCTCCTACCTCAGGCGCGCCACGACGGGGCTGGACACAGCACTGCTGGACCTCAGGGGCAAGCTGGAGGGAAAGCCGGTGACGGCGCTCCTCGGCGGGACCCCCGGCAAGCTCCGGGCCTATGCTTCCTCGATGAAGCGCGACATCACGCCGAAGGACGAAGCAAAGCGGCTCTGCCGCCTTCGCGACGAGAAGGGATTCGACGCCTTCAAGTGGCGGGTGGGTGCGGAATGCGGGCGCGACAGGGATGAATGGCCGGGCCGCACGGAGGAAATCGTGCCCACCGTCTCGCGCGCCCTGGGCAACGGCGTCGCCAAGCTGGTCGATGCCAATTCCTGCTATTCGCCAAAACGCGCCATCGAGGTGGGGCGCCTCCTCGAGGCGGAGGGCATCGGCCACTTCGAGGAGCCCTGCCCCTACTGGGAATTCGCCCAGACGAAACAGGTGGCGGATGCGCTGTCGATCGACGTCACCGGCGGCGAGCAGGACTGCGAGTTCACCGCCTGGGAGACGATGATCGGCATGCGCGCGGTGGATGTGGTGCAGCCCGACGTGATGTACATGGGGGGTATGCTGCGCACGCTCCGCGTCTGCCAAATGGCGGAAAAGGCCGGGCTTCCGGTGACGCCGCATGCGGCGAACCTTTCGCTCGTCACCATGTGCACGATGCATCTGCTCCGCGCCATTCCGAATGCCGGGAAATATCTCGAGTTCTCGATCGAGGAGGAGGATTACTACCCGTGGCAGTATGGCCTGTTCCGGGGCGATCCCTACCGCATCTCAGAGGGCAGGGCCGAGGTGACGGATGCCCCGGGCTGGGGTGTCGAGATCGATCCGGCCTGGCTGGAGAGGGCGCAGTACAAGGTGAGCGAGGCGGGCTAATCGCGCCACCGGGCGGCTAGCGCCTTCCGAACAGCTTCTCGATGTCGGCGAGCTTCAGCTCGATGAAGGTGGGGCGGCCGTGGTTGCACTGGCCGGAGTTGGGGGTAGCCTCCATCTCGCGCAGCAGGGCGTTCATTTCCTCCGGGCGGAGCTTGCGGCCGGAGCGCACCGAGTGGTGGCAGGCCATGGTGGCCAGCACGTGGTTGATGCGCTCCTCGAGGCTGGTCGAAACGCCGAGTTCAGACAGCTCGTCCGCCACGTCGCGAAGGATGCCGGCGATGTCGGCTCGTCCGATGGCGGCGGGCACCTCGCGCACGATGACGGCGCCCTCGCCGAAGGGCTCGACCACAAGGCCCCCTTGCGCCAGCACTTCCGCGGCGGCCGCGATGCGCTCGACCTGCACGGGGTCGAGGTCGACCACCTCGGGCACCAGGAGCGGCTGGGTTTCAACGCCGCGCTTGTTGCGTTCGCGCTTCAGACGCTCAGAGACGGGGCGCTCGTGCGCGGCGTGCTGGTCGACCAGCACGAAGCCGTCTCTCGTCTGCGCGAGGATGTAGTTGTCGTGGAGCTGGGCGCGGGCCTGGCCAAGCGGATAATCGGGGAGCGGCGCCTCGCCGGGCGCAGGCATTGGCGCGGGCGGCAGGTTCATGCCGAAGGCGGCCTGCGCTTCCGCCAGGCTCGGCCGGAACGCCGATTGCGGCATGACCGGCCGGAAACTCGATACGGTCTGCCGCGCCAGACCGGTATCGGGCGCGCGCCGGCGGCCCAGCGCCTCCCGGATGGCGCTGACGATGACGCCGCGCACCAGGCCTGGGTCGCGGAAGCGGACCTCGGCCTTGGCGGGATGGACGTTCACGTCCACCCGGTCCGGAGGGCAATCGAGGAACAGCACGAGGGCGGGATAGCGGCCTGCCGGCATCAGGTCCGCGTAGGCGCCGCGGATGGCGCCGGCGATGAGCTTGTCCCGCACGCTGCGGCCGTTGACGAACATGTATTGCTGGGCAGTCGTGTTGCGCGAGAAGGTTGGAAGCCCGGCATGGCCGTGGACTCGCACCCCTTCGCGCGCCAGTTCGAAGGGAACGGCATTCTCCATGAATTCCGCGCCCATGATGCGGCGAATGCGCGTCTCCTCGCTTTCGCCCCTGGGAACATCGAGGAGGCGGCGCTCTTCGGTGGCGAAGGAGAAGCCGGTCTCCGGATGGGCGAGCGCCATGCGGCGGACCACCTCGGCGGCTTCGGCCGTTTCGGTGCGGTCCGCCTTCAGGAACTTGAGCCGGGCGGGTGTCGCGAAGAACAGGTCCTTCACCTCGATCTCGGTGCCCTGGCTGAGGGCGGCGGGGCGTGGCGGCACGAGTGAGCCGCCCTCGACGGCGATCACATGGGCATCGCCACCGCCGCGCGGTCTTGACAGGATTGCAAGCCGGCTCACCGCGCCGATCGAGGGCAGAGCCTCGCCTCGAAAACCGAGGAAGCGGATGTCGATCAGGTCGTCGTCCGCAAGCTTCGAGGTGGCGTGACGCTCGACGGCCAGGGCGAGGTCTTCGAGGCCCATGCCGATGCCATCGTCCGAGACGCGGATCAAGCTCTTGCCCCCGCCCCGGAAGGCGACGTCGATCTGGCGGGCGCCGGCGTCTATGGCGTTCTCAACGAGTTCCTTGACGACGCTCGCCGGCCGCTCGATCACTTCGCCCGCGGCGATGCGGTTGACGGTTCCCTCTGAAAGGCGGCGGATTCGCATGGCGGGAGATTAGCGCCCCCGTGCGGCGGAGGGAAACAGGAGAAGGCGCCAGGTGAATATCCGGGCCGTCGGCGTCGGGGAGCTGGCTGGCCCTCGATTTACTGGTTGTGTTCAGCTGCAGCCACGCTCTGTTGCCAGATGGCTGGAAAGCTCGAGGGCGACTGAACGGAATGGATCAGTGCCTCGTAAATTGATCAGCACAGCGCGTGCCTCGACCGCATCTTCGGAGGACAAGACCATGTCTTCGGCCGAAACTCACGTCATCACCATTCTCGCCGCCGATCATCGCGAGATGATGCAATTGATCGATGCCATCCGGCAAAGTTCCGATCCGTCCAGTGCGCGTGACCTTGCCGATACGCTTATCGCGGAGATCATGCGCCATGCCGTGGCCGAGGAGATGTATGTCTACCCCGCGATCGAGGATCACGTGCCCGAGGGTGAAGAGGAAGTCGCCCACGAAGAGGAGGAGCACGGTGAGATCGTGAGAGTGATGAAGGAGATCGAACGCGCTGATGTTGCCAGCACGCAGTTCATGCAGCTCATCGCCAGGCTGGAGGAACACCTTCGGCATCATGCTCGCGACGCGGAGGATGAGCAGTTTCCAAAACTTCGCGCGCATGTTCCTGGCGAGCGATTGCCGCGCGGTTCGCCTCGAGCGCGTCGCGCAGTTCGCCGATGTCCCGGGGTGTCGCGTGCTTGGCGGCATGGCGCACGAGAGCCGCCTCGACGAACACCCGCATGCCGACCAGGTTCTGGCCGCCCGGCGCTGGCAATCATGAACTTCCTGGCCAAACAGTTCGATAGATACTGCAAGAGAAACGATGCGCCGCAGTGCTGCTCTGCAGCTGGCCAAGAATACTTTCGTGCAGAAGTGAAACAATCGGCCCGGATCTGAGTTCAGAATGAGGTTCCCGTGGCACAATCGCCGTCCCTGCCACGTGACCTTGCTCGGCGAGTGCTCCAAGCACTCGCCGGGCTTTTGTCACGAGCGCTCACTGGGCCTAAGCGCTGCGTTCGGGGGTGCTGGGAGAAACGGCGGCGGCTACCGGATTACCGGGGCCGCCTGTCCCAAATGGCGCTCCCGCATGCCTTCGCCACCTCCTCGCTGATGGCGCGCTCGAGCTCTTCCTCGGATGTCGAAGGGAAGGCATCTTGCAGTTCCCGTACGAGGGCGTAGACGTCCACGGCCACGCCGTCCCGCACGCTGCGGGAAATGTGCTGGAGGATCGGAATTCGGTCGTTCTTCATGATCGCCCGGCCAGCTGCTGACGGCTGTCTAAGCGCAGCCCCATGGGTCGCATACATCGCAGCGGGCGACCATTCCAGATTCCGTTCGGTGCCGTACGTTCACCGCCGGCACGAGGTCGCTGGCGGAACCCACGGGCACGCTGGCAGTTCTGCGCCTATCGGCTGCAGTTGGCCAGGGCGCAGCCGGCTGAGAGATCACGGTGATACTCCCGCCCCGGAAAGCGAGGAGTTTCATGGCTTTCGATCCACACCGGTACTCGACAAACGGTCTGCTTGCGGCGATCCCGCCGAGCGACCTGGAGAACCTCGCTCCGCAGCTGGAACTCGTCGAAGTGACAATCCGCGACAGGATCGGTGAACCGGGGCAGACCACGGAATTCTGCTACCTTCCGCTCAGCGGCCTGTTCTCAACCGTCGCCATGTTCGAACGCGACAACAGTGTGGAGGCCGGGCTGGTCGGGCGGGAGGGATGTGTGGGCGTGTGGATCGCCCTGTTGTCGGATCGCAGCCCCTTCCTGCTGATCTCGCAGGCATCCGGCCGCGCCTTGCGCCTTCCCGCGCCGCAATTCCGGCACGCATGCGAGACGATGCCGCCCTTTCGCTCCGCCGTACTGCGCTTCGCCCACACCTTCATGGTCCAAATGGCGAGCACCGTCCTGGCCAACAGTTCGTACACGATCGAAGAGCGCCTCGCGCGCTGGATCCTGATGTGTCACGATCGGCTCGACGTCTTCAGTTTTTCGATGACCCATGATTTCATGGCGCTGATGCTGGCGGTGCGGCGCCCCAGCGTGACCGAGGCCGTACACGCGCTGGAGAGCAGGCATCTGGTCCGTGCCACCCGCGGCAACATGCAGGTCCTGGACCGCCATGGCCTCGAGGCGCTTGCCGGCGCATCCTACGGACATGCCGAAGATGAGTATCGCAGGCTTATCGCTCCAGCGGAACTGAACTGAATACGGGAAGCGAGGGGAGCAGAAGATTCTTCGGCTGTGCGCCGGGAACTTGGCTCAAATGCCGTCATTCCCTCAAGAGGACGGTCACGCGACTGACCTGCCGTTGCCGGAGACCCTGCAGATCATCTCTGCAGGGTCTTTCCTCTTCCTGGCGACTGGAAGCTCGTGCGGTGCGAAACCACCGGCCTGGTTGGAGATGCCACCGCGTTTCCATGCGTCACCTCATCGCGGTCTCTGCTGCACCCGGTGCGGCTGGGTTCTGGAATGCAACGCCTGCAGGCCTATTCTGTTCAGGTTCGAGCTCGGTTCCCGTGGCACTCCCTGCGCGCCGAAGTGGAACGCTCCGCCCGATGATGAGTTCTCCACCCATGCATGGTGCCGTTGTAAGCCTCCTTGCCGCCGAGCGAATGCCGGAGGGACCTGCGCTTGAGAGGGTGCGGCTCGCCACCACCATGGGCGATATCGAATGCCGTTTCCGCGCCGCAGGAGGCGATGCGGCCGTGCTGTGGGTCTTCGGCGCAGATGGCGGGTTCGGGGGGCCTGCAGGTGGGCTCTACAGCCGGTTGGGCGAGCGGCTGCAAAAGCGTGGTGTAGCCTCCCTGGAGCTCGACTATCGTCGGCCCGGTCAACTCACGAACTGCGTGATGGACGTCCTCACGGGTCTCCGCTGGCTGGAGGAAGAGGGCAAGCGGCGTGTCGTGCTCGTAGGGCACTCCTTCGGAGGCGCGGTGGTGATCTCGGCAGGAGCAGTGTCACCATCCGTCTTAGCGGTTGCGGCCCTGAGCAGCCAGTTTGCTGGGGCCAGCGCGGTAGCCCAACTCTCACCCCGACCGCTTCTCCTCATCCACGGGGAGGCAGACGAAGTGCTGCCGCCCGCCTGCTCGGAGGAGCTTTACGGATGCGCGGGACAACCGAGGCAGATCATTCTCTACCCGCGTTGCCGGCACGGCCTGGACGAGTGCAGGGATGAACTCGATCGGGATCTCGACAGCTGGCTCGGAGAAGCGCTCGGCCTCATCACATGACCTCCTTCAATGTGAACCAGATCGCAATCGCCTCAGAGCTGCTTCCTGCTTCCCAAGAGAGGGAAGGAAGGCGGCCTAGTTTATGCCCTTGGGCTGACCCACGACCGTGACGATCAGCCTGTCCGGGTGAAGCAGGCGCCTGGCCTGCGCTTTCACCTGCTCCAGCGTCACCGCCTCGATCATGGCGTTGCGCTTCTCGACGTAGTCGATGCCGAGATCCTGCTGCTGAAGGCCCAGGAGTTGGTTCGCGATCCGAGCATTGCTCGAGAAGCGCAGCGCGTAGGAGCCGGTAAGATAGGTCTTGGCTTCGTCGAGCTCGGCCTGGGTGGGCCCCTCCTCCGCCATCCTGGCCAGCACCTCGCGGGTTACGGCCAGCGCCTCCGCCGCCGTCTCGTTGCCCGTCTGCAGCATGCCGGTATAGAGGCCCACGCGCTGCATGGGCGACAGCCCGAAGCCCACGCCATAGGTGAGGCCACGCTTCTCGCGAATCTCCTCCGAAAGGCGCGAGCTGAGGCCGCCGCCGCCCAGGATTTCAGACATGACGTAGGCGGGGATGAAATCCTTATCCTCGCGCAGTATGCCCTCATGGCCGAAAACGATCACGCTCTGCGGCATGTCATGCGGGATGACGCGCAGCTTGGGCCCCTGCGCGGGCGCGGCGGGCGGAAGGGGCTTGCCTCCCGATGCCGAGGGGAGGCCACCGAAGACCTTGTCCAGCAGCGGCCCCAGTTCGGCGGCAGTGATGTCGCCCACCACGGCCACCTGCAGCGTGGCGCGATTGAAAATGCGGCGGTGGGCGGCGCGGAGGTCCTCCGCCGTCATGGCGCTCATCGTCGCCTCGGTGCCCTCCCCATCGCGCGCGTAGGTGTCGCCCGGCAGCATCTCGCCCATCCAGGCGCGCCAGGCGATGGTTTGCGGGTCCTGTTCCTTCTCGCGCACATTGAGCAGGAATTGCTGGCGCACGCGTTCGAGCGGCTCCGCGTCGAAGCGGGGCGAAGTGACGGCAAGGCGCAGCAGTTCGAGCGAGGCCTCCCGGTTGCGGGTCAGCGTCTGGAAGCTGCCTTCGAAGAAATCCTTTCCGGCATCGAAGGACATGCGGAAGGAGAGCTCCTCCCGCCTTCTCTGGAAATCCCGCGAGAGGATGTCGCCGGCACCCTCGTCCATCATGCCGGTCAGGAACTCGGCGACGCCCTCCTTGCCGGGCGGGTCCTCGGCACTGCCACTCCGGAAGGAGAAGTTCATTGCCAAAAGCGGAATGGCCTTCTCCTCGACGAGCCAGGCCGTGATACCGCCGGGGCTCCTGACTTCCTGGATGGCGAAGGCCTGTGCCGCCGCGGAGAACACGACGGCGAAGACCGTGGCGAAGACGATTCTGTGGAGGACATGCAGCATGACGGGCCCGTTCCTCACTGGACGGTGGCTTCGGGCAGGAGAATGCCCGTGACGGACGCCCGGCGCTCCAGCACCTTTCGCGCCGCCTGGTTCACGTCCTCCACCGTAACCTGGTTGATGTCCCGCTCCCAGTTCAGGACGTCTTCGATGGTCTGCCCCGTGGTGAGTGCGGAGCCGAACATGCGGGCGAGGGCGTCCTGCGAGTCGAGCAGGTAGACGGCGCCCGCCACTACGCTGTTGCGGCTGCGGTCGAGCTCTTCCTGGGTGATGCCCTCCGCGATGACGTCGTCGAGGATCTCGTCGACGGCCTTTTCCACCGCCTCGACCGTGACGCCGCCGTTGGGCGCAGCATAGATGCCGAAGCTGCCGTGATCGAGATTATCGCCGTTGAACCACGCGCCGGTATAGGCGGCGAGCTTCTTCTCCAGCGCCAGCGCCTGGTGCAGCCGGCTCTCGCTGCCGCCGCCGACGACGTCCGCAAGGAGCGACAGCGCCAGCTCCTCGCGTTGCGGCAGATCGCGGGCAGACGCCGTGAGATATTCGCGCTGCCAGCTGGGCGAGCTCGCCCGGGCGTCCCGCATGATGACGCGGCGCTCGGCGTTTGGCGGCGGCTCGGGTGTGCGGCGGCGTTCCGCCACCGGACGCCTGTTCTGCAGCGGGCCGTAGTGACGCTCGGCCAGCGTCCTCACCTCTTCCGGCGTGACGTCGCCTGCCACGATCAGGATGGCGTTGCCGGGCTCGTAATGTGCGGCGTAGAAGTCGAGCGCGTCCTGCCGGGTGAGCTGGGCCACTTCCGACATCCAGCCGATCACCGGCTTTCCATAGGGGTGGGCGAGATAGAGCGCGGCATCGAGCTGTTCGGCGAGGAGCCCCCGAGGTTCGTTCTCGGTGCGCTCGCGGCGCTCCTCCTGGACGACGGCACGCTCGGGAAGCACGTTCTCGTCGGTGAGGACGAGATTCTGCATGCGGTCGGCCTCGAGCTCCATGACCAGCGGAAGTCTGTCCTTCATCACCCGCTGGAAATAGGCGGTGTAATCCTGTGAAGTGAAAGCGTTTTCATCGCCACCATTGGCCCTGACAATGCGGGTGAAGGCGCCGTCCGGATATTTCGGCGTGCCCTTGAACATCAAGTGCTCGAGCAAGTGCGCGATGCCGGCCTTTCCCTGCGGCTCATCGGCGGCACCCACCTTGTACCAGACCATGTGGGTGACCACGGGCGCGCGGTGGTCGGGAATGACGACCACCTGCATGCCGTTGCCGAGAGTGAAGGAGGTAACATCGATATCGAGCGCACGCGCCGGCGCCGCAGCGGCCAGCAGTGCGACGACAAGGGGCATCAATCGCTTGAACAGGGTCATGACCATCCTTCCGGCGGTGCGGGGAAGCGGGCGCCAGACGGCAGCGCCGGCAGCTATTCGTCCTTGAAGATGTTGCCGATATTGAACACGGTGCCGTAGTTCGGGTTCTTCGCCTTCTTCTGGGCGAGGTAATACTCCTGGAGCTCGCGGCGGAGCTCGGCATCCGACTTCTTCGTTCCATCGGCCTTGTAAACCGAGATTCCGGCGCGGGTATAGACGTCGTCTGCCGCGGTGTTGCTACCGGCCGCCGGAGCCGCGGGAGCGGCCGTCTTGGCGGCGGATGCCTCCTCGGACGGGGGTGCAGTGAGGGCGGCGGTCGAAGTGGTCGCTGCCACGGCCCCTGGATCGGGTGCTGGCGCGGTGGTGCCGGGCGGCGGCAGGCGGAGATCCGGCGGCATGCTCAAGTCCTGGCGGATCGCCGCCGACTGGGGTGGCGTTTCCTTCTCCAGATAATCACGCATCGCGCTTCCGCAGCCCGTCAGGCCGATCGCCATGAGACCGAGCAACGCTGAAACTACGGCAGGCTTCATCCAGACACCCTTATTGCAATCCGCACCTGTTAGTGCCGCCGGAATCAGGCTTTTCCACGGCGTTCGGCCGCTTCGCCCATGAACACAGCCTCATACATCAGCAGCGCCACGCCGGCAACGATGGCGACATCGGCGAGGTTGAAGACATACCAGCTAAACCCTTGATAATGAAAGTGAAAGAAGTCGGCCACGGCACCGCGCAGCGCCCGGTCCAAGGCATTGGCCAGAGCACCGCCGATGACGAGGCCCAGGGCAGCGGCGGTGAAGGCCCGCTCCGCCCGGCAGGCCCAGAGCCAAAGCACGGCCGAGATGGCGAGACTCATCGCGATCAGGACTTCCTGTGTGTGGGTGGTGAAGAGGCCGTAGGACACGCCCCTGTTCCACACCATCACGAGGTCAAAGAAGGAGGTGACCCGCACCGGAGACCTCTCGGCGATGCCGAATACCTCGATCATCCACCATTTGTGCGCCTGGTCGATGCCGAAGACGAGCGAAGCGAGGCCGAGGGCAAGAGGCGCCAGCGGGCTCCAGAGCCTGACCTTCATCAGACGGTCTTGCCGAATCGCGTCTGCCACTCGCGGACGGCTTCGGCATCGCGAGGCGTGATATCCGGGAATTCCGGATCGCTGCCCACATCGGGCGTGATCTTCCACGACCTGGCGCACTTTCGGCCCTCGGCCGGCCGGAACACGACTGCCACTCCCCTCACGGAATCCAGTCGGAAAGCATCGGCCGGACCTTCGCCTTCGATCAGCGTGGCACCCGAGGTGATGGAGATTTCGGCGAGATCGACACCGTCCAGCGCGGCGAGGAGTTCCGGATCGGAGACATGGACCTCGGGCGCCGCTTCCAGGGCCGAGCCGATGGTCTTCTTCACCTGCCGCTCGATTTCGAGGGCGCCGGTGATCACCGAGCGCACGTCGCGGATCTTGTCCCACTTGGCGGCCAGCTCAGGTGCGGCCCATTCCTCCGGGCATCTTGCGAACTGCATCAGGTGCACGGAGGAGCCTTCGCCCGGGAAACGAGCGAGCCACACCTCGTCCATGGTGAAGGCGAGGACCGGCGCCCACCATGTAGTGAGGCAGTGGAAGAGCTGGTCCATCACGGTGCGGCAAGCGCGGCGGCGCAGGCTCGACCACGCGTCGCAATAGAGCGAGTCCTTCCGGATGTCGAAATAGAAGGCGGAGAGATCGACCGTCATGAAGTTGGTGAGGAGCGCGAAGAGCCGCTTGTAGTCGAACACCTCATAGGCCTGGCGCACCTGGCTCTCGAGCGCGTGCAGGCGGTGCAGGATGTAGCGCTCGAGCTCCGGCATCTCCGTCGCCTGCACGAACTCCCAGTCATGGAGGCCATCCACGGCGCCGAGGATGTAGCGCATGGTGTTGCGGAGCTTGCGATAGGCTTCGACGTTGGTCTTGAGGATTTCCGGGCCGAGGCGCAAGTCCTCGGCATAGTCGGCGGAGGCCACCCAGAGGCGCAGGATGTCCGCACCCGATTGCCTGATCACGTCCTGCGGGGTGACGATGTTGCCCAGCGACTTCGACATCTTGCGGCCGTCCTCGGCCACCACGAAGCCGTGCGTCAGCACCGCGTCATACGGCGCCCTGCCCCGCGTGCCGCAGGATTCCAGAAGGGAGGAGTGGAACCATCCGCGATGCTGGTCCGAGCCTTCGAGATAGAGGTCGGCCGGCCATTTGAGGTCCGGCCGCTGCTCGAGGCAGAAGGCGTGCGTCGAGCCCGAGTCGAACCAGACGTCGAGGATGTCCCTCACCTGTTCCCACTCGAGAATCGAATAGTCGTTGCCGAGGAAGCGCTGGGCGGCGCCTTCGTCGAACCACGCATCGGCCCCCTCCGCGGTGAAGGCCTCGACGATGCGGGCGTTAACCTCCGGATCGTTCAGGATCTCCCCCGTTTCGCGGTTGACGAAGACGGCGATCGGGACGCCCCAGGCGCGCTGGCGCGAGATCACCCAGTCCGGCCGCTGCTCGATCATGGCGCGCAGCCGGTTCTGGCCTGCCGCGGGGAAGAACCGCGTCCCGTCGATCGCCTTCAGGGCGATGTCGCGCAGGCCGTGGCTCGACATCGAGATGAACCATTGCGGCGTATTGCGGAAGATGATGGGCTTCTTCGAGCGCCATGAATGCGGATACTGGTGCTTCAGGCGGCCACGCGCGATGAGGGCGCCCGGTGGAACCAACTCGTTGATCACCGCACCGTTGGCATCACCCTTTTCACCCTTATCAGTAATCACGCGCCTTCCCGTGAGGCCGGGCGCGTCCTTGGTGAAGAACCCATCTGCATCAACTGTGAAGGGAATCGCCGTAGAGATGCCCTTGTCCTTCAAGTAAGACTCACTAGCTACCCAAATGTTGTAGTCATCCGCACCATGCCCCGGTGCCGTGTGTACGAAGCCTGTACCAGTGTCATCTGTGACGTGATCACCGTTGAGCAATGGCACTTTGAAATCATAACCCAGATGAAAGAGCGGATGACCACAGATCATGCCCAAAGGATTCACGTCTCCAAGACGCACAAACCCTTCGACTTTGGCAGCAGTCATCACTTCTTCAGCAAGGCGATCAGCGAGAACGTAACAATCACCGACCTTGGCCCAATTACCTTCTGGTGCTGCTGTTACCTCATACAGACCGTACGATATCTTGGATGAGAAGCTGATGGCGCGATTACCTGGAATTGTCCAAGGTGTGGTGGTCCAGATAACAACACTCGCCGACTGAAGTCTTGCGACGAAGTCGACGCTACTGGAGCCGACCGGCGTACGCTGATAAGAATTCACACCGATTTCTTGGATCGGGAACTTCACCCAGATCATGTCGGACTGATAGTCCTGGTATTCGACCTCGGCTTCGGCGAGCGCCGTCTTCTCCACCACCGACCACATGACGGGCTTCGAGCCGCGGTAGAGCTGGCCGGAAGCGGCGAATTTCAGCAACTCCGCGGCGATCAGCGCCTCGGCGCGGAAGTTCATGGTGAGATAGGGATTGTCCCAGTCGCCTGTGACGCCGAGGCGCTTGAACTCCTCGCGCTGCACATCGATCCAGTGTTCGGCGAAGGCGCGGCATTCCTTGCGGAAGTCGTTGATCGGCACGTCGTCCTTGTTGCGGCCCTTCTCACGGTACTGTTCCTCGATCTTCCATTCGATGGGAAGCCCGTGGCAGTCCCATCCCGGCACATAGTTCGAGTCGAAGCCCTGCATCTGACGGGAGCGGGTCACGATGTCCTTCAGGATCTTGTTCAGCGCGTGGCCGATGTGAAGGTGCCCGTTGGCGTAAGGCGGACCGTCATGCAGCACGTATTTCGGGCGGCCGGCGCTCTGCCGGCGCAAGCTTCCGTAGAGGTCCATCGCCTCCCAGCGCTTCAGAAGCTCGGGCTCCTTCTGCGGCAGCCCGGCCTTCATGGCGAAGGAGGTCTTGGGCAGGAACACTGTGTCGCGGTAGCGGTCGGTCTTCTGCGGCTTGTCGTCCATGGGCAGGCTCGGTCCAATCGGGTTTGGCGGGGCTTCTAGCAGGTTTTCCACGCCGATAAAGCCCGCCATTCCTACCCCGCAACCGAGCATGGCGTTTGCCCGGGCTGGCTGCCCGGCCCGATTTTGACTATGGATGCCGGGAAGAAGATTGCAGGAGGACCCCCGTGACCACGCTCCAGACCATTCCCGCCCGCCGCGGCAAGGCGGTGCGCCTCAACAAGGGCCAATCCGTGAAGGTGATCAACACCCACGGCAACCAGGTCGTCGATTTCTGGGCCTTCAATGCCGGCGACCTGAGGGAATACATGGGCATGGAGCATTGCCGCGCCTTCTGGACCCGGCTCTTCCCGGTGGAGGGCGACAAGATGATAACCAACCGCCGCCGTCCGATCCTCACCTTCACCAAGGACGCAAGCCCCGGCCGCCACGACACGCTGATCGCGCCTTGTGACAACGAGCGCTATGGCCTGCTCGGCTGCACCCATTATCACGATAATTGCCGCGACAACATGCATGCAGGGCTGGCGGAGCTCGGCTTCTGCATCCCCTACACGCCAGACTCGCTGAACCTGTTCATGAACATTCCCTGGAAGCAGGACGGCAGCCTGGAATGGGGCAATTGCCTGTGCAAGCCGGGTGACTACGTGGTGTTCCGCGCAGAGATGGATGCGATCGTGGTGTTCTCCGCCTGCCCCCAGGACATGCTGCCGATCAACAACGGCATCACGACCGAGGCGCATTTCGAGGTCCTTGACCAGTAGGGCAAGAGGGCCCGCTCAGCCCGTCCACTTCTCCCGGAGCGTCACCAGCTCCTCGGCAGCGGTGGGGTGGACGGCCATGGTGGCATCGAAATCCGATTTCTTCGCCCCCATGCGCACGACGATGCCGAGAAGCTGGGCCATTTCGCCGGCATCCGGGCCGCAGATGTGGCAGCCCAGCACTCGGTCCGACTCGCCATCCACCACGAGTTTCATCAGCATGCGCTCGTCCCTCCCGGAAAGCGTGTGCTTCATCGGGCGGAAGCTTGTCTTGTAGATGTCGACCGCACGGTAGCCCTGGCGGGCCTGCACCTCAGTGAGGCCGACAGTTCCGATCTCGGGTTGGGAGAAGACGGCGGTGGGGATGAGCGCGTGATCGACCTTCACTTCCTTGCCGCCGAACACCGTGTCGGCAAAGGCATGGCCCTCGCGGATCGCCACGGGCGTCAGGTTGACGCGGTTCGTGACGTCGCCCACGGCATAGATCGAGGGCACGGACGAGCGCGACAGGGAGTCGACCTTCACCGCCATGTGCGGCGTCAGCTCGACGCCCGCATTCTCGAGACCGAGCCCCAGCACGTTGGGAATGCGGCCCGTTGCGAACATCACCTGGCCCGCACCGAAGCGGGCGCCATCGTTCAAGCCCACGCGAACGCCGTCGCCGGAACGTTCGATCGAGGCGACGTTCGCCTGGGTGCGGATCTCGATGCCCTTCTTCTTCATCTCGCCGGCGAGATGGTTGCGGATGTCGTCGTCGAAACCCCGCAGGATCTGCTCGCCGCGGCAGACGAGCACGGTCTCGACGCCCAGACCCGAGAAGATGCCCGCGAACTCGACGGCGATATAGCCACCGCCGACGATCACGATGCGCGAGGGTAGCCGTTCCAGGTGAAAGGCCTCGTTCGAGGTGATGGCGAGTTCGTGGCCGGGAAGGTGGCGGGGCACGAACGGCGTCGCCCCCGTGGCCACGAGAATGTAAAGCGCCGTGAGCTTGCGGCCGGATGCGAGCAGCACCGTGTGAGGATCGGCCACCGTGGCGCGTTCCTGGATCAGTTCGGCGCCCGCCGCCTCGAGATTGCGGATATAGGCCTTGTTCAGCCGGTCTATCTCCCGATCCTTGTTCTCGACGAGGCTCGCCCAGTCGAATGAGACCTTCTCGGAGGCCCAGCCGAAACCCACTGCATCCTCGAATTCCTCGGCGAATTTCGAGGCGTAGACGAAGAGCTTCTTCGGCACGCAGCCGCGGATGACGCAGGTGCCGCCGACGCGGTATTCCTCGGCCACGGCGACCTTGGCGCCGTAGCGCGCCGCGATGCGGCCGGCGCGGACCCCGCCGGAGCCCGCCCCGATCACGAACAGATCGTAGTCGAAGCCGCTCATTCCTTGCGGAGCGTCCTGACACCCTCATCCGTGCCCATGAGCACGATGCCGCAGATGTCGATGAACAGGCCGTGATCGACGACGCCCGGAATAATGCTGAGGAGGTTGTCGAGCCGGTTGGGATCGGGGATGGCGCCGATCGACACGTCGATGATGGCGTTGCCGCTGTCGGTCACGAACGGCTTGCCCTCCTTGAGGCGGAGCACCAGCTTGCCCTGAAGGTTTAGGATGCGCAGTGCACGCTCGATCTTCCAGGCCGTGGCATTGACGCCGAACGGCACGACCTCGACGGGAAGTGGGAACTTGCCCAAAGTCTCGACCTTCTTCGACTGGTCGGCGATGACGATCATGAAGCGCGACGAGGATGCCACGATCTTCTCGAGCAGCAGGGCGCCGCCCCCGCCCTTGATGAGCTGGAAATTGCCGTCGAACTCGTCGGCGCCATCGACCGTGACGTGAAGGCGCGGCTGCTGCTCCAGCGTCGTGAGCTTGAGGCCCAGTCGCCTGGCCAGCTCGAAACTCTGCTTCGAGGTGGCCACGCATTCGACGTCGAACCCGGCCCGGGCCTTGTCGGCCAGCGCGGTGATGAAGTGATTGGCGGTGGAACCGGTTCCCAGCCCCACCTTCATGCCCGGCTGGATGTAATCGAGCGCCGCGACCGCCGCGGCCTTCTTCTGTTGGTCTGCCGTCACTTGTTGAGCCCACCCATCAGCATGTATTTCATCTCCAGGTATTCCTCGACCCCGTGGTGCGAACCCTCGCGGCCAAGACCCGATTCCTTGACGCCGCCGAAGGGCGCCTCGGCCGTCGAGATGATGCCCTCGTTGATGCCCACCATGCCGTATTCCAGGCCCTCGGCAACGCGCCACACGCGGCCGATGTCGCGCGAATAGAAGTAGCAGGCCAAACCGAACTCGGTGTTGTTGGCCATGGCGATCGCCTCATCCTCGGTCTTGAACCTGAACAGCGGCGCCACCGGGCCGAACGTCTCTTCGCGGGCCACGGCCATCTCCGCAGTCACGTCGCGGATCAGCGTGGGCTCGAAGAAGTTGCCGCCCAGCGACTTGCCCCCGATCACCAGCTTGGCGCCCTTCTTCACCGCGTCTTCGATGTGCTCCTGCACCTTGGCGATGGCGGCCTTGTTGATGAGTGGACCGGTGGTGACGCCCTGCTCCGTGCCGTCGCCCACCTTGAGCTTCTTCACCGCCTCGGCAAGCTTCTCGGCAAAGGCGTCATAGACGCCGTCCTGCACCAGGATGCGGTTGGCGCAGACGCAGGTCTGGCCAGCGTTACGATACTTCGACATCATGGCACCCTGCACCGCGGCATCGAGATCGGCGTCGTCGAACACGATGAAGGGTGCGTTGCCGCCGAGTTCGAGGCCCACCTTCTTGATGGTGGGGGCGCACTGGGCCATGAGCACGCGGCCCACCTCGGTGGAGCCCGTGAAAGTCAGGGCGCGCACGATTGGGTTCGAGGTCATCTCGGCCCCGATCTCGCGGGAGACGCCGGTGAGGATCGAGAATACGCCTGCCGGAACGCCGGCGCGTTCCGCGAGTTCGGCAAGTGCCAGGGCGGAAAACGGCGTCTCGTTGGCGGGCTTGCAGACGAAAGCACACCCGGCGGCGAGCGCCGGGCCAGCCTTGCGGGTGATCATGGCGTTGGGGAAGTTCCACGGGGTGATGGCGGCCACCACACCCACCGGCTGCTTGATGACGACCATGCGGGCCGCCGGCCAGGGAGACGGGATCGTCTCGCCGTAGATGCGCTTGCCCTCTTCCGCGAAGAACTCGATGAAAGAGGCGCCATAGGCCACTTCGCCGCGCGACTCGGCCAAGGGCTTGCCCTGCTCCGCCGTCATGATCTGGGCCAGGTCTTCCTGGTTCTCCATCATCAGGTTGAACCACTTGCGGAGAATGGCGGCGCGCTCCTTGGCGGTCTTCTTGGCCCACTCCTTCTGGGCGCGCTGGGCGGCCTCGATCGCCTGGCGGGTTTCGGCCGCGCCCAATTTCGGCACGGTGCCGATCACGCTCTCATCGACGGGGTTGGTGACGTCAATCGTGGCAGAGCCTGAAACCCACTTCCCATCGATGTAGCATTTATCCTTGAGCAGCGACTTGTCCTTCAGTATGTCGCGCAATATCTGGGTCTTGCGAATATCCATTTCGAAGATCTCCTGTCATTCGGGTGGCGGCCTCTTAGCACGGGGTCCGGCCCTGTACCAACACACCAATAGCGGAGGTTCCATGCCAGATCGTGCCGTGATTTTCGACCTGGACGGCACCCTCGTCGACACCGCGCCCGATCTGATGCGCGCCACCAACCATGTGCTGGATCGGCTGGGGCGGCGGCCGATCACCACGGAGGAGGTGCGGGCCTTCGTCGGCCATGGTGCCCGGGCGCTTCTGACGCGCGGTCTCGCCGCCACCGGGGGCCTGCCTGAGAACTACGACGTTGAACCCGATTACCGGCTCTTCGTGGATTATTACTCCCGCAACATCGCGGCCGGGAGCGCGCCCTTCCCCGGCCTTACCCGGCTCCTGACCCGACTCAAGGCTGAGGGATTCGGCCTCGGCGTGTGCACCAACAAGCTCGAGGGGCTTTCGGTGCAGCTGCTCGACGCGCTTGATCTTTCGAAGTATTTCGGCGCCGTGGTCGGTCCGGACACGATCGGCGTGGCGAAGCCGGATCCACGCCCCTTTCGCGAAGCCGTCGCTCGCCTCGGGCTGGTGGCGCCCCGTGCGGTGATGGTGGGGGACAGCGAGACGGACATCCTGACGGCCCGCAATGCCGGCGTGCCGGTGATCGCCGTTCCCTTCGGCTATACGCCGCGGCCGGTGGAGGAATTCGGGCCAGACCGCATGATCGCCCATTTCGACGAGGCCTATGACGCAATCCAGGATCTTTTCGCACTGGCCTGAAGGATCGGACTCGCGGTGAAGCCGCGCCGTCCTTGACTTCGCCCTGCCCTTCCGCCTATACGCTGCCCACCCCAAAGGCACGGGCGATTAGCTCAGTTGGTAGAGCACTGTGTTCACATCGCAGGGGTCACTGGTTCGAGTCCAGTATCGCCCACCATCGTCCTATTCGAGATTTCCGATATTTGAGCGGCCGGCCCTTCCGCTGCACCCCCGGGCGTGCTCCGCCGGCCTTGAAAGAAGAAGGCCGGCGCGAGAAGGCACCGGCCTCACAATCGATTGCTGTGCCCGCTCAGAAGCGGAAGTTCAGACCCGCCCGGATGGTGTGGAAGCTGATGTCCTGATCGACCTCGAGATTGATTCTCTCGAAGACCTCGTCGTCGTAGAGTTCCTCATCTCCCAGATCAACATAGAGATACTCGGTCTTGAGGGACAGGCTCTCGGTGATGTTGTATTCCACGCCGCCGCCGATCGTCCAACCAAGGTGATCGGTCGTTTCGTCGCCGGAGAGATCGTCGCCGCCCAGGTCGATGTCATACTGCGCGGTGACGGAGCCCCAGGCGAGACCGCCGGTGGCATAGAGCAGCAGGTCCGGCGTGGCGAGGAAACCGGCGCGCAGCCGGGCCGTGCCGAACCAATCGACGGTGGAACCGGCATCGGCGCTGAGATCGCCCCCGGGCGTGTCGACGTCGATGCCGAGATTGCCCTCGATGTCCGAGGCCGAGATATCGGCCTCGACACCCAGCACCAGGCTGTCCATCTGCCAGTTCCAGCCAGCCTGTACACCGCCGAAGAAACCACTCGCCGTCAGATCAGCGTCAGCGTCAATGTCCTCCTCAGAGAAGCCCGAAAGAGTGATCGGGTATTCGAAGGTGCCTCCGCCAAATCCGCCATGGACGCCCACATAGAAGCCGCTCCAGTCGCTCACCGGTGCGACGTCCACGAAATCGGCGGCCTGAGAAACGCCGGCGCTGAACAGAAGCGCGGCGGTGGTCATGAGAGTTCTCTTCAACATACGTTTCATTCCCTGCAATGGTGTTTTCACCGATGCAGAGGGTACAGCCGCCGGCGCCGTTGCCCCAACAACTTTTGGCCAGATTTCTTCCAAACTTCGGATGCGTTGAATGCGTGTAACAGTGCTGGGGATTGAACTTATCTAAGCAGTTGCAACTTAGGTGCGCCGGGTGAGCACTGCTGCACACATAACTCTCGCTTGTGGATTATTCGTGTCCACAACGCTCGCCACGGTATTTCAAGGGTTGAGCATAACCCAATGTACCCTTGCGTGCGCCCGCGAGTGCCGTGCAATTGCAGTTGTTCGCCCCAGCTTGTTGGTCCTAACAAAGAAAGCGGCCCTCAAGGGGCCGCTCTGCAACTCCATCCGGCGAATCAGCGGCGGTTCAGTGCGCGTGCTGGCGCAGTCGGAACGACAGAATCACAAGAATGATGCCGCCGACGATCGCGTAGGCACCGATCACCCAGATCATCGCCAGTGCGCCAGGCCCGGGCATGGCGATCAGGAGCGCGCCAAACAGCACGGTGATGACACCGTGGAGGATCAGCATCCACTCGTTATCGATCTCCTTGCGAAGGCGGATCGCGCCGAGGATCTCGAAGACACCGCTGACGATCGCCCACGCCCCGATGAGAAGCAGCAGCGTGAGCGCAGTCAGCCCCGGCCATGCGAAGGCGACCAGACCTGCCAGGACGCCGACGACGCCGACCACAGCGAGCCACCAGCGCGGCGCCGCGCCCGAACCGCCGCCGATCGCCGCGAACAGCGAGAACAACCCATCGACCAATGCATAGGCACCATAAAGAATGACAAGGCTGATGATGGTGATGCCCGGCCATGCGAAGGCCAGGACCCCGAAGGCGATCGACGCAATTCCACGCAGCAGCAGCACCCACCAGTTCTTGGCCAAGCCATGCAGGATCATGGCGCCTGCGCCGAGGCCTCTTGCCTGGGCGAGATTGTCGTTCATGTCGTCCCTCCTCTGGGTTTGGACCAAAAGATAATAATCCGAGTCGGACCAGAACCCAAGGTAGAGACAGGCGGCGCGCGAATCTTGGGCAGCAAAAAAGCCCGCCCGGCCCTGCGAAGGGCACGCGGCGGGCAAGTTCTGCGAAGAAGCTGCCAGACAGCGGCCTGGCATCGAGCGAATCATAGGCTGATTTGGGCGGCGGAGACCAGAGGCGCCAGCGCGGGACGCCACGAAGCTCTGACGCCGCGTTTTTGCAGGTTTACGAAGAAACCAAGAGCTTTGCCATGCGTTTTGGGAAGGCCTCGCCTCACTTTCGAGGCCTGCGGGACCAATGTGCCCCGGCCCGCAGTAATCGCGGCGGTTGCAACTACTTCTGAAGTGCAACCGCCGCACCGGGTTCTCGCGCCTTATTCGTCGACTGTCGTCTCCGGCCCCGCAATATGCACGGCGAGGAGGCAGCCGCTGGGTGTGTAGGAGCAGTGCTCGGTGCCATCGCGCAGCCAGACGAGATCGCCTTTCCTGAACACCGTGCCGTCGTTTTCGACGAGTTCGCCCTCGAGAATGAGAAACTGCTCGTGGCCATTGTGCCGGTGCGGGCGCGACGTCATGCCGGGCGGCATGCGGTAGACATGGAAGCCCACCCCCAGCGGCTCCGCATCATTGAGCTGCAGTACGCTGTCCCCCATGGAAACACCGTCGGGGAATACGAAGGGCTTGAACTCGGCTTCATAGATGTTGGCGACGCGACGGTCCTCGGATTTCACGGGCTTCATGGATGCGGTCTCCTATGTTTCAAGGTCAGGATGAGTTCTGGGACAGCGCCATTTGTATGTCACGCTCGCGGCGCGCCTCGGCGCGATGCAGGACCATGGCGGCGAGGAACACGCCGAGCCCCACGACCATGATGATCACGGTGGCAAGCGCGTTGATATCAGGCGTCACGCCGAGCTTCACCTTGCTCCAGATCAGGATCGGCAGCGTGGTGGAGCCTGGCCCGCTGGTAAAATTGGAGATGACCACATCGTCAAGCGAAATGGTGAAGGCAAGCAGCCAGCCGGACAGGATCGCGGGCGAAATCACCGGCAAGGTCACATCCGTGAGAACTCGCCAGGGCCTCGCTCCGAGGTCCATCGCCGCCTCTTCCAGCGCCACGTCCATCGATGCGAGCCGCGACTGTACGACGATCGTCACATAAGCCATCGAGAACGTAATGTGGGCAATGGTGATGGTGGTGAACCCCCGGCCGGCGGGCCATCCGATCCACTCAGCCATGTAGATGAATAGCATCAGCGAGGAGATGCCGGTGATCACCTCCGGCATGACGAGCGGTGCCGTCACCAATCCGGAAAAGCCGGCGCGCCCCCGGAACCGGTGGAAGCGCGCCAGGGCGATGCCGGCCATGGTGCCCAGAATTGTGGCGAAGGTGGCGCTCGTGAGCGCGATTTTCAGGGAGAGCACGGCCGCCTTGATCACCTGGTCATTGCTCAGGAGCTTGCCATACCACTGCGTCGAGAAGCCGCCCCATACCGTCGCGAGCCGCGACTTGTTGAAGGAGAACAGGATGAGGGAGAGAATGGGTATGTAGAAGAACGCGAAGCCGAAGCACAGGCAGCTGATGAGGAAGACGGGCCTTCTGTTCATGAGCGCACCTCGCTTCCGACCTGCGCGCGCTTCTCGAAGTGGCTGTAGACGATCATCGGCATTACCAGCAGCAGGAGCAGTGCCACTGCCACGGCGGAAGCCATTGGCCAGTCCCGGGCGGAAGAGAATTCATCGCTGATGACGCGTCCGATCATCGGGTCCGAGGCGTTGCCCACGAGGCTCGGGATGATGAGTTCGCCGGAGGCCGGTATGAAGACCAGGAGGCCGCCGGCAATGATGCCGGGAACGCTGAGCGGCAGCGTCACGTCCTTGAACACCTGCCAGGGCCTCGAACCCAAGTCCATTGCTGCCTCGTTCAGCGTCTGGTCGAGCTTTTCAAGATTGGCATAGAGCGGCAGGATCATGAAGGGCAGGTAAGAGTAGACCATCACCAGGACGACGGCAAAGTTGGAGTTCATCATGGGAATGGACGAGAGCGCCATTTCACCCGGCAGGACGGCATTCACCGTTGCGGTAAGGATCTTGTTGAACCAGCTGTTGTTGCCGAGCAGGCCCACCCAGGCATAGACGCGCAGCAGGAAGGACGTCCAGAACGGAAGGATCACCAGCATGAGCAGGAGGTTCCGCCAGGACCGGCTCACCCTTGTGATGCCGAGCGCCATCGGATAGCCGAGCAGAAGGCAGAAGAATGTGGCGAGCGCCGCGTTCCACAAGGACGTGAAGAAGGCCCGCACATAGACCGTATCGCCCAGCAGACGCTCGAAATTGTCCCAGCGGATATATGGCCAGTCTTCGAGGAAAGCGATTGGCGGAGAAAGATCCGCCCGCCGCGCGAAGCTCATGGCAAGAACGATGATGAAGGGAAGCAGGAAGAACAGGACGAGCCAGGCATACGGAACGACAACGACGATGTCGCGCCAGCCCTTGCGGTCGAACCATCTCGCGAGGCGGGACCGCTCCTTGCCCAAGGCTCAGCCTTTCAGCACGATGGCCGCATCGGGCCGGAAGGAGAGCCACACCTCCTCACCCCAGTCTGCGGCCTTCGCTGCGCGGTCGCGCATGCTGTTCACGCTGTTGACCGAAACGAGCGCGCCGGAGGGGAGCGCCACGCGGAAGAGAGAATCCTTCCCGAAGTAACCGAGATCCTTCACGACGCCATGGAAGCGGTTCATCTCGTCGGGCCGGTCGCGGGCTATCAAGATCTTTTCCGGCCTGACGGCGAGCGTCACCTTCTCGCCGGGGCTCAGGCTGGCGCTGCCCGCCGTGACCGTGCCGCCCAGGGCGGGAACATCGATGGCAAGAACATCGCCGTTTCCCGTCACCTCGCCCTCGAACATGTTGATGGAACCGATGAAGCCCGCGACGAACCGGCTGTTCGGGTTCTCATACACTTCCGCCGGAGGGCCAACCTGCCGGATCACGCCTTGATCCATCACCGCAATGCGGTCAGCGAGGGTCATTGCCTCTTCCTGATCATGCGTGACGACGACGAAGGTGATGCCGGTGCGCTCCTGGATGCTCATGATCTCGAACTGCGTGTGCTCGCGCAGTTTCTTGTCAAGGGCCGCCAACGGTTCGTCGAGCAGGAGAAGTTTCGGCTGCTTGGCGAGGGCGCGGGCCAGTGCAACGCGCTGGCGCTGGCCGCCCGACAGCTGATGCGGCTTGCGGCCGGCGAACGGCTTGAGCTGCACGAGGTCCAGCATCTCCGCCACGCGCTTCTGGCGCTCCGCCCTGCTCATGGCTTCATGCTTCAGGCCGTAACCGACATTCGCTTCAACCGTCATGTGCGGGAAAAGCGCATAGGACTGGAACATCATGTTGACGGGGCGCTCGTAGGGAGGAACTTCCGTCATGTCCTGCCCATCGATGTAGATGCGGCCGGCGCTCGGCGCCTCGAAGCCGGCCAGCATCCGCAGCAGCGTGGTCTTCCCGCATCCTGAGCCGCCGAGCAGCGCGAACATCTCGCCCTTCGTGATGTCGAGCGAGACGTTCTTCACGGCGGCAAACCCACCGAAGCTCTTGCTGACGCCCTCGATGCGGATGAAGGGCTGAGACCCCTCCACGCCCATGGCCTCAGCCCGACTTGATGGTCTGCCAGGCCCGCGTCATCTCGCGGTCCTGCTCTTCGCTGAAGGGCTTGGGTGCCCAGAGGCGGCTCTTCACGGCATCATCGGGGTAGACCGCGGGATTGGCGAGCACTGCCGGATCGACGAAGGGCTTCGATGCGAGGTTGCCGTTGGCGTAGTTGGTGAAGTTGGTGCACTTGGCGATCACTTCAGGCTGAAGCATGTACTCGAGGAACTTGTAGGCATTCTCCTTGTTCGCGGAATCGGCAGGAATGCACAGGCAGTCCACCCAGGCGGGAGCGCCGGTCTCCGGGACATGGTATTCGAGATTGAGCTGGACGCCGGCCTCCTCCGCACGAGTCTTGGCCGTCGAATAATCGCCCGACCAGTTGTTGATGACGCAGAGTTCCTTGTTGGGAATGGCGTTGAGGTAGTTGGTGTTGTCGAAGGTGCGAATGTGCTGGCGGATCGGCTTGAAGAGTTCCACCACGGCCTGATAGTCCTGAACATTGGTGGTGTCGCCGTCCTTGCCCAGGTAGCGCAGCGCCATGGGGATCACGTCGGTGGGGCTGTCGAGCACCGAGATTCCGCAGTCGGCGAGCTTTGCCGCGATCTCCGGCTTGAACAGCATGTCGAGGGAGTCGAGCTTCCCCTCCGGAACGCGCTCGCGCACCATGTCGATGTTGAAGGTGACGCCGACGGAGCCCCACATATAGGGAATGGCGTATTCGTTGCCAGGATCCCAGCCCGCCAGGATCTTCAGCACCGCCGGATCGAGGTTCTTCCAGCTGGGCAGTTTCGACTTGTCGAGCTTTTCGTAGATGTTGGCTTTGACGAAGTTGGGCAGGGAGAGGCCGGCCATTACCACCACGTCGTAGCCAGTCGAACCCGCAAGCATCTTCGCCTGCATTTCCTCCGCGGAACTGTAGGTGTCATAGGTGACTGAGATGCCGGACGCCGTCTGGAAATCCTCGATCGTCGTCTCGCCGATGTAATCGGCCCAGTTATAGACGTTGAGCACGGCCTCCTGCGCGCGTACCCGCCGCACGTAAGGCATGGACACGAGAGCGGTCGCCGCCATCAGGCCGGCCGCCTTGCGCCTGTTCAGTTTCATTCCTGGCACTCCCTAGCTTTCTTCTTTTGTCGTCGCCGTCCCTGCTTACAGGTTGTTTCGGAGCGCGGCCTCCTGTCAAGTTACGGTATGGGCCCCTGCCGGTTGCAGCATCTTCTCATTCAGCGCGGCAACCTCAGTTTCTTTCGGCTGCTTCTCGAGGCGCATCACGGGCAGGACGGCGCGGAGGTGGTCATGGTGGCTGCGCACGCCGCGCTCGAGATCCGAGAGATGAAAGCCATCGAAACCGCAGGATTTCATGGACTCGTTGGACCAGACGGAGAGCTGGATATCCTCCTTGTAGGTCTCCCGGTCTATGCGCTGGGCCAGATAGCGGGCAAGCCGGTCAGAGCGAGTCTCATCGGGCCTGCGATAAACGGCGCCGCGGATCAGCGTCCTGTCGACGGCCAGGGGAAATTCCTGGTAGAACTGCACGGACTCGGGTGTTACCGCCAGCACAGCGTTGGGAAAGAGTCCGAAATAGGACCACAGACGGCGCTTATCCTCCGCCAACCAGAGTGGGCCGGAGGATAGCCCGACATAAGCCCTCACGCTCCACAGGCGGCCGCGGTTGGTGGCATAGCGACCCTCCGAGCGGCTGACGCCGTTCACATAGGGCTGGTCGAAATAGGTCGCGCCGTAGAGATCCTGCAGTGCCGGGTGGGCCATCGCGACGTGGTAGCCTTCGTTGTCCACGTCGCGCACCGACTTCCAGTTCACCGGCAGCACCGTTTCAGAAGGCGCACCGGCCGGAACCACTGCCTCGAGCCTATAGCAGGCCAGTTCTTCCGCGAAGTGCGCCATCAGCTGCGCCACTGCCGGCTGCGGCCCGTTCTCGAAACGGATGAAAATGAAACCCATCCAGATTTCGAGGCCGATCGGCTTCAGCCCGTATTTCGAACGGTCGAGCGCGCCGAAGCTCTGCGGCTGGGCAGCACCGCGCAGTGTACCGTCCAGATTGTAAGTCCAGCCATGAAAGGGGCAGACGAAGGCGCGCTGGCAATGACCGCGTCGTTCCGCCGTGACGCGCGAGCCGCGATGTCGGCAGAGGTTGTGGAAGGCCCTCACCACCCCATCGTCTCCCCTTGCGACTAGGGCGCGGTCGTCGGCGATGTCCACAGTGAAAAAGTCACCTGCGGCGGGAACGTCGCTCACATGGCCGGCGAGTTGCCAGTGCGTGCGGAACAGCTTTCGTTTCTCCAGTTCGAGCAGCGCAACGCTGTGATAGGTCCAGGCCGGCAGGCCGCTACGGTCCCAATCGGCCGGCAAAGGCAAATCCCTGGCAAGCATGGTCATCTCCTCCGTATCGACAGCTCTGGAAGTTTCCCTTGATTTTGACTGAACTGTCAATCAAAATGCCGCGCAGGATCGGGGGATCCTTCAGGCTGGACTTCCGGCTCTCGGTCTTGCGATCATCGCAGGCGGAAAGAGTCGATTACCCATGGACACACCCGCACCGAGACGCCGGAAGGCCAGCCGCAGCCACCGTCGGGAGCAGTTGATCGAGGCGACGATCTCGACGATAGCCCAGCGGGGGTTGGCACAGACGACGCTGAGCAGCGTCGCGAGGGCGGCTGGCGTCTCGCACGGCCTCGTCATCTTCTACTTCGAAAGCAAGGAAAGGCTGCTGGCGGAGACGCTCCGGTTCATGTCGGACGTGCACCGGAGGCACTGGGAGACGGCGATCGAGCAGGCGGGCCCGGCTCCTGAAGAACGGCTCCTCGCCCTGATCCTCTCGGAGTTCGACGATGCCCTCTATACGCAGGAATGGCTCACCGCCTGGTGCGGCTTCTGGGGAGAGGCGCAGAGCCGCCCGCTCTACCTAACGCAGTCCGGTGAGAACGACCGGGCCTACATCGAGATCTTCGAAACGCTTTCGGCGGAGCTTGCCCACGCCGGCGGCTATCCCATCGAGCCCGGTCGCGCTGCGCGCGTGCTGCGCCTCACCATCGAGGGGGTATGGCTCGAACTCATGTTCTCGGCCAAGCCCTATTCGCGCGAGGAGGCCCTGAATACCGTGTTGTTCTGCGCCGGCACGCTGTTTCCGCATCATTTCGGGCCGGGCGGCCCCGTCAGCCGCTGATATCCACGCCCGCCTCGATGATCTCGAAACTGTGCTCGAGTTTCGCAGTGTGGCCGAACATCGCCGAGGCGGAGCAGTACTTCTCCGCCGAGAGCTTGACCGCGCGCTCGACATTGGCCGGTTTCAAATTGAACCCCGTCACCTTGTAGATCAGTTTCACATGGGTGAACACCTTGGGGTCCTGGGCGGCGCGATCGCCCTCGAGGGCGATGTCGAGGCCTGTCACCTTCTCGCGCATGCGTTCCAGAATCATGACGATGTCAAATGCGGTGCATCCGCCGAGCCCCAGCAGCATCATCTCCATGGGACGTATGCCGATGTTGCGCCCGCCCGACTCCGGCGAGCCGTCCATGACCACGGCGTGTCCTGAACCCGATTCACCGACGAATGCCCGTCCGTCGAGCCACTGCACCCTAGCCTTCATCTTCTCCACGTCTCCATCGTCTTCGCCCGCGTCATAGCGGGAAAGTGGGGTTGCGCCAATCAGCCCGGCGACAGGCGCGCCGCATAGAGAAAGCCATCCGTACGGCCCGCCACCTCTCCGAAGGTGACGGCGGCGTCGCCCTCCCCCAATACCGAGCCTTCGAGGTCCGCCGCACCCTGAAGCGCAAAGAGCAGGATGGGCCCGTCATGGGCGATGCGGGTTCCGCTCGAAAGGATCTCGATGGCCGCCTTCCATTTTCCCCGCCGCATGAAGAGGTTGAGGGCACGGCAGGGCCCCTGCCGCAGCCTGCAGAAGGTGGGGACGTCCCCCGGGAAAGGGTGTGGCACGAAGGGCCGCTCGACGGCGAGACTTCGGCGCCCGGAGAAATCGAGGTCGAGACCCTGCCCGTCGAGCAGGGTGAAGATGCGGTCCACGTCGGGGTAGAGCGAGAACGGGACGTCGGCATCGATCCGGGCAATGGCGAAGCGCCAGTCGAACGCCTCGCTTCCGGGCGGATCGGACACGATGTCCCAGGACACGCCCATGCCGTTGCGCCAGCGGCCTTCGCGCAAATCCCGTCGGCGGATGATGTTCATGCGACCTTCCCTTCATGCCGGCCTCGTGCTCTCGACATGGCGGGGCCGCTGACGCAGTATGCCGCAGAAGCTGCCCCAGAAGCAGCGCGCATGCAGGAGGACATCATGGCGCACGATGCGCAGGGCGCGGCGGCCGGGCCCCAGAAACTCGTGATCCGCAACATCGGGCTGATGCTTTCGGGCGCACTCGAAAGCCCGATTCTCGAGGCAGATACCCTGGTGGCCGAGAATGGCCGCATCACCGCCATTGGGCGCGCCAAGGATGTGGACCAGGACCGCCCGACCCTCATCATCGACGCCCATGGCACGGCGCTCGCGCCCGGCCTCATCGACAGCCATGTGCACCCGGTGGCGGGCGACTGGACGCCACGCCAGAGCCAGTTGGGCTGGATCGACTCTAACCTCAATGGGGGCGTCACCACCATGATCTCGGCGGGAGAGGTGCACACGCCCGGGCGGCCGCGGGACGTGGTGGGCCTCAAGGCGCTCGCCATATCGGCCCAGCGGCAGTTCACGAATTTCCGGCCTTCCGGCGTCAAGGTGCACGCGGGTGCGCCCTGCATCGAGCCCGAGATGACGGAGCAGGACTTCAAGGATTTGGCGGATGCGGGCGTCAAGCTCCTGGGCGAGGTCGGGCTCGGCGGCGTCAAGGACGGTCCCACGGCCAGGCGCATGGTGGCGTGGGCACGGAAATATGGCATCCAGAGCACGATTCACACCGGAGGCCCTTCCATTCCGGGCTCAGGCCTCATCGACAAGGACGTGGTGCTCGAGGCAGACACAGACGTCGTCGGCCACATCAACGGCGGCCACACGGCGCTGCCGGACGGCCAGATCCGCTGTATCTGCGAAGGCTGCAAGCGCGGGCTTGAGATCGTCCACAACGGCAACGAGCGCGCTGCGCTCTACACGCTCCGGCTGGCAAGGGAGATGCGCGAACTGCACCGCGTTATCCTTGGAACCGACGCGCCGGCGGGTTCCGGCGTGCAGCCTCTCGGCATCGCGCGCATGGTCTCCATGCTCTCCTCACTGGGGGATCTTCCCGCCGAACAGGCGATCTGCCTGGCGACAGGCAACACGGCGCGCGTGCGCAAGCTCGACTGTGGCCTGATCGAAGTGGGCCGGGCCGCCGATTTCGTGTTCATGGACAAGGCGCAGCATTCGGCGGGCGACGACCTGCTCGACAGCATCCACCTCGGCGATCTTCCCGGAATCGGCATGGTCGTGATCGACGGCCAGGTGAAATGCCACAGGAGCCGCAACACACCACCCGCCACCCGCATCCCCGCCATCGTCGCGGGTTGACAGACAGGAGCTTACACCATGGGCAAACATGCAGGCTGCCTTGCGCCGGACAAGGCGCGCTTTATGGACTTCTTTCCCGCAGGTGCGGCGCTGACGAAGCTCGCAACCGGATTCGTGTGGGCGGAGGGTCCCGTCTGGTTCTCGGAACTGAACGAGCTGCGCTTCTCGGACATTCCCAACAATCGCATGATGCGCTGGTCGCCCGTTGCGGGCTTATCCACCTTCCGCCAGCCTTCGCAGCGCACCAACGGCCACACGCGAGACCGCGAAGGCAACATGATCTCCTGCGAGCATGGCGGGCGCTGCGTGAGCCGCACCTACATGGACGGGCGCTACGAGGTGCTCGCCACGCATTGGAACGGCAAGCGCTTCAATTCGCCCAACGACGTCGTGGTGAAGTCGGACGGCACGATCTGGTTCACCGATCCTCCCTATGGAATCATTTCGGATCACGAGGGCATCCGGGCTGAGAGCGAGATCGGCAAAAACCAGGTCTACCGGCTCGATCCTGCGACGGGCGAGGTGAGCGTGGTTGCCGATGATTTCGACCGGCCGAACGGGCTTGCCTTCTCGCCTGACGAGTCGGAGCTCTACGTCGCCGATTCCGGCTATGCGCGCGGCCATGGCTTCGGTTTCGAGGAAGGCCGCCCGCGCCATGTCAGGGGCTTCAAGGTCGTCGACGGCAAGCGTCTCGCCCAAAGCCGCGTGATTGCGGTCATCGAGGAGAAGGTACCCGACGGTTTGCGTGTGGATTCCGAGGGCTTGCTGTGGATTTCGGCGGGCGATGGCGTGCACTGCTACACGCCGCAGGGCGAAAGGTTGGGCCGCATCCTGGTGCCCGAGACGGTGGCCAATCTTACCTTCGGAGGCTTCGGAAAGTCGCGCATGTTCATCTGCGCGACGTCTTCGGTCTACGCCATCGAGACCGCCCGCACCGGGGCGCAATGGCCATAAAAAAGGGGTCCCGGAGAACCGGGACCCTTTACAGGGGATGGAGGCGGGGGAACCCCAGGAAAGGGGGGAACGAAGCGACAGCTGACTTTCTCAGAGATCCACCCCGCCGGCGCGATGGCCTGAGCCACCGTGCCTCCATTCATTAGAGGTGGTTTGCACCGCCTTCATTGACATGTATCAAATCCGCCGGGCCGAGGGCGCCAATGCCCCGCGACAAAGAGACCAGATGACACGTTCCCTCCATCATCTCGAAAGGCTGATCGGTTTCCCAAGCGTCAGCCGGGACAGCAACCTTGATCTCATCGCCTATGTGCAGGAGGTGCTGCGGGCCGTCGGCGTGAGTTCGACCCTCGTTCCAAACGAGGATGGGCGGAAGGCCAACCTCTGGGCCACCATCGGCCCGGCGGAGAGGCCCGGAATCGTGCTTTCGGGTCACACGGATGTCGTTCCTGTCGAGGGCCAGGCCTGGTCGTCCGATCCCTTCACGCTGGTGAAGAGGGAGGGCAACTATTTCGGACGCGGCACAGCGGACATGAAGGGCTTCATCGCCTGCTGCCTCGCGGCGGCAGAACATGCCGCCACGCGCCAGCTGCATACGCCGATTCATCTTGCCTTCTCCTATGACGAAGAGATCGGCTGCGTGGGCGTTCGCCGCCTGCTGGATCTCCTCAAGGATGCGCCGGTGAAGCCGCGCCTGTGCATCGTGGGCGAGCCGACGCTGATGCAGGCTGTCACCGCACACAAGGGCAAGCTCGGCTTCCGGGTCACGGCACATGGGCTGGAGGCGCACTCGAGCCTCGCGCCGATCGGCGTCAACGCGATCTACATGGCGGCCGATCTCATCGGTGCGATCCGGACGATCCAGAAGGATCTGGCGGAACGCGGGCTTCGCGATGGCGACTATGAGGTGGCTTATACCACGCTCCATGTCGGCAAGATGCAGGGCGGCGAGGTGATGAACATCGTTCCGAACCGGTGCAGCTTCGATTTCGAGATCCGCTACCTGCCGGAGGAAGACGAGCAGGCGATCGTTGCCCGCATCAAGGCGGCGGCAGAGGAGATTGCCCGGTCATACCGTCCCGTCTTTGGTCAGGCGCGCTTCGATTTCGCCGATCTCCAAAGCTATCCGGCCATGAACACGCCGGTGGACAGCGAGGCGGTGAAATTCGTCCATGCGCTGACGGGCGGCAACTCGACGGGCAAGATCACCTTCGGCACCGAGGGCGGACTGTTCCAGAAAGCACTCGGCACGCCCGCCGTGGTCTGCGGCCCCGGCAACATCGCGGTGGCGCACAAGCCCGACGAGCATGTCAGCGAAGCACAGATGGCGCAATGCGACCGCATGCTGGAGCGGCTGGTGGAGAAGCTCTCGGCGTAATCCTGGGCAGCTACGCCTTCATCCACTTGGGCCGCAGTCCGGCATAGGAGTGAAAGTCCGGTGCAAGTTCCCGGCGGTTCGTAGAATCGAAGCTTCCGAGCACCAGCGCCACAACGGGCTTGTCATCGATGGCGCCGATCGTGGAGCCGCAGGCCGAGCAGAAGCTGCGGCTGGAATGATCCGAGGAGCGCCAGGTTGACGGTTTTCCGCCGGGGCCCGTCCAGCGCAGCTTGTCTGCAGGGAACTCCACCCAGTGCAGCGTCACCGCGCCCGAATGGCGCTGGCACATCTTGCAGGAACACGTGTGCGGCTTGTGCGGCGGCCCCTCCGCCTCGAACCGGATGTTCCCGCACAGGCAGCCGCCCTTGTAGATTTTCGCCACTGATTCCTCCTGTCGCCAGGAGAGGATGAACGATAGGCGCCCGGCTGTGAAGAAGCCACGCCGCCCTTATAATGGATACTCGGGTCAGGTCCGCGCCTGCCGATGTTGCGGGCCCACAACACACATGCGCCGCCTCGACCGGCGCATTCTTGAAGGGCGGGTCCTACGGATCGCCCGGTACGCCGTAGCTCGGAGCCCTCGTCGGGTTCACAGCGCGCTGCAGATAGGCACCCATCTGTGGGCGGTAGTCCTCCCACAGGCGCCGCAACACCTTTATCGGGTTCTCGTCATCCCAGTCCACGCGCAAAGAGACGAGCGGGAATGCCTGTTCGTGATAGACGATGAGGGCGGCGGAATGCACCGGCCCCTCTTCGCCGCCCGATTCGAGCCCCGCCTCCAGCGCGCGGAGCAGGCGTTCGGCCAGATGCTCGCCAGCATTGGCGGCGAAGGCGTCGGTCATCGTCTTCGGAAGACTCGCGTGCTTCAGGAGGTTGCCGGCTGCCACACAATCCTGCTGCTCCGACACGCCATGCGTGCCGAGGATGTTCTTGCCGGACCAGGTGGCGGAGCGGCCCTGGTTGTCCACCGCCGTCAGCTGCCGGTATTCGATGAAGTCACGCCCCCCGACCACGGCATCGATGGCCTCGCGCGCGCTCATGCCCTTCTCCATAAGGTCCAGCAGAAGGGGCCCGAGATCGGGGTCGGTGACATTCTGCGTGGCGACCGCACCCACTTTCGCGCGGGCATGCGGGCAGCGCGCGCCGACCGCGATCGAGGAGGTGGTGATGGCGACGCCGAAGGCGCCGGAGCGGGCACAGCGGCCCGCGATCGAAAAGGTCATGGCATCAATCCGGAATGACGGCCGTCGCCTCGATTTCCACCACCCATTCAGGCCGCGCCAACGCGGTGATGACGAGGCCGGTCGAGCACGGGAAAACGCCCTTCAGCCATTTTCCCATCTCCTGATAGACCTCCTGCCGGTAGCGGACGTCGGTGAGATAGACCACGATCCGGCAGATGTGATCGAGGCTGCCCCCGGCCTCCTCCAGCAGCATCTTGATGTTTTCCATCGTCTTGCGCGTCTGCATCGCGGCATCTCCGACATGCAGGGATTCGCGGGTGTCGAGATCCTGCGAAACCTGACCCCTGAGGAACACCATCGTTCCCCTCGCCACCACACCCTGGCAAAGGTCGTTGTCGAGCTTCTGCTCGGGATAGGTGTCTTTCGTATTGAAGGGCCGTATGCGCTTGTGGGCGGTCATTCTCTTCGTCCTCGCTCGCTCAAGATGAATGGCCGCCCGGCGGGCGGCCAGAACCGAAAGGGTTTGGGGCTTCCGCTTACTCCGCCGCCTGCTTGGCGACACCCCAGATGTTATCTGAAAGACCCCCCGCCTTCTGGGCAAACTTCAAGGTCTGGTCCCAGTCGAAGGTGCGGTAGACGGCGGCCGACTGCGCGAAGGGCGGCGACTGGGCGAAGAGCTGGAATGTCAGCCGGTGCCCCGCATAGTCCGAATTGAGCAGGTCGCGGGCGAGCGCCAGCAGCTTGCGGCGGTCATCCGCCTGCCATTCGTCGTTGACGGTATAGTACTTGTCCATCCACTTCTTCGTTTCGGGGTGCTCGAACACCGCCGCGTCCGGGGTGACGCAGATCTGGCCGCCGCAGAGCTCGCGTGCAATGTGCATCATGCGCGGCAGGTTGTTGAGAGCATGGCAACGACCGGTGAAGAGCAGCGACTGGTTTGGCATCAGCAGGCCGTTGGGGCTGCGCTCGCCCGTGGCAACGGCGGCCGTCAGATGCGCGTTGATGCCTTCACGCCATACGGCGAGCTCGGCCAGCTTCTCCTGCACCGCCTGCTGCTTGTCGAGACCGGTCTGGCGTGCGTTCCACAGCGCCGCGCCGATGATGAGGTCGGCGTAGGAGAGCGTCCTCTGCACGAAGGGAAAGGCGGAATAGCGGTGCAGCGTCTGGCGGATGAAGGCAGCCGCGCGCGTGTGCTGGTAGAACAGCACGTCCTCCCAGGGGATCAGCACATTGTCGAGGATCATGAGGGTATCCACCTCGTCGAACCTGTTCGACAGCGGATAATCCCGCTCCGGGGCCCTGCCCGTGAAGCCGGTCCGGCAGATGTGCTTCACGCCCGGCGCATCCATCTTCACAATGCAACCCAGCGCATATTCGGAGAGCTTGGCATCGCCCCAGTTGGCGATGGTCGGCTTCAGAAAGGCCTGGTTCGAATAGGCTGCCGCCGTCTCGTACTTGGCGCCGCGGATGACGATGCCGGCGTCGGTCTCCTTCACCACATGCACCAGCATGTCCGGGTCCTGGTCCTGCGGCCGCTTGGAGCGGTCGCCCTTGGGATCGGTGTTGGCCGAAACATGGAAGGGATCGTTCTTGATGGCGAGATGGATGTGCCGCTCGATGTTCTGGGCGAAGCGAGGATCGATCTCGTTCAAGATGTCCTTGCCGTCCCACAGCGACCACATTTCGCCGATGGTCTCGTCACCCACGCGGGTCACCACGCCCCCGATGTCGTGCATCACCGTGTCGACGGCCTTGCGCTTGTCGTCCCAGTCCTTTTTCTCAAAGGGCAGCCTGAGGCCAATCGGAAAGCGCTCGCCATTCTCCTCATAGGTCATGACGTCGCGCGTTGCCGTCTCGTGCTGCATGTCGTAGATGCGCGCCCTGATGTCGACCAGCGGCTTGAACTGCGGATGGCGCGTCACGTCCTTCACGCGCTCGCCGTTGATCCACACCTCGCGGCCGTCCCCGATCGAGTCGCGGTACTGTTCACCTGTTCTGATCATCTCAGTTTCCTTCGTGGTTCACGATGCGCCGGAAGGCGCGATTGCAGTAGACGAGCGGTTCGGCAATGCCGCGATGTGCGGCGAGCACGCGGCCGATGAAGATGCGGTGGGTTCCGGCATCCAGGCTGTCATGCATCTCGCATTCGAATACGGCGGTGGCGTCCTTGACGAGGGGCAGCCCCGTGTCGCCGTCGCGCCAATCATGATTGCCGAAATCGAAGGGCTTGCCCTCGCGCGGGCGGCCGGCGAACGTCTCGGCATAGGCGCGGTGCTCGGCGGCGAGCAGATTGACCGCGAAGAAGCCGTTCGCCTCCACCGCCGCGGCGGCCGGGCTCTTGCGGTTGATGCAGATGAGCACAAGCGGCGGTTCGGCCGAAACGGAGGAGACCGCGCTCACCGTGACCCCGAAGCGACCGGAAGGGCCGTCCGTCGTCACCACCGAGACCCCCGTCGCAGCGAGGCCCATGGCCGCAATGTATTCGCCGGAGGCCACCGGCGCCTTTGCCAACGCATTCATCTGTCCGTTCCCTCCGATCAGATGGGGAAGAGATTGACAGAGCCGCACACTTCGGAAAAATAGATTATATCGCGCCGTTGAATAGGAAAACGCAATGCTGCGCTTTACGCTGCGCCAGATCGAATACGCCGTCGCGATCTGGGACCACGGGTCCGTGGCGGCTGCATCGGGCCACCTGGGCGTCGCCCAGCCAACTCTCTCCGCCGCGCTGGCAAAGCTCGAGGAGCAGGTGGGGCTCCAGCTCTTCATTCGCCACCACGCGCAGGGTGTAAGCCCCTCGCCTGCGGGCATCCGGTTTCTTGCCGAGGCCCGAAACCTCCTCACCCATGCACAGGACCTGCAGCGGGAGATGGCAGCCGCCGGCACCGCCATCGAAGGTCAGCTGGCGCTCGCCAGCTTCGCCACCATTGCGCCGGCCTTCGTGCCGCAGCTCATCAAGAGCTTCACCAATCTTCACCCGAAGGCAACAGTGCGCCTTGCGGAAGGCACCCAGGATGAGCTCTTCCAGGGGCTGCGCAGCGGCCAGCACGACCTCGCCCTGCTCTATGACGTCGACACGCCCCAGGATTTCGCAGTCACGCCGCTTGCCTCCTTCGCGCCCTATGTTCTGCTCCCGGCGCGTCACCGGCTCACCCGGCTCCGCAACGTGCCGCTCGTGGCATTGAAGGACGAACCCCTTGTGCTGCTCGACGTGGCGCCGAGCCGCATCTATTTCACCCGCATCCTCGAGAGCGCCGGGATAACGCCGAGGCTCGCCTTCTCATCGCCCTCACTCGAGGTGGTGCGCGGTCTGGTAGGCTAGGGCCTCGGCTATTCGATCCTGATCACCCGACCCTTCGGCGATCATTCCTACGCCGGAGAGGAACTTGCCGTCAGGCCCATTGCAGAGGATGTCGAGCGCGGCGTGATCGCCCTTGCGGCGCTGAAGCAAATGCGCAAGACACGTCTCGTCTCGGCCTTCGAGGCGCATTGCATCGACTTCTTCAGGAACAACGGACCCGCATCGTGACCGAGTTCTCCGCAACCATCATTGGCGCCGGCATCGTCGGCATGTCCACCGCCGCCTTCCTGCAGCGCGAAGGCTGCAAGGTCACGGTCATCGACCGGCTGCCCCCAGGTGAAGGCTGCTCCTTCGGCAATGCAGGCGGCATCGCCTTCGCCGAGATCGTGCCGACCGTTCACTCCCGCATGCTGCTCAAGATTCCCCGGTGGCTGATGGACCCGCTCGGACCCCTCACCCTGCGCTGGTCCTATCTGCCCAAGGCCATGCCATGGCTGATGGCGCTCGGGCGCAACGCGATGCCTGACCGCGTGAAGGCAATCACGGAGGCGCGCGCTGCGCTCGCCCTGCGCGTGGTCAGCGATTTCGAGACGCTGCTCAAGGCGGCGGGCGCGGCAGACCTCATCAACTACCAGGACACGCTGCGGCTCTATGACAATGAGGCGCAGTATCTCGCTGAAGCGCCGGAGCGAGAGGCAAAGAGGGCGCATGGCTACGTGACGAAGCGCCTTTCCGGCGGCGAAGCGCGCGAACTCGAGCCGGCAATCGGCCCTTCGGTGCACTGCGGCGTGTTTCACGGCGGCTGGTATTTCGTGAGCAATCCGGAGCGCGTGGTGAAGTCGATCGCCGCGGATGTGGTGAAGAACGGCGGCACGATCATCGCGGACGACGTCGTCTCGCTCACCCGGCTGGGCAATCGCGTGAGCGAAATCGTGCTGAAGGAAAAAGGGCCCCGAAAGGTGGACAAGCTGGTCATCTGCGCTGGAGCCTATTCACACCTCCTGGCGCGGCAGCTTGACGAGAATATCCTTCTCGAGGCCGAGCGCGGCTATCACATGGTACTGCCCAACCCCGGGGTGAGCCTGTCACGCAGCCTCACCCATGCGCGGACGCCGGGCGCCGCCACGCCGATGGAGATGGGCCTTCGGCTGGCGGGAAGCGACGAGTTCGCCGGGCTCGAGGCCGCACCCAATTACAAGCGCGCCGATGCGCTGTGGAGAAATTTCAAGGCCGTGCTGCCCGGCCTGCGCGAGCCGGATTCCAAGACCACGCGCTGGATGGGACGCAGGCCCGGAACGCCCGACTCGCTTCCCGTCATCGGTCCATCGAAGACCACAGCCAATGTCTGGTACGGCTTCGGCCACGGCCACATGGGCCTGACGTGGGGCCCCACGACCGGCCGACTCATCTCCGAGATCATGACCGGACGGAAGAGCAACATCGACCTCTCACCCTTCCGGGCCGACCGGTTCTAGCGCCACGATCTCGGCCTCGCCGCCCGGTATCTCCGCCACGTCGCCTGGCGCCTTGCCCATGAGAGCGCGGGCGAGCGGCGATGTGTAGGCGATGAAGCCTTTTGAGGGATCGGCCTCGTCCTCTCCCACGATGGCGAAGGTCTGCCTCCGCCCGTCGTCGCGCAGGATGGTCACGCGCGTCGCAAAGGCGACGGCCTCTGGCGAATGCGGCGGCTCGACGATCTGAGCGCTCCCGCGCCGCTGCATCCAGTAGCGGAGGTCGCGCGAGGCACGGGCAATGGCAGACTTGTCCGCCTCGCCCTGCCCCTGGGCCAGCAGCCTGCGGCTCGAATCGATCTCCTGGTCGATGAGTTTCAGCCCTCGTGGCGTCACCACGTTAGGATTGGAACTCACCGGACGCTCGGGAAGCTCCTCCGGCTGGTCATCTTGTTCTTTGACAAAGGCCCGGCTCATCGGCTCTATGCCCACAATTCTTTCGCAGTCAGGACCGATCGCTCATGAAGACCGACATCCCCCAGCCGATCCGGCTCGAAGACTACCGGCCAACACCCTACCTCATCGACACGGTCGAACTCGACTTTCGGCTCGATCCGGAGACAACGCAAGTCTTCTCGCGGCTCGCACTGCGTCCCAACCCGGCCAGCAGCGAAGCGAATGCTCCTCTGATCCTCGACGGAGAGAAGCTGTCGCTCGTTTCCGTGAAGATCGACGGCGAACCGCTCGCGGAGGGTCAGTACCGCGTCGAGGCACAGTCGCTGACCATCGGGCACGTGCCGCAGCACCCCTTCACGCTCGAGATCGAAACGCACTGCAATCCCTCTGCCAACACCGAACTCTCCGGGCTCTACGTTTCGGGCGGCATCTTCTGCACCCAGTGCGAAGCCGAAGGGTTCCGGCGCATCACCTATTTCTACGACCGGCCGGACGTGATGGCGCGATACACGGTAAGGATCGAAGCGGACCAGGCGCTGTATCCCGTTCTGCTGTCCAACGGAAATCCGCGCCAGCAGAGCGCGATCGGGGGCACGTGCCGTCACTTCGCCGTGTGGGAAGATCCCTTTCCCAAGCCTTCGTATCTTTTCGCGCTGGTGGCTGGCGATCTCGGCTCGGTTCATGACGGCATCACCACATGCTCGGGCCGCCCGGTTTCGCTCGGCATCTACGTGCAGAAAGGCAAGGAAGATCGCTGCCAGTGGGCGATGGAGGCGGTGAAGGCGTCGATGCGCTGGGACGAGGAGCGCTTTGGCCGCGAGTACGATCTCGACGTCTTCAACATCGTGGCCGTGCCGGATTTCAACATGGGCGCCATGGAGAACAAGGGGCTCAACGTCTTCAACGACAAGTACATCCTCGCGCTGCCCGGGACAGCGACCGACCAGGATTACGTGAACATTGAAGCGATCATCGCGCATGAGTACTTCCACAACTGGACGGGCAACCGCATCACCTGCCGCGACTGGTTTCAGCTTTGCCTCAAGGAGGGCCTCACCGTCTTCCGCGACCAGGAATTCACCTCCGACATGCGCTCGCGCGCCGTGAAGCGGATCACCGACGTGAAGACGCTCCGCGCCCGTCAGTTCCCTGAAGATGGCGGGCCGCTTGCGCATCCGCCCAGGCCTTCCGCCTATATCGAAATCAACAATTTCTACACACCGACTGTCTATGAGAAGGGCGCCGAGATCTGCCGCATGATGCAGACGCTGATCGGCCCGGATGCCTTCCGCAGCGCGATGGACCTCTACTTCGAGCGCCACGACGGCGAGGCGGCAACGGTGGAAGATCTTGTTTCCTGCATGGCCGATGCCTCGGGGCGTGATCTCTCGCAGTTCTTCCGCTGGTACACGCAAGCCGGGACACCCCAGGTGGTGGCCGAGGGTGTCTATGACGCGAGCAGAAAGCAGTACACACTGACCCTGGAACAGCGGACGCCGCCCACGCCCGGCGAAGAGGAGAAACAGCCGCTCCACATTCCGCTGGGCATCGGCCTCGTCGCGCAGGACGGCGAGGACATCCCGCTCGATCTTGAAGGCCTGGGCCGCCTCAACGCCCCGGTGATCGAACTCACCGGACGCAGGCAGAGCTTCCGTTTCAACAACGTGCGGCAGCGCCCCGCCCTGTCGCTCAATCGCGGATTCACTGCGCCGATCAGGCTCGAGTCGAATCTCGCGGCGGCCGACCAGCTTTTCCTGATGGGCCATGACAATGACAGCTTCAACCGCTGGGAGGCGGGTCAAGGCCTGGGCCGGGCGCTGATGATCGCAGCCTGCCGCGGCCCGCTTCCCGAGGACTCGCTTGCCGCCTATGCGCGTGCGCTCCGGCAGATCCTCGAGGACCCGGCGGCCGATGACGCCTTCAAGGCGCTGATGCTGGGCCTCCCCAGCGAGAGCGAGATCGCGGCGGCGATCGGCTCCAATGTCGACACGGATGCCGTTCACGCCGCCCGCGACGGCGTGAGGGCCCGGCTCGGGAAACTGCTGGCGGACACTCTCTCCGGCATCTGGCAGCGTACGAGCGAGCCCGGACCCTATCGGCCGGACCCCGCCTCGACGGCCAGGCGTGCGCTTCGTCATGCTTCCCTGTCGCTGATGATGCTGGCGGATCCCGATCAGGGAACTGCCTGGGCCATGGCGGAGCTCACGGCTCCACACAGCATGAGCGCCGAAATCGGTGCCCTCTCCGCGCTCGTCCAGATCGAGCGGCCGGAGCGGGAAGATGCGCTCGACAGCTTTCATGATCGGCACTCGGGAGAGCACCTGCTCATCGACAAGTGGTTGCTGCTCAATGCCCAGTGCATCGGACCCGAGGCCCCCCTAAGGATCGAGCGGTTGACCCGTCACCCGGATTTCCGCTGGTCCACCCCGAACAAGGTCTATGCCCTGTTCGCCGGCTTCACGGCAGGGAATGTGCCGGGCTTCAACGCGGCGGATGGCTCCGGCTACCGCGTGGTGGCGGATGCGATCCTCCGGCTCGATGCCGTTAACCCCCAGGTCGCGGCCCGCATCGCCACCGGCTTCCGCAGCTGCAAGGTGTTGAATTCGATTCGAAAATCGGCCGCGGAGGCGGAGCTCAACCGGATCTTGGCGGAACCTTCGCTGTCGCGCGATGTCTTCGAAATCGTATCGAAAATCGCGCGGGTGTAACCCTTTAGACACATCTGGACAAATCACCCCCGTTTCGAATCAATAGGCCAGTGATTCGATGTGTGGTGGCGTCAGTGTTTTCAAAGGTCTCCGCCGGGGGGCGAAGGCGGGGCCGAGGGGAAAAGCTTGGGCAAAACGCATATCGGCGAACTCTTCTACAAGGAGCGGGTGCTCAGCCTCCCGACGCCGTGGCCCGACCGCTTCCGCATCTCCATCGCGGAGCGCCATCTTCGCCTTCTCATCACCTCGCTCATCGTGCTGTTCCTGGTGGTGCTCGGCAGCTCGCTCCTGCTGCAGCTGATCGAGAGCCGCGTCACTCACGTGGCCGAGCAGAACCGCCTTTCCGCCCTCCACGGACAGCTCGTCTCGGAACGGATCAAGGCGGATTTCTCAAAGGCCAGGAGGGCCGGGCGCACGCCGCCCCTCGTCAACACCGACTATCTCCTCTCGCTCCTGCCGCATGATGCGCTGAGCGAACAGCGCGTGTTCGCCGTGGCAGAAAGCCTCGGCCGCATCAGCGCCAGCGCGCCCCTGACGGAAGATCTCGATGGCCAGCTCATCACCAGCGTGCTCTCGCCCGATTTCGTGACGGATGCCACGATCAACAGCGGCGAGATGTCGCCACTCGATCTCGCATCCGGCGAAGACGCCTTCGTCTCGATCTTCGATCTCGGCGAATTCCCCGGAAGCCTCGTGGTGTTCCAGCGCCAGCAGGACGTGCTCTCGGCCTGGCGCTCCAGCGTCACGCAGGTGACGACGCTGTTCATCGTCACCTTCTTCGTGCTCATGCTGCTGGGCGGCGCCTTCCACTGGCAGGCCGCAAAGGCGGCGGAGGCGGACTCGATTCTCGGCGTCGCCACCGCCCGGCTCGACAAGGCGCTGGACCGCGGCCAGTGCGGCATGTGGGACTGGGACGTGAGCAAGGGCATCATTTTCTGGTCACGCTCGATGTTCGACATCCTCGGCATGCCGGTGAAGGGCGACTTCCTGAGTTTCGCCGAGGTGGTGAGCCGCATTCACGAGAGCGATACCGAACTCGAGGACGCCGTGGAGCGGCTGCTCAACGGCGAAATCACATCCTTCGACCAGGAATTCCGCATGCGCCACGACGACGGCCATTACGTGTGGCTCCGCGCGCGCGTGGCACTCGCCCCCGGCGAGGCGGAGGACCAGCCGCACCTGATGGGCATCGTCTTCGACATCAGCCAGCAGAAGCTGGCCGACCGGCTCAACAAGGAGGCGGAACTCAGGCTGAAGGATGCGGTGGAGAACATCTCGGAAGCCTTCGTGCTGTGGGATGCCGACAACCGGCTCGTTCTGTGCAATTCCAAGTACCAGCAGTTCCATTCGCTTCCCGCATCCGTCTGCGTGCCCGGCACGGCCTATGAGGACGTGGTGCGCAGCGCAAAGGAGCCTGCCATCCGCAAGCGCGTGGGCCTCAAGGGCGAGACGGGCGAAGGCCGCTCCTTCGAGGTGCAGCTCGCCGACCGGCGCTGGCTGCAGATCAACGAGCGCCGCACCAAGGACGGTGGCTTCGTCTCGGTCGGCACCGACATCACCGCGCTGAAGCTGCAGCAGGAGCGGCTCAGGCTCTCCGAGCGCGAGCTGATGATGACGGTGCGCGACCTCCAGAAGGAACGCCTGCTCGCCGACCAGCAGGCCCAGCGCCTGGCCGACCTCGCCGACAAGTACGCCCGCGAGAAGACGCGGGCCGAGGCAGCCAACCGCTCGAAGTCGGAATTCCTCGCCAACATGAGCCATGAGCTCAGAACGCCGCTCAACGCCGTCATCGGCTTCAGCGAGATCATGCAGGCGCAGATGTTCGGACCGATCGGTTCGGGCAAATACGTGGAGTATTCGCGCGACATTCACAAGAGCGGCCAGTTCCTGCTCGACGTCATCAACGACATTCTGGACATGTCGAAGATCGAGGCGGGCCGCATGCAGCTCGAATGCGAGACGCTGATCGTCGATGCCGCCCTCGAGGAAGTGCTGCGGCTGGTGGGGCCCCGCGCCTACGAGGGCAAGGTGGCGATCGAACGCCAGGTGCCGCCCGGTCTTTCTCTCTTCGCCGACAGGCGCGGCTTCAAGCAGGTGCTGATCAACCTGCTCTCCAACGCCATCAAGTTCACGCCGGAGGGTGGCAACGTGGTGATCGCCGCAGAACTCCGCGACGGATTTCTCGCCATGGCGATCCGCGATACGGGGATCGGCATACCGGCGCGCGACATCGAAAAGCTGGGGCGTCCCTTCGAGCAGGTGGAAAACCAGTTCACGAAGAGCAAGGGCGGCTCCGGTCTGGGCCTCGCCATCTCCAAGTCGTTCGTGGAACTGCACGGCGGCACGCTCTCGATCCGGAGCGTCGTGGGCCAGGGCACGGAGGTGACGGTCACCTTCCCCCTGAGGCAGGACGCCTGATCAGCCGCCCTCGCGTTTGCGCCTGCCTTCGCCGCGGCCCTTCTCCTCACGCAGGCGGATGTGCTTCGCCAGAAGCTTCCGCTCCTCCGCATCGAGCCTGGCGATGAGCGCCAGTGCCGCCTCGCCGCCGGTGCCGACCAGGCTCGTGCTCTTCGCCGAGAACGCACCGACCGCGGCCTTCACCCGGGCCTCGTCATAGGGTTCGGCCTCGAGTGCCGCCGCAAGGCCGAGCGCTCCCTCGCGCGCGGCCGTGCGCCCGGCACGAAAGGCCGGTCCAAATTCCTTCACCACCTGCAGGAGTTCGCGGCGGCGGTTCATCTCGAGCTCGGAGAAGAACTTGCGCGGAATCAGCTGCGCCTGGCTGATGCCGGAGACGCGGCCTTCCGGCCCGCCCACGAAGAAGCGCGCGGCCGCGGCCCCCAGGAAAAGCATGTTGAGGGCGAGCGACGCGACCAGCGCCAGCTTGAGCCAGGGCACGCGCCGGCGCGCGGCGGGTGCCGGTTCTGCCGCCGTCATGTGAGGCTTTCCTCGGCATAGGCATCGGCCTCTCCGATGCCGCCCAGATCGTCCGGCGACTCGTCGTTCAGCGCCACGCCGCCGGTGACGATGCTGGGGAGCAGGAAATCGAGCGAGCCGCGGGCCCCGAGATAGACGCCCAGTGCCAGGGAAGCGGCAAGCGGCAGCGCCGTGGCCAGCCTGAAGAGAATGGGCCGGCGCGGGCGTTGCGGCGGAAAGGCCAGAACCTTGCTTTCCTGCGGCTCGGCCGCGATGCGCTCCATCAGGCGCGACATGGCGCCCGCCGGAACCTCCGCCTGAGAAGAGCGCGCGAGCACCGCGGCGAATTCGCGATCCTCCCGTGCCTCGTCCGCGCTGCGGATGTCCTTGCCCTGTTCCATGTCAGTCCTCAATGTCCCGTTTCCGTCAGCCCGCCGATGAGCTCTCGCCACTCGGCGGAGAGGCTCTCCTTCAGGCTGCGGCGTGCCCGTGCCAGAAGCGACTCAAGTGCGTCCACGCTCACCTCCATCACCTGGGCAGCCTCGATATTGGACAGGCCCTCGAAATAGACAAGCGTGAGCGCGAGGCGCTGCCGCTCCGGCAGCGCCGCGATCCTCCCGTCGACGAGGCGTGCGGCCTGTAACCGGTCGAGGGGTGCGTCGGGACGGGCCTGATCGTCCGCCGGTTCGGATGCCTCTTCCAGCCCTTGTGGCCTTGGCCTCCGGCTGCGGTCGATCACGGCGTTGGACGCCACCCGCATCAGCCAGCCGCGCAAGGCGCCAGCTTCGCGAACCTGGGCGGGGCTCTTCCAGAGCTTGAGGAAGGCTTCCTGCGCCAGGTCCTCGGCGTCCGCCGCTCCCCCCGTCATGCGCCACACCAGGCGATAGACGGGCTGGTAATGGCGATGGACGATCTCGGCAAAGGCTGCATGCTCGCCCGCGGCTGCGGCCTCCAGCAGGCCGGCATCCGCCATCTGCCGGAAGGCCGGGGCGTCGCGGTTCAAGCGTTGGTCCGTGGGTTCGGGTCAGTTTGCCGTCTCTCCCGTAGCGGTTTTCCTCGATTTCGCAACCCGGAAGTTGCGCACTTCGTCGAATGTCACGCCACCGTCATGGTCTGCATCGGCGGCGGCCACCATCTTCTCCACGAAGGTATCGAACTCGGCGCGGGAGATGAGGCCGTTCCCGTCGGCATCGAGCGCCGACATCATGCGGTTGCGCCGGCGCTCCATCGCAGCCTGGAGCGCGGCTTCGATCTCTCCGGCGGACACCTCTCCGTTGCGGTCGGCGTCCATGCGCGTGAAGCGCTTTCCGGCACGCGGGGCGATTTCGGCCGCCGTCACCTTGCCGTTGGCGTCCGCATCCAGTTTTCCGAAGCTCTTCGGCGATTTCGGCAAGTAGGGCTCCATGGCGAGCGCCGCGCCGGGCACGGCAGTGATGCCGGCAAAAAGGGCCAGAGCGAGTGAAAAGCGGGTCATGGGCTGTTCCTCCTGTCGGTGTTGTCCCGATCAGAAAGACGCGCGAGGTTCGGAATTCCGTCGCGCCACTTTCAGGAGATGGAACCGACCAGCTTTTGGAAAAGCCCCGCCACCTGCGCCTGGGTATCCGCCAGCAGGGCTTCCGCGGTCGCGATGTCGGGCGAGGCGGCGGCGCTCGCCACCAGCTGGTTGAGGGCGGGGAGCGATCTCGCCGGCTCGTAGGGCCCTTCGAGACAAAGCCGGAGCACCTGCGTCAGCCGGTGGTAAAGAAGGCCCGCCGCCTTGAGCGCCGCATGATCCCCTTCCTCCACGAGACCCGCGGCATGGAGCTTGCCGAGCGCCGAGAGCGTATTGGTGTCGAGCACCCCGGGGTATTTCGCGGCATGAAGGAGCTGCAGCGTCTGGGCGATGAACTCGAGTTCGACGAGGCCTCCCCGGGCCCGCTTGATGTCCCAGAGGCCGGCCGAGCCCTGCTCGCGGATCATCAGTTTCCGCATGTCGGTCACGTCGGCCAGCACCTTCTCCGGCTCACGCGGCTCGCACAGGGCGCGGCGGATATGGAGGGCGAGTTCGTTCATCAGGCCGGGATCGCCGCAGACTGGCCGCGCCCGGGTGAGCGCAAGCTTCTCCCAGGTCCAGGCCGAATCCCGGTGATAGCTCTCGAAGCTCGCAAGGCTCGCCGCCACCGGCCCCTTGCTGCCCGACGGTCGGAGCCGCATGTCGACGTCGTAGAGCACGCCCTCCGCGGTCGGGGCGGAAAGAGCCGAGATCAGGCGCTGCGTCATCCGCGCGAAGTACTGGTTGATGCTGACGGGCCTCGGACCCTCGCTCATCTCCGCCCCCTCATCGGCGTCATAGACGATGATGAGGTCGAGGTCGGAGCCGGCCGTCATCTCGCGGCCGCCGAGCTTGCCCATGGCGATCACCGCGCTCCGGCCGCCAGCAACGCTGCCGTGGCGGCGCTCGGCATCTTCCGTCACCGCCTGGTGAAGGCGGCCGAGCATGAGTCCCGCGAGATCGGAAAAGGCGGTTCCGGCCTCCACCGCGCTCACGGTTTCCGAGAGCACGCGCACGCCGATCCGGAAATGCTGTTCCTTGCCCACGATGCGGGCGCGGTCGGCCACCTCGTCGAGTGCCAGGCCCTGCGGCATTGCGGCCGCGATGAGCTCCGCCATCTCCGCCTCGCCCGGCATGGCGCCGAAGAAGCCGGGGTCGAGCACGGCGTCGAGCACCTTGGGCCTGCGGCTCAGCTGCTCGGCAAGTCGCGGCGCGCTGCCCAGGATGGTGGCCAGGAGATCGAGCAGCCGCGGATTGGCCTTGAGCAGCGAGAACAGCTGGACACCGGCCGGAAGCTTGCCGAGGAAGCTGTCGAAGGCGAGGAAGGCGCGGTCGGCGTCGCCCATGGCGGCGAGTGCGGAGAGCAGCTTCGGCATCAGTTCCGTCAGCAACTCGCGCGCCCTGGCGCTGCGCGTTGCCGCATAGCGGCCGAAATGCCAGCCGCGAATCGTCGCCGAAACCTCGCTCGGCGCGCGGTAGCCCATGCGCGAGAGGGTTTCGATGGTTTCAGGGTCGTCCTCGCCGCCGGTGAAGACGAGGCTGCCTTCCGCCGTGCCGAGTTCCTCCGCCTGCTCGAAGAGCCGCGCGTAATGGCCCTGCACGCATTCGAGCGTGCGGCGCATCTCCGCATCGAAGGCTGCCGGATCGTCGTATCCGCAGAACCGGGCGAGTGCGGCGAAGGAGCGTTCGTCGGCCGGCAATGCATGGGTCTGCTCGTCGTTCACCATCTGTATGCGGTGCTCGACGGAACGCAGGAAGCGATAGGCCGCCTTGAGCTCGGCCGCGGCCTCGGGCGTGATCCACTGCGCCTCGGCCAGCGCATCGAGCATGGCGATCGTGCTCCGCCCGCGGAGCTTCGGGTTGCGGCCGCCGGCGATCAGCTGCTGGGTCTGCACGAAGAACTCGATCTCGCGGATGCCGCCGCGCCCGAGCTTCAGATTGTGCCCCTTCACCCGGATTTCGCCGTGGCCCTTCACCGCATGGATCTGCCGCTTCAGCGACTGCACGTCGGCAATCGCCGCGAAGTCGAGGTACTTGCGCCAGACATAGGGCTTGAGCCGGTCGAGGAACTCCTCGCCGAGGGCAATGTCGCCTGCCGCCGGGCGTGCCTTGATCATGGCGGCGCGCTCCCAGTTCTGGCCCTGGTTCTCGTAATAGATCGCCGCCGCCTCGATCGAGATCGCCACCTGGGTGGCGCGCGGGTCGGGCCGCAGGCGAAGGTCGGTGCGGAAGACGTAGCCGTCTTCCGTCACGTCCTGCATCAGCTGCACGAGGCGGCGCGTCAGGCGCACGAAGAAGGTGGGCGCATCCGTGCCCTCCGCCAGGATGGGCGAGGCATGGTCGTAGAGGACGATGAGATCGATGTCGCTCGAATAGTTGAGTTCGTTGGCGCCCTGCTTTCCCATGGCGAGGGCCACGTAGCCGCACTCTGCCTGCGGATCGGCGTTGAGGTCGAGCCTCACCCTGCCCTGCCGCTCGTAGTCGCGGAGGAGCCAGGAGATAGCAGCCTTGAGCGCTGCGTCGGCGAATGCGGTGAGCGCCGCCGTCACCTGTTCGAGGCTCCAGCGGCCCGAGAGATCGGCCACCGCGATCAGCAGCGCGGCGCGCTTGCGCAGCTGGCGGAGCCTCGTCATGACCTCCGCCTGCGACAGGGCGGGGTCGATGTTTCCGAGGGCGGCGAGCTGCAGGCGCATCAGCTCATCGGCATCCTCCCGGAAGACGCGGGCCGCGAAGACCGGATCGCGGATCATCAGATGGCGCAGGAAGGGCGCTGCGCCGGCGATCGCCTCCGCCAGCCCCAGCGCCTCCTCGGGGATGAGGCCCGAGGGCATGTCCTGGCGGAACAGGGCGACGGCGTCGGCGTCGAGGGCGGGGCACGGGGGAGGAAGGGGCATGCGGCGGTTCTAGAGCAAGTTCCGCGGGAGTGGAAACCGTCATCACGCCCGGTGCAGCGGCAGCACCAGCTTGGCGGCAAGGCCCGGCTCGTTGTCCTCGAGCAGCAGCACGCCCTTGTGCAGCTTCATGACGCCGGAGACGAGGCTCAGGCCAAGCCCGTTCCCCGGTTTCGAACGGCTCGAGTCGAGCCTCACGAAGCGCTCTGTCACCCGGGCGCGGTCTTCCTCGGGAATGCCTTCCCCCCGGTCCCGAACAGCGATCACCACCTTCTCGCCTTCGATCGCGCCCGAAACCTCGAGCTCGGGCGTCTTTCCCGCCCGGGCACCATACTTCAGGGCATTGTCGAGAAGATTGGTGAGCGCCTGGGCGAGGAGCTGCCTGTCGCCCATCACGGTCAACCCTTCGGGCGCGATACTCAGCAGCCGGCCGCCCTCCTCCTCCACCATCGGCTCGTAGAGGTCCACCACATCGGCGATGATGGCGCTCGCGTCGATGGGAGCAAGGCCGCTCCGCGACTGGCCGGCCTCGGCGCGGGCGATCGAGAGCAGCGCGTTGAACGTCGCGAGCAGCCGATCGGACTCGTCCACCGTGCTTTCGAGCGCGGCGCGGTATTCCTGTTCCGCACCCGAGCGCAGCGCCGCTTCGACCCTGGCCTTGATGCGGGTCAGCGGAGTCTTGAGGTCATGCGCCACGTTGCTGGAAACCTCCTTCATCGCGCCCATGAGGGCCTCGATCTGGTCGAGCATCTCGTTCAGCGCCAGCGCCAGCCGGTCGAGCTCGTCGCTCGAGCCCGTCACCGGCATGCGGCCCGCCATGTTGCCCGCCATGATGGTGCGGCTCGCCTCGGTGATCGCATCCACACGCTTCAGGAAGTTGCGGCTCATCAGCACGCCGCCGCCCAGGCCCAGCACCAGCGCGATCGCCAGCGCGTAAAAGATCGTCTGGCGGATGATGGTGGCGAATTGCCGGAGCGCCTCCACGTCGCGCCCCACGACGAGTTCGAAGCCGCCTGCGAGATTGGTGTAGAAGGCGCGCGCGACGTGGCGCTCCCGGGCATTTCCCTTCTCGACGTCGAGCGGGAACTCGATCCAGTTGGCCTCATCCATCGGAATGGCGGGAAGATTCGTCAGGTTGCCGGCGATGCGCTGGCCCGTCACGTCGGTCAGCAGGTAGACCGCACCGCTCTCGTCCGTGCTGCGGCGCCTGATGGTGTCGATGATGCCGCCGAGGCCCCTCAGGCGATACTGGTCGGCCAGCGCCTGCACTTCGGCACGAATCGTCTCGTCGGTCTGCCGCTCGAGCAGAACCGCGGTGTTCCAGTAGACATAACCCAGGAGCGTGCCCACGGAGAGCACGAAGAGAATCAGGTAGAGTGCCGCGAGGCGGAAGGTCGAAGTTCGGAGCAGCTTGAACCGCGGGCTCACGTGTCGCGGATCATGTAGCCCGCGCCGCGCACCGTCTGCAGGATGGGCTCGTCGTGCCCCTTGTCGATCTTGGCGCGGAGCCGCGAGATGTGCACGTCGATGACGTTGGTCTGCGGGTCGAAGTGGTAGTCCCACACGTTCTCGAGCAGCATGGTGCGGGTCACGATGTGGCCGGCGTTGCGCACCAGGTATTCGAGCAGCTTGAATTCGCGCGGCTGCAGCAGGATGGGCTTGCCGCCCCGGGTGACGGTGCGGGTCAGGAGGTCGATCTCGAGGTCGGCCGCCTTGAGCCTGGTGGCGAGCGGCGCCTCGGTGGCGCGGTGGCCCAGGTTCTCGACCCGGGCAAGCAGTTCGGCGAAGGCGTAGGGCTTGCCGAGATAATCGTCACCGCCGGCGCGCAGCCCCTTCACCCGCTCGTCCACGTCGGCCAGGGCCGAAAGGATCAGCACCGGCGTCTTCACGCCGTTCTCGCGCAGCTTGCGGATGATGGTGATGCCGTCGATCTTGGGCAGCATGCGGTCGACGATCAGCACGTCGTGGACGGCTTCGAGGGCCATGCTGAGCCCCTCCTCCCCGTCGGCGGCGTGGTCGGCCACATGGCCCGCCTCGGCAAGGCCCTTCACCAGCCAGCTCGCCGCTTCGCGGTCGTCCTCGATCACAAGAATGCGCATGGGTTGGCGGGTTGGTGTGGTTGTCCAGGCCGTAGAATCGTCTTCCCTAACTTGCATGTTCCTCCTCCGGTGAAAAGGGGGCGCGGAAGCCGGTTCCGTTGAAGGAAGCCAGCCTCCGCGCCGAGAGGCACACGAGCCACGAGCGGGGGTTGGGGGGGCGTTCGACCCGCGTGCCCTCTTTCGGTTGCGTCAGCTCCGGGCCGTCGGCAGCGCGATGAAGCGCTGGCCCTCGGCCGTCTTCACCAGCATCAGCACGCGCTTCTTGTCGTTGGCCTTGAGCGCGTTGCGGATGTCCGCCGGGGCATGAACCTCGGTGCCGGCCACCTCGAGGATGGTGTCGCCGGGCTTCAGCCCGCGCTCGGCGGCCGCGCTGTCGGGGGCAACCTCGGTCACCACCACGCCTGCGCCGTCCTGCGCGGGAGCCACCTTGAGGCCGAAGTCGGCGAGTGAGACGCCCTGCTCGGCATCCTTGCCGGCGTCCTTCGCCGCAAGCTTCGGCTCGCCCGGCATGGTGCCGATCTTCACCGAGAGCTCCATCGTCTTGCCGTCGCGCACGATCGTAACGGGAACCGGCTGACCCGGCTTGATCTGCGCCACCTTGCGGGCGAGATCGCGCGAATCGGCGATGTCCTTGCCATCGAGCTTCAGGATCGTGTCGCCCTGCTGGATGCCCGCGGCGAGAGCGGGCGAGTCCTCCGTCACGTCGGCGACGATGGCGCCCTTGGCCTCCTTGAGGCCGAGGCTTTCCGCGATGTCCTCCGTCACCGGCTGGATCTGCACGCCGAGCCAGCCGCGCGTCACGGTGCCCGATTCCTTCAGGCTGGCAATCACGTTCTCCGCAACGGCGGCCGGAATGGCGAAGCCGATGCCGACCGAGCCGCCCGAGGGCGAGAAGATGGCGGTGTTGATGCCCACCACTTCGCCTTCGAGGTTGAAGGCCGGGCCGCCGGAGTTGCCGCGGTTGATGGCGGCGTCGATCTGGAGGAAGTCGTCATAGGGTCCGGCACCGATGTCGCGGCCGCGGGCCGAGATGATGCCCGTCGTCACGGAGCCGCCAAGGCCGAAGGGATTGCCCACCGCCATCACCCAGTCGCCCACGCGGGGCTCGTCCTGCGTGAAGGTCACGTAGTCGAACTTCTTGTCGGACTTGATCTTGATGAGGGCGAGGTCGGTCTTGGGGTCCGTGCCGATCACGTCGGCCTGGTATTCTGCGCCGTCGTTCATCGCCACCGTGACTTCCTCGGCACCCTGCACCACGTGGTTGTTGGTCACCGCGTAGCCATCGGCCGAGATGATGAAGCCGGAGCCCTGCGCCATGCCGCCGCGCGGGCGCTGGTCAGGCATGCCCGGCATGTCCTGGCCCGGGGCACCCGGCATGCCGTTGCGGAACTGCGGGAACTGCTTGAAGAACTCGCCCCACGGGCCCTCGGGAAGGCCGGGCATGGCGCGCTCGCCCTCCTCGCCCGAAGCGGCGACATTGGCGAACTTCACCTGGACGCTGATGACCGCCGGCATCACCCGGTCGACGAGGTCGCCGAAGCCCTTGGTGGGATCGATCGCCTGCGCTTCCAGATTGTTCTGAGCGGTGGCGGGGGTGGAGGGAAGAACCGTGGCGGCAGTGACCATCGCGGTCGCGGCCATCAGGCCGGCAGCGAAAAATCCGAGCGCCCTGGGAGCGATACGGTTCGGAGTTGATGACATTCTCTGTGTCTCCATCAGTTGGATGTTCCGATGGAGCGGAAGATAGGCAGCCCTGCCTTACAGCCACATGTCCGCCAGGTGAAACTTCGGTAAGTCTTGCGTCAAAGTCGGGGCTATTCCATGGCCCGGTCGAAAGCCTTCCGCTCCTCCTCGGAGAGCGGCGCCTCGGGCGCGGTTTCCACCCGCCGCCGGCGCAGCATCATCGCAACACCGGCGATGAGAAGCACGGCGAAGGGCGTTCCCCAGAGCAGCAAGGTTTCGCCGGTGAGGCGCGGCTTGAGGAGAACGTATTCCCCGTAGCGCGCCACCACGAAGGCCATGATCTCCTCGTCGCTCCTGCCCTGCACCAGCTGCTCGCGCACCAGCGTGCGGAGGTCCTTCGCCAGCGGCGCGTCCGAATCGTCGATCGACTGGTTCTGGCAGACGAGGCAGCGGAGCTCCGCCGAGATCGCCCGGGCGCGGCTCTCGAGCGCGGGGTCCTTCAGCAGCTCGTCGGGAGAGAGCGCCAGGGCGGGCGAAAGCGTGGCCAGCACGGCCAGCGTGGCAAGAAGCCTTCTCATTCCGCCGCCACCGCCTGGGCCGCCGCCGCCCGTTTCGGCGCGCCCACCCTGTAGCGCCGGTCGGAGAGCGACATGAGGCCTCCCGCGAACATGATGGCGGCGCCTGCCCAGATGAAGTTCACGAAAGGATTGTAGTACATGCGGATGGCGCGGGCACCGTCGCCGGCGAGATCGCCCATCACGACATAGACATCGCCGAAGGCCTTCTGCAGCAGCCCCACCTCCGTGGTCGGCATGCCCGACGGCTTGAACTCCCGTTTCTCGGACACGAGCGTCGTGATCTCGCGGCCGCCTTCCCTCAACAGGAAGCGCCCGGCGCGGCCCGTGTAGTTGGGCCCGGTGAGCGGCCCCTCGCCGAGGAAGGTCACGGTGTAGCTGCCCACATCGGCCGACTCGCCGGGCTTCAGCGCCACGATCACCTCGACCCGCCACAGCGAGATGGCGATGATGCCCGCCACCATCACGCCGAGGCCCGCATGGGCCAGCACCGTGCCCAGCGCCGAGCGCGGCAGCCCGGCGAGGCGGTGCCAGCTGGTGGCGAGCGGCACCTTGAAGAGCGAGACGCGGCTCGCGAGATCGGTGAGCGCGCCGAGCACCAGCCAGGCCGCCACCGCCATGCCGACCGGGGCGAGCCACGGCCCTCGCACGTTCAGTGCGAAGACGATGAAGCCCACCGCCACGGCTGCCGCGAGCGCCACCCACAGCCGGCGGAGCGCGAGCCCGATGTCGCCGCGCTTCCAGGCAAGGAAGGGGCCGACCGGCACCATGAGCAGCAGCGGCAGGATGATGGGCCCGAATGTCAGGTTGAAATAGGGCGGGCCCACGGAGATCTTGTCGCCGTTCAGCGTTTCCAGCGCCAGCGGATAGAGTGTGCCCACGAAGACGGCGAGGCAGGCGACGCACAGCAGGAGATTGTTGAGCACGAGACTTCCCTCGCGGCTCACCGGCGCGAAGAGCCCGCCCGCCTTCAGCGAGGGTGCGCGCCAGGCGAAGAGCGCCAGCGCGCCGCCGATGAACAGGCAGAGGATCATCAGGATGAAGGTGCCGCGTTCCGGGTCCACCGCGAAGGCGTGCACCGAGGTGAGCACGCCGGAGCGCACCAGGAAGGTGCCCATCAGCGAGAGCGAGAAGGCCAGGATCGAGAGCAGCACCGTCCAGATCTTGAGCGCGTTCCGCTTCTCCACCACGATCGCCGAATGGATCAGCGCGGTGGCGACGAGCCAGGGCATGAGGCTGGCGTTCTCGACCGGGTCCCAGAACCACCAGCCGCCCCAGCCCAGCTCGTAATAGGCCCACCAGGAGCCCATGGCGATGCCGAGCGTGAGCGACATCCAGGCGACCAGCGTCCACGGTCTCACCCAGCGCGCCCAGGCGGCGTCGACCCGGCCCTCGATCAGCGCCGCCACCGCGAAGGCGAAGGCGATCGAGAGCCCGACATAGCCCGCGTAGAGGAAGGGCGGGTGGAAGGCGAGTGCGGGGTCCTGCAGGATGGGGTTCAAGCCGTTGCCCTCGATCGGCGGCGGATCGATGCGCAGGAACGGGTTCGAGGTGAGCACGATGAAGAGCAGAAAGGCGAGGCCCACCGCACCCTGCACCGCGACGACGCGCGCGCGGAGCTGGAGCGGCAGGTTCTGCCCGAACAGCGCCACGGCGCTGCCGTAGAGCGCCAGGATCAGCACCCACAGCAGCATGGAGCCCTCGTGGTTCCCCCACACGCCGCTGATCTTGTAGATGAGAGGCTTCGCCGAATGCGAGTTCTCGAACACGTTCTGCACCGAGAAATCGGACACCACGTAGGCATGGGTCAGCGCCAGGAAGGCGGTGAACACCAGAAGCAGCTGCAGCACCGCGGCCGAGAGGCCGGAGCGCATCAGCGCCGCCTGGCCGTGATGCGCCGCATAGAGCGGCACCAGCGATTGGTAGAGCGCCACGCCCACCGCGAGGATGAGCGCGAAATGACCGAGCTCGGCGATCATTGTTCGGCCCCCTTGCCAAGCTTCACGCCCTTCTCCTTGAGGCTCTCCGTCAGCTCGCGCGGCATGTAGTTCTCATCGTGCTTGGCGAGTACCGTATCGGCCTTGAAGGTGCCGTCCTGCTGCAGCCTGCCCTCGGTCACCACGCCCTGCCCCTCGCGGAACAGGTCCGGCAGGATGCCCTCGTATGTCACGGTGATCGAGCCGATCTGGTCCGTGACGGAGAAGGTGGTGAGCGTTCCCGGCCCCTTCTTCACGCTGCCGTCCTCCACCATGCCGCCCAGGCGGATGCGCTGGCCGGGCTGCACGCCCGTCTCGGCGAGGTCGCTCGGCGTGTGGAAGAAGGTGATGGTATCGGAGAGCGCGTAGAGCACGAGCCCCGCCGCGAGGCCCAGCACCGCGAGGCCGCCCAGGATGAGGGAGAGGCGCTTCTGCTTCCGCGTCATTGGATCTTCATTTCCCTTGCTAGGCTGGCGATCTGGGCCAGCGCGTCGGCGTTGCCGCTGTATTGCGCCAGCGCCTTCTCGTATGCGGCTCTGGCCTGTTCGGTTTCGCCCAGCACGGCGCGGGCGCGGATCAGCCGCAGCCAGCCCGGAAGATCGTCGGGATTGGCCGCCAGCTTCTGCTCGAGCCCGTCCACCATGGAGCGGATCATCGCCTGCCGGTCTTCGGCATTCATGGTGGCGGCGTCCGCCATGGTTTGCTGGTCGAGCGCGGGAGGCCTGCCCTCGAGGTCCTGGATTTCGGCCAGCAGCATCTGCCGCCAGGGCGCGTCGGCCGGCGTGTCCTTCAGGAAGGCATCGAAGGCCGCCTTCGCTTCCTCCCGCTTTCCTTCCTGCTTCAGCGCCAGTGCGCCGTAGAATCGCGCCTTGGGAAGCTGGGGGTCGAGTTCCAGGGCCTTCGTGAACAGCTCCTGCGCCGCCGCCGGCACCATGCCCTGGTTCGCCATCACCAGCGCTTCGCCGTAGTCGGCATGCGCCATGGCATCCTGCGGGGAAAGCCGCACGATGTTGCGGTAGGCTTCCGCGGCATCGGGCCAGCGCAGGCTCCGCGCATAGGCGGGGGCCAGCACCTTCCAGCCCTCGACGTCGTCGGGCGCCTGCGCCAGGTGCTGCTCCACCTTGACGATCAGCGCGTCGAAGTCGCCCTTGCTCTCGGCTTCCGCCATGCGCCGGGCGAGCGGCACGTCGGGAAGGCCGGGGCTGCCCGCCTTGAGGTAGAGCGGAAGCGCCACGAGGGGAACGAGCAGGGCCGCGGCCAGCGCCAGGGCGGGCGTGCCGCGCCCTTTCTTCCCGGCCGCCGGCGTCCCGGCCGCGGCGATCAGCCGGCGGGAAATCTCGTTGCGCGCCGCCTCGGCCTCGGCAGGGCCGATCGTGCCGCGGGCGAGGTCGCGGTCGAGCTCGGCCAGCTGGTCGCGGAACACGGCGCGGTCATGGGCGGCGCGGTCGTCGGACTCCGGAGCCGCCCCGCTCCTCAGCAGGGGAAGCAGGAGAACGGCCATGGCGGCCGCCGTCATCACTGCGAAAACGATCCAGATCATGATGGGTTATGAGATATTCCCGTGGGCCTCATCAATGCAATTCATCCTGGCCTCCCGCTTCCGGTCGCATTGTCGCATGGCGGCATTGGGGCGTCGGAAAAGCCTTGGTTCCCCCATGGCGCATTTGTTAGATACGCGCCAGTTACAAGGAATACACCCCCATGAAGGCGCGTTATTCGGTCTTTTCGCTGGCGCGGAACGCCATGAATTACCACAAGGACTGGGAACGGGCCTGGCGCTCGCCCAATCCGAAGGCTGAATACGACGCGGTCATCGTCGGGGCCGGCGGCCATGGCCTAGCCACCGCCTATTACCTGGCCAAGAACCACAAGATGACCAACATCGCGGTCGTCGAGAAGGGCTGGCTCGGCGGCGGCAACACCGGCCGCAACACCACCATCATCCGCTCCAACTACCTGCAGGACCCCTCGATCGCCATCTACGAGCTGGCGCGCTCGCTCTACGAGGAGCTGGCGCAGGACCTGAACTACAACGTCATGTTCAGCCCGCGTGGCGTCCTGATGCTGTGCCAGACCCAGCACGAGTTCCGCGCCTTCCAGCGCACCGCGCATGCCAACCGGCTGGCCGGCCTCGACTGCCGCATGGTGACGCCGGCCGAGGTCAAGGAGATCGTCCCGATCATCAACGACGATCCGAACTGCCGTTACCCGATCCTCGGCGCCTATTACCAGCCGCGCGGCGGCACGGGCCGCCACGACGCGGTCGCCTGGGGCTATGCCCGCGGCGCGGATTCGATGGGCGTCGATGTCATCCAGAACTGCGAGGTCACCGGCATCCTGAGGGACGGCGGCAAGGTCACCGGCCTCGAGACGACGCGCGGCACCATCCGCACGAAGAGGATCGGCGTCGTCACCGCCGGCCACGTCTCCACCATCATGGACATGGCGGGGGTGAGGATGCCGATCGAGAGCCAGTGCCTGCAGGCGCTGGTCTCGGAGCCGATCAAGCCCGTCATCGACTGCGTGGTGATGGCGAACACGGTGCACGGCTACATGAGCCAGTCGGACAAGGGCGAGCTCGTCATCGGCGGCGGCACGGACCCCTACAACAACTATTCGCAGCGCGGCTCCTTCCCCGCCCTCGAGCACACGGTGACGGCGCTGGTCGAGACCTTCCCGATCATCTCCAGGCTCCGCATGCTGCGCATGTGGGGCGGCATCGTGGACATGACGGGCGACCGCTCGCCGATCATCTCGAAGACGCCGGTCGAGGGGCTCTATGTCAATTGCGGCTGGGGCACCGGCGGCTTCAAGGCCATTCCGGGTTCGGGCTGGGTCTTCGCCGACACCATCGCCAACGACCGGCCGCACCCCATCGCCGAGCCCTTCGGCCTCAACCGCTTCCAGGAAGGCCGCCTCATCGACGAATCCGTCGCGGCGGCGGTCGCGCACTAGGAGAGAAGAGATGCTTGTGGTCAAATGCCCCGTCTGCGGCGCCGAAGGCGACGAGACGGATTTCCACGCCGGCGGCCAGGCCCATGTGCGCCGCCCTGCCACCCACGATCCGGCCCACGTGAGCGACGAGGAGCAGCGCGACTATCTCTTCATCCGCCACAATCCGAAGGGGCTCCATTTCGAGCGCTGGCGCTGCGACCGCGGCTGCGGCAAGTGGTTCCACGCGGCGCGCGACACCGTCACGCTGGAGTTCAAGGCCTTCTACGGCATCACCGAGCTGCCGCCGGCCGAGCTGATCGCCGAGGCGAAAGGTCCGTGGGCTGAATACTTCGCGGCCCGCCTCGGCGCGGAGAGCGCGGGGGAGTCCGGGGCATGAGCAAGCCATATCGCCTCTCCTCCGGCGGCCGCCTCGTCGACCGCGCCAGGAAGATCAGCTTCTCCTTCGACGGCAAGACGCTTCATGGCTTCGCGGGCGATACGCTCGCCTCCGCCGTCATGGCCTCGGGCCAGCGCGTCTTCGGCCGCAGCTTCAAGTATCACCGCCCGCGCGGCGTGATCGGCCTCGGCGCGGAAGAGATGAACGCCCTCGTCGGCGTGGGCGAAGGGGCCCGCCACGAGCCCAATCTCCGCGCCACGCAGGTCGAGCTCTACAACGGGCTTTCCGCCGTCTCGCAGAACCGCTGGCCGTCGCTCACCTTCGACGTCGGCGCGGTGAACAACTCCTTCTCGCGCTTCTTCCCCGGCGGCTTCTACTACAAGACCTTCATGTGGCCGGCCTCCTTCTGGAAGCACGTCTACGAGCCCTTCATCCGCCGCGCCGCGGGCCTGGGGAAAGCGCCTGAAGGCCGCGACCCCGACACCTACGAGCAGATCCACGTCCATTGCGACGTGCTGGTGATCGGCGCCGGCGTCGCCGGTCTCGCGGCGGCCGAGGCCGCCGCAGCCCCGGGTGCGAAGGTCATCCCCACCGACGAGAACCCGCGCTTC
>NZ_JBKBKI010000012.1:0-107477 GCF_046294715.1 Aestuariivirga sp. | reverse complement strand
GTACTTCGTCTCAAGACGCGGAAGAGTAGGTCGCTGCCAGGCCTGCAAAGGACAGAGAAATATCCCTCCATTCCACGATGACCCATCCGCAGAACCCGCCCCGGCAGAAGTGCCGCGGGCGGGTTTTGTGTTTTCGTGGGGTTCAGACCCGCCCCCAGTCGTCCGCCAGGCGGTCGATGTCGTCCTCGGAGAGGCGTTCCCCTGTCTGGGTCTCGATGATCCGCAACGCCTGGGAACCGGAATTCGTCAACCGGTGCACCGCTCCGGCGGGAACGGTGAGGCTCCCGCCCAGCACCAGGAGGATCTCTTCGCCGCCGCAGAGCGCCACGCCTTGCCCCGCAACGCAGACCCAATGCTCCGCCCTGAACCGATGCCGCTGCAGCGACAGCCTCGCCCCCGGCCGGACGCAGAGCTCCTTGACGAGAAAGCCGGGGCCCCTTGCGAGCTCCGAGAAGCTGCCCCAAGGGCGATGAAAGGTGGGGTTGCTCCCCTCCTGCCTGCGCTCTTCCATGGTCAACCCCACCACATGCTCACCGGGTATGACGTAGCGTAAAGATGGTAACCCTGCAAGAGACGAAAAATTTGACCGTTTGAACAAATTCGGGCATCCTTCCTTCAAAACACAACGACATAGCTTCGGAGGGAGCGACCATGGCGGAGAAGAGGCCGGACATTTCGGGACGCCGGCTGTCCAGTTCGGATTACGCCGTCAATTTCGGCGACATTCACCCGCCGCTCGACGCGCACGAGGCGCTGGTCGAATCCGACCGCTGCTATTTCTGCCATGACGCGCCCTGCATGCAGGCCTGCCCGACATCGATCGACATTCCGCTGTTCATCCGCCAGATCCAGACGGGCCATGCCCGCAGCGCGGCCAAGACCATCTTCGACCAGAACATCTTCGGGGGCATGTGCGCGCGCGTCTGCCCGACGGAAACGCTGTGCGAGGAAGCCTGCGTGCGCCAGGAGGCGGAGGGAAAGCCCGTCAAGATCGGCTTGCTGCAGCGCTACGCGACGGATGCGCTGATGGGCGACGGGGTGCATCCCTATGAACGGGCGGCACCCACGGGAAAGAGGGTGGCCGTGGTGGGCGGAGGCCCGGCCGGGCTCTCCTGCGCGCACCGCCTGGCGATGTATGGCCACGAGGTGACGGTGTTCGAGGCGCGCCCGAAGTCGGGCGGCCTCAACGAGTACGGGATCGCCGCCTACAAGAGCACCAACGACTTCGCGCAGAAGGAGGTGGACTTCATCCTCGGCATCGGCGGCATCAAGGTGCTGCACGGCAAGGCGCTCGGAGCGGGGCTCGAGCTCTCCGACCTGCAGAAGGACCATGACGCCGTGTTCCTGGGCATCGGCCTCCAGGGCGTCAACGCGCTGGGCGCCAAGGACGAGGACGCCGCGGGCGTCGAAGACGCGGTTCACTATATCGCCGAGCTCCGCCAGGCCAGCGATCTCGCCGGGCTCCCCGTGGGCCGGCGCGTGGTGGTGATCGGCGGCGGCATGACGGCGATCGACGCCGCGGTGCAGTCGAAGCTGCTCGGTGCGGAGGACGTGACTATCCTCTACCGCCGCGGCCCCGGCCAGATGAAGGCCAGCGCCTATGAACAGCACCTGGCGCAGACCAGGGGCGTCAAGATCAAGCACTGGGTGATGCCGAAGCGGGTGATCGTGGAGGACGGCAAGGCCGTGGGGCTCACTTGCGAATACACGCGGGAGGCCGCGGGCACGCTCTCCGGCACGGGGGAGAGCTTCGACATTCCCGCCGACATGATCTTCAAGGCCATCGGACAGAGCTATGTGGACGTGACGGGCGGCAGGCTCGAACTCGAGGCCGGCCGCATCAGGGTGGACAGCCTGAAGCGCACCAGCGTCGCGGGGATCTGGGCCGGCGGCGACTGCGTGGCGGGAGGCCAGGACCTCACCGTCGCCTCCGTCGACGACGGCCGCCGCGCGGCCGAATCGATCAACCAGTATCTCAGGGCCTAGAGGAGACACGCCATGGCCGACCTTCGCTCGAACTTCATCGGCATCCGGTCTCCCAACCCGTTCTGGCTCGCCTCGGCGCCGCCCACCGACAAGGAATACAACGTGGTCCGCGCCTTCAAGGCGGGCTGGGGCGGCGTGGTCTGGAAGACGCTCGGCGAGGAGGGCCCGCCCATCGTCAACGTCAACGGGCCGCGCTACGGCGCGATCCACGGCGCCGACAGGCGGCTCCTCGGGCTCAACAACATCGAGCTCATCACCGACCGGCCGCTCGAGGTGAACCTGCAGGAGATCAAGAAGGTGAAGCGGGAATGGCCGGACCGCGCCATGATCGTCTCCATCATGGTGCCGTGCACGGAGGATTCCTGGAAGGCCATCCTCCCGCGGGTCGAGGAGACCGGCGCCGACGGCATCGAGCTCAATTTCGGCTGCCCGCACGGCATGAGCGAGCGCGGGATGGGTTCCGCCGTGGGCCAGGTGCCGGAATACATCGAGATGGTCACCCGCTGGTGCAAGCAGTATTCCCGGATGCCGGTGATCGTGAAGCTCACGCCCAACATCACCGACATCCGCTACCCGGCGCGCGCAGCGAAGAGAGGAGGGGCCGATGCCGTCTCCCTCATCAACACCATCTCCTCGATCGTGTCCGTCGACCTCGACAATTTCGCGCCCGAGCCGACGATCGACGGCAAGGGCAGCCATGGCGGCTACTGCGGGCCCGCGGTGAAGCCCATCGCCCTCAACATGGTGGCGGAAATCGCCCGCGACCCGGAAACCCGCGGCCTGCCGATCTCGGCGATCGGCGGGGTCACCACGTGGCGGGATGCGGCGGAATTCATCGCCATGTCGGCCGGAACCGTCCAGGTCTGCACGGCGGCCATGACCTACGGCTTCCGCATCGTCGAGGAAATGAAGACGGGGCTGGCGCGCTGGATGGACGAGAAGGGCTACGGGTCGATCGAGGACTTCCGCGGCCGGGCCGTGCCGAACGTCACGGACTGGCAGTATCTCAACCTCAACTACGTGACCAAGGCGCGGATCGACCAGGACCTCTGCATCAAGTGCGGGCGCTGCTACGCGGCCTGCGAGGACACCTCGCACCAGGCGATCATGAAGGAGAAGGACGGCAAGCGCCACTTCGAGGTGATCGATGCCGAATGCGTGGCCTGCAATCTCTGCGTGGAAGTCTGCCCGGTCGAGAACTGCATCAGCATGGTGCGCCAGACCGAAGGCGTGGACCCGCGCACCGGGCGCAAGATCGACCCCGCCTACGCCAACTGGACGACCCACCCCAACAACCCGATGGCGCTCAAGGCCGCAGAGTAGCCAGGGTCTTCCCCTAGCCACCGCGCGGCGGGTTGCCACCCGACCCATCGGCGGAGTGGTATCCCTTGCCGTTCGGCGAATGTGGGGGTAGATTTAGAAGCATGCATGGTTCCCTCCCCGGCGCACTCCCGGACGTGCTGCAGCGTTGCGACCACTGCTCGGTGCGGCATCAAGCCGTCTGCGGGGCGATGGACGATGTGCAGGTGCGCAAGCTGGCGCAGATCGCCCACCGCAAGAAGGTGCCCGCGGGGCAGACCATCATCTCCGACGAGGAGCCGGTCGACTTCTTCGCCAACGTGATTTCCGGCGCGATCAAGCTCACCAAGACGCTGCCCGACGGGCGCCAGCAGATCGTCGGCCTTCTCTTCGCGCCGGACTTCCTGGGGAGAGCCTATTCCAAGAACAACCCCTACACGGCGGAAGCGGCGACCGACGTCGAGATCTGCACCTTTCCCAATGCCGCCTTCGAGCGTCTGGTGTCGGAATATCCGGGGCTTCAGCAGCGCCTGTTCCAGCACACGCTGGACGAACTCGACGCGGCGCGCGACTGGATGCTGCTGCTTGGCCGCAAGACGGCGGAAGAAAAGGTGGCGAGCTTCCTCTTCATGCTGGCGCGCCGCAGCCTGCTCACCGGCTGCGTGCACAAGAATGCCCCCGGCGCCGCCGCCTTCGAACTGCCGCTGACCCGCGCCGACATGGCGGACTATCTCGGCCTCACCATCGAAACCGTCAGCCGGCAGCTCACCCGCCTCAAGACCAGCAACGTCATCCGGCTGAGCACCAACCGTCTCATCATGGTGCCGGACCTCGACCGGCTGGCTCATGCTGCCGGCCAGGACAACGGCCGGCATTGATCCGGGTCAAGGACCCACCACCGCGCATTCTCCATAAGTCAATTCGAAACGAGAGGATGAAGCGATGAGTTACAAGACGATCCTGGTATCCCTGAACGAGGTCGGCCGGATTGCCGAATCCGTGGCAGCCGCCGTCACCCTGGCACGCGAGACGGGCGCCCATGTTTCCGGCCTCTATGTCATTCCCGCGGTGCAGGTCTATCCCTCCGTAGGGTTCGAGGCCGCACCGCAGGTGTTCGAAGGCAACCGCACCTTCTTCAAGGACAATGCCGAGCGCGTGAAGCAGGCCTTCGAGGAGGCGATGCGCCGCGAGAGCCTGCCCCATGACTTCCACCAGATCGATGCGCGCACACCCGTCATCGCCGACGAGGTGGTGGCGGCGGGCCGCAGCGCCGACCTCGTCGTCGTCTCCGCCACGAACCCCGACGAGATCACCGGGGTCGAACGCGATTTCGTTGAACAGGTGGTGATGGCGCTGGGCCGCCCGGTGATCGTGCTGCCGTACCAGGGCGATGCCGCGCTTTCGCTCGGCGAGATCGTGGTGGGATGGGACGGCGGGCGCGAGGCCGCGCGCGCCGCCTTCGATGCCCTGCCGCTCCTCAAGAAGGCGTCCAAGGTCAGGATCGTGCGGATCGATCCGCAGAAGGACCCTTCGCTGCGCGGCAGCGTGGCGGGTGCCGACCTGGCGGAGACGTTGTCGCGCCATGGCGTGAAGGCGGAAGCACAAGGCTACCCGACGGACGGCCTCGACGAGGGCCAGGCCCTCATGCGCTGCGCGGAAGACAGCGGCGCGGGGCTCATCGTGATGGGCGCCTACGGGCACAGCCGTCTGGCGGAGTTCATCTTCGGCGGCGCCACGCGCTTCGTGCTCACCCGCATGGCGCGCCCCGTGCTGATGTCGCATTGAGGAGCAGAGAATGCTGACGAAGATCCGCCTCGAACTGGCGCGCGACCACGACCATCCCGAAGGCTCCCACGCCATCGGCTATGAATTTGCCGCACCGCTCGACGAGAGCGGCAAGATCAACGCCGAGGAGTGGCGCAAGCGGCGCGAAAACTGCCGGGTGCGCCGCTTCCGGCCTGGCGAGGCCGACGACATCGGTCACCTGATCCGCAAGCCGGGCGGAACCTGGGCCTTTCACTACGACATCGAATCGGACGAGGAGGACGACGAGGCGGGCTACCGTTTCGGCGACCATGCCTTCAAGGTCGGGGAATATGTCTCGATCCGCGAGGACGAGGGCCTCAGGACCTTCCGCGTGGTGCGCGTGCAGCCGGTCTAGTTGGCACTTGCCACTGCCGCCCCGAGCCGCTACCCATCGCGCCCGGATTGCAATTTTCTGGGCGTGACATCATGGCGAGCTACAATCTGTTCCTGCTTCCGGGCGACGGCATCGGCCCGGAGGTGATGAAGGAAGTCGAGGCCATCATCGCGTGGTTCGACGGGCAGGGCATCGCCCGCTTCGAGACCGACCGCGGCCTCGTCGGCGGCTCGGCCTACGACGCGCATGGCAAGGCGATCTCGGAAGAAGACATGGCCAAGGCCATGGCTTCGGATGCCGTGCTGTTCGGCGCGGTGGGCGGCCCCAAGTGGGACAAGGTGCCCTACGACGTGCGACCCGAGGCAGGCCTGCTGCGGCTCAGGAAGGATCTCGGGCTCTTCGCCAATCTGAGGCCCGCCATCTGCTATCCCGCGCTCGCGGATGCCTCATCGCTGAAGCGCGAGGTGGTGGAAGGCCTCGACATCCTGATCGTGCGCGAGCTGACGGGCGGGGTCTATTTCGGCGAGCCAAAGACCATCACCGACCTCGGCAACGGCCAGAAGCGCGGCATCGACACGCAGGTCTACGAGACCTACGAGATCGAGCGCATCAGCCGTGTCGCCTTCGAGCTCGCCCGCACGCGGCGCAAGAAGGTTTCCTCGGCCGAGAAGCGCAACGTGATGAAGACGGGCGTCCTGTGGAACGAGGTGGTGACGCGCGTTCACGCCCAGGAATATCCGGACGTGCAGCTCGAGCACGTGCTCGCCGACAATTGCGCCATGCAGCTGGTGCGCTGGCCGAAGCAGTATGACGTGATCGTGACCGACAATCTGTTCGGCGACGTGCTCTCGGACGTGGCCGCCATGCTCACGGGCTCGCTCGGCATGCTGCCCTCCGCTTCCCTCGGCGCTCCCGACGGGAAGACCGGGCGGCGCAAGTCGCTCTACGAGCCGGTCCATGGCTCCGCCCCGGACATCGCCGGAACCGGTGCCGCGAACCCGATCGCCATGATCGCCTCCTTCGGCATGGCGCTGCGCTATTCGCTGGGGCTGGGCGAATGGGCGGACAGGCTGGACCAGGCGATCTCGGCCGTTCTGGCCAAGGGCATCCGCACCAGGGACATCGCCGGCGGACAGCCCGCCAACGCCTCGACGAGCCAGATGGGCGCTGCGATCCTGAAGGAACTGCAGGCCAGCGCCTGAGCCTTTCTCAGCGCGGCCGCAAGCCGTCGACGAAGAGGGAGATCAGGGTCTCTTCGGCCTTCCCCATGAGGCCCGGCGGGTTGCCGATGACGGCGTGCACCTGCGCATCGAAGTCGGCGTAATGCTGGGTGGTGGCCCAGATGGCGAAGATCAGGTGGCGGGGGTCGACGGGGTTAAGCCGTCCTTCGCCGATCCAGTGCTGTATGATCGCGGCCTTCTCGTCCACCAGCGCCTTGAGCGGACCCTTCAGGTATCCGCCGATGGCGCCCGCACCATGAAGGATCTCGTTGGCGAAGAGCCGCGAGGCCTTCGGGTTGTCGCGCGACATGCGGACCTTGGCGCGGATGTAGCGGCTGATCTCCTCGATGGGATCGCCAGTGGCATCCAGCCGGCGGAGGGGTTCGAGCCAGTCATGGAGCGTATGCTCCAGAACCGCGACGTAGATGTCTTCCTTGCGGCGGAAATAATAGAGCAGGTTGGGCTTGGAGAGGCCGCAGCCGGCGGCGATCTGGTCCACGGTCGAGCCGCGGAAGCCGTAGGCCGAGAACACCTCGAGTGCGGCCTTGAGGATCAGCTCCTCGTTCTGCGCCTGGATGCGGGTCTTGCGGGGGACGGGGCCAGCCTGTGCCATGGCTGCACTGTCTTAATTCTTGATCGAATGGTCAAGAGCGGTTAGCGTTCCGGCAAGCAAGAAGATCAAAAGGGGGAGGAATTCACTTGGCGGGGCCAGTCATTTCGGCGCGCGAGCTGAGCCTCGTTTTCCAGACCGCGGACGCACCCGTCTATGCCCTCTCGAAGGTCAGTCTCGAGGTCGAGGACGGCGACTTCGTGTCCTTCATCGGCCCCTCCGGCTGCGGCAAGACCACGCTGCTCCGCGTCATCGCCGATCTCGAACAGGCAAGCTCCGGCACGATCAGCGTCAACGGCATGAGCCCGAGAGAGGCGCGGCTGAAGCGGGCCTATGGCTATGTCTTCCAGGCGCCGGCCCTCTACCCGTGGCGGACGGTCGAACGCAACGTCGGGCTGCCGCTCGAGATCATGGGGCTCGAGGATGCAAAGGAGCGCATCGCCCGCAATCTCGAGCTCGTGAACCTCAATGGCTTCGAGAAGAAATTCCCCTGGCAGCTCTCGGGCGGCATGCAGCAGCGCGTGTCGATCGCGCGCGCGCTCGCCTTCGACCCGAAGCTCCTGCTGATGGACGAGCCCTTCGGCGCCCTCGACGAGATCGTGCGCGACAAGCTGAACCAGCAGCTCCTCGAACTCTGGAACCGCACGAAGAAGACGGTGGTGTTCGTGACCCACTCGATTCCGGAGGCGGTGTTCCTCTCCACCCGGATCGTGGTGATGAGCCCGAGGCCGGGGCGCATCATCGACGTGATCAAGACCGACTTCCCGCGCGAGCGCTCGCTCGACATCCGCGAAACCCCGGAATTCCTGAGCATTGCGCACCGGGTGCGCGAGGGCCTCAAGGCCGGGCATTCCTACGAGGATTGAGATGGGCGCCACGGCTGCCATTCCAGCGAAGGCCCGGACCCGGGCGGAAGGCCAGGCCCTTCCGGTCACGGTGATCTGCCTCGCCATCCTGATCGTGTGGTACCTCGCCGCCATTCCCATGAACTCGGTGGTGACGGCGGCAAAGATCGAAGCCGCGGGCGGCGGCCTCGGCAACACGCTGCATTTCTCCTGGAACGAGGCGCGGCCCGTCATCCCAGCGCCGCACCAGATCGCGGCGGAGCTCTGGAAGAGCATCTTCACGGTGAAGCCGTGGCTGCCGAAGTCGCTCGTCTATCACGGCTGGGTGACACTGTCCTCGACGCTGCTCGGCTTCGCGCTGGGCGCGCTGCTGGGGATCGTGCTCGCCATCGCCATCGTGCATGTGCGGTTCCTGTCGAAGAGCCTGATGCCGTGGATCATCGCCTCGCAGACGATCCCCATCCTCGCCATCGCGCCGATGGTGATCGTGGTGCTCGGCTCGCTCGGCTTCACCGGGCTCGTGCCGAAATCGCTGATCTCCATGTATCTCTGCTTCTTCCCGGTGACGATCGGCATGGTGAAGGGGCTGACCTCGCCCGAGCCCATGCAGCTCGACCTGATGCGCACCTACAATGCCAGCCTGTCGCAGGTCTTGTGGAAGCTCAGGTTTCCCGCCTCGGTGCCCTTCCTCTTCACGTCTCTCAAGGTGGCGGTGGCGATCGCGCTCACCGGCGCCATCGTGGGCGAATTGCCGACCGGGGCCATCGCCGGCATCGGCGCGCGGCTTCTTCAGGGCTCCTATTACGGCCAGACGGTGCAGATCTGGGCCGCGCTGTTCATGGGCTCCTTCATCGCGGCGGGCCTCGTGTGGCTGGTGGGTGCGGCCGAGCGCATCACGCTGCGGCGCATGGGGGCGAGGCCGTGAGCGCGAGGCGGATCAGCCAGGCCACCGACATCCTCTACCCGGCGCTCTTCGGCATCGGCCTGCTGGTGTTTTGGGAGGCGGTGGTGCGGGGCTTCAACGTGCCCGCCGTGCTGCTGCCCGCGCCTTCGGCGATCTGGGCGAAGCTCGTCTCGTCGCTCCCCATCCTGTGGGCCGATTTCGTGCAGACGGTGATCCGCGCGGTGATCCCCGGCTGGATCATCGGCTCGCTGGCGGGGTTCCTGGTGGCGCTCGTCTGCGACCGCATCCCCTTCCTGCAGCGCGGCCTGCTGCCGCTCGGCAACCTGGTGGCGGCATTGCCCATCGTCGGCGTGGCCCCCATCCTGGTCATGTGGTTCGGCTTCGACTGGCCGTCCAAGGCGGCGATGGTCGTGGTGATGACGTTCTTTCCCATGCTGGTGAACGCAGTGGCGGGGCTTCAGGCGTCCGGCCACCTCGAGCGCGACCTGATGCGGAGCTATGGGGCGAGCTGGTGGCAGACGCTCCTGAAGCTCCGGCTCCCCGCCGCCATGCCCTTCGTCTTCAACGCGCTGAAGATCAACTCCACCCTTGCCATGATCGGCGCCATCGTTGCCGAATTCTTCGGCACGCCGATCGTCGGCATGGGCTTTCGCATTTCCACGGAAGTTGGCAGACTGGGGCTGGACATGGTCTGGGCCGAGATCGCGGTGGCTGCCATCACGGGTTCGGCTTTCTACGGTCTCCTGGTGTTCCTCGAACGCCAGGTGACCTTCTGGCATCCGTCCTACCGCAAATAGGCCGGGCAAGAACGGCAAACAGGAGAGAGGAGACAGGGAAGATGAAGAGATTTCTGATGGCGGCGGCAGCCTCTGCGGCGCTGCTGATGAGCGGTTCGGCGGCCATGGCGGAGGCCGTCAAGCTGCAGCTCAAATGGGTGACGCAGGCGCAGTTCGCCGGCTACTACGTGGCCCAGGCCAAGGGCTTCTACAAGGATGCGGGCCTCGAGGTGACGATCCTCCCCGGCGGCCCGGACATCAACCCGCAGCAGGTGCTGGCGGGCGGCGGAGCCGACGTGGTGGTGGACTGGATGCCATCGGCACTGGCCACCCGCGAGAAGGGCTCGCCCGTCGTCAACATCGCGCAGCCGTTCAAGACGTCCGGCATGATGCTCACCTGCCGGAAGGAGACCGGCATCACGAGCCCTCAGGACTTCAAGGGCAAGACGCTGGGCGTGTGGTTCTTCGGCAACGAGTATCCCTTCCTCTCCTGGATGAGCCAGCTCGGCATCCCGACCACCGGCGGGCCGGACGGCGTCACCGTCATCAAGCAGGGCTTCAACGTCGACCCGCTGATCCAGAAGCAGGCCGACTGCATCTCGACCATGACCTACAACGAGTACTGGCAGGTGATCGACGCCGGCATCCCGGCCGACCAGCTCGTCACCTTCAAGTACGAGGACATGGGTGTGGCCACGCTGGAGGACGGCCTCTACGTGCTTGAGGACAAGCTCAAGGATCCGGCCTTCGTCGAGACCATGGCGAAGTTCGTGAAGGCGTCCATGCAGGGCTGGGAGTATGCCCGCGCCAATGGCGACGAGGCGGCACAGATCGTCATCGACAACGATGCCTCGGGCGCCCAGACGATCGAGCACCAGAAGCGCTTGATGGGCGAGATCAACAAGCTCACCGAAGGCTCCGACGGCACGCTCGACGTCGCCGCCGCCGAGCGCACGGTCGAGACGCTGATGAAGGGCGGCTCGGACCCGGTGATCACCAAGAAGCCGGAGGGCGCCTGGTCGAGCGTCGTCACCGACAAGGCCAAGAGCATGTAAGCGAGCGGGGCCTCCTGCCGCCCACCGCGGCAGGGGCCCGTCCTTCTTCAATCGCGGGAGCAGTAGCAGCCATGACCACCTTGATCCGCGGCGGCACCGTCGTGAACCATGACCACTCGCAGCGCGCCGACGTTCTCATCGAGGGCGGCCGGATCGCCGCCGTCGGGGCGAAGCTCGAGGCGCCGGCGGGGGCCGAGACCGTCGATGCGGGCGGCTGCTACGTGATGCCGGGCGGCATCGACCCGCACACCCACATGGAGCTCATGTTCATGGGCACCGTGTCGGCGGACGACTTCGAGTGGGGCACCAAGGCGGCACTCTCCGGCGGCACCACGATGATCGTGGACTTCTGCATCCCGGCTCCCGGCGAATCGATGCTCGCCGCCTACCAGGCCTGGCGGCACAAGGCCGAGAAGGCGTGCTCGGACTATTCCTTCCACATGGCGGTGACGCAGTGGTCGCCGCAGATCCACGACGAGATGGAAACCGTCGTCAAGACCTACGGCATCAACACCTTCAAGCACTTCATGGCCTACAAGGGCGCGCTGATGGTGAATGACGACGAGCTCTACAATTCCTTCCGCCGCTGCGCCCAGCTGGGCGCCCTGCCGCTGGTGCACGCCGAGAACGGCGACGTGGTGGCGCGCATGCAGCAGGACCTGCTGGCGCGCGGCGTGACGGGCCCCGAGGGCCACAGCTATTCGCGGCCCCCGGAAGTCGAGGGCGAGGCGGCGAACCGCGCCATCATGATCGCCGACATGGCGGGCTGCCCGCTCTACATCGTGCATGTCTCCTGCGAGCAGACGCACGAGGCGATCCGCCGCGCCAAGCAGGCGGGCCAGCGCGTCTATGGCGAGCCGCTGGTGCAGTATCTCGTGCTCGACGATTCCGAATACCAGAACAAGGACTGGGACTATGCGGCGGGCCGGGTGATGTCGCCGCCCTTCCGCAACAGGAAGCACCAGGATTCGCTGTGGGCGGGGCTGCAGTCCGGCACGCTCTCGGTGGTCGCCACCGACCACTGTTCCTTCACGCGCGAGCAGAAGCGCTTCGGGCTGAAGGACTTCACCAGGATCCCGAACGGCACGGGCGGGCTCGAGGACCGCATGCCGGTGCTGTGGAATGCCGGCGTCAACACCGGCCGCCTCACCAAGGAGGAGTTCGTGGCGGCGACCTCCACCAACATCGCGCGAATCCTCAACATGTATCCGCGCAAGGGTGCCGTCATGGCGGGCTCGGATGCCGATCTCGTCATCTGGGACCCGAAGGGCACGAAGACCATCACGGCGAAGAAGCAGGTCTCGCGCATCGAATACAACGTGTTCGAGGGGTACACCTGCACCGGCGTGCCGAGGACCGTGTTCTCGCGCGGGCGCATTGCCTGGGACCAGGGCGACATCCGCGCGAAGCCCGGCGACGGCGATTTCGTGGCGCGCGAGCCCAATGCGCCCGTCCACGTGGCCAACGCCATCTGGAAGGGCATCACCCAGCCGAAGCCGGTGGCCCGGCCGGACATCGTGCCCTAGCCCGCGGCGGCGCCGACAGGAGTGGAGCAGAACATGCGGAGATCCTTGCTTTGCCTCACCTTCATGCTGGCCATGGCGGGTTCCGCGGCGGCGGCCTCCTGCGGCGATACGGGCAGCGGCTTCGAAAAATGGAAGGCGGCCTATGCGGCCGAGGCGAAGGCACAGGGTGTCGGCCGCAAGGGCCTCGCCGCGCTGGAGAGAACCAGCTATTCGCGGCCCACCATCAGGGCCGACAGGGCGCAGCATTCCTTCAAGCTCGGTCTCGGCGCCTTCATGGAGAAACGCGGTGCCGTCACCATCGTGGCGCGCGGCAGGAAGCTCAAGGCGCAGAACGCCAAGCTCTTCGCCCAGATCGAGAAGCGCTACGGCGTGCCGGCGGGCCCGCTCATCGCCATCTGGGGCATGGAGACGGCCTTCGGCGCCTATATGGGAAAGCAGAACACCCTCTCCGCCGTGGCGACACTCGCCTATGACTGCCGCCGTCCGGAATATTTCCGCGAGCAGCTGATCGCGGCCTTGCAGCTGGTCGATGAGGGCGTGCTCTCATCCTCCTCGGTCGGCGCCATGCACGGCGAGGTGGGCCAGACGCAGTTCCTGCCGAAGAACGTGCTGCTCTATGGCGTCGACGGAGACGGCGGCGGCATCAATCTCAACAAGAAGGCCGATGCGCTGGCCTCCACCGCCAATTTCCTGCGCGGCCACGGCTGGCAGCGTGGCGCCGGCTACCAGCCGGGCGAACCGAACTTCGCGGCGCTCCAGGGCTGGAACGCCGCCAGCGTCTACCAGCAGGCCCTCGCCATCATGGGCCGCGAGATCGACGAGGAGTGAAAAGGGCGTGGCGGGCAGCGAGCAGAAACATCCATTCTACAAGCCATTGTGGCGGCGTATCGCCATCGTCGCGGTGGTGGCGGCATGGCTGGCCCTCGAGATCTACCGCGGAAGCGAGAGCCTGTGGATCATGATCGCGGCGGGCATGCTCGCTTATGCGGTCTACACCTTCTTCATCGCATGGCCGAAAGACGCACCCGAGGGTGACGCTGGGCCGGAGGCCTGATAGTTTCGGGCCCGCAGGAGAAGGGACGGAAGACATGGAATACCGCCAGCTGGGCCGCTCGGGCCTGAAGGTTTCGCTTCACGCGCTCGGCACGATGAATTTCGCCGGCACCGGCATGTTCGAGATGGCCGGAAGCGTGGCGCTGAAGGAGGCCGCGCGCCTCGTCGACATCGCACTCGATCACGGCGTCAACCTTCTCGACACGTCGAACGCCTACAGCACCGGCAGATCGGAAGAGGCGGTGGGCGAAATCCTGAAGGGACGCCCGGACCAGGTCCTGGTCGGCAGCAAGGTGCGCTTCTCCATGGGAAAGGGGGCGAACGAGCAGGGACTTTCGCGCTTCCACATCATTCACGAGTGCGAGGCGAGCCTCAGGCGGCTGAAGCGCGACCGCATCGACATCTATTTCCTGCATGAGTGGGACGGGATCACGCCCGTCGAGGAGACGATGGAGGCGCTCGACACGCTGGTGAAGCATGGCAAGGTTCGCTACATCGCATGCTCCAATTTCTCCGGCTGGCACATCATGAAGTGCCTGATGGCGGCGGAGCGCCACAACCTGCAGCGTTTCGTGTGCCAGCAGATCCACTACACGATCGAGGCGCGCGAGGCGGAATACGAGCTCGTCCCCATCGCGCTCGACCAGGGCGTCGCCGTGCAGGTGTGGAGTCCCATCGCGGGCGGCCTGCTTTCCGGCAAGTTCCGGCGCAGTTCACCGCCGCCCGAGATTTCGCGCCACACGGCGGGCTGGGGCGAGCCGCCGATCCGGGACGAAGAGCGTCTCTACCGGATCATCGATGCGCTGGTGACGGTCGCCGATGCCCGCGGCGTATCGGCAGCCCAGGTCGCCCTCGCCTGGCTCGCGGCGCGGCCGGGTGTGGCGAACATCATCGTCGGGGCCCGGAACGAGGCGCAGCTCAGGGACAATCTCGCCGCGGCGTCCCTCAGCCTCAGCGCGGAGGAGCGCAGGCTTCTCGACGAGGTCAGCCAGCTGCCCCTGATCTATCCCTACTGGCACCAGATGAGCACGGCCGGCAACCGGCTCGGGCCGGCGGACCTCGCTCTGCATGCGCCCTACCTTGCGACGCGCAAGCCTCGCATGTGATCTCCAAGGAGGATTCTTCATGACCACACGGACGAACCTGACCATCAATCCGCAGCGGCTGTGGGATAGCCTGATGGAGACCGCGACATTCGGCGCAACGCCCAAGGGCGGCATCAGGCGCCTCACCGTCTCGGATGAGGACAGACAGGTCCGCGACTGGTTCAAGGCCGAATGCGAGAAGCTCGGCTGCACCGTGGAGGTGGACGAGGTCGGCAACATGTTCGCCACCCGGCCCGGCAGGAGGAACGACCTCCTCCCCATCGCCATGGGCTCGCATCTCGACACGCAGCCCACCGGCGGCAAGTTCGACGGCGTGCTCGGCGTCTTGGGAGCGCTCGAGGCGATGCGCACGCTGGTCGACATGGGCTACGAGACCACCGCGCCCGTCATGATCGTCAACTGGACGAACGAGGAAGGCTCGCGCTTCGCCCCCGCCATGCTGTGCTCGGGCGTCTATGCCGGCGTCTTCACCACCGACTACGCCTATTCGCGCGAAGACCGGCAGGGGATCAGGTTCGGCGACGAGCTGGAGCGCATCGGCTACAAGGGCAAGGCCAAGGCGGGCGACGTGAAGTTCCAGGCGATGTTCGAGCTTCACATCGAGCAGGGCCCCATCCTCGAGGCCGAGAGCAAGATGATCGGCGTCGTCACCGGCGTCCAGGGCATGCGCTGGTACGAGGTGACGGTGAGAGGCCAGGAATCCCACACCGGCGCCACGCCGATGGGCCTCCGCAAGAACGCGCTGCTCGGTGCCGCCCGCATGATCGAGGCGATCCACCAGGTGGGCATGGCGAACCTGCCGGGTGTCGCGTCCGTCGGCCTCATCGAGAACCGCCCGAACAGCCGCAACGTGGTGCCGGGGGAAGTCTTCTTCACCGTGGACCTCCGCCATCCGGACGAGAAGATCCTCGACAGGATGGAGGCGGAGTACAAGGCGGCGCTGCCCAGGATCGCCGCGGAGCTCGGCCTCGAGCTCGAGGAAAAGCGGATCTGGATCTCGCCTGCGGTGAAGTTCGCGCCCAACCTCATCGACTGCGTGCGCGAGGGCGCGAAGCAGGCCGGCCATTCCACCCGCGAGATGGCATCGGGTGCGGGCCATGACGCGGCCTACATCGCGCGCGTCGCTCCCACCACCATGATCTTCGTACCCTGCCTCGGCGGCATCTCGCACAACGAGGCGGAATCGACGACGCTGGAGGAATGCGGCGCCGGCAGCCAGGTGCTGCTCAACGCCGTGCTCGCCTATGACCGGACGCTGGCGTGAGGAATGATATCCCGGCACGGGCGCGCGAGATCGCGCTCGAGCTCACCTCCTGGCCCTCGGTCACCGGCTCGGCCGACGAGGCCTCCTTCGCGCCCCGTCTCGGGCGCCATCTCTCCCGTTTCGACGCCGTGTGGGTCGCGCCCATCGCGGGCGATCCGCGCAGCAATGTCTTCGCGCTGAAGCGGGGGAGGGGCCGCCGCACCATCGTTCTGACGGGCCATTTCGACGTTGTACCGGCCGCTGACTACGGAGCGCTCGCGCCTCTGGCCTTTTCACCGGAACGGCTGCTCCCCGAAATCGTCGCGAGGCTCCGCCGAACGGGCGAGAACCCGCTGGCGCTCGCCGATCTCGAGAGCGGCGCGTTCCTGCCCGGCCGTGGCCTTCTCGACATGAAGGCTGGACTTGCCGCCGGAATCGCGGCGATGGAGGCCTATGGCGGCGAGGCCAATCTCCTCTTCATGGCGGTGGCCGACGAAGAGGAGCGCTCGGCCGGGGCGCGTGCCGCCGCGCCTTTGCTTCCGGCGATCGCCGCCGAGCACGGCCTCGAGATCGAGCTCGTCATCAATCTCGATGCGATCTCCGACCAGGGCGATGGCGCTGCAGGCCGCGTGGTGGCGCTGGGCTCGATCGGCAAGCAGCTCGTGACGGGTTTCGTCGTGGGCAAGGAGGCGCATGCCTGCTACCCGCAGGACGGCGCCAACGCCGCCTATCTCGCCGCCGAGCTCCTCACGCAATTCGAGCTCGCCCCCGAGCTTGCCGAAACCAGCGGAGCCGAGATCGCCGCCCCGCCCACCGCACTCCACGCCAAGGACCTGAAGAGCGGCTACAACGTCACGACACCGGCCCAGGCCTGGCTCTACTGGAACACGCTGCAGCACCGTCGGTCCGCCGCGGAGGTGATGGACATCTCCCTCATGCTGGCCCGCCGTGCCATGGCGCGCGCCGGCCGCAAGCTCGACCGCGATGTTCCGGTGATGAGCCTTGCCGAAGTGGCGGCGCGGCTTCCGCACGCGGCGGTGGCGGAGATTGCCGCGCGGATCGCCCAGCTGCGGAGCCTCGACCTGCCGGAGCGGGCGAAGCTGATGACCGCCGAGATCTGGGCGGCCTCCGGCCTTTCCGGCCCTGCGGTGGTGCTGGGATTCGGCTCCATTCCCTATCCCGCCGTGTCGCTCGCCGACGCCGGCCTCGAGGACGTCATCGTCACGGCCGCGGCCGGGCACGGGCTTTCCAGCCTGCGCTATTTCCCCGGCATCTCCGACATGAGCTTTCTCGGCGAGGCGTCGGGCGATCTGTCGGCGGCCGAGGCCAACACGCCGGGCTGGGGCACAAGCTTCACCATGCCCGCGCCCGCCGGCTATCCCTGCATCAACATCGGGCCCTGGGGCCGGGATTACCATCACTGGCTCGAGAGGCTCCATGCGCCCTATGCATTCGACACGCTCCCCAGCGCGCTGCTCGGCGTCATTGATGCGGTGATGAAACGCCGCTAAGAACCACCCGTCTTTCATTGGAGAAAACAGAATGGCACTGAAGCGCATCGAACCCGGCAACCGCATGAGCGCCGCCGTGATCCACGGAAACAAGGTCTATCTCGCGGGCTTCACGCCGGAGGCCGCTCTCGGCAAGTCCGTCACGGAGCAGACGCGGGACGTGCTGACGCAGATCGACGAGACGCTGAAGGAAGCGGGCACCGACAAGACGAAGATCATCAAGGCCAACATCTGGCTCACCGACATCAAGACCTTCGGCGAGATGAACGCCGTGTGGGATTCCTGGGTCGTTCCCGGGCAGACGCCGGCCCGCGCCACGGTGGAGGCGAAGCTCGCCGCCCCCGGCATCGACGTCGAGATCATGGTCGAGGCCGCGCTCGACTGAGTCAGCGCGAATCCTGCCAGCCGTACCAGAGGTAGGCGCCTTTCAGGTAAAGGGGCCGGAAGGCGGGCAGGGGAAAGCGAGCCAGGCGGCGCGTGAGCACGGGCGGAAGCTCCTCGCGCGCCGTCTTCTTCATGAGCAGCCTTGCGACGGCCCGCCCGCTCCAGGAGCCCATGGCGACGCCGTTGCCGTGATAGGCGATCGCCGTCCACACCGTCTGCTTCTCGTCGAGCGCTCCGACATAGGGCACGAGATCGTAGGCGAGGCAGACGAAGCCGCGCCAGTAATGGGTGATCTCCACATCGCGCCAGGCCGGGAACAGCTCGTTGAAGGCGGCGGTGAGAACGGGACGGTATGCGGCGCTACCGCGGTCGGATGCATCCGTGCCGCCCCGCCCGCCGAACAGGAAGCGCCCGTCGGGCAGCAAGCGGAAGTAATGCAGGAGCTTGCGGGAATCGAAGGCCATGAGGTCCGACGTCCAGCCCTGCGCGCGCTTCTCCTCTTCCGAGAGCGGCCGCGTCACGATGATGCTGGAGAGGGCGGGCATCAGCCGGCCGCGATGGTGCGTCGACACGTCCTCCGGTGTATAGCCATTGGTGGCGACGATGACGTGGCGCGCCTTCAGCATGCCCTGTGCCGTGTAGAGGCGGTGGCCGTCCGGGCCTTCCTCCCAGCGAAGCAGGCGCGACCGCCCGTGGATCGCAGCGCCCGCCTTCGCCGCGGCGCGCGCCAGCCCGCGGACATAGTTCAGCGGGTGGATGCCGAAGCCCACGGCCCCCCTTAGCCCCGCATGAAAGCCCGGCCCGTCGAGGCCGCGCGCCCTGAGCTCCTCCTTCGGCAGGAACTCCGTCTCCTCCCCGAACGTCCGGGCAAGGAACTCCTGCTCTTCCCTGAGTTCCGCGGCGCGGCCCGGCAGATGGGCGAGCGTCACCTCGCCCTCGCCCGAGGCCCAGGCATCGATGCCGTGGCGCGAGAGGGTGTCCCGGACCAGCGCCACGGACTGCCGCATCGCCTCGTAGTAGGCCTTCGTGGCGTCGAGGCCGTAGCTGCGGATCATACGGCCGTAGGAGAGCTTGTGCGAGCCCACGCAAGCGAAGCCGCCATTGCGCCCCGAGGCCCCCCAGCCGACCGCGCCGGCTTCCAGTACCCGCACGTCGACGCCGCTCTCCGCCAATTCGAGGGCTGCCGAAAGGCCGGTGAAGCCTGCACCGATCACCGCCACCTCGCAAGACGCCTCGCCGCTCAGAGAGGGGGTTTCGATGCCGAGGGGGTCCGCCGAGGCTTCCCAGTAGCTGTCAACTGCGCGATCGAAATGGAAGGCATGCGGATGGGTGGTGGAAGGCATGATGTGCTCTTGCTAGCATCGTAGAACCGCAAGATCAAAAGGGTTGCGAACCATGAAGGCGCTTGTGCTGGGGGCGGGCATCGTCGGCATCACCACGGCCTATGAGCTGAACCGGGACGGCCACGAGGTGACGGTGATCGAGCGCGAGGCGGAGCCCGCCGCCTTCACCAGCTTCTCCAACGCCGGGCTGTTCGCGCCGGGCCACGCCTATGCCTGGTCCTCGCCCGCGGCACCCAAGATCCTGCTGCGCTCGCTGTGGCGGGGCGACCAGGCGCTGCGCTTCAAGTTTTCCGCCGACCCCCGCTTCTGGAAGTGGATGCGGCGCTTCTGGGGGGAATGCACGGCGGAGCGGGCGGCACTCAACACAACGCGCAAGGTGAAGCTCTGCAACTATTCCCTGGAGGTCTTCCACGAGACTATCAGGCGCACGGGCGTCGCCTATGACGGGCGCACCGGCGGGCTGATCTATCTCTACCGCTCGGAAGCAGCACTACGGGCGGCCGCCGCCAAGTCGCGCATCCTCTCGGACAATGGCTGCCGCATCGAGACGCTGGACCGCGACGGCGTCGCCGCGAAGGACCCCGCCCTCGCCCCCGTGAGGGAGACATTCGCCGGCGCGCTCTACGCGCCCGACGACGAGAGCGGCGATTGCCGCATGTTCGCCCGCAACATGGGAGGCTGGCTCGCTGAGCGGGGCGTCGCCTTCAGCTACGGCACCACCGTCACCGGCTTCGAGACGGCTGGCGACAGGATCAGCGCGGTCCTGACCGACAAGGGCCGCGAGGCGGCGGACGTGATCGTGCTGTGCCTCGGCGTCTATTCCCCGCATCTTGCAAGAAAGCTCGGCCATGACCTGCCGATCTACCCGGTGAAGGGTTATGCCATCACGGCGCCGATGGCGGGCCGCAACAACCCGCCCACGATCGGCGGCGTCGACGAGGAGACGCTCGTCGCCTACGCGCCCTATTCCGACCGCATACGCGTCACGGCGACGGCGGAATTCTCCGGCTACGGACGAGAGCACCGCCCCCGGGATTTCGAAACCATGCTCTCCACCATGAAGGCGCTGTTTCCCGATGGGGCCGATTGGGGCAGTGCGAGCTTCTGGGCGGGCCTGCGGCCGATGACGCCGGAAGGAACGCCCATCCTCGGAGCGTCGCGCATGAAGAACCTGTGGTTCAATACGGGGCAGGGACACATGGGCTGGACGATGAGTCATGGCGCCGCGCGCATCACCGCAGACCTCATCGCCGGAAAGCGCCCCGCCATTCCGCTGGACGGCATGACTGCCCCAGCGTAAGCCGGCGTCACATTCCTGCCCCACTTCGCCCCCAATCCGGGATCCAACGAAGTCTGCAGGGGTTTGTTGCATAATGAGAATGTTGCGTTTGTCCGCGTTTGCGGTTGCCGGTGCGTGCATGGCGATCATGGTTCCGGATGCGGCCACTGCCGCTCAGACCGGCAAGGCCTCCTACTACAAGCACGGCAAGCGCACCGCCAATGGCGAACGCTTCGACCCCCACGGACTGACGGCGGCCCACCGCACGCTGCCATTCGGCACGCGCGTCCTCGTCACCAACCTGAAGAACGGCAAGTCGGTGATCGTCCGCATCAATGACCGCGGCCCCCATATCCGCGGCCGCGTGATCGACCTCAGCCTCGGCGCGGCAAAGGTGGTGGGGCTTACGGCCATGGGCGTGGCGCAGGTCAAGATCGTTCCCCTGACGAAGACCGCCGCGGCGGAGTAAGTCCCCCCGGGGGGCATCCTCTGCATTGGCGTTTCCTATCCGCGGGAATGGGATAATCTATTTCTTCGATCGAGCCTCTGCTGGCATTGTCCCGCACCTTCGGCACTGATTGGGGAAGATGACGACCATGGATACCGGCTCCGGCCTCGGGAGCGCGCCGCGCCTGCGCGACCCGCGCTATGACATCCTGTTCGAGCCGGTGAGGATCGGGCCGGTCACCGCCAGGAACCGCTTCTACCAGGTGCCGCACTGCAATGGCGGCGGCTACCGCGACCCGTCGGCGGCGGCCGAGATGCGGCGCGTCAAATCCGAAGGGGGCTGGGGCGTCATCTTCACCGAGCAGGTGGAGATCCACCACTCCTCCGAGATCACGCCCTTCATCGAGCTCCGCATCTGGGACGAGGACGACCTTCCCGCTCTCGCCAAGATGGCGGACGCCATTCATTCGCATGGCGCGCTGGCCGGGATCGAACTCGCCTACAGCGGTGCGAACGGGCCCAATCTCTACACGCGCGAGGTGCCGTTGGCACCCTCGCACACGCCGATCCTCACCTTCACCAGCGATCCCGTCCAGGCGCGCGCCATGGACAGGCAAGACATCCGCAACCTGCGGCACTGGCACAGGCTGGCCTATCGCCGGGCGAAGCGCGCCGGATTCGACATTCTCTGCCTCTATGGGGCGCACGGCTTCGGCGTGATCCAGCATTTCCTCTCTCCGCGCACCAACCAGCGGACGGATGAATATGGCGGATCGCTCGAGAACCGCTCGCGGCTGCTCAAGGAACTGATCTCGGATGCACGCGAGGAGGTGGGCGACAGCTGCGCCATCGCGGTGCGGCTGTCGCTCGACGAGCTGGCGGGCGAGGCCGGTTTCTCGAATTCGCAGTTGCGCGACATGGTGGCCATGCATGCGGAGCTTCCCGATCTCTGGGACTTCGCGCACGGCACGTGGGAGGCGTGCTCCGGCACCTCGCGCTTCAAGCCGGAAGGCGCTCAGGAAGACCTGATCCGCGGCCTCAAGCAGCTGACGCCGAGGCCCGTGGTCGGCGTCGGCCGCTTCACTTCGCCAGACATGATGGTGCGGCAGGTGAAGCAGGGGCTGATGGATTTCATCGGCGCGGCGCGGCCCTCGATCGCCGATCCCTTCCTTCCAAGGAAGATCGACGAAGGCCGCATCGAGGACATCCGGGAATGCATCGGCTGCAACATCTGCGTCACGGGAGACATGACCATGTCGCTCTCGCGCTGCACGCAGAATTCCGCCTTCATGGAGGAATGGCGCAAGGGCTGGCACCCGGAGCGCATCAGGCCGCGCCAGTCGGAAACGAAAGTGCTGGTCGTGGGCGCTGGTCCCGCCGGGCTTTCCGCCGCCCACAAGGCGGGGCTTCGCGGCTACGACGTCGCGCTGGCGGAGGCCTCCTCCGATCTCGGGGGCCGCGTCAGCCGCGAGAGCAGGCTTCCGGGGCTTTCCGCCTGGGCCCGGGTGCGCGACTACCGCCAGGGCCAGATCGCGAAGATGGCGAACGTGAACGTCTATCGCGGCTCTTTCCTCACGGCCGATGACATTCTGGGCTTCGGTTTCGAGCATGTGGCGATCGCCACCGGGGCCACGTGGCGGCGCGACGGCATCGCCCGCTACAATCTGCTGCCGATCGCCATCGATCCCGCCATGCCGGTCTTTACGCCGGACGACATCATGGGCGGATCGATTCCCTCCGGCCATGTCGTCCTCTACGACGACGACCACTATTACATGGGAAGCGTTCTGGCGGAGCTGCTGGTCGAGAAGGGCTGCACGGTCAGCTTCCTCACGCCCTCGCCGCGCGTGGCCGAATGGAGCTTCAACACGCTGGAGCAGGGCACGATCCAGGCCCGGCTTCTCGAGGCGGGCATCGACGTTCGCGTCACGCGCGGCCTCGCCGCGGTGGAGCAGGCGGGCGTCAGCGCGGCCTGCACCTATACCGGACGTATAGAAAACATTGCATGCGACGCGGTGGTGATGGTGACCGCGCGGCTGCCGGAGGATGCGCTCTATCTCGCGCTCAGGTCGCGCGAGGCGGAATGGGCGGACCATGGCATCGCGGGCGTGAAGGTGATCGGCGATGCCAATGCGCCCGCCGCCATCGCCTGGGCGACCTATGCCGGCCAGCGCTATGCGGAAGAGCTTGACGCCGAGCCGCTCGGCGACCAACTACCCTTCCGGCGCGAGGTGGCGCGGATCAAGGACTGAACATCATGGCAATGCTGAACGTCGCCATCACGCAGATGGCCTCCGAAAACGACTGGGCGAAGAACTGCGACAAGGCGGAAAGGCTGGTGCGCGAGGCCGCCTCTCAGGGCGCGAAACTGGTGCTGCTCCAGGAACTCTTCGACGGCGACTATTTCTGCATCGAGCAGCATGCCGAGTTCCTGAAACGCGCCGAGGAGATCGACCGCCACCCCACGGTGAAGCGCTTCGCCGCGCTGGCCAAGGAGCTCGGCGTCGTGCTGCCCGTGAGCGTCTTCGAGCGCGCCGGCAATGCGCACTACAACACCACGGTGATCGTCGATGCCGATGGACACCAGCTCGGCATCTACCGGAAGAGTCATATCCCGGACGGGCGCGGCTACCAGGAGAAGTTCTATTTCTCGCCGGGCGACACGGGCTTCAAGGTGTGGGACACGGGCGTGGGCCGCATCGGGCTCGGCATCTGCTGGGACCAGTGGTTTCCCGAAGCGGCGCGCGCCATGGCGCTGATGGGTGCGGAAATCCTGCTCTATCCCACCGCCATCGGCTCCGAACCGCCGAATCCGGACTACGACTCGTCCACGCACTGGCAGAACACCATGCGCGGACATGCGGCGGCCAACATCATGCCGCTGCTCGCCTCGAACCGCGTGGGCAAGGAGACGGCACCCGACGGCCGGTCCGACATCTTCTATGGCCGCTCCTTCATCGCCGATCACCAGGGCGAGAAGGTCGCGGAGATGAACCGCACTGAGGAGGGGCTGCGCCTGGCGAGCTTCGACCTCGGCATGATCCGCGAGCTCCGCCGCTCCTGGGGCGTGTTCCGCGACCGCCGCCCGGAACTCTACGGCGCGCTCATGACCCTGGACGGGCGGACGAAGAGCGCGGCGGTCTAGCGCAGGTTCACCCGAGGCCGGGCCCGTCGAGCACGGCGGCCGTGCTCTTCCAGGCGGCGTCGAGATGGGCCTTCATGGCGGCGGCCGCCTTGGCGGGATCGCGGCTGTTCAGCCCACGGATGATCTCGCGGTGCTGCTCGAGCGTCGCCTCGGCCTGGCCTGCTCTCGGCAGCATCAGGTGGCGGCATCTGTCCAGCTGCGCCTTCGAGATCTCGATCATGCTCCACAGGCGCGGCAGGCCGCTCATGTCGGCGATGGCGCGGTGGAAGGCGTCGTCCTGGGCAATCGCCTCGACGAATTGCCGCCGCTCCACGGCGCGCTCGTGCCGCGCCAGGATATCGTGCAGGTGATCTGCATGTTCCTGGCTCATGTGGCCCGCGGCCTGGGCGGCGCTCTCCATTTCCAGCGCCCGGCGGATCAGGAAGGCTTCCTCGATGGCGCTGCGGTCCATCTTCGCAGCGCGCGTGGCGGATTGCGCCACGACCTCCACCAGATGCTCGTCCGAGAGCCGCTTCACCGCCTCGCGCACCGGCGTGCGCGAAACGTGCAGCTGGGCGGCGATGGCCTTCTCGTCGATCACCTCGCCGGGCTTGATTGCGCCGGTCAGAATGAGGCTGCGCACCATCGGGTAGATCTGCTCGCGAAGCGGACGGGAGCGGTCGAGGCGCTGGGAGGAGAGATCGAGGACCATGCTGTGATACTAATATAACAGTTCTGGACAGCAAGCCCGAAACCCGTTTAACATCGCTGAAAAATGACCAGCGGCACGGGAGGAAACATGGCGGTCGGGAACAATTTCCCCAAGCTTCACAATGCGATGTGGCCGGGGCTCGTGGGCAAGGGGCCGGATTCGGAGCCCCCCATCGATCTCGACACGATGATCGCGCTCACGGCCGGGGCGGAGGTCGATGGCGTGAAGTTCGACGGCATCGACATTTTCCACGCCGCCCCCCATACCAACATCGACTTCACCGAGGATGAAGCGAAGGCGCTGGCTGAGAAGGCGGCAAGCCGCGGCCTCGCCATCGGCTCGATCGTGGCGCCGGTCTGGCCGCCGGTCGGCGGCGGCTCGGCGATGGGTTCGCCGGAAGACCGCAAGAAATTCGTCGCCAACGTTAGGAAGTCCTGCGAGCTCGGAAAGCGCCTGCGCGACGTCGGTGTCCGCCAATATGGCGTGATCCGCATCGATTCGGCGGCAAGCCCGGCCGACTGGGCCAAGGACCCCGCGGGCAACACGAAGCTCATCGCCCAGACCTGGCGCGAGGCCTGCGACGTGGCGAAGGACTATGGCGAGCGGCTCGCGGCGGAAGGCGAAATCTGCTGGGGCGGCATGCACAGCTGGAAGGCCATGGTGGACACGCTGGAGCAGACGGACCGCCCCGGCATCATCGGCTTCCAGGCCGACATGGCGCACACGCTGCTCTACACCATGGGCTACAACGCGCCCGAGGCGGCACTGCTGCCGGAGAATTTCGACTGGAAGAACCAGGCCGCCCTCGATTCCGCCCTCGTCAAGATGACGGACATGCTCCGCCCATGGACCATCGACTTCCACGTGGCCCAGAACGACGGCACGGTGAAGGGCATGGGCTACCATGACAAGACAGGCCGGCACTGCATGGTGACGGACCCCAACGGCCGGCTCGACATCATCAAGCATGCCGGGCTGTGGCTCCGGAACAAGGACGGCACGCTCACCAAGGCCTTCCGGCACATCTGCTGGGACGGCTGCATGTTCCCGAACGAGGTGATGATGAAGCAGCAGACGTGGAACGACATCCTCTCCGCGATGATCAAGGTCCGCGATGCGCATGGATGGGTGGCCTGACATGGCGAAGAAGACGCTCAACATCGGCATGGTGGGCTATGGCTTCATGGGCCGCACCCACTCCAACGCCTTCGCGCAGGCGCCCCATTTCTTCGAGCTTGGCTACAAGCCGGTGCTCAGGACCATCTGCGCGCGCAACGAGGAGAAGGCCAGGGCCTTCGCCGGCCAGTGGGGCTATGAGCAAAGCGTCACCGACTGGCGGCGCCTTGTCGACGACACGTCGATCGACCTCATCGACATCGCCAGCCCCAACGACACGCACATGGAGATTGCCGTCGCCGCGGCACAGGCCGGCAAGATGGTGATGTGCGAGAAGCCGCTCGGCCGCTCGGCGGAAGAATCGCGCAAGATGGTGGAGGCGGTGGAGCGTGCCGGCGTTCCCAACATGGTGTGGTACAACTACCGCCGCGTGCCGGCGGTGACGCTGGCCAAGCAACTGATCGACGAGGGCCGGCTCGGCAAGATTTTCCACTACCGGGCGAAGTTCCTGCAGGACTGGACGATCTCGAAAGACCTGCCGCAGGGAGGCCAGGGCCTCTGGCGACTCGACGTCGGCGTGGCGGGATCTGGTGTGACGGGCGATCTCCTGGCTCATTGCATCGACACCGCCATGTGGCTCAACGGCGGCATATCGACCGTCTCGGGCATGACGGAGACCTTCATCAAGGAACGGCACCACAACATCACCGGCAAGACCGAGAAGGTGGGCATCGACGACGCGAGCCTCTTCCTCGCCCGCTTCGACAACGGCTCGCTCGCGAGCTTCGAGGCGACGCGCTATGCGCGCGGCCACAAGGCGCTCTACACCTTCGAGATCAACGGCGAGCACGCCTCGATCTTCTGGGACCTGCACGACCTGCATCGGCTGCAGTATTTCGACCACCGCGACGAAGGCCGCACGCGCGGCTGGCGCTCCGTGCACATCACCGACGGGGACCATCCCTACATGAGCAAGTGGTGGGTGCCGGGCCTGCAGATCGGCTATGAGCACACTTTCATCCACCAGGCGGCGGATTTCATCGAGGGGTTGTCCAGCGGCAAGCCTGCCGCTCCCACGTTCCGCGATGCGCTGGCCACCGACCTCGTCACCGACGCGGTGCTGCGTTCCGCCAGGACCGGGCAGTGGGAGAGCGCCAAGGGCTGATAAGTTCTGCCCTGTTTTTGAGCAAGCAGGCTTGCGGCGCCACAGGCGGCGCAACAGTTGAGAGGCGTCTTGCAAATCGTGAGAGACAGTCTAGTGTGCTCTCTCCAAGAAGCCCGGGAAGGGCCAGGCTTGAACAGGGAACGGGAATGGGACGAAGCGAAAAGCACGCGCTCCGGCTTGCGGGGATCACCAAGTCCTACGGCAATGTCCGTGCGCTGAACAATCTGACCTTCGACGTGGCCGAGGGCCGCTTCTTCGTGCTGTTCGGGCCGAGCTCGGTCGGCAAGACCACGACGCTCCGCACCATCGCCGGCCTCGTCGCCACCGATGCGGGACGCCTCGAGATCATGGGGCGGGACGTCACCACCGCGCCCATCGCCGGGCGCGGCGTGTCCATGGTGTTCCAGTCCTTCGCGCTCTATCCGCACCTCACCGTCTACGAGAATTTCGCCTATCCGCTGCGCGAGGAGAAGGTCGGGCGCGAGGAGATCGACCGGCGCGTCAAGGAAACCGCGGCGATGCTGAAGCTCTCGCACCGGCTGGAGCGCAAGCCCAACACGCTTTCGGGCGGCGAGCAGCAGCGCGTGGCGCTCGGCCGCTCGCTCATCCGCCGGCCGAAGGTCCTGCTGCTCGACGAGCCGCTGACCAATCTCGACGCCAAGCTCCGCCACGACATGCGGGCCGAGCTGAAGCGGCTGCACCGCCAGTTCGGGATGACCATCGTCTACGCGACGCCGGACGAGCTCGAGGCGCTCTCCATGGGCGAGGAGATCGCGGTGATGCGCGAGGGCGCGATCGTCCAGCGCGGAACGCCGGACGAGCTTTACGATTCGCCGGTCGACACCTACGTCGCCGGCAAGATCGGCTCGCCGCACATGAACATGGTGAAGGCGACACTCGGGGCCGATCTCGCGAGCCTCGACACGCCGCTGGGCCGGATCGTGTCGGGGCGGAAGGTGATGACGGGAGCGGCCGGCGAGGCGGCGTTCATCGGCATTCGCCCGAGCGACCTCCGGCCCGCCGCAACCGGCGAGGCGGCAATCGCCTCGCGCGTGCACCTGATCGAGCCTCTGGGCGACGTCACCGTCGTCTCGGTCGAGGCCGGGGGAGAGACGCTCCGCATGGTGCTGCCGGAGCAGAGTGCCACGGGCATGAGGCCCGGCGACGAGGTGCCGATCGCCATCGACCTCGCAAAGATCCACATCTTCCGCGCCGCGAGCGGACAGGCAATGACCTGACGACGCGGCCTGAAGCCAGACGGTTAACCATGGGAGGAAACCTGACATGACCGTGATGACGAAGATGAAAGGGTTCGCAGCGGCCGCAAGCCTCGCCGCGACCCTTCTCGCAGGCGGGGCGAGCACCGCTTCCGCCGAGGAGGTGGTCCTGACGATGGCGGTGCCGGACTGGCCGCCGACCCGCATCATGAAGAAGTTCTTCGACGAGCAGTACAAGCCGAAGTCCGGCAACACCGTGAAGCTCGAGGTGGACTTCATCCCCTGGCCCGACTTCTACACGCGCGTCAACGCGTCCCTCACCTCGGGCGAGCAGAAGTACAACTTCATCGTCTCGGACTCGCAGTGGCTCGGCGCCTTCGTCGAGGGTGGGTATTTCCGGAAGATCAACGATCTTCTCGAGGCCGATCCGGAGTTCATGAAGACCTTCAAGTCGATCCATCCGAACCCGCTCAACGCCTACGCCACCTATCCGCACAAGACCGAGAACTACTACGGATTCCCGCAGTTCCCGGACGTGCTGGTGAACTTCGCGCGCTCCGACGTGCTCTGCCACGAGGAGGAGCAGAAGAACTTCCAGGCCAAGTACGGCAAGAAGCTCCCCTGCACGGGCGAAGAGCTCGACGCGATGACCTGGGACGACTTCCGCAACGTCGGCGAATTCTTCATGCGCAAGAAGGGCGACATGCTGGCCGGACAGCCCGCCGAGGACGATTTCTACGGAATCGCCTACCAGGCCGGCAAGGGCTATGACTTCTCGTCGATGCAGATCAACGGCCTCATCTGGCAGATGGGCGGCAACATCTGGGACGAGACCCAGGCTCCGACCGGCCAGGCCGAAGGTGTGGTGAACTCTCCGGAGGCCGTGAAGGCACTCGAGAAGTATCTCGACATGATCCAGTTCATGCCGCCGCTCGCCAAGACCGGCACCATGGACATCTTCAAGACCGCCGAGCTCTTCCAGGAAGGCAAGGTGGCGATGAACATCAACTGGATCGGCCTCGGCGAAGCGGCGCTCGATCCCAAGACCTCGAAGGTCGCCGACAAGCTCGTCTTCGGCCAGATGCCCGGCACGCTCGGGCCGGACGGCCAGATGGTGCGCTGGTCCAACATCGGCGGCCAGCCCTTCGTGCTCACCACCTGGACGACCGACGCCCAGATCAAGGAAGCCGTGGAATTCGTGAAGTGGTGGCTCAGCCCCGAGATCCAGCACCAGTTCGCGGCCAACGGCGGCCAGTCGGCGATCAAGGAGGTGTACGAGGATCCCAAGTACGTGACCTATCGTCCGTGGAACCGCGCCTGGGCGCCGCAGCTCGACTGGCAGAAGGACGTCTGGCACGTGCCGCAGTTCTTCGAGCTGCTCACCCAGCAGCAGGACCAGTTCGACCTCGCCATCACCGGCAAGCAGGACGCCAAGACCACGCTGGACAACATCGCCAAGTTCCAGCAGAACCTGCTCACCGAAGCGGGCCTGATCCAGTAATCGAAGCCACCTGGACGCGGGGAGAAACCTCTCTCCCCGCGTCTTCCTTGCTTAGCCTTTCTCCGGAACGATCCGCCGATGACCTCGACCACCGCGACAGCCGCACCGCCGGCCCTCCTGCGCGTCACGCCCGACAACTGGAAGCTGGCCATCCTCGTCGGCCTCACCGTTTCCGTCCTGGCGGCGCTGGCGCTGCCCGCTGCCCTGTCCTTCTGGGTCGTGGGGGCGATGGCTGCCCTCGTCGCGGCCGCTTTCGTCGTCAACGCCTACCGCCGCAGGTATTACGGCGGGCTCCTCGTGGCGCCGGCCATCGCCGTGCTCTTCGTGATGAACATCTTCCCGCTGCTGTGGTCGCTCGGTCTCTCCTTCTTCGCCTACCAGTCGAACCAGCAGTCGATCCGCTTCGTCGGGCTCAACAACTACATCAAGGTTCTGACCAACGACATCGCGGCCGGCGCCAACTGGAGCGCGCTCGTCAACACCGCCCTGTTCGTGATCTTCACGGTGACGGCGCAGATGGTGGTGGGCTTCCTCCTGGCGATGCTGTTCGCCAAGCAGTTCCCGCTGCGCAAGTACCTGCTGATCCTGGTGCTGACGCCGATGATGCTGTCGGTCGTGGCCGCCGGCGTGTTCTTCACCTATTACTATGACCCGACCTTCGGCCTCCTGAGCTACATCGTCGGCAACTTCACCGGCGAGCAGTTCATCCTGATGGACAACAAGGTGGGCGCCATGGGCGGCATCGTCTTCGCCGATGCCTGGATGTGGTCGCCCTTCGTCATGCTGCTGGTGCTGGCCGGGCTGGTCTCGGTTCCGAAGTATCTCTACGAGGCCGCGGCGATCGACCGGGTCTCGAAATGGCGCCAGTTCTGGACCATCACCTTCCCCTACATCCGCGGCCTCCTGATGCTGGCTCTCCTCTTCCGCACCATCGAGGCCTTCAAGATGGCGGACCTGGTGATCCTGCTCACCAAGGGCGGCAACGACACGATGACGATCTCCTACCACCTCATCCGTGTCGCGAACGAGCAGAACAAGACGTCCGAGGGTGCGGCGATCTCCTATCTGATGCTGTTCATGGTGATCGTGCTCACCAACCTCTACCTCTATCTCGCCAACCGGCGCAGCCAGGGAGCCTGAACCATGGCCGAACACAACTCGATCTGGGAGGCGCTCGGCTTCCGCAAGGCCAGCGGCGTGGGCGAGGCGGGATGGGGCCGCACGCTGGTCGTCGCCATCGTGTCGCTGATCTACTTCCTGCCCGTCCTCTTCATCATCTTCACGGCGCTGAAGCCGCAGGCGCTGGCGCTTTCGGTGCCGCCCACACTGTCGCCGACGTCGTTCTTCGGCCTCCTCCCGGATCAATACGTCTTCACCCCGACGTTCGAGAATTTCGGCTCGGTGTTCCAGCGCTCGATGACGACGGGCGGCGCGCCCGAGCCCACGGGCTTCGACCGCTACTTCTTCAATTCGATCGTCATCGCCTCGGTCTCGGTTCTCCTGGCGCTGGTGATCGGCACGCTCGCCGCATTCGGCTTCTCGCGCTATCCGCTCAAGGGCAACGACACCTATCTCTTCATCATCCTGACGACGCGCATGCTGCCCGCGATCGTGGTCATCATCCCGGTGATCCTGATGTTCCGCGCCGTTGGCCTCTCGGGCTCCTACACCGGCATCATCCTGCTCTACACGGCCTTCAACCTCGCCTTCACGATCTGGATGATGAAGAGCTTCTTCGACGAGCTCTCGCTCGACGTGGAGGACGCGGCGCGGATCGACGGCTCCTCCGACGTCAAGGTGTTCTTCAAGATCTGCCTGCCGCAGGTGATCGCCGGTCTCGCCGCCACCTTCGTCTTCGGCCTCATTCTCACCTGGAACGAGTTCCTCTTCGCGCTGCTGCTGTCGGGCCCCGACACGCGCACCGTGCCGGTGGCCATGAACCAGGCCGTCTCCTCGGGCGGGCGCGGCACGGACTGGACGCTGCTCGCGGCCATCGAAACCCTCTTCCTCATCCCCGTCTTCCTCGTCACGTTCTTCCTGCAGAACCACCTTCTGCGCGGCGTGACCTTCGGTACCGTGAAGCGCTGACATGTCGACGATTGAAATCCGGAAAGTCACCAAGCAGTTCGGCAGCTTCACGGCCGTCAAGGACGCCGATCTCAAGGTCGACGCGGGCGAGGTGGTCTGCCTCCTCGGCCCCTCGGGCTGCGGCAAGACCACGACGCTCCGCATGATCGCCGGCCTCGAGCGCGCCACGAGCGGAGACGTCATCATCGCGGGCCAGCGCATGAACGAGCTGTCGCCGCAGAAGCGCAACATCGCCATGGTGTTCCAGTTCTACGCGCTCTATCCGGCACTCACCGTGGGGCAGAACATCGCCATGCCTCTCCACGCCGAGCGGCTCTCCAAGGCGGAGGCCGATCAGCGGGTGATGAAGGTGGCCAGGATCATGCATCTCGACACCGTGCTCGACCGGATGCCGAACCAGATCTCCGAAGGCGAGAAGCAGCGTCTCGCGGTTGCGCGCGCCATCGTGCGCGATCCAAACTGCTTCCTCTTCGACGAGCCGCTCTCGCGGCTCGACGTCGAACTCCGCCACTCCATGCGCGGACAGATCAAGGAGGTGCTGCAGGGCCTCTCCAAGGCCACCGTGATCGTCACCCATGACCAGCTCGAGGCGCTCACCATGGCGAACCGCATCGCCATCATGAAGGACGGACTGATCGAGCAGGTGGGAACACCGCATGAGGTGTTCGCCAAGCCGGCGAACGTCTTCGTGGCGAGCTTCATCGGCACGCCGCAGATGAACCTCGTCGAGGCCGATCTCAGGTCCTTCGGCAACGGCATGGCTCGCGTCGTGCTGGCCGGCCAGGAGGTGGAGATCGGGGCGAATGCCGCCGTTTCCACCCTCAAGCCGTCGAAGATCATGATCGGCATCAGGCCGCGCGCCTTCACCGCCGTGCAGGAGAAGGCAAGCGACACGATCGGCGCCCAGGCCGAACTGATCGAGCCGATGGGCGCCGAGACGCTGATCCACGCCCGCACCGCCGCCGGCGGCGACATCCGGGTGGTCGTGCCGCGCGAGAAGCGGGTGAAGGTCGGCGAAGCCCTCAATCTGCGTCCCGACCCCGGGCAGACCCATTTCTTCGGCGAGGACGGAAAGGCGGTGCGCGCATGAGCAGGCCCGGCGAACAGGGGATGACGCGGGAAGGCGCGCTGCGGCTCGAATATTTCATCATCGGGCTCGGCATCTTCGCGCTCCTCCTCATCTTCCAGCCCTTCAACCTCACCCTCTATGCGGTGGGAAGCGTGCTCGTCGTGCTGGCGGGGCTCGTCAACAACCTGCTTCCGCTGGCCCAGGCGGGCGTCAAGGTGAGGAGCGTGGTCACCGTCACCATGGTGGTGGCGATGATCTTCTGCATCGTGCTGCTCGTCGCCATCGCGGCGGCCCATCTCTACGGCGTCTTCTTCCTGAAACCGCCGGACCCCAACACGACCTCCGGCAAGGTGCAGCTCGCGACGCCGCCCTTCTGGGCGCAGCCGCTCGTCTGGGGCATCGCCGCCGTGGCGGTGGCGCTCGCCGGCGCCATCGCCGCGATGAAGAAGGCGGGCGGCTGAATGCGCTACGACGTTTCGGTCATCGGGCTCTACATTCTCGATGTCCTCGGCCGCCCCGTCAGCCGCATTCCGGAGCGCGGCAATGTCGATTTCATCGAGGAGATCCGCCTCACCGTCGCGGGAACGGCGGGCGGCACGGTCGTCGACACCGCCAAGCTCGGGCTCAAGAGCCTGGCCGTGGGCGCGGTGGGAGACGATGAAAAGGCCGATTGGGTGCTGATGACGCTGCAGAAGCACGGCATCGACACCTCCGCCATGCAGCGGCTGAAGGGCATTCCCACTTCGGCCACCATCCTCAACGTCCGTCCCAATGGCGAGAGGCCGGCGCTGCATGTGCGCGGCGCCTCCGATCACTTCGACGTGCCGCCGGCGATGTACGAGCAGGTCTTCGATGCGCCGATCATCCATCTCGGCGGAACCGGGCTCCTGAGGACGCTCGACGGGCCCGCCTCCGTGACGCTGCTGAAGGAAGCCAAGGCGAGGGGCCGCACCGTCACCTTCGACCTGATCGCCGCGAGTGCCGAGACCATCGGCATCGTCGAGCCGCTCCTTCCCTACATCGACTATTTCATGCCCTCGATCGAGGAAGCGAAGGACATGTCCGGCCAGTCGACCCCGGAAGACTGCGCACGCTTCTATCTCGACCGCGGCACTGCCTGCTGCGTCTTCACGCTGGGTGGCGATGGCGCATTCTACGCCCACCGGGACGGGACGCGGATCAAGTCCCCGGCCTACGACATCCAGGTGGTGGACACGACCGGCTGCGGCGACGCCTTCGACGCCGGCTTCATCGCGGCGCTTCATCACGGCATGGACCGGGAAACGGGCCTGCGTTTCGCCCAGGCCTCGGCCGGCCTCGTCGCCACGGGGCTCGGCTCGGATGCCGGCATCGTGTCCTTCGCGGACACGCTCAGAACCATGAAGGAATGGAAGATCAGATCATGAGGTTTCAGGGAAGGCGTGCCGTCGTCACGGGCGGTCTCTCAGGAATAGGCGAGGCGGTCGCCAGGCGCATCGCCGCCGAGGGCGGCAAGGTCGCCGTGTGGGACATGCAGGGCGGCATCAGGACGGACATCTCGAACTGGGAGTCGGTCCAGGCCGCGGCGGAAGAGACGGTGCGGCAACTGGGCGGCATCGACATTCTGGTGAACAGTGCCGGCATCGCGGGTCCCACCGCCACCGTGGTTGACCTGAAGATGGAGGATTGGCACCGCACCATCGCCATCAATCTCAACGGCACCTTCTTCACCAACCGCGCCGTGGTGCCGCACATGGTGGCCCAGAACTACGGCCGCATCGTCAACATCGCTTCGATTGCCGGCAAGGAGGGGAACCCCAACGCCTCGGCCTACTCGGCCTCGAAGGCGGCGGTGATCGGCTTCACCAAGTCGCTCGCCAAGGAACTGGCGAAGACGGGCATCACGGTGAACAGCGTCACTCCCGCCGCGGTGAAGACGCCGATCTTCGATCAGATCCCGCAGAGCCATGTCGACTACATGCTCTCGAAGATCCCCATGGGGCGGCTCGGCAAGGTGGGGGAGGTGGCAAGCCTCGTCTGCTGGCTCGCCAGCGAGGAGTGCTCGTTCTCGACGGGTGCGGTGTTCGACGTGTCGGGCGGGCGCGCCACCTATTGAGGGGAACTGCCGGGGGCTCCCTCGCATTGGGCTTCAAACAGGAGTCCGTCATGGCAGCAGACCCGAACAAGGTGAACCCGGACCTCGTCCGGCAGGAGATCGAGCAGGGCCGCAAGGGCGACCGCGCGCTCGCCAAGAAGTCCGGGCAGACGCCGCGGAAGAGCGGCGGCGAGGGCCGGGGCAAGGTGTGGGACGACGACCAGCGCCAGCTCGTCGAGAACCAGGACATGAACGAGATCGAGAAGGCGGAGCGCAAGCGCCCCGCCTGAACGTTCTAGAGCGCGGTATAGCCGCCGTCGATCAGAAGGTCGTGGCCGCAGATCATGCCGGAGGCCGACGAGGCAAGGAACAGGATCGCGTCCGCCACCTCGATCGGCTTGCCGAAGCGGCCGCCCGGGATCTTGGCCTTCATCGGGTCACCCTTTTCCGGCTGGCCCCACACCTGCTCGCCCATCGGCGTCAGGATCACGGTGGGGCAGACGGTGTTGATCTGGATGTTGTGTTTCGCCCATTCCGACGTCATCACCTTGGTCAGCATGTTGAGACCGCCCTTGGACGCGCAGTAGGCGCCATGGGCGTCGAGGCCGATCACGCCCGCCTGCGAGGAGACATTGATGATCTTGCCCGCCTTCTGGGCGATCATCGCGGGCACAAGCTCGCGGGCGAGGAGGAAGGGGGCGCGGAGGTTCACGGCCATGGTGGCATCCCAGTCCTCGACCTTGGTGTCGAGCAGCATGTCGACCAGCGCGATTCCCGCATTGTTGACGAGAATGTCGATGGTGCCGAAGGCAGCCAGGCCTTCCCTCGCCGCCTTCACCGGGCCTTCCACCGTCGCCATGTCGGCCGAGATCGGCACGCAGCGGCGGCCGAGCGACTCGACCGCGGCCTTCACCTCCGCGAGCCCCGCCTTGTCGCGGCCCACCGCCGCGATGTCCGCCCCTGCATCGGCCAGCACCTTGCAGGTCTCGAGGCCGATCCCCTTTGTGGCCCCCGTCACCAGCGCGCGCCTGCCTGCAAGCTCGAATCTTTTCGTCCATTCAGCCATTGTCTCTTCTCCCGTTTTTGGCGATCTTTGCCGCAAGGATTCAATCGGTCAATGGCATGGGAGGGAGGCGCGGCATGCAGAGAATGGGGCGGGTCATCAGGCTGAGGGCGGAGGTCATACCCGAATACAAGCGCATTCACGCCGCCGTCTGGCCTGAGGTGCTGAAGGCCATCCGCGACAGCAACATCCGGAACTACACGATCTTCCTCAAGGAGCCGGAGAACCTGCTCTTCGCCTACTGGGAGTATCACGGGGACGATTTCGAGGCCGACATGAAGAAGATGGCGGATGCTCCCCGCATGAAGGAATGGTGGACCATCACCGACCCCATGCAGGTCCCCTTCGAGACGCGCAAGACGGGGGAGTGGTGGGCGGAGATGGAGGATGTCTTCCACACGGAGTGATGGCGCGGCGCTACGGAGTCAACGGCGCCTCTTCCCGAAGTAATTCCGCTCCAGCGTGGCGAAGGCGCGCTGATAGACGTTCTGCTCGGTGCGCGGGATGAGGACCACGTCGTCCTGCGGGCTCGCCGTCCAGTCGCCGGTCCATACGCCGAAGGTCGTTCCGTCCGCCGTCACCGGCCAGAGCCGCGGCCCCGAGACGTAGTTCATCCAGGGAATCTCGCTCTTGGTAATGCGATAGGAGAAGCTGCGCGTCAGGTCGCAGAGATGCAGCAGCTCTTCGTTGATGTGGCCCTCGCCGAAATAGAAGTCGCGGATGCCGGAGACCTTGTCGGAGCGCTGCCGCTTCAGCATGTGCATCTTCGTGATCTCCTCGTGCCATCCGCCCATGCCGGCGAAGTCCCGCATGATCCTCCACACCTCGTCCACCGGCGCCTTGATGACGCGCGAGGTCCACACCTTGTTGGGCTGGCTGCCCTTCCAGCGCATGGCACCCGCGGGCTTCTCCGGCTTCGCCTTGCGCAGCAGCGCCGCGAGGCTCCTGAAGTTCGCGGCGAACACGTCTTCCGAAACGATCTTCACGTATTTTCCCTCGTCCTCGGGCGCCTCGTCGAATGTGGCTTCCCATTCGGCGAAGGTTTCGTCCGTGTGGGTGACGGGAAGGAGGCGCAGCGTGGCGAGGTAGTTCCTCACCGGGAAGGCCGGCTTCTCGAAGTTATAGGTGAAGCAGTAGCGCGCATCGTCGAGCATCAGCAGGCGTTCGCGCACGTGGGCGCCATTGGCGAGGTGGAAGGATCTCACGCAGCCCACCACGTCCGGGTCCAGGCGGTTCTCGATCTTCGAGCTCGCAACGCCTGCGGCCCAGTTCGGCAGGCCGTTGAAGTTCCGCACGATGCTCCACACGGTTTCGACCGGGGCTTTCAGGATGATCGAGGCATAGGCGCGGGCCATGTCAGGCTCCTCTGGTGATGTCGCGGAAGGCGTGGACGGCGGCCTCGGCGAAGGCCGGGTCGTTGATGTGGGCGTCGATCTCGATCAGCCTGCGATGGGGTGCCGGAACCCACGCGGCGCGGATGGCGGCGAACAATGCCTCGTCCGCCTCGGGATCGTGGAAGGGCTTGCCCGGCTGGTCGATGGCGGAGACACCGCGGAGCGGCAGCAGGAAACGGACCGGCCCTTCCATTCGGTTGACCCGCTCGATGATCCAGTGCGCGAAGGCAGCGTTCTCCCCCGGCGTGGTCCGCATCAGCGTCACCTGCGGATTGTGCACGTAGAGCTTCCGCCCCTCGAATTGCGGCGGTACCGTATCGCGCGCGCCGAAGTTCACCATGTCGAGTGCGCCCACGGAACCAACCCAGGGGATGCGGCGGCGGATCACCGCGCCGAAGCGGTCTTCCGTGCAGGCGAGAACGCCGCCCACGAGATGGTCGGCCACCTCGGTGGTGGTGAGGTCGAGCGCGGCGGTGATCAGCCCCGAGTCGATGAGCTTCTCCATGCACTGTCCGCCCGTGCCGGTGGCGTGGAACACGAAGCACTCGCAATCGCCTTCGAGGAGATGGCGGAGCTGGGTGACGGCGGAGGTGGTGACGCCGAACATTGTGAGGCCCACGGCGCGCTTTCCACCTGCGGCCTCGGGAACCGCGTTCAGCGCCATGCCGGCCGCCGCGTGGGCAGCATTGCCGATGACGGTTCGGGTGATGGCGTTGAGCCCGGCGATATCCGCCACCGCATGCATCATCATGATGTCGGATGGCCCGACATAGGGTGCCACATTGCCGGACGCCATGGTGGACACCATGAGCTTCGGCACGCCGACGGGAAGCGCGCGCATCGCCTGCGTCACCATCGAGGTGTTGCCGCCCCCGCCCAGCCCCAGCACCGCGCCGATGTCCTCCCGCGAGAGCAGGAATTGCGCCAGGGCTTCGGCCATGGCGGAAACGGCGCGGCCGCGGTCGGCGTGGCCCAGCACGGCATCGGCTCCCTGCGGGTGGTGCCGCGCCACCGTCTCGGGCGTCACATCGGCGGAGGCAGCGCTCGGCGTCGTCGAGATGTCGACGAGCAGGGCCTCGGCCCCCGCCGCGCGCACGCGCTCCGCCGCATAGCGGAGTTCCGCCTCCTTGGTGTCGCACGTGCCGATGACGTAGACCGGCCTCATCTCAGGCCTTCGCCCAGCCCTGCTTCATGTTGCGGAAGCCGAGCCTGTAGACCTCTTCCGGGTTCGGCGCGAAATCGCGCCAGACGCGGGTCGCCGCGGCAAGGGCCGGCATCGCACGGCCGAAGGCCTCGATGGTGAGGAAGCCGTCATACTTCGCCCGCTTCAGCGCCTTGTAGGTTTCGGCCCAGGGCACATGGCCCTTGCCCGGCGTGCCGCGGTCGTTTTCCGAGATGTGGACATGCACGAGGTGCGGGCGGATCGTCCGGATCGCGGCCACGGGGTCCTTCTCCTCGATGTTGCAGTGGAAGGTGTCGTACATCGCCTTGATGTGCGGGTGGTCCACCTCCTCGACATAGCGGGCGAGCTGCTCCATCGTATTCAGGAAATAGCATTCGAAGCGATTCAGGGCCTCGAGCGCGAAGGTGACGCCCTTCTTCGCCGCGTAGTCTCCCGCCCGCTTGTGGAAGGCCAGCGCCCGCTTGCGCTCGGCGGCCGTCGCGGGATTGCCGGTGAAGAGGCCGAGCTCCGAATGCATCGGGCCGCCGAGGATGGGGGCGCCCAATGCGGCGCAGCAGTCGATCGTCCATCTCGCGTAATCGAGCGCTGCCTTCTGCTGCGCCTTCTCGGCGGAGAGCGGGTTCTTGCCCGATGGTCCGATGACGCTCACCACCGTGCGCTCCAGCCCGATCCTGTCCAGCAACTCGCCGATCCGCGCATAGTGGTCGGGGTCGCCCTCGAACATGGGGATCTCGACGCCGTCATAGCCCGTCTTCTTCAGAGCCCGCAGGATCGGCTCATGTGCAAGCGTGACGTGCGGCGTCCACAGCAGAAGATTGAAACCCAGCTTCATCGGAAATGCCCTCCCGGAAAGACGCTTGGAGCACAAACCGTCTCGCGCCTCTTGTCAATTCCTGATATACGCCTTTCATTGGCATTTGGAGGAAGTCCCATGAACCGTCCGCACGATCCCTCGTCCGCAACCAATGCCGCCCTGCTGAGGGCACAGGCCTTCATGACGCCCTCGCCCGTTCCCTCGATCTCGACGGAGCTTCTCGTCTCGGCCGACGGCGAACTCAACCGCGAGCTTCACCACTTTCTGTTCGACCCGCCCTCCAATCCCGATCTGCTGAAGGGCAAGAAGGTCGCCATTTGCTGCTCGAACGGGGTGGAGGAGGTTGAGATCACCGGCGCCATGAAATGGCTCACCGAGCACGGCGCCACGGTGCATGTGGTGGCGCCGCGCATCGGCGAGTTCCATCCCACGCTGGGCCTGCGCTTCCCGCCGCTCACCAAGACGCATGTGCTGGCGATCCGGCTCATGGAGAATGCCGGCTGGCTCAAGATCGACTGCTACATGGACGAGGCGCGGGTCTCGGACTACGACGCCTGCATCTTTCCCGGCGGCTGCTGGAACCCGGATTTCCTGCGCGCCGACAGCCATGCCCAGGCCTTCGTGCGCGACATGCTGGCCTCCGGCAAGCCGACCTGCGCCATCTGCCACGGTCAGTGGGTAATGGTGAGCGCCGGCATCCTCAAGGGCAAGAAGGCCACCGCCGTGTGGAACATCCACCCGGACCTCGCCAATGCCGGGGCCACCGTGCTGGACGAGCCCTGCGTGGTGGACGGAAACCTCATCACCGCCCGCTTCCCCTATGACCTGCCGCGCATGGTGGACGCGCTGGTGAAGCAGTTGGTGAAATAGGGCCGCTCTTCGCGCGGACTCAGGAGAACAGCACTGCACCGGTCTCCACCATCAGGTGGAGGCCGATGCCGACGGCGATCGTCCCTGCGAGAGCCTGAAGAGCGCGGCTCGCCCAGGTGAGACCGCGCGCCGTGAAGGAGAGCGGCACGGCGATCACCGCCGAGAACAGCGCCATGCCGGCGATCGAGCCGAGGCCGAAGAGCAGCATGAAGGCGAGGCCGAGCGGCAGGCTGGGCGCTGAGGAGGCGGCGAGCGCCACCAGCGCTGCCGAACCGGCGAGCCCGTGGATCATGCCGACGGCGAGACTCCGGCCCCAGCTTGTTTCGGGGTGTGCGTGGGCGTGAGCGCTGAGGGCATGGTTCCTGACGTCCCCGGCATGGCTGTGGGCGTGGAAATGGACTTCGCCGGTGCCGTGGCGGTGGACGTGGAAATGGATGCGGGCCTTGAGAAGCGTGTAGAGCAGGCGCGCGCCCAGCAGCACCAGCATCACGCCGACGGCGAATTCGAGCCCGGCCGCCAGCCTTTCGTCGAGTTCGAGCTTCAGCGCATAGACGGCGCCGCCGAAGGCGCCGAGCGTCACCGCATGGCCGAGCCCCCACAGCGTCCCGTGGCGCAGGATCGGGCGGAAGCCCTTCTTGCCGGCGGCGATCGAGGCCACCGCGGCAATGTGGTCGGCCTCCAGCGCATGCTGAAGGCCAAGGAGGAAGCCGAAGACGATCCAGGTCAACATGGAGGAGCGATAGCACCGCGGCGGACGTCTCGCGAGCGCCGTTTGCGGCAGGCTGAGGCCGATTCCGTCTCGTCAGCCGAGATGGCAGCCGGGCTTGCGGTGCCCGGAAACGTATTCGTCGATCAGCTGGCGGAAACGGGCGGGACCGAAGCTGGGAAAATGCCCGCCATGGACCACGGAAACGGGCAGCGGCCGCAGCCGCTCCAGCGTTTCGACGTAGGTCGGAACGTCCGAGTGGTAGGCGTCGTCGATCAACGGCCCGTCATAGACGATGTCGCCCGAGAGGAAGATGCCGGTCTTCTTTTCGAACAGCCCGATGCCGCCGGGCGAATGGCCAGGCGTGTGGACGACCTCGAAGGCGCGGTCGCCGAGATCGATCACGTCGCCTTCTGCGAGAAGGCGGCCCACCTCAGCGGGCTTCACGTGGTATTGCGCCTCCTCCCAGCCTTCGGGGAGCGCGTCGAACATCTCGTCGGTCGCGTAGCGGTCGGCGAGGGTCCAGTCGTTGCGGGGGTCCGCCAGAATTCGGGCTTCGGCCGAGTGGACGGCGCAGGCGCCGAATTCATGGTGGCAGCCGATATGATCGAAGTGAGTATGGCTCGCCACGCAGAGGAGCGGGCGCTCGGTCACGAGCGGCACATGCGCCCGGAGGCTGAAATGGCCGAGGCCGGAGTCGAACAGCAGGTCGCCGTCGCGGCCGCGCACATGCCAGATGTTGCAGCGGAAGAAGGGCTTGATCCACGGCTCGTGGACCAGCGTCACGCCGTCGGCGAAGCGGATCGTCTCGTACCATTCGGCAGGCCCGATGCGGAGGTCCATCACCTAATCCTTCAGCACGGCGACATGGGCGGGATCGAGCGACAGCGTCACCTGGTCGCCCGCGGCGATCACCGTCTCGGCGGGAAGCCGGGCGAGGAGGGCAATGTCCGGCGCGCGGTCCGGCCTGGCGGTGACCCGCTTGAAGCTGCCCTGGTAGACGACGTCCGTCACCCGGGCCGGGATCTCCGTGCCGAGCCTCACGTGCTCGGGCCGGACCGCCACGGCGCTGGCGCCTTGCGGAGCGGGGAAATTTCCGAGCGCCGTCCGGATCATGCCGTCCGAAACCGTTCCGGGGAGGATGGTGCTCTCGCCCATGAAGGTGGCGGTGAAGCGGGTTGCGGGCCGGCCATAGACGCGCTCGGGCGGGCCTTTGTCCTCGATGCGGCCGTGGTTCATCACCACCACGAGGTCGGCGAGGGCCATTGCCTCCTCCTGGTCGTGCGTGACGTGGACGAAGGCGGTGCCGACGCGCTTCTGGATGGATTTCAGCTCATCCTGCATCTGGCGGCGCAGCTTGAGATCGAGGGCGCCCAGCGGCTCGTCGAGGAGCAGCACGGCGGGCTCGACGACGAGTGCGCGGGCAAGCGCCACGCGCTGGCGCTGGCCGCCCGAGAGCTCGTGCGGCTTCTTGTGGAAGGCGGAGGCCAAGCCCACCACCTCCAGCATGGCGCGGGCCTTCTCCTCGCGCGCCGCCGTCGGAACGCCCTTCATGCGGAGCCCGAAGCCCACGTTGGCGCCGATGCTCATGTGGGGAAAGAGCGCGTAGTCCTGGAACACGGTGGCGGTGGGGCGCTTCGCGGGCGCCAGAGCCGTGCAATCCTCGCCGCGGATCAGCACGCGGCCCCTGCCGGGGAAGAGGAAGCCGCCGAGGATCGAGAGCAGCGTGGTCTTGCCGGAGCCCGAGGGGCCGAGCAGCACGGTATAGCTCTCGGGCGCGATGGCAAGCGAGACATCGTTCAGCACGCGCGCGGCACCGAAGCTGTGCGAGACGTTCTCGATCGAGAGAAGGGCCGTCATGCCGGGCGCTTCCGGAAGGCGAAGAGCTCGAAGAGGATGGCGAACAGGATCGAGACGCCGAAAACGAGCGAGCCAACCGCATTCGTCTTCGGGTTCAGCCCGGCGCGCAGCAGGTTCCAGATCTCGACCGGAAGCGTCGTCTCGAAGCGGGTGAGGAGGAAGGAGATCACGAATTCATCCCAGGAGAAGGTCATGGAGAGGAAGAAGGCGGCGAAGAGGGCGGGCCACATCATGGGCGCGGTGACGAGAAGCAGAACCTTCGCCTCGCCGGCGCCGAGGTCGCGCGCGGCGCGCTCGATATTGGCCTGGTGCTCGCCCATCTGGCTGTAGACGATGGCGAAGCAGAGGGGGAGGTTGATCACCACGTGGCCGATCCCCGCCGCGACCAGAGATTTCGGCAGGCCCAGCCAGTTGAAGAAGATCAGGAGCCCCATGCCGATGATGAGGTAGGAGACGGTGAGCGGGAGGGTGATGAGGCCGCGCAGCAGGGCCGAGGCCGGCAGGTGGAAGCGGGCGAAGCCCCAGGCGGAGAGAAAACCCAGCAGCGTGGCCACTGCGGAGGTGAGAACCGCCACGGCAACCGAGTTGAGGAGGCCCGAGGTGAGGCGCTGGTCGGAGAGCACGGCCTCGTACCAGCGGAGCGAGGGGCCGTTGAAGGGCGGGATGGGAAACAGCGTGCCCTGGAAGGAGAACAGCACCAGCACGGCGACGGGAAGGAAGATGAAGCCGTAGAGCAGGGCGGCATAGAGGATGGCAAGGGGCCTCATCTCACGCCCTCTCGATCTTCAGCCAGCGGGCGCAGGCGAGATAGGCCAGGGTGACGACCGCCATGAGGATGAGCGAGAGGGCGGAGGCGGAGGCGAAATCGCCGCGCCTGCCGATCTGCATCATGATGAGCTGCGGCATCAGCAGCTCGTTGTTGCCGCCCAGAATCTGGGGCGTGATGTAATCGCCGATCGCCAGCACGAAGGTGAGGAAGGCGCCGACCACGATGCCCGGCAGCGTCAGCGGCAGGATCACGTGGACGAAGGCCTGGAGCGGCGAGGCGCCGAGATCGGCCGCGGCCTTCCGGTAATTGGGCGAGAGCTGCTTCAGGTTGGCGTAGATCGTCAGTGTAAGGAGCATGACGAAGAAGTGGACGAAGCCGATCACGGTGGCCGCACGGGTATTGGCGATCTGGACCGGCTCGACGAGGAGGCCGCTGCCGAGAAGTGCGGAGTTGACGACGCCCTTTTCCGCCAGCACCAGCAGCCAGGAATAGGAGCGAACGACGTAGGAGGTCCAGAAGGGCAGCACGGCGAGCATGAGGGCCAGGCGCTGCCAGCGCTCGGGCACGAGGAAGGCGAGGATCCAGGCGAAGGGATAGGCGAGCAGCACCGAGAAGAAGGTGACGACGAGCGTCACCTCCAGCGAATTCGTCAGCGCCCGCCAGTAGCTGTCATTCGTGAAGAACTGCGCGTAGCTCTCGAGGCTGAGGCCCCCCGCGCCCTTGGGATAAAGGCTCGCCGCGCCCATGGCGATGAAGGGCACGACGAAGAAGACCAGCGTCCAGAGCAATGCCGGTGTGACGCTGGCCCAGCCGATGCGCTGCGATGAAGCGCTGCTCACTGCGCCTGGATCATCTCGGTCCAGAGGTCCTGCATCTTCTTGTCGAGGTCTTCGGAAGGTGCGGGATAGCCCTGGGCGCGCTTCAGGAACTCCGCCTGCTCGGCGAAGCGCAGGATCTTCTTCTGGCCCTCGTCGAGGCTGGCCTTGGCGTTGGCGGGCATGCCCCAGTAGCAGGCCGAGGTGGCGAGCCTGGCCTGGCCCTCCGGGCTCAGGATGTACTGGATGAACTGGAGTGCCGCGTCCTTGTTCTTCGAATCCTTGAACATGGCGAGGGACTGCGACCAGAGCACCGCACCCTCCTTCGGGATCGAGAAGTCGAGGTCCGGGTTCTCCCGCGCGATGCCCGCCGTCACCCACTCGCCGCCGCCCACCAGCACATCGACCTCGCCGGTGGCGAGCACGGTCTGGCTCGCAACCACGTCGGTCACCGCCTTGGCGTTGGCCTTCATCTTGAGGAGCACCTCCTTGATGGCGGGAAGGTCCGCCTCGGTGAGCTCCGCCGTCTTCTTGCCGATCGACATGGCGGCGAGGCCGATCACCGGGAGGTAATAGTCGTAGATCGCCAGGCGGCCCTTGTACGTCTCGTTGGTGAGAACGCCCAGGGTCTGCATGTCGGCCTCGTCCACCTTCGACTTGTTGAAGCCGATGGTGTTGTAGCCGAACTTCTCGGTGATGCCGTAGCGCTGGCCCTCGACCTTCGAGTGCTGGTCCATCAGCACCTCGGGGAAGATGTCGGCGATGGGGAGCTTGTCCTCGGGCAGCGGCTCGAAGAGGCCGCGCTCGACGCCGCGCCGGACGTCGACCGTGTCGATCACCATCACGTCCCAGTCGCCGGGCTGTGACTGCTCGACGATGGCGAGGCCGGCGCCGGTGCCCTCGAACTCCTTGACGTTCACCTTGATGCCGGTCGCATCCTCGAAGGGCTTCAGGAGGTTGGGGTCCGAATGGTCGCACCAGACCAGCGCATTGACCTCGGCTGCGCCGGCGGAAGCCCAGCCGCCGATGAGGGCGAGGGCGGCGATCGAGGCGCCGAACAGGCGCCGGGTGATGGACGGTGATGTCATGGTCTCGTTTCTCCCTGGATTTCCAAAAAACTGAACCAATTTCAAAATTGAGTCAATTTCAAATCCGTGTCAGGCTGCCGGCATGTCAGGGCTCCGGCAGAGGCAGAAGGCCGACCGCCACCTCCGCATCCTCGAGGCGGCGGCGGGGCTGTTCCGCGAGCATGGCTACGACGCGGTGAAGATGGAGGCCATCGCCGCCGCCGCCGAGGTCTCGATCGGGACCATCTACAATTACTACCGCAACAAGGGCGACCTGCTCGTCGCCATCGTCTCGCTCGAGGTGGAGGAGGTGCTGAAGGCCGGCGAACAGGTGATCGCCGAACCCCCCGACAGCCCGGAAGACGCGGTCGACGCGCTGATCGGCGGCTACATCGCGCATTCGCTGCACTATCTCTCGAAGGAGATGTGGCGGCAGGCGATGGCGATCTCGACCAGCCAGCCGGACAGCCCGTTCGGCGAAACCTATGCCGCGCTGGACCTGGCGCTGGCCCGCCAGTCCTGCGCCCTTCTTGCTGCACTGCAGCAGAAAGGGCTGCTGAGCCGCGAGGCCGATGCGGCGCGGCTCGGCGAGGTGATCTTCAACAACACCAACATGAACTTCACCGTCTTCGTGAAGACCGAGAAGATGGCGCTGGGCGAGCTCCGCAGCCTGCTGCGCCGCCAGCACGAGGCGGTGCTGGCAGGGTTGAAGCCTTAAATTCCGAGATACGGAATATAATCCTTGACAGCGCGCGCTCGCCGGGGTAGGAGGGGGCATTCTCCAGCAATGGGTTCAAATCAGGGAAAGCGGGATTCCGTCACGGGCCGCGGGGCTGGCGCGTGAAGGAGATGGCGTTACCCCGGCACAGGGCGGGGCCCAGCTCTGGTGCGGAGCTGATCGAAGGAAAGCGGGATTCCGGCTTTCGCCGGGATGACGTGCCGGTGGGAGCGGCTGGCACGGACCTTTGTGGCCCGCTCTGGTCCCGGCCAAGGGTTGAAGCTGGTGCATTTCACGCGAGGGTGGCTTTCTGCTATCAAGGACCATCGCTCTCTAGGAGACTGACCGATGAACAAGCCGATGAATCTCGAAGGCGCCACCGCCTGGGAACCTTCGCCCAACAATCTGGAGCCCTTCTGGATGGGCTTCACGCCGAACCGCGCCTTCAAGAAACGGCCGCGCATGATCGCCCGCGCCAAGGACATGCACTATTACGACATGACGGGCCGGCCGATCCTCGACGGGTCGGCGGGTCTGTGGTGCTCCAACGCCGGGCACTGCCGCGAGCCCATCGTCAGCGCCATCCAGAAGGCGGCGGCGGAGCTTGACTTCGCGCCGACCTTCCAGTTCGGCCACCCGAAGGTGTTCGAGCTCGCCTCCAGGCTCGCCACCATGGCCCCGGGCGACCTCAACTACGCCTTCTTCTGCAACTCGGGCTCGGAAGCGGCCGACACGGCCTTGAAGATCGCGCTCGCCTATCACCGCGCCAACGGCCAGGCGAGCCGCACCCGCCTCATCGGCCGCGAGCGCGGCTATCACGGTGTCAACTTCGGCGGCATCTCGGTGGGCGGCATGGTGGCCAACCGCAAGTGGTTCGGCGCCATGCTGGCGGGCGTCGACCACCTGCCGCACACCTATAACAGGAAGGAGCAGGCCTTCACCCGCGGCGAGCCGGAGTGGGGCGCGCATCTCGCGGACGATCTCGAGCGCCTCGTGGCGCTGCATGACGCCTCGACCATCGCCGCGGTGATCGTCGAGCCGATGGCGGGCTCGACGGGCGTGCTGCCGCCGCCCAAGGGCTACCTGAAGCGGCTGCGCGAGATCTGCGACAGGCACGGCATCCTCCTCATCTTCGACGAGGTCATCACCGGCTTCGGGCGCCTCGGCCACGCCTTCGCGGCGGAGCGCTTCGGCGTCATCCCCGACATCCTCACCTTCGCCAAGGGCGTCACCTCCGGCACGGTGCCGATGGGCGGCTGCATGGTGCGCCAGGGCATCTACGACAAGTTCATGAACGGGCCCGACCACGTGATCGAGCTGTTCCACGGCTACACCTACACCGGCCACCCGATGGCGGCGGCGGCGGGTGTGGCCACCATGAACGTCTACCGCGACGAGAAGCTGTTCGAGAACGCCAAGACGCTCGAGAACGCCTGGGCGGAGGCCGCCTTCACGCTGAAGGGCCATCCCCTCGTCGAGGACATCCGCACCATGGGCCTCGTGGCGGCGATCGACATCAAGCCGGTCGAGGGCTCGCCCGGGCTTCGCGCCTACAAGGCGATGGAGAACGGCTTCCACGACGTGGGCATGATGATCCGCATCACGGGCGACACCATCGCGCTTTCGCCGCCCCTGATGATCACCGAGAACCAGATCGACGAGATCTTCTCCGACAAGATGCCGAAGATCCTCGCCTCCGTCGCCTGAGGCGAGGTATCGATTGCAAAAGCAGGGGCCGGAGGGCGCAACGCTCTCCGGCCCTTTCGTTATCGGGGGTTGATCGCTGCCAGGCTGGTGCCAGTTCTGCGGAAGTCGGTTAATCTCGACACAACTGATTCGTGACGGCGACAGGGGCTGGGGCGACGATGTCACGCAAGATGATGGCGGTGATGCTGGGGCTCACCGTGCTGCCTTTGGCTGCGATCGGGGTCGCGGCCTATCTCTTCGTTGCGGCAGGGCCCGGCATGACGCCCGTCGCGGCGGCGATCCTCGTGCTCGCCGCCTGCATTCTCGCAACAGCACTGCTGGTGATGGTGAAGACGTCCCGCCAGGAACAGTGGCTGCTGTCGCACGAGGAGGCGCTGGGAACGCTGGGCGAGCGCACGGACGACATCGCCTCGCGGCTCGAGGCCGTCGAATGGCATGTGAGCCAGCCGCAGGAGGGGGTCGGGGCGGTCGCGGCCGATGTCGCCGCGCTGCGCCGGGAGCTGGGCGAGATCAGGACGGGCGCGCGCGCCGGGTTCCGGCCCGGAGCTGCCGCAGAAGAGCCCGCACCGGAACGGCCTGCCGCCCCGCCGGAGGACAGCGGGTCCGACCAGCTCGAACTGCTGCTCGAACCGGTCATCGAGCTGGCGAGCGGCAACACGCTGCACTACCGGGCGCTGCTGGCGCTGACCGACGAGCAGGGCCATGCCGTGGCGCACGACGAGCTCATCGAGAAGGCCGAGCTCGGCGGCATGCGGGCCGCACTCGATGCCCACCTGATCGGCACGGCGGCGCCGGTGCTGCGCCGCCTGCGCCAGAAGAACCCGGGCCTGAGGATCTTCGTGCCGGTGGGCCTTGCGACACTCGGCGCGGGGGCGGAGGGCGACAGCATCATCGGCCTCATGCAGCGCGACCTCGACGTGACGGGGGGCCTCGTCTTCGAATTCGCCCAGGAGGAGCTCGGGGCCCTGGACATGGGCGGCATCGAGAACCTGGCACGGCTCGGAAGGCTGGGCGCCACGCTGGCGCTGCGCGACGTCTACCTGGGCGGGCTCGACCTCACGGCGCTGCGCCAGCTCGGCGTGCGCTTCCTGAGCTTCCCGCCCCATGCGGTGGACGCCGGCTCCGGCGCCACTCCCGCCTGGCGCGATTTCGTGCAATATGCGCGCACCATGCAGGTGCAGATCATCATTTCCGACATCAAGACGCCGCAGCAGGCCACCGCCGCCAGCATGCATGCGCGCTTCGGCCATGGCCCCTTCTTCGCGCCGCCGCGCAAGGTGCGGCCCGATGCGGGGCTTGCCGCGCCCTCCGGCCGCAGCGCCAGCGTCGCCTGAGCATCCTTTCCGGTCATGCAGCGACTTTCCGCGAATTACCCCGTCTGGTTCTGCGACATCTGGGGCGTGGTGCACGACGGCGTGAGGCCGTTCCCGATCACGGTGGCGGCGCTCAGGCGGCACCGCGCGGGAGGCGGCAGCGTCATCCTCGTCACCAATTCGCCGAGGAGCCATCTCGGCGTCGAGCGGCAGCTCCTGGAGCTCGGCGTCGATCCCGGAAGCCACGACCGGATCGTCACCTCGGGGGATGTCACGCAGGTGCTGATGCGCCTCCATGGAGGCGGCAGGGTGTTCCATCTCGGCCCCGCGCGCGACCAGTCGATCTATGAGGGAACGGAGGTCGAGCGGGTGGCGCTGGAGGACGCCAGGGCGGTGCTGTGCACCGGCCTCTTCGACGACCTGAACGACCGGCTGGAGGATTACGACACGCTGCTTTCCGAGATGAAGCGCCTCGGCCTCGTCATGATCTGCGCCAACCCGGACAAGATCGTGAAGAAGGGCGCGCGCATCCTCTATTGCGCGGGAAAGCTCGCCGAGCTCTATGCGGCGCGCGGCGGCGAGGTGCTGATGGCGGGCAAGCCCTTCAGCCCCATCTACGATCTCGCCATGGCGGAAGCCGCACAGATCCGGGGCCGGCCGGTGGACCGGCCGGAGGTTCTGGCGATCGGCGACGGCCCGGAGACGGACATCAGGGGGGCCGCCGACTATGGCCTTGACGCGCTTCTTGTTGCAGAAGGGGTGACGGATGCGGCGGAGGGGCTCCACGCCGTGGAGGCGGGCGTGCTCCGTGCCGTGCCCCACGCGCGCATCGTGGCCACCGTCCATGATCTCTCATGGACGTGAGAAGGACTTGGAATGGACCTGATCTCCGGGCTCGCGCCCGTTCCTGAAACCGCGAAGGGTGCGGTCATCGCCATCGGCAATTTCGACGGCGTGCACCGCGGCCACCAGACGCTCTTGGCCCGTGCGGAGGAAGAGGCGCTGCGGCTGGGGCGGCCGTGGGGGGTCGTCAGCTTCGAGCCCCATCCGCGGAGCTTCTTCAAGCCGGAGGAGCCGGTGTTCCGGCTCACCCCCGAGGCGCTCAAGGCGCGGCTCGTCGCGGCACTGGGCGCCTCATTCATGGCGGTTCTTCCCTTCGACCGGGCGCTCGCCGACCTCGATGCCGAGGCGTTCGTGATGCGGCACCTCGTCGAGCGGCTCGGCGTCAGCCACGTGGTAATGGGCTATGACTTCCACTTCGGACGCGGGCGCAAGGGAAGCCCCGCCACGATGGCGGAGCTCGGCGCAAGGCACGGCTTCGGCGTCAGCATCGTGGACCAGGTGACGGACGAGGGCGACCAGCACTCGCCCTTCTCCTCGAGCTCGATCCGCCAGGCGCTGCGCCACGGCCATGTGCCCTCCGCGGCGCGCGAACTCGGCTATCACTGGACGGTGCTGGGCGAGGTGGTGCGGGGCGACCAGCGCGGCCGCAGCATCGGCTTTCCCACCCTCAACATCGTGCTCGAGAAGGGGGCGGACCCGTTCCGCGGCATCTATGCCGTGAGGGTGCGCGATGCGGCGAAGAAGGGCGCTCCCGCCTGGGCGGGGGCGGGCTATTTCGGCGACCGCCCCACCTTCGACACGGGGCGCACATTCCTCGAAGTGTTCCTCATCGGCTTCGAGGGCGATCTCTACGGGCGCGAGCTGATGGTGGAGTTCATCGACCTCATCCGTCCGGACCGGCGCTTCTTCTCGGTGGACGAGCTCGTCCAGCAGATGAAGGCGGACTGCGAGGAGGCGCTGGCGCGGCTTGCCGCGGTCAAGGCGGAGGATCCGGTCAGGAGCTTCCCGCTGGGCCTCCTGCAGGCGGAGGGGATGATCTAGCGGCGCTCGCCGGCCGGCCGGCACGCCGTTCCCGCCCCTCGGCATAGATGATGGCGAGCCCCGCCAGCGCCACCAGCGCCATGCCGGCGACGGCCAGCGCATTGGGCACCTCGGCGAACAGCACGAGGCCCGAGAGCACCGCCCAGATCGTCAGCGTGTACATGAAGGGCGCCACGCTGCGGGCGGGGCCGATGCGGTAGGCGATGTAGATGAAGAAGTGCCCGCCCACGAGGAGAACGCCGCCCAGCGCCATGAGGAGCACGTGGCGGGCTTCCGGCATCACCGGCTGCTCGAGCGCCAGCATGCCGCCGGCGCTGCCGAGGGTGAGCAGCAGGAGCACGGTGAAGGTGACGACGAGCGGGGGAATGCCGCGCGGCACGTTGGGGGTGATGAGGTCGCGCACGGCGGCGGCACTCGCCGTGAGGAATGCGAGGACCGCATAGGGCGAGGCCGCACCCTGGCCGGGCTGGGCGACCATCAGGGCGCCGAGGATGCCGAGGAGGATGAGGCCGAGGCGGATGGGGCCGAGGCGCTCTCCCCGGAAGAACCAGGCGCCGAGCAGCACGAAGAGGGGGCAGGTCTGGGCGATCGCCGTCAGGTCGGCGATGGGGACGTGGAAGAGCGCGAAGGTGAAGCTGAAATTGGCGACGACCTCGAGAAGCCCGCGCGACATGAGCCAGGGGTTGAAGACGCGGGCGAGTGCCGCGCCCTGGCCCATGAGCAGGATGAGGGTGAGGCAGGCGGCCATGGCGGCAAGCCCCCGCATCATCATGAGCTGGAAGAGCGGCGCATCCGCCATGGCAATCTTCATCGTGCTGTCGGTGCCGACGAAGACGCCCATGGCCACGACCATCGCGAGGATGGCGCGCAGGTGCGATGGAATGGCCATGATGCGGAATCGCGCCGGTTTCAGTCCGCCTTCTGGGTGGACGGGTCGAGCAGGCGGTGCAGGTGCACGATGAAATAGCGCATCTGGGCGTTGTCCAGCGTCTCGCGAGCCTTCGAAAGCCAGGCTTCGTAGGCCTCGGCGTAGTTGGGATAGAAACCCACCACGTCGAGCTGGCCCAGGTCCTTGAAGGTGACGGCGCCGACGTCGTCGAGCTCGCCGCCGAAGACGAGGTGGAGAAGCTGCTGCTGGGGCTTGGCGGGGGCTTTCGTCATCTAGGTCCTCAGGGCGTTGATCAGCGCCGCGTGGCGCTTCGCACCTGCAGCAACGAGGCCTTGCTGCCACGGCTCCGGGCGGTTGTAAATGTATCCTTCGCCGGAGGTGCCGGAAACCGCGCCACCCGCCTCGATCACCAGCAATTCGCCGGCGGCGAGATCCCAGTCGTTGCGGCGGCCCACGGAAACCGCACCGTCGAGCCGGCCTGCCGCCACATAGGCCAGCCGCAGCTGCAGCGGCAGGGCGCCGCTCGGGTCGCCCGCGACGCCCAGGGGGGCGAGGGGCGCCAGGGCCTTGCGGTTGCCGGCGATGCGCGCGCCTTCGAGAGAGGGCGAATCCGCCATGGCGAGGGGTGCCCCGTTGAGGGTGGCTCCTTCGCCGGCGATGGCCGAATAGAATTCAGCGAGCCGCGGGCGGTAGACGGCGCCGATCACCGGCCTGCCGTTCTCGGCCAGGGCCGCGGCCACGCACCATTCCTTGCGGCCCTCGATGAAGGCGCGGGTGCCGTCGATGGGGTCGATGATCCACAGCCGCTCATGCGCCATGCGCTGGGGCGCGTCGGGGGTTTCCTCGGAGAGCCAGCCGTAGCCGGGCCTGGCTTTCCTCAGGCGCTCCTCGAGGAGCGCGTTGAGGGCGAGGTCGCCCTCCGTCACCTGCGAGCCGTCGGCCTTGTTCCAGCGCCTGAGGCCGCTCTTGCGGGCCAGCAAGAGGCCGAGTTCCCCCGCTTCCCGCACTGCTTCGAACATGAGCCGCGCATCCGCCGTGCGCCACTCAGACGCCGGCAATGGTGAGGCCCTCCACCAGGCAGTTGGGGGCGTTCACGGCGGCGCGGAATTCGAGGTTCGAGGCGGGCTCGATCGTCCTGAACATGTCCTTCAGGTTTCCGGCGATGGTGATCTCGCTCACCGGGTAGGCGAGCTCGCCGTTCTCGATCCAGAAGCCCGAGGCGCCGCGGCTGTAGTCGCCCGTCACGTTGTTGATCGAGGAGCCGATGAGCTCGGTCACGTAAAGGCCCTGGGCGATGCCGCGGATCTGCTCCTCCGGGCTCTGCGGCCCCGCGGGGAGCCAGACGTTGGAGGTGGTGGGCCCGCCGCGCGAGCCCTGGCCGGTGGGCGGCAGGCCGAGCTGGCGGGCCGAGCGGAGATCGAGCAGCCAGCCCGTCAGCACGCCCTTGTCCACCAGGTTGCGGCGGTGGCAGGCCAGCCCCTCGCCGTCGAAGGGGCGCGAGCCGTGGCCGCGGCGGATGAAGGGATCCTCGACGATGGTGATGTGCGGGCCGAACACCTCCGTGCCGAGCGCATCCTTGAGGAAGCTGGTGCCGCGCGCCACCGCCGCGCCGTTGATGGCGGCGAGCACGTGGCCGATCAGCCCCGAGGCCACGCGCCGGTCATAGATCACCGGCACGGACTGCGACTTCACCTTGCGCGGGCCGACACGGCGCGCCGCGCGCTCGCCCGCGGTGCGGCCGACCTCCTCCGGATCGCGCAGGTCGGCGAAATGAACGGCCGAGGCATAATCGTAGTCGCGCTGCATGCCGAGACCTTCCCCGGCAATCGCCGACATCGCCACGCCGGTGCCGGTGCGGCGGTAGCCCTGGGAGAAGCCGTTGGAGATCACGATTCCCATGCGCGTATCGGAGGCCGAGGCGCCCGCACCCGAGGACTTGCTGACGCCCGGGACCGCCATGGCGGCAGCCTCGGCGCGCCGGGCCATGTCCTCCAGGGCTTTCGGCCCCGGCATGTCGTCGGCCGCGAGGTCGAGGTCCGGGATGTCCTTTGCGAGCTGGGCGGGATCGGCGACCCCGGCGAAGGGATCGGGCGGGGCGAGCCGCGCCATGCGGAGCGCGTTTTCGGCGAGGCGGTGGATCGCCTCGCTGGTCAGCACGCTGCCCGAGATCGTGGCGGAGGATTTCCCGGCATAGACCTTGAGGCTGATGTCGCGGGCTTCGGCCTGCTCGAGCTTCTCGATCTTGCCGTCGAGGATGGAGATTTCGGTGGAGCGCCCGTCGGCCGCCACGGCGTGCGCCGCATCGGCCCCGAGCTTCAGGGCGTGGGAAACGGCCTCGCCCGCGAGGGAGAGAAGGTCATCGATCATGAGAGAAGCGAATCCAGGAGGAATGCGAGGGTGAGTATCAGGCCGAATATGCGGTTCGACCGGAAAAGTTCAAGGCAGCGGGCCGAATTTGCCGCATCGAAGCGGGCGAGCTGCCAGGCGGCGTGGAGCGCGGCACCCGCCACGCCGGCATGCGAGAGGATGCCGCCGCCCGCCAGCCACACCGCCCAATCGATCAGGGCGAGGCTCAGGGCGAAGAACAGGCCGAGCCAGTAGACGGTGGCATCGCCGAGCCGCAGGGCGGTGGACTTGACGCCGATCAGCACGTCGTCGTCCTTGTCCTGGTGGGCGTAGATGGTGTCGTAGGCGAGCGTCCAGGCGACGCCGCCGGCATAAAGGAGGAGCGGGGCGGGCGAGAGCGCGCCGTGAAGCGCCGTCCAGCCGACGAGGGCCCCCCAGTTGAAGGCGAGCCCCAGCACCGCCTGCGGCCAGTAGGTGACGCGCTTCATGAAGGGGTAGACGGCGACGACGAGGAGCGAGGCCGCGCCCGTCATCACCGTGAACCAGTTGAACTGGAGGAGCACGAGAAGGCCCAGCAGGCAGAGCAGTGCGAGGAAGGCGAAGGCCTGAGCGAGGCTCACCTGGCCTGCCGGGATCGGCCTCAGCCTGGTGCGCTCGACGCGGCCATCGAAATTGCGGTCGGCAATGTCGTTGAGCGTGCAGCCGGCACCGCGCATGAGGATGGCGCCCACGAGAAAGAGCAGGGCGTACCACGGGTTCGGCACGCCGCCGCCCAGCGCCACCTGGCCGAGCGACAGGCCCCACCAGCAGGGAAGCAGCAGAAGCCACCAGCCGATCGGGCGTTCGAGGCGCATCAGCCGGGCATAGGGCCGCAGCGCAAGCGGCAGCAGCCGGTCCGCCCAGTGGCCGGGCAGGGCATCGGCCACGCGCCTGTCCTCGCCCTTCGCGGGCCTGCTGGCATCGCTCATGGGCGCGGTGTACATCAGGTGCCGCATGAAGACCACCCCTCGCCTCCACCTCGACGCCGCGCTCGCCCCCGGGCAGGAGATCGCGCTCACCCGCGAGCAGGCGCATTACCTCACCGGCGTGCTGCGGCTTTCGCCGGGCGATCCGGTGGCGGTGTTCAACGGCCGCGACGGCGAGTGGCTGGCCTATCTCGCCGATGTCTCGAAGAAGGGCGCCGCCCTGCGCTGCGAGCGGCGGACCGCCGGGGTGAAGCCGCCGCCCGACATCGACTACGTCTTCGCGCCGCTGAAGCATGCGCGGCTCGACTACGTGGTGCAGAAGGCGACCGAGCTCGGCGTGCGGCGGCTGCGGCCCGTGATCACCCAGCGGACCATCGCCGAGCGGGTGAACATGGAGCGCATGCGGGCCAATGTCATCGAGGCGGCCGAGCAGTGCAATCTCGTGTTCGTGCCGCAAGTGGCCGAGCCGGTGAAGCTGCCGCAGCTCCTCGCCTCGTGGGACGCCGGAAGGGCACTCATCCATTGCGACGAGACGGCTGCGATCGCCGATCCCCTGGCGGCGCTGAAGCCGCTCGCGGCGCCTGCCGCCGTGCTCATCGGGCCCGAGGGCGGCTTCACCGCGGAGGAGAAGCAGCTGCTGAAGTCGCTCGCCTTCGTCACCGCCATTTCGCTCGGCCCGCGCGTCATGCGGGCGGACACGGCGGCGGTGGCGGCGCTGACGCTCATCCAGGCCAGCCTGGGCGACTGGTGCGGCAATTCCGGATAGGCGCCATCCAAATCTTTGTCTTGCCCGATGAAAGGCAGCCTTCTAGATGCTCGGACAAAATTCTGACAGGATGTACTCGTGAGCGGACCGACACCCGACACGCCCAAAGCGCGCATGCCGATCGAATCGAAGGCGCAGCTCATCGAGGAGCTGGCCTCCGGCTCAAAGCCCAAGGAGCAATGGCGGATCGGCACCGAGCACGAGAAGTTTCCCTTCCTCACCGACACGCTGGGGCCCGTGCCCTACCATGGCGAGCGTTCGATCCGCGCACTGCTCGAAGGGCTGAAGGACCGCTTCGGCTGGACCGGCATCTACGAGGGCGAGAACATCATCGCGCTGTCCGACCCGAAGGGCCTCGGCAACGTCTCGCTGGAGCCGGGCGGCCAGTTCGAGCTCTCGGGCGCTCCGCTCGAATCGGTGCACGACACATGCGAGGAAGTTCATGAGCACCTGACCCAGGTGCGCGAGGTGGGGGACAGGCTCGGCATCGGGTTCCTGGGGCTCGGCGCCTCGCCGGTGTGGAGCCGGGCGGAAACCCCGGTGATGCCCAAGGGCCGCTACGGCATCATGGCGCCCTACATGGACAAGGTGGGCACGCTCGGCCGCGACATGATGTTCCGCACCTGCACGGTGCAGGTGAACCTCGACTTCGCATCGGAAGCCGACATGGTGCAGAAGCTCCGCGTCTCGCTGGCGCTGCAGCCCATCGCGACGGCGCTCTTCGCCAATTCGCCCTTCCTCGAGGGCAAGCCGAACGGCTTTCTCTCCTTCCGCTCGGAGGTGTGGCGCGACACCGACGGCGACCGCTCCGGCATGCTGCCCTTCGCCTTCGAGCCCGGCATGGGCTTCGAGCGCTACGTGGACTATGCGCTCGACGTGCCGATGTATTTCGTGATGCGCGAGGGCAAGTACATCGACACGGCGGGCGAGAGCTTCCGCGCCTTCATGGAAGGCCGGCTGCCGCAGCTTCCCGGCGAGAAGCCGGTGCTGAAGGACTGGGCCGATCACCTGACGACGATCTTCCCCGAAGTGCGGCTCAAGAAATATCTCGAGATGCGGGGTGCGGATTCAGGACCGTGGCGCAGGCTCTGCGCGCTGCCGGCGTTCTGGGTGGGCATCCTCTACCACCAGCCCTCGCTCGATGCGGCGTGGGAGCTCGTGAAGGCCTGGAGCGCCGAGGAGCGCCAGAAGCTCCGGGACGACGTTCCGAAGCAGGCGCTGAAGGCGACGATCCGTGGACGGACGGTTCAGGAGATCGCGCGGGAGGTTCTGGAGCATTCGCGGCAGGGCCTCGAGACGCGCGGGCGGCAGGGCTGCAAGGGCCGCACGGAAGCGGCCTTCCTCGACCCGCTGGACGAGATCGCGGCCACCGGCAAGACGGCCGCGGAAAACCTGCTGGCGCTTTATCACGGCAGCTGGAACGGCGACATCAGCCGCGTCTTCCGCGACTTCGCCTACTGAAGGCCGGCGGGAAGCATCCGCCGAGAGCGGAATGACCTTCGGTGGAAGATCACGACGGCTCCCGCTGCCTCTCCATGCCGTCATTCCGGCGAAGGCCGGAATCGAGCTCAGATGTCAGACTGTTGGCGCCCAAAGCTGGACCCCGGCCTGCGCCGGGGTGACGGGAAGCAGGGAAGAAGAGAAGCAAGAGTTCGCCTGAGCTCGTTCCTCATTCTGCCGCCATGAGGGCGGTGTTGAGGTTGCCGAGGCTCTCGGTGACGTGGCGGGCCAGCGCATCGACGGCGGAGCTCGCGCGGCCGGGTTTCCTGAGGAGGCCGATCTCGAAATGGCCGAGCGGCGGGAAGCCCTCCTTCTCGCCCAGGATGCGCATGCCCGGCCTGACGCAGAGTTCCGGCACGGCGCCCACCGCGAGGCCGGACTGGACGGCGGCATTCACCGCGTTGGAATTGGGGCTCGAATAGGCGATGCGGAACTTCCGCCCGATCGTCTCGAGCGCGTTCAGCACGATGCCGCGCCACTCGCAGTTCACATGCGAGACGGCGAGCGGCAGCACCTCGAGAAGATGCGTGCTGTGGCGCGCCGAAGTGACCCAGACGAGGGGTTCGCGCCGCACCGGCTCGTCGGTCGAGACGTCGCAGCCGAAGGTGACGAGCGAGAGGTCCATCTCGCCCCGCCTCGTGCGCTCGAAGAGGTTGGCCGTCTGCATGCAGTCGACGTCGACGGTGACGAGCGGGTGGGTGCGGGCGAAGCGCGCCAGGATCTCGGGCAGGAAGCGGTCGGCATAGTCGTCCGGCGTGCCGAAGCGCACCGTGCCGGTGAGCTCGGGGCGCTGGAAGGTGGAGACCGCCTCGTCGTTCAGCTTCACCAGCCGGCGCGCATAATCCACCAGGCGCTCGCCATCGGCGGTGATGCGGCTCGCCCGGCCGTCGCGGGCGAAGAGCGGGCGGCCCAGAAGCTCTTCCAGCCGCTTCATCTGCATCGAGACGGCCGACTGCGTCTTGTTCACCTCGTCGGCGGCGCGGGTGAAGCTGCCGGTGTCGGCGATGGCGAGGAAGGTCTTCATCAGGTCGATGTCGAGATTGGGGATCATGGCTGCGCATCCATCACTGATCGTGATGGGTAATATAAAATACATTCGTTGGATAAATCAATCGAAATCCTGCATCTTCCTTTCATCGCAAGACGGCAGCGGCCGCCCGGAAGGGGCGGAGAACGCGGGGGGAATGGTCTTCCCCGCGAACCAGGAGGATTTGCCATGAGAGACTATGCCCTGAGCCGAGCGATCTCGGCTGAAGCCACCGGAGCCCTTTCGCTGCTGTGGCGGTTCCTGAGCAACTGGCGCGCGCGCCGCGCCGTGGCCCGGCTCGACACGCTCGACGATTTCCTGCTCCGCGACATCGGGGTGACGCGCGAGGAACTGCGCTGGGCCTCGGGCCTGCCGCTCTCGGTCAATGCCGCGCTGGCACTTGAAGAACGGGCGCTCCGGCGGCGCAGGGGGACGCGGTGATCAACGCCCTCATCGTGCGGCTCCGGCTTCGCTGAGCCGCACGATCCTGTAGGCGGCGAGGACCGAGGCGATGCCGAAGATGACCGAGCCCAGCGCCGTTCCCGCGAGCAGCCCCTCGGGGCCGCCGAACTTCGCCCCCGCGAGCGCGAAGGGAATGGTGCCGAGCGTCGCCTTTCCCCAGTTGAACAGCGTCGAGAGCTGCGGCCGGCCCAGGTTGTTGAAGGCGGCATTGGCCACGAATTGCGCGCCCGCGAAGGCCCAGCTGATGCCGATGAAGGTGGCGAAGAACACCACGATATCGACGGTGCGGCCCGCCGCGTTGAAGGCTTCCGCGATCTCGTGGCGGAACAGGTAGAGCACGAGCGAGGTTGCGAGCGTGTAGACGGCAGAGAAGGTCAGCCCGTCGGTGAGCGCCTGGCGCACCCGGTCATGGCGGCGCGCTCCGAAATTCTGGCCGATGATCGGCCCGACCGAACCCGACAGCGCGAAGATGATGCCGAAGGCCACCGGGATCACCCGCCCGATGATGGCGAAGCCTGCCACCGCCTCGTCGCCGAAGGCCGCGATCTCGTAGGTCATGTAGGCGTTGGCGAAGGGTGTCGCGAGCTGGGTGAGGATCGCCGGGAAGGCGATGGCCCAGAGGGCGGGTAGATCGCGCTTCAGGCCTGAAGGACGCAGCGGGTTGAGAAAGCGGTGCGCCCGCACGACCCCATGAAGGCCGATGCCGAAGGAAACGGCATAGCCGAGCACGGTTGCCGCCGCCGCGCCCTGGATGCCCCAGCCCAGACCGAAGATGAAGAGCGGATCGGCGCCGGCGGTGACGATGGCGCTCGACAGCGTGATGTACATGGCGCGCCTCGCATCGCCCAGGCCGCGCAGGATGAAGGAGCAGCAGACGGCGCCGGCGATCAGGACGTAGCCGGGCGTCATCGTCCAGATGAAGAGCTGGGCGAGGCGCTTCGCCTCGCCATGAGCGCCGAGCAGCGAGAGCAGGCCCCCGGCGGCGAGGTTGATGAGGACGGTGATCACGCCCGCCACGATGAGCGAGAACATCAGCGCGCTGGTGGCGTATTCGCGGGCGCGGACCAGGTCTCCGGCGCCGACGTTGCGGGCGACGAGTGCCGCCGCGGCGATCCCCGCGCCGATCGCCACCGAGAGATTGGCGAAAACCACGGTGCCGGCATAGCCGATCGCCGCCGTCACCTCCGTCTGCGCCAGCATGGAGAGGAAGAACAGGTCGACGAGGTCGACGAGGAACAGCGCCATGAGGCCCACCGCGCCGGTGAGCGTCATCACCACGACGTGGCGCATGGTGGAGCCGGTGACGAAGGGGGCGGGCCGCGCGCCTGCTGCGGCGCTCATGCGGAAAAGCCCAGGTCGCGGACTTCCGGAACGAGCTGCTCGTAGCTCCTGAAGTGATGCCCCCTGAGGCCGGCGAGACGTGCGCCCGCCACGTTCGAGCGCTTGTCGTCGATGAACCAGCACTGCCCGGACTCGGTGCCCATGCGCTCCATCAGCCTGGCGAAGCTCGCCGGGTCCGGCTTCTTGAGGCCGAACTCGTAGGAGTGGTAGTGCTCGCTGAACACCGCGCAGAGCGCCGGGAAGAGCTCGCCGAGGCTGGCCTTGGTGAGCGGGCCGTTGTTGGAATAGATGGCGATCCGCGCCTGGCCGCCGATCCTTTCGGCGAGCGCCAGCATGTCGGGCCAGGGCTGCATCGCCTCGCGGCGCGCCTCGATCCACTCGGCGCGGGTGATGGGATGGCCGATGCGGCGGCCGAACTCATCGAGATATTGCGCGGGGTCGGGGTAGCCGCCGGTATCCGCCATGTCCTCGAAGCCCGAATCCCAGATCGCCGCCCGGATGTCGCGCGGGGTCTTGCCGGTGATGCGCGACAGCGCCCTGAGGCGCCGGCCGAGGTCGTAGCGGCAGAGCACGTCGTCCATGTCGAAGATGACGGCCTCGGGCCTCATGGCTGTCAGGCGGCGGTGCCGCCCACGGTGAGGCGGTCGATGCGGAGGCTCGGCTGGCCGACGCCGACGGGAACGCCCTGGCCCTGCTTGCCGCAGGTGCCGATGCCGGTATCGAGCGCCATGTCGTTGCCGACCATGGAGATGCGGGTCATGGCATCGGCGCCGGCACCGATCAGCGTCGCGCCCTTCACCGGCATGGTGATCCTGCCGTCCTCGATCAGATAGGCCTCGGTGCAGGAAAAGACGAACTTGCCGGAGGTGATGTCCACCTGGCCACCGCCGAAGGACTTGGCGAAGAGCCCGCGCTTGATCGAGCGCTGGATCTCGTCGGGGTGCCGGTCGCCCGAGAGCATGTAGGTGTTGGTCATGCGCGGCATGGGCGCATGGGCGTGCGACTGGCGCCGGCCGTTGCCGGTGGGGGCGACGCCCATGAGGCGGGCATTCATCCGGTCCTGCATGAGACCCACAAGGATGCCGTCCTCGATCAGCGTGGTGCAGTGGGAGGGCGTGCCCTCGTCGTCGATCGAGATGGAGCCGCGGCGGTCCGGCAGCGTGCCGTCGTCGACGATGGTCACGCCTTTCGCCGCCACGCGCTGGCCCAGCATGCCGGTGAAGACGCTGGTCTTCTTGCGGTGGAAATCGCCCTCGAGACCGTGGCCCACCGCCTCGTGCAGCAGGATGCCCGGCCAGCCGGGGCCGAGGAGCACGTCCATTTCACCGGCAGGCGCGGGACGCGCTTCCAGCGAGACGAGGCTCTGGCGCAGCGCCTCCCGGGCGGCGGCCATCCACATGTCCTCGGTGAAATAGGAGAGTGGCTCGCCCCGGCCGCCAAGACCGTGGCTGCCCTGGCCCTGCTCCTTGCCATCCGAAGAGACCACCGAAACATTGAAGCGCACCAGCGGCCGCACGTCACGGTAGCTCGACCCGTCGGCCCTCAGGATCTCGACTGCCTGCCAGTCCGCCGCCATCGAGACGGAGACCTGCTTCACCCGCGGGTCGAGCCCGCGGGCATAGGCGTCGACCTTCTGGAGGAGGCTCACCTTGGCGCTGAAGTCCATGGCCTCCGAGGGGTTCAGGTCGGAATAGAGGCGGCGGTTGGAGCGCTCGGGCGGCAAGGCGTGGACGACGTTGCCGCCGCCCGCGACCGTGCGGCAGACTTCGGCCGCCCGCCTCAGCGCGGCAACGGAGAGATCGGTCGCATGGGCATAGGCGGCGGTCTCGCCCCTCACCGCCCTGAGGCCGAAGCCCTGGGATTCGTCGAAGCTCGCGGACTTCAGCTTGCCGTCGTCCCAGACCAGGCTTTCCGTCTGGCGTTTCTCGACGAAGAGCTCGCCATCCTCCGCACCCTTCAGCGTGTCCTCGACGATCGCCTGGGCGGCGCTGCGGCGGAAATCCTCGGAATCGAACAGGGAGGCGGGGGCTGTCTGCGGCAAGGCGGTCACCTTTCGGGAATTCGGGCTGTCGGAGGAGAAGATAGGTGAGCCAGCCCCGTTCTGCCAGCTTGCATCGCTGCGGCAAAGAAAAGGGGCCGCCCGGCATCGGACGGCCCCGGCATTCCTCGGGCCGGCGGGCGGCCCTTCCTTCCTCAGTTCTTCTCGAGGGCGGCGAGCGAGGCCGAGAAGCCCTCGAGCGAGAGCTTCATGGGAAGGCCCATGCCGGGCGCCTCGTAGATGATGAAATTGGCTTCCTTGCCCTTCTTGAGCTTGGCCAGCGTCTCCGGCGAGGCCTCGGCGAAGGCCATGCACACCTGCGGCATGCAGCGGGTGAAGGGGACCCGGCCCACCGCCGCGCCGTCGATCTCGAGGGCGACGCCGGTCGGCAGGAACACGCCGATCGGCGCGATCACGCGCATGTTGATGGTGGACTTGTCGCCTGCCACCGTCTTCACCATGACGAGGGTCAGCGTGGCCTTGGGGTTCTTCTCGCTCTGGGTGGCCTGGATCATGCCGCACTGGCGGGCGGGCTTCTGGCCTTCCGGCGCGTTGGCGGGCGTTTCGCACTGCACCTTCCACCGGCCGTTCTCGGCGATGACGTCGACCTTGGGCGCGGGCTGGCCCGCCTGGCCCTGGCCCTGGCCCTGCTTGTTGGCACGCGGGCCGAACTGGCTGGGCTGCTGGGGCGTCTCCTGCGCGGCGGCGATGCCGCTCATGGAAAGGCTGAGCGCAAAGCCCAGGGCGGAAAGGGCGAGCAGGCGGCTCGGCTTCATGTTGATTCGCACGGGGACTGGTACCTCTGCTACGTGATTCGGCGGGTCTTAGCGCCGGGAGTTTGCTTAGACAACCGGGTTTTCCGGCACGCCTTCGGCGCGTCCTCCGCGGTCGCCGGTGAATGCGTTTGTGGGGCAATTGGGGCAGAATTCGGATGGCCGCGGTTTGCGCCCGCGCAACGACGTTTTGCCGCGCCTGCCCTCGTTGCAGCAGGCTGCCGAATGTGGTTCACAATCCCCCTTCCGGAGTGGGGGCTCCAGGGACAGCCATGCCCCCGCCTTGCGCTTATCCCGCAAGGCCTTGAAGAGAGAGGGTGACGATGAAGATTCGGAACACGGCGATGGCACTGCTCGGCGCGGCGGCGGGCCTCGCGGGAATTCCCGCGGCACACGCCATCGAAGGTTATGCGAGGCCCTGGCAGATGGGGCTGCAGCCGGCGGCGTCGCCCTCGATGGAGGGCATCCACTGGTTCCACAACGGGCTCCTCCTTCCCATCATCACCGTGATCACGCTGTTCGTTCTGGCGCTGCTCATCTACGTGATGGTTAAGTTCAACGCCCGGGCGAACCCCGTCCCCTCGCGCACCACCCACAACACGCTGATCGAGGTGGTCTGGACGGTCGTCCCCATCCTGATCCTCGTGGTGATCGCCATCCCCTCTTTCCGCCTGCTCTACCTGCAGCGCGACATTCCCGCCGCCGACATGACGATCAAGGTGATCGGCAATCCGGGCTGGAACTGGACCTACGAATATCCCGACCTCGGCCTCAACGACGACGGCTCGGCCAAGGTCTCCTTCACCGCCTCCCTCGACGACCGCGCCCGCGACCTCCCGACCTCGCAGGAGGCGGGCGTCCCCTACCTGCTCAAGACCGACAACCCGGTCGTCGTGCCGGTGGGCAAGATCGTGAAGCTCATCGTCACCTCGGACCCCGACGGCATCATCCACGCCTGGACGATCCCGCAGTTCGGCATGAAGATCGACGCCATCCCCGGCCGCCTCAACGAGGACTGGTTCCAGGCCGCGGCGGAAGGCGTCTATTACGGCCAGTGCTCGGAGCTCTGCGGCAAGGACCACGCCTACATGCCGATCGAGGTTCATGCCGTGTCGCAGGAAAAGTATGACACCTGGGCCAAGACCGCCCAGACGGCAGGCCTCGAGGAGGCCTACAAGTATCTCGCCGCCGCCGAGGCCGCCTCCGGGCAGCTGGCGCAGAAGTAATCGGGAACGAGGCAGAAAAGAATGGCACACGCAACGACTGCTCACGACGATCACGGCCACCCGACGGGTTGGAAGCGCTACGTCTATTCGACCAACCACAAGGACATCGGGACGATGTACCTGTGGTTCGCGATCCTCTCCGGCGTGATCGGCGGCATTCTCTCCGTCATCATGCGCATGGAGCTCGCGGAGCCCGGGATCCAGTATTTCTCCGGCCTCGCCTCGATGGTCTACGGCACCCCCACCGACGCCGCACTCGACGCCGGCAAGCACATGTACAACGTGTTCGTGACGGCGCACGGCCTGCTGATGATCTTCTTCATGGTCATGCCGGCGATGATCGGCGGCTTCGGCAACTGGTTCGTGCCGCTGATGATCGGCGCGCCCGACATGGCCTTCCCGCGCATGAACAACATCTCCTTCTGGCTGCTTCCCCCCGCACTCGGCTTGCTGCTGATCTCGATGTTCGTCGAGGGTCCGGCGGGTGCCCATGGCGTGGGCGGCGGCTGGACGATCTACCCGCCGCTGTCGACGACCGGACAGCCCGGCCCGGCGATGGACTATGCGATCCTGTCGCTTCACATCGCGGGCGCGTCGTCGATCCTCGGCTCGATCAACTTCATCACCACGATCTTCAACATGCGCGCGCCGGGCATGACGCTGCACAAGATGCCGCTCTTCGTGTGGGCGGTGCTGGTCACCGTGTTCCTGCTCCTGCTGTCGCTCCCGGTTCTCGCGGGCGCCATCACCATGCTGCTGACCGACCGCAACTTCGGCACCTCCTTCTTCGTGCCCTCGGCCGGCGGTGACCCCGTCCTGTTCCAGCACCTGTTCTGGTTCTTCGGCCACCCGGAGGTCTACATCCTCATCCTGCCGGGCTTCGGCATCATCTCGCACATCGTCTCCACCTTCTCGAAGAAGCCGGTCTTCGGCTATCTCGGCATGGCCTATGCCATGGTGGCAATCGGCGTCGTCGGCTTCATCGTGTGGGCCCACCACATGTACACGGTCGGCATGGACGCGGACACGCAGGCCTATTTCGTGGCGGCGACGATGATCATCGCCGTGCCCACGGGGGTGAAGATCTTCTCGTGGATCGCCACCATGTGGGGCGGCTCGATCGAGTTCAAGGCGCCCATGGTGTGGGCGCTGGGCTTCATCTTCCTGTTCACGGTGGGCGGCGTCACCGGCGTGGTGCTGGCCAACGCGGGCGCCGACCGCGTGCTGCACGACACCTATTACGTGGTGGCGCACTTCCACTACGTGCTCTCGCTCGGCGCCGTGTTCGCGATCTTCGCCGCCTGGTACTTCTGGTTCCCGAAGATCACCGGCTACATGTATTCGGAGGCGATCGCCAAGCTTCACTTCTGGGTGACCTTCGTGGGCGTGAACCTGGTGTTCTTCCCGCAGCACTTCCTTGGCCTCGCCGGCATGCCGCGCCGCTACATCGACTATCCGGACGTCTACGCTGGCTGGAACCAGGTTTCCTCCTGGGGATCCTACATCTCGGCGGTGGGCGTGCTGATCTTCCTCTACGGCGTGTTCCAGGCCTATTCCCGCAAGGAGCAGGCGGCCGACAATCCGTGGGGTGCGGGTGCAACGACGCTGGAGTGGACGCTCTCCTCTCCGCCGCCCTTCCACCAGTTCAACACCCTTCCGGTCATCAAGTAACGCAAACAGGATGAGCGACATCGAGGCCCATATCGCCGGCACCCCGGCCGCCGCACAGGGCGGCCAGGGCAGTGTCGGCGATTACTTCGCGCTGCTGAAGCCGCGCGTGATGTCGCTCGTCATCTTCACGGCCTTCGTGGGTCTCGTCGCCGCGCCGGGCAGCGTTCACCCGTGGATCGGCTTCGTGGCGCTGCTCTCGATCGCCGTGGGCGCGGGTGCGGCGGGCGCCCTCAACATGTGGTATGACGCCGACATCGACGCGGTGATGAAGCGCACGGCGAAGCGGCCGGTGCCGGCGGGCGCCATTACGCCCGGCGAGGCGCTGGGCTTCGGCATGACGCTCGCCGTCGGTTCGGTGCTGGTGCTGGGGCTTCTCGTCAACATGCTGGCGGGAGCGCTGCTCGCCTTCACGATCTTCTTCTACATCGTCGTCTACACGATGTGGCTGAAGCGCCTCACGCCGCAGAACATCGTGATCGGCGGTGCGGCGGGCGCCTTCCCGCCCATGGTGGGCTGGGCCTCGGTCACGGGATCGGTCGATCTCGGGGCGATCGCGCTCTTCCTCATCATCTTCACGTGGACGCCGCCGCATTTCTGGGCTCTGGCGCTGTGGCGCAAGATCAATGCCGACTATGCCAAGGCCGGTGTGCCCATGCTGCCCGTGGTGGCGGGCACCGACGAGACGCGCCGGCAGATCCTGATCTACACGCTGATCCTCGTGCCGGTGACGCTGCTTCCGGCGCTGACCGGAACGGTGGGCCTGTTCTACACGCTCGCCAATCTCGGGCTCGGCGCGATGTTCGTCTGGCATGCCTGGCAGGTGTTCCGCATCCGCGAGGGCCAGGAGGCGGAAACCGCCTGCAAGAAGCTGTTCGGCTTCTCGACGCTCTGGCTGTTCATCGTCTTCGCGCTGATCCTGGCCGAGCGCGCCATCGGCCTGCCGCTCTTCCCGCCGGTCCTGGGATGAACGAAGCCATGACCAATTCCCCCTTCGGACCGGAGGACATGGCACGCCGCCGCAAGCGCGCCATCGCCCTGGCGCTCATCCTCTTCGCGCTTGTTGCGCTGTTCTTCATCACCACCATCGTCCGCCTCGGCGGCACGGTGGCCGAGAGGTCGTTCTGATGGCCGCACCCCATCCCGCGCGGAACCTCCGCGTCGCCCTCATGGCGGCGGCGACGGCTGCGGCCATGGTGGGGGCTTCCTATGCCGCCGTGCCGCTCTACCGGCTGTTCTGCCAGGTCACCGGCTTCGGCGGCACGACGCAGCGCGCGGAGGCCGCCCCCGCCGCGGCCACCGACCACAGGGTCTCGGTGCGCTTCGATGCCAATACGTCGGGCAATCTCGGCTGGTCCTTCCATGCCGTCCAGACCGCGGTGACGGTGAAGGTGGGCGAGCAGAGCATGGCCTATTACAAGGCCACCAACCTCTCGGACCAGCCGGTCACCGGGACGGCGGTGTTCAACGTGACGCCGGTGCAGGCGGGCGTCTATTTCAACAAGCTCCAGTGCTTCTGCTTCACCGAGCAGACGCTGAAGCCGGGCGAGAGCATCGAGATGCCCGTGTCCTTCTTCGTCGACCCGGACATGCTCGAGGATCCCGATGCAGCGGGCATCAAGGAAATCACCTTGTCCTATACATTCTATCCGGTGGACAAGCCCAAGGCTGTCTCGGAGGCGCAGGCAGCGGCCTCCGGCAGCGTCGCGAATTAAGGAGTAGGGGAAATGGCTGACGCGCACGCAAAGAACCACGACTATCACCTCGTCGACCCGAGCCCATGGCCCTTCGTCGGCTCGATCGCGGCCTTCGTGATGGCGGTGGGCGCCATCAGGTGGATGCACGGGGCGAACCCGGCCGTGCTGATCATCGGCCTGCTCGGCGTCGTTTACACCATGTTCATGTGGTGGCGCGACGTGATCAAGGAGGGCCAGAAGGGCGACCACACCCCGGTCGTCAGCCTGCACATGCGCTACGGCATGCTGATGTTCATCGCCTCCGAGGTGATGTTCTTCGTCGCCTGGTTCTGGGCCTTCTTCGATGCGAGCCTGTTCACGGGCGAGGCGATCCAGGCCTCGCGCGTGGCCGCCACGGGCGGCGTCTGGCCGCCCAAGGACGTCGCGGTGTTCGACCCCTGGCACCTGCCGCTCGTCAACACGCTGATCCTGCTCACCTCGGGCACGACGGTGACCTGGGCGCACCACGCGCTCCTCAACAACGACCGGCAGGGCCTGAAGATGGGCCTCCTCGCGACGGTGCTGCTCGGCCTGCTGTTCACCGCCGTACAGGCCTATGAATATGCCCATGCGGCCTTCGCCTTCAGCCGCGACAACGGCGGAAACATCTACGGCTCCACCTTCTTCATGGCCACGGGCTTCCACGGCTTCCACGTCATCATCGGCACGATCTTCCTGATCGTGTGCCTGGTCCGGGCCTATCGCGGGCACTTCACGCCGAAGGCGCATTTCGGCTTCGAGGCGGCGGCCTGGTACTGGCACTTCGTGGACGTGGTGTGGCTCTTCCTGTTTGCCGCCGTCTATATCTGGGGCTCGGCGGGGGCCGTCATTCCGGGACACTGATCCGGAAAGTTCTGCTAGAACAGGGGCCGCAGCGGCACGCCGCTGCGGCCTCTTCGCTTTTCAAGAGGATTACCATGAGCGACACCTATTACCCCGACCTCTCGCCCGTGAAGACCGGGCTTGCCGGGACCTGCCCGCGCTGCGGCCGCGGCAAGCTGTTCTCCGGCTATCTCACGGTGGCGGAGGGCTGTTCCAGCTGTGGCCTCTCCTATGAATTCGCCGACGGGGGCGACGGCGCGGCCTGGTTCGTGATGCTGTTCGTGTGCGTGGTCGGGGTGGGCTCGATCCTCGGCGTCGAGGTGGCCTATGCGCCGCCCTTCTGGGTCCATGCGCTGATCGCCATTCCGGTGCTGGTCATCCTGCCGCTCGTGCTGGTCAGGCCGGTGAAGGGCGTGCTCATCAACCAGCAATGGAAGGCGGACGCCCGCGAGGGGCGGCGCCACTCATGAGGCCGCACGAGCGCCCGCCGCGGCTCTGGCCCTTCCTGCTGGCGTCCCTGATCGGGATCGCAATCCTGGTGGGGCTGGGCTTCTGGCAGGTGCAGCGGCTGCAATGGAAGGAAGGCCTGCTGGCCCAGCTCGCCGCCAATGCGGCGGCACCGCCCGTCGATCTCGCCACGGCGGAAGGGCTCGCCGCGCAGGGCCGCGACCCCGAGTTCGTGCGGGTGAAGTTCCGGGGCAGCTACCGGCACGATGCCTGGAAGAAGATGATCGCCACCTATGAGGGCGGGCAAGGCTGGACCATCATCACCCCCGCCGTTTCGGAGGACGGACACGCCGTGATCGTCGACCGCGGCCGCCTTCCCGGCCAGCGCCTGGAGAATTTCGAACGGCCCGAAGGGGAGGTGGAGATCGAGGGCGTGATCCGGACCTACAGGGGCGGGCAGGGCTATTTCGACCCGGCGAACGATGCCGCCGCCAATCTCTGGTACTGGTGGGACGTGCCCGCCATGCTGGCGGCAAGCCAGCTGCCCCCCGGGCTCACGCCTTTTCCCTTCGTGGTGCAGCTCCTCCCCGCCAGCACGGCGGCCGAATTCCCGCGCCCGCAGGAGCCGCAGGCCAATCTCGCCAACAATCATCTGGGCTATGCCATCACCTGGTTCGGACTGGCGGCGACGCTCGCCGCGGTCGCCGGGTTCTACGTCTACGAGCTGAAGCGGCGGCGCATGCCCTGACGGGGAACCCGGCGGCCACAGCCGGATTGACCCCCCATGGCCGGGCCCGAAACTGCACATTTCCCGTTGGCGGGGAGCCTGATGATGGGGCTGGGCCTCGGCGGCTTCGTCGACGGCATCCTGTTCCACCAGATCCTGCAGTGGCACCACATGGCGACGAGCGCCGGGTTCCCGCCGACCTCGCTCGCCAACCTTGCGTTCAACACGCTGCTCGACGGGCTCTTCCATGCCGGAACCTGGGTGCTGACCTTCGCCGGGCTCCTCCTCGTCTGGCAAGGCGCCCAGCGCGGCAGCTGGAGCCTTGCACCCTTCCTGGGCGCGCTGCTCATGGGCTTCGGCATCTTCAACCTTGTCGAGGGGGTGGTGGACCATTTCCTGCTGGGCCTCCATCACGTGAACGAGACGGTGCCTCCCGCGCAGTGGATCTACTGGGATGTCGGCTTCCTGGCGTGGGGCGCGGCAATGCTGGCGGCGGGCTATCCCCTCTACCGGCGGCGGTGAGGGAATCCATCGCTTGATGAGGTGAGGCCCCGCCGCTAAAGGTGCCCCAGCGACTTGAGAGGGCACGGCCTTGCGCTATGTTTCGACCCGGGGCGAGGCCCCGGAACTGGGCTTCGAAGACGTTCTGCTGACGGGGCTCGCCCGCGACGGCGGCCTCTATGTTCCCGCCTCCTGGCCCGAGCTCCCGGCGCGCGGGATCATCGAGCTCCAGGGCAAGCCCTACGAGGATGTCGCCCATGCCGTGATCCGTCCCTTCATCGGCGGCGCCATTCCCGAGGCGGACCTTCGCAAGATGATCGCCGCTGCCTATGCAAGCTTCGGCCATCCCGCCGTGGCGCCGCTCAAACAGCTCGACGACAACCAGTGGCTGCTCGAGCTCTTCCACGGCCCCACCCTGGCCTTCAAGGACGTGGCGATGCAGCTGCTCGCCCGCCTCATGGACTGGGCGCTGGCAAGGCGCCGGACCTCGGCCACCATCGTCGGCGCCACCAGCGGCGACACCGGGGGAGCGGCGATCGAAGCCTTCCGGTCCTCCTCGCATGCAACCGTCTTCATGATGCATCCGCATGGCCGGGTGAGCGAGGTGCAGCGCCGCCAGATGACGACGGTGGACAGCCCCTCCATCCACAACATCGCCATCGAGGGCAATTTCGACGATTGCCAGGCGATCGTGAAGGCGCTGTTCAACGATCTTGCCTTCCGCGACCGCGTGGGGCTCGCCGGCGTCAATTCCATCAACTGGGCCCGCATCATGGCGCAGACGGTCTATTACGTGACCGCGGCGCTGTCGCTGGGCGCGCCGGGCCGCGCCGTCAGCTTTTCGGTGCCGACCGGCAATTTCGGCGACGTCTTCGCCGGACTCGTCGCCAAGCGCATGGGAATTCCGGTCGAGCGGCTGGTGATCGCCACCAATGTGAACGACATCCTCGACCGCACGCTGAAGACGGGGCGCTACGAGACGCGCGGCGTCACGCCCTCGAGCAGCCCGTCGATGGACATCCAGGTGTCGAGCAATTTCGAGCGCCTGCTGTTCGAGGTGCATGGGCGCGACCCCTATGCGGTGCGCCGCATGATGGCGAGCCTCGCCCAGTCCGGCGCCTTCGAGATCGGCAGCCGCGAGCTCGACCAGATCCGCCACGAATTCGGCTCCGGCGCCGCGGACGAGGCGGAAACGGCCAGCACCATCCGCGAAACGCTCGCCGCCACGGGGGAACTCCTCGACCCGCACACGGCGGTGGGCCATGCCGTGGCGTGCAAGGCGGAGGCCTCGGCAGCGCCGATGATCACGCTCGCCACCGCGCATCCCGCCAAGTTCCCGGACGCGGTGGAGAAGGCCTGCGGTATCCGCCCTGCACTGCCCAAGCGCCTCTCCCACTTGATGGAGGCAAAGGAACGCTTCACAGTGCTTCCCAACGATGCCGGCAAGGTGCGCGACTTCATCCTGTCGCAGCAGAAGGCCTGAGGCCCGAGAGAGTTCTTCATGACTGTCGAGATCACCCGTCTCCCCAATGGCATCCACGTCATCACCCATCACATGCCGCATCTGGAAACGGCAGCCCTCGGCATCTGGGTGAAGGCAGGGGCGCGCGACGAGCGGCCGGAGGAGAACGGCATCGCGCATTTCCTCGAGCACATGGCCTTCAAGGGTACGCCCACGCGTTCGGCGCGCGCCATCGCGGAGGAGATCGAGTCGGCCGGCGGCGAGATCAATGCCGCCACGGGCATGGAAACGACCACCTATTACGCCCGCGTTCTCAAGGACGACTGGCGGCTGGCGCTGGACATCCTCGCCGACATCTTCACCTCGCCCGAGCTCGACGAGGAAGAGCTCGAGCGCGAGCGCGACGTGATCCTGCAGGAGATCGCCGCCGCCCACGACCAGCCGGACGACCTCGTCTTCGACCTCGCCCAGGCGGCGAGCTTCGGCGAGCACGCGCTGGGCCGCTCCATCCTCGGCACGCATGAGCTGATCGGCGGCGTCACCCGCCAGCAGATCCTCGACTGGCGCAACCGCAACTACTGGGGCACCCGCATCGTGGTGGCGGCGGCGGGACACGTCGACCACGGGGAGTTCGCGGCGGAGGCCGAACGCCTGCTGGGCGGCATCGAGCAGGGCCATGAGCCCCAGCGCGATCTCCCTTCCTTCCAGCCCACCGCCTGCACGGCGGAAAAGCCCCTGGACCAGGCGCATCTGGTGCTCACCTTCGAAGCGCCGAGCTACCGCGACCCCGAGATCTACGTGCTGCAGGTGCTCTCCAGCATCCTGGGCGGCGGCATGTCCTCGCGCCTGTTCCAGGAGGTGCGCGAGAAGCGTGGCCTCTGCTACAGCGTGTTCTCCTTCGGCTCGGCCTATGAGGACGCAGGCCAGGTCGGCGTCTATGCCGCCACATCGCCCGAGCATTCGAACGAGCTCCTGGGCCTGACGGGCGACATCATGATGTCGGTGGCCCGCGAGGTGACGGAGGCCGAGGTGGCCCGCGCAAAGGCGCAGCTCAAGGCCAGCCTCGTCATGAATCTCGAAAGTGCCTCGGCGCGCGCCGACCAGATCGCCCGCCAGTTCCTCGCCTTCGGCCATGTGCCCTCCATCGCCTCGCTGGTCGAGAAGATCGATGCCGTGACCCCTGCCCAGGTGCGGGACCTCGCCACGCGCCTGTTCCGCAACCGCCGCCCCGCCTTCAGCGCGGTCGGGCACATCGGCCAGCTCGACGGCTACGACGCCCTGAGCCGCCATTTCGCGTGACAGCCATGGCCTTCCTGCGCTCGCCCTTCGCCGCCGACCCGCCACCTTCGCTGAGGGACGGGCACGCCATGATCCGCGTGCCGGACATGGTCGACTACGAGCAATGGTCGGAGCTGCGGCGGATCAGCCGGGACTTCCTCACCCCCTGGGAGCCGGTCTGGCCCGCCAACGACCTGACCCGCACCGCCTATCGCAGCCGCATCCGCCAGTACTGGCGCGACATCGAGGAGGACCTCGCCTATCCCTATTTCATCTTCGACAGCGAGGGCGAGGTGCTGGTGGGGGCGCTCACACTCTCCAACGTGCGCCGCGGCGTGGCGCAGACGGCAACACTCGGCTACTGGATCGGGGCGCCCTTCGCGCGCCGGGGATACATGACCTCGGCCGTGCGGCTGATCCTCGAACTCGCCTTCCACCACCTGTCGCTCCACCGGGTGGAAGCGGCCTGCCTGCCGCACAACAAGGCTTCCGTGGGCCTTCTCACGAAGTGCGGCTTCAGCCACGAAGGGCTGGCGCGGGGCTATCTCAAGATCGCCGGTGAATGGCGCGATCACCTTCTTTTCGCGAGGCTTTCGGACTGACGCCCGCGGATGGCTCGTGTATCGTTCTTGCCATGAGCACCCGAGGCAGATTAGCTGGGCGGATGAGTTTGCTTCGAGACAGGTCAGGGGCATGCGGCCTGACGCGTGGCCTGATGGTTCTGGTGCTGCTGGCCGCGGCAGGGCTGATGCTGGCGCGCGGCAGCTTCGCCATCGACTCCGTCGACATCGCCAATCCGGCCGCGCAGCGCAGCCTCGACCCCTATCTCGCCGGGCTGCAGACCGAACTGCGCGGCGTGCAGATCGAGCGGCCGGATTCGCACACCTCGGTGCGCACCTACATGAACCTCGAGGCGCGGGGCCCCGGGCCCCGCTTCACCTGGCTGGCGGCGGGCTTCACCAACAGCGCCAAGGACCAGCATGAGGCGGTGATCTCGGTTCCCCAGCAAGGGCTGGCCGGCTCCGGGCTCTTCCCGCTGCGGCCTTCCGGCCCGCGGGTGACCAGCGTGACGGTTGCGGGTGCGGGTCAGGTGGCACCCCTCGAGGTGCCGGGCGAGAATGCCTATGGCCTGATCCTGCCGGCGGGCGGCACGGCGGCGGTGGCCTTCGAGGTCACGGGCGGGGTTCCGCCCGTCACTCTCTGGCAGCGCGAAGCCTATGAGGGCCGCAAGGATTATCTCTCGTTCTTCCGCGGGGCGCTGCTCGGCGTCTCCATCCTGCTGGTGGCAGCCCTGTTCGCGCTTTATGGCTTCCGGGCGCGCACCGTGTTTCCCGTGGCCGGCGGCTTCGGGCTGGCAAGCACCGCCTTCATGATGCTCGAGGCCGGGCACCTGCCGGTCCTCGCCGCCGCCGTCGGCGTTCCCGACATCGACCTGCAGACGGTGCGCGCGGTGGTCGAGGGCGCCATGGCCGCCTTCCTGCTTCTTCTCCTCGCGGCCCTTTCCGAACTTCACCGCGTGGCCCGGCTCGCCGGGCACCTGCTCGTGGTGGCGGGGGGCCTGGCGTTCGCCATCCCGATCTACGGCTTCGCGGAGCCCTTCGTGGCGAGCGGCCTGGCGCGCGCACTGTTCGCCGCCACCGCCGTCATCGGCTTCATCCTCATCATGGTGCTGTGGCGCCGCGAGGAAGTGAAGGCGGAGACGGCGCTGCTCAGCTGGGGCGCCATCCTGCTCTGGACCTTCCTCGCCGCCGGGGCCGCGCTCGCGAAGGAGCCGGGTCCTGCCATGACGGGCTTCATGCTCGTGGGTCTCGCCGGCGTGCTGGTGGTGCTGTGCTTCGCGCTGGCGCACCACGCCTTCAGCCAGGGCTTCCTCTCGCGCCACTTCTTCCGCGAGGCAGGCCGCCATGCGCTCGCCCTTGCGGGGGCGCGCGCCTATGTGTGGGACTGGCAGCCGGAGGAGGGCGAGCTCTACATCAGCCCGGAGATCGGCCGGGCGCTGGCGCAGCCCGCCGATATCTTCGAGGGCGCAGCGGGCGAGGCCTTCCTCGAAGTCATGCACCCGTCCGACCGCTCGGCCTATCTCGCGGCGGTGGAGGATTCGGCCGAAGACGGCCGCACCCCCATCGAGCGGCAGTTCCGACTCCGCCACGGCGATGGCAGCTACCGCTGGTTCGAGCTGCGCGCCCGCGCCATCACCGGCCACGGCCTGCGCGCGGCGCGCTGCATCGGCACGCTGATCGACGTGACCAATGCCAAGATCGCCGAGGAGCGCCTCCTCCAGGACGCCGTCTACGACGTGGTGACCGGGCTTCCCAACCGGGCGCTGTTCATCGACCGCCTCGAGCGCGCGCTGGAAGCGGCGGCGGCGGGAGGGGGCGGCAGCCTGTTCGTGCTGCTCGTCGACCTCGACCGCTTCAAGATGGTGAACGAGGCCATGGGCCACGAGGCCGGCGATGCCCTGCTCTCGATCGTCGGACGCAGGCTCAAGGCCGAGACGGGGCTCACGGATTCGCTGGCGCGGCTGCCCGGCGACAAGTTCGCCGTGCTCTTCCACGAGGTGCCGGGCGGGCGGGACGTCGAAGCCTTCGCGCAGTCGCTGGTGAAGGCGGTGGCGCGGCCCATCAAGCTCGACGACCAGGAATTCTTCCTCACGGCCTCCGCCGGCATCGCGCAGTACCGCGAGGAGCAGGCTACGGCCGAGAAGCTGATGAAGAACGCGGCGATCGCCCTCTACGAGGCCAAGCGCCAGGGCAGCCAGACGGTGGAGCTGTTCAATCCCTCGATGGTCGATGCGCGGGCCGAGCTGGTGATCCTCGAATCGGAGCTGCGCCGGGCGATCGAGCGCAACGAGATCGAGGTGCATTACCAGCCGATCGCCAGGCTCGCCGACATGCATCTCGCGGGTTTCGAGGCGCTGGTGCGCTGGCGGCACCCGGCGCTGGGCCTGCTCTCGCCCGAAAGCTTCATCGGGCTTGCCGAGGAAACCGGCATGATCCGCGACATTGGCCGCGTGGTGCTGAACGAGGCGGGCCGCCAGCTCGGCATCTGGCAGCGCGCCTACCGGCCGGCTGAGCCCGCCTTCGTGGCCGTCAACATCTCCTCCTCCCAGCTCATCGAGCCGAGCCTGGTCGACGACGTGAAGCAGATCATCAACCGCGAGGGGCTGCTGCGCGGCAGCTTCAAGATCGAGGTGACCGAGTCGCTCGTCATGCAGTATCCCGAGCGCGCGGTGCAGATCCTCGAGCGCTTCCGCGAGCTTGGCGTCGGCCTCTCGTGCGACGATTTCGGCACCGGCTATTCCTCGCTGTCGAGCCTCAGGAAACTGCCTTTCGACACGCTCAAGGTGGACCGCAGCTTCATCGCGCCGGAAGCGCAGGACCAGCGCGCCGTGATCATCCTCAACGCGATCATCGCGATGGGCCATTCGCTGGGCCTCGCCATCGTGGCCGAGGGCATCGAGAACCAGGCGCAGGTGGACCGGCTCGGCGAACTCGATTGCGATTACGGACAGGGCTATTTCATCGGCAAGCCCCTCACCGCCAAGCAGGTGAGCGACGCGCTGGCCGGGCTGCCCTATGCCCATTCCTCCGGCCGAACCGCGATCACATGGCTGTGGGAGCGCGGCCTCAAGGACCCGCCGCCGTCGCCCAAGGTACAGAAGGTGACGGCGCGCGAGATCGCCGAGTCTCAGGCCCAGCAGCGGCCCGCTCCGAAACCCTTCGTGCCGCCCAGGCCGAGGCCGCCCGTGCGCGGCACCGCGCCCGCTGCCGAGCCGCCAGCCGAAGCGGCCGTGCCGGAACTGGAGGAGACGCCGCCGCCCGAAGCTTCACCGGAGCTTCCTCCGGAGACGGAGCCCTACGTCGAGGCTCAGGAGAACGCTCCGGACGAGGCCGAAGCCGGGGAGGAAGCGGAAGGCAATGCCGGGCTGCCGCACCCCGATGAACCGCCGCTGCCCAGCCCGCGCCGGCGCAGGCGGCCCCGCCGGATACCCCTGCTGGGCGATCCCGAAGCGTGAGGCGTCAGGCGTGGCCGGCATCGCTCGAGAGCATGGCGGGGTCGATCTTGAGCTTTCTCAGGGCCGCGCCATAGCGCTCGTCGAAATCGAGGCCGAAGACCAGCTCCTCGTCTGCCTGGCAGGTGAGCCAGCCATTGAGCTGGATCTCGTTCTCGAGCTGGCCCGGGGCCCAGCCGGCATAGCCGAGCGCCAGCACGGCGCGCTGCGGGCCCTCGCCCTTGGCCATGGCGCGCAGGATGTCCACCGTGGCGGTGAGCGCGATGTTCTCGGCCACCGGCAGGCTCGAGTCCGCGGTGAAATAGTCGCTCGTGTGCAGCACGAAGCCGCGGCCCTGCTCGACGGGGCCCCCGAACAGCACCGGCATCTCGAGAAGCTCCTGCGGCGGCTCGATCGCGCCTTCATCGCCCGTGATGTCGATCTGCGACAGCAGGTCGCCGAAGCGCATCATCGGGGCCGTCTTGTTGATGATGATGCCCATGGCGCCCTGTTCGGAATGGGCGCACACATAGATGACGCTCCGGTCGAAGCGCGGATCGCTCATGCCGGGCATGGCAATCAGCAGCTGTCCATCGAGATAGGGGCTCTTGGTCATGCCATTTCCCTTCGATACAGCGCGAAACTAGCGCCCTTCGCCCGCCCGTCCAACCCCGCCGCAGGTGACAGGAAGGTGATTGGCGTCGGGCCCCGTTTCTTCCATATAGGGGCCATGTGGTTCCGATCAATCATCGCGGGGCTGGCTTGTTCCCTCGCCGCTTTCCCGGCCCATGCCGAGGTGAAGCCCTATCGCGTGTCGCTGGTGGGCGACAGCTTCGACGGGCAGGCCTGGCGAACCGGCGTGCTGATCGAGCTCGATCCCGGCTGGAAGACCTACTGGCGCATGCCGGGAGAGGCCGGCATCCCGCCCGAATTCACCTGGAAGACCTCCGTGCCCGCCAGGATCGAGGTCAAGCTGCCGGCACCGGCCCGCTATGCCGACCAGAGCGGCGAGACGGTGGGATATGAACGGGAGGTGCTGTTCCCCGTGACGGTCGAGGCGGGTGCGGCGGCGGAGGTCGATCTCGGGCTGGAGCTATTCTTCGCGGTTTGCAAGGACATCTGCATTCCGGCCCGGGCGGAGGCCTCGATCGCGCTCGGTTCCCTCGCGCGTGATCCGCAGGGTGCCCAGCGCGTAAGTGAGGCGATGAAGGCCGTTCCGGAGGCTGGCACCGCCGTGACGGCCGGCAGAATCGACATGGAAGGCGGAAAGCCGGTGCTGAAGCTGTCGCTGAAGGAGAAGCTGGAGGACATCTTCGTCGAAACGACGGGCACGGCCTATTTCCGCCGCCCCGCATTCAGCGGCACCGGAACCGAGGCGGCGCTTCCGATCGACAATCTCGCCGATCCGGCGAAGCTCTCCGGCACCGCGCTCAAGCTCACCTACCGGCTGGGCGGCAGGGGCTTCGAACAGACCATCACGCTTCCCTGAACCATCATCCAAACGAAGGACTGACCAGATGACGATCAAGCCCGGCGACAGGCTGCCCGACGTTGACTTCACCGTGAGCACGGCCGAGGGCCCGCAGAAGATTCCGGGCGAGACCATCTTCGCCGGCCGCACCGTGGTGCTGTTCGGCCTTCCCGGCGCCTTCACGCCGACCTGCAACATGAACCACCTGCCCGGCTTCCTGCTCGCTCATGACGACATCAAGGCCGAGGGCGTGCACACCATCGCCTGCACCGCGGTGAACGACATCCACGTCATGAAGGCTTGGGCGAAGGCGACCGAGGCCGAGGGCCGGATCATGATGCTGGCGGACGGCAACGGCGAGTTCGCCCGGGCCGCCGGCCTGGAACTCGACCTCACCGCGGCCGGCATGGGACACCGCTCCAAGCGCTATTCCATGATCGTCGAAGACGGCATCGTGAAGACGATCAACGTCGAGACCGAGCGCGGCGTCAACGTCTCGGGCGCGGAGACCATCATGCGGCAGCTGAAGGAGCGGGTGGAGGCGTAGGCCGGCTAGCGCGCCTTGTACGGGGCCATGCCCCGGCGGGCGAGCTCGTCGGCGCGCTCGTTGTCGTCATGGCCGGCATGGCCCCTCACCCAGTGCCAGGACACCTTGTGGAGCTTCAAGGCCTCATCGAGCCTCTGCCACAGCTCGGCGTTCTTCACCGGCTTCCTGTCGGCCGTCTTCCAGCCGTTCTTCTTCCAGCCGTGAATCCACTTGGTGATGCCGTCCTTCACATAGTTCGAATCGACGTGCATCTCCACCTCGCAGGGGCGCTTCAGCGCCTCGAGCGCGGTGATGGCGGCCATCAGCTCCATGCGGTTGTTGGTGGTCGCGGCCTCGCCGCCCGAGAGCTCCCGGCGCGTGCCGTTGTATTCCAGGATCACGCCCCAGCCGCCCGGCCCCGGATTGCCGGAACATGCCCCGTCCGTGTGGACGATCACCTTGCCAGCGCTCATGAAGGGGATTGCGCCTCGCGCAGTTCCCGCGGCAGATTGAAGGAGACGTTCTCCTCGCGCAGCGTCACGGTCTCGACCCTCACGTCGTAATGGTTACGGAAGGCGTCGATGATCTCGTTGACCAGAAGCTCGGGGGCGGAAGCTCCCGCGGTGATCCCTATGGTGGAAAGGCCCTGCAGCGAGGACCAGTCGAGATCTGCGGCGCGCTGCACCAGCAGGCTTCGCGGCGTGCCGTTCTTCTCGCCCACCTCGACGAGCCGGCGCGAATTGGATGAGTTCGGTGCTCCGACCACGAGCAGCAGCTCGATCCGCGGCGCAATCGCCTTCACCGCTTCCTGGCGGTTGGTGGTGGCATAGCAGATGTCTTCCTTGTAGGGGCCCCGGATCGCCGGGAAGCGGCGCTGGAGTGCGGCGATCACGTCCTTCGTGTCGTCGACGGAGAGGGTCGTCTGGGTGACATAGGCGAGCTTCTCGGGATCGCGAACCTCGAGGGCTTCGGCTTCCTCCACCGATTCGATCAGCCGCACCGCGCCGTCTGGCAGCTGGCCCATGGTGCCGATCACCTCGGGGTGGCCCTTGTGGCCGATGAGGATGATCTCCAGCCCTTCGGCATGATGGCGCTGGGCCTCCATGTGCACCTTGGTGACGAGCGGGCAGGTGGCATCGAGCTGGAACAGGTGCCGGGCGGAGGCGGCGGCCGGAACCGATTTTGGAACGCCGTGCGCGGAGAACACCACCGGTCTGTCGCCATCGGGGATCTCGTCGAGCTCGTCGACGAAGATGGCGCCCTTGGCCCGCAGGTCGTCCACGACGAAGCGGTTGTGGACGATTTCGTGGCGCACGTAGACAGGTGCTCCGTAGAGGGCGAGCGCCCGCTCCACGATGTCGATCGCCCGCACCACCCCGGCACAGAAGCCGCGCGGGGCCGCGAGCAATATGGTGAGCGGGGGCCTGGTCATGGCGCAACAGATGCGGGGGCGACCCCGCGATGTCAACAGGAGGCCGCCTCCTGCCCCTGGCGGATGGCAGCCCTGTTCATGGACACGCTTGACTTGCAAGGGGATCAGTTTAGTGTCCCTTCCGTTCAGCACAGCGCCTTGTGCGGAAGAGACCGGTTCGATCCGGCGCCGAAGGAGCAACCGCCCCGGAAACTCTCAGGCAAAAGGACCGCGAGGCGCGAGGAACTCTGGAGAGCAGCGGGTTTCGATGCGGAGCCCGCTCACCGAAGGAGCCAAGCGTCCGGTGTCGGAGTGACCGGGCGTGAAATCTCTCAGGTCTCGTACAGAGGGGGCAGATTCGGCCGATGCCGGGTCTGGCTCAACCTTGTCCGGAGACCTTGAGATGAGCGACGACGCTCCCAAACGAACATCCCTTTACGATGACCATGTGAAGCTTGGCGCCCGCATGGTGCCCTTCGCGGGCTATGACATGCCCGTTCAGTACCCCACCGGCATCATCGCCGAGCACAACTGGACCCGCGAAAATGCCGGCCTCTTCGACGTTTCGCACATGGGCCAGTGCGTGATCCAGGGAGCGGATTTCGAGTCCGTGGCCCGCGCCATGGAGACGCTGGTTCCCGCCGACATCCTTGGCCTGGCCCCCCGCCAGCAGCGCTACTCGCAGCTGCTTTCGGAAGAGGGCGGCACGCTCGACGACCTGATGATCACCCGGCACGAGCAGGACGGCGTGCTCTATGTCGTGGTCAATGCCGGGCGGAAGGACCACGACTATGAGTGGATCGAAGCCCGCCTGCCGCGCGGCGCGAGCCTCAGTCGGCTCGACGGGCTGTCGCTCGTCGCCCTGCAGGGGCCAAAGGCGGAAGAGGTGCTGGCGAAGCTCGCGCCGCATCTGAAGTCGCTGAACTTCATGCATTACGCCGATGCGGAGATCTCCGGGATGAGGGCGCAGGTGTCACGCTCGGGCTACACGGGCGAGGACGGATTCGAGCTCTCGGTGTCGAACGCCGATGCGCCGAAGCTGTGGAACCTTCTCCTCGCCGACCCGCTGGTGAAGCCGGTGGGGCTCGGCGCGCGCGACTCGCTGCGGCTCGAGGCGGGACTGTGCCTCTACGGACATGAGCTGGACGAGACCATCTCGCCGGTCGAGGCGGACCTCGTCTGGTCGATCGGCAAGCGCCGGAGAGCCGAAGGCGGCTTCATCGGGGCTGACCGCGTCCGCAAGGACCTCGCCCAAGGCGTTGCACGAAAGCGCGTGGGGCTGAAGCCCGAAGGCCGCGCCCCGGCCCGCGAAGGCACGCCCATCACCGACGAATCCGGCCGCGAGATCGGCAAGGTCACCTCGGGCGGCTTCGGGCCCTCCGTCGGCGGACCCATCGCCATGGGGTATGTGGAAACTCAATCCTCCGCAGCCGGAACGGCCGTCAATCTCATCGTGCGGGGCACGCCCATGGCCGCCCGGATCGTCAAGCTTCCCTTCATTCCCAATCGCTTCAAACGCTAGGAGTTTCCCATGACCGTCAAGTACAGCAAGGATCACGAGTGGGTGAAAGTCGAGAACGGCGTCGCCACCATCGGCATCACCAACCATGCGCAGGAACAGCTGGGCGACGTCGTTTTCGTCGAGTTGCCCGCCATCGGCAAGACGGTTGCCGCGCATGAGCAGGCTGCCGTGGTCGAGAGTGTGAAGGCCGCGAGCGAGGTCTATGTGCCGGTGTCCGGCGAGGTGGTCGAGGTGAACAGGGAACTGGAGGGAGACCCCGCCCTCGTCAACCGCGAGGCCGAGAGCAGTGCCTGGTTCATGAAGGTGAAGCTCTCCAACCCCTCCGAGCTCGACGAGCTGATGGACAAGGCCGCCTATGACAGCTTCGTGAATGGTTGAGAACAGAACATGACAAGCCGACCCACTTTCGCCGAGCTCGAACCCGGCGCCAATTTCATTGCCCGCCACATCGGGCCCGATGCCGCCGACACGGCCGAGATGCTGCGGAGCCTCGGCGCGAAATCGCTCGAGGACTTCATCTCCCAGGTGGTGCCCGAGACGATCCGCACCAAGCGGCCCCTCGAGCTCAAGAAGGCGATGCCGGAGCGGACGGCACTCTCCTATCTCCGCAAGATGGCGGAGCGGAACGACGTGTTCGTCTCGATGATCGGCATGGGCTATTACGGCACCGTCACGCCCAAGGTGATCCTCCGCAACATCCTGGAGAATCCCGGCTGGTACACGGCCTACACGCCTTACCAGGCGGAGGTGAGCCAGGGCAGGCTCGAGGCGCTGCTGAACTTCCAGCAGATGGTCATCGACATGACGGGCCTCGAGATCGCCAACGCCTCGCTGCTGGATGAAGCCACCGCCGCGGCGGAGGCCATGGCCATGGCCAGGCGCGTGGTGAAGACCAGCGCCAACACCTTCTTCGTCGACCGCGACACGCATCCGCAGACGATCGGCGTCATCGAGACGCGGGCGCGGGCCTTCGGCTACGATGTGGTGATCGGCGATCCGGCGAAAGACCTGAAGCCCGAGAGCGTCTTCGCCGCACTTCTCTCCTATCCCAGCTCTTCGGGCGAGGTGCGCGACTGGCGCTCCATCATCGCCAGGCTGCATGGCGCAGGCGCGCTCGCCATCATGGCGACAGACCTTCTGGCGCTGGCGCTGCTGACGCCTCCAGGCGAACTCGGCGCCGACATCGCCATCGGCTCGGCCCAGCGCTTCGGCGTTCCGATGGGCTATGGCGGGCCGCACGCCGCCTTCTTCGCGACGAAGGACGAGTACAAGCGCGCCATGCCCGGCCGCGTCATCGGCGTCTCGGTCGACTCGGAGGGCCACAGGGCGCTGCGCATGGCGCTGCAGACGCGCGAGCAGCACATCCGCCGCGAGAAGGCGACGAGCAACATCTGCACCGCACAGGTGCTCCTCGCCGTCATCGCCTCGATGTTCGCGGTGTATAACGGCCCCAAGGGCATCCGCAAGATGGCCGAGCGCACCCATCGCATGGCGGAGATCTTCGCGGCGGCGGTGAAGGACTTCGGCTACGAGGTTGTGACGAAGTCCTTCTTCGACACCGTCACGATCCAGGTGCCCGGACGGGCGCACGCGCTCTGGGCGCGGGCCAAGGAAAAGCGCATCAACCTGCGCTTCGTCGACGCCGATCACCTCGGCATCTCCTTCGACCAGTCGGTGCGACGGCAGGAGCTGGAAAGGCTGCTCACCGTGTTCCGCACCGATGCGCTGGAGCGCGTCACGATCGATGGCATCGACAAGGGGCTGACGGAGACCATCCCGGACGCGCTGCGCCGCACCTCGAGCTATCTCACGCATCCGGTGTTCTCGATGTACCACTCGGAGACCGAGATGCTGCGCTACCTGCGGCATCTGCAGGTCAAGGACGTGGCGCTGGACCAGTCGATGATCCCGCTCGGTTCCTGCACCATGAAGCTCAATGCCACAACGGAGATGATCCCCGTCACCTGGCGGAGCTTCTCGATGCTCCATCCCTTCGCGCCCCTCGAGCAGGCGCAGGGCTACATGCAGCTCTTCGAGGAACTGGAGGAGATGCTGGCCGAGATCACCGGCTTCGATGCCGTGTCGCTGCAGCCCAATGCCGGAAGCCAGGGCGAATACGCAGGCCTCCTCGCCATCCGCGGCTATCACGAGTCGCGCGGCGAGGCGCACCGGAACGTTTGCCTCATCCCGGTCTCGGCGCATGGCACCAACCCGGCCTCCGCCGTGATGGCGGGGATGAAGGTGGTGGCGGTGGCCTGCGACGAGCAGGGCAACGTGGACGTGCCGGACCTGAAGCGGAAGGCGGGGGAGCACTCCGCCAATCTCGCCGCACTGATGATCACCTATCCCTCGACTCATGGCGTGTTCGAGGTGGCGGTGAAGGAGATCTGCGCCATCGTCCATGCCAACGGCGGGCAGGTCTATCTCGACGGCGCCAATCTCAACGCGCAGGTGGGGCTCGTCCGCCCGGCGGAACTGGGCGCCGATGTCTGCCACATGAACCTGCACAAGACCTTCTGCATCCCGCATGGCGGCGGCGGCCCCGGCATGGGGCCGATCGGGGTCAAGGCGCATCTCGCACCCTTCCTTCCAGGCCACAATGTTGTGACGGGTGTGAACCCCGCGGCGGGGCGGGAGCAGTCCCACGGCGCGGTTTCAGCGGCACCCTGGGGCTCGGCCTCGATCCTTCCGATTTCCTGGACCTACATCGCCATGATGGGTGGCGAGGGGCTGAGGAAGGCGACGATCATGGCGATCCTCAACGCCAACTACATCGCGCGGCGCCTCGATCCGCATTTCCCCGTGCTCTACCGGGGCCCCGGCGGCTTCGTGGCGCATGAGTGCATCATCGATCTCCGCTGGCTGAAGGAGCGCACGGGCCTGACCGTGGAAGACGTGGCCAAGCGCCTCGTCGACTATGGCTTCCACGCGCCGACCATGTCCTTCCCGGTGCCGGACACGCTGATGATCGAGCCCACCGAATCGGAAGCGAAGCGCGAGCTCGACAGGTTCTGCGACGCGATGATCGAGATCCGCCGCGAGATCGCCGAGGTGGAGGAGGGCAAGGCGGACAGGCTCGACAACGTGCTGAAGAACGCGCCTCACACCCACCGCCTGCTGCTCGGCGAATGGAAGCACCCCTATTCCAAGGAGAAGGCGTTCTTCCCGCTGAAGGGCTATCCGAACGACAAGTACTGGCCGCCGGTCGCGCGCGTCGACAATGTCTATGGCGACCGCCACCTCGTCTGCACCTGCCCGCCGATGGCGAATTACATGGAGGCGGCGGAGTAGGCGAAGGGGCCCTCATCCGCCCTGCCGTTCGCGAACGGGAGAAGGGGGAAGCGAACAGAACAAGAAGCCCGGCCGAATGGCCGGGCTTTTCGATTCGCGAGACAAGAAGATCAGTTCAGCCGGTTCTTCACCGCGTCGATCGAGGAGGCGATGAGTTCCGCGCCCTCGGGGCTGCGGGCCGTGTCGGACATCAGGTTCCGAGCCGCGGCGATCGCGAGATCGGTGGCGGCGTTGCGCACGTCCTTGATGGCTGCCGCTTCCGCCTGGGCGATCTTCTGCTCGGCTTGCCTCGTGCGGCGGTCGAGCGATTCTGCAAGCTTGCGGCGGGTCTCGGCGGCATACTCCTCGGCGTCCGCACGGGCGGCGGCGACGATCGAGGCTGCCTCCTTTTCGGCGTCGAGGCGCTTCTGCCTGTATTCGGCGAGCAGCGCTTCTGCCTCCTTGCGGAGCTGCGCGGCGTGCTCGAGTTCCCTGGCGATCCGCTCGGCGCGGGCATCGAGGCCGGAGCCCATGGCCTTGAAGCCGCCGGCATAGATCACGATGCCGAAGAAGATGATCAGGGCCACCAGGGCGAAGAATGTCGCGTCGAAATGCATGGTTCCTCTCCTCAGCCCTTGAGCCCGGCAATGGCCTTGGCGGCCTCCGCCTTGCTCACCGTGGAGCCCGTGAGCTCGGCCACGATCTCGGCCGCCGATTCCGCGGCGACCTCGCCCACGTCCTTCATCGCCTGCGCCTTGGCCACGGCAATACGGGCCTCGGCGTCGGCTGTCTTGGCGGAGAGCGTCTTGTCAAGCGCGGCACGCTCGGCTTCCATCTCCCCCGCCATCTTCGCGCGGTTTTCGGCGGCGATGGCCTGGGCATTGGCGCGGGCATCCGCCAGCGCCGTCTCGTAGGCCTGCACCGCGGCCTCGGTCTCGTCCTTCAGCGCCGCGGCCCGGGCGAGATCGCCCTCGATGGTGCGGTGACGCTTCTCGAGGACCCCGGCCATCTTCGGCAGCGCCAGCCTGCTCATGAGCAGGTAGAGCAGCCCGAAGAAGATCACCAGCCAGAAGAGCTGCGATGGATAGGTCGAGGTGTCCATCGGCGGGAAGGGGCCGGCATGGCCGCCTTCCTGAGCGGTGCCTTCCGTCGTGTGCCCGGCCTCGCCCGCGGGCGGTGCGGTCTCCACCGGGGCCGGCGTTTCGGCCGTGCCTTCCGGGGAAGGGGTCTCGGTGGTCTGGGCCACGACGATTGTCGTCTGCGACATGTCTAGAGCCTCAAATGGGGAAGCCTGCGCGGGCGCGGGGCCCGACAGGCTTCGATCTGATTGCCGTAACCGGGATTACGTGAAGAGGAGGAGCAGGGCGACGACGAGCGAGAAGATGCCGAGGCCTTCCGCCAGCGCCGCGCCGATCAGCGCGTTGGTGAACTGGGCCGGAGCCGCCGCCGGATTGCGCAGCGCGCCCGCCAGGTAGTTGCCGAAGATGTGGCCCACGCCGATGCCGGCGCCGCCCATGCCGATACAGGCGATTCCCGCGCCAATCAGCTTAGCTGCATCTGCTTCCATTTTGGTCTCCTTGAGTGTCCGGAAGGTTGGGTTGAAGGGTCGAAATCAGTGATGGGTGTGGAGCGCGTCGTTGAGATAGACGCAGGTGAGGATGGCGAAGACGAAGGCCTGCAGGAACGCCACCAGGAACTCGAGCGCGGTCAGCGCCACGGCCATGAACAGGGGCGCGATGGCGCCGAGGATGCCGCCGATGCCGAGCGCGCCGAGGCTCACCACGAAGCCGGCGAAGACCTTGAGCACGATGTGGCCCGCCAGCATGTTGCCGAAGAGGCGGAGGCCCAGGCTCACCGGGCGCGACAGGAAGGAGATGATCTCGATCAGCGAGATGAAGGGCAGGATCACCATCGGTACGCCGTGCGGCACGAAGAGCTTGAACCAGCCCAGCCCGTGCTTTGCGATGCCGACGACCACCACGAGGGCGACGACGAAGACGGCGAGTGCCGCGGTCACCACCACGTGGCTCGTCACCGTGAAGAAATACGGGAACATGCCGAGCATGTTGGCCACGAGCACGAAGGAGAACAGCGAGAAGACCAGTGGGAAAAAGGGTTTCCCCTCCGGCCCCAGGACGCTTCGCACCATGTTGTGGATGAATTCGTACCACAGCTCGCCCACCGACTGGAGGCGGCCCGGCACCAGCGCGCCGCGGGCTGCCGCGGCCACCAGGATCACCGTCACGGTCGCCACCGCAAGGCCCATGAACAGGGCGGAATTGGTGAACGCAATTTCGTAGCCGCCGATGTTGAACGGGCCGGCGAGTTCCTTGATCTGGAACTGGTGGATCGGATCGTTAGCCACGATCAGTCCTCTTCTTCATCATCTAGGGCCGCGCGCGGCGGCGGGTTTGAATCGAGCCGTTCCTGGGCCGGGGGCACCCTGTTGGCCGCACGGGCCATGTTCAGGATGCCGGCTCCGAAACCGAGGAGCAGGAAGATAATCAGGCCGAAGGGCAACGTGCCGAACAACCAGTCGATGCCATAGCCGATGAGGCCGCCGACCAGCGTCCCGGCGACGAATTCGCTCGCAAGCCGGTAGCCCTTGGCATAGCCAGTGGCGCCACGCAGGCTGGCGGACGGCTTCGTGCTTTCGATGCGCTCGGATTTCTCCGCCGCGATGCGGCCCGAAAGATCCTTGAGACGCGCCGAGAGGTCGCCCAGCTCCGGCTGGGGAGAGCCCTTATCCGGCCCGTCGCTGCTAGGTTTCGTCATGACCGACCTCCAGGCAAACGGCGAGCGCGCTCGGAAATTCTCCCCTTCCAAAGCGCGCGCACCATAGTTGCGGGTCCAAAATGTGTCAAGAAATGGATTGGGCTTATAAGCTGTTGTTGTTTCACGGTTTTTCTCCTCACTGGCATGCTGCGTCGATTTGCGCGCAAGGGCCCCGCCCGAGGCCGGGCAGGAGGGCCCTCAAGCCTTGAGAATGCCGCTTCGGGCCAAATGTGCCCGGAGGCCGTCCGGCGAGGAGAAGTGATGCGCCCGCATGCCGATTGCCTCGGCCCCCGCGACGTTCCTGGGGCTGTCGTCGATGAACAGGCAGGAGGAGGCCTCGAGCCGGTTTCGCTCCAGGAGCAGGCGGTAGATGGCGGGATCGGGCTTCACCAGGCGTTCGTCTCCGGAGACCACGATGTCGCGGAAGTGGCCGAGGAAGGGATAGCGCTTCCGGGTCTCGCGGAACTTGTCCTGGTTCCAGTTGGTGATGGCGTAGAGGGGCGTGCCCTGCGCGTTGAGCGCCTCGAGGATCTCCACCGTGCCCGCGATGGGGCCGATCACCGTCTCGTGCCATCTCAGGTGATAGGCGGCGATCGCCCCTTCATGTTCCGGGTGGAGGGCCGTCGCCGCGGCGACCGCTTCCTCGAAGCTGCGGCCGCGGTCCTGTTCCAGGTTCCAGTCATGCGTGCAGACATTGGCGAGAAACCATTCGACCTCGTCCTCGCTGGCGAAGATCTTGCGGAAGAGCGCACGCGGATCCCATTGGATCAGCACATTGCCGATGTCGAAGACGACGTTCACGCCGACTGGGCCACCACCATCGTCTCGGCCTCGTCGAGGTTCACGGAGACGAGCTGCGAGACGCCGCGCTCCAGCATGGTGACGCCGAAGAGCCGATGCATGCGCGCCATGGTGAGCGCGTGGTGGGTGATGATGAGGAAGCGCGTTTCGGTGCGCTCCAGCATCGCGTCGAGTAGGTTGCAGAAGCGCTCGACGTTGTGGTCGTCGAGGGGCGCGTCGACCTCGTCCAGCACGCAGATCGGCGAGGGATTGGTGAGGAACACCGCGAAGATCAGCGACAGCGCCGTCAGCGTCTGCTCGCCGCCCGAAAGGAGCGAGAGCGTCGTCGGCTTCTTGCCGGGGGGATTGGCGATGATCTCGAGCCCGGCTTCGAGCGGATCATCCGATTCGATGAGCTGGAGCTCGGCCTTGCCGCCGCCGAAGAGGGTGGTGAACAGCTCGCCGAATTTCTGGTTCACCGTTCCGAAGGCGTCGAGCAGGCGCTGGCGGCCCTCGCGGTTGAGGCTGGAAATGCCGCCGCGCAGCTTGTTGATCGCCTGGATGAGGTCGTCACGCTCCTTGATCAGCCCCTCGAGCTGCCGCGCCACCTCGACCGCCTCCTCGTCGGCGCGGAGGTTGACGCCGCCCAGCCGCTCCCGGTCTTCGCGAAGGCCGAGGAGCTTGCGCTCGATCTCGCCGGCTTCGGGGAGGTCGCCGCCCTCGAGGCCCGCCGCAGCGAGCACCTCGTCGGGAGCGCACTGCAGGGTCTCGGCGATGCGCCGCTCGCAGGCCTCCTGGCGCTGGGTGCTGGCCTCAAGCCTCGCGCCGAGACGGGCATGGTCCTCGCGCGCACGGGTGAGGAGTTCCTGCACGCCGCGCAGCTCCTGGTCGGCCTGGCGGACGGCGTTCTCGGCCTCCTGCAGCGCATCGGCGGCGGCCTTCTTTTCGGTTTCGGCCTCGGCCAGCGTGTTCATCAGCTTGAGGCGGCGGTCGGCCAAGACCTGCGGCAGTGCAGCGAGATCGACCATGGTGGCGCGGGTCTCCTCGGCGCGCGCCGTGAGCTGCTCGATCTGGTCGTTGGCACGGGCGGCGCGCGATGTCCATTGCGCCCTCTCCAGTTCGATCGCGCGAATGCGTTCGCTGCGCGCCCTGGCCTCGCGCTCGAGGCCGTCATGGGTGGCGCGCGCCTCGGCATAGGCCGCGCGCCCGCGGTCCACGGCGCGGCGCAAGTCGACGAGCTCCGCCTGCAGGGAATCGAGCACGGGAAGCCCGGCTGCCTCGGCATTCGCCTCCTCGAGCTGGAGCCGGGTCTCCTCCAAAGCCTGTTCGATGCGGCGCTGCGCCTCGTCCAGCGCACTGGTCTGGGCGAGTTGCTCGGCCATCTGGCGCTCATGCGCCGTCAAGGCCCGGCGCGCGAAATCGACGGCGGACACGGCGGCGCGATGGCCCTCGCGCTTGTCGCGCTCGAGGCGGGCGGCGCTTTCGACAGCTGCCCGTGCCGCCTCGAAGCGGGTCTTCGCCTCTTCCGCCGTGGCGAGCGCCTCCGCCATCTCTGTTTCGAGCGTGGCGAGGCGGTTGCGCTCGGCGAGACGTTTCGCCGCGGCACTCGGCGCGTCGGCGGCGGCGGTGAAGCCGTCCCAGCGCCAGACGTCGCCCTCGCGCGAGACGAGGCGCTGGCCCGGCTTCAGCTGCGGCTGCAGCGCCTGGCCCAAAGCCTTCGAGACCACACCGATGTGCGAGAGACGCCGCTGCAGGGCCTGCGGGGCGGCGACGAAGCGGCTCAGCGGCTCCGCAGCATCCGACAGCGCCGCCGTCTCGGCGAGCGGCGGCATTCCCCGCCAGTGGACGGGCGCGCCCTCATCGGCCGATGCGTCGATGTCGTCGCCCAGCGCGGCGCCGAGCGCAGTCTCGTAGCCCTGCTGTACCGTGATCTGGTCGATGAGCGAGGGCCAGAGCTCGCCGCCGCCTGCCTTCAGGAGATTCGTCAGTGTGCGGACTTCCGTCTGCAGCCTGTCGGCCCGGCGGCGCGCCTCCTCATGTGCGCTGCGGCTGTCGCCCTCAGCCGTGCGCGCGGCACGCACCGCGGCCTCCGCCTCGGCGGCCGCCTGCTCGAGATCGGCGGCCTGCTCTATCGCGTGTTCAACGGCGGCAGAGAGCTTTTCGCCGTCGCCTTCGACGTTGAAGCGGGCCATGAGCGCGTTGCGCCGGGCCTGGGTGTCGGCGCGTTCCCGGTCGAGCCGCGCCAGGCGCACCTTATGCTCGTCGATGGCGCGGAGGATGGCATTGCGCCGGGCCGCAAGTTCGGAGAGCCTTGCACTGGCCGCATCCGCCGCTTCCTGGGCGCGGGACAGCGCATCGGCGGCCTGCTGCAGCGCCACGGCGGCCTCCGCACGGATTTCCGTGTCGGAGCCCTGGCTGGCGTTCAGCGTCTCGCCTTCCTCGGCAAGGCGGGTCAGCACGCGGTCCGTGTCGTTCAGCAGGTCCTGCTCGCGCTGGAGGTCGGAATTGATCTGGGCGATGCGCTGCTCGAGCTCGCGGCGGCGTTCGGCCGAACGGCGCTCTTCCTCGTCCAGCACGTTGCGCTCATGCGCGATGCGCTGGAGAACGGCGGAGCGGACGGCCTCCTGCTCGCGCAGGCCGGGCAGCCTCTCGCCGAGTTCGTCGCGCAGGCGCAGCTTCTCGGAGGAGGAGCGGGTGTGTTCGGCGAGCACGCGGGTCGCCTCGTCGAGCAACTCGGCATCACGCCTCGCACCCTCCGCCGCGTCCTTCCAGTTGGCATAGAGGCCCATCGCCTCCAGCTTGCGGATCTCGGCGGAGAGCGCCTTGTATTTCGTGGCCTGGCGGGCCTGCCGCTTCAGGCTGTTGAGCTGGGTCTCGAGCTGGGCGGTGACGTCGTCGAGGCGCGTCAGGTTCTGCTCGGCGGCCTTGAGCTTCAGCTCGGCCTCGTGGCGGCGGGTGTGGAGTCCGGTGATGCCGGCGGCCTCTTCCAGGATGAGGCGGCGCGCCTGGGGCTTGGCGTTGATGATCTCGCCGATCTGGCCCTGGCGCACGAGGGCCGGCGAGCGCGAGCCCGTCGAGGCGTCGGCGAACAGCAGCTGCACGTCGCGCGCGCGCACTTCCTTGCCGTTGATGCGGTAGGAGGAGCCCGATTCGCGCTCGATGCGCCGCGAGATCTCCAGCGTCTCCTGGTTCTGGTAGTGCGGCGGGGCCGTGCCTTCCTCGTTGGCCATGGTGACCAGCACCTCGGCCATGTTGCGGGCCGGGCGCTGGGTGGTGCCGGAGAAGATGACGTCGTCCATGCCGGAAGCGCGCATGGACTTGTAGGAGCTCTCGCCCATCACCCAGCGCAGCGCCTCGAGCAGGTTCGACTTGCCGCAACCATTGGGGCCGACGATGCCGGTGAGGCCGGGCTCGATGATGAGGTCCGTCGGCTCGACGAAGGACTTGAATCCCGAAAGCCTCAGCCGTGTGAATTTCATCTTGCCCTAGCCCCTCACTTCATCCGCCCCTCAGAGGAGCGGGTCGATCGCCGCCTTCATGGTCTCGTAGGTCTGCTCGCCCTCGAGAGCCTTGCCGTTCAGGAAGAAGGTCGGCGTGCCCTTGACGCCGAACTTCACGCCGCCGTCGCGGATCTCCATGATTCCCTTGGCCAGGGCCTCGTCACGCAGGGTGGCGTCGAACTTCTCCTGGGTGAAGCCGGCCTGCTTGGCGATGTTGAGCAGGCCCTCGGCCGGATTCTGCGCCCAGCTGTCGAGCGTGTCGAAGAAGACGCCGATCAGCGGGAAATAGGATTCCTTCGGCGCGGCGCGGGCGATCATGAAGGCAGCGAGTGCCGCATCGTTCAGCGGAAATTCGCGGAAGATGAAGCGGATCTTGCCGGTGTCGACATAGTCTGCCTTGAGCTTCGGCCACACCTCCTTGTGGAAGGCGGCGCAGTGGGGGCAGGTGGCCGAGGCATATTCGACGAGGGTCACCTTGGCTCCCTCCGCCGCGCCGAGCGCCATGTCTCCGAGCGGGGGCGGCTTCAGGAGTTCCGCAGTGTCCACCTGGGCCAAGGCGGCAGGTGCGGCGGCGCCGAGGGCCAGCAAGGCGGCTCCGGCCTGGAGCAGGTGACGGCGGGTGAAAATCATCATATGGGTTACCTACTAGATGTTGGGGGTTGAAACCAAACGTTATTTGCCTTGTGGAGAACTTCCCGACGTGGCCGCCACGCTTCGCCCCAGGCGCTCCAGCGCGGCCTTGAGGGGGCTGTCTTCGAGCGCCGCAAGTGCTTGTTCGCAAACTGGTTTTTCGGGAATCGGCGGCGGCCTCCGGGTTTCCCCGAGGAGGATCGCGGCCTGAATGACCTTGAGTTTCGCGATCGCGCCATAGCCAAAAAAGCTGTTGATTCTGGCGATGATGCGGGACGCTTCATATTGTAGTTCGAGTGCTCGGCCCGGCGCTGCGCGTATCACGAGTGTCCCGCCCTGCTTCTGCGACTCATCCCCCGCACCGCGCGGCCAGCGGATCCGCTCGGGTGCGGAGACCCGCGCCAGTTCCTCTCCGACGATCGCTTCCCAGTGGGCCACCACGTCGGCCTGGGCGAAGCCATAGCGCCGGAAGGCGGCCTTGGTGATCTCGCGAAAATGCTTGGACAGGGTTTCCATTGCCGGGGCAGGGGTCTCGTCTCTATCGTTGAAGGCTATAACAGGAGTCGTTTCCTTGCGCAGCAGCATGGCCAGAAAAGGGCCGGAGGACGAGCGGGCCCCGCAACTGCTCCGGTGGTATGACGTCAACCGGCGCGTGTTGCCCTGGCGCGCCCTTCCCGGGGAGACGCCCGACCCCTATCGCGTCTGGCTCTCGGAGATCATGCTGCAGCAGACCACCGTTCAGGCGGTGAAGGGCTATTTCGAGGCGTTCATCGCGCGCTGGCCGACGGTCCGGTCGCTCGCAGCAGCGCCGCTCGACGACGTGCTCCGGGCCTGGGCGGGGCTCGGGTACTATGCCCGCGCGCGCAATCTCCATGCCTGTGCGAATGAGGTCGTCGCGCGCTTCAGCGGCCGTTTTCCGGAAGACGAGGCAGAACTCCGGAGCCTGCCCGGCATCGGTGCCTATACCGCGGCGGCCATCGCGGCCATCGCGTTCGGCGGGCGGCACGCGGCGGTGGACGGCAACGTCGAACGCGTCATCAGCCGAATCCACGCGATCGAGACGCCGCTTCCCGATTCGAAGCCGGAGATCCGCGCCAGGGCGCAGGCGCTTGTGCCGGAACGGCGCGCGGGCGACTTCGCCCAGGCGCTGATGGATCTCGGCGCCACCATCTGCACGCCGCGGTCGCCGAATTGCCCGATCTGTCCGTGGTCGGAGGAGTGCCGCGGGCGGATCGCCGGGCTTGCCCCTTCGCTTCCGCGCAAGAAGGCGAAGAGGCGCGTGCCGGTGCGGCGCGGCACGGCCTTCTGGATCGAGCGTCAGGACGGCGCGGTGCTGCTGCGGCGAAGGGCGGAAAAGGGGCTGCTCGGCGGCATGATGGAAGTGCCGTCGACGCCATGGGGCGAGGCGTTCGGCGATGCAGAACAGGAGGCGCCGCTTGCCGCCCGCTGGCGCAGGCTGGCGGGCCGGGTGGAGCACACTTTCACGCATTTCCATCTCGAGCTCGAGGTGTGGCGGGCCGACGACATCGCCGACGGCGCCCTTCGTGACGAGGGAGACTATCGCTGGGTGCGGCCCGAGGACCTCGCAGGCGAGGCCCTGCCGACGGTCATGCGCAAGGTGGTGGCGCATGCGCTGGGCGGCGAACCGGAGCCGAAGCAGGCGAGGGGTGGAAACAAACTCGTTTCTCGCTTAGGTTAGGGCGCACAAGAGTTGATAGGCCGGGGAGAAGGCGCTGCCATGGACAGGGGACGGACGGCAAGGACCAGGCTCAAGAGCCTCAGCCAGATCTACGCGTATTTCCGGCAGAACCACACGCCGATCACCTTTCTCTCGCCCACCCCCTACAATCTTCTCGGCCTCGGGCGCTGGATCAACAAGTTCGAATACATCAATTTCTTCGACAGCTTCGATGGCACGCATCCGAAGATCACGGTGCCGCGCGAGCACGGCCCGCACGACTTCCGCTCGATCGAGGACGTGAACAACTATCTCCTGCGCCACAAGGAGGTTCGTGCCGCACTCCAGCAGAGGGGGCCGGGCTATCTCCTGCTCGTCATGTTCGACGAGGAAACCGAAGCGCTGGCCAGGGAACTCGGCCAGAAGATCGCGCTTCCGCCGGCGAGGCTGCGCAAGCACTTCGACAGCAAGATCACCACCACCAAGCTCGGAAACGCCGCGGGCATCAGCAGCGCACCGAACACGATGGGGCGCGCGAGGTCCTATGCGGAGCTGACGAAGCTTGCCTCCACCGCACGGCTGGGCTCCGACCTCGTCGTCCAGACGCCTTACGGCGATTCCGGCCGGACGACCTTCTTCATCCGGAGCGAGGCCGACTGGAAGAAGCATGAGGACCTGCTTGCCAAGGAAGAACTGAAGGTGATGCGCCGGATCAATCACCTGCCCGGCACCGTCGAGGCGGTGGCGACGCGCCACGGCACGCTCGTGGGACCGCTCCAGACGGACATCACCGGCTTCGCCGAGGTTACGCCCTACAAGGGCGGCTGGTGCGGAAACGACGTCTTCACCGGCGGCTTCGAGAGCGAGCGCAAGGCCGTGACGAAGATGGCGCAGAAGCTCGGCGACCAGCTCTACAAGGAAGGCTACAAGGGGGCCTTCTGCATGGACTTCCTGATCGATACCGACACCCGGAAGGTCTATCTCGGAGAGATCAACCCGCGTGTCTCCGGCGCCTCGCCCATGACGAACCTGATCACCTCCACCTATGGCGGCTGCCCGATCTACATGTTCCACCTTCTCGAGTTCATGGATGTGGAGTGGGAGCTGGACCTCTCGAAGATCCAGCAGCGCTGGGCCGAATTCGACAACTGGAGCCAGCTGATCCTGAAATATCCGGTAGACCGGGTGGAGATGATCACCAAGGCTCCGCCATCGGGCATCTGGCGCATGGATGCCAAGGGCGAGATCTCGCTGGTGAGAAAGTCGATCGACTGGTTCCTCGTCTCGGGAGAGGACGAGGCCTTCTACCTGCGCGTCTACACGGCGGGGGACTATCGCTACCACGGTGCCGACATGGGCATTCTCGTGTCGCGTGGCAGGTTCCAGACGGACGACCGCAAGCTGACGCCGCGCGCACTCGCCTGGGTGGAGGCCATCCACCGGCAGTTCGAGGCGATCCCGGTGTCCAGCCCCTCGCAGCCCGTGGCGCCGCCGCTCCACACGGCCAACAAGATGTTCTGAGCGAGTCCGCCCCGCCGTCCGGCTATTTCACGAAGCTGCGGCGGACGGGGAGCGTGCTGACATTGGCCGGCCCCGGGCCCTCGGTGCGCCGCGGCGTCGCCACCGGGCCGAGCGAGTCGAGATAGCTCGTGTCGAAGTCCTTCTGGTAGACGGGGAATTCGGCGGGCCTGTCGCGGAAGCTCTTGGCCATCTGCCCCAGGCCGCGAATGCCGCGCTGGCGCGAGCGGCGGACGAGTTCCACGTCGATCTCGATCGGGATGATCTGCTCGGTGGCATCCGCCTGGTGCAGCTTGCGTCCCATGGGGTCGAACACGGCGGACTGTCCGTTGCCGCCGGCACCCAGCCCGTTCATGTCGAAGACATAGGCCTGCATGACCGCGCTCGTCGCGTGCGAAACGGCGAGATCTATATCGCGGTCGATCGTGTGCGTCATCACCGGGTGAAGGATCACTTCCGCGCCCATCGCGGTCAGCGTGCGGGCGGTCTCCGGGAACCACATGTCATAGCAGTTGAGGATGCCGAAGCGCCCCACGCCCTCGATGTCCCAGGTGAAGAACTCCTTGCCCGGGGTGACACCCTGTTCGAGCGGGGTGAAGGGAAACATCTTCGAATAGCGCCCGACGATGTCACCCTCGGGGCTGATGATGGAGGTCGTGTTGTAGATCGCACCCTCGCGCCTCTCGTACATCGAACCGTTCACCAGCCAGATGCGGTGGTGGCGGGCGATGGTCCGGAACTCCTCCTCGACGGCGCCGGGCAAAGGTTGGGCATGGTGCAGCAGCGGTCCGAAGACGGCGAGTTCCGAAAACATCACCATCTGTACCCAGGGGTAGAGATGCATGGTGAGATCGACGCGGTGCCGCATGGCCTCGACGTTGGATCCGTGGCCCAGGTGCATCTGGATGCCAGCAATGGCAAAAGGGGTCATGCGATCGTCTTTCGTGAAATCCGGGAAGTCGCAAAAATGCAATTATACCGTGTCATGGGGCTGGAACGCAAATCCTGAAGCGTCTCAGGGTGAAATGGTTCCTTCAGCCCTGCCATGCGTAATGCCGCTGCGTAACAGGCTCAATGCACCTCCACCTCGAGTTCCGTCGGCCCTGCGCCGGCGTTGATCGTCCAGCCCTCCACGGGAAGGTCGAAGGGGCAGGAGGAGACGACGCAGATCAGGTCCATCAGGGCTTCGAGTTCCACGAAGGCGCCGGGCGGCACGGGATTGGGAGGCGAGGTGAAGCTGCCGTCCTTTTCCACGAAGGTGTTGGTGAAGAAGTTGATGGGCTGGGGGATCACGTCCACCTGGTGGCCCTCGCGCCGCATCGCCACGCAGAGGTTTTCCGAGCAGCTGGCATGCGGCCCCTTGAACCCGAAGAACTCGTAGCGGAACTGGTCGCAGGCGGCGATCATCATGTCATGGACGCCGTTCGCGCCGTCACGGGTGAACTTCAGCATCGGGCGGCGGAAGCGCGAGATCAGCGTGTCGCCCTCTCGCGGCTTGACGTTGAAGGTCGTCACCCATGTGTGGTTGGCGGACAGCCACTCGGCGGGGCTCTCGGCATTGTAGGCGAAGAAATCCGCAGCCTGCGCGCCCTTGGGCGTCGCGATGCGGATGGTCTGGCCCCTGCCGACGCGGACGGCGCGGCCCTCGCGCGGCGGAACGATGATCTTCATGCGGCACTTCTCCCTTGTCGGGAGGAAGACTAGCGCCGCCCGCCCACCTCGTCGATATGCGCCAGGAGATCGGCAGGGTCCTCGTAGACGCGGTACGCACCGGCGCGCTCGAGCTCCTCCGTGCCATAGCCGCCGGAGAGAAGCCCGATGCCGAGAGCCCGCGCGCGGCGCGCCGCCAGCATGTCCCAGATCGCATCGCCCACCACGCAGGCGGTTCCGATGTCGACCGCGAGCTTCTCCGCCGCGGCGAGGAAGAGATCGGGGTCGGGCTTGGCATAGCGCACGAGATCGCGCGTGATGACGATGTGCCTTTCCGGGTCGACGCCGAGGATCTTCAGCACCGGCCCTGCCGTCTCGATGCGGCCCGATGTGGCGATCGCCCAGGGAATGGCGTTGTCGCTCAGGAAGGCCAGGAGCTCGCGCGCGCCGGGGAGCGGCCGCGTGCGATGCGAACGCGCGTTGTAGTACTTGCGGTGGAGAAGCCTGAGCCTCTCCAGAACCTCGGGGCTGAAGTCGCGTCCCGTCTCGCGCGCCAGCGCCTTGGTGAAGAGGCCGCCGGACATGCCGATCTTGCGGTGGAGCCGCCACACCGAAACCTCGACACCCTCTTCCTGCAGCGCGTCGTGCCAGGCGAGCACGTGGTCGTAGACGCTGTCGACCAGCGTGCCGTCGAGGTCGAAGAGAAAGGATGTCTGCTGGCGGGCCTTCATGTCGAGCTCCTCTTTGCCACCCGCTTAGCCCCGGAGGGCACCGGCCGCAACACGAGCATGCCGCGGCCGGCGCATGTCAGGCGGCGGGCGCCATCTCGGCGCGCAGCTGCTGGCGCAGCATGTCGATGGGAACGAGGTTGGGGCCCTTCTTCACGTGCCAGAAGGTCCAGCCGTTGCAGGCCTCCGCACCCTGCACATGGGCGCCGATCTTGTGGATCGAGCCCGAGGCGTCCTTGCAGGCGATCGAGCCATCCGCCCGGACGCGCGCCGCGATGCGGCTCGTCGGGTCGAACAGCATGTCGCCCGCCTTCACGAAGCCGCGCTCGATCAGGGAGCCGAAGGGAATGCGCGGCTCGGCGCGCTTGCCGGTGGTCACCTTCAGCGCCTCGGCGGGGAGGGGCTCGGTGGCGTCGATGCGGGCAAGTGCCGCCTCGGCGTAATCCTCCTCGCGCTCGATGCCGATGAAGACGCGGCCCAGCTGCTTGGCCGCAGCACCCGTGGTGCCGGTGCCGAAGAAGGGGTCGAGCACCACGTCGCCCGGGTTGGTGGTGGAAAGAAGAACGCGATGCAAGAGAGCCTCCGGTTTCTGCGTGGGGTGCAGCTTGTCGCCCGTGCTGTTCTTCAACCGCTCGGCACCGGTGCAGAGCGAGATCGTCCAGTCAGAGCGCATCTGCAGGTCGTCGTTGAACACCTTCATCGCCTCGTAATGGAAGGTGTATTTCGTGCTCGCCTCGCGCGCCGCCCAGATCAGCGTCTCATGCGCATTGGTGAAGCGCCGGCCGCGGAAGTTCGGCATCGGGTTGGTCTTGCGCCAGACGACGTCGTTGAGGATCCAGAAGCCCAGGTCCTGCAGGATCGCGCCCACCCGGAAGATGTTGTGATAGGAGCCGATCACCCACAGCGCGCCCGTGGGCTTCAGGATGCGGCGGCACTCCGAGAGCCATCCCTTGGTGAAGCGGTCATAGGCCTCGAAGCTCTCGAACTGGTCCCAGTGGTCGTCCACCGCATCGACCTTGCTCTGATCGGGCCTTGTGAGCCCGCCGCTGAGCTGCAGATTGTAGGGCGGGTCGGCGAAGACGAGATCGACCGAGGCGGCCGGAATCTTCCTCAGCTCCGTCAGGCAGTCGCCCACCAAGATCCGGTTGTGCAACGGCCGAAGGTCCGGCCGTGTCTGATACCCCATCCCACACCCCTGTACGCAAACGCGACTGACTCGAGGAAGGCATGATGAATCCTGCGGAGTCGGGCGTGAATCGCTTTCGGGCGGTATGGTTAACGGGAGAAGAATGCCGCAACGGGCGCAAAGCTCTTCCGGTGCAGGGGAGAGGGCCCGTGGCGCATCAGCGCCTCCTGGTGGAGCGCCGTGCCATAGCCCTTGTGGCGGGCGAAGCCATATTGCGGCCAGGTCACGTCATGGCCGACCATGATGCGGTCGCGCGTCACCTTGGCGATGATCGAGGCCGCGGCGATCGACAGCGACTTGCCGTCGCCCTCGATGATGGTCTCGACGCGGCAGGGAAGGTCGGGCGCGCGGTTGCCGTCGACAAGGGCCAGCGCCACGCCGTCGATCTGCTTCAGGGCTTGGGCCATCGCCCAGAGCGTCGCCGCCAGGATGTTGTCGCGGTCGATGCGCTCGACCTCGGCAATGCCGATGCCGACGCGCGCGCTCGCCATGATGGGCTCAAACAGCGCCTCGCGCTCGGCTTCGGTGAGCTTCTTCGAATCGTCGAGGCCGCCGGGAATGCGATCGGGGTCGAGCACGACGGCGGCGGCCACCACGGGCCCGGCCCATGGCCCGCGGCCCGCCTCGTCGATGCCGCATACGGTTCTCGTGCCCCGCCGCATCGCATCGAGCTCGATCGTGAAGTCCGGTTCGAATCCCCCCATCCCGCCCTTATGGGCGAAGGGTCAGAGGAGCGTCAACTGCTCGCCCGGCTGTGGGGGCCGCCGGAAATGGGCGGTCGAGAGCTTCAGGCGTGACTGGTTGAAGCCCAGCCGCTGGCAGGCGAGCTCGAAGCGCCGGCCGATCATCCACGCATAGGGGCCGGTGCCGGTCTGGCGCTTGCCGAAGCTCGGATCATATTCCTTGCCGCCGGAGGAGGACTTGACGAGCGACATCACCTTCCCCGCGCGCTCCGGCATGGTGGCCTGGAGCCAATCCTTGAAGATCTCCTTCACCTCGTGTGGCAGCCGCAGCATCACGTAGCCCGCCTCTCGTGCACCGGCCGTATGCGCCGTCTTGAGTATCGCCTCGATCTCACTGTCGTTCACTGCCGGGACGATCGGCGCCACCATGACGACGGTGGGAATGCCGGCGGCGGAGAGCTTCTCGATCGCGTCGAGACGGCGCATCGGCGTCGCGGCGCGGGGCTCCATGGCGCGCGACAGGCGGTGGTCGAGAGAGGTGACGGAGACCGCCACCTTGACGAGGCCCTTCTTCGCCATCGGCGCCAGGATGTCGATGTCGCGGGTGACGAGCGCGGATTTCGTCACGATACCCACGGGGTGATTGAATTCCGACAGCACTTCGAGGATTCCGCGCGTGATGCGGCGCTCGCGTTCGATCGGCTGGTAGGCATCGGTATTGGCTCCCAGGGCGATGGTCTTCGGCGCATAGCCCCTGGCGGAGAGTTCCGCCCGCAGCAACTCCGGCGCGTTCGGCTTGGCGAAGAGTTTCGACTCGAAATCCAGCCCGGGAGACAGCCCCATGTAGGAATGGGCGGGCCTCGCATAGCAATAGGCACAGCCATGCTCGCAGCCGCGGTAGGGGTTGATCGATCGGTCGAAGCCGACATCGGGCGAGTCGTTCGTGGTGATGATCGATTTCGGCCTTTCCTCGAACACCTCGGTGCGGAAAGGCGGCAGCTCCTCGAGGTTCTGCCAGCCGTCGTCGAAGAGGGACCGGCTGAAGGCCTCGAAGCGGCCGGACATGTTCACGGTGGCGCCGCGGCCGCGGGACTGGGCGGAGAGGGCGGTGAGCCTCCCCTCACCCAGCGCGGTGACGTCGAGCTCGCGGGCCTTGCGCTTGTCGAGCAGAGTGGACATGCCTCCAATATAATGCGGAGGAGAGAACGAAACAAGAACAATGTTAATGCTGTTGCCGGGGGCTGCGAACTCCGTCATCGTCCGCCGCCATGACGAGACGCCAGATTTTCCTGGCCCTGCTGCCGCCCCTGTTCTTCGGCACGGGCTTCACCATCGCCAAGCCGGCGGTGCAGCACTTCCCGCCGCTGTTCATGATGCTCATGGTTTATGGCGGCATTGCGCTGGTGCTCGGCCTCACCCATCGGGAAAAGCTGAAGACGCCGCTGGCCGCCATCATCGCCATCTCGGCCTTCGCCGTCACCATCCAGGGCGCTCTGCTGTTCTGGGGCTTGCGCAGCGAGTCGATGCCAGCCACCGCCGCGAGCCTCATCCTGCAGATCCAGATCCCCTTCGCCGTCCTGCTGGACTGGCTGGTGATGAAGGAACGGCCGGACATGAGGAAGGTGGCGGGAACGGTGCTCGCCGTCCTGGGCGTCGCCATCGTCATCGGCCTTCCGGAACAGGCTCCAGGCCTCCTCCCCACGGCGATGATCATCGTCAGCGCCTTCTGCTGGGCGCTGGGTCAGGTGCTGGCGCAAAGGCTGGGGCGCGACGGCGGGGTGGGCATTCTCAAGGCCAACGCCTTCGGAAGCGTGCCTCAGCTGGCGCTGGCCACGCTCCTCATCGAGCAGGGCCAGTGGCATGCCGTCGCCACCGCCACGTGGCTCGAATGGTCGATGCTGGCCTTCGTCGGCGTGGTCGGCTTCTACCTCGCCTACATGTGCTGGTTCACGCTGCTGAGGCAGTGCCGCATGGACGAGGCCGCCCCCTTCATCCTGCTGATGCCGGTCGTCGGGATCATCACCGCCGCACTCGTTCTGGGTGAGACGATCTCGCTTGCCCAGGTGCTGGGCGGGGGCGTGATCCTGCTCGGCATCGCCATCGTCTCCGGCGTGGGGCCGCCCCTCAGGAAGAAGGCGGGGCTTGCCGCCCCGCCCTGATCTTCACCCCCGGAACGGCTCTCTCCCCGCGCTCAGCTCTTTGTGCGCTGCAGGTGCTCTTCGAGCCGCGGCATGATCTCCACGAAGTTGCAGGGCTTGTGCGTGTAGTCGAGCTGCGGCCTCAGAATCTGGTCCCAGCCGTCGCGGCAGGCACCCGGCGACCCCGGCAGGCAGAAGATGTACTTGCCCTTCATCACGCCCGCCGTGGCGCGCGACTGGATCGTCGAGGTGCCGATCTTCGGGAAGGACACCATGTGGAACAGCATGCCGAAGCCGTCGATCTCCTTCTCGAAGAGCGGACGCATGGCTTCAACGGTCACGTCACGGCCGGTGAGGCCGGTGCCGCCCGTCGAGATGATCACGTCGATGTCGCTGCGGTTGGTCCAGTCGCGGATGACGTGACGGATGCCGCGGATGTCGTCGCGCACGATCTTGCGCGCCGAAAGGAGGTGACCCGCCTCGGCGACACGGTCCACCAGCGTCTGGCCGGACGTATCGTTCTCCAATGTCCGCGTGTCGGATATGGTCAGGATTGCAATCCTGACAGGTACGAACTGCCGCGCCTCCGTCATGCCTCAAACCTTCGATGGAAAACCGTGGCCCGTCTCCCGTCAGGGAACCAGATGCACGCCGCTCAATGCACCCGCGCATGAAACACGATTCAACTTCGCAGAACAAGAAAAACTCTATCGGTTGTCTGGCACGGCCAGTCCGATTTTGACGTTGCGGGAAAATTTTCCTGAGACCGATTTTGCCGCAACGCCAGATTCGAAACGTTCTCTTCAGTGCGCGTCGAGCATCTGGCGGAGCGAGAGCAGATCGCGCCAGGCCAGCCTCTTCTGGGCCGGCTGGCGCAGGAGATAGGCGGGATGCAGCGTGGGCAGGAGCGGTATGTTCCGCCCACTGACATTCGCGCTCGTCCAGCGGCCCCGGATCTTCAGGATGCCCTCGTTCCGGCCGGTCAGGCGGTGGGCCGGCGTGGCGCCGAGGCAAACGATCACGTCGGGCTTCTGCAGCTCGATCGTCCGCATCAGGAAGGGCAGGCACATCTGGGTCTCGGCTTCGGTCGGGGTGCGGTTGCCGGGCGGCCGCCAGAAGATCACGTTGGTGATGAACACCGCGCTCTCCCGGTCGTGGCCGTGGCGGGAGAGGCCGATCGCCGCCAGCATGCGGTCGAGGAGCTGGCCCGAGCGGCCGACGAAGGGCTTGCCCTGGATGTCCTCGTCGCGGCCCGGGGCCTCGCCCACCAGCATCACGCGCGCCGCCGGGTTGCCGTCGGCAAAGCAGAGCTGCGTCGCCGTCTTCTTGAGCGGGCAGGAGTCGAGGTTGTCCAGCGCCGCCGCGATGTCCGCGAGGCTCATGCAGGCGGAGGCGGGCGAGGGGGCGGCGGAGAGCGCTGCCGTACGCACGGGAGAGGGGCCCGGTGAAGCCTCGCGGCCCGTGGCCGGGGCGCTCGCCGGCGCGCGCCCGGGCGCGGGGTCGAGCCGGTTCACCGGCGCCTCGCCGATGATCTCGTCCGCGCCCATCTCGGCCAGCCAGCCAAGGGCGCGGGCCGCCTCGCTCGGCGTCATGTCGTCTTGCTTGTCCTGCATGTCCCAAATCGTGGCTTGTGCCGGGGGTCCCGCCCACTATAAAGACGCCCGACGGCAGAAGATAGACGGAGAGCAGGCTCGTGGAACAGGTCCAGCGCGAAGCGATGGAATACGATGTCGTGATCGTCGGCGCGGGCCCTGCCGGCCTCGCGGCGGCCATCCGGCTGAAGCAGGTCAACCCCGAGCTCTCGGTCTGCCTGCTCGAGAAGGGCTCGGAGGTCGGCGCGCACATCCTGTCGGGCGCGGTCATCGATCCGATCGCGCTGAACGAGCTGATCCCGGACTGGAAGGAGAAGGGGGCGCCGCTCAACACCCCCGTCACCGAGGACCGCTTCTTCATGCTGGGGCCGCAGGGTGCCATGCGCCTTCCCAACGCGCTGATGCCGCCGCTCATGAACAATCACGGCAACTATGCCGTCTCGCTCGGCAATGTCTGCCGCTGGCTGGCCCAGCAGGCGGAGGGCCTCGGCGTGGAGATCTATCCGGGCTTCGCCTGTTCCGAGGTGCTCTACCGCGAGGACGGCTCCGTCAGGGGCGTGGTCGCCGGCGTCATGGGCATCGGCAAGGACGGCGAACCGAAGGCGGATTTCCAGCCCGGCATGGAACTTCTCGGAAAATACGTCTTCATCGCCGAGGGCGTGCGCGGTTCGCTGGCGAAGGAGATCATCGCCAGGTTCAGGCTCTCGGAAGGCCGCGAGCCGCAGAAGTTCGGCATCGGCATGAAGGAACTCTGGGAGGTGAGCCCCGAGAACCACCGCCAGGGCCAGGTGACCCACACCATGGGCTGGCCGCTGGGCGCGAAGACGGGCGGCGGCAGCTTCATGTATCACCTCGAGGACAATCTCGTCTCGATCGGCCTCGTGGTGCACCTCAACTACGACAATCCCTATCTCTTCCCCTACATGGAATTCCAGCGCTTCAAGCACCATCCGCTGATCGAGCCGGTGCTCAGGGGCGGGCGGCGCATCGCCTATGGCGCGCGCGCCATCACCGAAGGCGGGTTCCAGTCGGTGCCGAAGCTCTTCTTCCCGGGCGGCGCGCTCATCGGCTGCTCGGCGGGCTTCGTCAACGTGCCGCGCATCAAGGGCTCCCACAACGCGATGAAGACGGGGATGCTGGCTGCCGAGGCCGCCGCCGCGGCGATCGCTGCGGGCCGCGGCGGAGACGAGCTTGCAGAGTATGAGCAGGCCTACGAGTACTCCTGGGTCTATCAGGACCTCAAGCGGGTGAAGAACGTGAAGCCCATGTGGTCGAAGCTGGGCCTCGTGGGCGGGCTGGCGCTGGGCGGCCTCGACATGTGGATGAACCAGCTCCTGGGCTTCGGCCTCGGCACCTGGAAGCACGGCAAGCCGGATTACGCTTCGCTCAAGCCTGCCGCCAAGTCGAAGCCAATCGCCTATCCCAAACCCGACGGCGTGATCTCCTTCGACCGGCTCACCAACCTCGCCTTCTCCGCCACAAATCACGAGGAGGACCAGAAGGTCCATCTGCAGCTCAAGGACCCGGCGGTGCCGATCCGCGACAACCTCCCCCTCTATGACGAACCCGCCCAGCGCTATTGCCCGGCGGGCGTCTACGAGGTGGTGATGGAGGAGGGCAAGGCGCCGCGCTTCCAGATCAACCACCAGAACTGCGTGCACTGCAAGACCTGCGACATCAAGGATCCCGCCCAGAACATCAACTGGGTGGTTCCGCAGGGCGGCGAAGGGCCGAACTATCCCAACATGTAGCCGGCCGGCGGCACTTCGTTAAAATTCGACTCGATTGCGCAAGACATTGTCAACGCTCGCCCGCCTCTCCGGCCGGGCGGCGGGCCCGATCGCTAGAATTTGATCGAATATCGAAACGGTTCAGCAAAGTTTCACTGCAAAATTGCAGGCACATGTGGAACGGGAGTCTTGCCATCATGCTTGCATCATTCGGCGCTCTCGCACGGCGCGTCAGGGAACATTGCCGCTCCGAGCGGGGCAATCTCACCGCGATCACCAGCATCGCCGCCGTGCCCGTCATTGCCGCTGCCGGGATTGCAATCGATCTTGGCCGGATGAGTCGTGTTCAGGACCAGCTGCAAACGATTGCTGACGGCGCGGCTCTCGCCGCGGCCAGTGCGCGCAACCTGTCCGGCTCATCCGAACAGGTCCGCAACAAGCGGGCCGAAATCGCCGAGAGCTTCCTCAGCGCCGGCCTCGCCGACCTCACCGACATCGAGTCCGTCGAGGAGCCGTCGGTGACGGCCACCGCCTCGAGCGTCTCCGTCTCGATCGGAGCGACGGTGAAAGGCTCGCTCAGCAACGTGCTGAACCTGCTGCCAAACGGCGAAGGACCCGGCAATCGTTTTCGGATCGCCGCCAACTCGGAGGCGGACTGGGTGTACAAGAAAGAGCCAATCTGCATTCTGGCGCTCAATAAGACGAGCGAACAGTCGCTCGAAATTCAGGGCACCGCCGACATCATCGCGAAGGACTGCAGCGTCCGGGTGAATTCGGCTTCCAACCGCGGGCTGCTCGAGAACGGCACGGCCTCACTCACCGCCTCGACGATCTGCGTGCATGGACCGGGTTACGTCGGAGAAAAGTTTTTCCGTCACTATGTTCAGGACGGGAAAGATCAATTCGAACCCATCAAGCCAAGAATGGGGTGCAAACAGATCGAAGACCCCTTCAAAAACAAGTTTAGTACCGACGACTACGCAAAAATCTACGCCAATGCCAAGGAAAACCAGAAGGGCTCCGGGCCGAAACAGCTTGTCGTGTCCAGCGGCAAGCTTTGGCCAGGGCTGTACGTCGGCGGAATCCAGATCAAGGCGGGCGCAAGTGTTGTCATGCAACCCGGCGTCTACATAATCGAGAACGGCAAGTTCGAGGTGCAGAACGCCACTCTCACGTCCGATGTCAACAACGATGGGCGCCTTGACGCCGCCTCCGAAGGGGTGACCATCATCCTGACCGATACCGATGCGGCCACCAAGGTGACGACAGCAAGCCAGACGCGGATTGACTTCCAGGCCCAGGCTGATGTCTCCCTGGTAGCCCCCGCCAGTGGGCTCTTCGCGGGGATCGTCATCGCCCAGCACCCGAATTCGATCACTGCGAAAACGAAGTCAGCCGCCAATTCGATCATCGGCGGCGGCAAGGTGGCCCTCACCGGAACCGTCTATTATCCGACCAACATTCTCTACATCACCGGCGGCGGCACAGGCACCTACTCGAAACCGGAACAGGTCGCGACCAGCGACCCGCTCTTTTCCATCGTGGCTGACAAGATCTACGTGGAAGGCAACGGGCAGCTGAACGTCGGCGGCAACGGGGATAGCGTTGCGGCGGGCCTTCCTCCCCTGCCCATTACCGACGAAGGCACGGCCGTGGTCACCCTGCAATAGCCGATTTCCCTCGGGGAGGCCGGCAGTGGGGGGGGGGCCCCCCTCCCCCGGAGGGAGGGAGACCCCCCTTTTTCTCTCCCAGCTTTTTTGGTTTCTTA
>NZ_JBKBKI010000011.1:0-108442 GCF_046294715.1 Aestuariivirga sp. | reverse complement strand
TCCCGCACGCATCCCGAATTCATGGCCCGCCTGTTCGGCCAGGAAGTGCCCGAGATCTACGACGGCGTGGTCGAGGTGGTGGCGGTGGCCCGCGACCCCGGCAGCCGTGCCAAGATCGCGGTCCGCTCCAAGGACGGCTCGATCGACCCGGTCGGCGCCTGTGTGGGCATGCGCGGCAGCCGCGTCCAGGCCGTGGTGAACGAGCTCCAGGGCGAGAAGATCGACATCATCCAGTGGACGCCGGACGTCGCCTCCTTCGTCGTCAACGCGCTCGCTCCGGCGGAAGTGACCAAGGTGGTGCTCGACGAGGAGTCCGAGCGGATCGAGGTGGTGGTGCCGGACGAGCAGCTCTCGCTCGCCATCGGCCGGCGCGGCCAGAACGTCCGGCTCGCCTCCCAGCTCACCGGCTGGGACATCGACATCATGACCGAGACCGAGGAATCCGAGCGCCGCCAGAAGGAATTCGCCGCGCGCACCGAGCTTTTCGTCAATGCGCTCGACGTCGACGAGACGCTGGCACAGCTCCTGGCCTCGGAAGGCTTCGCCAATGTCGAGGAGGTGGCCTATGTCGACCTCCGCGAGATCGCCTCGATCGAGGGCCTGGACGAGCAGACGGCGGAAGAATTGCAGAACCGGGCGCGCGAATATCTCGACCGTCAGGCCGCGGAACTCGATGCCCGCCGCGTCGAGCTTGGCGTGCAGGACGAGCTGAAGGAGATCGAGGGCCTCTCGCCCGCCATGCTGGTGGCGCTGGGCGAGGCGGGGATCAAGACGGTGGAGGATCTCGCCGGCTGCGCCACCGACGAGCTCATCGGCTGGACCGAGCGCAAGGCGGGCGGTGCGGTGAAGCACAAGGGCGCCTTCTCCGACCTCGAGGTCGGGTCGGACGAGGCCAATGACCTGATCCTCAAGGCCCGCATCAAGGCGGGCTGGATCGAGGCCCCGGTCGAGCCCGAGGCGGAATCCGAGGAAGGCGAGGTGAGCGCCTGATCGAATCGCCCCGAGGCCCTGAGGACGAGGCGGATCAGCCCTTGTCCGACCGCATGTGCATTCTCACCCGGAAGGTGAAGGAGGAGGCGGATCTCATCCGCTTCGTCCGGAGCCCGGAGGGCCTCGTGGTGCCCGACCTGGCGCGCAAGCTGCCGGGGCGCGGGGTGTGGGTGAGCCTCGATCGCGCGGCGCTGGCCGAGGCGATGCGAAAGCGGCTGTTTTCGCGCGGCTTTCAGGCGGAGACCACAATCCCGCCCGATCTGCCCGATATGGTGGCGAAATTGCTCCGCCAGAACGCGCTCTCGCTCCTCTCGCTCGCCAGGAAGGCGGGCGAGGCCGTCTCGGGCTTCACCAAGGTTGAGGAGATGCTGGGCCGGGGACGGGCAAAATTGCTGTTCCATGGAACGGATGCCGCGCCCGACGGTTGCCGGAAACTGGACAGGCTGGCGGAGCCCGGCGTCGAGAGGATCGTTCTTTTCGATCGCCAAGAATTGGATTTGGCTTTTGGCCGGGCAAATGTGGTACATGCTGCCGTGGCCAAGGGAGGGCTTGCCGAAAAGCTCTCCGCAGCGGTGCGCCGGATCGAGACGTTTGAGGGCCTTGGCGGGCCTTCCGAGGACCTGAAGAGAGAAGATGACTGACAGCAACGACAAAGACCGCAAGCCCGAAGGCAACCGCCCGGGTGGCGGGACATTGACCCTCAAACGGCCGGCGATCGAGCAGAGCAAGGTGAGGCAGAGCTTTGGCGCGGGCCGCTCGAAGACGGTGGTCGTCGAGACCAAGCGCAAGCGCTTCGGCGACGACAAGCCGGGTGCGCCCGAAGCCAAGCCCGCCTTCCAGCCGCAGCCGCGCGTCACCCCCTCGCCGCCGTCCAACACCCAGACGCCGCAGGCGCCGAAGCCGCAGGCCACCCAGCGCTCGGGCGTCGTGCTGCGCACCTTGACGCCGGAGGAGAAGGAAGCGCGTGACCGCGCGCTGGCCGGCGCCCGCGTGCGCGAGGCCGAGGACCGCAAGCGCCAGGAGGAGGAGGCCCGCCGCCGCGCCGAGCAGGATGAGCGCGAGCGCATCGAGCGCGAAGCCGCCGCAAAGCGCAAGGCCGAGGAAGAGGCCCGCCACCGCTCCGAGGAGGAGGGCCGCCGCAAGGCCGAGGAGGCCGCCAAGAAGCTCAGCCCCCGCGGCACCCAGCCCGGCGTCGTCACGCCCGCCACCGCGCCGGTGAAGCCGCTCACCGGCAAGGCCCTGCCGACGACCGCCAAGCGCGCCGCCGAGGAGGAAGACGAGGCGCCGCGCCGCGTCGGCCCCGGCACCATCAAGCGCGAGGTCAAGGCTCCCGTCCCGACCCGCCCCGCGAAGGGCGAGGCGGACAAGCGCCGCGGCCGCCTGTCGGTCGTCAACGCCATGAACGAGGACGACGAGCGCGCCCGCTCCGTCGCCGCCTTCCGCCGCCGCACCGAGCGGCTGAAAAAGCAGTCGCAGGGCTTCCAGCTCCCCACCGAGAAGGTGAGCCGCGAAGTGGTGATCCCCGAGGCGATCACCATCCAGGAACTCGCCAACCGCATGGCCGAGCGCGCCGTGGACATCATCAAGTTCCTGATGAAGCAGGGCGAGATGCACACGATCAACGACGTGATCGATGCCGACACCGCCCAGCTCATCGCCGAGGAGATGGGCCACAAGGTCAAGCGCGTGTCGGAAGCCGACGTCGTGGAAGGCCTCTCGGGCGAGGAGGACTCGGCCGAGCAGCTGAAGGCGCGCCCGCCGGTCGTCACCATCATGGGCCACGTCGACCACGGCAAGACCTCGCTGCTCGACGCTTTGCGCAAGACCAACGTTGTCTCGGGCGAAGCCGGCGGCATCACCCAGCACATCGGCGCCTACCAGGTCGAGACCACCAACGGCGTCGTCACCTTCATCGACACGCCCGGCCACGAGGCCTTCACCTCGATGCGCGCGCGCGGCGCCAAGGCGACCGACATCGTCGTGCTCGTGGTCGCCGCCGATGACGGCGTCATGCCGCAGACGGTCGAGGCCATCAACCACGCCCGTGCGGCCGACGTGCCGATCATCGTGGCCATCAACAAGATCGACAAGCCGGCCGCCAACCCGACGCGCGTCAGGAACGAGCTCCTGAAGTACGAGATCGTGGTGGAGAGCATGGGCGGCGACACGCTCGAGGTGGAGGTGTCCGCACTCAAGGGCACGAACCTCGACAAGCTGCTCGACGTGATCCTGCTGCAGGCCGAGCTGCTCGACCTCAAGGCCAACCCGGACCGCGAGGCGGGCGGCATGGTCGTCGAAGCCCAGCTCGACAAGGGCCGCGGGCCCGTGGCCACGGTGCTGGTGCAGCGCGGCACGCTGAAGCTCGGCGACATCTTCGTCGCCGGCTCCGCCTGGGGCCGCGTGCGCGCCCTCGTCGACGACAAGGGCCAGCAGGTGAAGGAGGCTCTGCCTTCGACGCCGGTCGAGGTGCTGGGCCTCAATTCCGCACCCGAAGCGGGCGACCAGTTCGACGTGGTGCCGAACGAGGCCCGCGCCCGCGAGGTGACGGAGTACCGCGAGAGGAAGCGCCGCGAGACGCGCGGTGCGGCCGCCGCACGCTCCTCGCTCGAGCAGATGATGTCGGCGATGAAGGAGGGCACGGCGACCGAGTTCCCGATCCTCGTCAAGGCCGACGTGCAGGGCTCGGCGGAAGCCATCGTGCAGGCGCTCGAGAAGATCGGCAACGCCGAGATCAAGGCGCGCGTCATCCACTACGCGGTGGGCGGCATCAACGAGTCCGACATCGGCCTCGCCGAAGCATCGAAGGCGGTGGTGCTGGGCTTCAACGTCCGCGCCTCGGCCCAGGCGCGCGACGCGGCGGAGCGGGCGGGGATCGAGATCCGCTACTACAACATCATCTATGACCTGGTCGACGACATCAAGCAGGCCATGGCTGGCAAGCTCGCGCCGGAACTGCGCGAGACCTTCCTCGGCAATGCGCGGATCCTCGAGGTGTTCAACATCACCAAGGTCGGCAAGGTGGCGGGCTGCCAGGTCACCGAGGGCACCGTGCAGCGCGGCGCCAAGGTGCGCCTCATCCGCGACAACGTGGTGATCCACGAGGGCACGCTCTCGACGCTGAAGCGCTTCAAGGACGAGGTGAAGGAAGTGCCGGTGGGCCAGGAGTGCGGCATGGCCTTCGAGAACTACCAGGACATCCGCGCCGGCGACATCATCGAGTGCTTCCGGGTGGAGAAGGTCCAGCGCACGCTGGACTGACGAGTCGAGATGAGCAAAGGCAGCGCCCCTTCCCAACGCCAGCTCCGCGCCGGCGAGCTGATCCGCCATGCGCTGGCGGACATCTTCCTGCGCGGCGAATCGGGCGATCCCGAGCTCGAGCGGCTGAACCCGACCGTGGTCGAGGTGCAGATCTCGCCCGACCTCAAGATCGCCACCGCCTTCGTCAGGACCCTCGTGCCCGGCAAGGAGCAGGCGCTGCTCGAGGCGCTGAACCGCAACCGGCGCTACATTCGCGGGCTCGTCGCGCCGAAGCTGGACATGAAGTTCACCCCCGAGATCCGCTACCGGGTGGACACCGCGCTGGATTACGCCAACAAGATCGACCAGCTCCTGAGGAGCCCGGAAGTGGCGCGGGATCTCAAGAAGGAAGAATAGTTTCCCTTTTCCCGTTGCGAAGCGATGGGAGAAGGTGCCCGGAGAGCGGATGAGGGCCTGTTTCAGCAGGTCTTGCCGCACGAAAGAGCCCCCATCCGGCCTGCCGGCCGCCTTCTCCCATCCTGCCGATGGGAGAAGGGACATGCATGGAAAGATCATGCCCAAGAAGCAGCGCATCCCCGTTCACGGCTGGGTCATCCTCGACAAGCCACTCGGCATGAGTTCAACCCAGGCCGTCGGCAAGGTGCGATTTCTGTTCAATGCCGAGAAGGCGGGCCATGGCGGCACGCTCGATCCGCTGGCTTCGGGCCTTCTCCCCATCGCGCTTGGCGAGGCGACCAAGACCGTTTCCTATGCGATGGATGGACGGAAAATCTACCGCTTCACCGCGCGCTGGGGCGAGGAGCGCCAGACGGACGACCTCGAAGGCGAGGTGACGGCGCGCTCTGACCGGCGGCCCACGCGACAGGACATCGAGGCGATACTGCCGCGCTTCACCGGCGAAATCCTGCAGGCGCCGCCAGCCTTTTCGGCAATCAGGGTGGCGGGCGAGCGCGCCTATGACCTGGCGCGGGCAGGGGTGGCGGTGGACCTCGCCGAGAGGCCCGTCGCCATCGAGGCGCTGCGCCTGGTGGAGATCCCCGACGCCGATCACGCGACCTTCGAGGTGACGTGCGGGAAGGGCACCTACATCCGCTCGCTCGCCCGCGACATGGGCAGGGCGCTCGGCACGGTTGCCCATGTCTCCATGCTGCGCCGGGTGGCGGTGGGGCCGTTTACCGAAGCCCACATGATTTCACTGGAAAACCTTACGGAACTCAGCCATAAGGCCCCCGGCGGCAACGCCGAAACTGGGGCCTTGCTCCCGATCGAGACCGTGCTGGACGGCATCCCGGCACTGGCCATAGACGGGGAAAAGGCCCGACGCCTGAGACTAGGACAGCCCGTCCTTCTCAGAGGCGCGAATGCTCCCATCGCGGAAGAAGCGGTTCTGGTGACGAGCGGGGGAAAGCCCGTCGGCATCGGCCAGGTCAGCGAGGGAATGCTCAAGCCGAAGCGTTTGTTCAACCTGTAAACCATTTGGAGATGACCGAATGACCATGACTGCCGAGCGCAAGAGCGCTCTCGTGAAGGAATTCGCCACGAAGCCCGGTGACACCGGCTCGCCCGAAGTCCAGGTTGCGATCCTGACGGAACGCATCAACTATCTCACCGAACACTTCAAGGCCCACAAGAAGGACAATCACTCCCGACGTGGGCTCCTGACGATGGTGAGCAAGCGCCGTTCGCTTCTCGACTACCTGAAGCGGATCGACGATCAGCGTTACCAGACGCTCATCAAGCGCCTCGAAATCCGCCGCTAAGCGGGTTCCGGGAACAGGTACGAGCGGGCGGATCACCGAGTAGCCGCCCGCGTCCCCACCTTCAGAGTCCGGCAATGGGGCCGGACTCGCGAGAGGCCCAAGGGGGATGCCGTCCACAGTGGTGGTGCACGTTTTTCAAGCGGCGGCGAAGGGCACAAAGGAAAACCAGATGTTCAATATCGACGTCGAAGAAATCCAGTGGGGCGGGCAGACGCTGCGCCTCGAGACCGGCCGCATGGCCCGCCAGGCCGATGGCGCCGTTCTGGCCTCGCTCGGCGAGACCACCGTTCTGGCCACTGCCGTTGCCGAGCGTTCGGCGAAGCCGGGGATCGACTTCTTCCCCCTGACCGTCAACTACCAGGAAAAGACCTATGCCGCCGGCAAGATCCCCGGCGGCTATTTCAAGCGCGAAGGGCGCCCGACGGAGCGCGAAACGCTCATCTCGCGCCTCGTCGACCGGCCGATCCGCCCGCTCTTCGTCGAGGGCTTCCGCAACGAGACGCAGGTCATCGCCACCGTTCTCTCCTATGACCTCGAAAACGACACCGACATCCTCGCCATGGTGGCCTCTTCCGCCGCGCTCACCCTCTCGGGCATTCCCTTCATGGGCCCGATCGGTGCCGCGCGCGTTGGCTACATCAACGGCGAATACGTGCTGAACCCGACGATCGAGCAGCAGAAGCTCTCCTCCCTCGACCTCGTCGTCGCCGGCACGCAGGACGCGGTGCTGATGGTGGAGTCGGAGGCCAAGGAGCTCTCCGAGGAAATCATGCTCGGTGCCGTCATGTTCGGCCACCGCGGCTTCCAGCCGGTGATCGAGGCGATCATCCGCATGGCCGAGCGCTCTGCCCGCAGCCCGCGTGACTTCACGCCGCCGGACGACGAGGCGCTCTACGGCCAGGTGAAGGCCATCGCCGAGGCGGACGTGCGTGCCGCCTATGCCATCGTCAAGAAGGAAGACCGCCGCGAGGCCGTCGCCAAGGCGAAGGAAAAGGTCATGGCCGCGCTCACCGGCGAGGACAAGCCCGACGCCCCGCCCGCCAACAAGCTGGCCGAGGTGTTCAAGCACCTCGAGAAGGACGTGGTGAGGAACAACATCCTCGACACCGGGCTCCGCATCGACGGCCGCGACACCCGCACCGTGCGCCAGATCGTGGCGGAAGCGAGCGTGCTGCCGCGCACCCACGGCTCGGCGCTCTTCACCCGCGGCGAGACGCAGGCCCTTGTGGTGACGACGCTGGGCACCGGCGAGGACGAGCAGTACATCGACTCGCTCGACGGCACGACCAAGGGCACCTTCATGCTGCACTACAATTTCCCGCCCTTCTCGGTCGGTGAAACGGGCCGCATGGGCGCCACGGGCCGCCGCGAGATCGGCCATGGCAAGCTAGCCTGGCGCGCCATCCACCCGCTGCTTCCCGCGCAGGACCAGTTCCCCTACACGATCCGCGTCGTCTCGGAGATCACCGAGTCGAACGGCTCCTCCTCCATGGCCACGGTCTGCGGCTCCTCGCTCTCCCTCATGGATGCGGGCGTGCCTTTGAAGGCGCCGTGCGCCGGCATCGCCATGGGCCTCATCAAGGAAGGCGAGCGCTTCGCGGTGCTCTCCGACATCCTCGGCGACGAGGATCACTTGGGCGACATGGACTTCAAGGTGGCCGGCACGGCGGAAGGCATCACCTCGCTGCAGATGGACATCAAGATCACCGGCATCACCGAGGAGATCATGAAGGTGGCCCTGTGGCAGGCCAAGGACGGGCGCCTGCACATCCTCGACAGGATGGCGGAAGCCCTGACAGGCGCCCGCGCCTCGCTCGGCGAGCACGCGCCGCGTATCGAGACCATGAAGATCCCGACCGACAAGATCCGCGAAGTGATCGGCACCGGCGGCAAGGTCATCCGCGAAATCGTGGAGAAGACCGGCGCCAAGATCGACATCCAGGACGACGGCACGGTGAAGGTGGCCTCCTCCTCCGGCCCGTCGATCGAGGCGGCCGTGAAGTGGATCAAGTCCATCGTCTCCGAGCCTGAGGTGGGCGAGATCTATGACGGCAAGGTCGTCAAGGTCGTCGACTTCGGCGCCTTCGTGAATTTCTTCGTTTCGTTTGCCGTCTTTGTGCACGTTTCGGAACTCGCGCCGCGGCGCGTGGCCAAGGTGAGCGACGTCGTCAACGAGGGAGACGCGGTGAAGGTGAAGCTCCTCGGCTTCGACAACCGCGGCAAGGTGCGCCTCTCGATGAAGCAGGTGGACCAGACGACGGGCGAGGACATCTCGCGGAAGCAGCAGGCTGAGGGCCAGTCCGAGGAAGGATCGCCCCAGGGCGAATGATCCTCCGCCTACGGAAGATCTTGCGAGGCGCGGGGAACGTTCCCCGCGCCTTTTCTGTGACCGGCATCACAGCCGCGGGCGCGCTCGCGGCCTAGTCCCTCCCTTTCTTTGACAGGGAGAACGACATGAAGACCAGCTTTCGCGCGGCTCTCGCACTCGGAATCGCCATGGCCGCGGCGGCGCATGCGCATGCCGCGGAGGTCTCTGCGGAACGCGGCGCGCAGGTGGCGATCACCGGCGGCTGCCACGACTGCCACACGGCGGGATATCTCGAGACGGGCGGCAAGCTCGATCCCGCGGCGGCGCTGAAGGGCACGAGCCTCGGCTGGCAGGGCCCGTGGGGCACCACCTATCCCGCCAATCTCCGCCTGATGGCAAAGGAACGGGGCAGCGAGGACGCCTTCGTGCAGTATGCGAAGACCTTCAAGGCGCGTCCGCCCATGCCCTACTTCAACGTCCATGCCATGGACGAGGGCGATCTCCGCTCGCTCTACCAGTATCTCGTGTCCCTCGGAGAGCCGGGGGATGCGCCGCCGGAGTTCGTGCCTCCCGGGCAGGAGCCGAAGACGCCCTACATCGTGGTCGCCCCGCCGGTCATGCCGAAGGGCTGAGAAAATTGTGGGAAGGGTGAGGGCGCCGCCCTCACCCGCCCGCTCACTTGCTCGGCAGCATCACCGCGTCGATCACGTGGATGATGCCGTTGTCGGTCATGATGTCGGCCTTGATAACCGCGGCGTTGTCCACGCTGACGCCGCCCGCACCCTTGGTGATGGCGAGCGTGCGGTCGGGCCTGGCCTTCAGCGTGCGCACATGGAAGGGGCCGGCCATCATCTGGTTCGAGGCGAGCTTCCGGGGCACCACGTGATAGGTGAGGATCGCCACGAGCTGGTCCTTGTTCTCGGGCTTCAGCAGGTTCTCCACCGTGCCGGCGGGGAGCTTGGCGAAGGCTTCGTCGGTCGGTGCGAAGACCGTGATGTTCTCAGTCGTCGCCAGCGCATCGGCGAGTCCCGCTGCCTGCGCAGCGGCCAGCAGGGTGTTGAAGCTGCCGGCCTCCTTCGCCGTGTCCACGATGTTGGCGGCGGAGGCGGTGGCGGAGGCGAGGCCGAGCGCCAGCGCTGCCGCAAGGATTGACTTGTGCATGAAGCAGTCTCCAGGAATGTTGAAACGTGATGCGGAGCGCCCTCGCCGTCTTTCCCGCCTCGTGCAATCCGCTGCAATCGGAAACGAAAGCTTTCCCATCGTGGATCGGAGAACCGGCCGTGCCGGTTCGTCACGATTTCGTGACGGCTCGTCCCTGGCGTGATTGCCATGTGAGCCGACGGGCTTTTCCTTTGCCGCCTCCCGGTGCAGGATGGCGGCCATGACAAATCTCGTGATGATCCCCGCCTTCGGCTGTGACGAGCGGCTCTATGCCGACCTGGCACCCCTGCTTCCGTCGAATGTCCTGAGTTCCACGCTCATCGCCGATGCCGATGACTTCGCCGGCTGCGTCGAACAGGTGCTGGCCCAGGCCCCGCAGGATTTCGTGGTGCTGGGCACCTCCTTCGGCGGCCGCGTGGCGCTCGAGACGGCACTCGCGGCGCCTGATCGGGTGAAGGGCCTGGTGGTGATCGGCTCGGGGCCGGGGCCGGTCGCTGATCCGCGCGCCGGCCAGCGCCGCGTCGAGCGCCTGAGGGCGGGCGAGTGGGAGCAGGTGGCCGCCGAGATGGGCGAGATGATCGCCCATCTGGACGGGCCCCACGGCCCTGCCGCGCGAGACTGCTTCATCGAGATGTGTGCCGCCGTCGGCCCTGACGTGATGACGCGCCAGGCGGAGGCGCTGGCCCGGCGAGGCGACCTCTGGCCGAGGCTGAAGGAGATCGCCTGCCCCGCCCTCATGCTGTGGGGGGTTCATGACCAGTTCTCCCCCGCCGCCGACGGCCTCAGGATGTCGGCGGCGATCCGCAACGGGCGCTACGTGGAACTGGCCGCGTGCGGGCATTTCCCGACGCTCGAATACCCCGACGAGACCGCCGCCGCGATCGACCACTGGATGGAGGACGTGGGCCTCTCGCCTACTGCTTGAGACTTGCCAGATACTCGCCGATGGCGAGGATGTCCGCCTCGGGAAGCTCCGAGATGTTGCGCTGGACCTGTCCCATTCCGCCCGAGGAAATCTTGTCGTAGCCCATGATCTCGCCATATTGCAGGGCTGACGCGATGTCCTTCGCATCCTTGTAGCGGCCGCGCTCGATCAGGCCCCTGAGGCTCGGCACGCGTCCTTCGCCCTCGGGATGGGGCCCGCCGGCGAAGGCGCGGGAGGTGTCGAGCGCCATGAAGAGGTTGCGCGGGGTGTGGCACTCGGCGCAATGGCCGGGGCCGTTCACCAGATAGGAGCCGCGGTTCCAGCTGTCAGTCTGCGAAGGCTCAGGCTGCCAGGGCGTGGTATCGAGCCCGATCCACTTCCATAGGCCGATGCCGCGGCGGGTCAGGAAAGCGGCCGGAAGATCGGCCTCGCGCTCCGGCGAGGACACGGGAGGCAGGGTGGCGAGATGGGCCCGGATGTCGAGCACATCCTCCGTCCTCATATGGGCATAGGAGGTGTAGGGCAGCGCCGGGACGAGATGCGCGCCTCCGGGAGAAATGCCGCGCTGCACGGCATTGACGAATGCAAGATCGCTCCATGCGCCGATGCCGGTCTCCGGATCGGGCGTCAGGTTCCTCGGGTAGAAGGTGCCGACCGGCGTCTTGAACGGGGCGCCGCCGGCGGGAATCGAACGGTCCACGTCCTTGAGGTCCGGCCCGGGCTGGTGGCAGGAGCGGCAGCCTGCGGCGGAATAGAGGAGCTTGCCGTTGGCAGCGTCGGGCGTATGCGCCGGAAGTTCCGCCGCCGTGAGCGGCCGCGGCTCGCTCAGCGCCCAGAAGGCCGCAAGCCCCAGCGCCAAGATGAGCGCCAGGGCCGTGAGCGTACGTTTTCTGGAGAAGGTCAGATCCTACTCCTTCGGGCGGCGGAACTTCTCGTGGCAATCCTGGCAGGACTTGCCGAGCGCCGGGAATGCTGCCCTGAAGGCCGCCTCGTCCGGCGCGGTCTTCACCGCGGTGAAGGCCTGACCGTAGGCGGCACCGGCGGCTTCGAAGCCGGCCATGTCGGTCCAGATCTCTTCCTTGGCCCAGGTCTCGACCGGCCCGCCCGGCTTCGTGTCCTCGCCCCACCAGCCGGCCCACCCGGCGCAGGCGGCCTCGGCATCGGCCGTGACCTTGTCGAGGGCGGCCTTGTCGTAGGGCTGCTCGCCCTTGATGATCGGCACGGCCACCTTCATCATCTCGCCATTCGCCTTCATGCAGGCCTGGCGCGCCTTGATGGGGCCCTCCTGCGCCATTGCCGCCGAAGCGAGCCCCAGCGTCAGAGCCCCGGCCGTCAGCACTCCCAGAATGACCTTCGACATCCTCTGCTCCATCCTTCCCTTGCTTGTGCGATCGCGTGATCCGCCCCCGGCATACTATGCAGGGATAATGTCACTTATCTCATCACAATTTGGTGTCCGGCGGAAGCCGCCGGTAAGCCGGCGTTTACGCTGCCCGAAAACCGCCCGCTTGGAGCCGCGGGCGCGCCGCAAGCCACGCGCATGAATCGCTCCGCAGCGGATGAATACGGGATGAATGCCCCGTTCCGGAGGGGTTAAGCCGGAGCGGTTTAGCGTGTCCTTAAGTTCATGCGAATAACGTGATGAGTGAAATGGACGAGACGAGGACCGCGACGATGAGCCAGGCTCAGGCACAAGAGGCACGGCGGCAGCCGAGGGCGAAGCGGGCGATCAGCCCGGAGCTGAGCGAGATCCTTCACATGCTGAAGTCGCTCGAAGCGGAACTGGCGCTGAAGAAGGCAGGCTGAAACCAGGCGCAACGGCTGGAACGTGGAGCAGGGCGGGTTTTCCCGCCCTTTGCCGTTTCTCGGGGGACTGGCGCTCAGCCCCGCAGCGCCGCGACCGTCTCCCGCGCGGAGGCGATGAGCTGGCCCAGGGCCTCGTGGCGGGCAGCTTCCGAGCGGGCGCGCCGCACCTTTTCGGCTGCCCAGCCGAGGCGGCGTGCCGCAAAGGTGCGGCCCAGCGTGCCGAGCTTCTCCGCGAAGACGAGGAGAGCGCCGTCGGACCTGCCCGAGCGCACGTGCTCGAGCTGATTGATGCAGACTTCGATGTCGCGGCAGGCCACGTCCGAGAGCTGCCGCCAGATCGGCTGGGTAATGCCGCAGCGCAGTTTGCCGAACTGCGCCTCGTCCATCAGCGGTGGCATGCTTTCGGCGGCATTCGCCTCCGGCATGGGCTGGCAGGAGAGTGCCGCCTTGACGGCCTCATGCAGCTCGTTGCGGTTGGCGGGCTTCGGGAGCGCGATGTCGAAGGTGTCGCGCCAGTCTCCGGTGCGCACCGAATCGGCGAGGAAGGCGGAAAGCGCCATCAGCGGCGTTCCCGCGACGGCTCCGCCCATGCTGCGGATCGAGCGTGCCGCGGTGATGCCGTCCATGATCGGCATCTCGATGTCGAGAACGATGACGTCAAAGGGGCTTTCGGAGGCGCTCTTCACTGCCTGCTCGCCATGCACCACGGCCTCGACGTCGCAGCCCATGGCCTTCAGCATGGCGGCCGTCACGATGCGGACCGGATCGCAATCCTCGGCCAGCAGGAGCCGCGGACGGCTGCCGTCCGAAGCACGCAGGCTCAGCGATTTCTTCTCCTTGCCGCATATGCCCGCCGCTGCCTGTGCCATCACCCGACCTGACCTCTTCCCACGGGTTCAGACGCTAGCGGTCAATGGTTTTCAATTGGTGATCTGGCCGTGCCGCGACGGCTTATGGTTAACTCTGAATGTATGCTCCTACTTGGTGCCGAACATGCGGTCGCCCGCATCGCCGAGGCCCGGCACGATATAGCCATGATCGTTAAGGCACCTGTCCACCGCGGCGGTGTAGATCGGAACGTCCGGGTGCTGGCTGGCCACGCGCCGCACGCCTTCGGGCGCGGCAAGAAGGCAGACGAGGCGCACGTCCTTCGCACCCTTCTCCTTCAGCTTGTGAATGGCATAGGAGGTGGAGTTGCCGGTGGCCAGCATCGGATCGACCACGATGACGGGGCGCTCCTCGATGTCCGCCGGCACCTTGAAATAATATTCGACGGGCTGCAGCGTCACCGGATCGCGATAGAGCCCGATGTGCCCGATGCGTGCCGAGGGCATCAGGTCCAGCATGCCTTCGAGCAGGCCGTTGCCGGCGCGGAGGATCGAGACGATGACCAGCTTCTTGCCCTTGAGGATCGGCGCCTCCATCTCGGCGAGCGGCGTCTCGATCGTCTGCGTCGTCATCGGCAGGTCGCGCGCAACCTCGTAGGCGAGCAGCAGGCTGATCTCGCGCAGCAGCTGCCGGAACACCGCCGAGGGCGTGTTCTTGTCGCGCATCAGGGTGAGCTTGTGCAGGACCAGCGGATGATCGACCACCACGAGTGACTTCGGAAGATCCGTCTCTGCCACGGCTTTGCTCCTCTCCTGTTCGGGGCCCGTTTTGCGGAAAGCCTCCCCCGAATTCAAGCCTGCGCGGCACTCATCCACGGTTTTGCGCGTTTCCTCCCACACGGGGGCTTGATCCGGAACCGGGGGTTGCCTATATCGGTAACGAATGTCGTTACAGAAAGGAAGACGCCATGGCAGGAACGGCCCCCATTCCGGCGGGAACCCGCATCGGGCATGTCCATCTCAAGGTCTCGAACCTGCAGCGGGCGCTCGACTTCTATTGCGGCGTCCTCGGTTTCGAGCTCCAGCAGATGTATGGCCGGCAGGCCGCCTTCGTGTCCGCCGGCGGCTATCATCACCACATCGGCCTCAACACATGGGAGAGCGAAGGCGGTTCCCCGCCGCCGCCGGGCACCACCGGGCTGTTCCACGTCGCGATACTTTACCCCACCAGGACCGACCTCGCCGGCGCGCTGAAGCGGCTGATCGCCAGCAAGGTGCCGCTCGACGGCGCCTCCGACCATGGCGTCTCCGAGGCGCTCTATCTGCACGATCCCGATTTCAACGGCATCGAGCTCTACTGGGATAAACCGGAAGCGCTCTGGCCGCGTAAGCCCGACGGCAGCCTCGCCATGGTGACCCAGCGCCTCGACCTCGACGACCTCCTCAACACGCAACACTGAAGGAAAGACTGATGACGAAAGTTCTCGTGCTGTATTATTCCGCCTGGGGCCACATGGAGCAGATGGCCTATGCCGCCGCCGAGGGGGCGAAGGAGGCGGGTGCCGAGGTGGACGTGAAGCGCGTTCCAGAGCTCGTGCCCGAGCAGGTGGCCAAGTCCGCCTTCTACAAGCTCGACCAGAAGGCGCCGATCGCCAAGCCGGAGGAACTGGCGAACTACGACGCAATCATTTTCGGCTGCGGTACGCGCTACGGCACGATGGCCGCACAGATGCGCAATTTCATCGACCAGACGGGCCCTCTCTGGGCGAAGCAGGCACTGCTCGGCAAGGTGGGCTCGGCCATGACCTCCTCCGCCACCCAGCATGGCGGCCAGGAATCAACGCTTCTCGGCTTCATTCCCACAATGCTGCACCATGGCATGGTCGTCGTCGGCCTGCCCTATACGTGGGCGGGCCAATCCGGCGTTGACGAGATCCGCGGCGGCTCGCCCTACGGCGCATCGACCGTCACCAATTCCGACGGCAGCCGCCAGCCCGCCCAGCACGAACTGGACGGTGCTCGCTACCAGGGCCGCCACGTGGCCGAGGTCGCAGCGAAGCTGGCCAGGGCGTAGGTCGCCTCACGCCCCACGCCTTAACCCATCATGGCCGGGCCTCGACCCGGCCATGTTCGTTGGGGGAAACGAATAGACGCGCTGGCCCGATCCCGCGCGTGCCGGGGCGATGGGTTCATCCCGCCGCCTTCAGGGCCTTCGGCAGCTCTTCGGCGAAAAGGCGCAGGTCGTCCGCGGTTCCGGCGGTGATGCGGATGCAGCGGTTCAAGGGCGCAACGCCTGGCATGCGCACGAAGATGCCGGCGGCGGCCAGCGCCTCGAGCACGCGCTTGGAGTGATCGCCGCCGCGGCCGCAATCCACGGAGACGAAATTGGTGGCCGAGGGAAGCGGCGACAGGCCGTTCTGCCGCGCGATGGTGGCGATTTCATTTCGCGCGGCGGCAACCTGCGCCACGACGCGGCGGAGATGCTCCTGGTCGGCGAGGGCCGCGATGCCCGCGGCCTGTCCCATCCGCGTGACGCCGAAGTGATTGCGGATCTTGTCGAAGGCGCGGATGAGATCCTCGTGACCGATGCAGTAGCCGAGCCGCATGCCGGCGAGCCCATAGGCCTTGGAGAAGGTGCGGAAGCGCAGCACCCGGGGGTTCGAGACATCGAGCGGCGGCAGCGTGCCCTCGGGCGCGAATTCGCCATACGCCTCGTCGAGCATCAGGAACGTGCCCGCGGGAAGCGCGGAGATCATTCCGCTCACCGCCTCCTGATCCCACCAGCCGCCCATCGGGTTGTCCGGGTTGGCGAAGTAGAGGAGCCGCGCCTTCTCCCGCCTTGCGAGATCGATGAGCGAGGCGGGGTCTTCCCGGTCTTCGACATAGGCCGTGGTGACGAGCCTGCCGCCGAAGCCGTTCACATGGAAGTTGAAGGTGGGGTAGGCGCCGAGCGAGGTCGCGACCGTGACGCCGGGCTCCACGAAGAGGCGCACGGCATGTCCGAACAGCCCGTCTATGCCCTCGCCCACCATCACGTTGGACGCTGAAACGCCGAGGTGCCGTGCCAGCGCGGCGCGGAGTTCGTGGTTCTCCGGGTCGCAATACTTCCACATCTCCGGCGCCGCCTCCCGCATGGCGGCGATCACCTGGGGCGAGGGGCCGAAGACGCTCTCATTGGCGCCGATCCGCGCGCGGAAGGCCCTGCCGCTCCGCCGCTCCAGCGCCTCGGGCCCGACGAAGGGCACCGAGGAGGGAAGCGTCTCGACGAGCGGCGTGAAGGGCAGCGGCATCAGACGTATTTCCGCCAGTCATGCTCCTCCCTGAAGCCCAGAACCTCGCGGATCTTGCGGTTGGAGAGCGGCGCTTCATGGCCCTTGAGCTCGCGCTTCAGCGGAATCTGCGGGCAATGCGCCTTGAGGAATTCAGCCGTGGGCTCCTTCGTCGTGATGCTGTCGTTCACCGCGTTGAAAACCTGGAATCCCAGCCCGTCCTTCTCGATGCAGAGATGCACGATCTGGCCGAGGTCGCGCGCGTCGATGTAGCTCCAGGCATTGCGCTTGCGGCTCATCGGCTTTTCGAGGAAGCCCCTGAACATCCGATATTCATGCGGCTCGATGACGTTGCCGATGCGCAGCGCATAGATGTCGGCCCCGTAGCGCATGGCGAAAGCCCTGGCGGTCTTCTCGTTCACCAGCTTGGAGAGGCCGTAGGAATCCATCGGGTCGATGTCGTAGTCCTCCTCCAGCGGGAAGTGGTGGTAGTCCTTGTCGCCCTCCGCGAAGCACACGCCGTAGGTCGTCTCGCTCGAGGCGATGATCACCTTGCGGATGCCGAGCTTCATCGCCGCCTCGATGACGTTGTAGGTGGAGACGGTGTTGACGGCGAAGGTGGTGTTGTCCGGATTGATGAGGACGCGCGGCACGGCGGCGAAGTGGACGACGGCATCGGGCACGTTCGGCACCTTGCCGCGGTCGTAGCCCTCGAAGCCGAAATGCATGGTGAGCGCGTTGAAGACCTGGCCCGAATCCGTCACGTCGGCGATGAGCGTGTTCACCCCCGCGCAATCGAGCGGCTTCAGGTCGACGTTGAGGATGTCGTAGCCCCTGTCCCTGAGCAAGGGAACGACATGCTTGCCGGCCTTTCCCGAGCCTCCGGTGAAGACGATGCGCCTGGTCATGTGAGAAGCCCCTCCGTTGTCGTGGTCCCCGCTTGTTAGGAGACCGCGGTGAGGCTTGCAAGGGCCGCGGGTTGTCCTAGCCGTGCTTCGTCGAGGGCTGTGCCGGCTCGCCGTCGGCGAATTCGCGCGCCCGGCTCATCTGCGCCTCGGCGTGAATTTCACCGCTCTCTTCCGGCATCACCACCGGAACGACGAGGCATAGGCTCTGGGTGGGGAGCACGTTGCGCCAGTCGGAGATGAGCTGCCGGTAGGCCCGCCCGACATTGCGGATGTTGCGGTCGAGATCATAGAGGCCGAGCGGGTTCACCCGGTTGTTGCGGTGGCGGAGTGCCGTGTCCCAGTCCACCTGGTCGGTGAGGCTGTACCACGTGAAGCCCACGATGGGCACGCCGTTGTTGCGCACCCGGAGCACATTCGCCCATTCCTTCCACAGCCAGTTCACCGCCTCCTGTCCGGAATGGCCCTCGACGTGGTTGGTTTCGGTGTGCATCACCGGCAGGCGGTAGCGATCGAAGTACTGTCGCGTGATCTCGTCGTAGCCGAACACCTCTCCCGCCGGCCGCACATGGCCGTCGGCGCGCACGCGGTGCTCGTTGGTGACGTAGTAGTCGTTGCCCATGATGCAGTGCTGCTTCAGCCGGTGCGAGAGGAAGAAACGGTATTCCTCGCGCGTCATTCCGTTGTCGAGCAGGAAGTCGTAGACCTCGCTGTCCACGCGGCGGCCGTAATTGAGGTCGAGCGGCAGGAAGCGGAGCGAGTTCAGGTGCTCGGCCGGGCCGATGGCGGCAGGATTCTCCGCGTGGAAATACTCCGATGATTCCGACTGGATGAAGATCGCATCCGGCCTCACCTTCAGGATCGCCATCATGGCGAGCACATTGGCCTTGACGATGTGCTTGATGGCGGTGACGTAGCAGTAGTCGGAGGTTTCCTGCTCGTTCCACCAGCCGTAGCGCGCCGAGAAGGTGGCGCACACGAACATCTCGTTCACCGGCGTGTAGAGCTGCACCCACGGGAAGCGCCGCGCGAAATCCAGGGCGTACCGCTCGAAATGGGCGGGAAAATCGGGGTTCTGGAAATTGCCGAGCCAGTCGGGCAGTCCGAAATGGCAGAGATCGACGATCGGCGTGATGCCGAGGCGCTTCAGTTCCGCGAATGTCTCGTCGGCGAAGCTCCAGTCGTAGCGCCCCGGGCCCAGGAAGGTGCGGTGGATGGGCGGCCCGTAGCGCAGGAAGCCGATGCCCATCTCCTTCACCAGTGCGAAGTCTTCCCGCCAGCGCTGGTAATGGAAGCAGCTTTCCATCTCGTCCACCCGCGTGCGGCCGTGGTCGATGGTCGGGTTGCTGTTCTCGATCCCGGTGCAGAACATGAAGGTGGTGATGGCCGGACTCCTCCTCTGGCGCGCCCGCACCAGAACGTGACGGGAGGGCGATGGTTTCACGCCCTCAATGCGCCAGCCCCGGCGCGGGGCTGGGCCAGACCGTTTCCTCCTCCTCCGGAGAGGCCGTGATGCGTGCGAGCGGCGCGTCGATGGTCCAGCTCACGCCCTCGGGCGGGAAGGCGAGGCTGACGCGCCCCTGCAGCGCCACCTCCGTGAGGTGGGCGATGAGCTTGGTGCCGAAACCGCTGGCCGCAGGGGCTTCGACCGCCGGTCCGCCGCTTTCCTGCCAGCTCATGTGGAAGCGCCGCTCGGCCCCCTGAGCCGAGATGCGCCAATCGATCGCCACGCAGCCGTTCTCGCCGGAGAGCGAGCCATATTTGCCGGCATTGGTGGCAAGCTCGTGGAGCGCCATGCCGAGGGCCTGGGCGGCTGCCGGCCGCAGTTCGATGCAGGGGCCCGAGAACACGATGCGCTGTCGCACCAGGTCGCGGAAATGCGAGAGCTGCGAGGCGACGAGGTCGGAGAGCTCCACACCCTGCCAGGCATTGTTGACGAGAAGGTCGTGGCTGGCGGCGAGACCCTGGAGCCTCTCGCTGAAGCGGTGCGCGAAGCTGCGCGGCGATCCCTTGGCGGAGGTCTGGTGCGCGATCGACTGCACCACGGCCAGCATGTTCTTGGAGCGGTGGTTCACCTCCGCCATCAGGAGCCGGATCTTCTCTTCGCTCCGTTTCCGCTCGGTGATGTCCTGCACGACCCCGATCATCCCGGGGGGCATGCCGTTCTTGCCATAAACGGGGCGGCCGCGCGCCGCCACCCAGGCGCGGGTGCCGTCCGGCCGCAGCACCCGGTATTCGATGGTGTAGTCCTCGCCGCTTTCGAGCGATGCCTTGACCGCCTTCACCGCCAGTGGCGCATCCTCGGGGTGGAGCAGCCTCTGCAGCCTGCGCCAGGTGAGGCGGGGGCTCTTCACGACGCCGAAGATGGCGCAGGCCTGGTCGGAAAAATCCAGCCGGTCGGTTCCGGCATCCCAGCTCCAGTGGCCGAGCTTCGCGGCAGCGAGCCCGATCTGCAGCCGCTCCTCGCTCATGCGCAGCTCTTCCTCGTAGCGCCTTCGATCGCTGATGTCCTGCACCGTTCCCAAGAGGCGCGTCGCCTTGCCTCTTTCGAAGAACACGCGGCCGGTCGCCATCAGCCAGCGGCGGCGCCCGGTGTGCCGGTGGATCACCCGGTACTCGGCCCGGTATTCGCCCCCGCTTGCCGGGTCGGAGGCCTTCTCCAGCGCCTGCCGAACGGCCGGCCTGTCATCGGGATGGATGCCGTTCATGAACACCGTGTCGGTGATGACCTCCTCCGCGGATGCGCCCCAGAGCTCGCGGATCCTCTCGTCCCACACGCAGTTCCCGGTCTCGAAATGATAGTCGAAGATGCCGAGCTGGGCCGCCTCGCGCGCGATGCGGAAGCGGGCCTCGGCGTCACGGAGTGCTGCTTGCGCCTCCACCCGCGCCGTCACGTCCTGGGTGAGGATCACCACCTCGCGCATGGTGCCGTGCTCGTCTGTGAGGGGGTAGGCCGTGGCCTCCACCCAGCGGCTGCGCCCCTCGCCCACCGAGACTGCGGCGTCGTGCCGGATCGGCGGCGTGTGCGTGACCTCCCCCGCGAAGGCACGGTTGAGGAGGTCGCGGATCGGGCCCGATTGCAGCTGCGGATCCTGGAAGACGTTGTAGCGGCGCATGGCTTCGGCCGAAACGCCGAAGGTTCGCTCGAGTGCGGGGTTCACGGCAATCGTCTGGCCCTTGCCGTCCAGCACGTGCACCATCAGGGGAGACTGCTCGAACAGCGCGCGGAACCTCGACTCGCTTTCGCGACGCGCCTGCATGGACTTGGTCGTCTCGGCGACGAGGCAGAGAACGCCGCCCACCCCCGAGGGTGCGCGGGCATCGTGGATCGGGCTGCGGCTGTAGGTCCACCATGCCTCTTCGACGGCACCGTTGCGGCGGATGGGGATCATCCGGTTTTCATGCCAGATGCTGTTCCCGCCATGCAGCACCTCGCGGATCTCGGCGGAAACGATGTCGTGCGATTCCGGCCAGGCTTCCTCCGCGCTCAATCCCAGGATCTTCGGATGCTTCTCCCGCCCGAGGAGGCCGGCATAGGCATCGTTGTAGAGGAACGTGAGTTCCTCGCCCCAGGTGATCGCGGCGGGATGCCTGGTGCCGAGCATGATGCCGACGGCGGTCTTCAGGCCATCCGTCCAGTCCCGAATGGAGCCGAGGGGCGTTGCCGACCAGTCGTGACTGCGGATGAGGTCGCCCATCTCGCCACCGCCCACCGGCCATGCGCCTTTCGATACCCCCATGTTGCGTCCCCGCGCAGGTCCCCGTCGGGCAGCAACGCCGCGGGGCACACTTCGGTTCCACCTGACCGATAGCTCCGCTTGTGTTCGGAAATTTTAATCCATGCCGGTGGGCGGTGGAACCGGTTCCACTCTTTCCCGTTGCGGCAGCACGCGTGCTGACGCGACAGTCAAGACGCCCGGAGGAAATACCAGATGCCGAAGGAAAAAACCCTCGAGGACCTCTTCCTCGATACGTTGAAGGACATCTATTACGCGGAAAAGCGCATCCTCAAAGCGCTGCCGAAGATGGCGAAGGGCGCGGAAAGCCCCAAACTCAAGAAAGGTTTCGAAAAGCACCTGGCGCAGACCGAAGGTCAGGTGGAACGGCTCGAGCAGGTGTTCGAGATCTTCGGCCAACCCGCGCGCGGCAAGAAGTGCGAGGCGATCGAGGGCATCATCGCCGAGGGCGAGACCATCATGAAGGAGTTCAAGGGCACGGCGGCGCTCGATGCCGGCCTCATCTCTTCCGCCCAGGCCGTGGAGCACTACGAGATCACGCGCTACGGCACGTTGCGCCGCTGGGCCGAGATGCTGGGCAAGCGCAATGCGGCCTCGCTGCTCGACCGTTCGCTGAAGGAAGAATCGCAGACCGACGAACTGCTCAACATGATCGCCGAACAGGCCAATACGAAGGCTCGCAAGCCTTCCGGAGGAAAGGCGAAACGCGCCTCCACTTCCCGTTCCCGCAGCCGTGGGAAAGCGTCGGCCGGAGCTTCCGAGGGAGAAGCCATGACCGGACGGGAAGAAGGCGAAGAAGCCTCCGCCTGACGAACCTGCCCCTGCGGGCGGCCGTCGCCCGCAGGTCTTTCCCGCCCTCTGCAACTGTTGCCTGCACGCAACAGTCCTGCCCTGGATTTGAGATTGCTGCAGGTTGAGCTTTTCAGCCCGTGCGGTCCCTGTAAGACATTCTCATCGCAGGGGACCCCACATGAGACAAGAGTTGCTGAAATGGCTCGGCGTTGGCGTGGCATGCTGGCTCGCCGCCGGGCCCTCGCTCGCCGCCGACGTTCTGCCGCCTGAAGCGGAGAGCGGATGGGATTTCACCGTCGCAGCCTATCTCTGGGCTTCGGGCATCAATGGCGAAACCGGCGTTCTGGATCAGCCCCCCGAGGACATCGACGCCAGCTTCTCGGACATTCTGGAGAACCTGGATTTCGCCGCAATGGGCCTCGCCGAGGCGCGGAACGGGCCGTTCGTGCTCGGCATGGACCTCACCTATGTGAAGCTCGGCGCCGAAACCGGGCTCCCGGAAGGCGCACCCGCGGAGGAGATCGACATTTCCGTCGCGACCTGGATGGTCACCGGCTATGCCGGCTACTCGATCGTCGATGCCGAGTCCTTCCGTCTCGACCTCGTGGGCGGCGCGCGGCTGTGGTCGCTCGATACCGAGTTCAACTATGACGGCGGCGCACTCGACGGCATGACTGACAGCGACGGCGCGAGCTGGGTGGACCCCGTGGTCGGCGCCAAGATGCGCCTCGACCTGATGCCCGACGTCTATGTGACGGCCTGGGGCCTGGTCGGCGGCGGGCTGAGCTCCGGCTCGGAGTTGATGTGGGATGTCATGGCCGGCGCCGGATACGACTTCACCGACTCCTTCTCGCTCTTCGCCGGCTACCGCGCGGTGAGCGTCGACTACAGCGACGACGGTCTCGTCTACGACATCGTGGAGCAGGGCCCGATCCTGGCCGCTGCTTTCCGGTTCTGATTCGCCCGGCAGGGTTCCTGCTGATGCCACGGAGACCGGTTCTTGCCGCCCTGGCAATGTCGTGCGCCGTGCAAACGGTTGCGGCAGATGAGTCGCAGGATCTCGCCAAGCAGCTCGTGAACCCGGTGGCAGCGCTCATCAGCGTTCCGGTCCAGGGCAACTACAATCGCGGGCTGGGCCCCGAGGGCGAGGGCGAGCAGGTGTTCTTCAACCTCGAGCCGGTCGTACCCTTCGCGCTGGATGAGGACTGGTACCTGATCTCCCGGACGGTCCTCCCGGTCTTCCTGAACCAGCAGAAGGTTTTTCCGGGCGCTGGCGGCAAGGCTGGCTTCGGCAACACGGTGCAGAGCTTCTTCCTCTCTCCCAGCCGCACGGTGAACGGGATCACCTGGGGCGCCGGGCCGGCATTTCTGCTGCCAACCAGCACCGACGTCCAGTTTGGGCCGGAAAAATGGGGGGCAGGGCCCACCGGCGTCCTGCTGTGGCAAGGCGGCGGGTGGACGGTGGGCGCGCTCGCCAACCACATCTGGTCGTTTGCCGGGGCTGATGACGAGCCGGACGTCGACGCAACCTACCTCCAGCCCTTTGTCGCCTACACCACCGCGGACGCCTGGACGTTCCTGCTCAACACGGAATCGACCTACGACTGGCAGGCCGAGGCATGGTCGGTGCCGGTGAACGCCAGTATCTCCAAGCTGGTGAAGTTCGGCAACCAGCCCGTGAGCCTCTATGGCGGCTTGCGGTACTGGGCAAGCACCCCGAAGGACGCCGGGCCCGAAGGCTGGGGCGCGCGCTTCGGCGCCACATTCCTGTTTCCAAAGTGAACACAAAGCCTCTAAGGAGGCTCCCGAGAGGATGAATTGAAACCCGCGAACGTCATAGCAGCCCTTCTGCTCGGCCTGCTGCTTGCCGCCTGTGCCGGGCCGACCGTGGAGTCGCTGCGCGATCCCGTGCCCGAACCGCTCGTCACGCGCTCGGCAGTCCCCGGCTATTCGAAGATCCGCTACTGGGGCGACAACGGCGACGGGCTGACACCCGCCGTCATCGCGGAGATCGCGGCGCAGCAGAAGGCCTCGGGCTACAATCCCGCGGAGCGCAATTTCCTCGCCGTTTCCGGCGGCGGCAGCAACGGGGCCTTCGGCGCGGGGCTCCTCTCCGGCTGGACGTCGTCCGGCACGCGCCCGGAATTCACCGTCGTGACGGGCGTCAGCACCGGCTCGCTCATTGCGCCTTTTGCGTTCCTGGGGCCGCCCTACGACCGCTACCTCACCGAGGCCTACACCGAAATCTCCGGCGAGGACATCTACAGGAGGCGGGGCTTCCTCGGCGTCATCGGTTCGGATTCCGTCGCCGACAACACGCCGCTGCGCAATCTCGTCTCGCGCTATGTGACCGACCAGATGCTGGCCGACATCACGCGCGAGCACAAGCGCGGCCGCCGGCTTCTGGTGGGCACCACCAACCTCGACGCCGAGAGGCCGGTGGTGTGGGACATCGGCGCCATCGCCTCGAGCGGCGTGCCGGGCAGCAAGAAGCTGATCCAGGACATCCTCGTCGGCTCGGCCTCGATTCCCGGGGTGTTTCCGCCCGTGAAGATCAAGGTCGTGGCCGACGGCCAGACCTTCGACGAGATGCACGTCGACGGCGGCACCAGCAACCAGGCCTTCATGTTCCCTTCCAACTTCTCGCTGCGCGAAACCGACAAGCAGCTGAAGCGGGCGAAGGTCAGCCGCACGCTCTATGTGATCAGGAATGGCAAGGTCACGCCGGAATTCAGCAAGGTGAAACCCCGCCTCGCCGCGATCGTCGGCAAGTCCATCAGCTCCCTGATCAAGAACCAGGGCATCGGCGATCTCTACCGCATGTACACCAATGCCCAGCGTGACGGCATTGCCTTCCGCGCCGTTTGGATCCCCGACAGCTTCACCCTGACGGAGCCCCGGCCCTTCGACCCGGCCTTCATGCGCGCCCTCTACGATGTGGGCTACCAGATGGGCCGCAACGGCATCGACTGGGCGACCTCGCCGCCCTGAGGATCGGAGCAGCACCGGCTGAAAACCGGTATGTCAGGATTCTGTCATCCAGCCTGCGGCAACCTTTGCGGGATCAATCCGCCCGAATCGGACGGGCGTGATCATATGATGGGGCAAACAGATGCAGATGGCGGACAACAAGAACCTGGGAAGCGTTCCCGACACCTCGATGATCGTGCTTTTCAAGAGCCTCGTCGGATTCCTCACCAACGAAGCCCAGGGGCGCGGCTGGGCCGATGTCACCGAACGGCTTCACGAGGTGGAAAGTGCACTCGCGGTGCGCCGGCCGCACAAGCGCGGAAGCTGACATTGCGATCCGCCGCAGGCACCTTCCTGCAACGAATGCTTCATTTCTTCTGAGGGTGAAATAATCGTTGCAATTCCACGGCAGTTGCGCCAGTTTTTCCTCTCAAGGACCTGCAGAGTCCGGTGGCGACGGGAGGGTGAGTGTGGCGCTTCTCGAGGTGCGCAACGTATCGAAGAGCTTCGGCGCGATCCGCGCCTTGAACGACGTGAGCTTTTCGATCGAGCCGGGCGAAGTGGTCGGGCTGATGGGCGACAACGGCGCCGGCAAGTCCACCATGGTCAAGCTGGTCGCCGGCAATTTCCCCCCGACTGAAGGCGACGTCCTGGTCAACGGCGAGGTCTGCCACTTCCACAAGCCGATCGAAGCCCGCGCCAAGGGGATCGAGGTCGTCTACCAGGACCTCGCGATCGCCGACAACCTGACGGCCGCACAGAACGTCTTCCTGGGGCGTGAGATCACCAGGGGGGTCTGGCCATTCCGTGTCCTCGACAAGCAGGCGATGATCGACCGCTCGGCCGAACTCTTCGCCGAACTCAAGTCGGAGACCCGGCCGCGCGACCTGGTGCGCAAGATGTCCGGTGGCCAGCGCCAGGCGGTGGCGATCGCGCGCACCCGGCTTTCCAAGGCGCAGCTCGTCCTCATGGATGAGCCCACCGCTGCGATTTCCGTGCGCCAGGTGGCTGAAGTCCTCGAACTGATCCGCCGCATGAAGGCCCAGGGCGTGGCGGTGATCCTGATAAGCCACCGCATGCCCGACGTGTTCGCCGTGTGCGACCGGATCATCGTGCTGCGGCGCGGACAGAAAGTGGCGGACAAGCACACGCCCCAGACCTCCCCCGAAGAAATCACCGGCCTCATTACGGGAGCGATCCGTGCAGCCTGACACCGCTTCGGCGCCCCAGAGCGGGCACGCCGCCATCTCGGATGTGGTGAAGATCAAGGAGCAGACGCTGCTCCAGCGGGTATTCTCGAGCCAGGCCTTCTGGGTCACGGTGGCGCTTTTCCTGCTCGTCGTCATGATGGCCGCGCTCGAGCCCTCCTTCGGCACCGTGGACAATGCCGCCAACATCACCCGCAACTTCGCGCCCTTCGGCATCATGGCGCTCGGCATGACGGTGGTGATCATCACCGGCGGAATCGATCTTTCCGTGGGCTCCATCATGGGCCTCGTCGCCATCGTGGCGGGCCTGTTCCTCACCTGGGAGTATCCCTGGTACGTCGCCTTCGCGATGGGCCTCCTGACCGGCCTCGTCTGCGGCGCGGTGAACGGCTTCTTCGTCGCCTATGTGAACATGCCTTCCTTCGTGGTCACCCTCGGCATGCTGTCGATCGCGCGCTCGCTGGCCGTCGTCTTCTCCGGCAACCAGATGCTCTACAAGTTCGGCCCCGATGCGCCGATCGTGAAGGCGATCGGGCAGGCGCGCTGGCCGGTGCAGAGCGAGGGCGACTGGATTCCGGACTGGATTCCGCAGCTCTCCTCGCACTTCTGGGTCATGGTCGTGCTGTCGCTGTGGGTGGGCTACGTCTTCAACTTCAAGGCCTGGGGCCGGCATCTCTTCGCCATCGGCGGCAACGAGAACGCCGCGCGTCTCACCGGCGTGCCGGTGGACTGGATCAAGTTCCAGGCCTATGTCTTCTCCGCCTTCACCGCGGCCATCGCCTCTCTGCTCCTCCTCGGCTACAACGGCTCGGCCATCAACGCGATGGGGCAGGGCTATGAGCTCCGCGTGATCGCCGCCACGGTCATCGGCGGCGCCAACCTGATGGGGGGCGCGGGCACCGCCTTCGGCGCCGTCGTCGGCTCCGCCTTCCTCGAGGTCATCCGCAATGCGCTCCTGATGGCGGGCATCGATTCGAACTGGCAGGGCGCGTTCGTCGGCGCCTTCATCATTCTCGCGGTGCTCCTGGGTCTCCAGAGCGGCGGCAAGTCCCTGATTGCCGCAACGCTCGACCGGGTCCTCCCCAGGAAGCACCGCTAGGAAACCCGAATTTCACTGCGGGAGAGAGAACAGTGAAAACCAAATGTGGAGGAAAAGTGCGATGAAGAAATTCCTGATGACCGCGGCGGTGGCACTGGGCGCCATGACCATGGCGGTCTCGGCCGCCCAGGCGAAATACACTTTCGCGCTGGTGCCGAAGAACATGAACAACCCCTTCTTCGACCAGGCCCGCGACGGCTGCAAGAAGGCGGAAGCGGAATCGAACGGCGCCTTCGAATGCATGTACATCGGCCCCGGCGAGCATGGCGGCGGCGACGAGCAGGTGGCCATCGTCCAGGATCTCGTGGCCAAGAAGGTGGACGGCATCGCCGTGTCGCCGTCCAACGCCGCGGCCATGGCTGTGGCGCTTCAGGCAGCCAAGGAAGCCGGCATTCCCGTCCTCACCTGGGACTCGGACCTGCTCCCCGAGAACAAGGATCTCCGCGTCGCCTACATCGGCACGCACAACTACGAGATCGGCACCAATCTCGCCAAGCTGATCAAGGCGATCAAGCCCAATGGCGGCACGGTCTGCATCCAGTCCGGCGGTGCGGCCGCGGCCAACCACAATGAGCGCATGCAGGGCATCCGCGACGAGCTCTCCGGCACCAAGTCGGCTGCCTCGCCGGGCGACCCGCTGACCGGCCAGGGCGGCTGGACCGAGGCCGAGGGCTGCCCGCTCTACACCGACGACGACTTCCCGCGCGCCGTCCAGCAGTTCGAGGACTTCATGGCGAAGAACCCGAACGTCGACGCCTTCGTGCCGACGGGCGGCTTCCCTCAGTTCATCCCGGACGCCAACCGCGCCGCGGTGGGCAAGTACAAGGACAAGATCGCCTCGAAGTCGCTCGCGCTCGTCGTGGCCGACACGCTGCCCGTGCAGATCGAGCAGATGAAGGAAGGCCTGTCGCTTGGCCAGGTCGGCCAGCGGCCGTTCGAGATGGGCTACAAGACGATGAACGCCCTGCGCGACATGAAGGACGGCAAGGCGCCTCCGGCCGATCCCACCTATACCGGCCTCGACATCTGCACGCCCGAGACTGCCGACACCTGCATCGCGAAGTAGGCTCGCAGGCGCATCCTCACCTCGGAAGGCAGGGCGTCAAGCCCTGCCTTCTTTGCGTTCCGGAGGTACTCCTTCGCCTCCGAACGTGCTAAACCTGCCGCATCCTTCGGTAAGGGAGATCAGGATGGAGCAGCCTGGAGGCGAGAGGCAGGACCGCGCGGGGCCCGCCGCGCTGACGGAAAAATTCGCCCTGCTTCTCCTGTTCAGCCTGCTTCTGGCGGGCGTCTATCTCGTGCTCAAGCCCTTCGCCATCGGTCTCGTGTTCGGCTGCATCCTGGCGATTGCCGCCTGGCCTGTCAGGGCCTGGCTGGTGAGGGCCGGGCTTTCCGGGACGCTCGCAGCAGTGATCATGCTGGCCGCACTGCTGCTCTTCGTGCTTCTTCCTGTCGTGCTGTCCGCCCCCGGGCTCGCCCTCGAGGTCAAGGCGCTCGTCGAGCGCGGCTCGGCATGGCTTGCGACCTCGCCGCAGCTGCCGGCCTGGATCACCGGGCTTCCCTTCGTCGGCGGCAAGCTCGCCACGCAGTGGGAGGCCATCCTTCACCAGACGCCAGAGGCGCAGGCGATGCTGGTTTCCTATGCGGAGCCCCTCCGGAAATTCCTCACCGACGCAGCGGTGGGCCTTGCCAGCAGCGTCGTGCATCTGGCCGTCGCACTGATCGTCGCCACCAGCTTCTGGGCAGGCGGTGGCGCCATCGTGCAGGTCCTGCGTGACAGCCTGGCGCAACTGGGCGGAAGCAAGCTCGCGGATCTCACCGACGTCGCCGGCAACGCGGTGCGCGGCGTCTTCTATGGCATCGTGGGCACTGCTGCGATCCAGGGCGTCCTCATGGGCCTCGGCCTCCTGATCGTCGGGGTCCCCGGCGCCGCACCCCTGGGCTTCGTCACGCTCATCCTGGCCATCAGCCAGTTCGGCGGGGTTCTCATCAACATCGTGTGGGGCGGGGCGGCCTGGTGGCTCTATACCACGTCCGGCACCGGACTGGCTTTCTGGTTCGTGGTGGTGTGGGGCATCTTCGTCACCTTCGTGGACAACCTCCTCAAGCCCCTGCTCATCGGGGCGCGCATGAAGTTGCCGATCATGCTCGTGATCCTCGGCGTCTTCGGCGGCTTCATCTCCTTCGGCTTCCTCGGCCTCTTCATCGGGCCCACGCTGCTGGCGGTGGCCTATGACCTGCTGGCCGCATGGCGGGGGCAGCGCCTCGCCGCGGAAGAGTCCCCGCCTGCAGCCTGACCCCTCGCCGCCTGCCGGCCGGAACCGTCGTTCCGGCCTGCTGTTGCCGTGCTTTGGGGAGCTGGTGCGGGGAGCGATTTTCTCCCGGCACGGAACGAAGCGCGCTTCCTGGAGTTGAAGTCCCGTCAGCATGAAACAGCACCGAGGAACGAGATGGCGACCACCCATGGCGACTCCCTCACGGATCTCGAGAGGCAGGCTGAGAGCAGCCGCGCCGAACTCGCCCAGACCGTCGACGAATTGCACAACCGCGTATCTCCCCAGACGCTCAAGGAGGACATGCGCAACTACGCCCGCGACCGCAGCCAGCACATGCTCCACAGCATCGAGGCGCGGGCGCGGGAAAACCCGCTCCAGGCCGTGGCGATCGCCGCCGGCATCGCCTACCCGCTCTGGCGGCTGATCGGCAGCGTGCCGGCCCCGCTCCTGATGATCGGCGCCGGGCTGGCGCTCTCGGGCCGCGGCAACAGCCATCGGTCCACCAGCCTCGGCGAGGGTTACCAGCGCCCCGGCGATCCCGCGCACCTCCATGGCGAGGAAGGCGGCTCCATCGCCGCCACTGCCAAGGAGAAGGTGAGCAACATCGGCCACCAGATCTCCGAGAAGGTGAGCGACACCATCAGCAGCGTGCGAGACATGGCCACGGATGCGAAGACCACCGCCTCCGACATGTTGCACGATACCTACCGCAGCGGCGGCGAGGCCGCATCCGGCGCGATGCGCCAGGCCAGCGACAGCTATGTTCGCACCCGCGAGACGATGGGAGAGACCATCGAGCGCTATCCGCTGCTCGTCGGCGGCCTCGCCTTCGCGATCGGCAGCCTCGTCGCCTCCGCCCTTCCCGTGACCCGCCAGGAAAACCGGCTCATGGGCCGTACGAGCGAAGAGGTGAGGCGCCGGACGCAACAGGTGGCGTCTGAGGGCCTCGACCAGGCCAAGACGGCGGCCCGCAACATCTACGAGACTGCGGCGGCCGGCGTGAAGGAGGAGGGCCTGAGCCCGGACGTCGCACGCGACACCGTCCGTGCCGCCTCGGATGCCGTCCGCGACGCCGTCGACCAGACATTCGAGAACGGGACGATGAGGCAACCGAAGCCGCGCCCCGGGCGTTCTCCGCGCAACCAGACGAACTGACATCGGGAGATCAATGACATGAACAACAATGGCAACACGCAGCATTCCTCCTTCGGCTCGGGCATGGGCGATTCCCAGCAGGGCATGGGCGGCGCGATGGAAGAGCCCGGTTCCGGCCAGGGCTTCGGCGAATCCGGTGGAATGTCGGGCGGCATGAAGAACGTCGCCTCCAAGGCCGGCGAGAAGCTCATGAACACGGCCGAGCAGCAGAAGCGCGCCGGGGCCGACTTCGTGACCGACATGGCGGGATCGGTTCGCCGCGCGGCCGGCGAGTTCGAAGAGCAGATGCCGCAGGCCGCTCACTACATCCGCTATGCCGCCGATCAGATGGAAACCATGTCGGACTCGCTCCGCCGCCGCGACATCGGCCAGATGATGGCCGACGTGCAGTCCTTTGCGCGGCGTCAGCCCACGGCCTTCCTCGGCATGAGCTTCCTCGCGGGCTTCGCCGCCGTTCGCTTCCTGCGCAGCGGCTCTCCGGCTTCGGCGCAGAGATCGTCAGGCGGCGAGAGCGGCATGTGGGATGACGAGGAGGCCGTTGACACCGGCCGCTACGGTGCGCCCCAGGCCGGCGAGACCCGTTACCCGGGTTCCGGCAGCGGCATGTGAGGCACGCCATGGCATCGGTCTACGAAAACCGCCGCATGGACGAGCGGCCGCTCGACAGCAAGCCGGTCTCGGAGTTGATCTCCGACGCTCTCCAGCAATTCTCCCGCCTGGTGCGCAGCGAGGTAGCCCTCGCCCGCGCCGAGGTGTCGGACAAGGCCAAGCAGGCCGCGCGGGGCAGCGCCATGCTCGGGGTCGCGGCGGTCGTCGCCCTTCCCAGCCTCTTCCTGCTGATGATGGCGCTCGCCGCCTTCCTGGTGGAGATGGGGCTTGCGGCTTCGCTCTCCTATCTCATCACCGCGGTCATCGGCTTCATCATCGCCGGCATTCTCGCCAAGGTCGGCTTGAACCGCCTGAGGGCTGACGCCCTCATGCCGAACCGCACGATCAACCAGCTTCATCGGGATGCAGCCACGATGAAGGAACATATTTGAGGCCAAGATGACACAATACCAGAAGGATCGGTTCGGAAGGGACTACGCCGCCAGCGCCCCCGCGATGCGCGCCCCCGCCCACCGCGGCCCACGCCGGGGCGATTTCATCGGTGCGCTCACCGACGCGGTGCGCGACAATCCGATGTCGGCCGCCCTGATCGGCATGGGCGCGCTGTGGCTCTACATGGGCGGGAACCGCACCTCGCTCGCCGGCGGCCATGGCAAGCGGTCGCTGATCGGCACAGTCTCCCATGGCGCCTCTGATCTTGGACATGGCGCAGCGCATGCCGCGAGCCGCGTCGGCAGCGCCGTGTCTTCCGGTGTCTCGTCAGCCGCGAGCGGTGTCGCCGGCACGGTCAGCGGTGCTGCCGAACGCATCGGCGATGCCGCCGGGCAGGTCAGCGACTACGTGCGCGGCAGCGTGAGGGGCGTCGATGCCGAGTCGGAGTATCGAAACGCCGCCGCGACACGCGAGGCGTGGGACACGGATACGCATACCGGCTGGGAGAGCGGCAGGCGCATCCGCCCGTTCTCGCTCCGCATGGTCCAGCACAACATGCAGGACCTCTTCGAACGTCATCCCGTCGCGATCGGCGTTGCCGGCCTCGCCATCGGGGCGGGCCTCGCCGCCTCGCTTCCGATGACGACGCGCGAGCGGCAAATGCTGGGGAATGCCAGCGAAACGCTCCACGACAAGGCGGCCGACGTGGTCGGGCAGGCAAAGGACATTGCCGGCGCCGCGGCCGAGGAGGCGCGTCAGCACGGCCTGGGCGGCCAATCCCTCAAGGAGACAGCCTCCGATTTCCGCTCGAGAACCGGCCTCCAGTAGACCGCACGACATTGGGTCAAGGAAGGGGAGCGCCGAACCGGCGCTCCTTTTCATGTGCAAGAGACCGCTCTGGAAAAACCGGCGAGGAAGCTGCATAAGCTCCGGCTCTCGTCCCTTTCTCCCGGAGGACCGGATTGAAACCGCCCGCTGCACCGGAAACGCCCGCGCTCAGGATTGAGAGCGCCGAGCTCCGGCTTGTCCGCCTGCCGCTGCTCACACCATTCACCATCGCAACCGGCACCATGCAAGAGAAGGTGTTTCCGCTCCTCATCCTGAGAAGCGGGGGGCTCGAAGGCTATGCCGAGGCGGTGATGGACCCGCTGCCGGATTATCTCGAGGAGACGATACCGAGCGGCATGGCGCTGCTGCGCGACGTCCTTCTGCCGCAGATCGTCGGCCGGCGCTTCGCCAGCCCCGCTGCGGTGGAGAGTCTGCTGTCGCCCTGGCGCGGCCACTACATGACCAAGGCCGTGGTCGAGATGGCCCTCTGGGACCTTTGGGCGAAATCGCTGGGCCTTCCCCTCAAGGCGCTGCTTGGCGGTGAGAAGGAGGGCGTGGAAGTCGGCGTTTCGCTCGGCATCGGCACGGTGGCAGATACGGTCGCACGTGCCGAGAAGCACCTTGCGCTCGGCTACAGGCGGATCAAGCTCAAGATCATGCCCGGCCACGATATCGCGCTGGTCGGCGCGGTGCGCAAGGTTCTGCCGGACGCTCATCTCACGGTGGACGCCAATAGCGCCTATACGCTGGCCGACATGGACGTGATGCTGGCGCTGGATGAATTCGGGCTCGACTACATCGAGCAGCCGCTCGCCTGGAACGACATTCATGACCACGCCACGCTGCAGGCACGGCTGAAGACGGCGATCTGCCTCGACGAGTCGATCCGCAGTGCGGCCGATACGCGCAAGGCGCTGGCCAGCGGCGCGGCGCGCGTCATCAACATCAAGGTCGGCCGGGTGGGCGGCCATCTCGAGGCGCGCCGCATCCATGACGTGACGGCCGCATGGTCGCTTCCCGTGTGGTGCGGCGGCATGCTCGAAGCCGGGATCGGCCGCGCCCACAACATCCATCTTTCGACGCTCCCCAACTTCACCAAACCCGGCGACACATCGAGCGCCAGCCGCTACTTCGCCCGCGACATCGTGAATGAGCCGCTCGAAACGCACGACGGCGTGATGCCGGTGCCGCAGGGTCCCGGCATCGGCGTGACGCTCGACTGGAAATTCCTCGACACGGTGACGGCGCGCACGGAGCGTTTTCCCTCGTGAGCGGCATCATCATTCGCGACCTCGCGGGCATGGAGGAGTTCTTCGCCGCGGAGGCCTTGCAGCGCACGGTGTGGGGAGAGGGAGACAAGGAGGACCCTGCGGACCTGATGATGGTGATCCAGCATGAGGGCGGACTGGTCGCCGGCGCATTCGCGGGCGGCGATCTGATGGGTTATGTGTTCGGCTTCCCCACGCGCGAGCCCCATGCGCAGCATTCGCACCGGCTGGCCGTTCACCCGCGCGCCCGCGGCGAGGGATTGGCGCTCCGTCTCAAGCGCTATCAGCGCGAATGGTGCATGGCCCGCGGAATCACGCTCGTGCGCTGGACCTTCGATCCCCTGCGCCATACCAATGCGCATCTCAACATCGCAAGGCTCGGCGCCGAGGTCTTCACCTATTTCAAGGATTACTATGGGGAGATGAAGGGCATCAATGCGGGATTGCCCTCCGACCGGCTGCTCGCGGAATGGCGCCTCGGCAGCGAGCGTGCCACGGCGCTTGCGCGTGACGGGGCTTTGCCCATGCCCGCGGCGCGGAACGTCCGGCGCGTCGCCATCCCGCCCGATCTCGACAGGCTGCTCAAGGAGGACTACTCCGCAGCCCTTGCGCATCGCCAGCGCGTGCGCGATGAACTGATGCGCGCCTTCGCCGAAGGCCATGCGATCACCGGCTATGATGCCGCTGAGTTCGCCTATGTGCTGACGCCGCGCTGAAGGCTCGCAGGCCCAGCTAGCCACTGCAGGCCCTCTTCCGTCACGATTGCGTCGAGCCTGATGTCATGGCGCTGGGGAAAGATCGTGTCGATCCGGCTCGATTGCAGCCCGACGCCGATGACGAAGGGTCGGGGCGAGAGGGCCGCGAGCGTGCGGTCGAAATAGCCGCCGCCATAGCCCAGGCGAAAGCCCTGGCCGTCCCATCCCACGAGGGGCGCGAGCGCAATCTCCGGCACCAGCCGCTCTGCGTCGGAGGAGGGGACCGGGATGTTCCAGTGTCCCCGCTCCATGCGTGCGCCAGGCGCCCAGGCCCGAAAGACGAGCGGGCTTGACGGCACCTCCACCACGGGAAGCGCCATGCAGGCCCCGCGCCCGCTCATCGCCTCCATCCAGAAGCGGAGGTCGGGCTCTGCCTTGATCGGCCAGTAGCCGGAGATCACGCGGCCCGCCACGGAGCCGAGTTGCTCCGCCACCAGGCGGTCGAGATGGCGGGCGATCTCATGGGCAAGCATGCCGCGCTCTTCGGCGGAGACCGCCAGCCGCTCGGCGCGGAGCCTCTTGCGTTCGCCACTCCGCCATCCGGGGAGATCGGCGGGACCCCCCCCGCTCATGCCTCGCTCGCCTCCGCATAGTCCTTCTGCGACAGCCGGGCCAGGCATTCCTCGGCCTCGCCCACGATCCGCCGCAGGCGCTCTCCCGCGGGCACGATGTCCTTTATTGCGCCAACGCCTTGGCCCGCGTAGAGCGCCATCGCCTCCAGATCGCCCGTGGTGATGCGCAGAGGGGAATCGGTGCTGTAGCGATGGAGCGGACGCTCGCCCTCATGGGCGATGATTTCGCGCGGCAGGCTCTCCGGATCATGCCCCAGGAGCGTGAAGCCGAGCTTTGCGGTGATGCTGTTGGCGATCACGCGCACCGCGGCATGGGCAGGCCAGTTGAGGACGAAGACATCGGTGAGAACGGTATCCTCGGCGCCCGCTTCAACGATGCGGCGCTTGTGGTAGTCATGCGCGAATGACTCCGTCGTGGCGAGGAAGGCGGTGCCGCACTGCACCCCCTGCGCACCGAGACTCAGCGCCGCCGCCAGCCCCGCTCCCGTCGCGATGCCGCCCGAAGCCACCACCGGCAGGCGCGTTCTGCCGACGATCTGCTCGACCAGCGCCAGCGTTCCGGTGCGACCGTGCACGTGCCCTCCGGCCTCGACACCTTGTGCGATCAGGACGTCGGCGCCAGCGTCTTCCGCCTGCCGGGCCGCCTCCAGCGTGCCGACCTGGTGCAGGAGGAAACAGCCATGCCGTTTCACCCGGCTCACCGCATCCGGAACCACATCCCAGAAAAATGTGAAGTCGGTGACGCCGAGTTCGAGACAGGTCGCGATCTGGCGATCGAGCAGGCCCTGCTCGGTCGCCGCGGGGATGACGTTCACGGCGAAGCGGCGGGCCGTCGCCTGCCGCAGGGCCTGTACTTCGCTGGCGATGAGGGCGGGATCTTCCCGCACCATGCCGAGCATGGCATAGCCACCCGCCTCGGCTACTGCGGCGGCGAGTTCCCAGCGCGAGACGCCACCCATTCCGGCGAGAAGCACGGGAAAGTCACAGCCGAGCAGGCTGCAAAGCGGCGTGCGAAGTGCTGGGGTGCCTCTCATTTCGGTCGATCCTTCCTGGTGATCTGTTCCTCGAGATACTGGCGCAGCACGACGGCGTGGTTTTGCGTGCGGTCGCGGGCGGCATAGAGGAGCCGCACTTGCCCCTTCCGGCACCATGCAAGGCAGTGTTCCACGGCGTCGGGATTGGCGGCGAGCTCGGCGCGGTAACGCTGCTGGAGTTCCGGCCATTTCCTCACATCATGTGCGAACCACTTGCGCAGCTCCGTGCTCGGCGCCACCTGCGGTATCCAGGCTTCGAGCTGCAGCTCCTGCCGCGAAACCCCGCGCGGCCACAGCCTGTCCACGAGCAGGCGCAAGGCACCCGAATGATCCAGAGGATCGTAGACGCGGCCGACTTCAATGCGAGCCTGATCGTCCCTCACATCGCCCTTCCAGCTGCCGTGCCGAACGTATTGGCCGGAGAGACTTTATGGCTCGGCCATGCATGCGGCAACAGTGAGAGCTGTCGCTTCCGGCATGGCTGCTCCGTGTTCTTCGCAAGGGCGAGGCGGCACACAACTGCGCCGTGTCAGGCTGAAGCCACCTCATCGCCGATCCGCAGCACCTCGCTGACGAGGAGGTCGAGGTCCTCGTTACGGGTGCGATGGTTGCAGATCGCCACGCGCAGGCAATAGCGGCCGCGGATCGTCGTGTCGGACGGCACGGCGATGCCGTTCTCCTGCAGGCGCAACAGGATCTCCGTGTTGTGGGCGCGAAGCGAATCCTCGTCCATTCCGCCGGGATTGTGCCGGAAGCAGACGATCGATGTCTCCACGGGAGCCATGAGCTCGAGCTTCCCGCTGGCCCTGACCAGCGCCGCGAGGTGCCGCGCCTGTTCGATGTTGCGGTCGATCAGCCTGCCGAAGGCGTCGGCACCGTGATGCTTCAGCATCATCCACACCTTCAGCGCCCGAAAGCCGCGGGTGGTCTCCAGGGTGTAGTCGAAGAGGAACTCTCCCGCCGACAAGCCGCGCTTCGCCTGCGTGAGGTATTCGGCGTGCTCGGCGAAGGTGCTGCGGTGGAGCTCGCGGTCGCGCAGCACGGCGCATCCGACGTCGAAAGGCGCATGCAGCCACTTGTGGAGATCGAGGGCCAGCGAGTCTGCCCGCTCCATCCCCGCGATCATGTGCCTGTGCCCGGGTGCGAGCGCGATCAGCGCGCCGATGCAGCCGTCGATGTGAAGCCAGAGGCCCTCCTCGCGGCAAAGATCAGCGATGGCGGGCAGTGGGTCGATGGCGCCGGTATTGGTGGTGCCGGCGGTGGCGATCACGCAGGCCGGCCGTAGGCCCTTGGCCCGGTCCTCGGCGATCACCGCGCGCAATGCCTCGACATCCATGCGCAGCGCACCGTCCGAGGCTACCTTGCGCAGCGCCTTGCTGCCGAGACCGAGCAGGTTCATTGCCTTCATGTGGCAGCTGTGAACCTGGTCGGAGGCGTAGAAGCGCAAGGGAGCGGGGATGTCGGCAACGCTCTCGTGATGGAGATCGACGCCCGCCATGGCGTTTCGTGCCGCCGTCAGCCCTACGATGTTGGCCATAGAACCGCCGCTCACCAGCGCTGCGCTTGCTCCTGCCGGAAAGCCCGTCATCTCAACGATCCAGCGCGTCACCTGCTGGTCGACAAGGCTTGCCGCCGTGTCGCCGCCTCCGAGATTCGAGCCGTCGATCGCCGCGAGGAAGTCGCCCAGTGCTCCCGTGAAGTCGCCCGACCCCATGTACCAGCCCCAGAAGCGCGGATGAATGTTCCCCATGGCGTAGGGGAAGAGGTTGCGCTGCATTTCGTCCAGGATGCCGGACAGAGGCTGGGGTCCATGCGGGAGAGGGGCGTCGTATGCGGCGCGCACCCTCTCCGGCATCGGCTGCCAGACAGGCCGGTCACCCGCCTCCCGGAGGCGGGTGACCGCATAATCAACCATGCGATGGGCTGCAGCGGCGGAGTCCGCCCAGTCGGCAGGGTCGAGTCCGTCACCACCGGTGAGGCGAGGGTCGATGTTCATGGACATTTCTCCGTGTTCGGATTGATCACGCGATGCGATATCCGGGTGTTGATTCCGAGAGCGACCGTTCCTCTTCATCCATGCCCTCGGGAATGGATTCGAAGAGCGGGGTGCTCAAGTAGCGCTCGCCCGTATCCGGGAGCATCGCGAGGATGACGGAACCAGGCGCGGCGCGTTCGGCGACATGCATGGCGACGGCAATGCTTGCCCCCCCAGAAACGCCGGTGAGGATTCCCTCGCGGGAGGCGAGTTTCTTCGCCCATGCCATGCCGTCGGCGCCTGAAACGGGGATCAGCTCGTCATAGCCGCCGTTGTCGAGGGCCTCCTGGAGCACCAAGGGGATGAAGTCGGGCGTCCAGCCTTGTATCGGGTGCGGCTGGAAGGCCGGATGGCTTGACTTGGGCGACCCGTCGGCACCCCGCTCCTGCGCGGTACCGCTGCTGACGAGCGCGGCATTGGCAGGTTCGGAGAGAATGATCTTCGTCTCCGGCCGTTCCCGGCGGAGCACGCGCGCCAGCCCGGTCACCGTGCCGCCGGTCCCATAGCCGGTCACCACGTAGTCCAGCCTGTCGCCTGCGAAATCGCCGATGATCTCGCGCGCCGTGGTCGCCTCGTGGATGTCGGCGTTGGCCGGCGTTTCGAACTGCCGGGCCAGGAACCAGCCGTGCTTCTCGGCAAGCTCCACCGCCTTCATGTACATGCCGGTGCCCTTTTCGGTCCGTGGCGTGAGCACGACCTTCGCTCCCAGCATGCGCATCAGCCGGCGGCGCTCCACCGAGAAGCTGTCCGCCATCGTGACGACCAGCGGATAGCCCTTCTGCGCGCACACCATGGCAAGGCCTATTCCGGTGTTGCCGCTCGTCGCCTCCACCACCGTCTGGCCCGGCTTCAGCGCCCCGGACCGCTCCGCGGCCTCGATGATGCTGATGGCCAGGCGGTCCTTGACGGATGCTGCTGGGTTGAAGAACTCCGCCTTCACATAGAGCCTCACGCCTGCTGGCGCGAGGTTGTTCACCCGGATCGCCGGCGTGTTGCCGATCGTCTCGAGAATGCTGTCGAACAGGCGACCACGGCCTGACGTTGTGCGAATGGCCCTTGCATCCATGTCGTTCCTCCTGAGGTTGAATGGGACGGGTGGGCAGCGGAAGCTCCGTTGCCCTTCAAGGGGGAAACTACGCTCCGAAGCGGCCCCTTGCTTGATGCATTCCTGAAGAATTCATGCAGAAATTCTCTTTTCTGGAGTATCCTTTGGCATGGTTTGGACCTTCGGCGCATATTGCATCGACCCGGACCGCTTCGAGCTGACCTGTGGCGGCGCGCCGGTCCGGCTCGAGCCTCAGGTGCTGGCGCTTCTCATCCACCTCGTGCGCCACCGCGAGCGCATGGTGAGCAAGGACGAGATCGTCGCCGCGATCTGGAACGGCGGAATTGCATCCGATGCCAGCATCGCAAGCCGCATCCGCTCGGCGCGGCAGGCGGTGGGCGACGATGGCAAGCGGCAGGAGGTTGTCCGTACCATTCACGGCCGCGGCTACCGTTTCGTCGCCCCGCTGCACGAGACTGCCTCCGTCGCCTCGGAGAGCGAAGAGGCGCCTCAGCCCCAACTTGCGAACGCGGCGGAACTGACCCGGCCCTCGATTGCCGTCCTCCCCTTCCGCCCGCTTGCGGTGGCTCCGGAGCTCGCCATTCTCTCCCATGCAATTCCGCACGAGATCATCCAGGCCCTGTCGCGGCTGCGCTGGCTTGCGGTGATCGCACGCGGCTCCTCCTTCCGATTCCGTGAGCCGGAACTCGAGCTCGTCGGCACGGCCCTCGGAGCCCGTTACGTGCTCTCGGGCCTCATCGAGGCGAGCGGCAGCACTGTCGCCGTGACGCTCGAACTTGCGGATGCGGGCCGCAACGAAGTGATCTGGGGCGACCGCCTGTCCGCCCCGCTCGACGGCATCGAGGATCTGCGCAAGCGCATCGTCGTCCGCGTCGTGGCGGCGCTCGACCTTCACGTTCCCGAGAACGAGGCGCGGGGTGCCACGCTCCGGGGCACGGAGCGGCTCGATGCCTGGGCCAATTTCCACCTCGGTCTGCACCAGCTCTACCGTTTCACGGCCGACGCTGTCCTCCAGGCGCGACAGCATTTCGAGCGCGCCGTGGCGGTCGACCCCCATTTCGCGCGCGCCCATGCCGGGCTGTCCTTCACGAGCTTCCTCGAGGCCTTTCTGCAGTTGGGCCCGGAGGCGCCCGCCGCGGCTCTTCAGTCGCGCCGCCATGCCGAGCGCGCCATGGAGCTCGACCCGCTCGACCCCTTCACCCACTTCAACATGGGCCGCTCCTTCTGGCTCACGGCCGAGCCCGAGGCGGCACGCGGCTGGCTGCAGCGCGCGGTGGAACTCAACCCCAACTATGCGCAGGGATTCTATGCCCGCGCCTTCACCTCCATGCTGACGGGAAATGCGGAGGAGGTGAACGCAAGTCTCGACACCGCGCTGTTGCTCAGCCCGCTCGACCCTCTTCTCTACGGCATGTATGGCGTGCGCACGCTAACCCTGCTCCAGGCGGGCGACACGCGCGCCGCCGCGCGCTGGGGAGATCGAGCCGCGTCGACGCCGGGCGCGCATCACCTCATCGCGATGATCGCCGCCGTGGCGAACGGCCTCGACGGCCGTCGCCAGCAGGCCGAGCGCTGGTCCCAGGAGGCGCGCCGACGCAAGCCCGGGGCGGATGCCGCGCAATTCCGCGCCGCCTTCCCGATTCGTGACGGTAATGCCAGGTCGCGCATCGAGGCGGAACTCGCGCGCCTCGGGTTCTGACAACCGCCAAAAGGAGAGGGGCCGCCATGCCGAGAGGTTACTGGGTCGCATTCGCCGATGTGCATGATCCTGAAGGTTACAAGGCCTACATCGCCGAGAATGCCCGGGCATTCCGTAAATATGGCGGCCGCTTCCTCGTGCGCGGCGGCCCGCGCGAGGCCCCCGAGGGCAGCCCGCGCTCCCGCGTCGTCGTCATCGAATTTCCGACCTACCAGGCTGCGCTCGATTGCTACGGATCACCTGAATACGCGGACGCGATTGCCTTGAGGAAGGGCCGCTCCGTCATGGATCTGGCGATCGTGGCCGGTTATGAAGGTGCTCAGCCGTCTGACTGATGAATTCGGCGGAACGAGGGTTCGAACTAACGTAAGACCTTGCGAAGCGCGCCGAAGCGCAGGCGGTATTCGCCGGGCGCAAGCCCCACCTTTCGGCGGAAGAGACGGCCGAAGAAACTCGTGTCCTCATAACCCACCTCGTTGGCGATGGACTCGATGCTCTCATCTCCCGTCTCGAGCATCTGCTTTGCTTCCTCGAGTCTCAGGGCGTGCACATAGTCGAGCGGCGTCATCCCCGTGGCCTCCTGGAACCTCCGCATGAATGTCCTCTTGGTGAGGCCGGAAACCTCCACCAGGGCGGCCACGGGAGAGGCAGTTCGGTAATTCTCCGCCACCCAGGACTGGCACCTGTTGATCACCGCATCACCCGTCTGGCGGAAGGACAGCAGCGTGGCGAAGGGCTGCTGGCCCAGCTCGTGCCACTCCAGCATGTAGGTCTTGGCGACCTCGATCGCCTCCTTCAGTCCGACGTGCCGCGCGATGAGATAAAGTGCAAGATCCTGCCAGCTGGTGCCGCCCCCCGCCATGACAATGCGCTGCGCCTGGCCGCTCATCACCAGCGGCTGGTTGAGGTACACCTTCACGCCGGGATAGTTGTTGGTAAGGGTCTTCGCATAGCCCCAATGGATGGTCGCGTCGCAATTGGCGAGAAGCCCCGCCTCGCCGAGCAGCACCGCACCCGAGCATGCGCTGGCGAGTACCGCGCCTCTTGCATGCACCTCGCGCAGCCACTTCGCTTCGGGAGCGTATTGTCCCGCCACGCTGTCGCCCGGGTTCACGAAGAAATCCGGAATGCACACGATGTCGGGCTGCGGAGCAGTTGCGAAACTGTGATGCGGGGTCACGCGCACGCCATTCGCCGCGGAAAAGGCCCGCTGACTCCTCGCGACGATGTAAGGCATCATCCGCTGCTCTCCGGGAACACCGCGGGTGATGAACTGGTAGTCACGGCCAGGAGAGGAAAACAGGTCGAACATCCCGAACAGCGTGGAGGCCGTCACTTCCGGCACCCCCACCACCGCGACCTTCAATGGCTCAGGCACCTTCGCCATGGCACAAATGACCTGTTCCGTGTCCTATCGACTTTAGCGTGTAGCGGCGCGAGCGACTAGGGTGGGCTCTCACCGGAGGAGAAAGCCATGGCTGACAAACTGGGCCGGAAATTCACGGGCGGCGAGATCGACACGCTTAGATCGAAACTGAGGGGGGAATTGCTGGAGCCCGGACAATCCGGCTACGATGCCGCCCGTGTCGTGTGGAACGGCATGATCGACCGCCGGCCTTTGCTGATCGCCCGCTGCCGCAATGCTGCCGATGTCGTGGCGGCTGTCGGTTTCGCCCGTGACCATCGCCTGCCGATCGCCATCCGCTCGGGCGGGCACAACGTGGCCGGCTATGCGGTGTGCGAGGCCGGCCTGATGATCGACATGTCGCTGATGAATGGCGTCCGCCTCTCGCCAACCCTGGACCGCGCCTATATCGAAGGCGGCGCGCAGTGGATCGATGTCGATGCTGCCACGGCGCCCTTCAGCCGCGCCACCCCTGGGGGCCTCATCTCCGCCACCGGGGTTGCGGGCTTGACCCTGTCGGGCGGCATCGGCTGGCTTCGCGGCCGCCATGGCCTGAGCTGCGACAATCTCATGGCCGCCGATGTGGTGACGGCGGATGGCCGGCTGGTTCATGCCGGCGCGACGGAGAACCCCGAACTGCTTTGGGCGCTGCGTGGTGGCGGGGGGAACTTCGGCGTCGTGGTGAGCTTCGAGTTCGCGCTGCACGAGATTCCGCCCGAACTCATGTTCTGCGCCCCCATCTATCCCGAGGAGCGTGCCAACGAGATTGTTCCGCTGTGGCGCGACTTCATGGCGACCGCGCCGGAACGGCTGAGCGGACTTGCGGAGTTCTCGACCATTCCGCAGGATCCGGGATACCCCGAGCAGATGTGGGGCCGCCGTGTCGTGGCACTCGCCCATGTCTATGACGGCCCGGCTGAAGAGGGCGAGCGCGTTATCGCGCCGCTGCGCTCCTTCGGCGAGCCTCTCCTCGACATGAGCGCTCCCATGCCATACCGCGTGATCCAGACGCTTTACGACGCGATTTTTCCCAAGGGACGGGACCGCTGTTACTGGAAATCAACTTACCTGAAGGGACTGGATGACGAGGTGGTCCACGAGATCACCGCGCATCTCGCGCAGCGCCCCTCGGAGATGACCTACGCCTCGATCTGGAAATTCGGCGGCGCCATGCAGCGCGTGGCACCCGATGCCTCCGCATTTGGCGACCGCTCGGCCCCTTTCATGCTGAGCCTCGATGCCATCTGGTCGGACGCGGCAGATGACGAGGCCAATATCGGTTGGGTGAAAAGGACGTGGACGCAGATGCAGCGCCATTCCACCGGACGGCTCTACCTCAACTTTCCCGGCCTCGGCGAGGATCACGGTCTTGTCCGGAACGCTCTGGGCGAAGCCGTCTATTCCCGCCTCCAGCAGGTCAAGCGCAAGTACGATCCCGACAACCTGTTCCGGCTCAACCAGAACATCGCACCCTGAGGTGTAAGAACCGGAGTGCCGGCCTCGAAGGAGAAACGGTGCCGGCAGGCATATGTTCGCCGATCACGCCCTGAGCCGGGTGGAGCGGGGAACTGCGGGTTTCCTCGAGGTCGAAGGGCCTGCTAATGATGCTCCTCTCATGGTGTACCGAAAGCGGTTTCGGGCGAGAGAGGAGCATCAGGATTGGAGACGCAATCACAGCGCGGCAACGGCAGTGCCGCTCTCAGGCTCCGTCGCCTCGACATAGACACATATCGCGAATTCGTGGTCTTCATGAACCGCGATTGCGAGGTCTGCCGCTCGGAGGGCTTCGAGGTGCGCTCCCGCATTTCCGTGCGCATGAATGGGCGTCACATCGTGGCCACGCTGAACACGGTGGGCGACGACCTTCTCAGCGTCCATGAGGTGTCGCTGTCGGAGGCCGCCTGGAAGGCTTTGGGTGCCCAGATCGGCCAATCTGTCGAACTGTCCCATCCCGTACCGCTCGCCTCTGACAGCTATCTCCGGAAGAAGGTGTATGGCGGGGGACTCGAGCCTTCCGAGATCGACCTCATCATCAGGGAGGTTACCGACGGGCGCTACGACGACATTCACCTCGCTGCGTTCGTCACCGCCTGCGCCGGCGACCGCCTCGATGCTGCCGAAACGGTCTCTCTGACGGCGGCGATGACCGGTGCAGGGCAGAGGCTGAGCTGGCCGGCGGAAAAGGTCGCCGACAAGCACTGCATCGGCGGCCTGCCGGGGAACCGCACCAGCATGATCGTGGTTCCCATCATCGCGGCGGCGGGACTGGTCATACCGAAGACATCCTCGCGCGCCATCACTTCGCCTGCCGGCACGGCAGACGTCATGGAAACGCTGACCCGTGTCGATCTCGACATCGCTGCCATGCGCCGGGTGGTCGAGCGGGAGGGCGGCTGCATCGTGTGGGGCGGCGCCATGCAGCTCAGCCCGGCGGATGACATCCTCATCAGCGTCGAACGTCCCCTCGATTTCGACAGCGAGGGACAGCTGGTGGCCTCGGTGCTGTCAAAGAAGATCGCGGCCGGTTCAACCCATGTGGTGCTCGACATTCCCGTTGGCCCGACCGCGAAGCTGCGAACGATGGAGGCCGCTTCGCGCCTCGAAGCAAGGTTCCGGCATGTCGCCAGCGCCTTTGGCCTGGAGTTGAGGATCGTGCAGACCGATGGCTCTCAGCCCGTGGGCCGCGGGATCGGGCCATCCCTCGAAGCACGTGACGTTCTGGAAGTTCTGCAGAACCGTTCCGGCGCTTCCGCCCAACTGGCCTCGCGTGGAGTGGCTCTCTCTGCCCGGCTTCTCGAACTGATGGGGGCCTGCCCGGAAGGCGCGGGAATCGCGAGGGCACGCAGTCTGCTTGCCACGGGGGCGGCCTGGAGGAAATTCCAGGCGATTTGCGAGGCGCAGGGCGGCATGCGTGAGCCTAAAGTGGCGGATCATCGCGCCGAGATCCTCGCCGAGCGGCCCGGCAGGGTGACGGCCATCGACAACCGCCGCTTGGCAAAGGTGGCGAAGCTTGCCGGCGCTCCCCACGATCCGCTCGCCGGGGTCGACTTCCATGCGGCTTTGGGAACGCCGGTGGAGAGGGGCCAGCCTCTCTACACCGTCCATGCGCAGACGCGGGGAGAACTCGGTTATGCCTTGAGCTTTGCTCGCGCCCACGGTGACATCATTGGGATTACCCAGACATGAGGCCGGTGATCTTCGCCATGCCGGGCAACGAGGCGCTGGCTTCTTCCCTGTCCGGCCTCCTGAAGGTGGAGGATGGACGGCTCGAACATCGCATCTTCCCCGACGGGGAGAGCTATCTCCGGTTCCTGACGCCTGTGGCAGGGCGCTCGGTGGCGCTCGCCTGCTCGCTGTTCAACCCCGATCACAAAGTGCTGCCGCTGCTCCTCGCTGCTGCCGCGCTGAGGGACCAGGGTGCGATTCGTGTGGGGCTTGTCGCCCCCTACCTTGCCTACATGCGGCAGGACAAGCAGTTCAACGACGGGGAGGCGGTCACCTCCAGGGGCTTCGCGCGCCTTGTGTCCGCCTCCTTCGACTGGATCGTCACGGTCGATCCCCATCTCCATCGCTACAAGTCTCTTGATGAGCTCTACACGGTGCCAGTCGGCGTGGGGCACGCGGCCCCGGTGCTCGCCGCCTATCTCCGGCCGAGGCAAGGCAGGGTTTTCATGCTTGGTCCGGACGAGGAGAGCGAACAGTGGGTGGCGGCCGTCGCCGCCGCGGCCGGGGCTCCGCACATCGTCATGCAGAAGACGCGGCGCGGCGACCGGGACGTATCGATCACCTTCTCGGGGCTGGGGGTGTTCCAAGGTCGCACGCCCGTTCTCGTCGACGACGTGATCTCCTCGGGCAAGACCATGGAGGTTGCCGTCCGCCAGCTCGTCCGACTGGGTTTCGCCTCACCCATATGTCTGGCAGTGCACGGCGTCCTCGCGGAGGATGCCAAAGCGCGGCTCGAGGAGGCCGGTGCGGAGGTGGTGACGACCAACACCATACCGGGCGCGGCGGCAAGGCTCGATGTGGGTCCGCTGCTCGCGAAACTCGTCGCTCCATATCTCACGGGGTACCAAAGTGACGCACCGGCGCGACCGGCCTGAACGCCGGGTTTTCAACTGCAGCGAACCGGAGGTTTGATCATGAATGACATCAGGTTTGCGGAACCGAAGCTGGCACCCTCTGCATGGGGTCTTTCTGCCCTGGGGCGAGCTGCGTGCGCCTGAGCATCAGGGCATTGACCGCGACGATCACGGTTGAACCCGACATCGACATGGCCGCCATCTCGGGGCTCAGCGTGAAGGGATAGAAGACGCCCGCGGCGACCGGGAAGGCGAGCGCATTGTAGCCGACGGCCCACCACAGGTTCTGGTGCATCTTGCGCAGGGTTGCCCGGGAGATGGTGATCGCCCGCACCACATCGAAGGGGTCGCTCTTCATGAGCACGACGTCGGCGCTCTCCATGGCAACGTCGGTTCCCGCACCAATGGCGAACCCGACATCCGCCTGGGTGAGGGCAGGGGCATCATTGACGCCGTCCCCCACCATGCCGACCCGCCAACCCTGTGCCTGAAGCTCCTTGACCTTGTCTGCCTTCTGGCCCGGCAGCACGTCGGCGAGCACCACATCGATCCCGAGGTCCTTGCCGATCCGGCCCGCAGTGCCGGCATTGTCGCCAGTGAGCATGACGACCTTCACGCCCCGTGCCCGCAGCGACTCGATGGCTGTGCGGGAGGTGGGGCGAACCGCATCGGCGATGGCGATGAGGCCAAGGAGTTTCCCACTTCTGGCGACATGCACGACGGTGCGGCCCGCCCCCTGGAGCTCGTTCGACATTGGCTCCATGCCGGCCCACCCGACCTTCTGGTCCGTCATGAACCTGGCGCTGCCCGCGAGCACCTCTTGCCCCTCCACCAGCGCCCGGGCGCCCTGGCCCTCCACGTTCGCGAAATCGGCCGAAGCCGGAATGGCAAGACCTTCCGACCGCTGCATGATCGCCTTGGCCAGCGGATGCTCCGAGTTGGCCTCGAGGGAGGCCGCCGCAGAAAGAAGCTCTTCCGTGCTGGTGCCTTCGGCAGTCACGATGTCGACCACCTGCGGCGCTCCCTGCGTCAGGGTTCCAGTCTTGTCGAACACGATGGCGTCGAGCTTCGCCGCATCCTCGAGCGCCTGGGCGTTCTTGATGAGAATGCCATGGTTGGCGCCAAGCCCGGTGCCCACCATGATGGCCATCGGCGTTGCGAGACCCAGCGCATCGGGGCAGGCGATCACGAAGACGGTGATCATCAGGGTGACCGCGAAGACAAGCGACGCGCCCATCACCCCATACCAGGCCAGGAAGGTCGCCACGCCGACCACGAGGGCCGCCAGCACCAGCCACTGCGAGGCTCGGTCTGCCAGCATCTGCGAAGGAGCCTTTGAATTCTGCGCCTCCTGCACGAGCTTGACGATCTGTGCCAGCGCCGTGTCCGCTCCGACCTTCGTGGCCCTGTAGCGGATGAGGCCGCTCTTGTTGATCGTGGCACCGATGACGATATCGCCCGGTCTCTTCGAAACAGGAAGGGATTCGCCCGTGAGCATCGACTCGTCGACGGAAGAGGAGCCCTCGATGATCGTGCCGTCCACTGGAATCTTGCCGCCAGGCCGCACGACCACCGTGTCGTCCAGCATCACCTCGGCCGTGGCCACCTCCACTTCGGCGCCCTTGCGCAACACCACCGCCTTGGGCGGGGCGAGATCCATCAGTGCCCTGATCGCATCGGAGGCACCGGCGCGCGCGCGCATCTCCAGCCAGTGGCCCAGCAGGATGAACACCATCAGCATGGCCGCCGCCTCGAAGAACTGCACGCCTTCGAGGAAGAAGGTCGAAATCACGCTGAATGTGTAGCCGGTGCCGACGCTCATCAGCACAAGGACGGCCATGTTCAGCACGCCATTCCGCAGCGCCCGGAAAGCCGCCCTGAAGAACGGCCAGCCGGGATAGACGACCGCGAGGGCCGCGAAGACGAAGAGCAGCACGTTGCGGTCGATGCCGAAAGGTGGAGGCGCAGTGAAGCCGATCATGTGACCCATCTCGGACCACAGGAACACCGGAAGGGTGAAGACCAGCGCCACGAAGAACCGGTTCCGCATGTCGCGCGCCATGGCCTTCATGTCGCCGCCGGGCCCGTGGCCCATGTCGGCATGCATGTCATGCCCGGCTGCACCGGCCGCCTCATGTGCAGCATGAGAAACGGGCGTTCCGGCTCCTGGCGGGCAGACGTGGTTCGGCACCGCTTCGCCGCTGCAATGCACGCCGCATGCCCTGATCGCCGCCACGAGTTCGACCTCTGTGACGACGAGGGGATCGAACATCACGGAAGCGGAGGCGGCCGTCGGGTTGACATGGGCATGATGAACGCCGCGGAGCGCCGCGATGCGCTTTTCCACCGCCTGATTGTCGAGTGCGGTGAACAGGCCTGCAATGGTAAGGTTCTTCGTGATCAATGCGGTTTCCGATCTGTGTCCGGCCGCCGGCCCACGGTCTCGCCCTCATGGGCCCGCCTGCCGTGGCCCGAGTGAGAAGCGGAAACGATAACCCATTGCAGCATCGAAGTCAGTCGTTTGCCAATGCTGGGCCAGCGGCATGCGGGCCGTGTAGGAGCAGCCTGCGGGAACGTGGACGTTGAGCCGCTCTCCGAAGAAAGTGAAGGTCAATGCAGATGAAGAGCGCCAGGACCCGCCGGCGGGGTATGAAAGGTTGGGCGGCTGTGGTAATTCTTGGTTGTGAGATACGCGTTTGACTCTCTTGTCATCGACACCGGAACGCGGGAGGTGATCGCCTCTGGCGTGTCTGTGCACGTCGAGCCAAAAGTCCTGAATCTCATCGTGAATCTCATCGAACGGCGTGATCGGATGGTGTCCAAGGACGAGTTGGTCGCGGCGGTCTGGCAGGGTCGAATAATATCGGATGCCGCAATTTCGAGTGCCGTCAGCGCTGCGCGGCGGGTACTTCGCGACGACGGGCAGCGACAGCGCTACATCCGGACCATCCACGGATGCGGGTTCCGCTTTGTCGGCTCCGTCATCGAAACCGCCAGCGGGGTTCCGGGACCCTCATTGGAGGCATCCGGCACCGCCGCGCCATTGGGCGAGACCCGCCGTCCTCCCTCTGCGGCCGGCGGACCCGCTGCCGTCGCCCGGGGGGCCCAATCTTCGAGCGAGGCGACGTCGCCCTATCTCAACAGGAGGACCTGGCCGTGTGTCGCCGTGCTGCCACTGCGGCTCGCGGGCGACGATCACATTGCAAGCGAGATTGCCGACGCGCTCACCGAGGACCTCGCCGCCTGTCTCTCTCGTGACCGCAGCCTGGCGGTCATGACGCCTCACGATAACAGTTTCGACAGCAACGGGCTTCCGTCCGACGTCCGTCAACTCGCAGGCCAGATGGATGCACAATACATTGTGGACGGAGGCGTTCGCCACATGGGCGGCTCTCCGGCTGTCACGCTCAGGCTGATCGACGGGGTGGATGGGCGGCTCCTGTGGGTGGAGCGCCGCGCTCCCATCATGGATGGTCTGCCCACGCTGGACGACGTGCTTGCCAGAAGGTTCGCGGCCACGATCCGCACCGAGATCGAGGCCAATGAAACGACGAAGGCCGAGGTGGCCTCCGGAGATGGGCTTGATTTTCACGCCGCCTATTGGAAGGGCTCACGCGAGTTGTACCGCTTCACGCACGAGAGCCTGGTCAATGCGCGGGCATACTTTGCAAAGGCCATCCAGCAGAATCCCATGTCTGCATCCGCTCATGCGCGGCTGTCATACGTGGACATCCAACTCTATTGGTACGGATCGGCCGAAGCACGCGACACGGTGTTGAGGCGCGCCATGACAGGTGCAGGCCAGGCCGTGGCGCTCGATCCCAAGAATGCGCTCGGGCGCATGTCGCTTGGCCGCGCCTGGGCGCTAAGTCGCAAGTTCGACGACGCCATTCCGGAACTCGAGGCTGCGGTCGGGCTGGATCCCAGCCTGGCACAACTCCACTTCGCGCTCGGCCAGACGCTCTGCTACGCCGGCCAGGCGAAGGACGCGGTTCGCCTCCTTGATGCGGCCGTCGAGCTGAATCCGCACGACCCCCATCGGTGGACGTTCCTGCACGACCGGTCCGAAGCACAGTTCGCGCTTGGCAGCCTTGCAAATGCGGAACGGGATGCACGAGCCGCCGCCCGCGCTCCAAATGCAACTCATTGGCCTTGGGTCACGCTGGCGGCAGTTCTGGGTGTGGCGAACAGGCCCGAGCAGGCGCAAGAAGCCCTGCGCGGCCTTCTGTACCGCCGTCCGGACTACAGTCTTTCCACGGCGAGGAAGGACCTGAGTCATTTTTCTGACCCGTCCTTTGTGGACCTCTATGTGGAGGGACTGAGGCGAGCGGGTCTCCGTAGGTCTGCGTTGCCGACCGACTAGGGATTTTCGGTTCCGATCCACTGCTCGATCCGGCCGCAGGATTCCGTGAAGACAGTCTCAGTCCAAGAATTTCGACAGCCGATAGACGCGCATCTATCAAGGTTCCAACCGGGCTTCACATTCTCACGCCCGTCTGATCCACGCTAGCACCGCGGGGTGGCTCGCGATCCTTTGGGCCACGCCTTGTACTCTGGCGAAGCGGTCGAGGATCTTTGGGGGAATGTCATCGTACGTTCCGCTGCTCAATGCCTTTTGGATCATATAGATCTTGATGTCCGCGACGGCGGGCCGAGTCCCACCAACGAATGAGCCCTCGCCGATCAGCCCTTCGATGCCTTCTGCCCAGCGCGGAATAAAGTCTGCCACGAGCGCTTGTCGGACCGCCTTCTTTTCCGCTGCATCCGACATGCGTGAAGTTGCCGAGAGACGTTGGCGCAGGTCCTCGCAAGCTTCCAACACTGCATCGTGCCTCGCACCCTCCCAAGGATCCCCGGGATGCAGACCGTGAAGGCGACCGATCAAGCGCAGTATTGCATTCGTCTGCACAAGCACGCCGTGGCCGGGGACCTCGAGAGTGGGAAGGGTCCCGAATGGTAGATCTGGCTTGATCCTGGCGAATTCCGCGCGCCCGACCCGATAATCGTCAAAGTCAACGCCGGCGAGTACCAGAGCCAATCGCACTTCCTCGCCCCGGCTTCCGGGGAAATCGAAATAGGTGACCTTGGGCTTGGACATCGGCTCGCTCTCTCCCTGCTATCATAATGCTAGGGGATCCAGTCAGAAGTCTACCAAACGTTAGCCACATTGTTGAACCCCTCGAACGGCGGTGAACTCCTGCCTCTCAAGCGCTCCACGACGGTCGTGCTCGAGTTCCGGCTGCGTAACCAGATGCAGGTGGCCGGAGAGCAGGGACAGGATGGCTCCGCGGGATCCACTCACCCCGCGGGCGGAATTGAGATCTCAGCGGTGAGTCCCTCAGGGCGGAAGTGAAGATCAGCGCTGCCCCCCAACTGATGAGTTGCAACCATTTGGATCAATTTGCTTCCGAAGCCCTTTTGCGGGTCGCCCTCAGGCGAGGGCCCTCCCACTTCGCGCCAATGAATGCTCAGTCGCGAGTGTTGGCCCCGGATAACAGTGGCTCTAATCAGGACCCGGCCTCCAGTCACGGAGAGGGAACCATGCTTCGCTGCGTTGGTGGCCAGCTCATGGAGGACCATGCTCAGCGATGCTGCGCGCCGCGCCTCCAACTTTAGCGGAGGGCAATGACCGATCTGTACCTGTTCACCATATGGTGCCAGAACTCTCACCAGCAGTTCCGAGAGCTCGCAAGGCTCATTGCGGAAGGCCGAGAGTTCAGCCTCTGCGAGAGCATCGATCCTGCCCAGGAGCGTATCGCGATACTCTGCGGCAGAGAGCCCATCTGCCGGAGACTGCCGTGCGAGGGACGACACGACGGCGAGGAAGTTCTTGAAGCGGTGCCGCACCTCGGCCTCGACGATGTCATGCCGGGCGAGCTGAGCCCTCTGTTCTGTCACATCATCGAAAACGACAAGCATGGATTGGCTGTTGCTGTCCGGATGAACCAGACGCCGGGCGCTCACCAACATCGTTCGCCGGCCGATGTGAGGGAAGTTGTGGTCGATCTCGTATCCCAGGACAATCTCCGTCCTGGGGATAACGCGACGAAGGAGTGTCTCGAGTTCGGGGTTGTTCCACTGTCCGTTCCCCAGCTGGAGGAAGTTCTCGCCAACCGTTTCATCCCGCCTGACGTGACATTGTTTCAGGAACGCCGGATTGGCATTGGTCACGCATAGATGCTGATCGAGCACCACAAGGGGCATCTGAATGGTATCGACGACTCCCTGGGCTTGAACATGGCCAGCGCGAAGGAGCCGGTAAAGCTCTTCAAGCGTCATTGGCCAACCTCCACTTGCCCTTCTGCCCCAAGGAAACGGCTTCAGGCCATTCCAGTTTCTACCACCTTGGGAGGTGAAAGTCTCTGCCGACTCTAGAAACGAGCTATGGCCACTGAACGGCCAGCTGCTCCAACCCTCGCTAGAGACGATGGACAGGTCGTGCCTTTTCAGGGGCGGTCAGTGAGCTGAGAATCCAGGCGGCACTGGAAGTCCCCGGGCAACACTGCTGAGTCTTCAGGGTTCCATGTCTGGATTCAGTGCGTGTCTTCCTGAACTTCCCTAAACGAAGACGTCAATGGGAGCGGCTGTGTGCTTTGGGGTTCGGCAGGAGGAAATGCCGAGGTCTGACTCGGTCAACCCACTCGTGCTGAGGAAGGTTCGGCAAGCCTGTTGCTCTGGTCCCGCAATCAAAGCTCATGTCCGCGAATCTTGTAATAACAACTTCAGCCAGAATCCCCAAGACAACCCCTAACGCCATCCTACGATGGCGGTAAGGAGGAAGCGACGGATGTGACTCGCTCCTGAGCTAAAGGGTTGTAGCGCTGAGCCAAAAGACAACCTTGGATGTGAAATATTGTTCAGTCGCCGATGTTCTTGATCATGTAAACATAGGCGGTGCTGACGCCATACTTCCTAGCGAGCTGCGTTGCCGGGACCCCCTTCTCGCGCTGTGTGAGGATTTCAGCACGCATCTTGCTTGCCTCCACACGGCTGCGGCGACGCCTGATCACTCCGTCTCCTGCTCCGCGTGTATCTTCTGACTGTTCAGTGGCAAGAATCTTCTGGGCTGTCGCAATGATCTTCTTGAGGTTCGAAATCTGCCGTTTCGAGAGAGCCATGTTCACTCCGGGGTATGCACATCCAGGCCATGTGCGTCTTCTTGCCTTTTCAATGGCCATCCGTGGCTTACAGGTGGTCCAACCGTCAATCAACCCGGTAATGACGCATGAAGGGGTCGTGGAGGTATCACATCCAAGCCGTGGTTAAGCGCCCGGCCAGAACGCTAATCGGTACCTTCCTTGTTCGCCGGAAAGTATCTTCCGGTCCCGTCCAGGCAGATATCGTCGATCTCTTCTTCGCTGTCTGGAATGACTTCGCCCCCCGCCCTCGCGATCCACTCGCGAGTAGCCTTGTAGCCGGCTTCGACATATTCGCCCTTCATGGCGTGGAATACCTTGAAACTGTGAACCGTGATCTTGGCCAAAGGGCACCCCGTGCAGAGCAAGGGTGTAAACTACGTCCGCGGGGCGCTTGCCACAAGGATGCTAGGAGTTTTGATGGCATGGAGATTTCGCCGCTCAGTTGTGCGAGCGGGAAATCGGGTGAATTAAACTTTTAAAGCAGTTTCGAAAGAGGGAATTAATACCTACAAAGCTAAGGGTCTGGGAGTGGGGCAGATGACCGTTCGAACCTCACTCAGATGCCGGCGTGAGGTGTGTCTGCTACCGGTCAGGAGAAGTGCATGAACGATTTTCCCGCAGAAAGCCCCAGAACCGCCCGGCCCGAAAGCCAGTATACGATCTCCAGATTAGCTCACCCGGTCGCAGTTCTCGAGGGTCCCGACTATCGCCTCGCACACTGGAATTCGGCCTTTTCCAGCCTGATGGCCGAACCGGCCGAGCCCGGCGTTAGGCTTCGGGACGTGCTGCCGGAGTTCGAAACATCGGGTCAACTCGGCTATCTTCGCGAAGTCTACTACTCCTACTGCCGCCATGAGAACTGTGGGCCGGTTCGTTTCGGGTCGAAAGCATCTGCGGGGCGGTACTTCGAGTTCTCCTACCGGCCCATGCATGCGCCCTCCGGGCAATTTCTCCGGATCCTCCTGAAGGGGACGGATGTAACCCACGCAGTCACACAGCAGAGGAAGCGCCGAGAGGCAGAGCATCTGGCTCGCGCAACTCTTTCTGCCTTGAACGATCACATTGTCATTCTTGATCAGAATGGAGTGATCTGTGCCGCCAACGGGCCGTGGGAACGCTTCAGCGCGGAAAATGGTGCTGATCCCTCCAGTACCGGAGTTGGAGCAAACTACCTCGATGCATGCGACCGAGCGGCCAGTCAGGGCGATGAGATCGCCGCCAGCGTGGCGAAGGCCATTCGAGCTCTCATAGCAGGTTCGAGGGAAGAGTACCGGTTCGAGTACACCTGCCATGCCCCCAATGAAGAACGTTGGTTTGTGGCGAAGTTAACGCGAACCGAATGCGGCGGAGTGGAGAGAATTGTCGCCGCCCATGAAAACCTCACAGATCTCCGGAAGACGCAGCGCGAGCTCGCCTACCTTGCCACCCACGACGCCTTGACGGGAGTCCCCAACAGGAACCTGTTCGAGAAACTCGCGACCGAGCGGCTCGAGCGCCGCAGTGGGGCTTACGCTCTGCTCTTCCTCGACCTCGACAACTTCAAGAACATAAACGACGTGCACGGGCACCTTTACGGAGACGCTGTGCTGCGGGCTTTCGCGGAAAGCATCGACCATCTCCTTCCCTCCGGAGATCTCTTTGCGAGACTCGCGGGCGATGAGTTCGTTATCCTCGGAGGCGCCGAGAACGAACAAGACGCAGTCGCTGCGGCGACCCGGCTGGCGAACGTCATCAAGCAGCATCTGTCGAAGCCCCTCTCCGTGGAAGGCTGCCAGATCAGTTTGTCTGTCAGTGTCGGAGTGAGCCTGTTCCCCTGTGACGGTGAAAGCCTGCCCGAGCTGATGAAACAAGCGGATTCCGCAATGTACCAGTCCAAGAGAGAGGGGCGCGGAACCCACTCCTTCTACACGCCAAGTCTCAGCCGGAATGCGAGGGACCGGCTGGTGATTGAGAGCGAGCTCAGGTCGGCCATTGCGCGAGGTCAGCTGGAATTGTACTTCCAGCCAGTGATCGACCTATCGACGGCGAGGATCGCGAGTGCTGAGGCGCTGCTCCGCTGGAATCATCCGGACCTCGGTTCAGTGTCACCGGCAAAGTTCATACCTATTGCCGAAGAGTCGAGCCTCATTCTGGATGTTGGGCAGTGGGTCGTTCAGGAGGCATGCTCTCACCTGAGGAGGTGGAGCGCTGCGGGGCTGCCCCGAATGCCGGTAAGTATCAACGTCTCAGCCAGGCAATTGCAAAACGAAGGCTTTGTTCGCGATCTGATGAGCTGCGTCATGGCCGCCGGCGTCACTCCTGGTGACCTGGACCTGGAGATAACCGAGCGCACAGCCATGACCCACAGCGAATTCACCCATCAGCGCCTTTGTGAGCTCGAGAAACTGGGTTTTTCACTCACGATCGACGATTTTGGAACAGGGTATTCAAGTCTGCACTACCTGCAGATTTACCCGCTGGACAAGATCAAGATCGATGGTGCCTTTGTAGCGGGTCTGACCACCAAGCAGAGTTCTTCTGCGATCGTCAGGTCAGTGATCGCCTTGGGCAAGTGTCTGGAAGTCGGAATTGTGGCAGAGGGCGTGGAGACCCCGGAGCAGGCAAGTGCTCTCGCGGAGCTCGGCTGTGACTATGCGCAGGGCTTCCTCTATAGCCACCCGCTTTCGGCCCAGGAGTTTGAGAACAATCGCAACGTGGCGTTAATGGAGAGCCTGCGTCAGGAGCTGCTTGGCGGTCCCGCCGTTCATGAGCGGCGAACAACACACCATGCCGAACTTCTTGGCGCGGGTGCTCGAGACGCCGCTGGTCAGAGGTGAGGACGTGACCCAGGCTGTCGCGGTCATTTTGCTGGCCGTGCGCAGTTCGCCAGCGTGCAGGCGGGGCCCGCTCCGACGCTCCGGTTGGCGGGGTCACCAGCTCGCCGATGCGGCGGGCATGCGACTGGCGAAGGCTGGCCGCCGCGGTTGCACCTTTGAGGCGAGGCGAAACGCCAGGGCGGTGGCCTAATGCGTGAGTGCGGCACCAAGCCATGGCGCCCCGGAAGGAAAACTCGAAGTGCGGGGCAGGTTTCGGAACAGAGCAGCTAAATGCTGAGTTCCAGTGAGTGCCATTTCCGTTCGCGCCGGAAACGACATGATCCCCAATACCAATGCGAGGAAAGACTCGATGAACGCGAGGAGGATCTCGGCACCGGTAAAAGCTATCTCCATCGCTCTCGTTGCAGTCGTAGTGCTCGTGGGTCCGGGTGAGAGTACATCCGGGGCGGAAGATGGCAAGATCACGGCACGTTACGTCAAGGTCGATGGTCTTCGCAGCGGGCAGGTGCTGTGGATCCGCTCCGGACCAGGAAAGCATTTTCGGCGAATCGGCCTCCTGCGGCACAATACCGAGGCCATCCGCAACTACGGCTGCAAGCAACTGGCTTCAGGATACTGGTGCAAGATCGGCTATCGCGGCGTTCGAGGATGGTCGTCGGGCCGGTTCTTGGCTAACGACCGCTCCCTCCGCACCTAGGCCTTCGGGGATCGGGAACAAGCCGCATGAGTAGCTATCGAAACATTCTCGCCCTGTTGCAGGGTCAGCTGTGGCTCATACCAGCGCTATTTGCCCTCGGTGCGGTTCTTCTCGCTGTCGGGCTCCTCGGTTATGGTTCGCTCCTCATCGAGAATGTACAGAGAAGCCAGTGGTGGCTCTACAGTGGTGAGGCTCGCACCGCGCGCGATCTCCTGTCGAGTCTGCTGGCGGGCCTGATGACCATGACGTCACTGGTGGTTTCGGTAACCTTCGTCATTCTCACGCTGGCAGCGAACCAGCTCGGCCCGCGGCTGATCCAAACCTTCATGGGAGACAGACAGATACAGGCCGTGCTCGGACTGTTCGTCGGCACAATCCTGTATGTCATACTTGTGTTGCGTACCCTCGACGACACGCTCGGTTCCGAAGGCGTGCCGCATCTTGCCATTACTGCGGCAAGTCTCCTGACGGTCATCTGCCTGCTGGCACTGCTTTTCTACATCCACAAGGTTGCCAGATCCATCGTCGCCGATAATGTGATCGAGGCGGTCGCGCGCGCCTTCCGGCACACCCTGCACGACATCCTGCCTGAACGGCGCGAGCATAGCGGGAACGCCGGACACGCGGCGGCTTCTGCGGCCAGCTGGGCCGTTCCGCTCGCCAGAATTGGCTATCTGCAGGTCGTCGATTACAGAGGCCTCGTCGAATTGGCGTGCGAGTACGACATGTCGATCGACGTTCGGGTGAGGGCGGGAGACTATCTTCTCAGGAACGGTGATCACATTGCAGTACATGCAGCGGCGGCACCCGCGGAGAAGACCTGCGTTCGGATCCGCGCCGCCTTCACGATCGGAGCCGAGCGAACGCCTGCGCAGGACCCGGAATACGGTCTGCGGCATCTGGTCGAGATCGCGACGCGGGCCTTGTCTCCGGGCATCAACGACCTGTTCTCGGCTGCTGCTGTGCTCGACAGGCTAGGGGCTGTCTTTGAAGAGGTCTTCTGCCGCGATCCGCAGCCTTGCCGGTTTGCCGACGCAAATGGAACGGTCAGAGTAACGGCGTGCCGCAGCAGTGTCGAGGACCTGCTGGACGCAGCCTTGCAGCCCATCCGGCAGTCGGCCCGTGGACATCCCATGATATTGATCGGCATGGCCGACGTACTTGCCAAACTCGCCGCGGGGACCACACACGGAGTACAGAGGAAACTCCTGCTCAAGCAGCTGATCCGGCTAGAGGGGACGGTGTCTCTGGGGTCATTCACCGGAGAAGACCGTAGGGACATCCTGGAGGCAATCGCACGGGCGCGCCGCGGCCTTGTCGAAGATGTCCCGGAGGAATGACCAGCCCCGCTGAGGCACGGTGCGACCCGCAGGTGAAGACGTTCGTGGGTGCTGTCGTCAGCCTGTCGCAGGTGAACGGCTCGAGACGCCTAACCTCTCTCATGATGGGGGGAGTTGAAACAGGATAAGTCGGGCTCAGTGCGGTCACCGCATGGATAGCAGGGCAGTGCCCTTTGTCCACCACGGTAGGCAGCGTAGGCGTTTGCAGCTCGGGCCATCTTCTTGGCGTGTTACGGTGACGACACGTGCGCTGCGGCTGTTCTGAGCCATTCAGAGGGCCATCAGTCGATGGTTTATTTCACCGCCAGTCGCATCGCAGGGAACCCGCGGTTGGGAAAGGCGTTCGGCCTTGCAGCGGATCTCTTCACCGGCCAGTCAACATCAGCATCGACTCTTATCTGGAGAGGCATCCGACTCATTCCCTGAATAGGAGCTTGCATGCCAAACGTCGGGAGCCTTGGTGGCTTCGTTGCCAGCCGCCGTCGGTTGCTGAGAACACTTGCAGGCGCGGCCGGAGTAGGAGCAGTTGCGCGCCCCGTAAGCGCCTTGGCACAGGAGAGCGGCTCGAGCGTGCCCCCGAATGTGCCGAAATGGATGAGGGAGCAGGGTAAGCCAATCCTAAGTCCTGCCTACGGGCTGCCATCCGCGTTCGAGAGGGATGTCGTGCGGCGTCCCACGGATCTGACGCCGACGGACACCAGTTCCTGGAGCTTCACGCCGCTCCAGGATCTCCATGGCGTCATCACCCCCAACGGCCTGGTGTTCGAGCGTCACCACGGCGGAGTTCCTGCCATCGATCCTGATGAACACAGGCTGATTGTGCATGGGCTCGTGGAGCGATCGCTGATCTTCACCATGGATCAGCTGTTGAGGTTCCCCTCAGTTTCGCGAACTTTCTTCCTCGAGTGCTCGGGCAATTCTCTCACCGAGTACAATAACCCTCAGCCCAGCGTGCAGACGAGCCATGGCCTGCTCAGCTGTTGCGAGTGGACGGGGGTTCTTCTCTCTACCATCCTGCAGGAAGCAGGTGTGAGACCTGACGCAGCGTGGATCCTCGCCGAAGGCGCCGACGCCGCGGGGATGACCCGCAGCGTGCCGATCGGCAAGGCGCTGGATGATGCACTGGTGGTCTATTCGCAAAATGGGGAACGGCTCCGGCCAGAGCAGGGCTATCCCCTCCGGCTTCTGCTGCCGGGATATGAGGGCAACATGTCGATCAAATGGCTGCGCCGCATCGAGGTTGGAGACGAGCCTTGGCACACCCGCGAGGAGACGTCCAAATACACGGACCTGATGCCGGACGGCGAAGCCCGGCGCTTCACATATGTGATGGAGGCCAAGTCGGTCATCACCAATCCTGCCCCGCCAAGGTCGATCGGCAGCCCCGGATTTCATGAGATTTCCGGCCTTGCCTGGTCCGGCAACGGCCGGATTGCCCATGTCGACGTGACCGTCGACGGGGGCCGCAGCTGGGCGAGGGCCCAACTGCAGGAGCCTGTCCTGCCAAAATGTCTGACCCGTTTCAGGCTGCCGTGGGACTGGACGGGAGCGCCAGCCAGGCTGGCGAGCCGTGCAACGGATGAGACTGGATATGTGCAGCCGACCCGACAACAGCTCATCGCCGCGCGTGGACGCAACTATGTCTACCACTATAACGCAATACAGACGTGGGACATTGACCAGAATGGAGCGATTTCCAATGCTGCGGCTTAATAGTACGGCATTGGCGGTGATGATCGGACTGGGTGTCGGCTTCGGAACTCAGGCGCACGCGCAGCAGCGCTACGGCATCGGAGAGGAGCCGAGCGCTGAACAGATTTCCGGTTGGGACATCGACGTGCGGCCGGACGGCGCGGGCCTTCCAGGCGGTCGCGGGTCGGTATCAGAAGGCCAACAGATCTACGAAGCGAAGTGCGTCGCCTGTCACGGCGTCAGCGGAGAAGAAGGTCCGATGGACAGGCTGGTCGGCGGAAAGGACTCACTCGACACATCCAAGCCAGTCAAGACGGTGGGGAGCTATTGGCCCTACGCTGCAACCCTCTTCGATTATGTCCATCGCGCCATGCCGTTCGATCAGCCCCAAAGCCTGGCAGACAACGAAGTCTACGCAGTTTCCGCATATATTCTTCACTTGAACGGCCTTGTGCCAGAGGATGCCGTGTTGGACGCCAGATCACTTCCACAGGTGCAGATGCCGAACGAGGATGGATTCTTTGGGCCAGATCCCAGGCCCGACGTTGCCAACACCCGTTGCATGCAGCAATGCGAACCTCTTGTCTCCGGCGGAGGCGCGGACAAGGCTCTCACTCCCGATCAGGTTCAGTAGAACGCTAGGGACTTTTGCCGGATCCATGGCAGAAAAATTAAAGAGTCAGGAGCGTGCGACTACTCTACTCGGAGTGGCCCGGGAAAGTCATGGGATTGCGCTTCGTGCGTTATCAGTGTTTGCTCTCTCTACAGTTCTCATCCTTGCGGGCGCTGCAGCGGCTCCAGCGCAGGGTGAGTCAGACCCATGGATGAGTCATGGCGGCATCAGCAGCGCCCCAGGCATCGGATTTCCGGCAGGAACTGCAGCTGCGTTGGGATCTGCGGATATGCAGGAAGGCGTGAGCTGATAGAATTGGCCGCAACGATTTGGGCTTGCCATCCGAACTGCCACGCGGAGGCCCAGGAACGGGGCTCAGCAGCGGTTCCAGCGAGGTGATCTCGAAGGGTTCAATGGTGTGCAACCACGATAGGCCGCCGCTGGACGGAGAGTTTCGAAGCTGTGCGTTCAGCGAAAGTGTGTGCCCGGAGGAGCCGACGGAGAATGAATGACGCAGGCGGCCACCTGGAAAGTGCCTACCCGCTGCGTCGCACCGCGTCGCTGCTTGTCGTCGCTGCGGCGCTGGCACTGATCCTCATCTACGCCCCCGATGTGTTGTTGGTAATCTTCGCGGGCTTGCTATTCGGCGTCTTTTTCGGGAGTGGAGGAGAGTGGTTGGCAAGGCAGATGGGAGTGGGCCGCCGTTGGGGCATTGCCTTGTTCATTCTCCTGATCGTCCTGGCGTTCGCAGGCGCAGGCTTCTTCTTCGCGCCAGCCGTGGCCGAGCAGTTCGACAGGCTGGCTCGGGAGATCCCATCCGCTCTGGCATCGCTCCGGTCCCGCGTTGAGCAGTATGCCTGGGGCGAGGAATTCCTCCGGCGGGCGACGCCGGGTGCGCTGATGAGGGCCGGCGGGGGTGGGACGGCCGCAACCGCGGTCACGACCACGCTAGGGGCTCTCGGCAACTTCATCATCATGCTCTTCATCGGCCTCTATGTGGCTCTGGACCCGATGACATACCGCCACGGTCTCGTCAGCCTCTTCGCGCCCTCCTTGCGGTCTTCAGTGGAGGACACGCTTCACCAGGCCACCGAGTCGCTGAAGAACTGGCTGTCTGCGCAGCTCATGGCTATGGCCGTGGTGGGAGTTCTGACTTGGCTGGGCCTCTGGCTAGTTGGCATGCCGCTCGCGCCGGTGCTTGGGCTGCTGGCGGCACTGTTAACCTTCATACCCAACATCGGACCCATCATTGCAGCGGTACCGGCCGTTCTCCTGGCGTTTGCGCAAGGACCAACCACGGCACTGCTTGTTGTCGGGGTTTACCTCGTGGTGCAGACGCTCGAGAGTTATGCCATAACTCCCCTTCTTCAGCAGGAGCGAGTCTCGTTGCCGCCAGCACTGACCATCTCGGTGCAACTGTTCATGGGCGTGCTCTTCGGTATCCTCGGCCTCGCACTCGCGACCCCATTGGCCGCACTGGGTCTGACCTTGGTGCAGAAGACATATGTGGAGCGGTATCTCGAACGCAGTCCAGGAGATCGCGAACTGGCTCCTAGCGAGGGGGGAGGGCACTAGATCGCAGTTCACGTAGGTCCCTGTCGCCCATCGGAACTTTGGCCTCGTCGGCGGGGTCAGGGTTATTGGGCAACTTGCCGGCACTTCCGGCCAGTCATGGTTCGAATGCACGATCGTTCGGTCGGTGGGCGACGACGAGGTCCGACGATCTCTACAGATTGCCGGCATTGTGGCCGTCTCTACAAAGAGACCTTTCGTGCTAGCCGCCGAATGTCCAGAGCCGGGAAATCAGCCAGAAAGTGGCGGTGATGCCGATGGCATAAGCCGCGGCGGCGCGTGAGATGCTCGGTATGGTCCCAAGCATCGCTTTCGAGGCGGCAAACACCGTGAGCACCGCTACGATGAAGATGAGCTGCCCGGCCTCGACTCCAAGGTTGAAAGTGAGCAGCGCCATGGGAATGTCTGAGTGCGGGAGTCCGATTTCCTTGAGGGCGCCGGCAAAGCCGAAGCCGTGCAAGAGGCCAAAGGCGAAGGCGACAACCCACGTGTATCGTTCCGAGAGCCGTGAAGCCTTGGGATCGGACTTGAGTATCTCGCTTGCCACGAACGCAATGCTGAGGGCGATGATTGCTTCGACCGGCGGCTGCGGCAGGTTCAGGTAGCCGAGTGCCGATCCCGCAAGCGTGATGCTGTGTGCAACGGTGAAGGCGGTGATGGTCTTCAGCAGTTGCTTCAGGTCATGGATCAGAAGGATGAGGGCAAGGACAAAGAGAAGATGGTCGAATCCGCTCAATATATGTTCGACACCGAGCACGAAATAGGTCGCGGCGACATCCAGCGTCGTCTGCTGCCCGGCGACGGTGAGTGAAGGCAGGTCTGGCGTCAGCCTGGCGATCTCAGTCGCACCATCGATGTAGGTGATATGCACCAGTGCATCGGTCATGGTGGAGCTGAGGCCGTCGATAGTAATGGTCCGGCCCTTCAGGCCGCCGCTGCAGTATGTCGTCCAGCGCTCCAGATAGGCGCCGGTCTCGATGGATCTCGCTGGTTCGGTTTTTCGGACACAGTTTTCCGGGAACCGCGCATGCAAGCCAAGGCGCATCTGCCCCAGTGCCGGAACCTTCCACAATACCGTGAGCTCGTTGGGCGCCACTTCACGCAGATCGAGATAGGCCGGCCTAAGCTCATGCGCCGCCGCAGGTCCACCGGCGAGCAGCGGCAGCAGGACAAGCAACAGTTGCCAGAGCCTCATGGCTTGGATCCCGTGGTGGTGGGTTCGATCACCACCTCAACGCGCTTGAGCAAATCAGCCAGTCGAAGGTCCTCGACCTCGCGGCGCTTTGCCTGCACCCATTCTGTCCTCACTGCCTCACGAACTTCGGCCAATACGGGAATGCGCCCGGGCTGTCGCTCCGTGACCCGGATGAGGTGGAAGCCGTAGCCAGACCGGACAGGACCCAGCCACTCGCCGACAGGAGCCTTGCGCGCCGCTTCGGAAACTTCCGGTCCGTAGGTGTCCCCGACGCCTGTGAGCCGACCCAGTGGCAGACTGGGGGGCAACATCGTGAAGTCCCCGAGGGTGGAAATGTCGGTATCCGGCTTGGATTCGAGCGTCGCCAGCATTGCGGCCGCGTCTGCCTCAAGGGTGTCGGCATGGCGCTCGGAACTGAGAAAGACTTGCTCCACCGCAATCTGCGGCTCGATCTCGAAACTCTGGGGGTGTGAATCAAGATAGGCCTGTAGCGCGGCATCTGTCGGAACGATGCTCTCAGCCTCGGCATTCCCCAGAAATTCCATCTTCTGGCGAAGACGTCTGCGAATGACCGTGTCATCCTGGTCGAGCCCCAGCGCCAGCGCCTGACGAACGTAAAGTTCCTCCTTCACATAGTCGTCGATCATCGCCTTGAGCTCGTCGGCGCTGGGAGGCCGCTGCCAGGTCTTGACGAAGATCTCCGTCATCTGGTTGATCTTCGCAGCGGAAACAGTGATGCGGTTGGTGTTCCAGCCATCGCCATTGACCATCATGTAGACGAAGAAGATCAATCCTCCGGCCAGGAGGAAATGCAGCAGGGGCTCCTTCATGAACCGCTGTATCATCTTTCGTTCTATACCCCTTCTTATGGCATTTACGACAGATAGCGCTTACCCACCGGCACGAGTCGGCTGAAAGGGTCCTGCTCACTCTTCGAGAGACTGCCACCGCCAATTCTGCAGCTGACTCTCGTGGAGGTACTTGCAAGCAACCTCCAGTGCCAATGCTCAGTAGCTCCGTTGCGTCACTGCCGCCACCGAGATTGGCAGAACCTGCCCGACGACGTAAGCCTTTGGGCTGCATGGTCATGCATCGGCATTGATTTCCGTCAATGTCCTGCACGTGAGATCGGGTCTAAAAGGTACATTCTTCAGTTGTCTGCTCAATTCAGGAAGGGAGAACCTCGAGATGCGGATGTCGCTCGTGAAGGCAACGCTGCTTGGAGCAACTGCGCTGGTGTTCTGCAACCCTGTCCTTGCCGATGGTGATGCCGGTCAGGTCACCAAGGAGAAGATCGAGAAGGTTTTTCCGACCAAGAGGCCATACTCCCCGTATGCTGATCGCAATTTTCCGACGCGTCCACTGTTCGGAGATACCCACCTTCATACGGCTGTCTCTTTCGACGCGGGGATTTTTGGCGCCCGTCTCTCACCGCGGGATGCCTACCGCTTCGCCAAGGGGGAGCAGGTTACGACGAACACCGGGCAGCAAGCCAGGCTGTCGCGTCCGCTCGATTTCCTGGTGGTGGCCGATCACTCCGACAACATGGGCCTGTTCCCGGACCTAGCGGCGGGCAAGCCGAACATCGTCGCGGATCCGCAGGGACGCAAGTGGTATGAGATGATGAAGGAGGGCAAGGGGCAGGAAGCCGCTCTCCAGGTCATCGCTGCCTTCTCCGATGGCAGTTTCCCAAGCTCGCTCGTCTATGAACCGGACACGGCGGCATTCAAGTCCACATGGCTCGACACGATCGAAGCCGCGGAGGAGAACAACGACCCTGGCCGCTTCACGGCCTTCATCGGATATGAATGGACCGCCCAGGGGTCGTTCAACATTCACCGCAACGTCATCTTCAAGGATGGCGGCGATGTTGCGCGTCAGTCGCTTCCCTTCACGACAGGTGCGCCGCTGGGGAGCCCGAAAGAAACGGACCTCTGGAAGTGGATGGCCGACTACGAGTCGAAGACGGGTGGCGATGTGCTTGCCATTGCCCACAATGGCAATGTGAGCAATGGCCTGATGTTTCCGTTCATCCAGCCGTTCACGGACAAGCCGGTCGATCAGCAGTATGCGGAAGCCCGCCATCGGTGGGAGCCAATCTACGAAGTGACGCAGATGAAAGGCGACGGCGAGGCGCATCCCTTCCTGTCACCCAATGACGAGTTTGCCAACTTCGAGACGTGGGACAAGGGCAATCTCGACATGAGCGAAGCCAAGAAACCGGAGATGCTGCAGCATGAATATGCCCGGTCCGGCTTGAAGCTTGGGCTCAAGATGGAGAAGGAATTTGGCGTCAATCCATTCAAGTTCGGAATGATTGGATCGACCGATGCACATACAGGACTTCCTGCAGTCGAGGAAGACAACTTCTGGGGCAAGGTCGCGCCCATGGAGCCTAGCGCAGAGAGGCTGACAAACACGTTCGTCAACAACCCCAAGACCGGCATCATCGTCAATGACAGGGATGTTGTCGCGGCCGGTTATGCAGCGGTTTGGGCAACGGAGAACACCCGGGAGTCGATCTTTGACGCGATGGAGCGCCGCGAGGTCTATGCCACGACGGGTACCCGCATGATGGTCCGTCTGTTCGGCGGCTATGAGTTCACCGAAAGCGACGCCAGGAGCCGTAATCCTGCCGTCGCGGGCTACGGGAAGGGCGTTCCCATGGGCGGGGATCTCGGTGCCGCACCCGAAGGGAAGGCTCCGACCTTCCTCGTTGCCGCATTGAAGGATCCCATTGGCGCCAATCTCGACCGCTACCAGATCGTCAAGGGCTGGATGGACGAGCAGGGCGAGACCCACGAGAAAGTCTACGACGTCGTATGGTCCGGTGACCGCAAGCCTGGCGCAGACGGCAAGGTGCCTGCCGTTGGCAATACGGTCGATGTGGCAAACGCAACATGGACCAATACGATCGGGTCACCCGAACTGATCGCCGTCTGGACGGATCCCGAGTTCGATCACAGGCAGAGCGCATTCTACTACGGCCGCGTTCTTGAAATCCCAACGCCGCGCTGGACCACCTATGATGCGAAATATTACGGCCTTCCCGTTCCAACCGACGTTCCAGCGACAATCCAGGAGAGGGCCTATACCTCGCCGATCTGGTACAAGCCCGCTTCCTAACGCCTCCGGAGGAGAGTGTCTCATGAAGATCAAGATCACGTCAGCAGTTGGACTTCTGCGCAGCTATGCGGCAGCTTCGGCCATGGTAGCTGCCGCCACGGTCCTTTCATTGCCCTCTTCAGCCGAGGAGAGCGATGCCAAGGCACTGTTCAAGGCCATGTCGGACTACATTGCCGGCCAAAATGAGCTGTCGTTCAGCTACGATGCCAGTCTCGAGATCGTCACGGCCGACATGATGAAGGTCGGCTTCGCAAGTTCCGGAACGGTGGCGCTGGCACGTCCTGACAAGATCAGGGTCACCCGCACCGGTGGCTTCGCCGATGTGGACATGGCATATGACGGAAGCGTACTGAGCGTTCTCGGCAAGAAACTGAATGTCTTCACGTCGGCGGAAACAAAGGGATCGATCGATGAACTGATCGATACGCTGCGCTTTGAATACGGCGCCGAGGCTCCGGCGGCTGATCTGCTGTCATCCAATCCCTATGACGCGATGATGTCGAACGTCACCTCTGCCATGGATCTTGGTAGCGGCGTCATTCGCGGGCAGATGTGCGATCATCTGGCGTTCCGCACGCGCGAGGTCGACTGGCAGATCTGGATCGCCCAGGGTGACCGCCCTTACCCATGCCGTCTCGAGATCACCAGCAAGCTTACCGCGATGGCGCCAAGCTACAGGATCGATGTCTCGGACTGGAAGTCCGGAGCCGGGATTGCAGGGAACAGCTTCCGTATCGAGAGCGGTAGCGCGAAGGTCGTCAAGATCGACGAGTTCGAGGGACTCGACGAAGTCAAGCCCATGCTTTCGGAAGGAGCTGAACAATGAGAACGTCCACCAGGCGCGCCATCATGGCGCTGGCCGTATTGTTCGTTGCCGGCGAGACGGAACTCGGTACCGCGTTGTTCTCGCGGTCGGCGGAGGGGTTGATATCTTCGGCGGCAGCGCGCGTAGGCCGCCCTGCAACTCCGGCTTCGGTGGCTGGTGTTGCCCGGAGGACGACACGGCGCACCATCCGCCGTGGGGCTTACATTGCCGCAATCCCGGTGGGCTGCACTTACGGATCCTATTACGGCTATAATCTCTACTACTGCGGCGGCACATATTATCAGAAGTCGGGCAGCGGATACGTAATCGTCTATTTCTGAGCAAGCCGGACACATTCCAGGCCCGGGTGGACCGGTCCGCCACAGCCGCCGCGGATCGAAGACCACGACGGCGACGCCGACATCGACTTCGAAACGGCTGGGCTCGAGTTGTCGGGCGGAGTCGAAGCGGATGCCTACATCGCCCTTCCGACCGCGATGTGGGGGCCTAAGGCGATCCGGTTCTCGGCGCGACGCTGGCCTGGCCCGACGAAAAACTGCACTATTCGCTCGGCACGCTCGTGAACGTGCCGGTCGGCCAGTGGGGCCGCGAAATCCCGTCGGGTTTCAACCGCTGGGTCATAGGCCCTGCTGTTTCCGCCATGGCGGTGCAACAAGACTAACCCTTTAGATTAATTGGCGGCCCCGACAGGATTCGAACCTGTGACCCTCAGTTTAGGAAACTGATGCTCTATCCAGCTGAGCTACGGGACCCTTGGCCGGGTCACCTTCTACCCTTCCCCGGCCGATTTGGAAAGGGCGGGCCTCAGATGAAAGAGGCCCAGTCCTCGGACCGGGCCTCGAAGAACGATGCTGAAGGCTCCTTTATGCGGCTTCTTCGGCCGGCACCTCATCCTCGGCCTTTTCGCCCGCAGGGGCGCGCTTGGCGTTCTTGGAGAGGAACTCCTCGAGCTCCTTCACGGCCTGGTCGTCATCGATGCGCTTCACGGCAGCGATTTCGCGGGCCATGCGGTCCAGCGCCTGCTCGAAGAGCTGGCGCTCGGAATAGGACTGCTCGGGCTGGCGCTCGGACCGGTAGAGATCGCGCACCACCTCGGCCACGGCCATGATGTCGCCCGAGTTGATCTTTGCATCATATTCCTGCGCCCGGCGCGACCACATGGTGCGCTTGATGCGGGCCCGGCCCTTGAGGATCTTGAGCGCTGCCTCGATCTGGCCCTTGTCCGAGAGCCGGCGCATGCCCTTCTGCTCGGCGCGGCCGGTCGGCACCTTCAGGCGCAGCTTTTCCTTTTCGAAATCCACGATGTAGAGTTCGAGCTTGGCGCCGGCGATCTCCTGTTCCTCGATCTGGATGATCTTGCCTACGCCGTGGGCGGGGTAGACCACCAGCTCATTCACCTTGAAAACCAGCTTCTTGGCCGCCGGCGTTCCGACGACCGGCCCGCCCGGGGCGGGCTTCACGGCAGCGGCGGGAGCGGCAACGGCCACCGGCTGCGGTGCGGCGGCAACGGCAGCGGGCTTCGCGGCAGGCGCCTTGCGCGGCTCGGCCACCGGCTTGGCGGCCACCGGCTTCGCCGCGGCGGGCTTGGCGCCAGCCGGCTTGGCGGTAACGGGCTTGGAGGCGGCAACCGGCTTCGCGGCAGCGGCTTTCGCCTGGGTCTTGGCCTGGGGCTTGGAGGCTGCAGCCGCCGGCTTGGCCTTGGCGGCAGTGACCGGCTTCGAGGTCTTCTTGGGGGCCGACTTGGTCTTGGCCTTGGCCGCGGGCTTCTTCGCAGCTGCTGTCTTCGTCTTCGCTTTCGTCATTTCTGTCCTTCGCCCTTTGCCCGATCTTGTTATGGAATATGCGCTCCGAATGCGGCAAACAGGGGACGATTGGCACGCCCCACGGCGCGCCTTGCCTCTTCGTCCGCTTCCCGTATCCGCCGATCGCGTACCAATCCGGCGGAAGGGCGCCCTCGAGCCCCGTTCACGTGCCGCGGATTGCCGGCGTTAGCGCGAAAAAAACCCGAGCTTTGCGCCCGGATCCGTCGTCCCTACTCGGTTTACATACTCATCGTGGCCTAAATACCACAAGTTCGGGCAATTTTAAAGTCCGAGATGTCCGTGTACGGCGGAATCTTCCGCCGCACACGGATGAATCGGGGCGAAAAGGTTAATTCCGCCAATGGATTCGCATGGCCTGCCTGCGCTGGGGGCATGGCAGCGGCGAGCGGTTCTCAGTCGCCCTCGCCGGGATTGGGCGAGAAGTACTTCTCCAGCTTGCCATCCACCCCGTCGAACTCCTTGGCGTCCGCCGGGGGCTCCTTCTTGGTGGTGATGTTGGGCCATTTGGCCGCATAGTCCGTGTTGAGCTTGAGCCAGGATTCGAGCCCCGGCTCGGTGTCGGGCTTGATCGCCTCGGCCGGGCATTCCGGCTCGCAGACGCCGCAGTCGATGCACTCGTCCGGGTGGATCACCAGCATGTTCTCACCCTCGTAGAAGCAGTCCACGGGGCAGACTTCCACGCAGTCCATGTACTTGCACTTGATGCAGTTATCAGTGACGATATAGGTCATGGAGGCTCAACCGTTCTTTATTCCGAACGGTGGTCTAGCAATTTCCTCCAGCCTCTGCACCTCTTTTTACGGCGCATCGCCATCAGCTTTGGACATGCCCGGCTCGCGGTAGAGAAGGCGGCCCGCCTCGGGCGGACCCCGCCGCTCCGCCAGTGCGGCGATATGCAGCACGCGCACCCGGGCGTTGAGAACGACGGTGAGCACGTCACCTTCCTTGACGGCATGCCCAGGCTTCAGCGTCTTCTGGCCGTTGATCCTCACATGCCCGGATTCGACCAGTGCCGCCGCGGCCTCCCGCGTCTTCACCACCCGCGCGAACCACAGCCACTTGTCGAGGCGCTGGCGAGCGCCCGCGGGCTCACTTGCCGGCAAGTTTCGCCTTCAGGGCCCCCAGCACGGCAAAGGGCGAGTTGGGGTCGATGGGCTTTTCAGGGCGGGGCTTGCGTTCCTCGAAGGCGGGTTTGCGCTCCTCCCGGCGGGGCTTGCGATGGTGCCGCCCTTCGGCCTCCTGGTTCTCCGGGTGCTCCTCGCGGCGGGAATGCCCGCCCTTGCCGTGTCGATGGGGCTTTGCCGGGCGGTGTTCGCCCTCCGCCTTCTGGTCTCCCTCGCCGGCGGGAGCATGCTCGCGGCGGTGCGGCTGGCGCTTCGCGTGCTCGCGCTGGCGCTCGGGCCGATGGCGGAAGGGGCCGGTGTCGCGCGGCCACCAAACCTCGATTTCGACCTCCTCCATCGCGGCGGCCGGAACCTCCCCGCCTGCGGTGTCGTCCTGCGCCGGAACCGGACCATCGGCAGCGGAGGCCTCGGACGTCTCGGTGGCGGGGGTGGCCGGGTTGGGCGGCACCTCCACCGGTGCGGGCGGCAGTTCCTGTGGCGTTGCCGGTTCGGCCGGCGGTTCGGTGGGCTGCGGTGTCGGCGGTTCGGAAGGCTGCGGGGCCTCCTGGGGCGGAGCAGGCGGGGGAACCTCGCTCGGGGCGTTGCCGGGGAGTTCCTGCGGCTTTCCGGGCTCAGGCGCCGCGGCGGCTTCCGCCACGACCGGGCGCTTCACCTTCTTCTTCTGCATGCGGTAGTCGAGGCTGCGCAGGATGCCCAGGAAATCCTCGCCCGAGCAGCCCACGAGCGACATCATGTCAGGCACCACGGTGAAGCCGCCGCCCTCGACCGAGCCTGCCGGCCTCTGCTCCTCGGGAAAGCGCGGCCGCCAGAACACACGGTCGCGGATCAGGTCCGCGAGCCGCTCCAGCATGTCGATCCGCACCACGCGCGAGCCGCAGATGCGGTAGCCGCAAACGCCGTAGAAACCCCTCGGCGTCGAGCGGTCGAAAAGGGCGGAGGTGAGGCCCTGGCCCGGCGGCTGGGGCAGGGCGGCGGGTTCCAGCTTTCCTTCCTTCTGAAGATTGAGGGCCCACAGCAGGAGGCGGAGTTCGGTGGGGGCGGGCTTCAGCAATGCGGGCACATAGACGTTGAAGGCGCCGAAGCGCGCGCCGAATGCGCGCAGCTTGGCGCGATCGTCCTGGCTCAGCGATTTCACCTCTTCCGCCACCGTGTCGCGCGGGAGCACGCCGAGCGTTTCGACCAGCCGGTAGGCGATGCCGCGGGAGATGCCCTCGAGGCCCTCGCCCTCTTCGAGCTTGATCAGCGGCTCGAGCACGGCGGCGACGTGCCGGTCGACGAACTTCTGCAGCCTGGCCTGCACCTCCTCGCGCTCGGCGCCGGAGAGCTGGTCTCCGGCGATGACGCTGGCGCGCGGCCTCAGAAGCGTGTTTCCGGGCTCGAGCTTGCCGACGGGAGCGTGGTTCCAGATGATCTGCCCGTCGCGGGTGAGCTTCAGCGCCGTGTCGGCGGAGGCGGCCACCGCCTTGGCACGAGCGGTGATTTCGGCGGCGACGGCAGACATTGCGGCAGCCTTCAGGGCGCGGGCCTCGGCCCCTTCGGTGGCGCCGTCCGGCACGAACAGGAAGCCCTTGATCCGGCCAATATACTCGCCCTCCACGTGGATGGCGCCATCTTCCTCAACAGTCGACATCAATTCTTCCTTCTGGGCCAGGCGCTTCATCAGGACGCTGGTGCGGCGGTCGATAAAACGCTGTGTCAGCCTTTCATGCAAGGCATCTGACAGCTTGTCCTCTATCTCTCTGGCATAAGATTGCCAATAGAGAGGCGCTTTCAGCCAATCCGGCCGGTTGGCGACGAAGGTCCAGGTGCGGATGTGGCTGATGCGGTTCGACAGCGTGTCGAGGTCGCCCTGGGTGTTCTCGCAGTATTTGAGCTGGCGGACGAACCAGTCCTCGTCGATGAAGCCGTCGCCCGACTGCAGGAACTGGTAGATCCGGGACACGATCGAGGCGTGTTCCGAGTTCGAGATGTTGCGGTAATCGGGGATCTGGCACACCTCCCAGAGGCGCTTCACGTCCTTGCGGCTTGTGGCGAGATCGCGCGTCGAGGGGTCGCGCGCCAATGCCTCGAGCGCCAGCACGTCGGCATTCGGCTGGGCGCGCGTCAGGCCGTGGAGTTGCGGCAGCTGGTTCAGCGACTGCTTGAGCCGCTCGAGCGAGCCGAAGTCGAGATCGCGGTTGCGCCACTGCAGCATGCGCACGTTCTCGAAATTGTGGCTCTCGAGCCGCTCCACCGTTTCCTGGTCGAATGGGTCGGCCTCGCCGGTGACGCCGAAGGTGCCGTCGTTCATGTAGCGCCCGGCGCGGCCTGCTACCTGGCCCAACTCCGAAGGGTTGAGCTGGCGGTACTGGAAACCGTCGAACTTTCGGGTGGAGGCGAAGGCCACATGGTCCACGTCCATGTTGAGGCCCATGCCGATGGCGTCGGTCGCCACGATGTAATCGACGTCACCCGACTGGTAGAGCGCCACCTGCGCGTTGCGGGTGCGCGGCGAAAGGGCGCCCAGCACCACCGCCGCACCGCCCCTCTGGCGGCGGATCAATTCGGCCGTCGCATAAACCATGTCTGCGGAGAAGGCGACGATGGCGGTGCGCCGTGGCAGCCGGGTGATCTTCTTCTGCCCGGCATAGAGGAGTTGCGAGAAACGCGGCCGCGACACGAAGCTCGTGCCGGGCAGCAGCCGCTCGAGAATGGGCCGCATGGTGGCGGCACCCAGCAGCATCGTTTCCTCGCGCCCGCGCCGGTGCAGCACGCGGTCGGTGAAGATGTGGCCGCGCTCGAAATCAGCGCAGAGCTGCACCTCGTCGATGGCGAGGAAGGGCACGTCGACATCGGCCGGCATGGCCTCGACTGTGCAGATCCAGTAGCGTGCCTGGGCGGGAATGATCTTTTCCTCCCCCGTCACCAGCGCCACGGCGGCATCGCCGGCGCGGCCGCGCACGCGGTCATAGATCTCGCGGGCGAGGAGACGCAAGGGAAGCCCGATCATGCCGCCGCCGTGGCCGAGCATGCGCTCCACCGCGAGATGGGTCTTGCCGGTGTTGGTCGGCCCCAGCACGGCGGTTACGGTTTTGGGAGAAGGCATCAGGTGCGGCTGCAAAAATCCTTGCTTCACAGTTGGGGCGCAGGTCCCGGCAGGTCAAGGAAATTTGCCCCATTCTGAACCGCTCCGTTAGCGAACGGATTCAAAGCAGAACGAATCTGGCCCGAATCGCTGCCGGGGGGCGATTCCGCTTTCGTTCCCAAGGATTTGCCCAGCATTTCCGGGCGCGATGCCAGCCTGCCCCTGCCCGGCGGCGGGTGCGCACCCGGCAATCCGGGAGGACCCCGCCAGTATCTTCCTTTAAGGTCCTTGGCCCCAGGTTGAGGAAAGCTTGCCGGCTCGGCAGGCGAGGAGCTTCGAATTTTAACGAACCGGATCAGGCCCGGAACAGAGCGGGGGCGAATCGGTGAAGGCGCAGATTTCTTGTTTTGTTCACCCAAGATGTGGTAGGAGGGACCCGGTCTCGCCACAAGGCGGGAAGGTGCGGGCAGCCCGAAGCCCAGCTGCGGTCTTCGCTTCATTAACGGGTTCGTCCCGGAATGGGACTCCTTTTGCTGGCGGGGTGAGAGCGCAAAAACCGGCCGCCGTGGCTTGACCGGCGAGGCCTCTGCCACTATAGACCCGGCATCCGAGCCGGGGGCAGCCTGCCGTCCGGACCCAATTCTTATTCTGGAGTTTCGCCCATGGCCCGCCGTTGTGAGTTGACGGGAAAGAACGCGCTGGTTGGCAACAAGGTCAGCCACGCCAACAACAAGACCAAGACCCGCTTCATGCCCAACCTCTGCGACGTGAGCCTGATGAGCGATGCGATGGGCCTGACCTATCGCCTGCGCATCTCGGCCATCGCGCTGAAGTCGGTGGAGCACGCCGGCGGCCTCGACGCTTTCCTCCTGAAGGCCGACAACGCCAAGCTGTCCGACAAGGCTCTGCGCCTGAAGCGCTCGATCGCCCGCAAGCTCGAGGGTGCCAAGGCCGCCGCCTGATCATACGGGGCTCCGCCCGTTTCAAGAAGCCGCTCCAACCGGGGCGGCTTTTGCTTTATGGCTGGGCCCATGAGCGAAGGTGAAGAGCGAGAGACGCGGCCGCCGCAGACACCGCGGGACGGGAGCCCGCGCGTCCACGGCTCGGCCAGCCTGCGCAACGCCACGCTCGGCCGCTTCACGGAGGTGAAGGAGCGCGTACAGCTTCTCGATTCCGTCCTCGGCGACTATTCCTACATCGAGCGTGACAGCGAGGCGATCTATGCGGTCATAGGCAAGTTCTGCGCCATCGCCGCCCACTGCCGCATCAACGCGCTGAACCACCCCACGGAACGCATCAGCCAGCACAAGATCACCTACCGGCCGAACGAGTATTTCGTCGGCGCGAGGCTCGACAAGGCCTTCCGCGAGAAGCGCATGTCTCAGAAGGTGGAAATCGGCCATGACGTGTGGATCGGCCATGGCGCGATCATCCTGCCGGGCGTGAAGATCGGCCATGGCGCGGTCGTGGCTGCGGGGGCCGTGGTGACGCAGGACGTGGCGCCACACGCGATCGTGGCTGGCGTCCCGGCCCGTTTCCTCAGATGGCGTTTCCCGCCCGAGATCAGCGCCCGCATCGTCAGGCTCGCCTGGTGGGACTGGCAGCACCAGCGGCTGGCGGAAGCGGTCGAGGACATGCGCACCATGAGTGCCGAAGCCTTCCTCGCGCGTTACGAGGCGTCTCAGGGCCGATAGGCGAATTGCAGCAGAACGGTGCTCTGGAGCGAGCGGTTGAAGTTGTCATCCGACATGAGCGTGACGCGCGTCTCGCCGTCGCGCTCGCACAGGGCCAGCCCTTCCATGTTGTCGATGACGTGGAGCGGCGCGGTGACTTCGAGGAGGAGCTCCGGTTCCAGGCTGGCACCGTGCTCGATCCTCGATGCCGGAAAGCGGCGCAGTGCCATGCCGGGAAGGGAGGTCGAGGTGAAGCGCCGCTCGAGCGTCAGCACATCGCCGTCCGCGGTGACCGCGAGATCGGTGACGCGGTAATCGCCGAACCGCGCGAGTGTAAAAGCCGCGGCCTTGCGTCCCTTCCACGCCCAGGCGCGTATCTTGCCGCCCTCGTCGAACTGGCCCTCCGAAATGGCGATGAACCTGCCGTCCGGCAGTTGGCCGAGCGACTCGACCTCGGCGTTTTCCGGGCCGGAATCGATCTCCTTCGGGTGAGGGACGGCCCTGAAGCGGGCTGCAAGGCCATCGCCTGCCACATCGTAGGTCCCGAAGCGCACCCGGCTTTCGAACCCGAGAGCGATGCGCCCGTCGGCCAGCCGCGCCAAAGCTTCGGCATCGCCCCAGGCCTTGTTCCTCTGAGGCCGGCCCTTGCTGTCGAGGACGGGCGTCATTTCGGCGGCGGCGAAACCGGAGAGCCTGCCTCCCTCGTAGGAGAGCCGGCCGCTGAGCCAGTTGCCGCGATCGCTCACCGCCAGCAGCTCCTCGCAATCCGGCCCCAGCACCAGGCCGGAGAGCCCGCCGAAGCGCTCCTCCGGTGAGGAGAGCGTGAGGCCGCCCCGCCACGCGAAGGGGCCGAAGCTCTCCGCCGAGGAAAGCCTTGCGAAGGATGGCACCGGCTCGGCAAGGATGGTGACGGGCTCTGCCGCGGCTTGCGGCGCAAGAGCCAGAAGCAGCAGCAAAGCGGTGCGGACCGGGGTCAAGCCCGGGCGCGCTTCTTGGGGTTCGGCCGGTTCGCGGGCTGCGGCGGAGCGGCCTTCTCGGAGAAGAGCTCGGCGAGCTTCTCCGTCATGGCGCCGCCCAGCTCCTCCGCATCGACGATCGTCACCGCGCGCTTGTAGTAGCGCGTCACGTCGTGGCCGATGCCGATCGCGATGAGTTCCACCGGCGAGCGCTGTTCGATGTCGTGGATCACCTGGCGGAGATGCTTTTCGAGATAGTTCCCGGAATTGACGGAGAGCGTCGAGTCGTCCACCGGGGCGCCGTCCGAGATGACCATCAGGATGCGCCGCTGCTCGCTCCGCGCCAGTAGCCGGTTGTGCGCCCAGATCAGCGCCTCGCCGTCGATGTTCTCCTTGAGCAGGCCCTCGCGCATCATGAGCCCGAGGTTGCGCCGGGCGCGCCGCCATGGGCTGTCCGCCGACTTGTAGATGATGTGGCGAAGATCGTTGAGGCGGCCCGGGTTCGAAGGCTTGTTGGCGGCGAGCCATTTCTCCCGCGATTGCCCGCCCTTCCAGGCGCGCGTCGTGAAGCCGAGAATCTCCACCTTGACCCCGCAGCGTTCCAGCGTGCGCGCGAGGATGTCGGCGCAGGTGGCGGCCACGGTGATCGGCCGGCCGCGCATCGAGCCCGAATTGTCGAGAAGCAGCGTCACCACCGTGTCACGGAATTCCGTGTCCTGCTCCACCTTGAAGGAGAGCGGATGCATCGGATCGATCACAACGCGCGTCAGGCGCGCGGCATCGAGCACGCCTTCCTCCAGGTCGAAGTCCCAGGAGCGGTTCTGCTGCGCCATGAGGCGGCGCTGCAGCCGGTTGGCAAGCCGGGCGACCACGCCCTGCAGGTTCGAGAGTTGCTTGTCGAGGTAGTTCCTGAGGCGCGTCAGTTCGTCCGCGTCACAGAGCTCCTCGGCCGAGATCTCCTCGTCGAACTGGTTGGTGAAGACCTTGTAGAAATCCTCGTTGGTGAGGGAGGAGAAGGGCAGCTGCGGGCGCCAGGGCTCCTCGCCGTCGGCTTCCTCCTCGCCTTCCTGCTCGTCCGGCTGCTCGTCGACGTCCATCTGCTGGGCGTCCATCTCGGCGGCTTCCGATTCGCCCTCGGCGTCCTGCATCTCCTCCATGGACTGCTGGGCGCTTTCCTGCTCCTCGCCCTCGGGCGTTTCCTGCCTTTCGCCGGATTCTTCCTGCGGCTCGCTGCTCTCGTCGTTCTCGTCGGACTGGTCGGGGTCCTCGCCGAGTTCCTCCGCCATGTCGAGGGCCGCGATGATGTCGCGCGACATGCGCGAGAAGGCGGCCTGGTCGTGGATATTGTCGAGGAGATGGATGAGCTGGGACTGAGCCTTGTCCTCGATCCACGGCCGCCACAGATCGACCATGGCGCGTGCCGCCTCCGGCGGGCGCTCACCGGTGAGCTTCTCGCGCACCATGAGCGCCACGGCTTCGTCCAGCGGCGCATCCTTGCGGTCGGTGTAGCGGGCGACGTCCTTCCTGCGGTAGCGGTCGTCCAGCATGGCCGCGAGATTGACCTTCATGCCGGGCATCGCATTTGCGCCCAAGGCCTCGATGCGGGCCTGCTCCACGGCCTCGAACACGGCGCGGGCGTTCTTGCCCTGCGGCTGGTAGCGTGCATGGACCTTGTCGCTGTGATTGGCGAGCCGCAGGGCGAAGCTGTCCGACAGGCCGCGAACGATGGCGACGTCGGAGGCCTTCAGCTCGTTGCCGACCTGCGGCAGCTTGGCGCGGTTGCCCGCAAGCGAGGGACTTTCATTGCCGAAGGCGACGGAGAGTTCCGGGTCCTCGGCAATGGTCTTCATCGCGACGGTGAGGACGCGCTTGAATTCGTTGGCGGGTGAGTCCTTCTCCTTCGCCACCGCTCTTCACTCAGGCGATGGCGATGTGCGCCGAGGACTCGGGCAGTTCCTCGCCGAAGCAGCGCTGGTAGAATTCGGCCACCACGCTGCGCTCGAGCTCGTCGCACTTGTTGAGGAAGGTGACGCGGAAGGCGAAGCCGACGTCGCCGAAGATTTCGGCATTCTGCGCCCAGGTGATGACGGTGCGGGGAGACATGACGGTGGAGAGGTCGCCCTGCATGAAGGCGTTGCGGGTAAGGTCCGCGACGCGCACCATGTTGGAGATGGTCTTGCGGCCCTTGTCGTTGTCGAAGAACTTCGACTTGGCGAGCACGATCCCCACCTCCTGCGCATGCGGCAGGTAGTTGAGCGCCGTGACGATCGACCAGCGGTCCATCTGGGCCTGGTTGATCTGCTGCGTGCCATGGTAGAGCCCGGTGGTGTCGCCCAGGCCGATCGTATTGGCCGTGGCGAAAAGCCGGAACGCGGGATGCGGGCGGATCACCTTGGACTGGTCGAGCAGCGTCAGCTTGCCCGAGCTTTCGAGGATGCGCTGGATCACGAACATCACGTCCGGGCGGCCGGCGTCATACTCGTCGAAGACGAGCGCCACGTTGTGCTGGTAAGCCCAGGGCAGGATGCCCTCGCGGAACTCCGTGACCTGCTTGCCCTCCTGCAGCACGATGGCATCCTTGCCGATGAGGTCGATGCGGCTGATGTGGCTATCGAGGTTGACGCGGATGCAGGGCCAGTTGAGGCGCGCGGCCACCTGCTCGATATGGGTGGACTTGCCGGTGCCGTGATAGCCCGTCACCATCACACGGCGGTTGTAGGCGAAGCCCGCGAGGATGGCGAGCGTGGTCTCCCGGTTGAACAGATAGTCGGGGTCGAGATCGGGGACATGCTCCGCGGCCTTCGAGTAGGCGGGAACTTCGAGATTGGAATCGAAGCCGAAGAGCTGCTTCACCGACACCTTGATGTCGGGCATGCCGTTCGCCTCTGCGGTGGCCTTTGCATTCATGTCAGGAAATCTTCATGTTCCGGTGTTGCGCGGGCGGGTTTTAGACGTTCGTGCCCGTAAGGGCAAGGCTCAGCCCCGCCTAGCAGAACCCACTGGAACGCAGGTGATCATAGGCCTGGATCACGGCCTTGAGCGTGTCCTCGTTGATCCGGCTGCCGCCGTTGGCATCGGGGTGAAGCCGCTTCACCAGCGTCTTGTATTGGCTCTTCACCTGATCGGGCGTTGCGCTGTCGTCGAGGCCGAGGGTCTGCAGCGCCTTGATCTCGGTCGAGCGCAGCGCGCGGCCGGTCGGGTGGCGGCCCGGCATCTTGTCGCCCGCTCCGTTGAGGCCGAAAGGATCGGCCCGCATCTGGGCGGCCTTGCGGCGCACGTTCGAGGCGTTGGGTGTCGCGTTCTGGCCGAGTTTCCACGTCGGGCGGTGGCCGAGGCGGGCTTCCTTCTGGAACTCCGCCATCTCGTCGTCCTTCATGCCCGAGAAGTAGTTGTAGGTCTTGTTGTATTCCTGCACGTGCTCGGTGCAGTAGTTGTAGAACTTGCCCTCGTGCCCGCGCCCCATCGGCGCCTTGTGCCGGCCCGGGCGCGGGCAGTCCGGCCAGTCGCACTGGGGAATCGAGTCGGAAGCCCTCTTCTCCGTCGAGGGCTTCTTCACGCGGATCTTGTCGAAGTATTTTGAATCGAGCTTCATCGGCGGCAATTATGGTGATAGAGGCCCGTCCAAGCAAGCGCCGCCATCGAGGAGAGACCGAATGACGCCCGGCCCGGAACTCGGCCCCGTAGGCCAAAAAATCTCCGCAAAGCTCGTGCAGGCTTTCGCCCCGGCGGCGCTCGAGGTGGTCGATGAATCGCACCGCCATGCCGGCCATGCCGGTGCCAGGCCTGATGGCGAGAGCCATTTCCGGGTGAAGATCGTGGCCGAGGCCTTTCGCGGCAAGTCCCGCGTCGAGCAGCACCGCATGGTCAACGCCGCGCTTGCCGAAGAGCTGAAGGAGCGCGTCCACGCGCTTGCCATTCAGTCTTCGCCGCCTTCCTGACCCCCCGGTCCTGGCGCTTCGCCCTTGCGGCGGTGGAAATAGACCTGCCGCGCAAACCATCGCATCGGCGCCGTTCCGATCGCGAGGTCGTAGAGCCAGTTCGGCGGTCCCAAGTCCATGACGCTCCTCAGCGCCAGCTTCTTGCCGAAGGAGGGAAGCTCCCGCGCCAGGACGTTCCCGGGCGGCGGCCCGCCGCGCAGCAGGTGGTCGGCGATGAGCTGCCCGGCGCGGCGGCCATAGCGGAAGGCAAGCCTTATGCCCCCGCCGGTGAGCGGCGAGACGTGCCCCGCCGCATCGCCGATCAGCAGGACGCCGGGCGCGGCGAAGGGCGTGACCGGCCCGCCGCAGGGAATGAGCCCGGAACGCCGCTCCTTCACCCTTGCCGTCGAGAAGCCGAACAATCCCTCGGTGCGGGCGAGAAAGGCCTTGAGATCGGGCTTCGCCGCATCGTTGGTGGCAAGCCCCGCCTGGAAGAAGCCGGGCGCCGGCGCCACCCAGGCCAGATAGCCGCGCGCCAGCCGCGTATCGAGGAAGCAGTGAAGCAGATCCGGGTCTGCCCTCGGCAGATCCTCGTATTCGATCTCGAGCCCGGTCAGGAACCTCTCGTTCCGCCCCAGGCCGAAGAGCTTCGCCACGGTCGAGCGCGCCCCGTCGGCGCCGACGAGATAGCGGGCCCTGAGATCGAACTGCGGCAGCAGGAACCCTTCTTCGCGGCGCACCGCGGTCTCGAGCTTGCGGCCGCACAGGATCTCGGCACCGGCACGGCGCGCCTCCGCCGCGAACCAGCGCATGAGCCCCGCCGTGTCGGTGGTGAGGAAATAATACTCGCGCGAGGCGAGGTCGATCGACTTCAGCGAAGGTGCATAGAGCCGCACGCCATGGATGGCGCGGGAGAATTGCGGCGGCATGTCCACCTCGTCCGCCGCCTCCTTCACCAGGATACCGGTGGTGTGGATGCGCGCGCCGGGATCGCTCTTGGCCTCGATCACCACGGTTCTGAGCCCGCGCAGCGCCGCCGCCCTGGCGCAGAGGAGGCCAGCAAAGCTCGCGCCGACGATGGCGAGGTCAACCGGCCTCGGCGTCATTCGCCTCTCGCTTCAGCGGGCTCATGCGCAGCGCCGTGATCTGGTGGCGTCGCTTCTTCAGGATCTCGAAGCGGAAGCCGTGGAAGATGAAGGCCTGGCCGACCTCGGGAATCATCCTTGCCTCATGGATGACGAGCCCGGCGATGGTGTTTGCCTCCTCATCCGGCAGAGACCAGTCGAAGGCCCGGTTCAGGTCGCGGATCGGCACCGCGCCATCGACCAGATAGGAGCCGTCCGGCTTCGGCCGCACACCGCTCGCCATTTGGTCGTGCTCGTCCTTGATGTCGCCGACGATCTCCTCGATGATGTCCTCGAGCGTGACGAGCCCCTGCACCTCGCCATATTCGTCGACCACGATGGCGAAATGGCTCTTGCGCTTGAGAAAGGCGTTGAGCTGGTCGGGAATGGCGCGCGTGTCGGGCACGAACCAGGGCGGCAGCAGGATATCCTCGATGTCGATCTTCGCCGCATCGCCGCCATGCTTCTGGAGAGCCGCGAAGAGGTTCTTGGCATGCAGCACGCCGATGATGTTGTCGGGGTCGTCCTTCCACACCGGAATGCGCGTGTGGCCGCTCCTCAGCACCTTGGCGACGATCTCCTTCGGGTCTTCCGCGCGGTCGATCATCGTCATCTTGGTGCGGTGGACCATGATGTCGGCCACTTCGAGGTCCTGCATGGCCAGGATGCCGCCCAGCATGTCCCGGTCGTTCTTGATCACGGTTCCCTCCTTGATGTGGAGGTCGATGGTCTCGCGCAGTTCCTCGTGCACGGAGTGGCCGTCGTGCCGGCCGTTGAGCCCGAACTGCCGGAGCAGGACGCGCGCCGCGGCGGAAAGCCATGCGGCGGGCGGCTGGAGCGGCACCAAGGCCGCCTGGCCGGCGCCGGCGAGCACGATCGACGCGCGCTCTGCCCGCGCAGCGCCATAGGCGGCGGGCAGAACGCGCCCGAAGAAGACGAACAGGACGAGCCCCGCCGCGGCGAGGGCAAGCGACTCGTGCGGAAGCATCTCACCCGCCGCGAGGCCGAAGGCGGCCGCCGAGGCGGCGAGGATCGCCGCCAGCATCTGGCCGAGCGCCAGCCCCCCGGTGCTGCGGTCTTCCGCGTCCAGCAGCTTCAGCACCAGCCCGGCGCGGCTTACGCCCTTCTTCTGCAATTCGGCCAGCCGTGTGCGTGAGACGTTCTCAAGCGCCGCGCGCAGGGTTGAAAGGAAGGCGGAAAGAACAAGCAGGAGGAAGATCGCGGCTATGGTCCATCCGGGCTCGGGGCTCATCGCTGGCGCAGGTCCTCCGTGAGGAAGTCCAGCACGTCGTGCTCGGCCACGTCCCTGGCGATGAAGGCTTGGCCGATGCCTCGGGCGAGGATGAAGGTGAGCCGGCCGCCCTGGGCCTTCTTGTCCTGGCGCATGATGTCGAGAAGGGTGGCGGGTGGCGGAAGTTCACCTGCGATCTCGCTCGCATGCACGGGAAGGCCCGCGCTCTTCAGGTGGCGCGCCACCCGGTCCGCTATGCCCGCGGGGCAGAGCTTCTGGCGTTCCGAGAAGCGGAAGGCCTGCACCATGCCGATCGCCACGCCCTCGCCATGGAGCAGGCGATGTGAATAGCCGGTGGCGGCCTCGAGCGCATGGCCGAAGGTGTGGCCGAGATTGAGCAGGGCGCGCACGCCCGTTTCCGTCTCGTCCTCCGCCACGATTCGCGCCTTGGCCTCGCAGGAGGTGCGGATCGCGTGGATGCGCGCCTGGGAATCGCCGCGCAGGATGGCGGGTGCAGCCCCTTCCAGCCACTCGAAGAAGCCGGCATCGCCGAGGAGTCCGTACTTCGCCACCTCGGCATAGCCGGCGGCGAGCTCGCGGCGCGGCAGGGTGGAAAGCAGCCCGATGTCGGCGATCACCGCCAGCGGCTGGTGGAAGGCGCCGATCAGGTTCTTGCCATGGGGCGAGTTGATGCCGGTCTTGCCGCCCACCGAGGAATCGACCTGGGCAAGCAGCGTCGTCGGAATCTGGATGAAGTCCACGCCCCGCCGCAGGATCGCCGCGGCGAACCCGGCGAGGTCGCCGATGACGCCGCCGCCGAAGGCGATGACGCGGTCGCGCCGCTCGATTCCGGCGGCGAGCAGCTTGTCGCAGAGTTCGGCGAGGTGCCGGTAGCTCTTGCTCGCCTCGCCGGGCGGCATCACGATGGCGGTGGAGCGGATGCCCTTCGCCGCCAGCGCCCGCTCGAGAGTCGCCAGGTGGTGCGCCGCCACGTTCTCGTCGGTCACGATCGCCGTGAGGGGCCGCTTCAGCAGCGGGGTCACGATGTCTCCGGCACGCGCGAGGAGCCCCTCGCCGATGTGGATGTCGTAGCTCCGCTCGCCCAGCGCTACGCGAACCATGTCGTGCCGTTCCGCGGCATTGATCTCAGCCATGCGTCTGCCTGTCCCAGCCGTCCCACTGCGCGAGGGCACGGATCACGTCGTTGACCATCTGGCCGTGCTGCACGTCGCGGCTCTCCACCGTCACGTCGGCGAGCCCGTAGACGGGGTAGCGCTTGTCCATCAGGTTGCGCATCACCGTCTCGGGGTCTCCGTTCTGCAGGAGCGGCCTGTCCTGGCGCTTGGCCACCCGCTTCATGAGCACCGGCAGGGAGGCCTTGAGCCAGACCGAGATGCCATGCTGCCTGATCCTCGCGCGGGTGTCCTCGTTCATGTAGGCGCCTCCGCCGGTGGCCAGCACCTGTGCCCCGTTGCCGATCAGCCGCTGGATGACGCGGCGCTCGCCCTCGCGGAAATAGGCCTCCCCGTGCTCGGCGAAGATGTCCTTGATGGATTTCCCCGCCGCCGCCTCGATCTCGTGGTCGGCGTCGACGAAGGGAATGCCGAGCTTTTCGGCGAGCCTGCGGCCGACGCTGGTCTTGCCCGCTCCCATCAGGCCCACCAGCACGATGGGACGTGCGCCCAGGCGCTGCCTCACGGCCTCGGTCTCCTTTGCAATCGAGCGGCGTGCCATCCAATAACCTCAACTGGGCGGGTTCTATCGCGCATGATCCCTGACCGCAAAGCCTTTCCGAAGCAGGGCTTAACCGCTAAGCTTGCTTCCGAAGTGGGGAGTCGATGCCTGATACGGTCAAGTTTCTGCTGGTTCTCCTGTGCCTCGGCGGCGCGATCTACGGCGGCGTGTGGGCACTGGCCAATTTCCCGCCGGAGCAGGCCGAGGTGGTGAAGCCCCTGTCGAGCGAAAAGCTCCGTGCCAAGTAGCAAGCCGGGCAGCAGGTCTCAGGCCGCGGCGGACCATCGCCTCATCGATCGCTTTCTCGAGATGATGGCCGCCGAGCGTGGCGCAGCGGCGAACACGCTCGCCGCCTACCGCCGCGATCTCGAAGCCTATGCCGCTCACGCCGCGGCCCGGGGGGTCGACCTCGGCTCGGCCGGGCCGGAACACGTCCGCGGCCATCTCGTGTCGCTCGAGGCGCAGGGCATGGCGAAGAGCTCGGCCGCCCGCAAGCTCTCCGCCATCCGCCAGTTTCACCGCTTCCTCCATGGCGACGGGCTGAGCCCCGAAAACCCGGCGACTGCCATCGACAGCCCGCGTGGCTCACGTCCGCTTCCGAAGATGATCTCGGAACAGGATGTGAGCCTGCTCCTCGATGCGGCGCGCCGGCGGGCGCTGAAGGCGAAGGGCAGGGCGCTGCTCAAGGCCTGGCGGCTCATCTGCCTGGTCGAACTCCTCTATGCCACCGGTCTCCGCGTCTCGGAGCTGGTGGGCCTCACCGTCCAGGCCGCCACCGCCGAGCGCGATTTCATCCTCGTCCGCGGCAAGGGCGGCCGCGAGCGGCTGGTGCCGGTGTCCGGCAGGGCGCGCGAGACCCTGCAGGACTATCTGGGGCTTCTGGCCCGGGCGGGAGGGGCGCCGCACAAATGGCTCTTTCCCTCCTTCGGCGCCGCCGGACACCTGACGCGCCAGCACTTCGCGCTGGAACTCAAGAGCCTGGCGCGGGAGGCGGGCCTCGATGCCGGCAAGGTCTCGCCCCATGTTCTGCGCCACGGCTTTGCCAGCCATCTGCTGGCCGGCGGGGCGGATCTCCGCGCCGTGCAGCAGATGCTGGGCCATGCCGATATTTCCACCACCCAGATCTACACCCATGTGCAGGCGGAACGGCTGACGGCGGTGGTCGAGACGCATCATCCCCTTGCCAAGAAAAGTTGACTTCCGGAGCGCGGACGGCCAGTTTCCGCGCCAAACGCGACCAAGCCAGAGGCCAAATGCCCACCTATCTCGAATTCGAAGCCCCGCTTGCCGAACTCGAAGGCAAGATCGCCGAGTTGCGCGCGCTCGCCGCCGGCGACAAGGCCGTCTCGATCTCGGATGAGGTGAAGGGACTCGAGAAGAAGGCGGCGAAGCTTCTCACCGATCTCTATGCCGGTCTCGATCCCTGGCAGAAGGCGCAGGTCGCCCGCCACCCCGAGCGCCCGCATGCCCTCGACTATATCGGCCAGCTCGTCACCGAGTTCACGCCGCTTGCCGGAGACCGCAAGTTCGCCGAGGATTTCGCCGTGGTCGGCGGCCTCGGCCGCTTCGCGGGCCGCCCCGTGATGGTGATCGGCCAGGAAAAGGGCAATGACACGCCCTCCCGCCTCAAGCGCAATTTCGGCATGGCGCGGCCCGAGGGCTACCGCAAGGCGGTGAGGCTGATGGAGATGGCGGACCGGTTCGGCCTTCCCGTCATCTCCTTCGTCGACACGGCGGGGGCCTATCCCGGCATCGACGCGGAGGAGCGCGGCCAGGCTGAGGCCATCGCGCGCTCGACGGACTGCTCCTTGGCCCTCGGCGTGCCGAGCATTGCCGTCATCATCGGCGAGGGCGGCTCCGGCGGAGCGATCGCCATCGCCACCGCCAACACCGTGCTGATGCTCGAGCACGCCATCTACAGCGTGATCTCGCCGGAAGGGGCGGCCTCCATCCTCTGGCGCGATGCCGCGCGCGCCAAGGACGCCGCCGCCGCCATGAAGATCACCGCCCAGGATCTGAAGAAGCTCGGCGTCATCGACGAAATCATCCCCGAGCCGAAGGGCGGCGCGCACCGCGGCGCGGCAGAGGCGATCGCCGCCACGGGCGAAGCGATCTCCCGGGCGCTCGAATCCTATGACGCAGTGCCGGGCGAAACCCTGCGCAGCCAGCGCCGGGAGAAGTTCCTGGCGATCGGGCGCGGCCTCTGAGCCCGGTCAGTTGGCGAAAACCTCGAAATAATTGGCGAGCGGCGTGTAAAGCTGCCCCGTGACCCCGGCCGTCCTGCCGATCAGGGGAGCCAGCCCCACGGCGATGGCGCAGGCGATCAGCACATACTCCACCGACACCGTCCCCGCGTCGTCTCTCCGGAAGCTGTAAAACAAGCCTTTCATCGATCATTCCTCGCCCGCGCTCCGGGCGACAGATGAGCATGGCGCCATAAACTTTTGGTTGCTAAATCCGCTCATATTTCTCCACTTCACGGAGAATTGCGAAAATGTCGCTTTGATCGCGTCGGCTTGCACCGGCAGATATGGCCGGAATGGCAAATCAGCGAAGGACTTCCATGAATCGCAGACTTTTCCTGGGCGGAATCGGCGCAGCCGCCCTTTCCGCGGGGCTCGGCAGGCCCGCTGCTGCGGCCGAGCCCCGGATTCTCACCGTCTCGAAGCGAACGATCGAGGTGAAGGGCAGGGCGGCCACCGTCTACGGCCTCACGGGGAGCAACGGCAAGCCGGGGCTCGACATGCTGCTCGGCGAACGGTTCAGGGTGCGGCTGCTCAACGACACCGATGCCGAAACCATCATCCACTGGCATGGGCTGACGCCCCCCTACGGCCAGGACGGCGTCGCCATGCTGGGGCAGGACGCGATCGGCCCCGGCCAGTCCTACGACTATGACTTCGCCAACACCCGTTCCGGAACGCACTGGATGCACTCGCATGTCGGCCTCCAGGAACAGCAGATGCTGGCCGCACCGCTGATCGTGCGGGAAACCGAGGAACCCCTCTTCGACCAGCAGGAGCACGTGGTGATGCTCCACGATTTCACCTTCCGCGACCCCGCCGAGATCCTTGCGGAACTCCGCGGCGGTGGCGGTGGCCATGCCGCGCATGGAACGGACCATGGCAGCATGGACCACGCGCAGATGGGCCATGCCGCGGGAGGGGGCGCGCCGCCGGCGGCCGGTATGCTGAACGACGTCGCCTACGACGCCTTCCTCGCCAACGACCGCACGCTCGAGGATCCGGAAGTCCTGCAGGTCGAAAAGGGCGGCTCCGTCCGCCTCCGCATCATCAATGCGGCTGCCGCGAGCAACATGTGGATCGATCTCGGTGCCCTCGAAGCCGAGCTGATCGCGGTCGACGGCCACGCCATCCTGCCCTTCCGGGCCAGCCTGTTCCCGCTCGCCATCGCCCAGCGCGCCGATCTCCGCATCCGCGTCCCCGGAAGCGGCGGCGCCTTCCCCGTCCTGTTCCGGCCCGAGGGCGTGGGCGAGCGCACCGGCATCGTTCTCGCGACATCGGGTGCCTCAGTCCCGAAACTCGCGGGGGCGGGAGAGGCGGCGCCGGCCGTCGATCTTCGGCAGGAGATGCTCTACCGCCCCGTCGCCAAGCTGCGCGAGGAGCCGGTGAGCCGCACCGAGATGCTGATGCTGACGGGCGGCGGGCCGGACTATCTCTGGGGCCTCAACGGCAAGGCATCCATGCACGACGTGATCTTCTCGGTGCGCCAGGGCGAACGCATCGCCGTGATGATGCACAACATGACGAGCATGTCGCATCCGATGCATCTGCATGGGCATTACTTCAAGGTGACGGCCATCGGCAACACGGCGATCGACGGGGCGCTCCGCGACGTGGTGCTGGTTCCTCCCATGGAGACGGTGACGATCGTCTTCGATGCCGACAATCCCGGCACCTGGGCCTTCCACTGCCACCATGCCTATCACATGAACGCCGGCATGATGGGAACGATCGCCTACACCAGCGCCGCCTGAGGCGGAGCCCTTCTCAGGCGTAGGCGCCGTGGCAGTGCTTGTAGCGCTTGCCGGAGCCGCAGGGGCAGGGGTCGTTGCGGGCGACCTTGCCCCAGGTCTTCGGGTCCTTGGGGTCGATCCCCGGCTTCGCTCCGGCGGTCTTCGCCATGTCGACGAGAAGCAGGCCCTCGCCGACGTCGTCCTCGCCGGTGGTGGCGTCGATGTGATGCGCCTCCATGAAGGGAAGCTCGTCCTCGTCCGGAAGGTCCGCGAGCTCGGAGGCGTCGCGCATCTGCACCTCGACGCGCATGACCTGCGCGGTCACGTTCTCGCGCAGCCGGTTCACCATGCTCTCGAACAGGTTGAAGCCTTCCGTCTTGTACTCGTTCAGCGGATCGCGCTGGCCGTAGCCGCGGAGATGGATCACCTGGCGCAGCTGCTCGACCGTGATGATGTGGTCGCGCCAGAGCTGGTCGAGGGTGCGGAGAAGGAAGGTCTTCTCCACCTGGTTCATGATTTCGGCGCCATAGGCCTGGCGCTTGGCGGCATAATGCTCGTCCGCCGCCGTGCTCACGCGCTCGAGGATTTCCTCCTCGGCGATGCCTTCCTCCTTGGCCCATTCATCGACCGGGAAGTCCATGCCCAGCACCTCCCGCAGGCGCTCGCGCAGGCCTTCGGCATCCCACTGCTCGGCATAGGAGTTGGGCGGAATGTGCTTGGTGACCAGCTCCTCGATGGTGTTGTGGCGCATGTCGTCGATGGTCTCCGACACCTCCTCGCCGCGCATGATGCCGATGCGCTGCTCGAAGATCACCTTGCGCTGGTCGTTCATCACGTTGTCGAACTTGAGCAGGTTCTTGCGGATGTCGAAGTTCCTCGCCTCGACCTTCTGCTGCGCCTTCTCGAGGGCCTTGTTGATCCACGGATGGACGATCGCCTCGCCCTCCTCGAGGCCCAGCGTCTTCAGCATCGAGTCCATGCGCTCGGAACCGAAGATTCGCATGAGGTCGTCCTCGAGCGAGAGATAGAAGAGCGAGCGGCCGGGGTCGCCCTGGCGGCCGGAGCGGCCGCGCAGCTGGTTGTCGATGCGCCGGCTCTCGTGGCGCTCGGTGCCGATCACGAACAGCCCGCCGGCCTCCAGCACCTTCTGCTTGTTGGCCTCGATCTCGTCCTTGATGGCGGCGATCCGGGCTTCGCGCTCCGCTCCCGCCGGCGTCTCGGCGAGTTCGATGGCGACGCGCATCTCGAGATTGCCGCCGAGCTTGATGTCGGTGCCGCGGCCCGCCATGTTGGTGGCGATGGTGACAGCGCCGGGCACGCCCGCCTGCGCCACGATGGCGGCTTCCTGTTCGTGGTAGCGCGCGTTCAGCACGTTGTGCGGAATGTTCTTGGCCTTGAGCAGGTCGGAGAGCACCTCCGACTTCTCGATCGAGGTGGTGCCGACCAGAACCGGCTGGCCGCGGCCGCGCGCCTCCTCGATCGTCTCGATGATGGCGGTGTATTTCTCGCGGGCCGTGCGGTAGACTTGGTCGTCCTCGTCCTGGCGCGCCACCGGCACGTTGGTGGGGATTTCGAGCACATCGAGACTGTAGATGTCCATGAACTCCTCGGCCTCGGTGGCGGCCGTGCCGGTCATCCCGGCGAGCTTGCCGTAGAGCCGGAAGTAGTTCTGGAAGGTGATCGAGGCGAGCGTGACGTTCTCCGGCTGCACGGCGACTTGCTCCTTGGCCTCGAGCGCCTGGTGGAGCCCCTCCGAGTAACGCCGGCCCGGCATCATGCGCCCGGTGAACTCGTCGATGATGATGACCTGCCCGTCCTTGACGATGTAGTCCTTGTCGCGCTGGAACAGCTTGTGCGCCCGGAGCGCCTGCTGGACGTGGTGAACAATCGTCACGTTTTCGGCGTCGTACAGGTTGGTGCCGCGCAGCATGCCGGCCTCGCCCAGCACCTGCTCCAGGTGCTCGTTGCCCTTCTCGGTGAGCGTGACGGCGCGCTGCTTCTCGTCGAGATCGTAATCCTCGGGCGTCAGTGCCGGGATGAACCGGTTCACCGCGTTGTAGAGGTCGGACTTGTCGTCCACCGGCCCCGAGATGATGAGCGGCGTCCTCGCCTCGTCGATGAGGATCGAGTCGACCTCGTCCACGATGGCGAAACTGTGCCCGCGCTGCACCATCTCCTCGAGATGGTACTTCATGTTGTCGCGCAGATAGTCGAAACCGAGCTCGTTGTTGGTGGCATACGTGACGTCGCAGCCGTAGGCCTGGCGGCGCTGCTCGTCGGTGAGCCCGTGGACGATGACGCCGGTGGTGAGGCCGAGGAAGCCGTAGATCTGGTGCATCCAGGCGGCGTCGCGGCGGGCGAGATAGTCGTTCACCGTCACCACGTGAACGCCCTTGCCGGCGAGCGCATTGAGATAGACGGGAAGAGTGGCGACCAGCGTCTTGCCTTCGCCGGTCTTCATCTCGGCGATGCGGCCCTCGTGCAGCACCATGCCGCCGATCAGCTGCACGTCGAAGTGGCGCTGGCCCAGCGTGCGCTTGGCGGCCTCGCGCACGGTGGCGAAGGCGGGAACGAGGAGTTCGTCCAGGCTCTTGCCGCCGGCCGCCTGTTCGCGGAGCATGGCCGTGCGGGCGCGCAGCGCCTCGTCCGAGAGGGCGGCGAGTTCCGGTTCGAGCGCGTTGATCTCCTCGACCCGGCCGCGGTACTTGGTGACCTTCCGGTCATTGCTCGAGCCGAAAATCTTTGCGGCGATGCCGCGCAATCCGAACATTGATTCGTTCCTTCAGGAAAGGGCGGTTGCGCCCCGTGGCCGTGGCGCTTTCTAGTCAAGTTGCGGGACGGGGGCAATCAGCCGCCGCGCTTTTATCTCGCGTCAGCGCGCGAGATGGGGCCAAGGCCGCGCGATTTCAATGTGTTGCATCCGCGCAACAGCGGCCCCATTCTGTTCGGCGGCCACTTGCGTGCGTGGCCCGGCAAGCCCAATGTGCGCCCCGAATTGCGGCCGCCCCGAACGGTGGCCGGGGCTTATTCTTGCCTTCTTTGGAAGACAAAGAGCAGCGCTCGGCAACTCAGGCGGGGCCGGTCGGTTGGGCTCTGGAACGGTGGACTTTATGTCGTTTTCTCGAAAGTTTCTCAATGGTTGCGCGGCCGGAGCCCTGTTGGGACTCACCCTCGTGATCCCCGCCTCGGCGCAGGAGGATGCTGCCCCGAAGGAGGACAAGGTGGTGGCCGTGGTCAATGGCCACGAGATCCGCGTGTCGGAAGTGCAGATGGCCACCGACGACATCATCGGCCAGCTCCCGGACCTGCCGCCGAAGCTGCGCTATCCCTTCGTGGTGGAGTACCTGATCGAGCGGCACCTGCTCGCCCAGTACGCCGTGAAGGAAGGAATCGCCGACACCGAGGAATACAAGCGCCGCCTGGCGCTCTACCAGGCCAAGGCGCTGCGCGACGCCTACTTCTTCCAGAAGATCCGGCCGCAGGTGACGGAAGAGGAGATTCGCGCCGTCTACGACCAGGAAGCCGCCAAGCTCCAGCAGACGGAGCGGGTGCGCGCCCGCCATATCCTTGTGGGCACCGAACAGGAGGCCAAGGATATCCTCGCCCGCCTGCAGAAGGGCGAGAAGTTCGAGGACCTGGCGAAGAAGTTCAGCCTCGACGGCTCCAAGGATTACGGCGGCGACCTCGGCTATTTCACCGCGCCCGAAATGGTGCCGGAATTCTCCAAGGCCACCTTCGCGCTGAAGGTGGGCGAGACCTCGCAGCCCATCAAGACCGATTTCGGCTGGCACATCATCCGCCTGGAGGACAGGAAGCAGGGCGCCGCCCAGCCCTATGACCAGGTGAAGTCGGCGATCCGCAACGTGCTGCTGCGCCGCAAGGTCGGCGAGACCATGGAGAAGATCCGCGCGGCCTCCAAGGTCGAGATCGTCGACGAGGACCTGAAGAAATACGCCGAGGAGGCCTCCAAGGCCGCCAAGGCCTTCCAGGAGAAGCAGCAGAAGTCCCTCGAGCAGGGCGGCGCTGCGGCGGCGGGAACGGATAGCGCTCCGGCCGGCGAATCGAGCGGAGGCAAGGGCGACCTGCAGCTTCCGGCGCAGTAAGCCGGCTCCGGCCGGCGGGTTCAGGGGGGACGGTTCATGGCACATCAGGTTTCGCCGCTGGCGCCGGCGGCGTTTCCGGAGCTTCCGCCGATTGCCGGCGTGAAGCTGGCGGCGGCCGAGACCGGCATCCGCTACAGGAACAGGCCCGACGTTCTGCTGGCCGTGATGGAGCCCGGAACCTCGGTTGCAGGCTGCTTCACCCGCTCGAAATCGCGCTCGGCCCCGGTGGACTGGTGCGCGGCGAGCCTCGCGGGAGGATCCGCCCGCGCTGTGGTCATCAATGCCGGGAACGCCAATGCCTTCACCGGCAAGGCGGGTGTCTCCACGGTCCGGGCCGTGGCGAAGTCGGCAGCCCGGCTCCTCGATTGCTCGCCTTCCGAGATCTTCCAGGCTTCGACCGGCGTCATCGGCGAGCCGCTCGATCCCTCCTTCATCACCGACGCGCTCGAAAAGCTGAACGGGGAGGCCCGGCCCGACGGCTGGGGCATGGCCGCCAAGGCCATCATGACGACGGACACCTTCCCCAAGGCGGCCACCGTCAAGGTGAAGCTCGGCGGCAGGACCGTCACCATCAACGGCATCGCCAAGGGCTCGGGCATGATCGCCCCCGACATGGCGACGATGCTCGTCTTCCTCTTCACCGATGCGGCGCTGCCGCCGAAGATCCTGCAGAAGCTGCTCACCCGCAGCGTCGACAGGAGCTTCAACTGCATCACGGTCGATGGCGACACCTCCACGTCCGACACGGTGCTGCTCTTCGCCACCGGCGGGGCGGGTGGTGCGGTGAAGGGCCTGCGTTCCCCGGACGATGCGCGGCTCAGACCCTTCGCGAGAGCGCTGGACGGCCTGTGCCTCGATCTCGCCCAGCAGGTTGCGAAGGATGGCGAGGGGGCCGAGAAGTTCATCGAGATCACCATCACCGGCGCGGAGAACGATCGCGCCGCCCACCGCATCGCCATGTCGGTGGCCAATTCGCCCCTGGTCAAGACGGCGATCGCCGGCGAGGACGCCAATTGGGGCCGCGTGGTGATGGCCGTCGGCAAGGCGGGCGAGAAGGCCGAGCGCGACAGGCTGAAGATCAAGATCGGCGGCATCACGGTGGCGAAGAACGGCATGCGCGAGCCCTCCTACAGGGAGGAGGAGATCATGCCGCACATGAAGGGCCGGAACATCGTGATCGAGGCCGACGTCGGCGTCGGGAAGGGCAGGGCCACGGTCTGGACCTGCGATTTGACCCACCGCTACATCGACATCAACGGCTCCTACCGCAGCTGATCCCTCCATGAAGATCGTGCTCGTCGCCGCCGTGGCGCTCGTCGATGCCGATGGCCGCGTGCTGCTGTCGAAGCGCCCGGCGGAGAAGCAGCTGGGTGGCCTCTGGGAATTCCCGGGCGGGAAGGTGGAGCAGGGCGAAAGGCCCGAAACCGCATTGATCCGTGAACTGAAGGAAGAGCTCGGCATCGACGTCGCCGAATCCTGCCTCGCCCCTTTGACCTTCGCCAGCCATTCCTACGAGAGCTTCCACCTGCTGATGCCGCTCTACGTCTGCCGCCGCTGGAAGGGCCAGGTGAAGGGCATGGAAGGCCAGGAGCTGGCCTGGGTCCGGCCGCTGAAACTCAGGGACTATCCGATGCCGCCGGCCGACGTGCCGCTGATCCCGCATCTGATCGATCTGCTGTAGGTTCCTCAAGAGGCCCTCAGACCTTCTTTTCCACCACCTTCAGCGCATCCGCCAGCCGCGCCCTGGCGCTCCCGGGCTTCAGCGGCTGCTGCTGGCTTTCATGCGGGGCCCAGCCGGTGAGCCATGCAATCTCCACCGTGGCGCGGATGCGCCCGTCGGGATCTGCGAAATGCTGGTGGTAGTGGTTGACGGCGGCGCCCAGGAGCTGGCGCGTCACGGGTGTGCGCGAGCGGTCGGCCAGGATGTTGGAGAGGCCGAGCTCCCGCAACTCGTGGATCAGCGCCACGGCATCGGCATAGCGCACCATGGTGCGGTCGAGATCGGCCACGGGCAGTGCGAGGCCCGCGCGCTGCAGGAGGGAACCGAGCTCACGCACATCCGCCATCGGCGCCACGCGCGGCGTGACGCCGCCCGTTACCGTGCTTTCCGCCGCCAGCCATGACTGGCGCAGCTCGCTCAGCGTCTCGCCCGCGAACAGGCAGGCCATCAGCAGCCCGTCGGGCCTGAGCGCGCGGCGCATCTGGATCAGCGCACCGGGAACGTCGTTGAAGGACTGGAGGTCGAGCACGCTGAAGATGGCGTCGTACTGCGCCGGTGCGAGGCCGAGATCGTCGCCCGCGGAAGGTGCCCGCGGCTCCACCTCCTTCACTTGCCCGCTCTCCCTCAGCCGCGCGGCGATGGGGTCCGGTTCCGCCGCGATGAGCAGCGCGCGCTCGAAGCGCCGGTTGACGAGGGAGAGCCGTTCCGCCAGCTCCTCCGCGATGGTCCGCGTCAGGATGCTGGGTTCGTCCCGGCGCCTGCGGCTGAAGCGGAAGGCCGCCAGTTCACGGTCGAACAGGGCCGGGGCGCCCGTCATCAGCCCACGAGCTCGCGCTTGACGAGCTCGTAGGTCTCGCGGTCCGGCGCGGAAATGATGCCGCCCTCGTGCTTCGTGGCGTCATACGGGCTGCCGTCGAGCAGGGCCGAGAAGCCGCCGGCCTCGGAGTGGATCAGCACGCCCGCCGCATGGTCCCACGGCATCAGCTTGTAGTGCAGCGTGAAGTGCACGAGCCCCTCGGCGATCAGCCGGTATTCATAGGCCGCACAGCGGTAGTTGAAGCAGGCCTTGCTCTTGGCGAGGTTCGCCACCGTCTTCGAGCGCTGCGGCTCCGGCATCAGGTACCAGGAGGAGAGGCCCGTCATCTCCGCGAGCGGACCGGGCTTCGCCACGCGGAGCTCGCGCGTCCGGCCGGTGGCGCTTTCGGCCCAGGCGCCGTGGCCCTTCAGGCCCTTGTGCCAGTCTCGGCCCACGGGATCGAGGATCAGGCCGCCCACCGTCTCTCCCTTCGAGACCACCGCCGCCATCACGCCGAAGAGCGGCAGGCCCCAGGCGAAGTTCGAGGTGCCGTCGATCGGGTCGACGATGATGGCGAGGTCGGCGTCCTTGAGCTTGGCGAGCAGCCCCTTGTCGCGCGCCACCGACTCCTCGCCCACGAACAGCGCCTGAGGGAAGGCCTTGGCGCAGAGGTCCCGGATCAGCCACTCGCCCTGTTCGTCGGCATCGGTCACGAGGTCGAGGGCGCCCGTCTTCTCGCGGATGCCGCCATCCTCGAGGCTGCGGAAGCGCGGCATGATTTCGGTCTCTGCGGCTTCCGCCATGATGGCGGCGAGGCGGTCGAGGTCGGTGCGGGTGAAGGACATCGGGGCTCCGGGGAACTGTTCGGCGCCGCTGTTAGACGAAATGCCGCTGCAAATCCACGGTTCCACCGCTATGATGACGTTACGTCATGCGTGCACCCCTCTCATCTCTCCCCACCCGCATCTGGCGCGGCGCCGTGGATCTTCTCGTTCCCAGCCTGTGCCTCGCCTGCGCGGCGGGCGTCGGCGAGCCGGCCTCGCTCTGCGTCCTGTGCTGGGCGAAGCTGCAGCACCTCGATGAACCCGTTTGCGACATGCTTGGAACGCCCTTCGTCTATGACCAGGGCGAAGGGGCGCTCTCCGCCGCCGCCCTCGCCGACCCTCCGGGATGGGACCGGGCGCGCGCCGCCGTGCTCTTCGAGGATCATGCCGCGAAGCTGGTGCACGCGCTCAAGTACCAGGACCGGCAGGAGGCGGGCCTCCTCATGGCGCGCATGATGGCGCGGGCGGGGTGGAAGCTTCTCGCCGAAGCCGACGTGATCGTTCCCGTGCCGCTGCACCGGCTGCGCCTCTGGCAGCGGCGGTTCAACCAGTCCGCCTTCCTGGCGCAGCATGTCGCCCGCCTGGCCGGGAAACCCTGGCGGCACGATCTCCTGCTCCGGACGAGGCGGACGCGGGCACAGGTGGGTCTCGACCAGGCGGAGCGCCGCAGGAACGTGAAGGGCGCCTTCGAGGTTTCGCCCGGCGGGGCGGGAGCGCTCACGGGGAAATGCGTGCTGCTCGTCGACGACGTGCGCACCACCGGCGCGACCGCGGAAGCCTGCGCCGCCGCGCTCAAGGCTGCGGGTGCGGCACGCGTCGGGCTGCTGAGCTTCGCCCTTGTCGCCCTGCCGGCGAAGCCTCATATTTGACCTCCATGACTGCCAAGCCCCACGTCACGGTCTATACGACTCCCTACTGCCCCTACTGCCACGCCGCCAAGGCGCTGCTGAAGAGGAAAGGCGTTGCCTTCGAGGAGATCGATGTGCAGGACCCCGCCATCCGCCAGCAGATGATGATCCGCGCCAACGGCCGGCGCACCGTGCCGCAGATCTTCATCGGCGAAACCCATGTCGGCGGGTCCGACGACATCCACGAGCTCGACCGGCGGGGGAAGCTGGACCCGCTGCTCCAGCCCCAGTGATCAGCGCCGCCCTCGTCCAGATGCGCTCGGGCCGCGACATGGCTCGAAACTTCGCTGATGCGGCTGATATGATCCGTGATGCCGCAGCGCAGGGCGCCGGCTTCGTCTCCACCCCGGAAATGACGAACATCCTCGAGCCGGACCGTGCCCGCCTGCGTGCGCTGGTGCGGCCCGAGGCGGAAGATGAGTGCGTTGCGGGCTTCGCGTCTCTGGCGGGCGAGCTGCGCATCTGGCTCAACATCGGTTCGCTGGCGCTGAAGGGCCCGGGCGAGAAGCTCCTCAACCGCTCGCTGCTCTTTGCACCCGATGGATCGGTGGCGGCGCGCTACGACAAGATCCACCTCTTCGACGTGGACCTGCCGACCGGCGAGAGCCTGCGCGAGTCCCACGCCTATCAGGGGGGCTCCATCGCCGTTCTGGCGGAAACGGCCCTGGCGCCGGTCGGCCTCACCATCTGCTATGACATGCGCTTCCCCCATCTCTACCGCGCGCTGGCGCAGGCCGGGGCGAAGCTGTTCACCGTGCCCTCGGCCTTCACCGTGCCCACCGGCCAGGCGCATTGGCACGTTCTGCTCCGGGCGCGCGCCATCGAGACGGGAAGCTTCGTGCTGGCGGCGGCGCAAGGCGGGCGGCATGAGTCCGGCCGCGAGACCTATGGCCACTCGCTCGTCGTCTCGCCCTGGGGCGAGGTGCTGGCGGAAGCGGGAACCGAACCCGGCGTGCTCATGGCAGGGATCGAGCTTGGCGAGGCGGATCGCGCCCGTGCGCGCATACCGGCCCTGAACCACGGGCAAGCAGCCGGCGTTACGATCTTGAAAGCCTTCTCTGGCATTGCTACCTGAGGCCCATGATCCGCTACGACCTCATATGCGACCAGGGCCACGCCTTCGACGGCTGGTTCCGCAACAGCGCCGCCTATGACGCGCAGGCGGCGGGCGGCTTCGTGGCCTGCTCCCTCTGCGGTTCCACCAAGGTCGAGAAGCAGCTGATGGCGCCGGGCATTCCCGCGAAGGCGAACCGCAAGGACGATGCTCCCAGGAAGATGGTCTCGGGCCCTGTCGATCCCCGCCTCGCCATGATGATGCAGATGGTCCGCCAGATGCGCAAACACGTCGAGGAGAACGCCGAATATGTGGGCGAGCGCTTCGCCGATGAGGCGCGCAAGATCCATTACGAGGAGACCGAGCAGCGCGGCATCTACGGCGAGGCTTCGCCGGAAGACGCCAAGGCGCTGATCGAGGAAGGCATCGCCGTCCATCCCCTGCCGCGGCTTCCCGAAGACGGGAACTGAGTGAGAAGGTGCCCGCGCCTCGGATGAGGGGCCTTATCCCCGCCCGATGTAAGGCATCTTCGTCGCCATCACGGTGACGAACTGGGCATTGGCCTCGAGCGGCAGGGAGGCCATGTAGAGCACCGTCCGCGCCACGTTTTCGACATCCATCGTCGGTTCCGGCGCCACGCTGCCATTGGCCTGCGGCATCCCTGTCTTCATCTTCTCCGTCATCTCGGTGCCGGCGTTGCCGATGTCGATCTGGCAGACGGCGATGTCATACTTCCGGCCGTCGAGCGAGCCGGATTTGGTGAGGCCCGTCACCGCGTGCTTGGTCGAGGTGTAGGGTGCCGAATTGGGCCGCGGCGCATGGGCCGAGATCGAGCCGTTGTTGATGATTCGCCCGCCCTGCGGGCTCTGCGACTTCATCATGCGGAAGGCCTCCTGCATGCAGTAGAAGACGCCCGAGAGGTTGACGTTCACGACGTTCTGCCACATCTCGATCGAGAGATCCTCGAGCAGGATGGTGCCCGGCGCTCCCGTGCCGGCATTGTTGAAGAGCACGTCGAGGCGGCCGAATCTCTCCCTGCAGGCGGCGAACAGCGCCTTCACCGATTTCGGATCGGCGACGTCGGTCGCCACCGCCAGCGCATTGGGTCCGATGGCTCTCGCCACCTCGTTCAGGAGGTCGGCGCGGCGCCCCGCCAGCACAACGGCATAACCTTCACGCCCGAAGGCGAGCGCCACCGCCTTGCCGATGCCCGAACCGGCGCCCGTCACCATCGCAACCTTCATGTCACGTCCCCCTCAGTGCAGCCCATGCCGCCATGAACTGGCGCGCCGCTCGCCCCGCATCATCGGCACTCATGCCCGGCTTGTAAATGTTGGAGCCGACGCCGAAGCCTGCGCAGCCTGCATCGGCCCATTCCTGCATGTTGGACGGTGTCACGCCGCCCACGGCATAGAGCCGCGCATGCTTCGGCAGCACCGCCTTCCAGGCCTTCACCGTGCGGGGGCTCGCCGCTTCCGCCGGGAAGAGCTTGAGATGAACGGCCCCGGCCCGCAGCGCCGCGAAGGCTTCTGTCGGCGTGAACACGCCGGGCAGTGGCACCAGCCCGCGCTCCACGGCGCGGGAGATGACCTCGGGGTTGCAGTCCGGCGAGACCGAGATCTGGCCTCCCGCCGACTTCACCCTGTCGACGCTCCCGGAATCGAGCACCGTTCCCGCACCCACCACCATGCGGCCCCGGAAGCGAGCGGCGAGTGCCGCGATCGAGCGGAAGGGATCGGGCGAATTGAGCGGCACCTCCACGATGCGGATGCCCGCGGCGAAGAGCGCATCCCCCACCGCCGCCACCTCGTCGAGGGTGATGCCGCGCAGGATGGCGATGATGCCGCACTCCGCGGCGGCCTGTTCGAAATCGAGCATCAGATGATCCCTGCCTTTCGTGCGATGATCGCCAGCCCCTTCACGATCGCCTCGGGGTCGCCGTAGCGCACCCTCAGCCCCGCGATCTCGATCGCCTTCACATAGCGCCCGCCGATGCCGGGCGAGGCGAGCACCGCATATTCGGCGTCGCGCGGGTTGTCGCGGATGGCATGCGCCACTTCCGTGCCGATCACCTGGCCCGAAAGGTAGGAGGCGATCGCCTCCGGCGCCAGTTCCCCGAACAGGCCGAGGGAACGCGCCGAGAAGATGCGGTGAAGGAAGCCCGCCGGGTCGTCGAGTGCTGCTCGCACGCCCATGGCGAAGGCCTCCTCGTCCTCCGGTCCCGGCTTCATCAGCCGGCCGAGGATCGTGTGGTCCTTCAGCGCCGCATAGACCTCGCCCGTCACGTAGGTGGAATAGCGGACGAGCTGCTCGCCCCGGGTGGTAATCCATTTGGAGTGCGTGCCCGGCGTCACGAAGTGGCTGACGCCGAGGTCGAGCGAGCCGAAGACCTGCACCTCTTCGCTCCGCATCACGTCCGGCATGCCGTTGGGCGCCCGGTAGGAGAGGCCGGTGGCGAAGGCGATGCGCCGCCCGGAAGCGGTGGTGTGCATGTGGAGCGCGCGGGCGAGATCGGCCGCGCTGGCGGGGCAGGGCAGATAGGGAAGCTCGATCCAGCCCTGGCGCGAGGTGATCATGCCGGCCGCCAGCACCGGAAGCTTCACGTCCCACGCGCCGATGTGGCGCTCGAGCGCTTCCTCGAACCTCCCGTCCTTCACGGAGAGGATGCCTTCGGGAGCCGATATCGTGTCGCAGACGCGGCCATCCCGGCCCACGTGGTAGGCGCGGAAGGAGGTTGTGCCCCAGTCGAGGGCGATGAACTCCGTGCTCATGGGCCATCCATAACGCGGGGCCCCGCCGAATGCACGGCTGAACTCGGCCCGTCCCGGTCAGGCGGCCCTGTCGAAGACCGCCTGGAGAGCCGGATGGAGGCTCGGCTGCTCGGAGCGGATGAACGCGACGAGGGCCCGCTCCGTTCCATCGAGCTTGCCGTTGCGCAGCAGGCGGCCGGCGAGCCAGCGGGCTTCGTCGTCCGTCACGGTTTCGGCGCCGGCCTGGATCGCGGTGCGGCGAGCGTGTTCCTTCTCCTCGCTCGGCGCCCGGTAGAGGGCGCCGACGCCGCGGAGCCCGTCCGCCATGCGGCCGAGGAAGCCGCCGACGTTCACCGACGTGTCGTCCCGCCAGGTCTCGAGCCGGAGCGCCTCCTCGCGCGTCGGCACGCTGTAGCCCGAGGCGAACATGATGTGGTTGGCGATCGCCTTGACGAAGAGATCGCTCCAGGCCGGATCGTTCGCGGCCTCCGCCAGCGCGTCATTGATGTCGAAGAGCAGCTCGGCCTCGGTGCGGGTGATGGCGGTGGCCTGCTGGCCCCCGGAAGCATGGAGCACGCGGCGCAGCAGATCGACCTTCCCGGCCGTCGCCCGGCCCTCCGCGAGGATCTGCGCCTTGATCTCGCCCATCGCCAGGTTGGCGAGATGGCCCGGGGCCGTCACCGCCTTCTCCAGGACGTTCACCAGCAGCGCCAGTTCGGTTTCCGTCCTGACATGGCCGTCCCGCACGATCCCGCGGAGCAGCCAGTCGGCGTTGTCGCCGCTCACATGTCCCTCAGGCGGCATCTGGTTCAGAACGTGATCGGTCAGCGCCTCGACGAAGAGCTCGCACCACGCCGGGTCGCGTTCCCGCGCGGCGGCATCGAGGTCGAACATCCAGCCGGCCTCGTCCGCGCCGACATGGCCATCGGGATAGACGATGCGGCGGATCGCCAGCACCTCCTCGGGCCCGATCCGGCCGGCGGCCATGATCTTCGACAGGGATTCGGGCATGGCTGCGGGCATCGCGTGGTCCTCCATGAAGCCGGAGGACCATAGGGGCAGGGCCTGAATCCCGGGTTAAGCCTCACAGGCTCCTGGCGCCGCCTGGCTTGTAGCCCTGCTTCATGGCCTTCAGCAGGTTGCGCAGGGGAGCGCCGAACGGCGGGGCAGAAATCTCGAACACGTCGCCGTCCTCCGTCTTCACGTTGTCGGCGATCGAGAGTGTGGCCGTCCCGAAATAGTGGATGTGGAGATCGCCCGGCCGGCGGAAGCCGTCATACTTGAAATGGTGATATTCGAGGTTGGCCAGCGTGTGGCTCATGTTGGCCTCGCCGGTGAGGAAGGGCTTCTCCCAGATCGCCTTGCCGTTCCGGATGATGCGGCTCATGCCCTCGACCGAGTCCGGTATCCGGCCCATCACCATTTCGGGCCCGATCGCCGAATGCCGCAGCTTGGAGTGCGCGAGATAGAGATAGTTCTGCCGTTCGGTGACATGGTCGGAGTATTCATTGCCGAGCGCGAAGCCGAGCCGCACCGGCCGGCCCTTCTCGTCGATCAGATAGAGGCCTGCGAGTTCCGGCTCCTCGCCGCCGTCGAGCGCGAAGGAGGGAAGGGGGAGCGGCCGGCCCGGGCCCACCAGCCAGGAGCCGTCGCCCTTGTAGAACCATTCCGGCTGCACGCCCGCCTCGCCCCTGGCCTTGGGCTTGCCGCCCTCGAGGCCGAGCTTGAACATCTTGAGGCTGTCGGTGAGTTCTTCCGCTGCACCCGAGAGCTTCTTGTGCATGCCGTCGCGTGCCGCGGCGGAGCCGAGGTGCGTGAGGCCGGTGCCGGTGATGATGCAGTGCGCCGGGTCCGGATGGTCAACCGGCGTCAGCACGCGGTTCTCCTTCAGCGCTGCCGCGTAATTCTCCCGCGCGCTGCCGGCGAGGGAGGAGGCCATGGCCTTCAGCTTCACGCCCTCCTTCAGCGCCATGCGCGCAAGCTCGAGCGTCGAGGCCGCCTTCTTCAGAAGCACCGCCTCGCCGCCCTCGACGAGTCCGACTCGGCGCTTGCCCTTGCTGTCGAGGATTTGGACGAGGTTCATGAACTGTCTCCCATGCCGCTCCGTTCGCATCACGGATAACCCGTCCCATCACCCCGCGAAAGCGTGTTTTTCGAAACCGGAGACACCCGGGTCGAAGCAGAACAGCCCGCCCTGCAGCGGGTGCCGCCGCAGGTCCACTTCCGCCACATGGAGCCGCGATGTCGTCACGTAGATCGTGTCGAGCCTGGCGCCCCCGAAGCAGACATTCGTGACCCGCCTCGCAGGCATCGGCACCACGCGGTCGAGACGGCCGTCGGGCGCGATGCGCAGCACGCAGGAACCTTCCCACCTGGCGCTCCAGATGAAGCCTTCCCCATCCACCGCGGCGCCATCCGGATAGCCGTAATCCTTCGTGTCGTTCAGCACGCGCTTGTTGGAGATCGCGCCCGAGTCGAGGTCGAAGTCATAGGCCCAGATGATCTGCGCCATCGAGTCCGTGAAATAGAAGGTGCGGTTATCGGGCGACCAGCACGGTCCGTTCGAAACCCCGATGCCGCTTTCCATCACCGTAGGCGTGCCGTCGGCATCGATGCGGAACAGCTTGCCGGTCGCGGCGGTGATCGGCAGGTCCTCCCCCAGGGGCCCGATGTTGTTCATCATGGTGCCGAACCAGAAGCGGCCTCTGGCGTCGCACGCCCCGTCATTGCCGCGGTTGCCCGGCGTTTCCGGGTCGATGGCGCGCCATGGCGAAAGCGCCCCCGTCTCCGGATCGAAGACGTTCAGCCCTTTCTGCGAACCGACCAGCAACGTGCCGTCCCGGCGCTTCGCCATGGCGGTCACCTTTTCCGAGAACTGCCAGCGGCGATAGGCGCCGCTCGCCACATGCAGCCGGTGGATGGCGGAGGGCTCGATGATGTCGAGCCACCACAGGCACTCGTTGGCGGCGTCCCAGAAGCAGCCCTCGCCGAGCTTGTCGCGCGCCTCCACGAGGCAGGTGACCGGGATTTCCGTGATCTTCATTCCTTCACCTCCATGGGCCAGGTATCGGCGATCCTGTAGCCTCCCGGCCACGGGTCCTCCGGGTCGAGCAGCAGTGTGGATTGCCCGGTGATCCAGGCGCGGCCCGTGATGGTGGGGATGATGGCGGCGTGATTGCCCACCTTCGCGGTGCCGGCGATTTCGCCGGTGAAGCGGCTCTCGATGATCGAGCGCCCGACATAGCGCTCGCCCTCCTTCATCAGCCCTCTCGCATGGAGAACCGCCATCAGGGCCGAGCAGCCGGTGCCGGTGGGCGAGCGGTCGATCTTGCCGGGCTTGATCACGCAGGCGTTGCGGCTCGAAAGGCAGCCGTCCACGGTCTCGAGCGGCCCTGTGAGGAAGGCGAAGGAGAAGTGCTTCCAGCCCGGCAGGTCCGGATGGGTGAAGCCCAGCTGCTCATTCGCCGCCTTCACGATCCGGCGCCCGATCATGGCGAGCTCGCGCGCCTCGTCCGGCGCCACGGCGAAGCCCAGGCTCTTCGCATCCGCCATCACGAAGCTGTCGCCGCCGAAGGCGGTGTCCACCGTGAGGGTGCCGAGCCCCTCGACCTCGAGCGGAACGCAGAGCCTCTCGGCGAAGGCCGGCACGTTCCGGAGCGTGATCGACTGCGCCTTGCCGTTCCGGCACTGCGCCACCACCTCGACGAGCCCCGCCGGCGCCTCGAGCACCAGCCGTGTCTCGGGCTCGCTCATCGGCAGGATGCCGGCATCGAGCAGCACGGTTGCCACGCAGATGCAGTTGGACCCCGACATCGGGGGCGTGTCCTCGGGCTCCATGATGATGAAGCCCATCTGCGCCTTCGGGTTCTTCGGCGGAACGAGCAGGTTCACATGCCGGAAGACGCCGCCGCGTGGCTCGTTCAGCACCAGCGCGCGGAGCGTTCCGTCCGCGGCGATGAAGCGGGATTGCTCCCACACCGTTTCTCCCGGCGGGGGGGCCACTCCGCCGACGATCACGTCGCCCACCTCGCCCTCGGCATGGCAGCCCACCACCTGAATGGACCTGGTGCTTCGCAATCCCGCCTCCCAACCTTACGAAAATTTCATCGTGTCAATTCTTGAACTTGCCGCAATTCGCATTATTTCGCCAGACACAGCGGCGCCGGGCCCCTCTGGCGAGACGGCATGTCTCGCGATGTCGGAGCCGCAGACGATCAACTGCGAACAGAGGGTCCGGCGATGGATTTGATCCAGGCGACGCTATTCACCGATTTTCTCGGCACTCCCGCCTATTTCTGGCTGATCTTCATCTCCGTGGTGATCGGCCTCCTCGTTCTCGACCTGGGCTTCCTGCACAAGGGCCAGAAGGAGATCGAGGCCAGGGAGAGCTTCCTGCTCTACGGCGGCTACATGGCCATCGCCTTCGCCTTTGGCGGCTGGGTCTGGTATGCCCGCGGCAGCCAGTCCGGCCTCGAGTTCTTCACCGGCTACCTGATCGAGCAGTCGCTGGCGATGGACAACATCTTCGTCATCGCCACGGTCTTCGCCTTCCTCGGCATTCCCCGGATCTACCAGCACCGGGTGCTGTTCTGGGGCATCCTCGGCGTCATCGTGTTCCGCGCCATCCTCATCGGGCTCGGCGCGGCGCTGGTCATGTCGTTCCACTGGATCCTGTTCCTCTTCGGCGCCTTCCTGGTCTTCACCGGCCTCAAGATGTTCAAGACCTCGCACGACAAGCCCTCCCTCGACGACAACTGGATGCTGAGGCTCATCAAGCGCCATTTCCGGGTGACGGAGAGGCTGCACGGCGAGAAGTTCACCATTCGCCAGGTCGACCCGAAGACGGGCAAGATGGCGCTGTTCATCACGCCGCTCTTCGTCTCGCTCATCATCGTCGAGTTCGTGGACCTGGTCTTCGCGGTGGACTCGGTGCCGGCGATCTTCGCGGTGACGCAGGATCCCTTCATCGTCTACACCTCGAACATCTTCGCCATACTGGGCCTGCGCGCCCTCTATTTCGCGCTCGCCGCCGCCATGCACCGCTTCAAGTACCTGCAGTATTCGCTGGCGGTCATCCTGGTCCTCGTCGGCATCAAGATCTTCCTCGTGCCGCTCGGCGTGAAGATCGATACCGCGCTCTCGCTCGCCGTCACCATCGGCGTGCTGGCGTCGGGCATCGGCTGGTCGCTGTGGAAGACGCGGAACGACATGCCGGAGCCCGTCCCCGGCGCCAGGCCGGCCGATTGAGCCGCTTGCCTTGGGCGGAATTTGCGTTATCAGGGGGCCCGTCCAATTGACGGGTCCCTTGTCATGAAGAAGCTCGAACACACGATCGAGGCCATCATCCTTGCCTCGCGCTGGCTCCTGGTCGTCTTCTATCTCGGCCTCGCGGCGGCGCTCCTGCTCTACGCGATCTCCTTCAGCAGCAAGCTGCTGGATTTCGTCGCCAAGCTCTTCGTTCTCCGCGAGACGGACACCATCCTCAAGATGCTGGCGCTGATCGATGCCGCACTCGTGGCGAGCCTCGTCGTGATGGTCATCATCTCGGGCTACGAGAACTTCGTCAGCCGCTTCGACAACGCCGACGGCGGCGAGATATCCTGGCTGGGCAAGGTCGACGCCGGATCGCTCAAGATCAAGGTGGCCTCCACCATCGTGGCGATCTCGTCGATCCATCTCCTGCAGGTGTTCCTCAACGCCCAGCAATACACCGACAGCCAGCTCATGTGGCTCACCATCATCCACCTGGCCTTCGTCGTCTCCGCGCTGATTCTCGCCTATATCGACCGGCTCATGGCCTCGACCAAGAAGTCGAAAGGCGAGTAGGAGAGGCTCACCCGGCGAAGAACAGCCATGAGACCACCGCGAAGAGCGGCAGCAGGATGGCGCCGGACCACAGCATGTAGCCGAAGAAGCCCGGCATCTTCACGCCGGCGTCACGCGCGATGGCATAGACCATGAAGTTCGGTGCATTTCCGATATAGGTGTTGGCCCCCATGAACACGGCACCAGCCGAGATCGCGGCGAGCGTCACCGCGCCCTCCGTCATCAGCTGCTGCGGATCGCCGCCTGCGAGTTCGAAGAACACGAGGTAGGTCGGCGCGTTGTCGAGGAAGGAGGAGAGCCCTCCGGTGATCCAGAAGTAGGCGAGGTTGTCGGGCGCGCCGGAAGGCCCGGCGACCAGCTGGACGAGCGGCGCGAAGGCTCCCTCCGTCCCGGCCTTCAGCATGGCGAGCACGGGGATGATGGTGATGAAGATTCCGGCGAAGAGCTCCGCCACTTCCCGGATCGGCTCCCAGCTGAAGCTGTTCTCCTCGCGGTTGCCGCTCTGCGTGAAGGCGAGCGACAGGACGACGATCACGATGAAGGCGAGGTCGCGCGCCAGGCTTGCGATCGCCACCTCGGTGCCGTGGATGGTCACCCTGCCGAGGTCGAGCGACGCCGAGAGCAGGATGACCCCGATGATCGCGGGAATGAGCAGGAAGTTGACGCCGCCCGTCACGGAAACGGCGCGGTCCGGCGTGGGATCCCGCGTCCCGTGGCCTTCCTTGCCGTAGATCCAGCTGTCGAGAAGGAAGAAGCCGAGCAGCAGCACGCCGACGATGAGCAGCGTCGGCAGCAGCAGGTGCACGGTGGGCCAGAAGAAGTCCACGCCGCGCAGGAAGCCGAGGAACAGCGGCGGATCGCCGAGCGGCGTCAGCGCGCCTCCCGCATTGGCGACGAGGAAGATGAAGAAGACGACCACGTGGACATTGTGCTTGCGGTCGTCATTGGCGCGGATCACCGGGCGGATCATGATCATCGCTGCACCGGTCGTTCCGATGACGCTCGCCATGCCGGCCCCGATCGCCAGGAGCGCCGTGTTGGTCGCGGGCGAACCGTGAAGGTTGCCGCGGATCACGATGCCGCCCGCCACGGTGAACAGCGCCAGAAGCAGCAGGATGAAAGGGATGTACTCGAGGAGGGCGGTGTGAACCACGGCCTCCGAGGCGGTTCCTGCGCCGCTCGCCAGTGCGATCGGCACGAGTGCGGCGAGCGCCCAGAAACCCGCCACCTTGCCACGGTGATGCTCCCAGAAGTGATGCGCGAGGAGCGGGAAGACCGCGATCGACAGCAGCATGCCGATGAATGGCACGGCCCAGAGAAGCCCCAGGCTCCTGCCGTCCAGCCCTTCCGCCGCCCAGGCGGGCGCGGGTATGAGGCAAAGCAGAAGGCTGCCGGCCAGCAATCGTAGCGGGTTCATTCCATCCTCATGCGCGCGTCAGATCCGCCGCGCATCAGGCACGAGGGAGGGCGCCGGGTCAACCCGTCGCTCCTAAGGCATGAAGCCCGCAGCCCTGAGGATCGGCTGCGGCGTCACCGCCGCATGGCCCACGAAGGGCCTGTCGTGCAGCACGATCATGAACAGCATGATGCTCGCCGCCGTGGTGACGACGCAGAGCGCCACGCGCCGCGCGAAGGGCACCTTCGCATGGCTCATCGCCACGATCGACAGCAGCACGGCGCCGAGGCCGGTAACCAGGAACCACTGCCCGCCGCTGACGACGTCCTGCGCCATGGAGAGCCGCTGCTGGCGCGCCGCCGAGAGCGTATCGAGCGCCGTCAGCAGGCGCTGCTGCAGGGTGCGGTTCTGTTCGCCTTCGGAAAACCCCTTGATGACCGAGGCGTAGACGTCGCGCAGCGCCTGCTCGCCCCGGCTCCGCGCCTGCCTGTCGGTCATCGCCGTCCATTCCGCCGAAACGGCAGTTCCGTAGTCCGCGATGAGCCGTGAGAGCCCATCGCGCGAGGGCCCCGTCATCTGGTCCATGTAGACCTGCATAACCCGGAGGGCGCGGGCCTCGGCATTCACCGTCTCCCGCGCGCGGTCCTCCGTCGTCCACACGGAATTGGCAAGGAAGGTCACCGAGAGCCCGAACAGGGCGCCCGAAACGGCGACCACGCCCGGCGTGATTTCCGCGAAGCGGGCGCTCGCCTCGCGCACCGGGCGAAGCATCATCAGGAGTTCGAAGGCCAGCGCAACGGCAGCCACGGTGAGAAGGACGGAGATGAAAATGCCGGCGGGCGGCAGCAGGAACAGGAAATCCGGCGGCATCTTCTTACCCCTCAGACAGTGCGCAGATACCACTCGAAGTCGCGCGCCGTGGGTTCGGCGTAGAAGCGGTCGGCCTCCACCTCCTTCAGCGTGCAATAGGTGTCCACGAATTCCTTGCCGAAATACTCCTTGAGGATCGAGGCCCGCCAGAAGGCGTCGATGGCGTCGAACCAGTTGCCGGGGATGTACTTGGCGCGGCGCTCGTAGCCGTTGCCGTTCACCGGATTGCCGGGCTCGGACTTCTCGGTGATGCCGTAATGAATCCCGGCGAGGATCGCCGCCATCACCAGGTAGGGGTTGGCGTCCGCCCCCGAAGGCCGGTGCTCGAT
>NZ_JBKBKI010000010.1:18358-115471 GCF_046294715.1 Aestuariivirga sp. | reverse complement strand
GGCGCGGTGGCGGTGATCGCGGGGGAGGGCGCGCAAGCCGCCGGCGTGCCGGTGATCCGCTCTTCGAATCCGCGCCGCCTCTTCGCGCGCATGGCGGCGCGCTGGTTCGGCAGGCAGCCCTCCACCATCGTCGCCGTCACCGGCACGAGCGGCAAGACCTCGGTCGCCAGCTTCGTGCGCGAGATCTGGACCGCGCTCGGGCTCCCCGCGGCGAGCCTCGGCACGGTCGGCGTCGTCTCGCCGGCGGGCACGGTCGAGCTGGCGCATACGACGCCGGACGCGATGAAGCTGCAGGAGATCGCCGCGGGACTGGCGGACGACGGCGTGCAGCATCTGGCCATCGAGGCGTCGAGCCACGGGCTCGACCAGTACCGGCTCGACGGCCTCGCGATCAGGGCGGCGGGCTTCACCAATCTCTCGCACGACCATCTCGACTATCACCCCAGCGTGCAGCACTATTTCGACGCCAAGATGCGGCTGTTCGATGAGCTGCTCGAGGCGGACGGCGCCGCCGTCGTCAACGTCGACACGCCGCGTGGGCAGGAAGCCGCACGGCGGGCGAAGGCGCGCGGTCTCGATCTGTGGAGCGTCGGCGAGGAGGGCGAGACGATCCGCATACGGAGCGTCACGCGTCGGCTCGGCAGCCAGCACATCGACGTCGACATCAGGGGGCGGCGTCACGCGGTGGAACTGCCGCTCGTCGGCGACTTCCAGGTGTCGAACGCGCTGATCGCGGCCGGGCTTGTGATCGCCACGGGCGGCGAGGAGGCGCAGGTGGTCGACGCGCTTTCCTCGCTCAAGGGTGCCAAAGGCCGGCTCGAGCTCGTCGGGCGGGCCAGGACGGGAGCGCCGGTCTTCGTCGACTATGCGCACAAGCCCGACGCGCTGGAGAACGCCATCCGCTCGCTCCGGCCCTACACGAAGAACCGGCTCCACGTGGTGTTCGGCTGCGGCGGCGACCGCGACAAGGCCAAGCGCCCCATCATGGGCGAGATCGCGACGAGGCTTGCCGACAAGGTCTACGTCACGGACGACAACCCGCGGGGCGAGGACCCGGCCGCGATCCGCGCCGCCATCATGGAAGCGGCACCCGGCGCGGTCGAGATCGGCAACCGCGCGCAGGCGATCCGCGCAGCCGTCGCGGCGCTCGGGGAGGGCGACGTGCTGATGGTGGCCGGCAAGGGCCACGAGGAGGGACAGAAGATCGGCAAGCAGGTTCTGCCCTTCAGCGACCATGAAGCCGTGAAGGCCGCAATCGAGGGGCGCGATTATCATGGCTGAGGTCCTGTGGACCGTCGACGAACTCCTGAAGGCCACCGGCGGCAGGCTTCATGGCAGGGTGGAGAAGCCGCTTGCCGCCGTGTCGATCGACTCGCGCGCGGTGAAACCGGGCGACCTCTTCGTGGCGATCCGCGGCGAGCGCCATGACGGGCATGATTTCGTGGCCGTCGCGCTGAAGGCCGGCGCCGGGCTGGCGCTCGTCTCCCGCGTCAGCCCGGAGATGACGGCGGCGGGCCCCGTGCTCGAGGTGGCGGATGATCCGCTGAGAGGCCTCGAGAGCATGGGCCGTGCCGCGCGCGCCCGCTGCCACGGCAAGGTCGTGGCCGTGACGGGGAGCGTCGGCAAGACCTCCACCAAGGAAATGCTGCGCGTGGCGCTCTCCGCATCGGGGCAGACACACGCCTCCGCCGCTTCCTTCAACAATCACTGGGGCGTGCCCCTGACTCTCGCCCGCATGCCGCGCGAGACCGCCTATGGCGTGTTCGAGATCGGCATGAACCATGCGGGCGAGATCACGCCGCTCGTCGCCATGGTGAAGCCCCACGTGGCGATCATCACGACGATCGCCGCCAGCCACCTCGGCAACTTCGATTCGCTCGACGGCATCGCGGATGCCAAGGCGGAGATCTTCTCCGGCGTGGTGCCGGGCGGGCATGCCGTCATCAGCCGCGACACGCCCTATTTCGAGAGGCTTTCCGCCGCGGCGCGGGCCTGCGGCATCACGAACGTCGTCTCCTTCGGCAGGCACCCGCAGGCGGAGGTGCGGATGGATCGCGTGGCGCTCCACGCCGACTGCTGCTGCGTCACGGCAGACGTGATGGGCGAGCCGCTCATCTACCGGCTGGGGCTTCCGGGCGAGCACATGGCGGTGAACAGCCTCGCGGTCCTCGCGGCGGTGAAGCTCGCCGGCGCCGATCTCGCGCGGGCCGCCCTCGCCCTCGCGGCGGCCGAGCCCGCCAAGGGCCGCGGCGTGCGCGAGCGGCTCGCGATCAATGGCGGCGAACTCCTCCTGATCGACGAGAGCTACAATGCCAACCCGGCTTCCGTTGCGGCGGCCCTGGGGCTCCTCGGTGCGGCACAGCCCGGCAAGGGCGGGCGGCGCATCGCGGTGCTGGGCGACATGCTCGAACTGGGCGAGCAGGGACCGGCCCTCCATGCCGGGCTTTTCGAGCCCATGGACGCCGCGGGGGTGGATGTCCTATACGCCGCCGGTCCTCTGATGGCGAATCTGTGGGAGCGCGTGCCGGGGCGGCAGCGCGGTGCCCACGCGGAAACCTCCGAAGCCCTGAAAGATCGGCTTCTCGCAGGTCTCAGGCCCGGCGACGTGGTGATGGTCAAGGGTTCGCTCGGCAGCCGCATGGGCCCGCTGGTAGAGGCGATCAGGGCGGCGCACCCGCCCCTTGCCAAGGAGACCTGATGCTTTTCCTTCTGCTGACGAGCCTCGCCGACGAAGTCTCGCTCTTCAACGTCTTCCGCTACCAGACGACGCGCACCGGGCTCGCCGTGCTCACCGCGCTCATCTTCGTCTTCCTGTTCGGCCCGCGCATCATCTCGCTCCTCAAGGTGAAGCAGGGGCGCGGCCAGCCGATCCGCTCCGACGGGCCGCAGCGCCACATCGTGGAAAAGCAGGGCACGCCCACGATGGGCGGGCTGATGATCCTCTCCGGCATCTTCGTCGGCACGCTGCTCTGGGCGGACCTGCGCAACCTCTATGTCTGGGCCGTGCTGTTCGTGACGCTGGGCTTCGGCGCCATCGGCTTCTACGACGACTTCCTGAAGGTCACCAAGGCCTCGACCAAGGGGTTCTCCGGCAAGGTGCGGCTGCTCGTGGAGTTCGCCATCGCCGGGGCGGCGGTCGCCATGTTCATGTGGATCGGCGAGAAGCCGCTCGCCACCTCGCTCGCGGTGCCCTTCTTCAAGGACGTGCTCATCCCCTTCGGCATCTTCTTCATCTTCGTCGGCATGTTCGTGGTGGTGGGGGCGGGCAATGCCGTCAACATGACGGACGGGCTCGACGGGCTCGCCATCGTGCCCGTGATGATCGCCGCGGCGAGCCTCGGGCTCATCGTCTATCTCGTCGGCAACTTCAACTTCTCCAACTATCTCGAACTTCACTTCGTTCGCGGCTCGGGCGAGCTCGCCGTCATTTGCGGCGCCATTGTGGGCGCGGGGCTGGGCTTCCTGTGGTTCAACGCGCCGCCCGCCATGATCTTCATGGGCGACACCGGCTCGCTGTCGCTCGGCGGCGCGCTGGGCGCCATCGCGGTGGCGGCCAAGCACGAGATCGTGCTCGCCATCATCGGTGGGCTCTTCGTGCTGGAGACGGCGTCCGTCATCATCCAGGTCGCCTCCTTCAAGATGACCGGCAAGCGCGTCTTCGCCATGGCGCCGCTGCACCATCACTTCGAGCAGAAGGGCTGGAAGGAGCCCACCATCGTCATCCGCTTCTGGATCATCGCCATCGTGCTGGCGCTGATCGGGCTTTCGACCCTGAAGCTGAGGTAGGCCTTGTTCCCCGCCGCCACATTCGATGGGAAGAGCGTCGCGGTGTTCGGCCTGGCCCGCTCGGGCACGGCGGCGATCGAGGCCCTGCGGCTCGGTGGGGCCGAGGTTCACGCCTGGGACGATTCAGCGCCCGCCGTCGAGAAGGGCAGGGCCGCGGGGCTGCCCATCAGCGATCTGCACGAACTCGACTTCTCGCGGCTCGATGCCCTGGTGCTGAGCCCCGGCGTGCCGCTCACCCATCCCGAGCCGCACTGGACGGTGCTGAAGGCCCGCCATGCCGGGATCGAGGTCATCGGCGACACCGAGATCTTCGCGCGCGAGGCGGCGGCGGCGGGTGCCCGCATCGTCGGCATCACCGGAACCAACGGCAAGTCCACCACCACCGCCCTCACCGGCCACGTGCTGGCCGAGGCGGGGCTCGACGTCGATGTCGGCGGCAACATCGGCAAGGCGGTGTTCCTGCTGCGCCCGCCCGCGAAGGGCCGCGTCTATGTGCTGGAGCTCTCCTCCTTCCAGATCGACCTGATGCCGGGGCTGAAGCCCGACGTCGGCATCCTCACCAACATCACGCCCGACCATCTCGACCGCCACGGCAGCATGGAGAACTATGCGGCCGTCAAGGCGCGCATGTTTGCCAGGCAGGGGCGGGGCGACACGGCACTCTGCGGCGTCGACGATCCCTGGTGCGCGGCGGTCGCGCGCCAGGCCCGCGCCACCGGTGCGGATGTGCGCGAGGTTTCCGTCACGCGCGAACTCGCGGACGGAATTTCCGCGCCCGACGGCGTGCTCAGCGACAGGCGCTCGGGCGTGGCAAAGGCGGAGATCGACCTCCGCTCCATGCCGGCCCTCAGGGGCCGCCACAACTGGCAGAACGCCGCCATGGCTTATGGCGCGGCGAGGGCGCTCGGCGTGGAGACCGCAAGGATCGCCGCCGCGATGAAGAGCTTTCCGGGCCTCGCGCACCGCATGCAGCAGGTGGGGCGGGTGGACGGCATCGCCTTCGTCAACGACTCCAAGGCCACCAATGCCGACGCGGCGGAGAAGGCGCTCTCTTCGTTCGAGAACATCTACTGGATCGCCGGCGGCATCGCCAAGGCGGGCGGCATCGCGCCGCTGAAGCCGCTGTTTCCGCGCGTGGCGCGCGCCTACCTCATAGGCCAGGCGGCGGCAGAATTCGCCTCGACTCTGGGCGGCGCCATGCCGGTCGAGGATTGCGGCACGCTGGAGAAGGCCGTGGCCGCAGCGCTCCGGGATGCGCGGGCCGAGAAGAGGCCGGGTGCGGTGGTGCTGCTCTCGCCCGCCTGCGCCAGCTTCGACCAGTATCCCAATTTCGAGGTGCGGGGCGATGCCTTCGTCAAGGCCGTCTCGCAGCTTCCAGGTGTGGACATGACAATCACAGGAGACGCCCATGCTGCTCGGACGTAGCGACCGCGGCCTTCTCGCCCAGTGGTGGTTCACGGTGGACCGCGGGCTGATGTTCGCCGTGCTCCTCCTCATGGCTTCCGGCGTGCTCGTGAGCATGGCGGCGAGCCCGCCGGTGGCGGACCGCATCGGCGTCGACACGTTCCATTTCATCAAGGGCCAGCTGTTCTATCTCTTCCTCGCGGTGCCGCTCCTGGTGGCAATCTCGTTCTTTCCGCCGCGGCTGGTGCGCCGGGCGGGGCTGCTCATGTTCTTCGCGGCGCTGGCGCTGATGGTGGCCGCCCTGTTCTTCGGCCCCGAGATCAAGGGTGCACACCGCTGGATCGACGTCGGGCCCATCAACCTGCAGCCCTCGGAACTGGCGAAGCCCAGCTTCGTCGTCGTCGCCGCATGGTTCCTCGCGGAGCACACGCGCCGGCCCGACATGCCGGGCCATGCGGTGGCCTTCCTGTTCGCCGTGCTGTTCATCGGCCTCCTCGTGATGCAGCCGGATTTCGGCCAGACGGCGCTCGTCGTCCTCACCTTCGGTTCGATGCTGCTGATCTACGGCATCTCGTGGATCACGGTGCTGGGCCTCGCGGCACTCGGCATCGCCGGGCTCTATGCGGCCTATCTGATGGTGCCGCACGTCCAGTCGCGCATCGACCGCTTCCTCAGCCCCGACAAGGGCGACACCTTCCAGGTCGACACGGCCATGCAGGCCTTCCGGAACGGCGGCTTCATGGGCGCGGGGCCGGGCGGCGGCGAGGCGAAGCTCGTTCTGCCGGACGCCCACACCGACTTCACCTTCGCCGTGGTCGGCGAGGAGTTCGGCCTCATCGCCTGCCTGCTGCTGATGGCGCTCTTCGCCTTCATCGTGCTGAAGGTGCTGGTGCGCGCCAAGGCCGAGCCTGACCCCTTCGCGGCGCTGGCCTTGAGCGGACTGGCGCTGGTCTTCGGCTTCCAGGCGGTGATCAACATGGGAGTGAACACGGCACTGCTTCCAGCCAAGGGCATGACGCTTCCCTTCATCTCCTATGGCGGCTCCTCGCTCATCGGCATGGCCTTCGGCATGGGGCTGGTGCTGGCGCTGGGGCGGCGGCGCTTCGGTGCCGGCTCACATGTGAAGCCGCTCAGCCCGGCCTACGCCTGAGGCGCGATGGCGGAGAAAGGCACCATCGTTCTCGCGGCGGGCGGCACGGGAGGCCATCTCTTCCCCGCGCAGGCGCTCGCCGAGGAACTCACCCGGCGCGGCTACGCCATCCATCTGATGACGGACGAACGCGTGCGGGACTACGGCAAGTCATTTCCCGCCGCGGAAACCCATATCGTGCCCTCGGCCACGCTGTCGCTGTCGAGGCCGTGGCTCGTGCCGGGGCGGGCGCTCCGCCTCCTCGGCGGCTACCGCACGGCGCGCGCCATCCTGAAGCGGGTGAAGCCCATGGCGGTCATCGGCTTCGGCGGCTACCCGTCATTCCCGCCGATCATCGCGGCCGCACGGCTGGGGATTCCATCCTGCGTCCATGACCAGAACGCCGTGATGGGGCGGGCCAATCGCGTGCTGGCCAGATGGGCCGATGCGGTGGCCTCATCCTTCCCGGATCTCCGGGGCCTCCCGGCGGAGGCGCAGAAGAAGCTCACCGTCACCGGCAACCCGGTGCGCGGCATCGCGCTTGCGGAGCGCGCCGCACCCTATCCGGCTTTCGGCCGCTTCAACCTCCTCGTCTTCGGCGGCAGCCAGGGGGCGCAGTTCTTCGGCGAGTTCATGCCCAGGGTCTTCGCGGCGATGACGGCGGAGGAGCGCGCGGGGATCAGGCTCACCCAGCAGGTGCGGGCAGAGAACATGGCGGAGGTCTCGAAGGCCTACCGCGAGCTTGGCCTCGACTGCGAGCTCAACGCCTTCTTCATGGACATGCCGCGGCGCATCGCAGAGGCGCATCTCGTCGTCTGCCGGTCCGGGGCATCGACCATCGCCGAGCTCGGCGTCATCGGGCGGCCCGCCGTCATGGTGCCGCTGCCGCACGCGCTCGACAACGACCAGCTGCGCAATGCCGAGAGCTTCGCCGCGGCCGGGGCGGGCTGGGTCCATCCACAGGCCTCGCTCGAGCCCAGGGCGTTTGCCCAATTTCTGACATCACTTCGCTCTCAACAGGGCACGCTTCAACAGGCGGCCGCGGCCGCGCTCTCCCACGGCAGGCCCGATGCGGCGGAGCGCCTGGCGGACCTCACGGAACGGATCGCAGGGAAACACAGCGCATGAAACTCCCGGGCAACGTCGGCCCCATCCACTTCATCGGCATCGGCGGCATCGGCATGAGCGGCATCGCCGAAGTCATGGCGACACTGGACTACAAGGTGCAGGGCTCGGACCTCACCGACAACTACAACGTCGCGCGGCTGCGCAAGTCCGGCATCGCGGTGCAGATCGGGCATCGCGCGGAGAACGTGGGCGAGGCGCAGGTCGTCGTCGTCTCCTCTGCCGTCAAGGACGACAACCCGGAACTGGTGGAGGCGCGGAACCGCCATCTGCCGATCGTGCGGCGCGCCGAGATGCTGGCGGAGCTGATGCGCTTCAAGTCCTGCATCGCGGTGGGCGGCACGCACGGCAAGACCACCACCACCTCGCTCGTCGCGGCGCTGCTCGACGCCGGCAACCTCGACCCGACCGTGATCAACGGCGGCATCATCAACGCCTACGGCACGAACGCGCGGCTCGGCAAGGGCGACTGGATGGTGGTCGAGTCGGATGAATCCGACGGCACCTTCGTCAAGCTCCCCGCCGACGTCGTGATCGTTACCAACATCGACCCCGAGCATCTCGACCATTACGGCACCTTCGACAAGGCGAAGGAGGCCTTCCTCGCTTTCGTCGAGAACATCCCCTTCTACGGATTCGCGGTGATGTGCATCGATCACCCGGTGGTGCAGGAGATGATAGGCCGGGTGCGCGACCGCCGCGTCATCACCTATGGCCGGAGCCCCCAGGCCGACGTGCGGCTGATGGAGGTGAGCTACGAGGACGGCGAGACGCGCTTCTCCGTGCGCATGACCAACCGCCGCACCGGCGAGACGCACGACATCGGCGAGCTCAGCCTCGCGATCCCCGGCGAGCACAACGCGCTCAATTCGACGGCGGCGCTCACCGTCGCCAAGGAGCTCGGCATCTCGGACGAGAACATCCGCAAGGGCTTCCGGAGCTTCACCGGCGTGAAGCGCCGTTTCACCCGCACCGGTGCGCACAACGGCGTCACCGTCTTCGACGACTACGGTCACCACCCGGTGGAGATCGCCGCCGTGCTGAAGGCGGCGCGCGGGGTGGCGAAGGGCAGGGTGCTCGCGGTCATGCAGCCGCACCGCTACACGCGGCTCTCCTCGCTGTTCAACGAGTTCTGCACCTGCTTCAACGACGCCGACACGGTGATCGTGGCGCCGGTCTACGCGGCAGGCGAAGCGCCGATCGAGGGCGCCTCGCACACCGCGCTGGCCGAGGGACTGAAGTCGCGCGGCCATCGCTCCGTCCACGCCATCGAGAAGCCGGAGCAGCTGGCGCCGCTGGTCAGGAGCCTCGTGAAGCCGGGCGACCTCGTGATGTGCCTCGGTGCCGGGACCATCACGCAGTGGGCCTATGCGCTTCCGGGCCAGCTCGAGGCCTTCGACAAGGCCGCGACGTGATGGCGAGGATCGACGGCGAGGCCCTGCTGAAGCGGCTGCCGGCGGTGCGGGGCAGGCTGGAGGCCAATGCGCCGCTGGCCGAGCTCACCTGGTTCCGCGCGGGAGGACCCGCGGAAGTGCTGTTCACCCCGGCGGACGAGGCCGATCTCGCGGGGTTCCTCAAGGACACGCCGGCGGAGATACCCGTCTATGTGATCGGCGTGGGCTCCAACCTCCTGGTGCGCGACGGCGGCGTGCCCGGCGTCGTCGTCCGGCTCGGCAAGGGATTTTCGGAGATCGCCGAGGAACCGGGGCAGCGCGTGCGGGCCGGCACGGCAGCCCTCGACGTGCGCGTCGCACGCTTTGCGCTCGAGAAAAGTATCGATGCATTAACCTTTCTGAGAGGTATACCGGGCACGATCGGCGGCGCGTTGCGCATGAATGCCGGGGCCTATGGGGGCGAGACGAAGGACATTCTGATCGAGGCGCGGGCGGTCGACCGGTCGGGGAACATCCACGTGCTGTCCAATGCGGACATGAAATACAGCTACCGCCACAGCGGCGCGCCCGAGAACCTGATCTTCACGCAGGCGCTGTTCCAGGGCCGGCAGGGCGATCCCGCCGAAATCGCGGCCGCGATGGACCGCATCACCGGGAGCCGAGAGGCGACCCAGCCGATCAAGAGCCGCACCGGCGGCTCCACCTTCAAGAACCCGCCCGGCAACAAGTCCTGGCAACTCATCGACAATGCAGGCATGCGCGGCTACGCGGTGGGGCAGGCACGCGTCTCGGAGATGCACTGCAACTTCCTCATCAACGAGGGCGGCGCCACGGCGGCGGAGATCGAGGAACTCGGTGAAACCGTTCGCGCCCGGGTGAAGGAGACCTCCGGAATCGATCTCGACTGGGAGATCAAGCGCATCGGCCTCGCAGCGGGAGAGGCCGCATGAGTCAAAGGCGCGTGCCTGCCGAAACCACCGTTGCCGTGCTGATGGGCGGCTGGTCGGCCGAGCGCGAGGTGAGCCTCGCCTCGGGCGAGGGCTGTGCAGCCGCGCTGCGCCGCGCCGGCTTCAACGTGGTGCCGGTCGACGTGAAGCGCGAGACCATCGTCTCGGTGCTGCAGGAGATGAGGCCGGACGTCGCGTTCAACGCGCTGCACGGAAAATGGGGCGAGGACGGCTGCTGCGCGGCGATCCTCGAAACATTGCAGATTCCCTATACTCATTCCGGCGTGCTGGCCTCCTCGCTCGCCATGCACAAGGAAAAGTCGAAGGCGATCTTCCACGCCGCCGGCATTCCCGTGGCGGAGAGCCGGCTCGTCGAGCTCGAGGCGGCCGCGGCCGATCACCCGATGCAGCCGCCCTACGTGGTGAAGCCGGTCTCGGAAGGTTCGAGCGTCGGCGTGCATATCGTGATGTCGCGCGCCAATGGGCCCGCCGCCATGATTCTGGAGCAGCGCCACATCTTCGGCAGCCACGCCATGGTGGAACGCTTCGTTCCCGGCAAGGAGCTCACCTGTGCGGTGATGGGCGACGTGGCGCTCGGCGTCATCGACATCGTTTCGAAAAGCTCCGCCTGGTACGACTACGAGGCCAAGTATTCCCCCGGCGGCTCGCAGCACATCCTGCCGGCGGAGATTCCGCACGGGATCTACCGCAAGTGCCAGCAATATGCGCTGATGGCGCACCAGGCGCTGGGCTGCCGCGGCGTTTCTCGCGCCGATTTCCGCTACGACGACAGCGTCGAAGGCGGAGAGCTGATCCTGCTCGAGGTCAACACCCAGCCGGGCATGACGGGAACGTCGCTGGTGCCGGAGCTCGCCGCCCATGCCGGGCACAGCTACGAGGATCTCGTCACCTGGATGGTCAACGACGCGTCGGTGGACAGATGAGCGAAGAAGACCTTCCCATCCATGAGCGCGCACCGCGGCAATCCTGGCTCGAGCAGGGCAACAGCCTGCGCTTCCGCTTCGCGGCGCGCGCCTCGGCAGTGCTGCTCCTCGGCGGCGCCATCGTCTCGGCCCTCGTGCAGGGTGGCTATTTCGACTATCCGGGCAGCAAGTGGCTGATGCTGCCGGGCAAGGCTGCCGGCCTCGTCGGCATGGCTGCCGAGGACATCACCATCTCGGGCCTCGAACACCACGAGCCGGACGTTCTGCTGGCTGCGATCGGCGTTCAGCCCGGCGGCTCGCTCATCGGCTTCGATGCGGGCCGCGCCCGCCGTATCCTCGAGGGGCTGGACTGGGTGGAGAGTGCGAAGGTGCAGCGGCTCTTCCCCAACCAGCTGGCCGTCGAGGTGCGCGAGCGCGAGCCCTTCGCCATCTGGCAGCGCGGCGATGCCTACTACGTGATCGACCGGTCGGGTGCCGCGATGAGCGGGCTTTCGGCCTCGCGCCTCGTGCGGCTGCCGCTGGTCACAGGGGAGGGCGCGAATTCCGCCGCGGCGGAACTCGTTAACCAACTCTCAGCCTATCCCGACATAATGTTGCAGGTGAAGGCCGCCGCCCGGGTGGGGAACCGGCGCTGGACCCTCTATCTCGACAGCGGCATCACCGTGCAGCTGCCGGAAAAGGGCTGGGAGGAGGCGCTGCGGACTGTCGATGGGCTGAACAGGTCGCAGCGGCTGCTTTCGAGGGGCATCAGGTCGGTGGACCTGCGTCTCGCCGGGCGAGTCATCGTGGAGGTGGCCGAGCTCGAGGCGGAGGACGCCGGCAGCAAGACGAAGAAGGCAGTGGCCGGAAGCAACTGACTCCGGCCCAGTCACGGGGTGTGAGGGGTTCGCGTAGATGACGGTGGTGCAGTTTCAGGGCAAGGGCGCGGCAAAGGGCAATGCCGTGCCGAAGGGTGGGCTCGTCGCCGCCCTCGACATCGGTTCCACGAAGATCAGCTGTCTCATCGCCGAGGCGGTGCCGGCGAAGCACCGCAGCTCGGATGCGGAAGAGAAGACCGCGCTGCGGATCCTCGGCGTGGGGCATCAGCTTTCGCGCGGGGTGCGCTCCGGCGCCATCGTCAACGTCGACGAGGCCGAACGGGCGATAAGGCTCGCCGTCGACGCGGCCGAGCGCATGGCGCAGCGCACCATCACCGGTGTCTATGTGAACGTCTCGGGCGGACGCCCGCAGTCGCGCCTTCACACGGGCAGCGTCCCAACCCAGACCGGGCAGGTGAGCCCGCGCGACAAGGACCGGGTGCTGGACGCGGCGCTGGAACAGGTGGACCCCGGCCGGCGCACCATCCTGCACCTCTCGCCGCTGTACTATCATCTCGACGAGGCGCGCGGCATCGCCGACCCAAACGGGATGTTCGGCGAGTCGCTGTCGCTCGATCTCAGCGTCGTCACCGTCGAGCAGCCGCATCTGAAGAACCTCGCCCTCGCGGTGGAGCGGGCGCATCTCGCCATTGCGGGCTTCGTGACCGCACCCTATGCCGCGGCGCGCGCCGTCCTGGCGGAGGACGAAAAGACGCTCGGCGTCACCGTCGTCGACATGGGCGGCGCCACCACGAGCTTCGCCATCTTCCATGAAGGCCACCTGGTGTCATCCGACATGATCCCACTCGGCGGCCAGCACATCACCAACGACATCGCCCGCGGGCTCTCCACCACCATCGCCCACGCCGAGCGCATGAAGACGCTGTGGGGCTCGGCACTCGCCAGCACCATCGACGAGCGCGAGATGATTTCGGTGCCGCTGCTGGGCGAGCGCGGTGTGGACACCGTCCAGCAGGTGCCGAAGTCGATGCTGACCGGCATCATCCGGCCGCGCCTCGAGGAGATCTTCGAGATGCTGCGCGACAAGCTGGAGAATTCCGGCGTCGCCCATCTCGCGGGCCGCCGCGTGGTCATCACCGGGGGTGCGAGCCAGCTCAGCGGGGTCCGCGACGTGGCCGGCCAGTGGCTCGACCGGCAGGTGCGGCTCGGTGCGCCGGCCCATGTGCAGGGAATGCCGGAAAGCGCCCATTCGCCGGGTTTCGCGGTGTGCGCAGGTCTGCTCGACTATGCCATGAAGCCCGATCTCCACTACGCCCTGCCCAAGGCCAAGGCGGAGGCGGTGGAGCGCGCCCAGACCGGCTACGTCCGCCGCATGGGCCGCTGGATCGCCGACAGCTTCTGACCTTCCGTTACGGCGGGGTTTGCATGGCGCCGGGGCAGGCGCTATATGCGCTCCTTCCATGCTGACGCTTGAAATCCTGCTGGTGCTGGGCCTCGTGCTGCTGAACGGCGTACTGGCCATGTCGGAGCTGGCGGTCGTCTCCTCCCGTCCGGGCCGCCTCAAATCCATGCGCGACAGGGGTATTCCCGGCGCCCGAACCGCCCTGATGCTGGCGGAGAACCCAGGCCGGTTCCTCTCCACCGTGCAGGTTGGCATCACGCTGGTCGGCATCCTGGCAGGCGCATTCTCCGGAGCGGCGCTCGGCGAACGGCTGTCGAACGCCCTGGTCTCCTTCGGCATGCCCGAGAATTATGCCGAACCCATCGGCTTCATCCTGGTCGTGGCGGCGATCACCTATGTCTCGCTCGTCATCGGCGAGCTCGTGCCGAAGCAGGTGGCGCTCAAGAACCCGGAGGGCATCGCCTGCCGCATCGCCTATCCGATGCACCTGCTCTCAAAGGCGGCGGCCCCCTTCGTCTGGCTGCTCGACGGCTCGGGCCGGCTCCTCATCCGGCTCCTCGGCCTTCGGGAATCGAGCGAGGCCACCGTCACCGACGAGGAGATCAAGACGCTGATCGCCGAAGCCGAATCCGCCGGGGTGATCGAGAGCGGCGAGCGCGACATGATCGCGGGGGTGATGCGGCTGGGCGACAGGCCGGTGCGGGCGCTGATGACGCCGATGACCGACATCGACATGATCGGCATCGACGACGAGCCGGCCGAACTGCGCAAGAAGATCGTGGCGACGCCGCATTCGCGCATTCCCGTCCATGGCGAGAATCCGGAGGAGGTGATCGGCATCGTCGTCGTCAAGGACGTGGCGGACGCGCTGCTCGAGCGCCGCAAGCTCGAGGTCGGCAAGCTGGTGCAGACGGTGCCGGTCATCCCGGAATCGATGCCGGCGCTCGAGGCGATGGAGCTGTTCCGCGGCTCCTCGATCCACATGGCCTTCGTCCAGGACGAGTATGGCCGCACGCTGGGCATCGTCACCGCGGCGGACCTTCTCAAGGCCATCGCCGGCAGTTTCGAACCGACGGGCGAGGGGGGCGATGGCGCCGTGCAGCGCGACGACGGGTCATGGCTCCTGCCGGGCGACCTGGCGGTGGACGAGATGGCGGAGCTCATCGGCTTTCCGCTGCCGCCGAAGCGCCGCTACGAGACGGTGGCGGGCCTCGTCATCGACGCTTTCAAGCATCTCCCCTCGCTCGGCCAGTCGGTCAAGGTGGGGAACTGGCGCTTCGAGGTCGTCGACCTCGACGGCAGACGCGTGGACAAGGTCCTGGCGAGCCGCATCGCCGGGGTGCATCGCCAGGCCAGCCGCGCCGGGCGGGGCTGAAGCGGTCGTTACGGGAGCGGTTCAGAACAGTGCAATCCTTCTTGGATTTTAGGGGATTGGTTAGCGGCCGTTAACCATTTGTTATGAATTCGGTAAGAAATATGGTCACGGCAAATCAATCCGGGCGCCGTGAATCATGACAATCAACCTTACCGTCCCCAACCTCTCCGATCTGAAGCCTCGCATCACCGTGTTTGGCGTCGGGGGTGCGGGCGGTAATGCCGTCAACAACATGATCGAGAGCCGGCTCGAGGGTGTCGAATTCGTCGTCGCCAACACCGATGCGCAGGCCCTGATGCAGAACGCCGCGCAACGCCGCATTCAAATGGGTACAGCCCTGACCCAGGGGCTGGGTGCCGGATCTCAACCACAGATCGGTGCCGCCGCCGCCGAGGAGGCGTTACCCGAGATCCTCGACCATCTCGCGGGCTCCCACATGGCCTTCATCACCGCCGGCATGGGCGGCGGGACCGGCACCGGAGCCGCGCCCGTCATCGCCCGGGCCGCCAAGGAGCAGGGCATCCTCACCGTCGGCGTGGTGACGAAGCCCTTCCATTTCGAAGGCATCCGCCGCCAGCAGACGGCCGAGCGTGGCATCGAGCAGCTCGCCAAGCACGTCGATACGCTGATCGTCATTCCCAACCAGAACCTCTTCCGCGTCGCCAACGAGAAGACGACCTTCGCCGCCGCCTTCGCCATGGCCGACCAGGTGCTCTATTCCGGCGTTGCCTCGATCACCGAGCTGATGACCAAGGAAGGCCTGATCAACCTCGACTTCGCCGACGTGCGCGCCATCATGAGCGAGATGGGCCGCGCCATGATGGGCACGGGCGAGGCTTCCGGCGACAAGCGCGCCATCGAGGCCGCCGAGGCCGCGATCTCCAACCCGCTGCTCGACGATGTCTCGATGCGCGGCGCGCGCGGGCTCCTCATCTCGATCACCGGCGGCCCCGACCTCACCCTCTATGAAGTGGACGAAGCCGCGACCCGCATCCGCGAGGAGGTGGACCCGGAAGCCAACATCATCCTTGGCGCCACCTTCGACGAGTCGCTCGAGGGCATCATGCGCGTGTCGGTGGTGGCCACGGGGCTCGCCGCCGAAGCGCTCAAGGGCGGCAAGTCCGAGGAACCGGCGGAACCCGCCGAGAAGCCTTCCGTTTTCGGCTATGTCGGCAAGCAGCCCGCCAACAAGAAGCCCGTCGTGCAGCCTGCGCCGATGGCCGCGCGCATGCCGCAGCCGGTCGTTCACCAGCCGGCTCCTCCCGCCCCCGTCCAGGCCTATGCCGAGGATGAGGGGGCCGAAGAGGCCGAGCCGGAGCCTGTTGCCCAGCCCGTCTACCATGAGCGTGCACAGCAGCCCGCCGCCCGCCAGGTGCGCATGCCCGCGATCGAGGAATTCCCGCCGCAGGTGAAGCGCCAGATCGAGGCGCAGCAGAGCCGCATCGAATCGATCGCCGAGCATGCCCAGAAGAAGAAGCCGGGGCTGTTCCAGCGCCTCGCCTCGGTGGGGCTTGGCCGCAAGGACGATCCGCCGCCCCAGCCCTCGCACCGCGAGCCGACGATTGCCATGCAATCCGCCCAGCGCCCGCAGCAGCAGGCCCCGCAGCGCCCGCAGCCGCAGCCGCCGCAGATCGCCGAACAGCAGTACGACGATGACCAGCTGGAGATCCCGGCCTTCCTCCGGCGGCAGGCCAACTGACTGAATTAGAACGTTGATTTACCAATCCCGGCGGTCACACTTCCGCCGGGATTGGCGCATTTAAGAGGCGCGCTGCGGCATTGGTGTTTGGCGCCGCCAGCGGTTATGAATGCATCGCGCGAGTCGCGGGTACGCAAGATGAAGGTCTGGGTGGGGTCGCCGGTGCGGGTTACGGGAATGATTGGGCGGAGTCTTGCGGCGGCGGCCATCGCGGTGCTGCTCTCGGGATGCGCCACCAGCATCATGGACGGCCTCTGGGGCGACGACACCAGCGCCTCCTCCACCTCCACCGCCGGGTTGACGGCCGGCGTTGCGCCGGACATGACCGCCTCGCAGGACGATGCGGCAGTCGCCAAGCTCTACAATGACGGCCTGTCGGAGCTCTCCAGCGGCCAAAACAAGTCCGCGATCAAGAAATTCTCCGAGGTCGAGCGGCAATATCCCTATTCGAGCTTCGCCACCAAGGCCATCCTGATGCAGGCCTATGCCAATTACCGCATGGGCAAATGGGATGACACCGTCGTGGCGGCGAACCGCTTCGTCACCCTTCATCCGGGCCACCGGGACGCAGGCTACGCCTACTACCTGATCGCCGTTTCCAACTACAACAAGATCGCCGACACCAGGCGCGACCAGTCCGCCACGCAGCAGGCGCTCGTGGCGCTGGAGGAGGTGGCCCAGCGCTTTCCCGGCACGCCCTATGCCGCGGACGCCGAGCAGAAGGTGATCGTTGCGCGCGACCATCTCGCAGGCAAGGAAATGGAAGTGGGCCGCTTCTATTACCGGAAGGGCAGCTACCTCGCGGGCATCAACCGCTTCAAGCGCGTCGTCACCGAATACCGCAACACCAGCCAGACGCCGGAAGCCCTCTACCGCCTGTCGGAGGGCTACATGGCCCTGGGCATCGTCTCTGAGGCGCAGACGGCGGCGGCGGTGCTCGGCACCAATTATCCCGACTCCGAATGGTACAAGGACGCCTACAATCTGGTGTCGAGCGATGGCCAGGCTCCCGTCCAGAACGAGGAGTCGTGGATCTCCAAGGCCTTCAGCTCGATCAACCCGCTCTGATCTCGGCTCTCGCCTGAGAGCCCGACTCCGCTATATGCTCGCGGCATGCTGACCGCTCTCTCCATTCGCGACATCGTCCTGATCGAGAAGCTCGACATCTCGCTCGACAGGGGCCTCACCGTGCTCACGGGGGAAACCGGGGCGGGAAAGTCGATCCTGCTCGATGCGCTCGGCCTGGCGCTGGGCGCGCGCGGCGACTCCGGCCTGGTGCGCACCGGAGCCGAGCGCGGCGTGGTGACGGCGGCCTTCAGCCTGCCGCGCAGCCACCCGGCCTTCGCGCTGCTCCGCGAGCAGGGGATCGACGCCGAGGGCGAGCTCGTCATCCGCCGCATCCAGAATGCCGACGGCCCGAGCCGGGCGGCGATCAACGACCAGCCGGTGAGCCTGAACCTACTGCGCCAGATCGCCGTGGCGCTTGCCGAGATTCACGGCCAGCATGCCGACCGCGCGCTGGTCGACGTCTCGGCCCACCGCCGCCTTCTCGATGCCTTCGGCGGGCACGAGGCGGATGTGAACGAGGTGGCGGCGCTGTGGTCCAGGGCGTCCGCAGCCGAGGAGGCGCTGCTCGAACACCGCAGGCTCATGGAGCGCGCCGAGGCCGAGCGCGACTATCTCGAACATGCCGCGGAGGAGCTCCGCGCCCTGAACCCGCTTCCAGGCGAGGAGGCGAAGCTCGCCGAGGCGCGCCAGATGATGATGTCCGCCGAGCAATACGCCGAGGCGCTGACCGAGGCCGAAGAGGCGCTGGCCGGAGACGGCACGTCGATCGCCAGGCTCAACGCCGCGCTCCGCAAGCTGGAGCGCCGGCGCGAGAGCGCGGGCGGCAGGCTGGACCATGTCTGCCAGTCGCTCGACCGGGTGCTGGCCGAGGTTGCGGAAGCCGAACGGGCCATCGCGGAGGCCCAGCGCGCCTTCGTCTTCGACCCGCGCGAGCTCGAGAAATCGGAGGAACGGCTCTTCGCGCTCCGCGCCGCCGCGCGCAAGTTCAAATGCACGGTCGATACGCTGGCCGAGGTGCGCGAGCGCTTCGACATGGAACTCAAGGCGCTGAGCGATGGCGGCGGGCGCCTGAAGAAGCTTGAGCAGGAATTCAAGGCTGCGCGCGAAGCCTATGACGGCGCTGCGGAAAAACTCTCCAACAAGCGCCGCAAGACGGCCCGCGCGCTGGACAAGGCGGTGATGGCGGAGCTGCCGCCCCTGAAGCTCGAGCGCGCCCGCTTCGAGACCGCGCTCGAGACGGACGCCGGCAAGCCCGGCCCCACCGGCATCGACCGCGTCGAGTTCATGGTAGCGGCCAATCCCGGAACGCCGCTGGCGCCGCTCATGAAGGTGGCCTCGGGGGGTGAGCTCGCGCGCTTCATGCTGGCGCTCAAGGTGATCCTCGCATCGAAGGGCTCCGCACCCACCCTGATCTTCGACGAGATCGACACCGGCGTCGGCGGCGCGGTGGCGGATGCCATCGGGGCCAGGCTGGCGCGGCTGGCCGGAAACCTCCAGGTGCTGGCCGTCACCCACAGCCCGCAGGTGGCGGCGCGCGCCTCCCAGCACATGCTGATCTCCAAGATGGAGGAGGTGGCCTCGAAACGCATGGTGACGCGCGTGCAGCCGCTCTCGGAGGGCAGCCGCCGGGAGGAGGTGGCGCGCATGCTGTCGGGCGCCCAGGTCACGGAGGCCGCCCGCGCGCAGGCGGACGAGCTCCTGCAGGGCAGGGGCTGAGCCATGGCGAAGATGGCGCTCACCCCCGTCGATGACCTCACCATCATCGAGGCCGCGGCGGAGCTGGCCGAGCTGGCGAAGGAGATCGCCAGGCACGACCGCGCCTATTTCGAGCATGACGCCCCCATCGTCTCGGACGCCGAATACGATGCGCTGCGTCAGCGCAACGAGGCGATCGAGGCGCGCTTTCCGGAGCTGATCCGGGAGGACTCGCCCTCGCGCCGGGTGGGTGCCGCGGTGGCCGAAAAATTCGCCAAGGTGCGCCACGCGGTGCCGATGCTCTCGCTGGCCAACGGCTTTTCGGAGGAGGACGCGCGCGACTTCGTCGGCCGCGTGCGCCGCTTCCTCAACCTGCCGGAGGGCGAGGCCGTGGAGATCACGGCCGAGCCCAAGATCGACGGGCTCTCGATCTCGCTCCGCTACGAGGGACGCAAGCTCGTGCAGGCCGCAACGCGCGGCGACGGTTACGAGGGCGAGAACGTCACAGGCAATGTGATGACCATTGCGGACGTCCCCAAGCGGCTTCCGGCCAAGGCTCCCGAACTGGTTGAGGTTCGGGGCGAAATCTACATGTCCCACAAGGACTTCGCCGCGTTGAATGAGAAACAGAGTCAAGCCGGCGAGCGGCTCTTCGCCAATCCGCGCAACGCCGCCGCCGGCTCGCTCCGCCAGCTCGACTCATCGATCACCGCCTCCCGCCCGCTCAGGTTCTTCGCCTATGCCTGGGGCGAGGCCCCCGCACTTCCGGCGAAGACGCAGATGGGCGTCATCGAGGCCTTCGCCGCCTGGGGCCTTCCCACCAATCCGTTGATGCGGCTCTGCCGATCGGTGGAGGAACTCCTCGAACAGTATCGCAAGATCGAGGGCCAGCGCGCCGAGCTCGGCTATGACATCGACGGCGTCGTCTACAAGGTGAACCGGCTGGACTGGCAGCAGCGGCTGGGCTTCGTTTCGCGCAGTCCGCGCTGGGGGCTCGCTCACAAGTTCTCCGCCGAGAAGGCGATGACGGTGCTGGAGAAGATCGACATCCAGGTGGGCCGCACCGGCGCGCTGACGCCCGTCGCACGGCTGAAGCCCGTCACGGTGGGCGGCGTCGTCGTCACCAACGCCACCCTCCACAACGAGGACGAGATCGCGCGGAAGGACATCCGCGAGGGCGACACGGTGATCGTTCAGCGCGCCGGCGACGTGATCCCGCAGATCCTCGGGATCGTGCCCGAGAAGCGTCCGGCCCGCGCAAGGCCCTACCAGTTCCCGCATGAGTGCCCCGTCTGCCATTCCCACGCGGTGAGGGAGGAGCGCGCCTCGGGCAAGCTCGATGCGGTGCGCCGCTGCACCGGCGGGCTCATCTGCGCGGCTCAGCGCGTCGAGCGGCTCAAGCATTTCGCCTCGCGCAACGCCCTCGACATCGAGGGGCTGGGCGACAAGATCATCGCCGAGTTCTATGCCGACGAGCTCATCCAGTGGCCGCACGACATCTTCACGCTGGAAGCGAGGGACAAGCGGGCGCTGAAGCGCCTGAAGGATCGGGAGGGCTGGGGCGATGCGAGTGTCGCAAAGCTCTTCGAGGCCATCGACGCGCGCCGCAGCGTGCCGCTCGACCGCTTCATCTTCGCCCTCGGGATCCGCCACGTCGGCGAAACCACGGCAAGGGCCCTGGCGCGGGCCTATGGAAGTGTCGAGCATTTCCGCGACCAGATGATCGCCGCCGAGGCCATGGAGGGCGAGGCCTGGAACGAGCTCAACGCCATCGACGGGATCGGCGAGATCGTCGCGGAGGCGGTGGCGCAGTTCTTCGCCGAGCCGCATAACCGCGAGGTAGTGGACGAGCTCCTGAAGCATGTGACGGTGACGCCGCTCGAGGCCCGCAGCACAACTTCTCCCGTGGCGGGAAAGACGGTGGTCTTCACCGGCGCTCTCGAACGCATGACGCGCGAGGAAGCCAAGGCCATGGCCGAACGCCTCGGCGCCAAGGTCTCGGGCAGCGTCTCGAAGAAGACCGACCTCGTGGTGGCGGGGCCCGGCGCGGGCTCCAAGCTCAAGGACGCCGAGAAATACGGGGTCGAGGTCATCGACGAGGATACGTGGTTCCAGCGGGTGGGCGAGGGCTAGAGAGAAGAACTGCGTCCTGCCCTCTCTTTCCGGGGCGTTCCGGTTCTCCCCTGCACTCCACGGCGCTAGCCTGCCGTACCGACCCTCGCCGTTTCCGTGGCCTTTTCCCCGAGAATGCTCACGACCCTCAGCACCTCATCTTCCCGATAGGGCTTCTTGAGCCGCAATGCATTCCGCAGGTGCTCCGGCAGGATCGTGACGTCGGAGTATCCGGTGGTGAAGGCAAATGGAATTCCGCGCGACAGCAGGCGGTCGGCGATCGGCGAACTGGTATCCTTGCCGAGGCTGAAGTCGATGAGAGCCAGGTCGATATCGCCATCGGCGAGAGCGAGCCCCTGAGCCAGTGTCTGCGCCGGACCGACGACGGCGTGGCCGGCATCCTCAAGGTCGGCCTGCAGCTGCATGGCGACGATAGGCTCATCCTCGACGATCAGCACCCGCAGTCTCTTCGCACGTGCAGGGGTGTGAGCGGCAGAAGGCCTCGCAGCGGGCATCTCTGCGGCGGGCTCCTGCATATCGAAGAACTGATCATTCGCCATCGGACCCTCGAGCGTATACTCCAAGCCGCCCGGCAGAAACTGGCAGCGCCCGCCGGCGCCCAGCCCGGACACGATGAGCTCCAGAAATCTCAGGCCGAAGCCCTTGCGGGTCGGAGCCGTCAGCCTCGGGCCGCCGCGTTCGATCCAGCTGAGGCGGATGTCCCCGCTCCCCGTCGGCAATCTCTGCCAGCTCAGCTCAACCGTGCCTCCCGGAACAGTCCATGCCCCGTATTTCGAGGCATTCGTCGCCAGTTCATGCAGAATAAGCGAGAGCGACTGCGTGAACTGCGGAAGGATGTGCACGGCCGCCCCTTCGACTTTCAGATTGTCTCCGCGCATGCCGCCGAAGGGGCCGAGCGTGCGTGTCACGAGATCGCTGAGCAGCACGGCGCCCCACGAGGACTGGCGAAGCAGTTCGTGCGCCTGCGCCATCGCCTCCAACCGGCTGTCGATCGTTTCGACGAACTGATCGAGCGATTGCGCGCCGCGGCTCGACAGGCGCACCATGCTCCTCACATTGGCGAGGATATTCTTCACCCGGTGGTCGAGTTCCTGGTTCAGGACGCGCTGATAGTCCTCGGCGAGCTTGCGAGGAGTGATGTCGAGAATGGTCCCGACGACACGCCACCGCCGATGATCTTCCGGATCAACGATCGTCTGCCCGCGATCCAGGAGCCAGCGCACGTCTCCGTCCGGGCGCTGGATCTTGAATTCAAGTTCACGCCGGCCCGTGTCCGGACTGGGATCCAGAATGTGCCGATGAACGATGTCACGATACTCCGGATGTATGTAGCCCAGTGCCTGATCGAGCGGCATCGGCCCCTCCGCCTCGTGGCCGACCAGCCTGCACAGGTTTTCCGACCAGTAGACTTCGCCCCGGTCGCCGTGGAAATCATAGGTCCCGAAACCCGCGGCTTCGCTGGCGAGGCGCAGACGCTCTTCGCTTTCCTTGAGCCGCTCGGTCGACTGCGCCAGTGCGGCCGTGCGTTCATGAACACGGCTCTCGAGTTCCGAATTGAGACGCTCCAGCTCGCGCGTCTTGCGGAACAGATCGACGAAGATCCTGACCTTGGCCCGCAGGATCTCCGGCACGACCGGCACGGAGACATAGTCCACGGCGCCCGAGGCATAGCCCTTTACCCTGTCCGAATCCGACATCTGGATGGCCGAGACGAAGATGATCGCCGTCTGCTCGTGACGGGGGTGCTCACGCAGCATCTTGGCGAGGTCGAAGCCGTCGAGCTCAGGCATGCAGACGTCGATCAGCACCACGGCGACCTCGTTCCTGAGAAGAACCTCGAGCGCTTCACGGCCCGAGTTGGCGCGAATCAGGTTCTCCCCGAGCTCCGCCAGTATCACCTCGTAACTCAGCAGCTTCGCCGGCTGGTCGTCGACCAGGAGCACATTGACGGGCGACTGGGTGAACTTGCTCATGATTTCAGCGGTGGAGCCACATCCGCAATGCTGCAAGCAGCTGTTCCGTGTTGACGGGCTTTGCCAGGTAATCCGATGCGCCGGCACTGACGCACTTCTCCCGGTCCCCCTTCATCGCCTTGGCCGTCAGAGCGATGATCGGCAGCCGGCGGAGCTTCTCGTCCTTGCGGATTTCCTGCATGGTTTCATAGCCGTCCATCTCCGGCATCATGATGTCCATGAGGACGATCGAGACGTCCGGGTTGGACTTGAGCATGCTTATGGCCTCCTTGCCGGTCGTGGCGGTGAGGACGTTCATTCCCCGTCGCTCGAGCACGCTGGAGAGCGCGAAGATGTTTCGCGCGTCGTCGTCGACCAGCATCACGCACTTCCCCACGAGATCTTCATCCGAGCTGTGCAGGCGCTCCAGCATCCGCTGCTTCGCGGCGGGCAGGCCCGACACCAGACGGTGGAGGAAGAGAGCCGTTTCGTCGAGCAGGCGTTCGGGCGACTGCACGCCCTTCACAACGATGCTTCTGGCGATGACGTGAAGCCGTTCCTCCTCCTGTTCAGTCAGTTCACGGCCGGTGAAGACCACGACGGGAATGTCGGCGAGGCCGGATTCCTTCTTGATGCGTTCGAGAACCTCGAAGCCGGACATGTCCGGAAGCTTGAGGTCGAGGACGATACAGTCCGCCGGCGCCTCCCTGAGCAGCTGGAGAGCGGCGTGGCCGCTGCCGGTCGATTGGATCTCGATGTCGTCGTGATGGAGAAGCTCGGTGATGCTGAAGCGATCTCCGGCATCGTCCTCGACCACGAGAAGCCGCTTGCGGCGGGGCTCGGCGAACTTCTTGATCTTCTCGAGAGAGGCGACGATTCCTTCCTCCGTCGCCGGCTTCGTAATGAAGGAGAAGGCGCCGCGCGAAAGACCGTGCTGCCGGTCCTCCTCTGCGGTCAGGACCTGAACGGGAATATGCCGGGTCGCCGGGTTCTGCTTGAGCTGGCTGAGGACCGTCCATCCGAGCATGTCCGGCAGGAACACATCGAGCGAAATCGCCGTCGGGTGATAGTCGTTGGCCAGGGCCAGACCTTCGGCGCCCGTTCCCGCGACGAGTACCTGGAAGCCGCTGTCGCGCGCGAGATCGGAGAGGATCCTGGCGTAATGGGAATCGTCCTCGATGATGAGGAGGACGAGGTCGCCCGGCCGCAGCGAGTCGCGGTCGTCCTGAAACGGCTCGGTGCGCATGTCGGGAAGGGCGTGAACAGGCTGGCGGGACAGGACCGGCATGATGCCCTGGGCAAAACTGCCGCCTGCGGGGATCGCCTGGGCATACTTCACCGGGAGGTAGAGCGTGAAGGTGCTGCCCTTTCCGGGAGTACTCCTGAGCTGGATCTCTCCGCCAAGCAGCGCGGCCAGTTCCCGGCTGATGGCGAGGCCGAGGCCCGTTCCACCGTACTTGCGGCTGGTGCTGGCGTCTGCCTGCTGGAACGCCTCGAAGATGATCTTCTGCTTTTCCGGCGTTATGCCGATGCCCGTGTCGGTGACCTCGAAGGCGATGACCGGCTGGCGGCCGAGGGTGGGATGATCGCTGCTCCAGCCGTTGTCGGGCGCTATGATGTGCAGCCGCACCCCGCCGTGCTCCGTGAACTTGAAGGCATTGGACAGGAGGTTTTTCAGAACCTGCTGCAGCCGCTTCGAATCCGTCACGATGCTGCGCGGCACGTAGGGATCGATGTCGACGCTGAATGACAGATGCTTGCGGTCCGCCTCATGGCGGAACGGCCGGGAGATCGTCTCGATCAGGGTATTGATGGCGAGTTCCTCGGCATCCACGCTGACGGTCCCGGACTCGATCTTGGAGAGATCCAGGATGTCGCTGATCAGGTTCATCAGGTCCGTTCCGGCGGCGTGGATGGTCCGGGCATATTCCACCTGCTTTTCGGTGAGGTTGCCGGCGGGGTTGTCGGTGAGCTGCTGACCCAGGATGAGGATGCTGTTCAGCGGTGTGCGCAGCTCATGCGACATGTTTGCGAGGAACTCGGACTTGTATTTCGAAGTCTGCGAGAGCTCGGCTGCCTTCTCCTCGAGCGCGCGGCGGGCCTGCTCGATTTCCTGGTTCTTCGCCTCCACCTCCCTGTTGCGCTCGGCGAGCTGCAAGGCCTTCTGCTCCAGTTCCTCGTTCGTCTGCTGGAGTTCCTTCTGCTGCGTCTGGAGAACTCCTGCGAGCTGCTGAGACTGCGTGAGGAGCGACTCCGTCTGCATCGTCACCTCGATGCTGTTCAGCACGATGCCGATGCTGTCGGTCAGCTGCTCGAAGAAGATCAGGTGGGCTGGATCGAAGCTGTGCAGAGAGGCAAGCGCGATGACGGCCTTGGGCTGGTCCTCGAACGTGACAGGCAGGGCGACGAAGCTCCGGGGAAGCGCATCGAACAGAACGGAGCCGATGCGCGTCAGGTCCGGGGGAATGTCCGTGACGTGAATGGCACGTTTCTCGAGGGCCGTCTGGCCGATGAGGCTCTTCCCGAGCTCCAGTTCCGCGGGGTAGCCGTTGCGGTGGTCGTCGGCATATTTGGCGAGCAGCCTGAGCTTGCGGTCCGCGCCCTCTCCGGTGACACGGTAGATCACGCCCTGATGGGCATTCACCAGCGGCACGAGCTCGGAGAGAATGTTCGTCGCCACGGTCTCGAGATCCCGCTGGCCCTGCAGCATGCTGGTGAAGCGGGCCAGATTGGTCTTCAGCCAGTCCTGCTGCGTATTGCGCTCCGTGGTCAGGCGCAGGTTGCCGATCATCGTATTGATGTAGTCCTTCAGTTCGGCAACTTCTCCCCGCGCGTCGACCTGGATCGACCGCGTCAGGTCACCCTTGGTCACCGCGGTCGTCACTTCCGCAATGGCGCGCACCTGGCTGGTGAGGTTCTCGGCGAGCAGGTTCACGTTGCCCGTCAGGTCCTTCCAGGTTCCGGCGGCGCCCGGCACGTGCGCCTGCCCTCCCAGCCGCCCCTCGACACCCACCTCGCGCGCCACCGTCGTGACCTGCTCGGCGAATGTGGCCAGGGTTTCCGTCATGTTGTTGATGGTTTCGGCGAGCGCGGCCACTTCGCCCTTCGACTTGACCGCGAGGTTCTGCTTCAGGTCTCCGTTGGCCACCGCGGTCACCACCTTCACGATGCCGCGCACCTGTTCGGTGAGGTTTGCCGCCATCACGTTCACCGTGTCGGTGAGATCCTTCCATGTTCCGTCGACGCCCGGAACGACGGCCTGTCCGCCCAGCAGCCCCTCGGTGCCCACCTCGCGGGCAACGCGCGTGACCTCGGAGGCGAATGCGTTGAGCTGGTCGACCATCGTATTGATGGTGTTCTTGAGCTCGAGGATTTCCCCCTTGACGTCGACGGTGATCTTGCGCGACAGGTCGCCGCGCGCGACGGCGGTCGTCACCTCGGCAATGTTGCGCACCTGTGTCGTCAGATTCGCGGCCAGAAGGTTCACGTTGTCGGTCAGGTCCTTCCAGGTGCCGCCGACGCCCGGCACCTGGGCCTGGCCGCCAAGCTTTCCTTCGGTGCCGACTTCGCGCGCGACGCGGGTGACCTCGGCCGCGAAGGAACGCAGCTGCTCCACCATCGTGTTCAGCGTGTCCTTCAGCAGCAGGATCTCGCCACGCACGTCCACGGTGATCTTCTTCGAGAGATCGCCGCCGGCAATCGCCGTGGCAACCTCGGCGATGTTGCGGACCTGGGCAGTCAGATTGCTGGCCATGAAGTTCACGTTGTCCGTGAGGTCCTTCCAGGTGCCGGCAACCCCGGGCACCTGCGCCTGTCCGCCGAGCTTTCCTTCGGTACCGACTTCGCGCGCGACGCGGGTCACTTCGGAGGCGAATGCGTTGAGCTGATCGACCATCGTGTTGATGGTGTTCTTGAGCTCGAGGATCTCGCCCTTGACGTCGACGGTGATCTTGCGCGACAGGTCGCCGCGAGCCACGGCGGTCGTCACCTCTGCGATGTTGCGGACCTGGCCGGTGAGGTTGCTGGCCATGAAGTTCACGTTGTCCGTGAGGTCCTTCCACGTGCCGGCGACACCCGGCACCTGGGCCTGTCCGCCGAGCTTTCCTTCCGTGCCCACCTCGCGCGCGACGCGCGTCACTTCGCCCGCGAAGCGGTTGAGCTGGTCGACCATCGTGTTCAGGGTCTGCTTCAGCTGCAGGATCTCGCCCTTCACGTCGACCGTGATCTTTCGCGACAGGTCGCCACCCGCGATGGCCGTCGCCACTTCGGCAATGTTCCGCACCTGGTCGGTGAGGTTTCCCGCCATGGAGTTCACGGAATCGGTCAGGTCCTTCCACGTGCCGGCAACCCCGGGCACCTGCGCCTGTCCGCCAAGCTTTCCATCCGTGCCCACTTCACGGGCAACACGGGTGACCTCCGCGGCAAAGCCGTTGAGCTGGTCAACCATCGTGTTGATCGTCTCCTTCAGCTGAAGGATTTCCCCGCTGACATTGACGGTGATCTTCTTCGACAGGTCGCCCTTGGCCACCGCCGTCGCGACATCGGCGATGTTGCGCACCTGGCCGGTGAGGTTGCTGGCCATTGAGTTGACGCTGTCGGTGAGATCCTTCCACGTGCCCGCGACGCCTGGCACCGCCGCCTGCCCGCCGAGCTTGCCCTCGGTGCCGACTTCCCGCGCCACGCGCGTCACTTCGCCGGCGAAGGCATTGAGCTGATCCACCATCGTGTTGATGGTTTCCTTGAGCTCGAGAACCTCGCCTCGGACGTCGACATCGATCTTCTTGGAAAGATCGCCGTTCGCGATGGCGGTCGAGACTTCAGCGATGTTCCGGACCTGGGTGGTCAGGTTGCTGGCCATGGAGTTGACGCTGTCCGTCAGGTCCTTCCAGGTTCCCGCAACGCCCCGGACATGTGCCTGCCCGCCCAGCCGCCCCTCGGTTCCGACTTCGCGCGCGACGCGGGTGACCTCGGAGGCAAAGCCGTTCAGCTGATCCACCATCGTGTTGATGGTCTCCTTGAGAAGGAGAATTTCACCGCTCACGTTGACAGTAATTTTCTTGGACAGGTCTCCGCTCGCAATGGCGGTCGAGACCTCTGCGATGTTTCGCACCTGGGCCGTGAGGTTGCTGGCCATCGAATTGACGTTGTCGGTCAGATCCTTCCAGGTGCCCGCAACCCCCGGAACCGCGGCCTGGCCCCCGAGCCGGCCCTCTGTTCCCACTTCCCGGGCGACGCGTGTCACTTCCGAGGCAAAGCCGTTGAGCTGGTCGACCATGGTGTTGATGGTGTTCTTCAGCTCGAGAATCTCGCCTTTCACATCCACGGTGATCTTGCGCGACAAGTCACCGCGCGCGACCGCCGTCGTCACCTCCGCGATGTTGCGGACCTGCGTTGTCAGGTTGGCCGCGAGCAGGTTCACGTTGTCGGTGAGGTCTTTCCAGGTTCCCGCGACGCCTGGAACGACGGCCTGGCCGCCGAGACGTCCCTCCGTTCCGACCTCGCGCGCCACGCGCGTCACCTCCGCGGCGAAGGAGCGGAGCTGGTCGACCATCGTGTTGATGGCTTCCTTGAGCTGCAGGATCTCGCCGCGCACATCGACCGTGATCTTCTTCGAGAGGTCGCCGCGGGCCACCGCAATGGTGACCTCCGAGATGTTGCGCACCTGGGCCGTGAGATTGCTGGCCATCTGGTTGACACTCTCGGTGAGTTCCTTCCAGACGCCCGTCACCTCGCTGACCTGGGCTTGCCCGCCAAGCTTTCCATCGGTTCCGACTTCGCGCGCCACGCGCGTGACTTCCGAGGTGAAGACACCCAGCTGCTTGATCATCGTATTGACGATGTTGGCGGAGCGCAGGAATTCGCCCTGAAGCGGTCGACCATCGACGTCGAGCCTCATGCTGACCAGCAGGTTTCCCTGGGCAACGGCCTCGATGGTCCTGGTGACTTCGGTCGTCGGCCACAGCAGGTCTTCGATGAGGGAGTTCACCGAATTTTCCATCTTTCCCCAGGCGCCCGGGCCGGCGCCGAGCGTCAGCCGGGACCGGATGCGGCCTTCGCGCCCCACAACCTGGCCGACACGGTCGAGTTCCTCTGCCATCCTCTGATTGGCGGAGACGATGTCGTTGAAAGTGTCGGCGATCTTTCCATGCACGCCTGGCAATGTCGAAGACATGCGTACCGAGAAGTCTCCGGAACGAACAGCCTGAAGAGCCGAAAGGAACTCGTCCAGCAGCGCACGTTCCGCGGGGCGGTCGAACGGACCGGGCTCGCCTTCGTTCCTCGTGCTGCCGGGCTCCCGCCAGTCAGCCGACACTCGCCCCTCAGGCATTCTCCCCCCATTCCGACCTGACGGACCTTGCATTCCGCCAGTCCCATTAGAGATCAGAACGCGCAACCTTATGGAAAGTTCCGCGGCGGGCATGCGTTACGGTCACCGAAACGGCGATCTGCCGTCCCAGATGGGATTGGGTGCTCGAGGGGCTGGTGCCGCGAATTATGCCGGCTTCACCAGCACGTGCTTCTTCTTGCCCATGGAGAGCTTGATCACGCCATCGCCCAGCAGCTCGCGGGTGAGCTTCATCTTTTCGTCGGAGACGGGCTGGTCATTGACCCGGATGGCGCCGCCCTGAACGGCGCGGCGCGCTTCGCCGTTGGAGGTGGCGAAGCCTGCCGCCACGCAGGCGGCGAGGAGTCCTGTTCCCGAATCGAGGTCGAGCGCGATCGAGGGAAGGCCCGCGGCGCTCTGGCCTTCTTCGAAGGTGCGGCGGGCCGTCTCGGCGGCTTCCGCGGCGGCGGCAGGACCGTGCAGCATGGCGGTGGCCTCGGTCGCCAGCAGCTTCTTCGCCTCGTTGATCTCGGCCCCGCCGAGTGCCCCCAGCCTCTCGATCTCGCCGAGCGGCAGTTCGGTGTAGAGTTTGAGGAAGCGCGTCACGTCCGCGTCCTCGGCGTTCCGCCAGTACTGCCAGTAGTCGTAGGGTGATAGCATGTCGGCGTTGAGCCAGATGGCGCCCGCCGCCGTCTTGCCCATCTTGGCGCCGGATGAGGTGGTCAGCAGCGGCGAGGTCAGCGCGAAGAGCTGCTTCTGGTCGCAGCGGCGGCCGAGCTCGATGCCGTTCACGATATTGCCCCACTGGTCGGAGCCGCCCATCTGCAGCACGCAGTTGTGGCGGCGCGACAGTTCGAGGAAGTCGTAGGCCTGCAGGATCATGTAGTTGAATTCGAGGAAGGTCAGTGGCTGCTCGCGGTCGAGCCTCAGCTTCACCGAATCGAAGCTCAGCATGCGGTTGATCGTGAAGTGCACGCCATAGTCCCGCAGGAAGTCGATGTAGTTCAGGTGATCGAGCCAGTCGGCGTTGTTCACCATCCGGGCGTCCGTCGGCCCCTCGCCGAAGCTCAGGAACCTGGTGAACACCTGGCGGATGCCCTCGAGGTTGGCGGCGATCTGGTCCACGCTGAGGAGCTTGCGCGACTCGTCCTTGAAGGAGGGGTCCCCGATCTTGGTGGTGCCCCCGCCCATCAGCGCGATGGGCCGGTGTCCCGTCTTCTGCATCCAGCGCAGCATCATGATCTGCACCAGGGAGCCGGCGTGGAGGGAGGCGGCGGTGGCGTCGAAGCCGATGTAGCCCGTGATCGTGCCGGCCCTGGCAGCGGCGTCGAGGCCTTCCGGGTCCGAGATCTGGTGGATGAAACCGCGCTCTGACAGTATGTTGAGGAAATCGGACTTGAACTGGCTCATGGCAATCGGACTTTCACGAAGGCTGCGGGCTCTTACCACGGAGGCCCGGACTGTCAAAACCGCTGAACGCCCTGGGGCTGATGTCAGGCACCTCGCTCGACGGCATCGACGTGGCGCTGCTCACCACCGACGGCGAGGACGAGGTGCGGCGCGGGCCCTCCGCCACCTATCCCTACCGCCCGGACCAGCAGGCGCTCCTGCAGGATGCGCTCTTCGCCGCGCGCGCGCTCGAGGAGAGGGATGCGCGGCCGGGCATTCTCGCCGAAGCCGAGCGGGAACTCACCCACTGGCACGCGCAGGCCGTGGAGCGCTTTCTCGACCAGAAGCGGCTGACCGTTTCCGAGATCGATCTCATCGGCTTTCACGGCCAGACGGTGATTCACCGTCCGGAGCGCGGTCTCACCGTGCAGCTGGGTCTCGGGCCGGCGCTCGCCCGGTACACGGGGCTGACGGTGGTCTACGACATGCGCGCCGCCGACGTCGCGGCGGGAGGGCAGGGGGCGCCGTTGGTGCCCGTCTATCATCGCGCGCTCGCAGCGGGGCTCGACGTGCGGCCAGTGGCCTTCGTCAACATCGGCGGTGTCGCCAACATGACCTGGATCGGGGCGGAGGGCGAACTCGTGGCCTTCGACACCGGTCCCGGCAACGCCCTCCTGAACGACTGGTGCGAGCGCTACACCGATACCCCCTATGACCGGAACGGAGAACTCGCCGCCCGCGGCAACGTCGCATCACATGCACTTGCCGCACAACTCAAACACAACTTTTTTACAACTTCCGCACCGAAATCGCTCGACCGGAACACGTTCGACACGTCGTTGCTCGAGGGCCTTTCCGTCGAGGACGGCGCGGCCACGCTCACCCGCTTCACGGCGGAGGCGGTCGCTGCCGGCGTGGCCCTCGTTCCGCAAGCGCCGAAGCTCTACGTGATCTGCGGCGGCGGGCGCCTCAACCCCACCTTGATGCGCGACCTGAGGATGGTGCTGCAAGCGCCTGTCATTCCAGCGGAAAAGGCGGGCTTCAACGGCGATTCCATGGAGGCCGAGGCCTGGGCCTATCTTGCCGTCCGCAGTTGGAGGGGGCTTCCCATCACCTTCCCCGGCACCACCGGGGCACCGCGGCCGCTCTCAGGCGGGATTGTGTCGGAACCTTAAGTATTTCAATGGCCTGCCATCGATCACAAGCAGCGCGACGAGGATCACCAGGGCGCCCACGATCTCGCGCGGCTCCAGCCTCTCGCCCAGCAAGGTCACGCCGAGAGCGATGGCGGAGGCCGGAATCATCATCGTCACCAGCATCACATTGGCCGCGCCGGAGCGCGCCACCACCTTGAAAAACAGTATATATGCCAATGATGTAGCAAGGAGTGCCAGCCCCAGCAGCGCCAGCCACGCGGCCGGCGAGGCGTCGAGAAGCTGCACCGGGCTGTCGAAGCTGAAGGCGAGGGCGGTCATGATGGCGGAGGAACAGAGCAGCTGACCCGTGGCCATGCTGAGCGGAGCCACGCCCTTGATCTTCAGCTTGGCCCACAGGCCGCCGAGTCCGTAGCTCGCTGCGGCGCCGAGGCAGAGCAGGATGCCCGCGCTCTGCGTGCCGGCCCCCAGCACGGTGCCGCCCTTGAGGACGGCCACGCCGGCTATCCCTATGAGAATCCCCGCTATTTTGCGCCACACCAGCGGCTCGAGCCCGGCTGCGGCTATGAGGGCGACGCCGAACAGGGGTGTCGTCGCGTTGATCACGGAGGCGAGTCCGCTGGCGATCATGGTCTGGCCGTGACGATGAGAGTGAAAGGTATCACATTGTTTAGAATGGACATTCCTGCAATTGCCGTCCACGCGGCGCGACCCTTCGGCAAAGGGCCGATGAGCAGCAGGTGGAGTGGAAGGAGCGCCGCCGCCGCGATCACCACCCGCGCCATCACGATGACGAGTGGCGAAAGATCCCTTATCGCAATTGCAACAAAGAGATAGGAGCCGCCCCAAATGATCGAGAGCAGCAGCAGAAGCCCCCAGTCCGCAAGGTGGATGTGGTGCTGCGTGGGTGGCATCGGCAAGGCTCCTGACATGGTGGCCGCCGCATAGCGGGGAGAGTTGCGGCCCAGCCACCCGAAAGCTGACCGGCCTAGAGCTGGCCTTCCGCCGCGAGGCGCTTGTCCAGATAGGAGGAGCAGGTGCGGGTCAGCTCGTCGATCTTGTCCTGGAAGAAGTGGTTGGCGCCGGGAATCACCTTGTGCTCGACCGAAATTCCCTTCTGGGTCTTGAGCTTGGACACCAGGCTGTGCACGGCCTCGGGCGGCGTCACCGTGTCCTTCTCGCCGTTCACGAACAGGCCGGAGGCGGGGCAGGGGGCGAGAAACGAGAAGTCATAGTGCTTGGCCAGCGGTGCGACGGAGATGAAGCCGGAGATTTCCGGCCGCCGCATCAGCAGTTGCATCGATATCCAGGCACCGAAGGAGACGCCCGCGATCCAGCAGATCTTCGCCTCGCGGTTGAACGACTGCAGCCAATCGAGTGCCGAGGCTGCGTCCGAGAGTTCGCCGGCGCCGTTCTCGAACACTCCCTGGCTGCGGCCCACACCCCTGAAATTGAAGCGCAAAACAGAGAAGCCGCGGCTCTGGAACATCTGGTACATGGCATGCACGATGGGGTTGTTCATCGTGCCGCCGAACGTCGGATGCGGATGAAGCAGGATGGCGATGGGCGAGCCCGCGGCCTTGGAATGATGGTAACGCGCCTCGATCCGGCCCGCTGGTCCGCTGAAAATCACTTCCGGCATAAAGCTCTGATCCTCATGGGAGATACCGGCACGGGAATATTCGTGGAGAGGGTCCAGCGAATAATTGACTCCTGTACTCGGGTTTTCTATATCCCTGTTTAGAATTGTTCGAAACTGGCGGGAAGCACCGCCCCTGGAGCCCTCGCCTTTAGCACGGGTGAGGGGTTCAAAATCAAGGATTTCGTGCCATGAAGATGAGCACCAAGGGCCGCTATGCCGTGATGGCGATGATCGACATCGCGGCGCAGTCGGAGGGCGAACCGGTCTCGCTGGCCGAAATCGCCGAGCGGCAGGACATCAGCCAGGAATATCTCGAGCAGCTTTTCGGAAAGCTGCGCAAGGCGAAGCTCGTCGAGAGCGCGCGGGGTCCCGGCGGCGGGTATCGGCTGGCGCGCGCCACGAACATGATTCCCGTTGCCGAAATCATTGCCGCAGTTGACGAAGAGTTGCAGTTCACGCGTTGCGGTGGCGACGCCGTCGAAGGTTGCGTAAAGGGCGAACGCTGCAACGCGCACGACCTGTGGTCGAGCCTTGGCCGTCAGATGATGTACTTCCTCGCCTCGATCACCCTCGAGGATGTGGTCGAGAAGCGCAACCTGGCGCTGGCCGCCATGATCAAGCAGACGAAGGACCGCCACCCGGAGGGCCAGCCGGCGTGAGGAGCTACCTCGACCATAACGCGACATCGCCGCTTCGCCCCGAAGCCAGGGCTGCGATGCGCGCGGCAATGGATTGCACCGGCAACGCCTCCTCGGTCCATGCCGAAGGCCGTGCGGCGCGGAGGCTGCTCGACGATGCGAGGGAGGAGGTGGCCCGCGCCGTGGGCGTCATTCCGCCCATGGTGGTGTTCACCTCGGGCGGCAGCGAAGCCAATAACCTCGCGCTGAAGGGCGCGCCCGTCGAGCGGTTGATCGTCTCCGCCATCGAGCATCCGTCGGTGCTCGAGGCCGCCAAGGCCAGCGGAAGGCCGGTCGAAGCGATCCCGGTGGGTGGAAACGGTGTCATCGATCTCGCCGCGCTCGAAGCGATGCTGAAGGGGCCGAAAGCGCTGGTCAGCGTGATGCTCGCCAACAACGAGACGGGCGTCATTCAGCCCGTGGCCGAAGTCGTGCGTCTCGCGAAGCTCCATGGTGCGCTCGTCCATGCGGATTCAGTTCAGGGTCTGGGCAAGGTTCCGGTCAATTTCGGTCTGCTTGGCGTCGATCTGATGACGCTGTCGGCCCACAAGGCGGGAGGCCCGGTGGGTGCGGGCGCGCTCGTTGTGCGGGACGGCCTGGCACTCGAACCGCTGATCCATGGCGGCGGGCAGGAGCTTCGGCGCCGGGCGGGAACGGAAAATCTCGTGGCGGCCGCGGGTTTCGGCGCAGTGGCGCGAAGGAAGGCCGAAACGCAGGCGCTGCGCGACAGGCTTGATACGGCACTCGAGGGCGCGGTGATCTTCGGCTCGGGCGCGGAACGGCTGCCCAATACGACGTGTTTTGCCTATCCGGGCATGAATGCCGAGACGTTGCTGATGGCCTTCGACCTCGAGGGCATCGCCGTCTCGTCAGGCTCGGCCTGCTCGTCGGGCAAGGTGGCGAAATCGCATGTGCTGGCGGCAATGGGCGTTGCGCCGGAAATCTCCAGTGCCGCGATCCGCGTATCACTCGGCTGGGACACGACAGAAAACCACATCGACCACTTCATCGCCGCGTGGCGCAAGATTCGCGACCGCCACAAGGCCAGGGCAGCTGCTTGAGGAAATCATGGCTGACGTAGAAACGATTGCGCTCGTCAAGGACATCGACGTCGACAAGTACAAGTACGGCTTCACCACCGACATCGAGTCGGAGTATGCCCCGAAAGGCCTTTCCGAGGACACCGTCCGCTTCATCTCGCAGAAGAAGAACGAGCCCCAGTGGATGCTGGAGGCCCGCCTCGAAGCATATCGCCGCTGGCTGCAGATGGAAGAGCCCACCTGGGCCAAGGTGAGCTATCCGAAGATCGACTTCCAGGACATCTACTATTACGCAGCCCCCAAGGGCGTCAGCGCCCCGAAGAGCCTCGACGAGGTAGACCCGAAGCTGCTCGAGACCTATGCCAAGCTCGGCATTCCGCTGAAGGAACAGGAAATCCTGGCCGGCGTCCGGAAGCAGGGCGAGAAGAGCGAACTCGACGAGGCGGGCGGCGAATATGCCTCCGGCAAGGTGGCGGTCGATGCCGTGTTCGACTCGGTTTCGGTCGTCACCACCTTCAAGGCGGAACTCGCCAAGGCCGGCGTGATCTTCTGCTCGATTTCCGAGGCGATCCGCGAGCATCCGGAGCTCGTCCAGAAGTATCTCTTCTCGGTGGTGCCTCAGGGCGACAACTATTACGCAGCGCTGAACGCTGCAGTGTTCTCGGATGGCTCGTTCGTCTATGTGCCGCCGGGCGTGCGCTGCCCGATGGAGCTCTCGACCTATTTCCGCATGAACGCCAAGAACACCGGCCAGTTCGAGCGGACTCTGATCATCGCCGACAAGGGCTCCTACGTCTCCTATCTCGAAGGCTGCACCGCACCGACGCGGGAGGAGAGCCAGCTTCACGCGGCCGTCGTCGAGCTCATCGCGCTCGACGACGCCGAGATCAAGTACTCGACGGTGCAGAACTGGTACCCCGGGGATGCCGAGGGCAAGGGCGGCGTCTATAACTTCGTAACGAAACGCGGCGACTGCCGCGGTCCCCGCTCCAAGATCTCCTGGACGCAGGTGGAGACCGGTTCCGCCATCACCTGGAAGTATCCGAGCTGCATCCTGCGCGGCGAAGAGTCCCGGGGCGAGTTCTACTCGATCGCCATCTCCAATGGGCGCCAGCAGGTCGACAGCGGCACGAAGATGATCCATCTCGGCAAGAACACCTCGAGCAGAATCATCTCCAAGGGCATCGCGGCCGGCCGTTCCGACAACACCTATCGCGGCCTCGTTTCGGCGCACCGGAAGGCGCTGAACGCGCGCAATTTCACGCAGTGCGACTCGCTCCTCATCGGCGACAAGTGCGGCGCGCACACGGTGCCCTACATCGAATCCAAGACCTCGACGGCGCAGTTCGAGCACGAGGCGACGACGTCGAAAATTTCGGACGACCAGATGTTCTACTGCATGTCGCGTGGACTCTCGCAGGAGGAGGCGGTGGCGCTCATCGTCAACGGCTTCGTGCGCGACGTGCTGCAGCAATTGCCGATGGAGTTCATGGCCGAGACGCAGAAGCTGATCGGCATTTCACTGGAGGGGAGCGTCGGATGACGCCTGCCGCTGCCACTTCGTCCATTTTTCAATCGCAAACGTGAGTTGATCCCGTGACACTTCTCGATATCGATAACTTGCATGTGAAGCTCGAGGACGAGGAGCGGGAGATCCTGCGCGGCCTGTCGCTCTCGGTGAAGCCCGGCGAAGTGCACGCCATCATGGGGCCCAACGGCTCCGGCAAGTCCACGCTGTCCTATGTGCTCTCGGGCCGCGAAGGTTACGAGGTGACGGAAGGCTCCGTCACCTACCGCGGCGAGGACCTGCTCGAAATGCCGCCGGAGGAACGTGCCGCGAAGGGCGTGTTCCTGGCCTTCCAGTACCCCATCGAGATCCCGGGCGTGGCCACCATGCAGTTCCTGAAGGTGGCGCTCAATGCCCAGCGCAAGGCGCGCGGGGAGAAGGAGCTTTCGACGCCGGATTTCATGCGCCTCGTGAAGGACCGGGCGGCGAAGCTGAACGTGAGCCAGGACATGCTGAAGCGGCCGGTCAATGTCGGCTTCTCCGGCGGCGAGAAGAAGCGCGCCGAGATCCTGCAGATGGCGGTGCTGGAGCCCTCGCTCTGCATCCTCGATGAGACGGATTCGGGCCTCGACATCGACGCCATGCGCGTGGTGGCCGACGGCGTCAACGCGCTGCGCTCGCCCACGCGCGCGATGATCGTCATCACCCACTACCAGCGCCTGCTGGACTACATCGTGCCCGATTACGTCCATGTCCTCTCCGGCGGCCGCATCGTGAAGTCCGGCGACAAGAGCCTCGCGCTCGAACTCGAGGAGAAGGGCTATGGCGAATTCGCGAAGGATGCGGCATGACGACGGCTCTTGCCAGGACGGCCGCAGAAGAGGCGCTGGGCTTCCAGCTGCCGCACCGCCGCATGGAGGACTGGCGCTGGACCGACCTGCGTCAACTCATCGACAAGCCCTACCCGCCGCGCCAGAAGGTGGAACCGGGTGCAGGAGAAGTGGAGCGGCTGCTCGGCGGCTCGATCTTCCACGGCATCGCGGCGACGCGCATGGTGTTCGTGAACGGGCACTATGACCGCGCGCATTCGAGACTCGCAAATGGTGCGGTGGAGTTCCGCGCGGGGAGCGAGGAGCCGGTGCAGCAGATGAACGCGGCCTTCGCCACGGACGGCGCGCGGATCAGGCTGGAGGGCAACATCGACACGCCCGTCGAACTCGTCTTCATTTCCACCAATGCCGCGCCTCGCACCATCGCCACGCGGAACGCGATCGAGGTGGCGGACGATGCCTCCGCGACCATCATCGAGACGCACCTGGGCGAGGGGAGCTACCTCGCCAACAGCGTGACGGAGATCAGGGTCGGCGCCGGAGCAAGGCTCGACCGCATCAAGGTGGAGCTCGACTCGCATGAAGCAACGCATCTCTCCCATGCCCACGTGACGCTGGGGCGAAACACTACGCTGCGCGATTTCACGCTTTCGACGGGAGCCAGGCTCAACCGGCAGAACGGCACCTACTGCTTCGCAGGCGAGTTCGCCGATGCCAGGGTGACGGGCGCCTATCTGCTGGCGGGTAGGCAGCATGCCGACACGCGGCTCGTCGTCGATCACCAGGTGCCGAACTGCGCCAGCCGCGAGCTGTTCAAGTGCGTGATGGACGATCATGCCCGCGGCATCTTCCAGGGCAAGGTGATCGTGCAGCGCGACGCCCAGAAGACGGACGGGAAGCAATCCAGCCATGCGCTGCTTCTTTCCGAGACGGCGGAGTTCGACGCCAAGCCGGAACTCGAGATCTATGCCGACGACGTGGTCTGCGGCCATGGCGCCACGGCGGGGGATCTCAACCACGACCACGTGTTCTATCTCAAGTCGCGCGGTGTGCCGGAGGCGGAAGCCAAGGCGCTGCTCATCGCCGCCTTCGTGGGCGAGGCCTTCGACGCCATCCACCATGACGGCATCCGCGAGGCGCTCACGGATTATGCCGCGCGCTGGCTCACGGAACACCGGAGGAGGGGCTGATGGCATTCGACGTGCAGGCCATCCGCGGCGATTTCCCCATCCTCTCGCGCGAGGTCTATGGCAAGAAGCTCGTCTATCTCGACAATGCCGCCTCGGCCCAGAAGCCGAAGCGGGTGCTGGACGCGATGACGAAGGCCTATACGGAGGAATACGCCAACGTTCACCGGGGCCTGCACTTCCTCTCCAACGCCGCGACCCAGGCCTTCGAAGATGCGCGCGAGAGCGTGCGACGTTTCCTCAACGCGCCTTCAGCCGATCAGATCATCTTCACCCGCAACGCCACGGAGGCGATCAACCTCGTAGCGCAGAGCTTCGGCGGCATGGTGCTGAAGGAGGGTGACGAGGTCGTGCTCTCGATCCTCGAGCATCACTCCAACATCGTGCCATGGCACTTCCATCGCGAGCGGAAAGGCGTTGTGTTGAAATGGGCGCCGGTCGACGAAGACGGCAATTTCCTGCTCGAGGAATTCGAGAAGCTGCTGACGCCCAGGACGAAGATCGTCGCCATCACCCAGATGTCCAATGCGCTCGGCACCATCGTGCCGGTGGGGGAGGTTATCCGGCTTGCCCATGCGCGGGGAATTCCCGTGCTGGTCGACGGCTCTCAGGCCTGCGTGCACATGGCGGTGGACGTCCAGGCGCTGGATGCCGACTTCTACGTCTTTACCGGCCACAAGACCTATGGCCCCACCGGCATCGGCGTGCTCTATGGCAAAAAGGGGCTGCTCGCGAAGATGCCGCCCTACCAGGGGGGCGGCGAGATGATTGCCGAAGTGACAACCCAGGCGATCACCTACAACGATCCGCCGCACCGCTTCGAGGCGGGAACGCCGGCCATCGTCCAGGCGATCGGGCTCGGTGCGGCGCTCGATTACATGCGAGGCATCGGCCTCGACGCCATCGCCTCGCACGAGGCGAAGCTTCGCGACCGCGCCATGCAGCGCCTTTCCGAGATCAACGCCATCCGCATCTTCGGCCGCGCCCGGGAGAAGGGGGCGATCGTCTCCTTCACCATGGAGGGAGCCCACGCCCACGACGTGGCAACCGTGATCGACCGCGCGGGCGTGGCCGTGCGCGCTGGTACCCATTGCACGCAGCCGCTGCTGCAGCGCTTCGGCGTGACTGCAACCTGCCGTGCCTCCTTCGCCGTGTACAACACCCTCGAAGAGGTTGATGTGCTGGCGGAAGCGCTTATCTCTGCCCGGAGGATATTCGGATGACCGAAGCCGCCACCCAGACGATGCATGAAACCGGAGCTGCGCCGAACCCATCGGCCATTCCGCCGGACGAACTCGCGCGCCTCACCGACGACATCGTGGCGGCGCTCAAGACCGTCTATGACCCGGAAATCCCCGTCGACATCTACGAGCTGGGCCTCGTCTACAAGGTCGACATCGACGATGACCGGAACGTTGCCATCGAAATGACGTTGACGGCACCGGGCTGCCCCGTGGCAGGCGACATGCCCGGTTGGGTGGAGAATGCCGTTTCCGCCGTGCCCGGCGTGAAGAGTGCCCGGGCGACTATCGTTTTCGACCCGCCGTGGGACCACAGCCGCATGTCGGATGAGGCCCGCGTTGCGCTCAACATGTGGTAAGGAGGACGCCATGGCATCCGCCAATCCCCGGCCCAGGCCGCAGATCATGAAGCTGACGGATGCCGCCGCAGAACGCGTGCGCGAGATCATGTCGCGTGCCGAAAGGCCCGTCGTCGGGCTGCGCATCGGGGTCAAGAACGGTGGCTGCGCCGGCATGGAATACACCATGGAATGGGCCGAGGATCAGAAGCCCTTCGACGAGGTGGTGGAGGACAAGGGCGTCAAGGTGCTGATCGAGGCCAAAGCCATGATGTTCCTGCTCGGTACCGAGATGGACTATCAGACCTCACCGCTCAAATCGGGGTTCGTCTTCAACAATCCCAACCAGGTCTCCGCCTGCGGTTGCGGCGAGAGCGTTCAGCTGAAACCGGCCGGCTCCTGAACGCGCTTGCGGGGCCGGTAGCCTCACCCTAGACTCGCGCGCGGGGAATGCAGCGTGAATCAGAAGGTGATCGACATGGGAGTTTCCCTGTTCCGTCCGGCCGGCGTCCTGCTCTTCCTGGGGCTTCTTTCGGCTTCGCTCCATGCCCAGGAGACGACAAATGCCGCCGTCTCGGGGGAAGCCGATTTCAACATGTACTGCGCGAGCTGCCACGGCGAAGACGGCAAGGGCGATGGCCCCAAGGCCTTCGGCCTCTCGAGCCCGCCGCCCGACCTGACGACGCTCACCGAGCGATATGGCAGCTTCCCCCGTGAGAAGCTGGCGCGGCTGATCGACGGGCGCGACCCGATCGAAGGCCACATGGACCGGGAGATGCCGGTCTGGGGCGTGTGGTTCAAGGAGGAGGCTGCAGCCGAACTGGGCGGGGCGGAAGGTGACGAAGGGTCCGTGGCACGCCGGGTCGACAATCTCATCGCCCATATCGAGAGCCTCCAGACCAAGCCCTGAGGCGTTCCGGCCGGGAGCGCTCGCCCCCCCCCCGGACTTGGCTCTGGGTGGAACTTTCCACGCTCCTTGCGCATTTGGGCCCGCGAGGGGATTTCCAGTGAACGATCTTTCGAAGCTGCAGTCACAATTTCTGCTGGCACGCGGGCCGCGCGTCAGTCTGGTGCTGGCCGTCCGCAACGTGGCAGAGACCATCACCGGCCGGCTGGCGGAGGTCGCCGCGGAGGCGGAACTGGCAAACATCAAGCTGGGCGAGATCATCGTAGTCGACGATCACAGCGATGATCTCACATGGGCAACGTTGCAATCCGAGGCCTGGCGGGACAGGCGGCTGCGCCCGATGCGGCTTCGCAAGCAGTTCGGGGTGGAAGAGGCCCGAGAGGCGGGAGTGCTGGCAGCCACCGGCGACATCGTCATCACGCTCGAACCTGATGCTGCAGCTTCTGCCATGGGACAGCTCGAGGCGCTGGTGGAGGCAGGCAACGACGTGGTGATCGGCTACCGCTCCGGACAGGCGACCGGAGTCTTCTCGTTGCTGCGCAGGCTCACCGGGCTCCAGCTCCGAAATCCGCTCGGCGGCACGGCGGCGTATCGCCGCGAGGTGCTGGCGGTCGTGGCCGAGAAGGGCACCGCCCTGGCGCATCTTCCCTTCGCCGCCCGGCGGCTCGGCTACCAGGCGGGTGAAATGGAGATCAAGGGCGAAAATCCGGTTGGCCGAGAGGGCGGGGCGGGACTGGTCCGAGTTATGGGTGCCCTGAGCGGCATTTACGGCACGGAGAGACTGTGCGGACTTGCTGTGGTGCTCGGGCTGGTGCTCGTCTCCGCCGCCGCAGCGGTGCCGCTCCTCAGCGTCCTGACCGCCCAGGCCATGGGTGTCGCAGCGCCATACGGCCTTCTCTCGCTGATGGGCGTGATGCTGATGTTCTGCGGTCTCCAGCTCATCGGCATGGCGCTGCTCGGCGGCCTCGTGCTGGCGCATGGAAATCACAGGAACCGGGCCGGGGCGCGTATCGCCGAGACCATGCCGAGGAACGGCGCCCGCGACTGATGCGGCAGGGCGGTCATGCGCCCGCCGCGATTGACGGGGCGCCTTTCGCCATCGAGACTGGACCTCTCGACGAGGGGAGCACTCCATGAAAAAGCAGCACGCGTCTCCGGCTGGACACTGGAGCTGGGGGCCGGGCGTCGGCCATTCCCAGGCGGTTCGCTGCGGCGAGGTGGTGTGGGTCAGCGGGCAGATGGCGACCGACGCCACGGGCGAGAAGCGGGGCGGAAGCGATCCGATCTCTCAACTGCCGGGCGCCATGGCCAATACCGAGCGCGTCCTCTCCGAGTTCGGCCTTGGACTTGACCATGTCGTGAAGCTGCTGTGCTTCTATGTTTATGACGGCACGCGTGACGAGGCCGCGCTGCTCGAAGCGCTGGGTGCGCTGCTGCCCCGGGGGCTGAAACCCGCCGTTACCGCGGTGCCGGTGCCCTATCTCGCGTTCCCCGGCGCCGAGGTGCTGGTCGAGGCCTTCGCCATGGCGCGGCCCGACGGGGCCACGATGCCGCGCCGGCACGAAACGCCCCTTGCGCTCTCGCCGCTGCCCGATGCATTCGCCGGGGTGGTGCGCTGCGGCAAGATGATCTTCGTCAGCGCCCAGAGCCCGGTGACGGCGCAGGGCGAGCTGCTCCACCCGTTCGACATCGTGGCCCAGACGGGAGAGGTGATGGCGTGCATCAAGGCGGCGCTCGCGGCATTCGGCGCGGGCTTCGGCGACGTGGTGAAGATAAACCGCTGGTACGTGGGGCAGGGCAGGACCGAGGATTTCGAACCGGCGGCACTCGCCTGCGCTGCCAGTTTCGAGGAGCCCGGGCCGGCGGCGACCGGCGTACCCATCCCCCGCCATGCTCGCGAGGGCCAGCTCATCAAGATCGAGGTTGTGGCGATGCTCGGCGAGGACGGAAGCTCTCTGCCGCGCCGCCAGGTCTGGCCCGACACGCTTTGGGACTGGACGGTGAACATTCCCTATTGGCACGGCCTCAAGTGCCACGACATGATCTTCCTCGGCGGGCAGGTGTCGCTCGATACCCGGGGCATCGCCGTCAACCCCTTCGACATGCGCGCCCAGACTGCCCAGGCCATGGTGCACATCGGCTCCATCCTGCGCGAGCTCGGAGCGGGATACGACGACATCTGCAAGCTGACGACGGTCTATGCCGGCCCCTCCGGCTTGGCCGCGCTGCGCGAGAACCAGCGCATCCGCGATGCCTTCTTCGCAGCACCAGGCCCGGCAAGCACCGATGTGGCGCTGCCGGTGCTCGCCTATCCCGGAATGATCATCGAGATTGACGCCTTCGCCATGGCGGAACCGGATCCCGCCTGATCAGAAGGTGCCGAGAAGGAGGCCCACGAAGGCGGCCAGCTGCTGCGGAGCGCCGCTGGCCTGCGATTCGTGCCATAGGACGGCAGCGTGCGCCGCCGCGATAGGAACGAAGACGAGCGACATCATCAGGAAGATGATGCCCGCGCCGGAACCGGCGGCTTCGCTGTCACCGCTGCTCTTGCGAAAACGAAAAAGATTGAAGCTCATGATGTTCACCTCGTTCCGACCAGCCGTTACCGGGCGGCGGCGGGTGAACTGAGGAAGGTCAGGCGCCCGCGCGAGCCAGTAACGGCATGGTCGATCGACTATGACTGTCGCTTGGCATTGGGTTGTCGGGTTCCTGTTGATCGTGGCGTAAAGACGCGCTTCGCCACGGCTCCGAAATGAACTGCGGAACGCGCGAAGTCAAGAAGAAACGGCCTGGGCTGGGTTTTGTTCACGCCGCGCCTCTGCCAGGAGCTTGGCGATGGCGCAGGAGGCCATGCGGGAGCGCACCGAATCGGCCCGCGAGGTGAGCACGATGGGAACCCGCGCGCCCAGCACGATTCCGGCGGCGTCGGCCCCGGCGAGAAATGTCAGGTTCTTGGCCAGCATGTTACCAGCCTCGAGATCGGGCACGACGAGGATCTGGGCGCGGCCTGCCACCTCGGAGCGTATGCCCTTGATGCGCGCGGCTTCGAGGTCGATGGCATTGTCGAAGGCCAGCGGACCGTCGACCAATCCTCCGGTGATCTGGCCTCTGTCGGCCATCTTGCACAGTGCGGCCGCCTCGATCGTGGAGGGGATCTTCGTGGTCACGGTCTCGACGGCGGAGAGAATCGCGACGCGCGGTGTGCCGAGACCGATGCGGTGGTGGAGGTCGATGGCATTCTGGACAATGTCCCGCTTGGCATCGAGGTCGGGGAAGATGTTGATGGCGGCATCGGTGATGAACAGCGTTTCGGAATAGCTCGGAACGTCCATCACGAAGACATGGCTGATGCGTCGCTCGGTGCGAAGCCCAGTCTCCGCCGCGGCCACTTCGTGCATGAGCTCGTCGGTGTGGAGGCTGCCCTTCATCAGCACCTCGCCCTCGCCGTGGCGGATCATCGCAACGCCGGTGGTTGCGGCGGCGTGGCTGTGCGGGACGTCGACGATCGTATAGGGCAAAATGTCCAGCGCCGCTGCGGCTGCAATGGCCTTGATCTTGTGCTGCGGCCCGACGAGCACCGGCTGTGTGATGCCGAGTTCGGCGGACTCGACGGCGGCGCGAAGCGAACTCTCGTCGCAAGGATGGACCACCACGGTGCGAACGGGCGGCATTCTCCTGGCGCGGGCAACAAGGTGCTCATACTTCGCGTGCGGCATCGGCGCGTCGGCAGGCATCTCGATTCTCGTCTCCTGTTGCAAAACTAAATAGCGTCATTAGCGGAAAAACTTTGTTCTGCCACCTCTGGCTGTTGGCGGTAGAAGCGGGAATCACCGATCCTCCGAGGCGGGAAACCTGCCATGTTTCCCGAATGTGGCGGAAGGGGATCGCTGCACCAGCCCCGCAGTACCCCTCGCCGCTGCCAAGAGCCGCGTAAAGACCGGCCTCATCCCCGGGGGAGGAGAGACCGCGGCGGACATCAGAACCCGGTCGGTACGGCGCAGCCCGCCCTGGCTGCACACCCGTGCCCCTCCGCCGCCGCGGCCGCGGCGGCATTTCTTTTTTTGGCGTTGTTGCACCTCTTGCGTGTCCCCGAACGGTTAACTATACCAGCGGCATTGAACGGGGGATTCAATGACTGAATTTGCAGTGCTTCCAGTGTTTGCCACCATCATTCTGATTGCCGTTCTCGCCATACTGCCCTTCGGGCGATCCGACCAGACACCCCACTGAGTGCACCCGCGCCTTGGGGCGCTCTTGGTGAGACCAAGCCGAGACGCTATAAGCGACTGCTACCGGCCGAGAAGCCGGCCGGGAGGACGGAATGGCCAAGGGAATGCGCGTGTTCTTCACCGCCATGTGGCGGACGATCCTGCTGCGAGGAGCGGCGAGCCTGATCTTCGGTTTATCCGCCTTCCTTTATCCCGGCATCACGCTCGCCGTGGTGGTCACCATTTTCGGGCTCTATGCACTGGCCGACGGCCTCATAGGCCTGTGGAGCCAGTTCCGCGCTGGGCAGGAAGGCCGCTCCGTTCCTTCCATGCTCAACGCTCTGGCCAGCATCGCGGCAGGAGTCGTCTGCCTGTCGTTCCCCGATTTCGCGGTCGTTTATGTCGTGCTGCTCATCGGCCTGTGGAACGTTGCGGCCGGGCTGATGCAGCTCCTCGGGGCAATTGCTCTTCGGCGGGAGATCGACCATGCACTGTGGCTCGGGCTCTCCGGGCTGATCGGCGCAGGGCTCGGCGTGCTCATCATGCTCTATCCGGCGGATGGGGCCATCAGCATATTGTGGATCATTGCGGGCACGGCGATCCTTGTAGGGCTGGTGCTGATCGTCTTCGCGCTCAAGCTCAGGAGCGCGGGCCGGGCGCTGGCGGGCTGAGCAGAAGGAAGGCCGATGAGTTTCGACACAGCGAGCGCACCCTTTCCGCGCGACTACAGCCTCGAGGGGCCGCTCAACGCCCGCGCGCGGGAAATCGGCCTCGCCAACGCCGAATGGTACAAGACGCCGATCCCCCGCGCGCGGATGAAGGAGCTGATGCAGCGTTCCGATGTGCCCGCCACGCGCGACACGCTGATCTGGATCAGCGCCCTTATCGCCACGGGTGGGCTCGGCGCCCTGCTGTGGGGCACGTGGTGGTGCGTGCCGTTTTTCGTCATTTACGGCGTTCTATACACCGCGGGGGGAGATTCGCGCTGGCATGAATGCGGCCACGGCACCGCCTTCCGCACCCAGTGGAAGAACGACGCCGTCTATCAGGTTGCCTGCTTCATGACGGTGCGCAATCCCACCGTCTGGCGCTGGAGCCATTCGCGCCACCACACCGACACGATCATCGTGGGGCGTGACCCAGAGATCATCACCATGCGGCCGCCGGAAGTCGCCAAGGTGGTGCTCAACTTTTTCGGTATCGTGATGATGCCGCAGGCGTGGTGGGCGATGCTGCGCTACGCTGCGGGGAAGCTCACCCGGGCCGAGGAGGACTTCATTCCGGAGGCCGAGCGCTCCAGGGTTTTTTTCGTGGCGCGCGTTTGGACGGCGATCTACCTCGCCGTGATCGTGGCCTGCGTGGCCCTGGGATCCATGCTGCCTGCCATGCTGATCGGGCTGCCCAGCATGTATGGCTCCTGGCACATGATGCTGACGGGCCTCACGCAGCACATCGGCCTTGCCGAGGACGTGCTCGACCACCGGCTCAACTGCCGGACGGTCTACCTCAATCCCTTCAGCCGCTTCGTCTATTGGAACATGAACTATCACGTGGAGCATCACATGTTTCCGATGGTCCCCTATCACCGGCTGCCGGAGCTCCACCAGGAGATGCTGAAGGATTGCCCGCCGCCCTATCTCGGCTTCTGGGACTGCTACCGCGAAATCATTCCCACGCTGTGGCGGCAGATCAAGGATCCGAACCATTTCGTGCGCCGGCAGCTGCCGCCCACGGCCAGGCCCACGCCGCCCCTGCCGAACGGCAGGATCGGCTGAGCAGCAGGGGAGAGCCGATGACCGAATGGGTCGAGGCGTGCGCGGTGAGCGACATCGAGCCGGAAGACGTGATGCGCTTCGACCATGACGGCCGCAGCTACGCGATCTACCGTTCGCCCGACGGCAGCCATTACGCCACGGACGGGCTATGCACCCACGAGAAGGTTCACCTTGCCGATGGGCTGGTGATCGACAACATCATCGAATGCCCCAAGCACAACGGCCGTTTCGACTACCGCACGGGCGTCGCCCGGGGCGCCCCGGTCTGCGTCGATCTCCGTACCTATCCGGTGAAGATCGAGAATGGCAAGGTGCTGATCGGCATCGCGTGATGTGGCGCAGCGCGCCGGGCATTCACGCGATTGCCGAGGATGCCGGTTTCAGCGCGAGGAGCCTCCGGGCGAGGAAGACGGCGATGAACGACAGTGCCACGGCGAAGGTCTTGGCGAGAATGGGCTCCAACCCCACAATATCCGACAGCAGCATCACGGTGAGATAGGTCACACCCAGTCCTGCGAGGCCGGTGACAAGAAAGATTGTCATGACCGGCGTTTCCGCTCCGAACCCGCGGCCTTTCAGCCGGTCGCGAAAGGCAAGGCGCGAGGAGAGCACATAATGGGCGGCCAGCCCCGTCAGATATCCTGCCGTTGCGGCAAGAGCCGCGTCTCCGTCATGCTTCACAATCCAGGCGAAGACGCCGAGGTCGGTTCCCAATGCCGCCACGCTGACGGCGAGATAACGCACAAAGTCCACCGCCCAGCCGCAGGCGCCGCACTGCCAATTCCCTGGCGCTCCCGCCCGCAACATCACGCGGCATCGCTCAGCCGGCGGGGAACCATGCGTATGCTTTCCAGTGCCTTTTGCGCTCCCGACGGTCCCGCCTCGTGGTACTCGGCATCCTCGTTCACGTTCCAGACATCGAACAGTTTTTCTCCCGCCAGGATATTCTTCACCGTCAGCATGGCGGTCATCATGGCATGGTCCTGATTGTTGTATTTGTGCATTCCGTTCCTCCCTACCAGATGAAGGTTGGGGTAGTTCTTTTCGATGTCGGCGCGCACCGTTTCCACGTGACCGCGATAGGCCTCATCATAGACGGGATAAGCCTTCTTCTGGCGCACCACGCAACCGTCGAAGATGCTCTGCGGCCGGGCAAGGCCGATTTGCGCCAGCTCACGCTTGGCGAGTTCCACGAGTTCGGAATCCGGCGAGGTCCACAGGCCATCGCCCTCGAAGCAGAAATACTCGAGCCCGAGGCAGGTCGCATGGTCGCCTGGAACCATCTCGGGGGACCATGAGCGGAAGTTCTGGATGCGTCCAACCTTGACCGACGGTTCGTGGATGTAGATCCAATTGTCGGGGAACAGGTCCGGCTCGCTGACCATCAGCGCCACGGTGAGAAAGTCGCGGTAGCGGAGGCTCTCGGCGGCCTGCAGGCTGGACGGAGGGATACGCATCGCGCGCATGAGTTCGGGTATGGGAGCCGAGGAGATGACATGGCGCGCGGTGAAGGCCTTCCCTGCGCCCTCGGCGGTGCGCGCCGTCACCGTCCAGAGACCTGATGCCGTGTCGCGGTCAAGGGTTTCCAGGCGGTGGCCCATGTGAATCGTCCCACCCTGCGCCAGCGTCTTGGCGGCAGCGGCCTCCCACATCATGCCTGGACCCTTTCGCGGGTACTGGAAGCTCTCGATCAGCGTCTTGATGACCTCGCCATCGCGTGCGGAGGTGCCATCCTTCACGCCCTTTGGCTTGATCGAGTTCCGAAGTGCGTTCGCCATCGCCCCCCAGAGGTCCAGTCCCTTGATGCGCTGAGCGGCCCAGTCCGCCGATATCTCGTCGCAGCTCATGCCCCACACTTTCTCTGTGTAGGTCTTGAAGAAGATCGAGAACAGCCGCTCGCCGAACTGGTTCGCCACCCACTGGTGGAAGGTTTCCGGCTTTTCGTGAGGGAATGTCTGCTTGTAGAGAAAGGAGAGAACACACAGGCCGCTCTCAACCACGCCGAGGTTTCCCAGCGCCTCGAAGGCCTTTAGGGGATAGGAATAGTACTTGCCGTCGTAATAGATGCGCGAGAGCCTGGGTCTCTCGATGAAGTCCTGTGGCAGAATCTCCTTCCATAGATCCACCACTTCGCGCGACTTCGAGAAAAAACGGTGCCCTCCGATGTCGAACAGGAAGTTCTTGTAGTTGGCGGTACGACTGATTCCACCGACGTATCTGGGATCGGCCTCGATCACGGCGGTGGATATGCCGGCCTTGGAGAGCTGATAGGATGCGGTGAGACCTGCCGGTCCGGCTCCGATGATGACGACTTCGGAATGGGAGTTGATCACATGGCCCTCTTTTGTTCGCTCGCCGCGGCGGAGCCTCTGCGCGAGTACGATCAGAGGTCGCATTTTTCTCTTAAATAATCCTTTCGCCTCTCTGTTCACGCGTTTACCGAAGCGTAACAAGAGAAAAATACATCTATAAAGTGTATTTTGGGGCATTGCATTGAGTGTTCAGCTGACTGAGGGCTTGGGAATAGATGGTGCCACGGCAGCGGCAGCTCCTCGGAGCCTGCTCCTGCGCCTTCCGCTGTGGCTCCTCTGCCTTTGCGTCGTCGTCGTTCTTGCCGCCGCCAGCATAGGGCTCGGTCCGCAAGCGCTCGATTCCCGTTTGGGAGATGCCGATGATGCACTTCGTCTCGCAGTTGTCCGCGACTTGATCGCCGGCGCGCACTGGTGGTCACCCGTGCATCCGCGGATGGGCCTGCCTGGCGAGGCCGTAGCCCTGCATTGGTCACGCCTTGTCGATGCACCGTTGGCGGGCCTCATGCTGCTGTTCCAGGAGGTGATGACGGTCCAGAATGCCGAGCTTGCCGCCCGCGTCGCCTGGCCGCTCTTTCTGACATTCCTTCTGATGCTCGCCGTAAGCAGCCTCACGGCAAGGCGCAGCGGTCATCTTGCTGCCCTCATATCCGTCGCTCTCCTCGCCTATGCAGATCTCGCTCTGATGCAGTTCCGCATCGGGAGAATAGACCACCATAGCGTGATGATCCTCTGCACCGCGCCGGGAATCCTCCTGCTGTGCGATTCATTTACCAGGCGCGCATCCGGCTTTGCGGCGGGGACGCTGTTCGGAATTGCAGCCGCTGTCGGCTATGAGGCCTTGCCGGTGATCCTTTGCGCCTCCGGCCTGGCGGCGCTCCTCTCGGTCGCCGGCGGGCGGGGTCGGGAAGGCATCCTCGCTGCCGCCATCACGTTCGCTTCGGTGCTCACGATCGCCTTCGTCATCACCGTCGCACCCAGCGCCTGGCTGCAGAATGCCTGCGACGCGCTTTCTATGAACCTCGTGATCTTCGCATGGGGAGCTGCCGCCGCCGTTGGCGCCGGGGGTGCGGTGAGGCAGCGGCTTGGAATTGCACCGGCCATTGCCGTGCTCGGTCTCGTGACGCTGGCGGGCATCGGGATGGCACTCGCGTCCGAACCGCGCTGCATCGCGGGCCCGCTTGGGCTCATCGATCCGGCTATCGGTCCGATCTGGCTGTCGCATATCGACGAGACCCGCTCGATCCCCGAATTGCTCGTCGAGGAGCCGGTCCTTGCCGCCCCGGCCCTCCTCACCTTCTGTGCGGGGCTTTACTTCCTTGCTGCCCAAACTCGCAGCCGCCGTGACGAGTACCAGATCCTCATGGTCGGCGCGTTCCTGGCCACGTCAATTCTGGCAGCGACTCAGGCCAAGTTCCTTCCCTACATGAGCCTGCTCGCCGTACCTCCGATCGCTGCGGGGATCGCCGGGATTGGACCCACGGCGCGGCTCTCCGCAACGAGCCGCCGTCTCATTGCCTTCCTCGCTCTCAATCAGAGGATCGTGATGGGTGCAATGGTTCTCCTCATGTCCGTTCCCGACGCTATTCACGGCCGCAGTTCAGCGGAGGCGGAAAAGGCCGCAAAAGACTGCTACGCCCCTTCCGCCTACGCGGGCCTCGCTTCACTTCCGCCCGGACTCGTCTTTGCGCACATCAATCTGGGCCCCTACATCGTGGCCTACACGCCGCACGCCGCGCTTGCCGGGCCATACCATCGGCTGGATACGGCAGCGATCGAGTATCACGCAATCGCCTCTGCCTCGCCGCACGCGGCACTCGGACGCCTTCAGCGGATTGGGGTTCGATATGTGCTCTCCTGTTCCGGCCTGACCCGTACGCCGGGGGCCGGTCCCGACAGTTTCTTCGCGCATCTCGCCAATGGAGAGGTGCCCGACGGCCTCACGCCGATTTCCTTGCAGGGTGAAGGGGCACTGAAGATCTGGGAGGTGACTGAGGAAACTGGTGCCGGAAGAGGGGATTGAACCCCCGACCTTCGGTTTACAAAACCGCTGCTCTACCGCTGAGCTATTCCGGCCCCTGCCGGCATATAGCGGCGCATGGTTGTCCGGGCAAGACGTGTCCGGCCTCAGCGTGTCAATGCATAGAGCGTTACCGCGCAGGCGTTCGAGACGTTGAGGCTGCGGATCGGGCCGTTCATGTCGAGGCGAACGAGGTGGTCGCAGCTCTCGCGGGTGAGCTGGCGGAGGCCCTTGCCTTCCGCCCCCAGCACGATGGCGATGGGCGGCCTGCGGTCCACTGCGGCAATGTCCTCCGGCGCCTCGCTGTCGAGGCCGAGGATGCGGAAGCCGTAGTCCTTCAGCTCCTGCATGGCGCGGGCGAGATTCGTGACCTTCACGAAGGGCACGTGCTCGTAGGCGCCGGATGCGCTCTTGAACAGCACCGCGGAGGCCTCCGGGCTGTGGCGGGCGGTGGCCACGAGGGCGGTGACGTTGAAGGCGGCGCAGGTGCGAAGGATGGCGCCCACATTGTGCGGGTCCGTCACCTGGTCTAGCAGCACGACAATGCCTGACTTCTCGATCTGATCGAGGCGCGGCTGGTCGAGCGGCCGTGCCTCGATCAGCAGGCCCTGGTGAACGGCATCGGCCCCGAGCCGCCGGTCCAGCACGTTGGGATGCACGATCTCCGGCGTGATGCCGCGCGCGGCGATTTCGGCCGCGAGCCTGTCGGCTGCGTTCTTCGAGGCCTTGAGGGAATAGATCTTGCGTTTGGGGTTCTTCAGCGCCTCCGCCACCGGGTGGACGCCGTAGATGATGTCGTTGGGCTCGCTCATGGCAAGGGCGTATAGCGGATGCCGGGAAGTCTGTGCGGGAAAGTTTGGGGCAGGGGCCATTTCGCCGGCCACCGCCTTTGGTGTGATTGCCGGGGCAGCCCGTTCGGTCTAAAACCGCCGCCCGAAAGGCATTTGGGGTTCCATGTTCAAGAAGATTCTGATCGCCAACCGGGGTGAGATCGCCTGCCGCGTCATCAAGACCGCCCGCCGTATGGGTATCCGGACGGTCGCCGTCTATTCCGATGCCGACGCCCGCGCGCTGCATGTGGAGATGGCGGACGAGAAGGTGCACATCGGCCCGCCGGCCGCCGCCCAGTCCTATCTGGTGATCGAGAAGATCGTCGAGGCCTGCCTGAAGACGGGTGCCGAGGCCGTCCACCCCGGTTATGGCTTCCTCTCGGAGCGTTCCGCCTTCCCGAAGGCGCTGGCCGACGCCGGCATCACCTTCATCGGTCCCAATCCCGCAGCGATCGACGCGATGGGTGACAAGATCGAGTCGAAGAAGGCCGCGGCCGCCGCGAAGGTCTCCACGGTTCCGGGCTACATGGGGATCATCGATGATGCTGACGAAGCGGTAAAGATCGCCGGCGAGATCGGTTATCCGGTGATGATCAAGGCCTCGGCCGGCGGCGGCGGCAAGGGCATGCGCATCGCCTACTCCGAAGCCGAGGTGAAGGAGGGCTTCACCCGGGCGCGCTCCGAGGCGAAATCCTCCTTCGGGGATGACCGGGTCTTCATCGAGAAGTTCATCGTCAACCCGCGCCACATCGAAATTCAGGTGTTGGGCGACAAGCACGGCAGCGTGATCTATCTGGGCGAGCGCGAATGCTCGATCCAGCGCCGGAACCAGAAGGTGATCGAGGAGGCGCCCTCGCCGCTGCTCGACGAGAAGACGCGCCAGGCCATGGGCGAACAGGCGGTAGCCCTGGCAAAGGCCGTCAATTACGATTCCGCCGGAACCGTCGAATTCGTTGCGGGGCAGGACCGCTCCTTCTTCTTCCTCGAGATGAACACCAGGCTCCAGGTGGAGCATCCCGTCACCGAACTCGTCACCGGAATCGACCTCGTGGAGCAGATGATCCGCGTGGCAGCCGGGGAGAAGCTTTCGATCCGCCAGAAGGACGTGACGCTGAAGGGCTGGGCGGTCGAGAGCCGCATCTATGCCGAAGACCCATACCGCAACTTCCTCCCGTCCACGGGACGGCTCGTCAGATACCGCCCCCCGGCGGAAAGCGCGGCGGAGGGCGTCACGGTGCGGAACGACACCGGCGTCTACGAGGGCGGCGAGATCTCGATCTACTACGATCCGATGATCGCCAAGCTCTGCACCCATGCGCCGAGCCGTGCCGAGGCGATCGGCAAGATGGCGACGGCACTCGATGCCTTCTACATCGAAGGCATCCAGCACAACGTGCCCTTCCTTTCGGCCATCATGGAGAATCCGCGCTGGCAATCCGGCGCGCTGTCCACGGGCTTCATCGCCGAGGAATTCCCCGGCGGCTTCGCGGGACACGAGCTGACCGCGCCGATCAAGGAGACGCTGGCCAAGGTCGCCACCGTGCTCGATCACGTGGAGAACCGCCGCAAGCGCCTCATCAACGGCCAGATGGCAGGCAAGCCCGTGGCGTTCTCCACGGCGCGCATCGTCAAGCTCGGGCAGGAGTGGCTGCCCGTCACCGTCTCGCCGGAGACGGACGCGCTCGCCGATCGATGCGGCTGGGCTCCGGGCGAGCCCGTATTCTCCGCCGACCTGGGGCAGGGCAGCGTCACCGTGCAGGTCAAGCGCATCCTCAACGGCTATCGGCTTTCCTACCGCGGGGTGGTGCTCGACGCGCATGTATATACCGAGCGCGAGGCGGAACTGGCGAAGCTCATGCCGGAGAAGATGGCGGCGGACACCTCGAAGAAGCTTCTCTGCCCGATGCCAGGCCTCGTCATCGCCATTCCGGCGGTGGTGGGCCAGGAGGTGAAGGCCGGCGAGCCGCTCGCCATCGTCGAGGCGATGAAGATGGAGAACATCCTGCGCGCCGAACGGGACGTGACGGTCAAGGCGATCAACGCCAAGAAGGGCGACAGCCTGCAGGTCGACGCCGTCATCATGGAATTCGCGTGAGCCCGCGTGCCGTCCACGTGATGGTGGAGGGCAGGGTGCAGGGCGTGGGCTTCCGCGCATTTGTCGAACGCGAGGCCCGGGCGAGGGGCCTCAGGGGCTGGGTGCGGAACCGCAGCGACGGCTCCGTCGAGGCGGTGTTCGCGGGTGAAGCAGAAGACTTGCAGAGGATGATCGCCGCCTGCCAGCGCGGTCCGCGCATGGCGGTGGTCAGCGCCGTGCGGACCAGCGACCATCCGGATGCGGAGTTTTCCAGCTTTGCGGTGCGGCAGACGCTGTGAGACGTCCCCTCTAGGGTTCGCCGAAGATGCGGCCGAAGGTCTTCCTCAGCGCCACGTCCACGTCCTCCGTGGTGACGGGTAGACCCAGGTCGACGAGGCTCGTCACGCCATGCTCGCGGATGCCGCAGGGCACGATGCCACCGAAATGCGAGAGGTTCGGCTCGACGTTGATGGCTATGCCGTGGAACGTCACCCAATGGCGCACACGGATGCCGATGGCGGCAATCTTGTCCTCGCGGCCGCCGCGCCGCACCCACACGCCCACGCGATCTTCCCGGCGCTCGCCCTTGACGTTGAACTCGTCCAGCGTGTCGATCACCCATTGCTCGAGAGCGGCCACAAAGGCCCGGACGTCACTGCCACGGCGCTTCAGGTCGAGCATCACATAGGCCACCCGCTGGCCCGGGCCGTGATAGGTGTATTGCCCGCCGCGCCCACTCTTGAATACGGGGAAGCGGTCAGGCTCGACGAGGTCTTCCGCGTGCGCGGAAGTACCCGCCGTGTAGAGCGGAGGGTGCTCGAGCAGCCACACGCGCTCGCCTTCCATGCCGCTTGCGATCGCGTGCACATGTGCATCCATGCGCGCCATCGCCTCGGGGTAGGGCGTCAGGCCTTGCGATATCTCCCAAACCACGGGTGCCGGCGAAGAGAGCGTCAGGCGGATGTCGTCGCGGAGCGCCATGGCAGGGCTTTAGCCAGTTTCGACAATCCCGTGCAACTGTCGTATGGTCGTGGGCGGGGAAGGGAGAATGTGAATGGACGGATTCGCATTTCTGATCGCGGTCGTGACCTTCGTGATGGCGCTCGTCGCCCTTCACAAGATTTCGAGGCTTCAGACCCGCATTTTCCAATTGAACCAACAGGTGGAAAAGCTCTCCCTTCATGCGCTGCAGTCCGTGAAACCGCAGCCCGAGGCAGAGGCCGCCGAGCCCGTCTCCGTCGTGCCAATGCCGGAGCCCGCCGCTGCGCCGGCCGAGGCCGTGGTGCCGGAGGAGGCCGAACCTTCCATCGAGACCACCGAACCGATGGAAGAACCGGTGCCTGCCGCCGCGCCCGTGGCCGCCCCGCCGCCACGCGACATGGAACAGGCTCTCGCGGGCCGCTGGTTCGTGTGGATCGGCGGCGTGGCGATCGCCATCGGCGGGCTTCTCTTCGTCAAATATGCCTATGACAATGGTTTGATCCCTCCCTCGCTGCAGGTCATCCTGGGGCTCGTCGCGGGCCTCGCACTGGCCGGGGCAGGCGAATGGGTGCGGCGGCGCTCACCGCCCGCCGAAGCCAGTTCGCCGAACTACGTGCCGGCAGCACTTTCGGCGGCTGGGCTCGCAGTGATCTTCGCATCGATCTACGCCGCCTATGCGCTCTACGAGATCCTCGCTCCTTCCGCCGCCTTCCTCGGCCTGGCGGCGACGGGCCTCGGGGCCATGGGGCTATCACGCCGGCAGGGCCCCCTGATCGCGGCGCTGGGCCTCATCGGTTCCTATGTGACACCCATGCTAATCCCTTCCGCCGATCCCTCGGCCTGGAGCTTCTTTCCCTATCTGCTGGTGATCCTCCTCGCCTCGCTATTCACGCTGCGCGGCAGGCGCTGGTGGTGGCTCGGCCATGCGGCGGTGATCGCCACCTTGCTGTGGACCGTGCTGTGGCTTCTCGGACCCTACGAGCCGCAGGATGTCTGGCCGGTGGGCCTCTCTGCCCTCGTTCTCGGCCTCGCCGCGATGCTGGTCCCGGGCGGTTTCGTGCCCCGGCACGAAGAGTTTGGCGGAGGGGCGCCGGCGCGCGAGGTGAATGGCCCGCTGGCGATCGGCCTTGGCGGGCTTTCAGCAACCGTTTTCATCCTCATCATGCTTGCTTTCGCAGCAAGCCATTCCGCACCGGCGCTTTTCCTGCTGTCGACCGGGCTGGCGATTCTCGTGGCACTGGCCTGGATGAGGGCCGGTCTTTCGTTTTTGGCGCCGGTGGCGGGACTCGTCATGCTGCTGGTGCTGGCGGGCTGGCAGGAGGCGGCCTTCCACGCCCTGACGCTGGACGAGAACGGCACGTGGAGCTGGAGCAGCAGCTTCGGTCCCGAATCCGCTCGCTTCCTGCGCTGGATGATGGGCTGCGCGATGGCCTTCACGCTCGCCGGCACGGCGGGGGTGCTCTCGAAGCGGGATGGGCGGAACTGGGGCGTGCTGGGTGGGGCCGCCGGTTTCCTCTTCCTGTGGGGCGCCTGGGCGAGGGCCGATTTCCTTCTCTCGGACACGACGTGGGCTCTGCTCGCGGCAGGGTTTGCCGCGCTCCTGCTGCTCGCCACCGCCGGCTGGGGCCGCAGGGCTGAAGCAGGGAGCGGAGATCTTGGCGCCGGGCTGCTTTCGGCCGGTGCCGCGGCACTCCTCGCCATGGCGCTCGACCGGCTGCTCGATGGCGTGTGGTTCACGGTCGGGCTCGCGGCCCTGGCCCTGGTGTACGCTGCCCTCACCCATGTGCTGAAACCGCGCCTCCTTGCCTCCATCGCCGTGACTGCGGCAAGCCTCGCCGCGGCGCGGTTGTTCCTGGCGCGCGAACTGTGGTTCGACGACCGGACGCTCGCCTGGGGCCAGCACTGGGTGATCTACGGCTACGGCCTGCCGCTGATCCTCGCCTATGCTGCGAGCCGGGTGCTGTGGCGCAGCGGCCATGAGCGGGCGGGCGTGGCGCTCGAGGGAATCAGCCTCGGCCTCGCCATCTCGCTCGTCTCGCTCGAGATTCGGGTGCTGATCGGCGGCGGCTATCTCTATGAGGAACCGCAATTCCTCGAAATGGCGGCGCATGTCCTTACCTGGGCAGGGGCGGCTTACGGCCTCATGCACCGGCAGCGGCTGTTCTCCTCCGCTGTCTCGCTGTGGGGCGCGCGTGCGCTGCTGCTGATGTCCTTCCTGGCGGTGATCCTGCTGAGCCTCCTCGCCTTCAACCCGGTCCTGACGGGCGAGCCCGTGCCCGGAGGGCTTGTCCTCAATGCGATCCTGCTCGCCTATCTTGCTCCCGTTCCGCTCATCGGCCTCATCGCGCTGCGGCTCGATGCCATCGGCTGGCAGCAGCTGCGCCCTGTGGCGGGCGTGCTCGCGCTCGTGCTGCTCTTCGCCTACGTGACGGTCCAGACGAAGCGCATCTTCCAGGGCGCGATCCTCACCGCCTGGTCGCAGTCGCTCGCCGAGACCTATGCCTATTCGGCCGTGTGGCTCGCCTTCGCGCTGGCGCTCTTCGTGGCGGGGATCAGGCTCGGCCGGCAGCCGGTGCGCCTCGCCGGGCTCGCCGTGCTGGCGCTCGTCGTGCTGAAGGTGTTCATCGGCGACATGTCGAACCTCGAGGGTCTCTACCGCATCGCGAGCTTCGTCGGGCTCGGCCTCTGCCTCGTCGGCATCGGCTGGCTCTACCAGCATTTCGTGCGCCAGCCGGAGGCTGCCCGGGCATGATGCTGTCGAGTGCGGTCTCCCCCATCTCAGCCCGGCTTGCCGAGCGCCAATTCGCACTGGCCCTCCTCGCGCTGTATGCGGCGGTGTGGCTGTGGGCCGCGTGGAACCCCAGCTACCGCTTCGATTGGGTGCTGGAGAACATGCTGCCCACGGTGATGACGATTGTGCTCGCCTTGAGCTTTCGCCGCCTGCCACTGTCGGACGTCTCCTACCTCCTGCTCTTCGTGTTTCTCGTCCTGCACCAGATCGGCGCTCACTACACCTATTCGGAGGTGCCCTTCGGGTGGTGGTTCGGCTCGCTGTTCGGGGCGGAGCGCAACCACTTCGATCGGCTCGTGCATTTCTCGTTCGGATTCCTGCTGTTCTACCCGATGCGCGAGATCTTCATCCGCTTCGTGACGCCCTCGAGCTTCTTCGCCGGGCTCTGTGCCCTCAGCCTCAACACGTCAGGCTCCGCCATCTTCGAGATCATCGAGATGCTGGTTGCCATCGTCGTGAATCCGGAAGCGGGCGCGGCTTATCTCGGCCACCAGGGCGACGAGTGGGATGCGCAGAAGGACATGGCGCTGGCGCTCCTCGGCTCAATCCTGGCGTTCGGCCTGACTGAGCTTGCCGTCCGCACAGGAACGCTCGATTCCTTCCTGGTGCCGCGCCAGCAGGATTTTCGGCAGGCCGGCTACAAGTGAGGGAATGAACGGCATGGGAAAGACCATCGGCCTCAGCGGCGCGCTCGAAAGCTATTATTCAGCGCATGCCTGCCGCGAGCCCGCCATACTGGCCGAACTCAGGGCGGAGACGGCCAAGCTCGGCGGCGAAAGCGCCATGCAGATCGGTCCGGAGCAGGGGGCTTTCATGTCGCTTCTGGTGAAGCTGATGGGGGCCAGGCGGGCAATCGAGTTCGGCACCTTCACCGGCTATTCCTCCCTCGCCTTGGCGCTTGCGGGGGTGGAGCGGATCACCTGTGCAGACATCTCGAAGGATTGGACGGACGTTGCCCGACGCTACTGGGAGAGGGCCGGCGTCGCGGAGCGGATCGATCTCCACCTGGACGGCGGTCAGGCGGTAATCGCCCGCCTGCTGACGAGAGGTGAGGCGGGCGGCTTCGATCTCGCGTTCATCGATGCCGACAAGGCGGGCTACGACGACTATTACGAAGGGGCACTGCAATTGCTCCGCCACGGCGGCCTTGTGCTCGTCGACAACACGCTGTGGGGCGGCGACGTGGCCGATCCGGCGAAGAGGGATGCCGACACCGAGGCGATCCGCGCCCTGAACGCCAAGATTGTCCGGGACGCGCGGGTCGAGATGTGCCTGGTGCCGATCTGCGACGGGCTGACCATGGCGCGGAAGACCTGAAGCCAGGGCTTGCTTTCGCGGCGGCAGGAGGCTATAGGCCCGCCGGTCAAGTCAACTCACACGCGGGGTCACGGCTTTGGCACACGAGGTTTCGGCCTCCACATAGTGCCAGATCCATCCGGTGCCGGGGAAACCCGGTTACTCAAACCCCGCGGCGGATCAACCGGAAAAGGAACTAACCGCATGGCTCTGCCTGAATTCACCATGCGCCAGCTGCTTGAAGCTGGCGTTCACTTCGGCCACCAGACGCACCGCTGGAACCCGAAGATGAGGAACTACATCTACGGAAGCCGCAACGGCATCCACATCATCGATCTCTCCCAGACCGTTCCTCTGCTGCACCAGGCGCTCGTCGCCGTGGCCGACACGGTGGCCAAGGGCGGCCGCGTGCTGTTCGTCGGCACGAAGCGCTCGGCGGCCGAGCAGGTGGCCGATGCGGCCAAGCGCTCCGCCCAGTATTACGTGAACTCCCGCTGGCTTGGCGGCACGCTCACCAACTGGAAGACCATCTCGCACTCGATCAAGACGCTGCGCACCGTGGACGAGACGCTCGGCAAGGAGAATTCCGGCCTGACGAAGCGCGAGCTCCTCGAGCTCACCCGGACCAAGGAGAAGCTCGACAAGGCGCTGGGCGGCATCAAGGACATGGGCGGAACGCCCGACCTGCTGTTCGTGATCGACACCAACAAGGAGCAGATCGCCATCAAGGAGGCGAACCGCCTCGGCATCCCGGTGATCGCGGTGATCGACACCAACTCGGATCCTGCCGGCGTTACCTACCCGATCCCGGGCAATGACGACGCGGGCCGCGCCGTGGCGCTCTATTGTGACCTCGTCAGCCGCGCCTGCATCGAGGGCATCTCGCTCGCCCAGACGGGTGCCGGCGTCGACATCGGCGCCTCCGAGAACCCGACGCCCGAGGAAGTGCCGGCCGCCTGATAGCCGGGCCCTCGACCGTCATCCGATCGACAAGGGGGCCTGCCGTAAATGCGGCGGGCCTCATGCTTTCAAATCACAAGAGGTACAACATGGCCGAGATCACGGCTGCGATGGTGAAGGACCTGCGCGAGAAGACTGGCGTGGGCATGATGGACTGCAAGGCGGCACTGGCCGCCACCAATGGCGACATGGAGGCCGCCGTCGACTGGCTGCGCGCCAAGGGCCTCGCCAAGGCCGCCAAGAAGTCGACGCGCGTCGCCGCCGAGGGCCTGGTGGCCGTGGCCGTCGAGGGCACCACCGGTGCCGTCGTCGAGGTCAACTCGGAAACCGACTTCGTCGCCCGGAACGAGAAGTTCCAGGCCATGGTGGCTGAGATCTCGAAGCTCGCCCTCAAGGCCAATGGCGACACCGAGAAGCTCAAGACCATGCATGTGCCGGGCTCGCCGCATGCGGTCGCCGAATACGTGGCCGAGATGGTGGCCGCCATCGGCGAGAACATGACCGTGCGCCGCACGGCTGCGCTCTCCGTTTCCGACGGCGTGATCGGTTCTTATGTCCACAGCCAGATCGCGCCGGGTGCGGGCAAGATCGGCGTCATCGTGGCGCTCGAGTCGGCCGGCAACAAGGCCGCGCTGGCCGAGTTCGGCCGCCTGCTCGCCATGCATGTCGCGGCCACCAACCCGGTGGCGCTTACCCTCGATCAGGTGCCCAAGGACGTGCTCGCCCGCGAGTCGGCCATCCTCGAGGAAAAGAATGCCGGCAAGCCCGCCAATGTGCTCGAGAAGATCGTCGCCTCGGGCCTCAAGACCTTCGCCAAGGAGAACTGCTTGCTCGAACAGGCCTATGTGCATGACGGCTCCAAGACCGTGACGCAGGCGCTGGCGGAAACCGCCAAGGCGGCCGGCGCGGACGTGAAGCTCACCGGCTATGTCCGCATGCAGCTGGGCGAGGGCATCGAGAAGAAGGAAGACGACTTCGCAGCCGAAGTCGCCAAGATGTCGGGCGGCCAGTAACGGCCGCTGCAGCCGAGATGAGCGAAGGGCCCCGGATGCGGGGCCCTTTTCCTTTCAGGCCAGCGCCGCCGCCGGGAGATCGGCGGCGTCCGCTTCGCCGAGCGAGTCGAGCAGGCGGAGGATGGGTGCGAGGGCGGGATCGTCGCCTTCGAAGAGGTTCAGCCACTGCGCCATGCCGTCGAGCAGGCTCATGACCTGTGCGGCGTGATCATTGAGCAGGATCAGCGCGGTGGGCGGTGGCGCTGGAAGCAGGCTCCTGACCCGGCTTGCGTGGCGGCGCGGGACGGTCTGGCAGAGGGCGAGGTGCTGGGCCCTGGTTCCGCTCTGCAGCCGGGCGGTGAGCAGGCCCTGTTCGCCAGCGCCGATCTCGCAGGTGAGCCAGAGGCCGCCGGGAATGCCGGACAGCACCGGATGAATCCAGTCGATCAAGTCTGCGGGGCCGATGTCCTCATCGCCTCCCGCGATGATGATCTGGCTGAAGTGCGCGGGAAGGCAGGGGCATTGAAAAGGCGGCAAGATATCATCTCCTGGGGGAAAGGCCCGGGCATTAACCCCCGCCGCCACGCCGGGTTCCATCCCTGCCGGCCGCCAGCCGCCGAAGTGGTTTCCTCTTGCCGGGAACATGGCCTAGAGTGCCGCCCGGTGTTCATCAGTCCACGATTCTCACATGGCCTCGCCCAAGTACAAGCGCATCCTCCTCAAGCTCTCCGGCGAAGTCCTGATGGGGCAGCAGCCCTACGGGATCGACCTGGACACGGTCGGGCGGCTGGCGGACGAGGTGCTGGCCTGCGCGGCCACCGGCACGCAGCTCGCGCTCGTCATCGGTGGTGGCAACATCTTCAGGGGGCTGGCCGGAGCCGCCAAGGGCATGGATCGCGTCTCGGCCGATCACATGGGCATCATGGCGACGGTGATGAACGCGCTCGCCATGCAGGGCGTGCTCTCCCGGAAGGGCATGGATGCGCGGGTGCTCTCGGCCATTGCCATGCCAACCGTCTGCGAAACCTATTCGCGCGCCAAGGGCATCCACCACCTCGAGGCGGGGCGTGTCATCATCTGCGCGGCGGGCACGGGGCTTCCCTTCTTCACAACCGACACCGGCGCGGCCCTCCGGGCGGCGGAACTCGCCTGTGACGCATTGTTCAAGGGCACCAGCGTCGACGGTGTCTATTCGGCCGACCCGAAGACGGATCCCGCCGCCCACCGCTACGATCGGATCACCTTCAACGAGATCTTGGCGAAGGACCTCCGCATCATGGACCCTGCCGCCATTGCCCTTGCGCGGGATAACGGGATTCCGGTAGTGGTGTTCTCCATCAGAAAGCCCGGCGCCGTGGTCCAAGTGGTCAATGGCGACGGGCTCTTCACGACAGTGACGAAGGATTGAACCGATGGCCCAGCCCCATCCCTATGACGCCCAGGACATCAAGCGGCGCATGCATGGCGCCGTGGACGCGCTGAAGCATGATTTCGGCGGCCTGCGCACCGGCCGCGCCTCCTCCAGCCTGCTCGAGCCCATTCATGTCGACGCCTATGGCGCGAACATGCCTCTGGCCCAGGTGGGATCGATTTCGGTGCCCGAACCGCGCATGCTGCAGATCAACGTGTGGGACAGGGGGCTCGTGGTTGCCGTCGAGAAGGCGATCCGCGCCTCGAATCTCGGCCTCAATCCGCAGACGGAAGGCCAGGTGATCAGGCTGCGGATGCCGGACCTCACCCAGGAGCGCCGCAAGGAACTGGTGAAGGTGGCCCATCAATATGCCGAGAAGGCCCGGGTCGCCGTGCGCAACGTGCGCCGTGACGGCATGGACCATCTGAAGCAGCTCGAAAAGGCTCACCTCATGAGCGAGGACGAGCACAAGAAGAAGGCCGACGAGGTGCAGAAGATGACCGACGACACGATCAAGGAGATCGAGCAGGTCCTGAAGCACAAAGAACAAGAAATCCTGCAAGTCTGAGGAACGGCCATTCATGAGCGGCCCCGGCTGCATCGAGGGCGTGCCCCGCCACGTTGCCATCATCATGGACGGCAACGGACGCTGGGCGACGCAGCGCGGGCAGCCGCGCTCGGCCGGCCACCGCCAAGGGGTGGAGGCGCTGCGCCGCACGGTGCGGGCCGCCGCCGAGATGGGGATCGGCGTACTCACCCTCTATTCGTTCAGTTCCGAGAACTGGTCGCGCCCGCAGTCGGAGATCCGGTTCCTACTGGAACTCCTGCGCCGCTTCATCCGCACCGACGTTGCCGAACTTCACCGCGCCAATGTGCGCATCATGGTGATTGGCGATCGCGAAGGGCTCGACCCGGCGATCCGCGCCATGTTCGAGGAAGCCGAGGCGCTGACGCGCGAAAACACCGCGCTGAAGCTGGTGATCGCCTTCAACTATGGCAGCCGCCAGGAGATCACACGTGCGGTGCAACTCATCGCGCGCAAAGTTGCCGAAGGCAAGATCGACCCTGCCGACATCACCCCTGCCGTGATCGGCAACCACCTCGACACGGGAGGCCTTCCCGAACCGGACCTCCTCATCCGAACCGGCGGCGAGCAGCGCCTGTCGAACTACCTTCTCTGGCAATGCGCCTACACCGAATTCGTGTTCATGCCCGATTATTGGCCGGAATTCGGAGCCGAGCATCTGCGCCGCGCGGTCGAGGCCTACCGCATGCGCGACCGCCGCTTCGGCGGCCTCAAGGCGCAGACGGCCTGATGGCGGGGGAGCAGCCCGCCGCGGCGGCGAAATGGGGCGATCTCGGGGTGCGTGCCCTCTCGGCCGCCGTTCTCATTCCAGCTGTTCTCGCCGACGTCTGGGTGGGGGGAATCTGGTTCCATCTCTTTGTGGCCCTGATCGGCATTCTGATGGCGCTCGAATGGGTGACGATTGTCCATGGCGGCTCACCGCTGCAGTTCGCGCTTCATGCGGCAGGTGCGATGTGCGGCGCGCTTCTCCCGCTCGACATCGGCTTGGCTGGAGGGCTCGCGGCCATCGCGGTGCTCGCCGTCGTCTCTGCCGGCGTCGCCGCGCATCAATCGCCCGATGTTTCGCGCTGGCGCTATTTCGGGGTTGCATATGTCTCGGTTCCGCCCATCGCCCTGGTGCTGTTGCGGGAAGACCCCGATTACGGGATCGCCGCCATCGTTCTCGTCATGCTGATGGTGTGGGCGGCGGATACGCTCGCCTATTTCTCGGGTCGGCTCATCGGCGGGCCCAAGCTGGCGCCGCGGCTAAGCCCCAAGAAGACCTGGGCGGGGCTTCTCGGCGCGATGGCGGGAAGCGCGCTCGCCGCCTGGGCGGTGGGGCTGGCGCTCGGGCTTCCGGCAATTCTCGTGCTCGTGCTGGTGGCGGCGGCGCTCGCCATCGTCGAGCAGGGGGGCGATCTCTTCAAGTCCGCCATGAAGCGGCATTACGGCGTGAAGGATTCAGGGCGGCTGATCCCCGGACATGGCGGCGTCATCGACCGGGTGGATGGGCTGGTCGCCGTCGCAACCGCCGCGGCGCTCATTGGGGCTCTGCGCGCGGGGGTTGAGCACGCGGGCAGCGGAATCCTGCTCTGGTAACCATATTCTGCCGAAATCTTGCCGTATAGCTCGCCTCGTGTAGTTAATGGCTGGTTAAGCATGGCCGGGATGACATCCTGCCTGCCCGGCACAAGGGGAACGCGTGATGGATTTCTTGAACCTGTTGTCGCTGCCGATGACTACGGCGGTGTTCTATGCAATCCCCTTTCTCATCGCGCTCCTGATCATCGTCTTCATCCATGAGCTCGGCCATTTCCTGGTAGCCCGCTGGTGCGGTGTCAGCGTCGATGCCTTCTCCATCGGATTCGGCAAAGAGATCGTCGGCTGGCACGACAAGCATGGCACGCGCTGGAAGCTCGCCTGGATACCACTCGGCGGCTACGTGAAATTCAAGGGCGACGCCAATGCCGCGAGCCTGCCCGACGCGGAAACGGTTGAGAAGGCCAAGGGCGATCCCGGCAATTTCCATGGCAAGCCCGTGTGGCAGCGCGCCGCGGTGGTCGCCGCCGGCCCCGTCGCCAATTTCATCCTCGCGATCTTCATCTTTTCAGCCGCATTCATGGCGGTTGGCGTGCCCGTCATGGAACCCCGCGTCGATGAGGTACTGCCCGGCAGCGCCGCGGAGCAGGCAGGAATCCTGCAGGGCGACGTGGTAGTCTCGATCGACGGCGAGGAGATCGAGAGCTTCGCCGAGCTCCAGCAGGCCATCTTCACCCGCGCCGAAGAGGAACTGGCTGTGGTGGTGGAGCGGAATGGCGAGCGCATCGGCCTGACCGTGGTCCCCCATCTCAAGGAGGAGCCTGACAATTTCGGCGGCAAGATCCGCATCGGCCTGATCGGCGTGAAGCACAGCCCCGACGGCGGCGTCCGGTTCGAGCGGCTGGGTTTTGGCGAGGCCGTCGAGAAAGGCGTCGAGCGAACCTGGTTCATCGTCGAGACGACCTTCCGCTACCTCGGCAAACTGTTCACCGGCCGGGAGAGCACCGACCAGCTCGGCGGTCCCATCGCCATGGCGAAGGCCGCGGGCGATGCGGCGTCGAACGGTCTCTTCCAGTTCGTCAGCGTCGTCGCGTTTTTGTCGGTGAGTATAGGTCTCATTAACCTTTTCCCAATCCCTATGCTCGATGGTGGACACCTGGTCTACTACGCGATCGAGGCGGTGCGCGGGAAACCGCTGGGCGAGAACGCCCAGGAATGGGGATTCCGCATCGGTTTTTCGCTGGTGATCATGCTGATGGTGGTCGGCACCTGGAACGACCTGGTGAGGGTCGCGACGGTGTGGTTCGGCGGATGACCGTCAAGGGGAATGTTTCATTTGCAAACCACCGCCGGAAAGGTAAAACGACGGGCGGCGGCAGGGGAATCTGAGGGGCGGCTTGCGAACGGAAATGGCCAATTGATGCGTTACAGGTTTGTTTTTCTTGCTGTTTTGGCCGTCGCCTTGAGCTTCCTGGCACCCATTGCTGCGCCGGGAATCGCCATGAGTTCCGCGCAGGCCCAGACCGTCTCCGCGATTATCGTGGAAGGCAACCAGCGCGTCGAAAACGAAACCGTTCTCTCCTATGTCCAGATCTCGCCTGGCGAGGCCATCGACGCCGACAAGATCGACGCGTCTGTGAAGGCGCTCTTCCAGACCGGCCTGTTCTCCGATGTGCAGATCACCCGGCGCGGTTCGACGCTGGTGGTGCAGGTCGAAGAGAACCCGATGATCAACCAGGTGAATTTCGAGGGCAACAGCGCGGTCAAGGATTCCGACCTCCTGAAGGAAGTCGAGCTGCGCGAGCGCATGATGTTCACCCGCGCCAAGGTCTTGAGCGACGTCAACCGCGTCATCGCCGTCTACCGCCGTTCCGGCTATTATTCCGTCAAGGTCTCGCCCAAGATCATCCGCCTGCCGCAGAACCGCGTCGACCTCGTCTTCGAGATCCAGGAAGGTGACGAGACCAAGGTGGAGCGCATCGAGTTCGTGGGCAACGAGGCCTTTTCCGACGGTGACCTCCGGGGCGTGGTCGGCACACAGGAGTATTCCTGGTGGCGCTTCTTCAACCGCAACGACAATTACGATCCCGACCGCCTGGAATACGACAAGGAACTTCTGCGCCGCTACTATCTCAAGAACGGCTTTGCGGATATCCGCGTCGTCTCGGCGGAGCCGGTGCTCGCCGCTGACGGTTCTGGTTTCACCATCACCTACACGGTGGAGGAAGGCCAGCGTTACAAGGTGGCCGATGTCGCCGTGAACGTCGGCGACGCCCAGATGAACTCCGACGACCTGATCTCGAAGGTCAGGACCGGGGTGGGCGACTACTACGATGCCACGCGCGTGGACAAGACGGTCGAGAACCTGACGCTGGAAGCTTCGCGCCAGGGCTTCGTCTTCGCCAAGGTGAACCCGGACATCCAGCGCAACGAGGGCCAGGACACCCTCAACATCACCTACAACATCGTCGAGGGCCCGCGGACCTACATCGAGCGCATCGACATCATCGGCAACTACCGCACCGAGGATGAGGTTATCCGCCGCGAACTGCTGCTGTTCGAGGGCGACGCGTTCAACCGCGTCATGATCGACCGCGCGCGCCGCCGCCTCACCGCCCTCGACTTCTTCGAAAAGGTCGACTTCCGCGAGGCCGAGGGCTCCGCCCCCGACCGCGTGGTGCTGGTGGTCGAGGTGGTGGAGAAGTCCACGGGCTCCATCAACTTCTCGATCGGCTACTCGACGACGGAATACGTGATCGGCTCGATCTCGCTTCAGGAGCGCAACTTCCTTGGCAAGGGCTACAACGTTCGCGTCAACTCCACGGCGAGCTTCAGGCGCCAGACGGTCGATTTCGGCTTCACCAATCCCTATTTCATGGGCCTCCCGATCTCTGCCGGATTCGACGTGTTCGCGACCAACGTCGATAACGAGGATGAGTCCTCCTACAGGAGCGAACAGGTCGGTTTCGCGCTGCGAACCGGTTTCCGGCTCGACGAGTGGAGCGGCATCAACTTCAAGTACGGCCTGACCTGGCGCAGCATCAACGGCATTGACGAAGACAATGCTTCACCGGCGGTGATCGCCACTGAAGGCGAGACGCTGAAGTCCTACGTGTCGTCCACCTATACCTGGGACAATCTCGACAGCCCCAACCGCCCCACCAATGGTTTCCGCGGCCAGTTGATTGCCGAAGTCGCGGGGCTTGGAGGCGATGTCTATTTCGGTTCACTCGAGGCGCGCGGATGGTACTTCATCCCGCTCTACGAAGACTCCGTCGTCCTCAAGCTCGAGGCGAATGCGGGGCAGGTCGTTCCCTTCGGTGATAATGAAGTTCCGCTGCAGGACCGCTTCTTCAAGGGGGCCGACTCCTTCCGTGGCTTCGCGGTGTCCGGCGTCGGTCCGCGCCAGCGCGCCAATGACTGGGACAAGGATGCCATCGGCGGCACCACCTATGCCATCGGCACGGTGGAGGTGAACTTCCCGCTCGGCATTCCCGAGGAGTGGGGCATCGAGGGCTCGCTGTTCAGCGATTTCGGCACGGTGTTCGGCACGCCGGAGGACACCGTTCCTGCAGGCACGGGGGATTGCAAATACGGGAAGAACGACGATCCCATTGATGCACGTGACTGCACCGTGTTCGACGACGCGACGTTCCGCGCTTCGATCGGCGCCGGCGTGATCTGGCAGTCGCCTTTCGGACCGCTGCGCTTCGAGGCCGCCTATCCGATCCTCAAGGAGGACTACGACAAGGAGGAGCTGTTCCGCTTCTCGATGGGCACGCGGTTCTAGACGCGCGAGCCCTGACGGCCTAGATATCGGCGGACGGCTCCCCCAGGGGCCGTCCGTCACGTTTTGGAGAACAGGCACGCATGACCGAAGCCACGACCGCGCCGGTGTTGAAGACGGCTGACATCGCGCGGATCATGAAGCTGTTGCCGCATCGCTATCCCTTCCTCCTCATCGACCGCATGTACGACATGAACGGCGAAGAGAGCGGAACCGCGGTCAAGAACGTCACCATCAACGAGCCTTTCTTCCAGGGGCATTTTCCCGGCCGGCCGGTGATGCCGGGCGTGCTGCTGGTGGAAGCCATGGCGCAGACCGCCGGGGCGCTGGTGCTTGCCCATCTGGGCGACGAGCACGCGGGCAAGCTGGTGTTCTTCATGTCCATTGACAAGGCGCGCTTCCGCAAGCCGGTGCTGCCGGGTGACGTGGTGCATTTCCATGTCAAGCTGACGAACAAGCGCCCGCCCGTGTGGAAATACTGGGCGGAGGCTCTTGTGGACGGCAAGAAGGTGGCTGAAGCCGAGATCGGCGCGATGCTCATGAACGAGCGCGGCACCTAGAGCGAATTCCACAATCCGCACGCGGATGCAAATCGCCGCTCCGTCGTTTTCCTGCGTCTCAGGCCCTGTAACAAACGGACTTGGGGCCTATTTTCCGCGCAAACTCATCGGAACGTAATCCCGGCGCGGCGAACCGGTGTAGAGCTGGCGCGGGCGGCCGATTTTCTGGCCGGGATCCTCGATCATTTCCTTCCACTGCGAAATCCAGCCCACGGTGCGGGCGAGCGCAAAGAGCACGGTGAACATCGAGGTGGGGAAGCCCAGCGCACGCAGAATGATGCCGGAGTAAAAATCGACGTTGGGATAGAGCTTGCGTTCGATGAAATACTGGTCGGAGAGCGCGGCCTTCTCAAGCTCGCGTGCCACTTCGAGGAGGGGATCATCCTTGATGCCGAGCTCGCCCAGCACCTCATGCGCGGTCTTCTGCATGATCTTGGCGCGCGGGTCGTAGTTCTTGTAGACGCGGTGGCCGAAGCCCATGAGTCGGATGTGCGAGGTCTTGTCCTTGACCTTGGCGATGAAGCCCGGGACCTTGGAGGGCTCGCCGATCTGCTGCAGCATTTCGAGGGCCGCCTCATTGGCGCCGCCGTGGGCAGGTCCCCACAGACAGGCGATGCCCGCGGCGATGCAGGCGAAGGGATTGGCGCCCGAAGAGCCCGCCAGCCGGACGGTCGAGGTCGAGGCGTTCTGCTCATGGTCCGCGTGGAGGATGAAGATGCGGTCCATGGCGCGGGCGAGGATAGGGTTCACCATGTACTCCTCGCACGGCACCGCAAAGCACATGCGCAGGAAGTTCGCGGCATAGGAAAGATTGTTCTGCGGATACATGAAAGGCTGGCCGATGTGATACTTGTAGGCCATCGCGGCAATAGTCGGCAGCTTGGCAATCATGCGATGCGAGGCGATCTCGCGCTGGCGCGGGTCGTTTATATCGGTGGAGTCGTGGTAGAAGGCCGACATGGCGCCGACCACCGCCACCATCACCGCCATGGGGTGCGCATCGCGGCGGAAGCCCTGGAAGAACCGGGTCATCTGCTCGTGCACCATGGTGTGGTAGGTGATGTTCTTCTCGAATTCCTTGCGCTGGGCCGGGGTCGGCAGTTCGCCGTGATAGAGAAGATAGCAGGTCTCGAGGAAGTCGCCGTGCTCGGCCAACTGCTCGATGGGGTAACCGCGATAGAGCAGCACGCCCTCGTCGCCGTCGATGTAGGTGATCTTCGATTCGCAGGAGGCGGTGGAGGTGAAGCCCGGATCGTAGGTGAAGGCGCCGGTCTGGGCGTAGAGCTTGGTGATGTCCACCACGTCGGGGCCGATGGTGCCGGACTTCACCGGCATCTCGACCGACGTTCCGCCGATCGTGAGAACCGCCTTTTTCGGATCGTCAGCCATCGAGGCCTCCCATTCTTCAGCCGTCTTTGTCGTGGACTATTGCATTGCACCATAAGAAGGTCAACGTCACTGACCTGATCCTTTCGTCGACCCGCCATGCACCGTCAGGGCCTTAGACCTCCTGCCGGGCGTGGCAAGTCACAATCGCGAAAGTGGCACGGTCAGCCTGCCTGATCCTTGAGGCGTGCGAGGGATTCACCCCGCCCCAGTACGTCCAGAACGTCGAAGATGCCTGGCGAGCTGCTGGTGCCGGTAAGGGCTGCCCGCAGCGGCTGTGCGACCTTTCCGAGCTTCAGGCCAGCTGCCTCGGCATAAGCTTTCACTGCAGTTTCAATCTCTTGGGTTTCCCAGTTCTCGACCTGCTCGAGCACGGGGACAACGCCTCGCAATACTTCCGCGCCGCCCTCGGCGATGATCTGGCGGGCCTTCTCGTCCATCGGGAGGGGTCGTTCGGCGAACAGGAACTGCGCGCCTTTCATGAGTTCCACCAGGGTCTTGGCGCGCTCCTTGAGACCCGGCATGGCGCGAAGCAGCTTTGCCATCATGGTCTCGTCGACGCGTGCCCTGAGCGCGGGGCCGCCCTCGGCGTGGGGCAGGAAGTCGATGAAACGAGCGAGGAGCTGGTCGTCCGCCATATGGCGGATGTAATGGCCGTTGAGATTCTCGAGCTTGGCGTAGTCGAACCGCGCGGCGGACTTGCCGATCGACTCGAGATTGAACCACTCAACCAGCTGATCCGTCGAAAAAATCTCATCGTCTCCATGGCTCCAGCCGAGGCGGGCGAGATAGTTCCGCATGGCTTCCGGCAGGTATCCCATGGCGCGATAGGCCTCGACCCCCAGGGCGCCGTGGCGCTTCGAGAGCTTGGCGCCGTCCGGCCCGTGAATGAGCGGGATGTGCGACATGTGCGGCACGCGCCAGCCCATCGCCCGGTAGATCTGGGTCTGGCGGGCGGCATTGGTGAGGTGGTCGACGCCACGGATGATATGAGTGACGCCCATGTCGTGATCGTCCACGACGACCGAGAGATTGTAGGTGGGGTTGCCGTCGGAGCGCAGAATGATGAGGTCGTCGAGGTCTTTGTTGGGGATGATGACGCGGCCCTGCACGGCGTCCTCGATCATCGTCTCACCTTCCTGCGGGGCCTTGAAGCGGATGGCGGGTCTGACGCCGGCGGGAGCCTGGGAAGGGTCACGGTCCCGCCAGGTGCCGTCGTAGCGGATCGGACGCTTCTCGGCCTCGGCCCGCGCGCGCATCGCCTCGAGATCCTCGGGCGTGCAGTAGCAGCGATAGGCCCTGCCCTGGGCGAGGAGCTGTTCGGCCACCTCGCGGTGGCGCAGCACCCGGCCATATTGCGACACGGGCTCGCCCGACCAGTCGAGTCCGAGCCAGGTGAGGCCTTCGATGATGGCGTCGATCGCAGCCGCGGTGGAACGTTCGCGGTCGGTATCCTCGATGCGCAGCAGCATCCGGCCGCCATGGCGCTTCGCATAGGCCCAGTTGAACAGCGCCGTGCGCCCGCCGCCGATGTGGAGATAGCCCGTGGGGGAAGGGGCGAAGCGGGTGACGACTGGCGATGACATGACGCCGTTCTCCGTATTGACTGACGTTAGGGAAACTGGTTGCGTGCGGTGTGCCGCCGCTTAGCACAAGGCTTTGCGGGCCGTAAGGGGAGGGGAGATGGAGGCGGCTGCCGTGGCCCTGAGCAACGCTGCAGCCGCACAGGCCGGGCGCTCCTTCCTGTGGGCTGCCCCGGGCTTGGCGGTTGGGATCGGGGTCTATTTCGGGCTCCATGGCGAGCCTTCGATCCTCCTGGCGGGCGTTGCGGCGGCGCTAGGGGCGGTGCTGATCGTGGCGGGCCGGAACGCGCCGTTGCTACTGCTCGCAGCGACGGTGGCACTGGGCTTCTCCCTGACCAAGTTCCGAGCCGAACGGGTCGCGACGCCGCTGCTCGCCGCCGCAACTGACGAAGTTCGGGTGAGCGGGCGCGTGACTCGGCTTCAGCATGTTTCCGCCAAGCGCCTGGCCATGACCCTCGAAGCGGCCTCGATCGCGGGCCTTGCGCCGGAGCGGACACCAAGGCTTCTGCGCCTCTCCTTCGCGGAAAAGGCGGGCATTCCCCCCGTGGGAGCAGAGATTTCATTCGAGGCGCGGCTCTGGCCGCTGCCTTCACCGGTGTTGCCGGGAGGTTTCGATCATGCGAGGGCGCTGTGGTTCGACGGTATCGGCGGGCTCGGACGCATCACATCGCAGATCGCCGTCGCTGGCGCACCCGTAACCCTAGCCGCACGTCTGGAGGGGGTGCTCGGCCGGCTGCGCGCCGCCATGGGCGCTCGCATCCGGGCAAGCCTGGAGGAACCCTATGCCTCCTTCGCGGAGGCGCTGATCACAGGCGAGCGCAGCAGCATTCCGCCTGAGGTCAACCGCAGCCTGCTCGTCTCCGGCCTGTTCCACATTCTCTCGATTTCGGGATTGCACATGTGGCTGGTAGCGGGCGGCGTCTTCTGGGGGGCAAGAGCGCTGCTGGCGCTGGTGCCGGTGCTGGCGCTGCGCCGGCCGATCAAGAAATGGGCAGCTGCAGCGGCGCTCGCCGCCGGGTTCTTCTACCTGATGCTCGCCGATTCCGGCGTGGCCACCGCGCGAGCCTTCCTGATGGTGGCGGTGGTTTTCTTCGCCGTCATGGTGGACCGGCCCGCGCTCTCCACCCGGAACCTCGCGATCGCGGCTTTCTGCCTGCTGGTGACGTCGCCGGAGGCGGCGGTGGAGGCGAGTTTCCAGATGTCGTTCCTGGCGGTGCTGGGTCTCGTCGCCTTCTACGAGACCTGGGCACGCTGGACGTCCGGCAGCCAGGGGCAGGCTGCGCCGCGGAGGCACTGGACCGTTCGGCTGGCCGTTAGCGGGCTTTCCGCCTTTGGCCTCAGCCTCCTCACCTCGGCCATTGCCGGGGCAGCCTCGTCGATTCCCGCCGCCTATCATTTCGGCCGCATCTCGCCATATGGCGTGCTGGCGAATGGCGCGGCCATTCCCGTGGTGGGTCTCGTGGTGATGCCCGCGGCGCTGGTCGCCTCGCTCCTCATGCCGTTCGGCCTGGAAGGACCGGCGCTGATGCTCATGGGCAAGGGGCTCCAGCTTGTCATCGCCATCTCGGACGGAGTGGCCTCCCTTCCCGGTGCCAACGCCGTCGTGGCGACGCCGCCCCAGGAGGCAGCACTCACCATGGCGGCGGGGCTGGTCTTCCTCTGTCTGCTGCGGGGGCCCGTCAGGCTTTCCGGTCTCGCCGTCATGGCGTTGGGTGCCGCGCTCGGGCTCCGGGTTCCGGCGGCACCAGACCTCCTGATCGAACGCACGGGGGTGAACGTGGCGATCCGCAATGCGGCAGGCGAACTCGTTCCGGCCTTCGCCCGCCGGGGCCGCTTCGCGGTGGAAAAATGGCTCCAGGCGAATGGGGAGGAGGCGAGCCCCGCCGAGGCGGCGCGGCGGCCCGGCTGGACCTGTGACGGGAACCGCTGCCGAACGGAGCTTCACGGCAGGCGCATCCTCTATCTGAGCCGCAGCGAAGGCGCTGTGCCCGACTGCGACGGCGCCGACGTTCTGATCGCCGATTTTCCGCTGCGCGGCGCGTGCCGCGGCGTCCCGCTTCGCATCGACCGCTTCGACCTCTGGCGCTCCGGTGCTCATGCCGTGTGGCTTGGCGGGAAGCGGCCGATCCTCCTCACCTCACGGGAAGTACAGGGTTCAAGGCCTTGGGTGGTGCGGCCGGAGAGGCGGGCGAAGACCTTCGTTCCGCCGGAGCAGCGGGACGATCCGACCGATTGACGAAGCAGCCCCGCGGAGCGCATGAGGCAGCCCATGAACAAGTCCTCACCTCACCTCACCATGAGCGAGATCCGCAAGGAGATCGACCGCATCGACGAAGACCTCGTGAAGCTGCTGGCCGAACGCCAGCGGTGGGTGGAGAAGGCCATCGTCGTAAAGAAGCGCGACCGGCTTCCCGCCCGCGACGACGCGCGCTTCCGGCAGGTCATCGACCACGTGCGCGTGCTGGCGCGCGCCCACCATGTCGATCCCGCGCTCGTCGAGGCGATGTGGACGGAGATGGTGGAGTGGTTCATCGCATACGAGGAGCGCTCCATCTGATACTCGACGCGGATGGGTGGGGAGCGCTAGAACAGCCGCCATCATGCGCTTTCCGAACCTGTTCTCGCCCTTCACTCTCAAGACCACCGAGATCCGCAACCGCATCCTGTCGACCGGACATGACACCTACCTGCCGGAAGGGGGCCTGCCCTCCGATGCGCTGATCGCCTACCAGCGCGCCCGGGCGCGCGGCGGCGCAGGACTGATCGTGATCCAGGTGGTGGGCGTGCACGAGACCTCGCGCTACACCGAGGCGCTGCTGATGGGTACCTCGGACGACTGCATCGCGCCCTTCTCGCGGCTGGTCGGTGCAATCCACGAGGAGGGCGCAAAGGTCTTCATCCAGCTCTTCCACCCCGGCCGCGAACTGCTCGGCCGGCCCGACGGCGTGGTGCAGCCCGCCTTCGCGCCCTCGCATTCGCCCTCCGAGCGTTTCAAGGTCATCCCGCGGGAGATGTCGCCGGCGCTGATCGGAGAGATTCTCGATGGCTACGGAGCGGCCGCCCGCCGCATGGCAGAAGCCGGGGCCGACGGCGTCGAGATCGTGGCGAGCCATGGCTATCTGCCTGCCCAATTCATGAACCCGAAAGTGAACCGCAGGGAGGACCTGTATGGCGGCTCCTTCGATAACCGCCTGCGCTTCACCCGGGAAGCGATCGCCGCGATCCGGGCACAGGTACCTGAGGAGTTCATCGTGGGGATCCGCATGTCGGGCGACGAGCACGACGAGGATGGTCTCGTCGAGGACGATTCGCTCGCCATCGCCCGGGCTCTCGCGCCGGAGCTCGACTATCTGAACGTCATCGCCGGCACATCCGCCACCGCTTCGGGTGCCGCCCACATCGTGCCCTCCATGGCCAATGCCCACGGCTATGTCGCTCCCTTCGCGCAGAAGGTGAAGCAGGCGACGGGCAAGGCCGTCTTCGTGGCCGGCCGCATCAACCAGCCGCAGGTCGCGGAGGAGGTGCTGGCTTCCGGGGCCGCCGACATGTGCGGCATGACGCGGGCCATGATCGCCGACCCGGAGATGGCCAACAAGGCGAGGGCAGGGCAAACGGACGACATCCGCGCCTGCATCGGCTGCAACCAGGCCTGCATCGGGCACTTCCAGCTGGGTCTTTCGATTTCCTGCATCCAGCACCCGGAAACCGGACGGGAGCTTCAGTACGAACGCAAGCCCCGCGCCCTCACCCGGCGCAAGATTCTGGTGGCGGGGGGCGGGCCGGCCGGCCTCAAGGCGGCGGCAGTGGCGGCCGAGCGCGGCCACGAGGTGCATCTCCATGAGCGCGAGGCCCAGACGGGCGGCCAGGCGCGGCTCGCCCAGCTCCTCCCCAAGCGCGCCGAGTTCGGCGGCATCATCACCAATTTGACGGCGGAAGCCGAGCGCCACGGCGCGCAGATCCACCGCCGCAGCGAGGTGACGCGCGAGCTGCTCGAAGGCGAGAGGCCGGACTCGGTGATCCTCGCCACCGGCTCGAAGCCGCACATGCCGCCCTTCGAGGGAGAAGCCGCACAGATCGTCCATGCCGCCGATATCCTGGCGGGGCGCGCCACGACAGGTTCGCGCGTCGTCGTCTATGACTGGATGGGCGACTGGGCGGGTTCCGGCATCGCCGAGAAGTTGGCCGCCGAAGGCGCCAACGTGCGACTGGCCGTCAACCATCACTGCGCCGCGGCCAGCATCCAGACCTATATCCGCTTCGAAACCGTGGCGCGGCTGCACCGGCTGGGGGTGGAGGTTCACCCCTGGCTGCGGCTCTATGGCGGCGATGGCCGGACCGCCTATTTCATCCACACCCCTTCGCGGGAGGCGGTGGTGATGGATGATGTCGACACAATCGTTCTTAACACGCCCAATCTCCAGGAAGACGGCTTGGCAAACATCCTGCAGGAGCTCGGCATCGAGCACCACCTGGTAGGCGACTGCCTGAGCCCACGGACTGCCGAAGAGGCAGTCTACGAGGGTATGCTGGCGGGGCTCGCGGTATAGTTCGCTGCTATGTTGCTCTTATGCAACAATGATCCAATTTGTGAACTCCGTCCAATTCCGCCAGATTCTCAACCTTCTATCCGCCCAAATTGCCGCCTAGCCTCGGTTTTTGCGGAGGGGGAAATCCCCTCGCGGATTCGTTAGGGGCTCAGGGCAGGAGCGGCATCGGATCATCGCAACGGTTTCTTCGCCGTGCGAGCGTTCGGTTCTTGCCCGCCGCTCACGGTCCTGTCACGGCAACGATAAAGATTGAGAAAGTGGCCCGAGAGCAATGAACCTTCCCTGCGACAGCCTGAGCTTCGCCTCCCCGAAGCATGTGGGAGAGGACTGAGGAATCGTGATTTCCGTGGCCGCACGCGGTTTCGAAGGGCGCATGAATGCGGGCTTGCGCCCTGTTCTTGCCGTTCTGGCGGTCGTTTCGGTGCTCGTGCCTGCCACTGCCGCGGAGGACGACGACCGCGGTCCCATTGCCGATTTCTATTCCTATCTTCCCGCCGCGCCGGAGCTGCGGCTGCCGGAAATTTCGATCCCGTTCTGGACGGACGATCTCAAGAAGGCCAAGCGCGCCTACAAGAACGGCAATTACGAGCGCGCCGTGAAGCTGTTCCGCAGCGCCTCGGATGACGGCAACCTGGTGGCGGACTGGTATCTCGGCCACATGTACCGGCAGGGCAGGGGAGTGCCCCGCAACGATGCCATGGCCTACAGCTATTACTCCCGCGTCGCCGAGCATTACGACCCTGACGAGGACGACCAGAACCGCCTGCGCATCACCGTCGACGCCATGGTGCGGATCGCCGACTACCAGCGCACCGGCGCCGTCAATGCAGGCCTCGCGCCCGACCCGCCCGCTGCCGCAAGGAGCTATCTCAAGATCGCCACTGCCTATGGCCATCCCGCCGCGCAGTACGCGCTCGGCGTCATGAGCATCAAGGGCGAGGGCGTGAAGAAGAACCCGCAGCAGGGCCTCAAGTGGCTGATGGCCGCGGCACGCAAGCGCTATGCCCCCGCCGAAGCCTATCTGGGCGAGCTCTATTGGGATGGAAAGATCGTGCGCGGCGACCGCACCCGCGCCTTGATGTGGTACATTCTCGCGCGTGAATCCGCTAGGCCCGAGGAGAACCCCGAAATTTACGACCGCGCCCTCCAGCTCGAAAGCAATGTCGGAGAGGACGAGAGGATCGAGGCCGAAGCGCGCGCCAAGGTGTGGGACGAGCAGTATCCGGTGGACGGCGTCAAGTCCGCGGCAAACGACTGAAATGTCTGGCGCGCCCGGACGCCCTCAGAACTGCCAGCCGAAATGTTCGATTTCCCGGGCGTAGAGCCGGGAGACCAGGTCCCGGCTGCGGCTGTCATACATTGCGCGGTAATCCCGCGCGGCTGCCGGCCTGAAACCTGACTTCGCCTGCGACAAGACCTGCACAGGGGGAAGCCCGATGTCGGACGTCACCTTCGCAAGGTCGTCTGCGAGCCGGTCATAGCGGATGATCGCTTGCGTCACCACCTCGCCCGCGATCGAGTAGATATCCCAATTGCCGATGTCCTTCGCCCCCGCGATGTACTCCGCGAATGTGGGCTTTTTCGCCTCGTTCTTGAACTTGAAGAAATACATCGAAACTTCCCGGTCCCACGGATTGCGCTCGATGCTGAACTTGAAATAGGAGTCGAAGACGGCAGCGCCCACCCTCGGGCGCAACTCGCTGGCCGTGACGTGCCCGAAATAGCCGATGCCTTTGAGGTCTTCCCGCTTCGCGCCCGGCCGCCACCCCTTGTCCCACCGGGCAGCCATTGCCTGCGGCCAGTCCGCCCGCGGGAACAGGTAATTCTGCGGCCCCGGCACAATCCCGTCCCCGTCGTCTTCCGTGATCCGCGTGATGATGTCGTCCGGACCGCAATACGGCCGCAGCGAAATCTCGATGCTGGTACCTGCGGTCTTCCTCGTCTTGAGAAAGATGAACCTGTTCTTGTGGCTGACGATCATGGAGCCCCTGCGGCGTTGGCGAGCTGCATCTCAGCCCGAAAACGACCGGAGTCAAGCCGCTCCCGGGCCTCGTCTCAGGGTTCGCGGCGCCGGCTGGGGCGCGACAGCACATAGGCCCCGGCACCCGTCATGACGAGGCCTGCCGATATGACCGCCCAGGCCGGGGCGTCCGAGCCGAACTGGAGATACCCGAACATCGCCGTCATCATGGTGATGGCAAGAACCTTGGCACCGGGCGGGATCACGCCCTCATCCTCCCAGTCGCGCACATAGGCCCCGGCAAGGCGGTGGCCGCGGATCTTCTCGGCAAGTTCGGGCGAGGACCGGGAAAAGGCCCAGACCGCCACCAGCAGAAAGGGCGTCGTCGGAAAGAGCGGCATGATGATGCCGATGACGCCGAGCCCCACGCAAAACCAGCCCGCCCCGAGCAGGAGAGGGCGCCGCAATGCCCTCATGCCGCCGGCTCTCCCGCCCTTGCGGAGCGCTGCCGCTTCATGTCTATTGACCTGCCCATGCCAAAATCACCCGATCCACCCTCTCAAGTGAAGACGGTCGATGTCGAAATCAAGACGCAGACCTCCCTCTTCGGCAGGTTGCGCGCCTATTTCTTCACCGGGCTCGTCATCACCGCCCCGATCGCCATAACTGTCTGGGCGACGTACTGGTTCGTGACGATGTTCGACGCGTGGGTGAAGCCGCTCCTGCCTGCGAACTACAACCCCGACACGTACCTGCCGGTCAGCATTCCGGGCTTCGGTCTCGTCGTGGCGCTGATAACCATCACGCTGATCGGCGCCATGGCGGCCAACCTCGCCGGCCGCACGATGATCGCGATTTGGGACAAGACGCTCTACGCGATGCCGGTCGTGCGCTCGATCTACAAGGGATCAAAGCAGATATTCGAGACGCTGTTCTCGCAAAAGGGGGCATCCTTCCGCTATGTCTGCCTTGTCGAATGGCCAAGGAAGGACGCCTGGTCCGTCGCCTTCGTCTCTCGCGAGGTGGATGGTGCCGACATCGGCCTCGAGGCTGGAAGGGCCATGTATGCTGTCTACGTCTCGACCACCCCCAACCCGACATCGGGCTATGTCTTCTTCGTAGACGTGGAGGAGGTGAAGATCCTCGACATGAGCGTGGAAGACGGTCTCAAGCTGGTGATCTCGATGGGATTGGTTTTTCCCGAGCGGCCCTTGCTTCCCGGCGAGGAGGCACAGGCCGCTGCCGCGATGGTGCGATGAGTGGCTTTCTCGGCCAGTTGAATCGCTTGGGGCTCAGTGCAGCCGCCGCCGCCAATGACCCGGCGTCATGCCCACGCAGCGTTTGAAAGTTCGGCAGAAGGCAGCCTCGGATTCATAGCCAACCTCGTTGGCAACCCTCGAAACGTTTGCGCCGTTCCGCTGCAGCAGGTGCGTTGCGAGCTGCATGCGCCACGTCGTCATGTAATGGATGGGCGCCTGACCGACGAAATGGGCGAACCGGCTGGCGAACACGGATCTCGAGAGCCCCACTTCCCGTGCCAGCCTGTCGACCGTCCATTCCTCTCGCCAGCGGCCATGGATCAGGTTCAGTGCGGCGCCGATATGGGGATCGCGCAGACCGGAAAACCAACTGGGCTCCTCCGTCGGAAGGTTGTCGATATAGCGCCGCAGCGCATCGACGAAGAGCAGTTCAGCAAGGCGGGCGAGTATCGTCTCACCCCCCGTCCTGCGGCTCTCCGTTTCCGCGACGGCCAGCATGAACAGAGCCATCAGGCTCTTGCTGGTGTCGGACATTGGAACGTGGAACAGCCGCGGAAGGCCGTCGATGATCGGGTTGAATGGCCGCACGTCGCATCCGAGATAGCCGCAGACGAAATGGGCGGCATCTCCCGTGCCATCTCCCGGACCGATGAAGAAGGGCAGGGGCCGGTTGTCAGGTCGATAGTAGTTCTCGATTTCAGGCTCCGCCCGCATGCCCGGCGATGAGCACAGCACATGCCGGTCTGCCTTCGGCAGGATTATGACGTCGCCTTCTTGCAGCCGGATCGAGGCCCCAGGAATGGCGGGAGCCTCGACCCAGCACTCACCCTTGAGTACGGCATGAAACACGATCACATGATGCGCCTCGGGCATCACCTTGCAGGCGATCACCGCCCCCTCCGGCGTTTCCGCCACCCAGGGGGCGCGCCGCTCCACGTCGAAGAAAACGGCGCCGGTCAGCCTTACCGCTCTCAAGACATCCGAAAGAACGTCCATCGCGTCGCTCCATGAGATTAGGGGCGGCTCAGGCACGATGCATGGAAACAGCAGGACGATCGCGCAAGAAATCGGGCGGCACGGTCATCCTAAAGGACGTGAACTTATCATAGTGTCATCCCCCGGTCTACGGACCGACATGTCTGAATGCGTCCATCGAGCGCGAGCAGTGAAGCCTGTTGTCCGCGCCCATGCAACCGAAACAGGGAGGATGAGATGCTCGACAACCCCGTGCTGAGTCTGCGGCAGATGATCCGCGGCCCTGCAATCGGCAAGGAAGACCCGGGATACGAGGAGGCGCGATCCCTTTATAACGGTATGATCGACAAGAAACCGCTGGCGATCGCCAGATGCGCCGACGTCGCCGATGTCGTCTCCGTCGTGAACTATGCGCGCGACAATGGCTTGCCGCTCGCAATCCGCTGCGGCGGGCACAATGGGCCCGGGCTCGGCAGCGTCGACGGCGGCATCGTCATTGATCTCTCGCTGATGAAGAGCGTGTGGGTCGATCCGGTGACCCGTCGGGCGCGGGTCGCGGCAGGGTGCACACAGGGGGACGTGGATCACGCAACCCAGGCCTTCGGCCTGGCTCTGCCGGCAGGAATCATATCCACCACGGGGCTTTCGGGCCTCACGCTCAGCGGTGGCCACGGCCACCTGACCCGCAAGTTCGGCCTCACCATCGACAACCTCATCGAGGCCGAAGTGGTGCTCGCCGACGGCCGCATCGTGACGGCGAGCAAGGCGCAGAACGAAGACCTTCTGTGGGGCCTCAAGGGCGGCGGCGGAAACTTCGGCGTCGTTACCAGCTTCCTGTTCCAACTGCACCCAGTTTCCTCGGTTTTCGCCGGTCCCATCGCCTGGGACATCTCCCATGCGAAGGACATCATGAAGGCCTACCGGGAATTCCTTCCCGGCGCTCCGGAAGAGCTCGGGATCTTCGTCGGTCTCAAGACGGTACTTTCGACGCCGCCGTTTCCCGAGGAATTCTGGGGCAAGCGTATCTGCCTCCTGATGAGTTGCTACAATGGTGACGAGAAGGAGGGAATGAAGGCCCTGGCGCCACTCCTCACGCGCCTGCCGGAGCCGCTTTTCAACTGGATGGGGATGATGCCCTATGCGGCCGTGCAGAGCATGTTCGACGGTCTCTATCCCAAGGGGATGCAGTGGTACTGGCGGGGTGATTTCGTGAAGACGCTGCCGGACGAGGCAATCGACGCTCATATCCGGATGGTGGAGAAGGCGCCGAGCGAGTTGTCCCTCATGCATCTCTACCCTATCGATGGTGCGGTACACCGCGTGGACAAGGCTGATGCGGCGTGGAACTGCCGGGACGCGACCTGGTCCATGGTCATCGCGGGAATCGATCCCGATGCCGGGAAGGCCAAGGCCATCGCGAACTGGACCAAGGCCTACTGGGAAGCTGTCCATCCCTACAATCTCGGAGGTGCATATCCGAATTTCATGATGGACGACGAGGGCGACAGCCGTCTTCGCAACACGTATGGCACAAACTACGAGAAGCTTGTCGCTCTTAAGCGAAAATACGATCCGCGCAACCTGTTCAGGGTCAACCAGAACATCAGCCCCTGAGGTGCTGAGACCGTATTTCTTCGTGACGTCATTCTCTTGCAAGACTGGGAGGTCATCATGCCTAAGATCATGTGGAGCGGTAGCTATACGCCGCAGGGAACCAAGGGAGTCATTGCCGAGGGCGGGTCCGGACGTCGCGCGGCGGTGGAGAAAATGCTCGGCTCGCTAGGCGGAAAACTCGAGTGCATGTATTTTGCCTTCGGTTCTGACGACGTCGTCTTGATCGCCGAGTTGCCCGACAATGTCAGTGCCGCGGCAGTCGGACTGACCGTCGGGGCGGCAGGCTCTGCACAAGGACGGATGACCGTTCTCCTCACGCCGGAGGAGATCGATCAGGCGGCGAAGAAGTCGCCGGAATACCGGCCACCGGGGCGGTGAATGGCTGCAGGGGAGGCGAGCACCGTTGGTGACCTTCCGGCAAACGGTTGAGGCGTTAGCAGAGCACTTCCGTCTCGCCGTTGCGCAAAAGGATGGAGCGGCCTGTGCATCGATTTATTCGGACAACGCCATCAAGGTCAATCCCGGAGGCCAGGTGGTCGAAGGCCGTGACGCGATTGGCTTCAGCTTCCAGGAGCTGTTCGACACAGGGGAGTTCATCGTGACGGGTATCGATGTGCGCGACTGCCGGTGCGACGGCGGGATCGGCTTCGCCATGCTTCGCATGAACACGATCGAGCAGCCGTTCTACGTGATGCTTGGCCTCGAGCGAAATGGCAGAGGCGACTGGTCCATTGCACAGGAGGTCATTGGCGGTTAAGTGCCAGATTGCCCGATCACGCCGGCTGCAGCTGCGGTGAAGCCTCGGCACCGCGCCACTGGACATGGCCCAGGAGAGCCTCCTCGGATGCGTCCGTGCACATTGCCTCCGGTCCTAGGCCAGCGGTATCCGGAGCGAGTTCCGGGTGTCTCGTCAGAAGATCGAACGCACGATGCCGCAGGGCGTCGCCGCTCTCCCCCATCGTGAAGAAAAGGGCGGCATTGACATGTTCGGCGCGCCGCAGCCGGTGAAAGAAGTCGTTGTGATCCGCCGCGTAACCTGCGACTGCTTTCGACCAGTCCCCTTCGGAGAGCAAATGAGCCTGCAGGAGCCTTGCGTCACGTAGCGTCCGCGAGAGGCCGCAGCCCCACACCGGGTCACTTGAACCTGCTGCGTCGCCGATCAGCACACAATTGCCGCAAACAGGATCGGACACCCACTGATGTGCGCCGTCGAACGTGGCATGCACCCCGTGCGGCTTCAGGTTCTCGATCCATTCGCGCGGTGCTCCTACCGAGATCAAATGCTCCTTGGCGTTGTTGTAATCACGTTCGCCCGACCAGCGTCGCTTCAGTGCATTCACATGGTGGAAGACATAGGCGCGATAGTTGCCGGGCCGGTTGCTGACGAGAATTGCGCCTCGTCCATTATGTCCGTCCTGGTAGAAGTACAACGCCTGGTCTGCCGGGATGCTGCCTTCCAGCTGAAGTCCACCGGAATAAAGCTGTGGCGGGTCGCGGCTTCGCCGGAAGCCCAGAAGCGTTGCTACCTGGGAGTCGCGGCCATCGGCGCCGACCAAGAGGCTTGCTTCGACCTCGCGGGGGCCATCATCGGTCTCGACCCTCACTCGCGGGACCCGTCCTATTTCGACACTGCTGACGGAAACGCCGCGCCAGAGTTCGCAACCGCAGCGCCCTGCCTCGGCAAGAAACACCTCCTGCATGTCGGGATGATAGAAGCTGACGATGCCATTGCCCCTCGGTGTCGTGGTGCGGAACTCGCGCGGTGTGCTTGCCGCACCATCGCGGATAAAGTACTCGCGCGGCAAGTGCTGGCCGCAGCTGCCCAGGAGAATATCGTGGATGCCGAGTTCGATGGCTTCCACACCGCCCCAAGGCAGCAGCACCTCACCCCTGATCCTGTCACGAAACTGCGAACTCTTCTCAACGATGAGCACATGCTTTCCCGCCCTAGCCATTGCTCGGCCAAAGGCCGAGCCGGCGATGCCGCCACCGACGACAAGGACATCATAGGCACTGCCATCTTTCACTTGCACACTCCTTCGACGAGGAGACTGCGCATGCACGGCAAGCGAGATAGAGATTACTATACTGCGCATGAAACCGGGGAGACGTCCAGCAATCTGCTGGCGCGAGATCTACCATTTCTCGCAGCTTCGGCACGGCGCAAACCGGCTCTCCCTCACAGTCGGCGGTACATGACATAGGCGTCAACAAGGCCAAGTCGCGGATGCAGGAAGGCGCCCGGGAGGGTTCCGACAATCGCGAAATCCAGCGATTGCCAGAGCCTGACTGCTCGTTCGTTGCTGCTGATCACGAAGTTGAACTGCATCGCTCGATAACCATGCTGCTTCGCCTGGGCCAGAGAGTGCAGGTGCATCTGCCGGGCAATGCCTTTCCCGGATTCGCCGGGAGCCGTGATGTAGCCGCAGTTGCAGACATGCTTTCCGCCGCCAGCCTGGTTGGCGCGAATGTAGTAGGTGCCGAGGACGGAACCTCCCGAGTCGTACACGAATGTGTGCCTGTCGCTTCCGAGCCAGTAGGCAAGGGCGTGTTCGCGGGAAATGTCTGGTTCAATTGCATAGGTCTCTCCGGCACGAAAGACCGGCCCGATGACACGCCAGACCTGGTCAGCATCCGCTAGCGTTGCCTTTCGGATCATCATGGAACAGACCTCTGCAAGAGACGTGTGGTTGCTCCCGTGTCGCACCTGAAAATTGCACGCGAGCACAAAGCAAGATCTAATGTAATTGGCTGCTTATCAATACTGCGTATTCCTGTTAGTCTGACCGGATATTTTCTCTTGCCATCGGCCCGAGCCGGTGTGGCGGCAGTTCGCGCTTGCCGCAAGCGGTATTTCGAGCATTGCCATTCCTGACTCCTCTCGCCTCGCAAAACACAGTGCAGGAGACCGGCCATGAATGCATCGTCTCTCGTCCGGCGACTGAGCGCTTCAGGGTTGGAGGGCGAAATGATCCTTCCGGGTGATCCTCGATACGATGGCGCGAGATGTGTCTGGAACGGCACCGCTGACCGTCGGCCGGAAGTGATCGTAAGGGCGCGCAGTTGCGCAGACGTCCGCAGAACGATCGATGCAGTTGCCTCGGATGGCGCGCCACTGGCGATCAGGTGCGGTGGCCACAGCCTTCCCGGACTATCCACATGCGATGGCGGGGTCGTCCTCGACCTCGGCTTGATGAACGGCATAACCGTCGATCCGCGGGCCCGTACGGCACGCGTGTCGGGAGGCGCACTGCTTGGTGACCTCGACAGGGCAGGGGCTTCCTTCGGTCTGGTGGTGCCCGCCGGCGTGGTGTCCCACACCGGCGCAACAGGTCTAACGCTGGGAGGAGGGATGGGGTGGCTCAGTCGCCGCTTCGGGCTCACCATCGACAGTCTGATGGACGCCGACCTGATCACGGCAGACGGAACAGCGGTGCACGCCAGCGCCGAAGAAGAACCAGAATTGTTCTGGGGGATCCGTGGTGGCGGCGGCAATTTCGGCGTGGTCACCAGCCTCACGTTCCGCATGCATGAGCTGGGGCCCATCACGACGGGGCGCTGGACCTATCCGCGCGATTCAGTTGAGGTGGCGCTGCGCGCTTACCGCAAGCTTGCCGCCGAGGTGCCGCGTGATCTATCCACGGCTTTCACGGTCACAGTGGACGGGTTGACAGTGTCGGCCTTCCATTGCGGAGACCTCCAATCGGCGGGTTCCGCCATTCGGCGCTTCGGACAATTGGCCAGAGGGGGCGAGGGCGAACATGGGCTGACGGACTTTCTTGCCTTCCAAAGCCGGTCTGACGAGCATTTCCGGTGGGGCAGGCGATATTATGCCAAGGGTGGGTTTCTGCATGACCTCAGTGACGACGCGATCGCCGCCATGATCGGGGCAGCGGGTTCCTCACCTACCGTTCATACCGAGATCTACACGCTTCAGCTCGGCGGCGCCGTATCTGATCTCTCGGACGAAAGCGCGGCCTATACGGGCCGCGCCGCCAACTACTACTGGATCGTCGAGCCGGTGTGGGACGATCCCGCCGACGACGCGCGCTGCATCGCCTGGGGGAGGAACACGGCGGCAAGGCTCGCTTCCGTGTCAATGAGCGGCAATTACGTGAACGAACAGGCCGATCTCGGTGGCGACGTGGCGCGACAGGCCTATGGTGCGGAGAAGTTCCGGCGGCTGCAAAGGCTCAAGGCCCGATTCGACCCCGGCAATCTTTTCAGGCTCAACCAGAATATCGAACCCTTGCCGTGAAGAATCCATGAAGGGAGGCACCATGACCGAGGAGACATTCCACGGCGTCTTTCCCTATCTGGTCTCTCCCGTCAGCCCCCGAGGCGACGTCATGGGAGATGTGCTGCATCGCCTTTGCTTGGATCTCGTGGCGGCGGGCGTACATGGGCTTACGCCCCTGGGATCAACTGGTGAGTTCGCCTATCTTACATGGGCACAACGGCGGCGCATCGTGGAGGTCGTCGTTTCTGCTTCGGCCGGGCGTGTTCCGGTGGTCGCCGGCGTTTCGGCGACGACGATTGCCGAAGCTGTTCGCCAGGCTCAGGAAATGGAGGATCTCGGCTGCAATGGCGTTATCGCCATGCTCGAGTCCTATTTCCCGATAGCGGAAGAGGGCGTCGTGCGGTATTTCAAGGCCATTGCCGCGGCCATCCGCCTGCCGATCGTACTCTACACAAACCCTGCTTTCCAGCGCTCTGATCTTTCACTCGGCGCTATCGAGGCTTTGAGCCACGTTCCCAACATCTCCTACATCAAGGACGCTTCGCAGAACACCGGCCGGCTTCTGTCGATCATGAATCGGGTCGGCGGGCGCATGCAGGTCTTTGCCGCTTCCTCCCACATTCCCGCTTGCGTGATGATGATCGGCGGCAAGGGCTGGATGGCCGGGCCAGCCTGCTTGGTGCCTCGCCAAAGCGTTGCTCTTTACCAGCACTGTCAGCGCGGCAACTGGGATGCGGCGATGAGAATCCAGCGGCAACTGTGGAGCTTCAATGAAATTTTCGCGGCCTACAATCTTGCAGCCTGCATCAAGGGGGGCTTGAACCAACTCGGATACGACGTGGGCGTCCCAGTGCCTCCGCAGCAGGCGCTTTCCCCCGAGGGGCTGGAAAGAATCCGCCGGCTGCTTGATGAAATCACACCCACGACGCGGGATGGAGGTCACTAACTCATGGTCGGTTTGCTTAACCCCAGGTGATACCCGCGCGTGTGAGGCCGTCATGCAGCCTCTCGCGCACGGCCGGATACTTGAAGGGCTCATCGGCGGCAACCTGCCGCAGGTTCCACCCAGACTCCCGGACCCGCTTTATCACTTTCTCGAAACCATCGGCAGTTCCGAGATAACCCATGCAGGCGAGCATATAGGTGTTGTCGAACACACATTCGGGAACCGCGGCGAAACTTGGCAAGGCGTCCGAGTAGCGCCCCTCGGCGAAGGCTGCGATCGCTCGAAACTCGGCGTACCATAGGGGAGGCATCGGATTCAGTCTTTCCGCTTCGTCCAGCAGCTTGTGGCCAGATGGCAGGTTACCCCTGTAGAATTCGACGAGTGCCATTTCCGCCAAGACGTGAGGATCATCGGGATTGGCCTGAAGGGCCTTCCGGTAAACCGATGCCGCTGCCTCACATCCCTCTGACCAGATGAGAGGAAAGGCGTGGGCGGTATGACAGAGGGCGCTGGCGGGATCGAGTTCGGCAGCCGTACGGCCTAGCTTCACGCTCATGGCCAGCTGGCTGCGGTCGTGGGTCGTAAACCATCTGTTGATGCAGCAGGAGGAAAGCCAGCGGAGCGCCTCGGCATTGAGAGGATTGATGTCGAGCGCCGCCTGGAAGAGCTCCGCAGCGCGCTCATTGTCTGCAACGGTCAGTTTCTTGAAGTGCCAGATTCCCCTCAGCACGAGATCGTAGCTGGTGAGGCTGTGGCTGACCACCGGGTGGCGGGTCGCGGCCTCTGCCTCGACCCGCCCCATCAGCATGCTCGCGATCAGGGATGCCACCTCGTCCTGGACGGCGAAGAGGTCCTGGATGGGGCGGTCGTAGTGCTGCGCCCAGACGGCATTTCCCGTGTGGCAATCGGTGAGCCGGGCGGCAATGCGGATGCGGGTCTCCGAGCGCCGGATGTTCCCTGTCACAATGTAATCAGCCGCAAACTGGGCCGCGATTGACCGGATGTCATCACCCATCCCGCGAATTGCACCCATTGAACGCTGGCCGGCCACCGAGATCATGCGGAAGCGCGTCAGGCGATCGATGATGTCCTGGGTCATTCCATCGCTGAAGTACTGCTCGCCAAGATCGAGGCTCATGTTTTCGAATGGCAGTACGGCGATGACGGGTTTGCGGTCGGGGCCCATGGAGACCGGAACTTCACTGGAAGCGGCTTCTGCGGGCACCGGCCCCGCGTACTTGTACCCCCGGCCGTGGACGGTCACGATCATGCCTTGATCCAGCGCCTTTCGCAACGCGGAGATGTGGACTTGAAGCGTGTTCTCCTCCACGACGACGCCCGGCCATACGGCTGAAAGTATCTCGTCCTTGCTGACGACCTGGCTGGGCTTGCTGAGCAGAAGCACCAGAATGTCGAAAGACCGGGCGGACAGCGACACCGATCCCGCCGGCCCCTCCACCGCCCGCTCCTGGCGCATCAGCCTGTATGGCCCGAAGTGCAAGACCATCACCCCCTTGAATTCAGAGTCTAGCAGATTTCAGCCCTGATGACGACCTACAGGACTCTTCAGGTTTCTTCAGGTCGCGGATTGGGATTTTCAGGCGGGCAGGCGGCAATCTCGCAGTCATTCACGGAGAGCCACAATGACCGATCTCACTGCCATCGCTCCAGTCCGCTCCCGCCGCGCCGTCGATTTCGCACAGGCGACGCCGAAGTTCAGTATCCCGATGCTCTTCGCCACCCTGGCGCAGGCCTACGGCCATGCGCTCGGCATGGCCTATGTCGAGCCCTACCGGAGAGACGGGCATTCTGCGGCCTCTTTCGAGGGCAGTGAAGATGGACGCAATCCCGAATGGTAAGTCAATCGGCCAGGAATTCGCGGATGAGGCGGGCGCACCGGTGCCAGGCGGGGTCGCTTGCGGGCAGGATATGGTTCGTGGTGTCGAGCACCGCGAATTGCGCGCCCGGAATGCCGGCTGCGAGTTCTTGTCCCTGCTCGAATGGCACGCCCGCGTCATGGCGCGAATGGATCACCAACGTGGGCGCCTTCACCTTCCCGAGCACGTCCCGGATGTCGATGTCGCCGTGCTGATCGATCGTACCGGCGGCATTCTCCCCGCTGGTGGTCTTTCTTTGCAGGTCAGAAAACCAGGACTGGCTTTCTGCGGGTGCGTCCGGCATGTAGAGGGTCGTGAGCATCTGGCGGACGGCCGGATTGTCTCTTCCCCAGCCCACGCGGATCAATTCGATCGCGGCCTTGCGGAACACCGACATGTCCTTGTCGTCGCGGTGTTTCCAGCCTCGGGCGTATCCGCCCAGCAGAATCAGCTTTCTCACCCGCTCGGGGTGCCGGGCGGCGAACACGACCGACTTCGCGCATCCCTGTGAAATGCCGAGGAGCGCGAAGTCTTCGAAACCTGAAGCGGCGATGACCGCCTCGAGATCCTCAACCTGCCTCTCGAGGCTGAAGTCGGTCACGTTCCATGCCGAGAGGCCCATGCCCCTGCCGTCATATCGCAGAAGCGTGTTCAGGCAAGCGAGTTCGGCGAAGTAGTGCCGCCAGACCGGGCTTTCCCAGTCGAACTCCAGGTGATGCAGCCAATTGGCGGCCTTGACCAGCGGCGGTCCTGAACCTGCGAGCGCATAGGCGAGGCGCGTCCCGTCCGCACTGCGGCAGTACTGGATCACCTGGCGGATATCGTTGTGGCCGGTCAAGGATGGAGCAGCCTGTTCTCCCGCTTGGACCTCGACGATCGGACCGATGAATCTGAACCCCCTCCCGTGAAAGGTCCGGAGAATACGCTGCTGCTGACCACTGTCTCCGAGCGCCCGACGCGCGGCGCTGACCGCGCTCGAGATTGCCGCATCGGAAATGAAGCGGCCTTGCCAAATGGCCGAAACGAGCTCGTCCTTCGTGACGACGCGGTCCCGCGCTTCGACGAGGTGCAAGATCAGATCGAAGACCTTGGGCTCCACCTGCACGGCGGCCCCCGAGGCCAAGATCTCACGCGCTGCCGGGTCGATGACGATGGTCTCCGACACGTACCTCATAGGTGCAATTTAGCACCTGTGGCCCCGTTGTCACGCCGCGGTGCAGTCTTGACGCTGCCAGTGACAGGGGTTTCCCAAGGCATTCCTCAGAAAATCCAAGGAAGACCGGAAAGCCCGGAGGTCTTTCATGGACTACATCGCCTCTCGCCGCCGCAGCAAGCATGCCGCGGGAGCATGAACCCCCTGAGAAACGGAAAACGACATGAACATCCAGACCAACATCAAGACCGCGGACAACGGAGTCGACGTCGCCGCGCTGCACAACATCAAGAAGGTGCTCACCGAAATGCCGGCCGCTGCCCAGTTCACCTGGCGCGCCTCCTGCGAGTGGCTCGGCGGCGTGCACAGCCGTTCGACGATGGAGACGTTCTTCGGAGCGGGCGCCGAGCAGGCGCACAAGATGCCCTTCAGCGTCGAGGCAGACCACCCGGTAGTGTTCGCCGCTCCGGACAATGCACCGACCCCCGTCGAGATCGTCCTGTCGGCGCTCGCCAGCTGTCTCACGGGCGGGGTTGCGGCCATCGCGCAGCACCGCGGCATCCAGCTCCGCTCGGTGAAGGCGAAGGTCGAGGCCGACATGAACCTGCATGGCATTCTCGGCATCGACCCCGATGTGCGCAACGGCTTCAACGCTGTCCGCATCAGCTTCGACATCGATGCCGACGCCACGAAGGACGAGATCGCGGCCGTCGTTTCCCAGTCGCAGAAGCGTTCTGCCGTGTTCGACATCATCACCAACCCCGGAAACGTGCGGGTTTCGGTGGCCTAGGCCGCCACAGACCACCATGGCCAGCGCGGCGGCGCCGCGCTGCCACACCGGCGCGCCAAGCGAGAACGCAAATGGATGTCCGTGCCGAAGGAGCATCATGTCCATGAGAAGAACAACCACTGTCATCATCGGCGCCGGTCACAGCGGCCTTGCCATGAGCCACGAACTCAGCCGCCGCTCGCTCGATCATGTGGTGATCGAGCGGGGCCGCATCGGTGAAAGTTGGCTGTCGCAGCGCTGGGAAAGCATGCGCCTGCTCACGCCCAACTGGATGAACGGCGTTTCGGGCCAGGCTGTGCGTGATCCCGATGGATACATGACGGCAGTTGACTTCGCGGGCCTGCTTTCGCGCGCGGCCGCTGCGACGTCGGCACCCGTCATGACGCACACGGAGGTCATCTCCGTGCGCACCTGGGGTGACGGCCACATCGTGCAGACGGATCAGGGCGCCATCGCCTGCGACAGCGTGGTTCTGGCGACCGGCGCCTTCGCACTGCCGCGCCTTCCCGCCTGCGGAAACGGATTTCCCGCCTCGATCATGCAGGTTCCGGCGCTGTCCTACCGCAAACCAGACCAGCTGCCGGAAGGGGCCGTACTCGTCGTCGGCGCCTCGGCATCAGGCCTGCAGATTGCGCGGGAGCTCGCCCTCGCCGGCCGGCGGGTCAAGCTGGCCGTCGGACAGCACGGACGGCTACCGCGCTGCTACCGTGGGTCAGATATCCTGATGTGGATGCATCTCACGGGCGTGTTGGACGTCCCGTTCACCAAGGTCGAGGATCTGGCGCGCGTGCGAAGCTTGCCGTCCCTGCCGTTGCTGGGCGATCCGGCGCAGCATGATGTCGATCTCAATTCGCTCCAGGCGCTTGGCGTCGAGATCGTCGGACGCCTCGCCGCAGTCACTGGCGGCAAGGCGTGGTTTTCCGGTTCGCTCGCGCATGTCTGTGCCGCGGCCGACCTTAAGATGAACCGTCTGCTCGACCGGATCGACGCCTGGATCGAGAGCAAGGGCATCGGGGAATTCGTCGAACCTCCCGAACGCCTTCCGCCCACCATGGTACCTGGTTCACCGGTCCTCTCGGCCGATCTCTCAGGCGGTGCCCTTGCAGCCGTGATCTGGGCCACGGGCGCCGCGCCGGACCACAGCTTCGTCGAGGAAGATGTCTTCGATGCCAAGGGCCGCATCCGCCACGAAGGTGGCATCGTCGGCAACGGCCTGTATGTGATGGGTCTTCCCTATCAGCGGACCGCCCGGTCATCGCACATCTCGGGCGCCGGGCGGGAGGCGCGTGCCTTCGCCCGGCGTCTGGTGAGCGCCCGCGCGATAAGCGCCGCCGCATAGGGGCCAGCAAGATGACTGTAAGACATTTCGACGCCGTCGTCATCGGTGGGCGGGTTGCCGGATCGGCGGCTGCCTTGGGCCTGGCATCCGCCGGGGCGCGCGTGCTGATCGTCGAGCGCGAAGCCGAACTGGGAGACACGCTTTCGACTCACGCTCTCATGCGTCCTGCAGTGGAGTTGCTCGGACGATGGGGACTGATCCACCCGCTCGTAAAGGCCGGGACGCCATGGGTCCGCGAGGCGCGGTTTCAGTATGGGCAGGAGCGCGTGGTGGTTCCCGTCAAGCCAAGCGCCGTGGCGGAAGGGCTCCTCGCCCCGCGACGGTGGCTGCTCGACCGGATGCTCTTCGATGCCGCAGTGTCCGCCGGTGCCGAGGCTGCGCTGGGGACGGCCTATGAGCACTGCCTCACAAACGACATGGGGCGGGTGAATGGTGCCATCCTGCGCGGTACAGGCGGGGAGAGGCTCATGGTCAGCACCGACCTTCTGATCGGTGCCGATGGCCGTTCCTCGCCGGTCGCAGGCACGATCGGCGTGGAGACCCTCGCGACCTCGCCTCATAGCGCAGCAACGCTTTACGGCTATTTCTCAGGTGTGCCGAACGAGGGCTACCGCTGGTACTTCGGGGATCGGATCGCCGCAGGCATCATTCCGACGACGTCGCAACAGAGTTGTGTCTTCGCCTCCTGTCCGCCCGAGGATTTCGCCTTGCGTTTCGGTGCAGATCCCCTGGCCGGCCTTGCCGTAACGCTGGCGGTCTTCGAGCCGGCACTCTCCGGCCTCATCCGTCGTTCTGGTGACCTCCGCCTCCGCAGGTTCCTGGGCGCTCCTGGCTGCATGCGCGCCCGGACCGGACCCGGCTGGGCGCTGGTGGGCGACGCGGCTTTCTTTCGCGATCCCGCGACCGCCCATGGCATCACCGACGCGCTGCTCGACGCGCACGCGCTGTCCTCCAGCCTGCTTGCCACAGGGCGTCTCGATGCCTACGGTAGGGAGCGAGATGCGCAATCAATTCCGCTCTTCTCGATCACGCAAGAGATCGCGAGCTTCGAATGTGAGATGGAGCGAGTGAAGGCGCTGCATGCCGAGCTGAACGCCTGCATGAAAGCCGAGTTGCCAACTGACACTGGGCACGCTCCGCGGCAGACGTTCCCGCCATTCGCGAGTGCATCGCCGCGCAGAGCACTGCAGAACTGAGGAGCCGACATGAACATTCACCCCTCGATCCTCGGCACCATCGGCAACACGCCGGTGGTGCGCCTCGTTCACATCGCACCAGCGGGCGTCGAAGTCTGCGTCAAGATCGAGGCGTTCAATCCGGCGGGCTCGATCAAGGATCGCCTTGCCCTCGGCGTCATCGAGGCTGCAGAGCGTGACGGGTCGCTACGCCCCGGCCAGACGGTGATCGAAGCCTCCAGCGGCAACACTGGAATCGGGCTCGCCATGGTTTGTGCCGTGAAGGGCTACCCTCTCGTCGTCACCATGGCCGAGAACTTTTCCATCGAACGGCGCAAGCTGATGCGGATGCTGGGCGCCAGGGTCGTTCTCACGCCCGCATCGGAGAAGGGCACGGGCATGCTCGCCAAGGCGTGCGAGCTTGCCGAGGCCCACGGATGGTTTCTTGCCCGGCAGTTCGAGAACGAGGCCAACCCCGACATCCACTCGATCACGACGGCGGAGGAGATCCTCTCGGCATTCGACGGAAAGGGGCCGGACGTGTTCGTCTGCGGGCTCGGAACCGGAGGCACCATGAAGGGGGTGGCGCGCGTCCTGCGCGCCCGGGCACCTCACACGAGGATCGTTGCCTGCGAGCCGGAGAATTCGCCGCTTCTCGCCTCGGGCATTCCCCAGCCGAAGGATGCAAGCCACCCGGCCTTCCGGCCGCACCTGATGCAGGGCTGGTCTCCGGACTTCATCCCCAAGCTCGCGCAGGACGTTCTCGACCTCGGACTCATCGATGAAATCCGCGGCGTCGAGGGCCGGGACGCCCTCGACACGGCTCATGCGCTGGCGCGGCGCGAAGGCATTCTTTGTGGTATCTCGAGCGGTGCCACCCTCGCCGTGGCACTCGACATCGCCCGTGAGGCTGCTCCCGGCACGCGCATTCTTGCGGTGCTTCCCGACACGGGCGAACGCTACCTTTCGACACCACTGTTCGCGGACATTCCCGAAGCCATGTCGGAGGAAGAGCGCGCGATCTCCGCCTCGACGCCCTCGTGCCGCTTCGACCGGCCGCGCGCGGCGGCACCTGCGGCTGCTGTGGCCGCAGCGCCTCCGCCCGATGCCCCGCCCGAAATGATCGACGAACTGGACGGGATCATCCGCAACCGGAACGAACCCGTTGTCATGTTCGCGCTCGAATGGTGTGAATTCTGCTGGTCGGTCCGGCGGTTCTTCACCGCCGCCGGCATCGCCTACCGCTCCGTCGATCTCGACGGGCCGGCTTGGCGTTCCGGCAACCGGGCCGGCGAGATGCGCGCCGCACTGCATCGGCTCACGGGCTCTCCCACCATTCCACAGGTGTTCGTCGCCGGGCGGCATATCGGCGGCGCCATGGAGACGCTCTCAGCTTTCAAGGAGCACAGCCTGGTGAGCGAACTGGCCGATCTCGGGATCGCGATCGATCCCGCGGCACTGCCGGAACCCCAATCGTTCCTGCCGGCCTGGCTGCAGCCCAGGGGTACGTGACCCCGAGCGCGGAGACGTGACACGGCCGGGCCCCGGGCCCGGCCGATCGGTCAGTTGGCGGCGGCTGCGTCGCAGGTCGCATAGGGATTGTTGTCCGCGAAGTGACCCGATGGTTTACGCTTCCACGCCCCGACATGCAGTTCTAGAAGGAGTTCAGCGTTGAACAGGTGGCCCTGCAACGCCGCTGAACCCTCGAAGGTTATGTATTCGACGGCGACGAGCAACAGCTTGCTCCCGTCCGAGGGCTCGGCCGATGGCGCAGGGAATGGGTGCATGGCCCTCGGAAACGGCGACGGACACGTCCTCTAAACGCTGGTTCGCCTTGCGCACGTCATCGACGAGCGGAGGAACGCCCTGCAAGCGGATGGAGCGCCCGTTCTCTCCGATCTCGAGCTGTCCGAAGCGGTGCAACATTGCGGCCGGTCTCGTCGTTTCCTGAACGAGAGAACCGAATAGAACGTTCAGCCGTCCTGCAGACCTTGTGTCACCCGCGCCTGCCTCACGCCAGGGAGATTACGTAACCCGGGGTGAATGGAATGCGGCTTCATCGTCAGCCGACGGAATCCAGCAACGCGGAAACATGGTCCGGCCCGGCCGGGACGATGCCCGAGGGGTTCAGGGTCTTGATCGAATAGTAACCAGCCTTGATGTGGCCAAGGTTCACCGTGCTTGCGACACCGGGCAGGCGGAGGACACGCTCAAGATAGGCGGAGAGACGCGGGTAATCGGCAATGCGCTTCCGGTTGGTCTTGAACAGGCCGTGATAGGCAGCGTCGAAGCGAATGAGGGTGACGAAAAGGCGGATGTCCGTTTCGGTGAAGCGCTCACCGAACAGGAAATCGCTTGTGAGCCGAATCTCCAGACGGTCGAGCATGGCAAAGACGCCCGCCACCGCTTCATCATAGGCCAGCTGCGTCGAGGCAAAGCCCGCCTTGTACACGCCGTTGTTCAGCTTTTCATAGATCTCCGCATTGAGCTCATCGATGTCTGCGCGGAGCGCGGAGGGATAGAGGTCGGGCCCACCCGGCGCCAGTTCGGCGAAAGCGCTGTTGAGCATCCGCACGATGTCGGCACTTTCATTGCTCACCATGGTGTCGGTCTGTTCATCCCAGAGAACGGGAACGGTCGCCCGGCCACTGTAGCCCGGATCGGCACGGGTATAGAGCTCGTGCAGATGGCGCGCGCCGTGCGCGGGGTCGGCGCCCGCACCGGGAAAACCTCCGAAAGCCCAACCCTGGCTGGTCAGCACAGGGTTGACGACGGTCACGGCAATGATTTCCTCCAGGCCCTTGAGCTTCCGCGCCACAAGGGTGCGCGAGGCCCAGGGGCAGATCAGCGCCACGTAGAGCCGGTAGCGTCCGGCCTCGGCCCTGAACCCACCCCGCCCGGTGGGGCCGGGCCTTCCGTCCGGGGTGATCCAGTTGCGGACGGAGGAAGTCTGGCGCACGAAGCGGCCCTGGTCGTCCTTGGCCTGCACCGGGTGCCAGTCTTCCGTCCATTTTCCATTCATCAGCATGTCGTTCTCCGATCAAAGGGCGTGGGGGGGCTCTT
>NZ_JBKBKI010000010.1:0-18348 GCF_046294715.1 Aestuariivirga sp. | reverse complement strand
TCTCCCCCCCCCTTTTGCCCCCCCACGGGGCATGTTCAGGCCGGCTGGGGGATGCGAGCCTGCCTGGTGCTGGGGACGAGCGCGTAGGCGCCGTCACCGAGCGCGGCGACCGAGGCCTGAACGATTGCCCACATCAAGGGATACTCCCAACCGCCGTTCGGGTTCGACCAGTTGAAGCCGAAACCGCCATGCCCGAACCAGGCTGCGCCGAGCAACACCGGCACCAGCGCGGCAGACACTATCCGGGCCTTGATCCCGAGGATCAGCGCAATGCCGCCGGCGATCTCGGCCAGGATGGTCAGATGGCCAAGGGCGCCGGGAAGGCCGACGGATTCGAAATAGCCCGCGGTTCCGGCGGGGGTGAAGACCAGGAGCTTGATGAGCCCGTGGATCAGGAAAAGGCCGCCGGTGGTCACGCGCAGCGCGAACACGGCGAGGGGAGCGGTTCTGGTGTCGATCATGGGAGATGTCCTTCCTTTGGATGTCATCGCGAAAGCCAGGACGGCGCTTCGCCATGACCGAAACATGCGCCATATAGCCTATGGCGAAAACGGCGAATATAGCGTATCATATTCGCCGAAACGTTCTTAATAAGGACTGAAATGGACCTTCTGGACGGAATGCGGGTCTTCGTCGCGACGGTGGAGACGGGGTCGTTCTCCGGCGCTGCGACGCGGCTTGGCATGTCGCCCAAGCTTGCATCGAAATACATGGCGCAGCTCGAGGCACAGCTTGGAACCCAGCTTCTGCAGCGCACCACGCGCCGGCTCGGCCTCACGGCCGCGGGCGAGCGGCTGATGGCGCGTGCACCCGACTGGCTCGACCAGTTCGACGAGATGACGGGCGAGCTTCGGGAGGAACGGCGCGGCCTGTCCGGCACCTTGCGCATTTCAGCCCCGGTCACCTTCGGCGAAATGCGCGTCATTGCGCTTCTCCGCCGGTTCCGCGCGGCCCATCCCGACCTCGTGATCGATCTCCGCCTGTCAGACCGCTTCGTCGATCTCGCCGCCGAAGGCATCGATGTGGCGATCCGCATCGGCAGGCTCGACACTTCGGCGCTGATCGCCCGGAGGCTGGGCCAGACGAGGCTGTTGATGGTCGCAGCGCCGGATTATCTCGATCGGAGGGGGCGTCCCAGCGGGCTTGCCGATCTCGTGAGCCACGTCTGTATCCGTGACACCAACATGCGGGGTGACGGCGCTTGGCCGCTTACCGAACAGGGCGAACTTCACAGGATCACCGTCTCTGGATCCTTCCTCGTCAACAGCGCCCGGCTGTCGCGGGACCTCGCAGTAGCGGGCGAGGGCATCGCCCTCTGTCCTGATTACATTGTTCAGGACGATATCGACGCGGCAAGGCTCGAACACGTGCTGCCCACGGCCTGCGGGCCTCAGCTCGACATTCACGCGGTCTTTCTGGGAAGCCGGCGGCTGGCGCGGCGGACACGGGCATTCCTGCAGTTCCTGGCCGCGAGCACCGACGTGATCGGCTCCGCCCCATAATGTCTTCCCTCAACCAGCCGAGAGCAGCCGGATCGCCTCCTCGCGCTCGAAGAGATAAAGCAGGAGGCGCAGGGCCTCGCCGCGCGGGCCGTGGAGCTGCGGGTCCTTGTTCAGCACCAGTTGCGCATCGTCGCGGGCGGCGGCGAGCAGGTCACCATCGGTCGCGAGGTCTGCCATGCGGAACAGCGGTAGGCCCGACTGGCGTGTCCCCAGCATCTCGCCCGCACCGCGAAGCCGCAGGTCCTCCTCGGCGATGCGGAAGCCGTCCTCCGTCTCGCGCATGATCGAGAGCCGGGCCTTGGCCGTCTCGCCGAGCGGCTCCTGGTAGAGCAGCAGGCAGGAGGACTTTCCGCTTCCCCGCCCCACCCGGCCGCGGAGTTGGTGCAGCTGGGCCAACCCGAAACGTTCGGCATTCTCGATCACGATGGCAGTGGCCTCGGGAACGTCCACCCCCACCTCGATCACCGTCGTGGAAACAAGCAGCTTCAGCGCGCCGGACTTGAACTCGGCCATGACCCGGTCCTTTTCGGCACCCTTCATCCTGCCATGGACGAGACCCGCCTCGCCCTTGAAGCGCCGGGCAAGTTCCATGAACCGCGCCTCCGCGGCGGCGAGATCCACCGCCTCGCTCTCCTCCACCAGCGGGCAGACCCAGTAGGCGCGGTTGCCCTGCGCCAGGCTGCGGGCCAGACCCTCGATCACCTCCTCCATGCGCGACATGGGGATGACGCGCGTGTCGACGGGAAGGCGGCCCGCCGGCTTCTCGGTGAGCCGGGAAACGTCCATGTCGCCATAGACGGTGAGCGCCAGCGTGCGGGGGATCGGCGTGGCCGTCATCGCGAGGAGATCGGTTGTGCCGCCGGCTTTGGCCTGGAGCGCGAGGCGCTGGTGCACGCCGAACCGGTGCTGCTCGTCGATGACGACAAGACCCAGATCGCGGAAGGTCACATCCTGCTGGAACAGGGCATGCGTGCCGACCACGATCTGCGTTTCGCCGGACGCGATGCGAGAGAGAACGTCTTCCCTCGCCTTGCCCTTCTCGCGCCCGGTGAGGAGTGTGACCGCGATTCCTCCCGCCTCGCAGAGCTTCGAAATGTTCGCATGGTGCTGCCGCGCCAGAATTTCCGTCGGCACCATGATTGCGCCCTGGGCGCCGCTTTCGACGGCCGTGGCGAGCGCCAGCAGTGCCACCACCGTCTTTCCAGAGCCAACGTCGCCCTGAAGGAGCCGCAGCATCCGCTCGCCAGAGGCCATGTCCCGCAGGATCTCGGCGACTGCTTCCTTCTGCGCGCCTGTGAGGCTGTAGGGGAGTGCGGTGATCAGCCGGGCACGGAGCTCGCCGGTGCCGGGAAGCCTGCGACCCGCCGTACGCTTCATGTTGGCGCGCACCAGCGAAAGCGCCAGCTGGTTTGCCAGCAGCTCGTCAAAGGCGAGGCGCCGCCGGGCGGGTGCATCGGGGCCGAGGGAGGAGGGCGTCTCCGGGTGGTGCAAGGCCCTCAGCGCGGCGTCGAAGGAGGGCCAGCCGTGGCGCTGGAGGAAGGCCGGGTCCTGCCATTCAGGAAGCACGGGGAGCTTTGCCAGTGCCTGGGCGATGGCTTTCGCCAGCACCTTGCCCGAGAGCCCTTCCGTCAAGGGATAGACCGGCTCGATCAGCGGCAGGCGGGCGAAGTCGTCCGCCGAAACGATGTGGTCGGGATGGGCCATCTGCGGCTCGCCGTTGAACCAGTCGATCTTGCCGGAGATGAAGCGCGTTTCCCCCTCCGGGAGCGCCCGCCGGATCGAATCCGCATAGGCATGAAAGAAGACCAGGGTGAGGAGCCCGGTGCCGTCGGACACCTCCACGCGCCACGGCACCCGCTTGTTGCCGGGAGGCGGCGGCTTGTGGCGCATCACCCTGGCCTCGACCGTCACCACGCCCTCGGGCGGCAGGCCGGCAATGCGGGGGCGGTAGCGGCGGTCCACCAGACCCGAGGGCAGGTGGAACAGCAGGTCGATGATCCGCGTCCTGTCGCCAGGCGTTCCGTGGGCAGGCCCGAGGAAGCGGGCAAGGAGCTTGTCGAGCTTCTCGCCGATGCCCCTGAGCCCGGAGGCGCCGGCGAAGAGTGGATTGAGGAGCGGAGGGCGCATGGGCCTATTTCAACGGGAACCGGTTGCGGCGCAAGGGCGGTTGGGGCATGAGACCCTCGCCATGACGAGCCCTCCCGAAGCCGAAATCCGCCGCAAGCGCCTGCTCTGGCGCGCCACGCACCGCGGCATCAAGGAAATGGACCTGATCCTCGGCGGCTTCGTGGCGCGGCATCTGGCGAGCCTCAGTGACGTGGAGCTCGCCGAGCTCGAGCGCATCATGGACATCCCCGACCAGGACATGCTCGCCTGGGCGACGAAACAGGCTCCGGTGCCGCCGCAGCATTCCTCCGGCCTCCTGTCCCGCATCCTCGATTACAGGCCATGACCGATATCTCGAAGCTGAAGCCCAGGCTCGCCCGGCCGGGCCGCACCGCCGTTTCCGGGGTGCCGCAGGGGCTCGACGCCATGCTGCTGCCGGAGATCGCGAAGGCCGCGGGGCATCGCGTCACCGTGCACGTGGCGCTCGACGACCAGCGCGCCGCCGTGCTGGCCGACCAGCTCTCCTATTTCGCGCCGAAGCTGGAGGTTCTTCGCTTTCCCGGCTGGGATAGCCTGCCCTATGACCGCGTCTCGCCCGTGGCGGACATCGTGGCGCGCCGGCTTGCCACGCTGGCGCGGCTCACGGAAGCGGTGACGAAGCCGCTGTTGCTGCTGACCACCATTCCGGCGATCCTGCAGCGCGTCGTGCCGCGCTCGCTCATCGAAGGGCAGAGCTTCTCGGCCGTGCCCGGCAACCGGGTCAGTTCGGACGATCTCATCGCCTTCCTCTCCGAGAATGGCTTTTCACGCACGGGGACTGTCGTCGATCCCGGCGACTTCGCCGTGAGGGGCGGCATCATTGACATCTTTCCGCCCGGCGCCGAAGCTCCCGTTCGCCTCGATTTCTTCGGCGACACGCTGGAGTCGATCCGGAGCTTCGATCCGGAATCGCAGCGGACCACGGCCACGCTCAAGCGCTTTTCTCTGAACCCTGCGAACGAAGTGCTGCTGAACGAGCAGTCGCTCGGCAAGTTCCGGGTGAACTACGCCGAGGCCTTCGGCGGTATCGACACCAGCGACCCGCTCTACGAGAGCGTCACCGCCGGGCGGAAGTATCAGGGCATGGAGCACTGGCTGCCGCTGTTCCATGACGGCCTCTCCACCCTGTTCGACTATCTCGACGATCCGGTCGTCACGCTTGACCAGGCTGCGGATGAAGCGGCCAAGGCGCGGCAGGAGCAGGTAGCGGAATTCTACCAAGCGCGGCGCGAGGCGCTCGAGAAGAAGGAGACCTATGGCGCCGCCCCTTACAAGCCCGTGAAGCCAGAGACGCTCTACCTCACGGATGCCGAATGGGCGGAGATCCAGACCAACGTCACGGTGCTGGCCTTCTCTCCCTTCGAAAGCCCCACTGCCGATGCCATCTCCTTCAATGGAAGGCGGGGGCGGAGTTTCGCGGCCGAACGCGCCCAGGCCGGCAGCAACGTCTATGAGGCGGTGAAGGCTCACGCCGACGACATCCGGCGCGGCGGCCGCCGTGTCGCCATCGCCTCCTGGACGGAGGGCTCCCGCGAACGGATGGAGCACATCCTCAAGGACCATGAGGTTGCCCCGCTCGCTGCCGCCAAGGGCTGGGCGGAGTTCCTTTCCTGGGACAAGTCCATTGCGGGCCTTCTCGTGCTCGGCCTCGAGGAAGGCTTCGAGACCGACGATTTCGTCCTCATCTCCGAGCAGGACATCCTGGGCGACCGCATGGTGCGGCGCGGCCGGCGCAGCAAGAAGGCATCCGACTTCATCAGCGAGCTCTCCGCCCTCGCGCCGGGCGATCTCGTTGTGCATGTCGACCACGGCATCGGCCGCTTCGAGGGGCTGAAGACCATCGAGGTGCAGGGCGCGCCGCATGATTGCCTGTTCCTCTCCTATGCCGGGGGCGACAGGCTGTTCCTGCCCGTGGAGAACATCGAGCTCCTGTCGCGCTACGGCTCGGACGAGCAGGGCGTACAACTCGACAAGCTGGGCGGCGGCGCCTGGCAGGCCAAGAAGGCGAAGCTCAAGGAGCGCATCCTCAAGATTGCCGAGGGCCTGATCCGCACCGCCGCGGCGCGCGAGCTCAAATCCGGCGACGTGCTGCCGCCGCCTGAAGGCGCCTACGAGGAGTTTTCCGCCCGCTTCCCCTACGAGGAAACGGAGGACCAGCTCACCGCCATCGACGCCGTCGTCGAGGATTTCCAGAAGGGCCGCCCGATGGACCGGCTGGTCTGCGGCGACGTGGGCTTCGGCAAGACGGAAGTGGCGCTGCGCTCGGCCTTCATCGCCGCGATGAATGGCAAGCAGGTGGCGGTGGTGGTGCCGACGACGCTGCTCTCGCGCCAGCATTTCGCCACCTTCCAGGCCCGCTTCAAGGGGCTCCCCATCAACATCGCGCAGGCCTCGCGCATGGTGCCGAAGAAGGAGCTGGAGCAGGTGAAGGCTGGGCTTGCCTCAGGCGACATCGACATCGTCGTCGGCACCCATGCGCTGCTCTCAAACGCGATCAAGTTCCGCGACCTGGGTCTCCTCATCATAGACGAGGAACAGCATTTCGGCGTGAAGCACAAGGAGCGGCTCAAGGAACTCCGCACCAACGTGCATGTGCTGACGCTGACGGCCACTCCCATCCCCCGCACACTTCAGCTGGCGCTCTCTGGCGTGCGCGAGCTGTCGCTCATCACCACGCCGCCGCTGGACCGCCTCGCAGTCAGGACCTACATCACACCCTTCGACCCGGTCATCATCCGCGAGAGCCTGCTGCGCGAGCATTACAGGGGCGGGCAGAGCTTCTATGTCGTGCCGCGCATCACCGACCTTGACGAGATCGCCGCCTTCCTCAGGCAGTCGGTGCCCGAGGTGAAGTTCCGCATCGCCCATGGCCGCATGCCGCCCACCGAACTCGAAGACATCATGACCGGCTTCTATGACCGTGCCTTCGACGTGCTGCTCTCGACAACCATCGTCGAATCGGGTCTCGATATCTCGACGGCCAATACGCTCGTCATCCACCGCGCCGACATGTTCGGCCTGGCACAGCTCTACCAGCTCAGGGGGCGCGTCGGGCGCTCGAAGCAGCGCGCCTACGCAATCTTCACGACCCCCGCCAACAAGACGCTCACGCCCTCCGCCGACAAGCGGCTGAAGGTGCTCCAGTCGCTCGACTCGCTCGGCGCCGGCTTCACGCTGGCGAGCCACGATCTCGACCTGCGTGGGGCCGGCAACCTTCTCGGCGAGGAGCAGTCGGGCCACATCAAGGAGGTGGGCTACGAGCTCTACCAGCAGATGATCGAGGAGGCGGTGGCGAAGCTCCGCACCGGCGAGGAAACGCTGGACACGGACGGTCAGTGGTCGCCGCAGATCAATCTCGGCACCGCCGTGCTCATCCCGGAAAGCTATGTCGAGGACCTGCAGGTGCGACTTGGCCTCTACCGCCGCCTGGCCGATCTTCACGACCAGCAGGCGGTCGATGGCTTCGGGGCCGAGCTCCGCGACCGGTTCGGTCCGCTGCCCGAGGAGGTGAAGCATCTCCTTGCCGTGGTCTCGATCAAGCTCCTGTGCCGCGCCGCGAATGTGCAGAGCGTGGATGCGGGGCCGAAGGGTGCGGTGATGGGCTTCCGCGGCGATGCCTTCGCCAATCCGCCGGCGCTGGTTCAGTGGATCACGGGGCAGGGGGCCCACGCCAAGCTCCGCCCGGACATGAAGCTCGTCGTCATGCGCAACTGGGAAACCCCCGAGGACCGCCTCAAGGGCACACGCCAGCTGATGCAGACGCTGGTGAAGCTCGCGGCGTGAGGGTCTCTCTCCGGCCAGCTTGCCGTCATCTCTCCCCGGCCACCTCTTCCGCCACGCGCGCGATCGCGTCCGCCAGAACCTCCGGCGACTGCGCGCCGACGAGCGCGTAACGCTGGGCGAGGATGAATGTGGGAACCCCCGTCACGCCGATCTCGCCGGCGTGCCGGATTTCGGCCATGGTCTCTTCCACGTCCTGATCGCTGCCGAGGAGATCGCGGATCTGCCCGGCGTTGATGCCCGCTTCGGCGGCGCACTGGACCAGCACCTCGCGGTCACCCACGTCCTTGCCCTCGCTCCAGTAGGCCATGAACAGGCGTTCCACCATCTCGTTCTGGAGGCCCGCCGTATGCGACCAGCGGATCAGCCGGTGGGCGTCGAGCGTGTTGGGCGTCCGGGTGATGGCATCGAAATCATAGGGCACGCCCAGTTCCTCGCCGGCGGCGGTGAGCGGGTCGTGGATGGTCTTCATGCGATCGGCGCCGAACTTGCCAAGAAGGTAGGCGTGCCGGTCCAGCCCTTCAGCGGGGATCGTGGGATCGAGCATGAAGGGCCGCCAGCGCACGAACACGTCCGGATCGCCGAGCTGGTTCAGCGCAGCATCGAGGCGGCGCTTGCCAAGGAAGCACCAGGGGCAGATGACGTCCGAGACGACGTCGATGACGAGGCGGTCCGCCATGGTCACGGTTTCTCCAGCGCTTTCCGGATGAGCTTGCCGTTGGCGGTCCGCGGAAGCGCAGGCACGAACCAGATCTGCTTTGGGCATTTGTAGGCGGCAAGCCTTTCGCTGACAAACGCCGCAACCGCTGCTTCGTTCGGAGAGAAGCTCGATTTCGGCACCACGAAGGCGGCGATGATGGAGGCCGTCTCCGAAATGCGCAACTCGCGCACCCCCGCATCGGCCACATCGGGGTGCTGCAGCAGAACTGCCTCCACCTCGAGCGGCGAGACGCGGAAACCGCCGGCATTCATCAGCTCGTCAGCCCGGCCACGACACCAGATGTGACCCTCCGCATCGATCTCGGCCAAGTCGCCGGTGGCGAACCAGTCGCCCGCCGGCAGCGGCTCGCCCCAGTAGCGCAGGAACAGACCGGGGTCAGAGCGGTGGACGCCGATCTGCCCGTCTTCCAGGATGCGCACGGTTCTGCCCGGCTGTGGCTTTCCGGGAGAGCCCGGCTTCACGGGTACGGACGGCGAGGTTGAGATGTAGGTCGAGATCTCGCTCATCCCCAGAGCCTCGTAAAGCTCGAGCCCGGTCTCCTCGCGCCAGGCGTGGAGCAGGTCGGGCGCCAGCGCCTCACCCGCCGAGAGACCGTGTCGCAGCGTGGCGGCAGGGCGGAAACCTGCGCGGAGGATCTGCCGGTAAATGCCCGGCACGGAGGCCATCAGCGTGACGCCGTGCTCGGACACGAGCCGCGCCCAGACTGCATCATCGCGGGGACCCGTATAGACCACCGTCGTGGCGCCGTTTGCGAAGGGATCGAACAGGCCGGTGCCCATCGTGTAGGTCCAGTTCAGGGCGCCGGTGTGCAGCATCACGTCGTCCGGTCCGATGCCGTACCAGCCCTGATACATGGGCCTTCTTCCCCAGATGGCACGATGGGCATGGAGAACGCCCTTGGGCTTTCCCGATGTGCCGGAGGTGTAGACGAGATAGGCCGGATCGCCGGCCTCCGTTTCGGCATAGGAGGCCGCCGGCGCGCGCCTCAGCCGCGCGAGATCCGCGGGCCGGAGGAGGGCCACTCCCGTGCAGTCCGGCAAAGGCAGCGCGCCATCCCATGCGGCAATGGATGCGCCGCTGTCGGCCAGCAACCAGGCCACCTCGGATGCGGTGAGCATCGGCGAGGCCGGGATCGGCACCCCGCCGATGGCGTTTGCAGCAAGAAAAACAAGGGCATAGTCGAGGGAATTGCCCATTCGGATGAACAGGCGGCCGCCCGGCTCGAGCCCGGCGCCGCGCAGGCCTCCCGCGAGTCTCAGCACCGCCTCTTCGAGTTCGCCATAGCGCCACCGCTCGGCCATGCCCGTTCCGGCGACGATGAGCGCCGTCTTTTCCGTCGGCTTGCCGGACAGGCAATGGCGCGCAAGGTTCAAGCGGCGGGGTGGCCGCTCGTGCGGCTCGATCACGGGATGCGCCAGAGCGTGGTCGCTTCGAAGCCGGGTAGGGGTTGCGTGTCCGGCCGTCCGATATGGCTCCAGCGTGCCACCCACTGTCCGCCCGCATCATAGAGCGGCACCGTGTAGAAGCCGGAGACGAGCAGCCGGTCCTCGGCGCGCACCGCGGCCACGAAGTCCTCGCTGGTCTTCGCGTCGAGCATGGCCTTGATGGCGGCGTCGACGGCAGGGTCGGCGATACCAGGGTAGTTACGCGTGCCTTCCACTGTCCGCCCCTCTGATCCGAAATAGAGCACCTGCTCGTTGCCGGGGGAGAGCGAATTGTACCAGATGGCGGGGATCATGTCGTAGTCGTAGCTGGTCTGGAGCGCCGTGAACTGGGGGGAGTCGACGATCCGCACCTCGGCCCTGATGCCGATGGCCTTGAGCGTGCGCTGATAGTGAAGCGCGATCTTCTCCTGGTCCTTGTTCTGGACGAGAATGGTGAAGGCAAAGGGCTGGCCCTGGGCATTGGCAAGGCCATTCTCCCCGATGGTCCAGCCCGCTTCTGCAAGCAGCGCCACGGCCTTCCGCAGCACCTTGCGGTCGCGGCCGGAGCCGTCGCTTACCGGAAGCCTGTAGCTGCCGTCCACGAAATCCGGGCGGAGGCGACCGAAGGCATCGCCCAGCACCTGCTTCTCGCGCGCGTCCACCGGGCGCCCCTCGGAGGAAAGCTCCGAACCCGCGTAGAAGCCATAGGTGCGGCGATAGGCATTGGCGAAGAGATTGGCATTGGCCCATTCGAAGTCGAAGGCCATGGTCAGCGCCTCCCGCACGCGCGGGTCCTCGAAGACCTTGCGCCGCGTGTTGAAGACGAGGCCCGAGGCCGGAGCGGGCGTCTTCTGCTGGATCTTCTCGAGCATGACCCTGCCTTCCTTCACCGCCGGGAAGTCATATCCGGTATTCCACCGCACCGGATCGGCTTCGATGCGGATATCGGCGAGTCCGGACTTGAAGGCCTCGAAGGCGGCATTGGCGTCGCGGTAGTAGTCGAAGCGCACCTCGTCGAAATTCCACATTCCCTTTTGCAGCGGCAGGTCCTTGCCCCAGTAATCCGGATCCTTGGCATAGACGATCGATTCGCCTGCCTTTACCGCCTTCATCACATAGGGGCCGGAGCCGATGATCGGGTCCAGCGTGGTCTGGGCGAAGTCCTTGCCCTGCCAGAAGGCCTTGGAGAGGATGGGCATCACGCCGATGATGAGCGGCAGCTCGCGGTCGCCCGAGTCCTGCCTGAAGGTGATGGTGCGCGGATCCGGCGTTTCGACCTTGGTAATCTTGGAATAGGAGTTGCGGAAGTTGGGCCTGCCCTTGTCCCGCAGCGTCTCCAGAGAGAATTCCACGTCCTCCGCCGTCACCGGCGTTCCGTCCGAGAATTTCGCCTCGGGCCTGAGCCGGAAGGTGAAGGTCTGGCGGTCATCGGAAACATCGATCGATTCCGCCAGCAGCCCGTAGAGAGAGAAGGGTTCCGCCCAGTTGCGGCCCAGCAGGCTCTCGAACACATAGGCGCGAACGCCAGTGGCGGAGGACCCCTTAACGATGAAGGGGTTCACGCTGTCGAAGGAGCCGGTCACCGCCTGCCGCAGCTGGCCGCCCTTCGGTGCCTCGGGGTTGACATAAGGAAGATGAGCGAAATCCGCCGGCAGCGCCGGCTCGCCATGCATGGCGATGCCGTGCTTCGGCTCGGCTCGGGAGGGCGACGCGAGAACCAGCACGGCGCTGGCGAAGAGGGCGAGAGAGCGAATCGTTGTCATGGCCTCCCCAGTCTAGCCCAGTCATGCGGGCCATGGCCGGATCGCCTCCGGCCATGGCAAAACTGTGGTCAGCGCACCAGGATATTCTGGAACTGCCAGGGGTCGCGCCGGTCGAGATCGGGCGCGAAGAGTTCGTTGACCGATTCCAGCGGCGTCCAGTCGGTATAGACGCCGCGCACCGGGCCGAGATAGGGCGTCTGGATTTCGAGGCAACGCCTGTAATCCATCTCGTCCGTTTCGACGATGCCGGCGTTGGGGTTCTCGATCGCCCACACCATGCCGGTGAGCACGGCGGAGGTCACCTGCAGGCCCGTGGCGCTCTGGTAGGGGGCGAGTTTCCGCGCCTCCTCGATCGACAGCTGCGAGCCGAACCAGTAGGCGTTCTTCCTGTGCCCGTAGAGGAGGACGCCGAGTTCGTCCCGCCCGTCGGCAATCTCGGTCTCGTCGAGCACGTTCCACTGCTTCTGCCGTTTGCCGCCCGCCCCCAGCATCTCGTGCCAGGAGAGCACGGCGTCGTTGCAGGGGTGGTAGGCATAATGGCAGGTCGGCCGGTAGATGGCCTTGCGGCCTTCGCGCAGGGTGAAATAGTCAGCGATCGAAATCGCCTCGTTATGGGTCACCAGGAAGCCGAAATGCGGTCCCTCCGTGGGCGTCCAGGTGCGCACGCGGGTGTCCGCCCCCGGGCTTTCGATGTAGATCGCCGCGCCGCAGCCCGTCTTGTGGCGCTTGCCCCGGGGAGGCAGCTTCTTCTCATGCGTGCCCCAGCCCAGTTCCGCCGGCTGCAGGCCTTCGGAAATGAATCCCTCCACCGACCAGGTGTTGACGAATGTGCCGAAGGGCTTCGGCGACTTCGAGCGCTGCGTGTCGCGCTCGGCGATGTGAATGCCCTTGACGCCCAGCCGCTTCATGAGCTTCGCCCAGCCGGCCTGCGTCTTGGGTTCGGCGACGCGCGCATTGGTATCGGCGGCGATGTCCATCAGCGCCTTCTTGACGAACCAGGACACCATGCCCGGGTTGGCGCCGCAGCAGGAGACGGCGGTGGGGCCGGGCCCCAGCTCGCGCTTCAGCGCCAGCAGGCCTTCGCGCAGCATGTAGTTGGTGCGGTCGGACTGGCTGAGCTTGGTGTTGTAATAGAAGCCCGGCCACGGCTCGATCACCGTGTCGATGTAGAGCGCACCCGTCTCGCGGGCGAGCTTCATGATGGCGAGGCTGTCGACGTCGACCGAGAGGTTGACGATGAAGGCGGGGCCGGGCCCCGCGGTGAGCAGCGGCTTCAGAACCTGGCGGAAGTTCTTCTGCGTGATCGCCTCCTTGATGAAGGAAGCGCCCTGCTTCTCGGCCAGCTGGCTTCTGGATGCGTCCGGGTCGATGACCGTGATCCGTTTCGGATCGCCCGCGATGTGGCGGAGGATCAGCGGCAGTGTGCCCCTTCCGATCGAGCCGAAGCCGATCATCACGATGGGGCCGTTCCACGCGGCGTGCACGGGCCAGTTGGTCATTTCATCGGAACTCCTGTGTTTGAAAGTGGCGTCACGGCATATAACGGCTGGCCGGGGACATGGACAGAAAATTATGACGGGCGCGAAACGTCATCCCGCAAGGGGAAACGACGGCTTGAACATCACGTCCGGTGCGGGGTTTCCGGGCGCGCGTGCGCTGTGGCTAGCTTCGAGCTTCGCGAACTGCGCCTGCGCTCTGCGCCGCATGTCGTCGAGGTCATGCCCGGGAATCCGCCGCTCGCGCATCACCTCGCGGCCGGCAATCCACGCGTGGGTGAAATCCCGCCCCGTGCCGGCAAGCAGCATCGTCTTCACCGGATCGATGGCGGGGCCGAGATGGAAGCCGGAGAGATCGAAGACCGTGATGTCCGCCTGCGCGCCAGGGGAAAGCCGCCCGATGTCGTCGCGGCCCAGCGCCTTGGCCCCGCCCAGCGTCGCGGCATCGTAGAACTCCGCGGCACTTGACGCGGCGCGGCCCTCGAGCACGCGGCAGATGTTCAACCCTTGCCGCATGTTGTCGAGGAGGTCGGGCGGTGCGGTATCGGTTCCCATCGCGATGGTGACGCCGCGCTCGCGGTAGCGCGCGAAGGAGTTGAGCGCCTCCCCGTCACGCGCGAAGACGACGGGGCAATGCACGATCGCCGCGCCGCTCGCCGCAAGGAGGTCGATGTCGCCCGGCTCGAGATGGATGCCGTGCGGCAGCACGGTGCGCGGGCGGAGCAGTCCTAAGGCGTTCAGCCAGCGATAGGGCGAGAGCCCGCGCAGCCGCTTCACCAGGTCCACCTCGTAGCGCGACTGGCAGCAGTGCAGCCGCACCGGAACGCCGGTTTCGGCGGCGATTTCCGCCGTGCGGCGGAGAAGGGCGGGCGTGCAGGTCTCGATCCTGTCAGGGGCCAGCATGGCCTGGACGAGGCCCCCCTGCGTACCGCCGAAATCGGCAATGAAGCGGCACGCCTCCTCGAGCCCGGCGAGCCCGCGTGCCTCGTCCCAGTGCTGGGAGAGCCTGCCCTGATCGTCGGTCAGGGTCACGCCCGACATGTAGCAGGGGCCGAGATAGGCCCTGATCCCCATCTCGCCTGCAACGCCCGCCACGGCGGCGAACTCGTCGTAGGACTCCGCCCAGGCACGGTAGGTCATGGAGGTGATCGGCATCGCCGTGGTGATTCCGTTGCGGATCAGCTGCGCGAATGCATAGCGATATTTGAATGTCTCTTCTTCCGCCGAATAAGCCTCGCGCGGGCCGCGGGCGAGATAGTCTTCCGTCCAGATGCGGCCGAGCTTCCATTCCGGCCCGTTGTCGAAGGCGAGAACGGTCGAGTCGAGATCGCCCAGCGCATCGAGGTCGATGAGGCCGGGGCCGATCACCGCCTCGCCATGGTCAGTGTCGCGGTCGACGCGGCCTTCGAAGCCGCGTCCCACGAATAGGATGCGGCTGCCCTCGAAGACCACTTCGCCGTTCCGCCATAGAACGTGGCCGCGCCCGTCATGGCCGATCACGTGCTCGGCGCGAAGCCGGATGCGGGGATGATCCGTCACGGATTGCTGGCGGCGTAGCGCCAGACCTCGTAGCGGATGCGGGCCTTCTTGTAGGCGTCGAACACCGAGATCGCATAGACGAAGATGCCGCCCGCCAGCTTGCCGACGATCGAGACCTCGGGCGATGCCGTCACCAGGGTGAAGCCGCCGAGCAGGAACATGAAGAACAGGAAGATCAGCCCGCGATAGGGCTCGCGGTTGAACACCTGGCCGGAGCCCGGCAGCACGATGGCGAGCCCCAGGACGGCGAGCGGGTTCATCGGGCGCTGCGGCGGCGGGGCCGGGGTGTTGCTCATCGGGCGGTCTCCGGGAGGGCGGGGAGGAGGTCCTTCCGCAGGGCGATCAGGTGGTCGAGAAGCGGCTTCATCTCGGCGGCGGGGAAGGGAGCGCCCCCCATTTCGCTGTCGCGGAAGAGGAGGTAGCGGCCGCGATGGGCTTCCTCGGCCAGCCACACGATGCGCAGGCCCTTGGGCGAGATCACCAGTTCCTTGGCCAGGGGATTGTCGAGGATGCGGATGTGCCGCAGCAGCACCTCGCGCGGCGGAAGGTCTTGCGGGTGATCGGTGCGGATGGCGCAGTCGTGCGGGAAGGCGGGGTCGGCCTCGATCTGCACGGGAAGCGCGGCATGGTGCGAGAACACCTCGACGCCGCGCGGCCGCATCATCAGGTCGAAGGTGCCCTTGAGGGGCAATGGCTCGGGCAGGCTGACGAGCAGCCACAGGGTGGGCAGCTTGCGGATGTTCAGCGTGTCGGGCACGGCCTGGATGTCGAAGGTGTGGCCCTCGTAGGTGCCGGATATGCGCGGAAAGCCATCAGGCCTCACCGCCTTGAGCCCGCCGGTGAACAGTCCCTGCACCTCGTCGAGAAAGCCGGCGCGAAGCGCGGCCCGACGGCGGCCTTCCTGCAGGTTGCGGTAGAGGCTGTAGAGAAAGGCCGTGCCGAACAGCGCGGCCAGGAGCGGCATCATGAGCTGGTCGATCAAACCCTGCACCCCGGCAATGAAACTGGCCCGCCCTTGCGGGGAGCGGGCCAGTCTTGTTTGCGTGTCGCGTGCGTTCCGTCAATAGCCGCGCGGGCGCGGCCAGGGCATGGTGAACTGGTCACCGCGCTTCACGAAGCGGTAGCGCCAGAAGTGGAACCACAGCGAGACCACGATGTAGAAGGCCACCATGGCGATCAGCTGCGTGCCGTAGCCGAGGAACACCGCGAAGAAGGTCACGCCGCACAGGCAGAGCAGCACAATGGCCGGGACCGGGTGGAACGGGTGCACGTAGCCGCGCTTGATGGTGTCGAGCGGCCACTTCCTGCGGAACAGGATCACGTTGATCGGCATGAAGGTGTATTCGAGCAGGCCCGACAGGATCGAGAAGGTGATCACCTGGTCCAGCGGCGCGCCGAGCGCGAAGAGAAGCGCGATCGGGACCAGGAAGATGATCGACCTGTAAGGCGTGCGATGCTTCGGGTGCACCGCGCCGAACCACTGCGGCAGGTAGTGGTCTCGGCCCATGGCGAACCAGGCGCGCGAGGCGTCGTTGATGCAGCCGTTGGCGGAGGCCATGGTCGAGAACAGGGTGCCGATGCCGAGCAGCACCATCAGGAAGGTCGAGCCGGTGAGGCGGCTCGCGTCGAAGAGCGGCGCCACCGAGCCGCTCACGCCGTCGCCCAGGAACTCCCAGGGCAGCAGGCCCGAGCAGATGTACCAGGTGAGCGTCGCGGCGATCAGCAGGGTGATGATGCCGGCCATGGTGCCGAACGGGAGCGCGCGCGCCGGCGAGCGCACCTCTTCGGCGGCCTGCGTCGTTCCCTCGATGCCGAGATAGTACCACAGGCCGAAATGCAGCGCCGCGACGACGCCGATGGCGCCGTAGGGCAATGCCGCCTGTCCCGACATCAGCCCGGCATGATTCAGCGATCCGCTGAAGGCCGTGCTGAGGAAGAGCACGATGATGGCGATGAAGGCCACGGCGGTGATGACGAGGTTGAAGGTCAGCGTCGCCAGCACGCCGCGGTAGTTGAGCCAGGCCAGGAACAGGATCGTCAGCACGATGAACGGTGTCTGGTTCAGTTCACCCGCATAGCCGGACAGCGCCGCCACCTGCGATATGAGGTAGGCCAGCGTGATGGCGTTCGCCGCCTCCAGCATGGTGTAGGCGAACACCAGGTAGAGACCGACGTTGAAGGCCATGAGCGGTCCTATGATGTGCTTGGCCTGGGTGTACTGGCCGCCTGCGGCGGCGACCGTGGAGGTCACCTCCGAGTCGATCATGGCCACGCAGGTGTAGAGGAGCCCGGCGAACCAGCAGGCGATCAGCGCCGCATAGGCGCCGCCCTTGCCGACGCTGAAGTTCCAGCCCATGTATTCGCCGACGAGCACGATGCCCACGCCCAGCGCCCAGACATGGGCGGGGCCGAGAACGCGCAGAAGGCTTATCTTTTCGACCGGGGTGCCGGCCGCCTGATGTGCATTTGCCATTGTCCGGTCCTCAGAGCTGGTGCTTTTCGGTCATGGCCTCGAGCTCGCCTTCCCGCGAGGAGGTCAGAACATCCTCGGAGTAGGTCGAATCGACGCGAAGCCAGTCGACGACGATGTAGAGGCCGAGGATCGCGGAGAGGATCCAAGCCAGATATTCCATCAGTACCCAGAATTCCATTGCGTCCCCCTATCGCCTGTCACCGAATTTCTCGGCGATCACTTCCTTGTATTCCTTGCCCGAGAACCGGACGAGCAGCACGTAGTAGCCGACCACCACCACGATCATGATCAGCAGCTCGAGCGTGTTGATCGTGTAGTCGAATCGCGCCGTGATCAGGCTCTGCAGGCTTTCGTTGGTGGGATCGGTGAAGCCAAGCGCGTTCCAGGCCGCGACCTTCTCGGGCGTGTCCTGGCCGAGATCGGCCCAGCTGGCGGCGGGGTTGTGGGCAGCAGGCGTCTTGGCGCCGCCAGCCAGCTCGAACCACAACGGAACCCGCAGCGCTCCGACGATGAGGATGAGCAGCACGAGCACGTCGATGATCTGGCCGACCTTGCTCTGCCGCGGGGGAATGTATCTTGCCATGCGAGCCTCCCTCAGTGCCTGCGGCCGCGCATCTCGTCGAGATGCTTGATGTCGAGCCCGTAGATGAAGTCCTTGTCCTCCTTGTAGTGCTTCACCATCGCCCCGATGGAGGCGGTGTTGAACAGGAGTACGGCGGCTCCGCCGATCATCAGGATCGTGCGCCATTGCCCTTCGGGCGCGAGATTCCAGGTGGCCATCATCACGAAGATGACCGCGAACCACAGGCCGATGACGAACGCCCAGGCGACGATCACATCGCGCCGGTACATCGCCTCGACCCGATCTTTGAGGTCAGACATTGCGTTTTCTCCCGATGTCCAGCCGCTGTTTTCCCGGCGCCGGCTGGTCCATCCCCTCAAGAGTTGCTGCTGCCGGGCAACTTTGTTTTCTGGGAGGAAACTCCTGTCTTGGATGGATGTCAAGCAATCTGGCGAATTTTCACGCAGATTGCATGAGTTTCCCTCAGGAGATGCGAGTCTTGAACGAATTCATGCGTGCGCCGATCGCTTCGGCAGTGAGGCCCGTCCCAAGCGTCACAACCGTGAATTCGGGATGGCGCATCAGCCGGTTGAAGAGCGCCATGGCGCGGTGTGGCCAATAGATGCGGAGGATTTTCCTCTGCGCTTCCGCAACGTCGAACTGCAAGCTGTAGGAGCGGCCGTTGAACATGACTCTCCACGAGATGGCATCCCAGGGGATGACGTCGGGTGATAAGCGCCGGTCGCGCAGGCCCTCTTCCGTCAATTCGAGCGCCGGCCCCCGAAGCCAGGCGATACGCCAGGCAAGGCCCGCCAGGACGAGCCCCGCCGCCGCGAGCAGCAGACCCATGCCCATGAGCAGGATTGCCATTCCATTCTCGGAAGGTCCGAGCCAGCGTGCGCCGGTGAGCGCGAAGATCAGCCCCATCGCCGCCTGCAGCAAC
>NZ_JBKBKI010000009.1:0-147983 GCF_046294715.1 Aestuariivirga sp. | reverse complement strand
CGCAGCGCCTCCGCTTCGATCTCGGCCAGTGTCTTTTCCGTCATGCCCGGATAGTGCTCGAGCGTCATGGCGCGGACCTCGCTGCTGCCCGAAATGTCGCGGACCGTGCCTAGAAACATCACCGTGCCGCCGAGGTCGGCGCGCCCCGCCTTGAGCGCGGCGAGCTCGGCGCCAGCGTCGAATGGGTCCTCTTGAACGCGGATCATGCCCCTAACATGCCTCTCATCGGCCCGCTCTTCAATTGCCGGGTGGTGCGCTCAGGTCCCTGAGGCGCGCGAATCCGCCCTCGGGATTGTTCAGGATGTCCGGCACGTCGGGATAGAGGCGGGGCTCGTTCCACGGCCCGCGGATCACCGCCGGCACCGGAAGGGGCGAGGCGGTCGCCGGTTCCACCGTGGCACGGAGGTCGACCGCACGGCGCAGGAGATCGGCACTGCCGCTGACGCTGAGCGTCTCGGACGAGAGCTGGAGGAGCAGCTGTCGGATGCTCGCCACGCCGTCGGCGAGCGACACGTCGGCCGAAAGCGAGGTGAAGGGCGTTCCTCCGGGCGCCGCCATCCAGCCCTCGAGAATGCGCGAGCGCATGGCGCCGAGAAGGCCCGGCAGGTCGGTTCCGGCGATCCGCCCCTCCGCCACGGCAAGGCCCGCCGTGCCCTTCAGCGTTCCCACAAGCTCCTCCTGCGTCTGGCCTTGCGCGCTGAGTTCGGCAGAAAGCGTGCCGGTGCCGGCGAGAAAGCCCTTGCCACCCAGGGCCGGGAGAAGTTCCGCCATGTCGGCCCCTTCGGCCTTCACCGTAAGCCTGGCAACGGGAGGCAGCACGACCGCATCGGCGCCGGCAATGAAACTCACCGTTCCGCCATTTTCGAGACGCGCGGCCCCCGAGGCCTCGAGCTTTCCCTCGCTCAGCGTGGCGGCAATGCGGGAAGCACCCGCCGAGAGGTTGCCGTAATGCAGCGCGGCGGCAAGGAGGCTCACCTCAGCGTCGAAGGACCTGAGCAGCGCGAAGGGCAACGGTCTTCGCCCCCACTCCCCGTTGGCCGCGCCGGCAGCGGGCACCATCGCATCGAGCCACACCCGGTCTGCCTGCATGTTGGCTTGCAGCTTCGGGCGCTCGCCCCGGAGATCGATGACCGCCTCGCCCGCCGCCCGCAGCGCCCCCAGCGTCACCGCGGCGTTGCGGAGTGCATGCGCGCGCCCGATGCTGTCGAGCGCACCATCGGCATTGAGTGGGCGCGGGACCGTCGTTCCTTCTTCCAGCGGTATGCCCGCCCAGCGCAGCAGCTCGGCCGGGTCGGCACTGGTGAGGCTCACCGGCCCGGCAAGGCTCAAGACTTTGCTGGTGTCGAGCCGGCCGCTGAAGCTTGCGGAGCCTGCCTCCGCCACAACGGCAAGTTCGAGCGGCGATCCGCCCTTGTTCACCCGCGCCAGCGATTTCAGCGTGAGGTCGATCCGCACCACGCGGGCGTTGACGACCGCCGAGCCATTGAAGGCCACGGCACCGTCGGCCGAGATGTCGAGGACGCCGTCGACGTTGCGCAGAGCCATGCCCTGCCCGTTTCGCGCATCGAAATAACGGAAGGTGGACTGCTCCAGGATCAGCCTGAGGGGCGAGTCGGCCCTCGCCTCCGGGAAGGCCCAGCTGGCGACGCCGCGCTCGTCGATCAGAAGGGCGAACTCGGCTTCGCGGAGCCGCATGGAGGAGAAATCGGGGTTGCGCGACAGCAGCTGTCCGAATTGCAACGGGACGACCAGCGATCTTGCCGTGACAAGGTTGTCGCTGGTCTCGGCGGGACCAGAGAGCGTTGCCTCCTCCATGCGAATGGCAAGAGGGAAGAAATCGAGTTCTGCCCCCCCGGCCGTAAAGCGTCGGCCCAGCGCCTCCGCGGCGCTCTCATCCAGCCGGCTGATGGCATAGCCGGGCGAGAACACCGCCCAGGCCGCCAGGCCGAGTATCAGAAGGGCCGCGGCGATGCCGCCTGCAACAAATCGTCTGTGCATCGGAAACTCCAGAAATCTCGCCGCTTTTCGGCGGGACTTGCGGCCCTTCTGTGACATGACTAGACCCCTGCTGCCGCCGTTCAAAAAGTGAGCCTTACATGACCGAAAGCCCCTTGTGGACCCCCGAAGCCGAGCGCGTCACGTCTTCCAATCTCTGGCGCTTCATGGAGCCGCTTGGACTCCGGAGCTTCGAGGAAGTGCTGCGCTATTCGGTGGAGAAGCCGGAATCCTTCTGGCGCGCGGTGTGGGAATTCTGCGGCGTTGTCGCCCAAACCCGCGGCGAACGCGTCCTGGTGGACGGTGACAGGATGCCGGGTGCGAAATTCTTCCCCGATGCCCGCCTGAACTATGCCGAGAACCTGCTGTGGAGGTCGGACGAAGCGGACGCACTGGTGTTCCGCGGCGAGGACAAGGTGATGCGCCGCATGAGCTGGGCCGAACTCGGCGCCGCCGTGGCGCGCCTGCACCGCGCCTTGCTCGCGGCCGGCGTTCAGCCTGGAGACCGCGTCTGCGCCATCGTTCCGAACATGCCCGAAGCCATCATCTGCTTCCTTGCCGCGGCCTCGCTCGGCGCAATCTGGTCCTCCTGCTCGCCCGATTTCGGCGAGCGTGGAATTCTCGACCGCTTCGGCCAGATCGCTCCGAAGATCCTCGTCACCTGCGATGGCTATTGTTACGCCGGCAAGACGATCAGGATGGCGGACAAGGTCGCAAACGTGCTGAAGGATCTCGCCTCCGTCGAGCGCGCGCTCGTCATCGACTACATCGGTGAAGCAGAAGCGGTGGCCCGCGCGCTGCCAAGGGGCGAGGCACTCTCTTCCTTCGTGGCGGGCCACGGCATCTCTCCCATTTCCTTCGCGCAGCTGCCTTTCGACCACCCGCTCTACATCCTCTATTCCTCCGGCACGACGGGCATTCCCAAATGCATCGTTCATTCGGCGGGGGGTATCCTCCTGAAGCATCTCTCGGAGCATGTGCTGAACACCGACACGAAGCCTTCCGACCGTCTCTTCTATTTCTCCACCTGCGGCTGGATGATGTGGAACTGGCTGGTTTCGGGGCTCGCTGCCGGTGCCACGCTGCTGCTCTATGACGGCTCGCCCTTCCATCCTTCCGAGCGCGTGCTCTTCGACTACGCCGACCAGGAGGGCATGACGATCTTCGGAACCTCGGCCAAGTACATCGACGCGGTGAAGAAGAGCGGCCTGCGCCCGAAGGAGACCCACCATCTCGGAAGCTTGCGCGCCATGCTGTCGACGGGCTCGCCCTTGAGCGCCGAGAGCTTCGACTTCGTTTATTCCGGCATCAAGCAGAACCTGCAGCTCGCCTCGATCTCCGGAGGAACAGACATCTGCGGGTGTTTCGTGGGCGGCAACCCGCTTTCGCCCGTGTGGCGCGGCGAGATCCAGGGCCCGATGCTGGGCATGGCGGTCGACGTCTATGACGAGGCGGGAGAGCCGGTGAGAAACGAGAAGGGCGAACTCGTCTGCGTGAAGCCCTTCCCCTCCATGCCCGTGATGTTCTGGAACGATGCCGACGGATCGAAGTATCACAACGCCTATTTCGCGCGTTTTCCCAACATCTGGTGTCATGGCGACTTCGCCGAGATCACGCCCCACGGCGGCATGATCATCCACGGCCGCTCGGACGCGACGCTCAACCCCGGCGGCGTGCGGATCGGCACGGCCGAGATCTATGCCCAGGTCGAGCAGGTGCCGGAGGTGATCGAAGCGCTGGCGATCGGCCAGGACTGGGACAATGACGTGCGGGTCGTTCTCTTCGTCCGGCTGAGGCCCGGTGCTGTGCTCGACGAGGCCCTCGGTCAAAGGATCAGGAAGCAGATCCGCGAAGGCGCCTCGCCCCGCCACGTACCGGCGAAGATCGTGGCCGTGGCAGACATTCCGCGCACCAAGTCCGGCAAGATCACAGAGCTCGCTGTGAGGGACGTGGTGCATGGGCGCGCGGTCAAGAACAAGGAGGCGCTCGCCAACCCGGAAGCACTCGACCTCTACAAGGACCTTCTCGAACTCAGGACGTGATGTGCGGCTCGTGCAGTGTGCGTGAGAGCAGGATCACCGGCAGCAGCCCCGCCGCCACGATGGTGAGGGCGGGCAGAGCGCTCTCCTCCAGTTGGTCGAGCGAGGCAAGCATGAAAACGCTCGTCGCGAGCGTCTCGAAATCGAAGGGACGGAGGATGAGTGTGGCGGGCAGTTCCTTCATGCAGTCGACGAAGACGAGAAGAGCCGCCGAGACGAGTGCGGGCCTGAGCAGAGGCAGGTGCACCTCGGAGAATGCGGCGATCGGCCCGCGCCCCAACGTGCGCGCGGCGGCCGCGACGTTGGGCGTCACCTTCTGCAGGCCTGTTTCGATGGCGCCGAACGACACGGCGAGGAAGCGCACGACATAGGCGAAGATGATGGCGGCGATCGAGCCAGAGAGCAGGAGGCCGGTCGAAACGCCGAAGGTGTCGCGCAGGAAGCTGTCGAGCGCATTGTCGAAGCCGGCGAGCGGGATCAGCACGCCGATGCCCAGCACCGTTCCCGGGATGGCATAGCCCATGCTGGCGAGCCGAATGATCTTGCTGGTGAGGCCCTTGCGCACGGCGCGGTTGGCATAGCCGAGAACGAGACCGAGCAGCACGGCGAACCCTGCTGCGAGCCCCGCCAGCAGCAGCGAGTGATAGACAGCCTTGAGGTAGGTGACGGAATAGGCCTCCTCGAGGCGCGAGGCGGCGAAGTTCATCAGGATGAGCGCCGGGACGACGAAGCCGATCAGGACCGGCAGGGCGCAGACGAAGACGGCCAGCACGCGCTGCCAGCCATTGAGCCGGATGCGGTCGGGCTGGCGGGGGCGCTGGGCGGGGAGAACGAAGGACTGCTTGCGCCGCGCCGTGCGCTCGAACCACACCAGCACGAAGATGAAGAGCAGCATCACCGCCGAGATCTGCGCGGCACCTCCGAGGTTACCCTGCGAGAGCCAGGTGGTGTAGACGCCGAGCGTCAGCGTCCGCACCCCGAAGAAGCCGGCGGCACCGATGTCGTTCAAGCACTCCATCAGCGCGAGCGAAACGCCGACGGCGATTCCGGGCCGCGCGAGCGGCAGCGCCACACTGCGGAAGGCTCCCCACGGCGTGCGGCCGAGAGCGCGGGCGACCTCGAGCTGGGTTGCCGGCTGGCGGATGAAGCTCGCTCGCGCGGTGAGGAACACGTAGGGATAAAGCACCATCGAGAGCACGAAGATGGCGCCGCCGAGCGAGCGGATCTCGGGGAACCAGTAATCCCCCGGGCTCTTCCAGCCGAAGACGCCCCTGAGCCACGTCTGGAACGGCCCCGCATAGCTCAGGAAATCGACGTAGGCATAGGCGACGATGTAGCCCGGCATGGCGAGCGGCAGGAGCGAGGCCCACACGAAGAGCGGGCGCAGCGGGAAGCGGCACATGGTGACGAGCCAGGCCACCGCGGTGCCCACCACGAAGGTGATGATTCCCACTCCCAGCATCAGTCCCAAGGTGCGCAGCACATAGCCCGGCAGCACGGTTGCGATCAGGTGCGGCCAGACGTTTTCGGTGGGCGTGAAGGCGAGGACGAGAATGGTGAGGACGGGGAGTGCCAGGGCGACGCCCGTCACCAGTGCTGCTGCGCCGAGCAGCCTCTCGCTCCAGGGCCGCGGTGGTCTCTGCGGCGCGGGCCGGACCTCGGCAACGGCCATTGGGAGCCTATTCCGCCAGGACGCGCGTCGTCGGGAAGGTGATTTCGGCGAGTGTGCCGCGGCGCGGCTCGCTCGAGAGATCGAAGCTCGCGCGGTTCGCCTCGACCAGCGCCTTGGTGAGGGGAAGGCCCAGCCCAGTTCCCTGCACCTCGCGGCCCTCGGTGGCGACTCGCCGGAACGGCTCGAGCGCATCCCTGAGCTGTTCCGCCGTCATGCCGATGCCGGTGTCCTTCACCCTGAGCTTCAGTTCGCCGGTGGGGGCGAGCAGGGCCGAGATCACCACCTGTCCGCCGGCATCGGTGAACTTGATGGCGTTGGAAACGAGATTCAGCATGATCTGCCGCATCGAGCGGAGATCGGCCACGACGTTGGGAAGCTCCGCCGGCAGGGACTTCCTGAGCACGACTCGCGCCGCGGTCGCCTGTTCCTGCAGCATCTTCATCGCGTGATCCGCGACATCGCCGAGATTGACGGCGGTGAAGTTCAGCTCGAGCTTGCCCGCCTCCACCTTGGAGAGGTCGAGGAGGTCGTTGATGAGCGACAGGAGATGCGCTCCGCTGGCATGGATGTCCTGCACGTAGCCGCGGTATTTCTCGTTGTCGATTTCTCCGAAGCGGCCGAGCCGCATCACCTCCGAGAAGCCCATGATGGCGTTGAGCGGCGTCCTGAGCTCATGGCTGACGCTGGCGAGGAACTCGGATTTCTGCCGGCTGGTCGCTTCGGCGCGCTCCTTCGCCTCGCGCAGCTCCGCCTCGGTCTTCTTCCACTGGGTTATGTCGCGCACCACGGCGCAGAAGGCCGCCTGCGAACGCGGCGCCTGCAGCCTGCCGATGGTGAGGAACAGAGGCACCGTTCCGCCCTGGCGGACGGTGGCCGTCACCTCGCGCCCGTCGTTGAAGACGCTGGCAAGCCCCGGGCCCTGCAGCGCGGCCAGATAGTCGCGCACCAGCTTGCGGCTCTCGGGCGCGAGGAGATCGAGAAATGGCTTCCCGGCAACGTCCGCGATCCGCCAGCCGAAGATCGCCTCGGCCCCGGCGCTGAAGGTGTGGATGCGCGCCTCGGCATCGAGCGTAATGATGCCGTCCGCCGCCGTGTCGAGAATGGCCCTGAGTTCCTGGTCGGCCTCAGAGGGGTTGGCCCGGAGCGGCAGTGGGATGACCTCGGCCGAGGGCTTCGCCGCGGCGGAGGGTTCCGGCACTGGCTCCGCCGCCTGCCCGTGAACGGGCAGGGGGGCGGCATGCGGATTCGCCTCTGCGGGCGCGGGCTCGAGCAGGGGCGAAGACGCCAGGCGGAGTTCTGCCCGTTCGGCCTTCTGCGGCTCCGACTTGCGCAGCACGAACTGGCGGGCAGGCCCCCCAAGCCAGGGAATGACCGTCATGTGGACGCTGGCATGGGCCGAGCGGCCGCCGTCGGCTGCGATGTCGGAGGGTGGCAGCGACTGGCCGAGCTGCCCGAAGCGGCCCTGCAGGCGTGCATCGTTGATCACGTCTTCACCGGTCTCATGACCGAAGAGCCGGGCCGCCGCCGGGTTGGCGAAAAGAAGTTGCCCGTCCTTGGCGACGAGCACGGCGTCGGCGCGGTTCTCGAGCGGCAGCCGCACCTGGTCGGGTATGCGCTGGAGCTTGCGCCGCGGTGTTGGCGGCGGCGCCGGCGGCTCCGCCGACGGGGATGCTGCTTCCACCTGATCCACGGGGCGTGGCGTGGATTGCTTCAGGCCTTCCTGCAGGGCCCGGCCCAGCTGCTCGAAGGCTGCGGCATCTGCCCCCGTTAGGCCTGTCGCCGACCCGGAATTCCGGGTTCCAGCCCTGCCTTCGGGTCTTGCCGGCTCCTCGCCGCTGAGCCTGAGTTCAAGCGCCCGGCGTTCGGTGACATCGTCGAGCAGGAGGAGGGCAAAGGCAGAGGTTTCGCCAGCGCGCTCGAGCCGGCGGGCGGTGATCCTGATCTCGCGGGCCCCGAGGCGCACCGGGAGGCTGCGCGTCATCGCCACCGTGCCGCCCGCCTCGATGCGAGCCAGGAGCTCGTCTGCCGCGGAGGGCTCACCCATCAGGCCTGCAAGGCTCGCGCGCTGCCCGGCGCCGAGCAGCAGGAGGGCGGCCGCATTGAGGTGGCGAATTGTGCCGTCCCGCCCGATCAGCAGGGCTGCGGAAGGCAGGAGGTCGAAGGCGGCGAGAATGTCCTCCGCCGCTCTCGCGGCTTGCTGGACCGGCGAGTGGCGCGCCACAACGAGGAGCCCCGGCCGGCCATCGGCGAGGGCATGCACCATGCAGCGGCATTCGAGCGGCGCGGTGGCTCCAGCGGAAGGGAAATGCAGCAGCGCCGTCTCAACCTGGCCGCGGCGCAACCGGCGGGCGAATGTGACGATCTGTTCGACACCGGGCTCCATGAGGTCGAAGGGCCGGTCAACGAGGTCGAAGAGGGAGGCCCCGCCGAAGTAGGCGATGCCGGCGCGGTTCGCCCAGACAATCCTTGCGCGGGCCCCGTCCCAGAGCCATGCCGCTTCAGGAATGTCCCGCAAATCTTCCAGCGTCGGTGTCGTAGCGTCGGACAACCCAGCACCCTCGCGGGCGCTTCGCCATGCGCCCAATCTTAACCCGCGCTTAACCTAAACGAATTCGCCACCGCCCGTCCATCTTTCCGTGAGCCGCTCAACCCGGTTGACGCGCTGCAACATTTATATTGCACTGCACAATGAAGTGGACTATATTGGTTCCAAAGAGGAGATCATCATGTCCAGCAAGAAAGCCAAGTCCGAGATGCCCACCGAAGCTCAGGCCCAGATGGCCGACCAGGTTGCCAATTTTGCCCAGAAGACCGTCGATCAGGCGCAGGCCGCCTTTGAGAAGGTCACCGAGGTGGCCCATGGCAACGTCCAGATCCTGGACGCGGCTGCCAATGCCTACAAGAACCGCGTGACCGACATTCATCTGAAGGCGATGGAATTCGCGCAGCTCAACATGAATGCCGGGTTTGCCTTTGCCCGCAAGTTCGTGGCCGTCCGCGACCCCGCCGAGGCCCTCAGCCTGCAGCAGTCCTTCTTCAAGGACCAGGCGGAGACGATGCAGCGCCAGGTCTCGGAACTGGGCGAGCTTTCCGTGGCCCTGGCCAAGGAATCGCTGAAGCCGGTTCAGGAGAGCGTGACCAAGTCGCTCGCCAGCTTCTCCAAGGCCGCGGCCTGACGTTCCTCCCTGGCTCCGGCGCTTCTCCCGCGCCGGCGCCGCAACTTGAATGGCCCGCCCCAGCCCGGCGGGCCTTTTTGTTGTCTTGAAATTCAGAGAAACTGCGGTTAGGAACCCCCGAAGGCGCCGAAGGTGATCCTTCTGCGTAGATGATGCCGCCTTAGCTCAGTTGGTTAGAGCACTAGATTGTGGATCTAGGGGTCCCCCGTTCGAGCCGGGGAGGCGGTACCACTCCCCGAGCGTCAATGTTTGAGCAGCGTCTCGGCCGCGCGAAGGTCGTCTTCTATTCCGGTGAGGCAGGCGATGAGCGCCCGAATGTCGCCTTCGTCTTGAATTGCCGTGACCGCAAGCCTCAGCACATGAACCTGGGCTTTCGCCCGCGCGAAGGCGTCATGCAGTTCATCGAGAGCTGGCGTCAGATCCCGTTCCAAGGTTGCGGTCCGATAGGTTGCCCTCTCGAATATTGCCCAACGTCAAAGTTGGGGCAATCACCCGCAGGTTGAATCGTGTGAGCGCTTCTTCAGTTCAGCCTGCAAGGGCCGCGAGCAGCCACTGCAGCCACAGGGCCAAGAGCCCGACGGCCGCCAGCAGCGCCCAGTCGAGAGGCTCGAACACCCAGCGCTCCCGCCGTTCGTTGTCGCCGCGGGACCGATCGGTCCGATTTTCCTGGTATCGCACTTTCTTGACCATGTGGATCGTTCCGGCTGAGGAATTACATTCTTCGAACGGCAATCTGGGCGGGAAAGTTCCTCGTCGGGCGGCGCACTATTCCTCACCGGCGCGGCGGAACCCCATGCGCCACAGAAGGTCGGCAGCGTGACGTCCGAGCCTGTCGACCTTGGCTTCGTCGAGCTCGGGGATCACTACATGGGCCGCTTCGTGGATCGCGATATCGAGAAGCGTCTTGTCGTCTAGTGCCGGGTCGATCTCGATCCGCCATTCATGGGGAAAGGCAAGCCCCCACATTCCGCGGTTGCGTTTATAGCAATATCGGATCCGGCGCATGTCCACCCCTCTATGAACGTGAGGCATAAACTGCGCCGCGCCCGAATAGTTCTAGGCTCAGAAGATCGCTTCGCCTGCGACGAGGCCCAGCACCAAGAAGATCACGAAGATCGCGATGGCGATGAAGAACAAGATCTTGGCGATGCTTGCGGCCCCCGATGCGAGGCCGGTGAAGCCAAAGGCACCGGCGATGATCGAGATGACGAGGAAAATGAGCGCCCACTTCAACATTCTGCAATCTCCCGTGACGTTGAGAAAGCCGCAACGGCACCAGGCGGCGGCGGGTTCCCCGCGCAGGCAGGCGGACTTGCCCTAAAGTCAGAACTTGCGGGCAGCCAGGATGGGGAAGGAGGCCGGAAGCTCCTTCGAGAGCACGAGGCTCCGCAACAGTATCACCGCGTCCCGGTAGCGGCCGAGCCTGTATTGCTCCTCGCCGAGTTCGGCCCTGAGCTGCTTCAGAATGCCAAGCATGACGTCCTCATAGAAGGCTTCGCCGGCTCTCCTGTCGGCGCTGAGCCGGGTGCCCCGCTTGATCCAATGCCAGGCGGCAAGAACATTGAATTCGGCTCGGGAGAGGTCCGTTCGGCCACCTGAACTCCTCCCCGAGAGCCAGTTCTCGAAGGTGAACAGGGCTTCGCGAATGGCGGCCCGGAACAGTTCCTCGTCCGGTGCCGGGCCGGGGACCTCGGCAAAGCTTTCGGCGAGTTCCGGTGCCTCGTCCCGTGTCACGTAGATCTGGTTGGGTGTCGGCATGCCGTCATTGAGGACCCGGGCCGCGGGGCCGACCTCCTCCGGGCCGGAGAGGATCAGCCCGTCCCAGCCGCTGCGCACTGCGCGCGCCGCTTCTTCCTTGGCATCGGTGCGCATCGCGGCGGAAATCGCCGGGATGCCGCGGCGGTGGGCGGTGCGCACGAGATGGGCGGAAACCGCCTGCTCGATCAGGAAGGGATCGGGCAGCGTGCCGCCCCTGCGGGAGAGTGCGAGGCGGGCGCAGGCGAGCGCCAGGCGATGGCCTCCGCTCGACACGGCGGCAACATGGTCGCGAAGTTCATGCAGGATCTCGTCGACGTCCCAAAGTCCTCCCGGCGTATCGATGCTCACCATCACCCGTACCGTTCCAGCGGGCAGGCCTAGCAGGCTTTGGGCCGCGACGAGGCCGTCGTTCCAGCGCCGGGCCTGCGTACGGGAGGAAACCCCGGTCAGGCACAGATAGGGGCCAGACGCTTTCGCCAACGACGTCTTGGCGGAATGAAACAGGTAAAGCGCAGCATCGAACAATCCGGCCGGCAGGGACTGGCCCCAGCTCTTGACCCGCGGCTCCTCGGCCTGGAGGGGGCGCACGCGCAACATGAGGGCGGGCAGCCGCTGCGGCAGCGACATCCGCTTTCCCGTCTCCGGATGGACGTGCTCCATGGCGCTGGTCCAGCGGTCCATGAGGTTCGCCTGGCCGGCCATGAGGCTGTCCCACTGCCAGGACGTCGCATCGCAGAGATCGGCGAGGCAGAGCCGTGCTCCGGAATTGAGCGCACCGAGGAGGCCCGGGCGGTGCAGGGGGGCAAGCAGGCCCGTTCTCAGGTCCTGGAATTCCCGCGCCGGCAGGGGCGCCTTCCAAGCCGCGGCGCGGATCGCCGCCGTCCGCTGCTGGAAGGAGGTGGGGATCGACTCCGAGGACGGCGGCGGTGGCAGGAACTGGGCAAGCGCGTCGATGAAGGCCAGCGCATCCGGCGATAGGACGCGAACATGCGCTTCGATCAGCGGAGGAGCGATGTCGAGACCTCTTCCGGACCGCGCCATCCTCCTACTCGGTCGTCCCGAGCTTTTCGGGCCGGGGCCCACCATAGGCCCAGTCGAGAAGCTCGATTGTGTGGAGGATGGGTATTGCCGTGCCGGAGCCGATCTGGGTCATGCAGCCGATATTTCCGGTGGCGATTGCCTGGGGCTGGAGCGATTCGATGTTCGCCACCTTGCGGTCGCGGAGGTTTCGGGCGATCTCGGGCTGAAGGATGTTGTAGGTGCCTGCCGAGCCGCAGCAGAGATGGCCTTCCGGCACCTCCATTACGCTGAAGCCGGCGCGGCGGAGAAGCTTCAGCGGCTCCGCCCTGATCTTCTGGCCATGCTGCATGGAACATGCGGAATGATAGGCGAGGCGGAGCCCGCCTGCTCCCTCCGGCAGGTTCTGTGCGGCGAGGAACTCGGTGACGTCCTTCGCCTTTTCGGCAATCGCCTTTGCCTTCTCCGCATAGGCCGGATCGAGGCGCAGCATGTGGCCATAGTCCTTGACGGTGGTGCCGCATCCCGAGGCGGTAATGATGACGGCGTCGACCTCGGCCTTGATCCACTGGTCCACCGAACGGCGGGCACGGGCGAGCGCATCTTCCTCCTTGCCCATGTGGTGGGTCAGCGAGCCGCAACAGGATTCCTCTCCTGATACCACCACCTCGAAGCCGAGGCGATTGAGCAGCCGGATCGTCGCCGCGTTGATGCCAGGATCGAGCACGCTCTGCACGCAGCCCATGAGCAGCGCGACGCGCCCCTTCTTCGGTCCTTGGGCTGGATAGGTGCCGGGCTGGCCGAAGCGCTCGGGTGCGGGCAGTGTCTTCGGCACCAGGCCCAGGAGCGCCGCGATCCGCGTTGCGCCGAAGGAGCGGGCCAGGGGAGCCAGCGGCGATGCGAGCTTGGCCGCGATGAGCGACAGCCGGAACAGCACGGGCCGCGGCATTGTGTAGGCCAGCACGTTGCGCAGCTGCCGCTCGAAGAGCGGCCTCTCGTAGGTTTCCTCGACATGGGCGCGCGCTTCGTCGATGAGGTGCATGTAGTGAACACCCGACGGGCAGGTGCTCATGCAGGAGAGGCAGGAGAGACAGCGGTCAAGGTGCTTGACCGTCTCGGCGGTGGCCGGTTCGCCGCTCTCCAGCATGTTCTTGATGAGGTAGATGCGGCCTCGCGGGCTGTCGAGTTCGTCGCCGAGCAGCACATAGGTGGGGCAGGTGGCGGTGCAGAAGCCGCAATGCACGCATTTGCGGAGGATGGTGTTGGCCTCCGCGATGCGCGGGGTTGCGAGCTGGTCTGTCGTGAACGCGGTCTGCATTACTGGCCCCGGTACATGCGGCCTGGATTGAAGATGTGGCGCGGGTCGAAGGAATCCTTCACGCGCGCAGAAAGCCCCGCGAGGGCGGCAGGCTGCGGCTGGAAGACTTCGACAGTCGCGCGCACGGCTTCGGCGGCCCGTATCAGCGTCGCATGGCCTGATGCGAGCTCCTGGCGCAGCAGCGCTGCCGAGGCGTCGGGCGCGGGAGGCACCTCGAGCCAGACGAGCCCTCCGGCCCAGTCGAAGAGATAGCGGATGTCGAGCCGCTCGCGCAGCGTGCGTACGAGCCGCGGCGCTTCCGAGGGCGTGACGGAGAGCCGCCACAGCGGGTGATCCGGGCGGTCGGCGAAGGCTGCCCCATCGCGGATCGAGCGCCACTGGGCGGCGGAGCTCTTCGCCGCCAGGACCTCGATCGGCCGGCCCAGGCTTCTTGCCAGCTGGTCTCTGCGGGAGGCGACGGAGGGCGCGATGCCCTCGAGCCTCAGATAGACGGCCTCTCCGGGAACGAAGGCGGCGGCGGACACCTCGCAAGACGACTGCATGGCGAGGCTCATGGCCTTCACCGCGCTCTCGTCCTCGAGATCGGTGAGGACGACCGTCTCCTCTGTCTCGGGAGCGGGCAGCACCTTGAGAATCACCGAGGTGAGGACGGCGAGCGTGCCGTAGGAGCCGGTGAGCAGCTTCGCGAGGTCATAGCCGGTAACGTTCTTGACGACCCGGGCTCCGGCCTTGAAGATTTCGCCCGTTCCCGTCACGCCGCGCAGCCCCAGCATGTGGTCGCGCACCGCGCCCGCCTTGATGCGGCGCGGGCCGGACAGGTTGCAGGAGACGAGGCCCCCCACGGTGCCGCCATGGGCGCTGCCGAGAAGGGCGGACCAGTCCGGCGGCTCGAAGGCGAGTTGCTGACCTTTCGCTCCGATCATCTGCTCCACTTCGGAGAGCCGCGCGCCCGCGCCGACCTCGAGGATCAGCTCCTCGGGTTCATAGGCGATGACCTCCGTGAAGCCCGACATGTCGAGCGTGGCCGCAGCCTGGACCGGCCTTCCGAGCGAGCGCTTCGTGCCGGTACCGATGATCTCGAGCGGTCCTTCGGCGGCAGCGACCATGTCCGACAGCTCCATTTCGGAGACGGGCTTCAGGCTCTGCTGCATCAGAACCTCGGAATCTCGGCGAAGGGGAGCTGGCCGCCGCGCACATGCATGCGCCCCATTTCGGCGCAGCGGTGAAGGGTGGGGAATACCTTGCCCGGATTGAGAAGCCCCTTCTCGTCGAAGGCGCACTTGACGCGCATCTGCTGGGCGAGATCGGTTTCAGAAAACATCTCGGTCATCAGGTCGCGCTTCTCGATGCCGACGCCATGTTCGCCGGTGAGCACGCCGCCGACCTTGACGCAGAGCCTCAGGATGTCGGCACCGAACCTCTCGGCCCGCTCGAGCTCGTCCGGGTCGTTGGCATCGTAGAGGATCAGCGGATGGAGATTGCCGTCGCCGGCGTGGAAGACGTTGGCAACGCGCAGCCGGTGCAGGCGCGAAAGTTCCGCCATGCCCTGCAGCACGTCCGGCAGGCGCTTGCGCGGGATGGTGCCGTCCATGCAGAGATAGTCAGGGGAAATCCGCCCCACGGCAGGGAAGGCCGCCTTGCGGCCAGCCCAGAACAGGAGACGCTCTTCCTCCGAAGCCGAGACGCGAAGCGTCGTCGAGCGGTTGGTCTTGGCGATCTGGGAGACGCGCGCGATCAGGTGGTCGACCTCGACCTGCGGCCCGTCGAGCTCGACGATGAGCAGCGCCTCCACGTCGAGTGGATAATCGGCGCGCACGAATTCCTCCGCCGCATGGATCGCCGGGCGGTCCATCATCTCCATGCCGCCAGGGATGATCCCGGCCGAGATGATGTCTGCCACGCACTGGCCGGCATCTTCGCTCGAGGGAAAGCCGACGAGCACGGCGCGCGCGGTTTCGGGCTTCTGGAGGATGCGGACGGTCACCTCGGTGACGACGCCGAGAAGCCCCTCCGAGCCCGTCATCAGGCCAAGGAGGTCATAGCCCTCGCTGTCGAGATGCTTGCCGCCGAGCCGCACCACCTCTCCGGTGATCAGCACCATCTCGATCCCCAGCACGTTGTTGGCGGTAAGGCCGTATTTCAGGCAGTGAACGCCGCCCGAGTTCTCCGCCACGTTGCCGCCGATGGTGCAGGCGATCTGCGAGGAAGGGTCGGGCGCGTAATAGAAGCCCCTGTGCTCCACGGCCCTGGTGATCCCGAGATTGGTGACCCCTGGTTGCACCACGGCGCAGCGGTTCTCGTAATCGATCTCGAGGATTCGGTTGAACTTGGCCATCCCCAGCAGGATGCCGTCGGCCAGGGGCAGCGCCCCGCCCGACAGCGAGGTGCCCGCACCGCGCGGCACCACCTTGATGGCGTTCTCATGAGCATATCTGAGGATCTCGGAAACCTGAGCCGTCGTCTCCGGCAGCACCACAACGAGCGGCAACTGCCGGTAGGCGGTGAGACCGTCGGTTTCGTAGGCTCGCATCTCCACGGGAGCTTCCACCACCCCTTCCCCCGGAACGATCCGGCGGAGCGCGGCGGCGATCTCGGCCCGGCGGCCGATGACCTCCGCGTCAGGAATGGGCATCGTGAGCATGGGGTTGATCTTTTCGGGTGCTGAGGCGTTCTACGGCCTCGCATTAAACCGCGATTCATCGCCATTGCAATGACAGAACATCGGAGAGCCGAACATGAAGACTGTGACGATCGCCATTCTGGCCGCGCTGGCCCTGCCCGCCGCCGCCCTGGCCCAGACGGAGAGCCAGACACCGCCGGCAGCGGCTCCCGCGGATCAGGCCGCCGTACAGGGCGATGCCGCAAAGGGCGAGAAGGTCTTTGCCAAATGCAAGGCCTGCCATATGGCGGATGCCGAAACCAACCGCGTCGGCCCTCATCTCAAGGGGCTGATCGGCCGCAACGTCGCCGCGGTGCAGAACTACAAGTATTCCGACGCGATGCACGAGTTCGCCAAGGCGAACCCGGTGTGGACCGAGGAGCTTTTCCTCACTTACATCGAGAACCCGAAGCAGGTGGTCCCGGGCACCAAGATGGTCTTTCCCGGCCTGAAGAAGCCCGAGGAGCGCGCCGATCTCCTCGCCTATCTCAAGACGAAGATGTGACCGCGAAACGCCTTGCGGGCGATCACGGGGGCTGGCAAAACCCGTCGCCGTGATTGCCCCGAGGTTCCATGCCCGATACGTCTCCCCGAATTGGTCTTTTCGTCACCTGCCTGGTTGATCTCTTCCGGCCGTCGGTGGGCTTCGCGGCGGTGAAGCTGCTGGAGGACGCCGGCTGCCGGGTCGAGGTGCCGGAGACGCAGACCTGCTGCGGCCAGCCCGCCTTCAACTCGGGCGACAGGGCTGATGCTGTGGCCCTCGCCCGCAACGTGATCGCCGCCTTCAAGGGCTATGATTACGTCGTGGCGCCATCCGGCTCCTGCGGCGGAATGATCGTGAAGCACTATCCCGAACTCTTCGAGCCCGGCACGACGGACCATGAGGACGCAGTTGACCTGGCGGGCCGCACCCATGAGCTCGTCTCCTTCCTCACCCGGGTGATGAAGGTGGATAGGGTGAACGCCGCCTTCCCCGCACGCGCGACCTACCATGACTCCTGTTCGGGCCTGCGTGAACTCGGCATCAGGGCGGAGCCGCGCCAGCTGCTGGCGAGTGTCGAAGGTGTGAGTCTCCGCGAAATGACCGACTCCGATGTCTGTTGCGGCTTCGGCGGCACCTTTTGCGTCAAGTATCCCGGCATCTCGAACAAGATGCTGGAGAAGAAGGTGAAGCACATCCATGCGACGGGTGCCGATACGCTGATCGCGGGCGATCTTGGCTGCCTCATGAACATGGCGGGGAAGCTGAAGCGCGAGGGCTCGGCCGTGAAGGTGCGCCACGTGGCCGAGGTGCTGGCCGGGGACACCGGGACCCCGCCCATCGCGGAGGCCGAGTGATGGAAATGTCCAGCACCGCCTTCCCGCAGAACGTTTCTAAGGCCCTGGCCGACGGCCAGCTGCAATATGCCATGACGGAGACGGGCCCGCGCTTCATCGCCAAGCGCTCCAAGGCGCGCGAGGCGCTGCCCGAGTTCGATCGCCTGCGCGACCAGGCGCGCGACATCAAGAACCACGTGCTCGACCATCTCGACCTCTATCTCGAGCGCTACGAAGAAAAGGTGAAGGAGGCGGGCGGCCACGTCCACTGGGCCCGGACTGCGGAGGAGGCGCGCGCCGCAATCCTCGGCATCTGCCAGCGGGCAGGCGCGAAGCTCGTCACCAAGGGCAAGTCGATGATCTCGGAAGAGATCGACCTCAACCACCATCTCGAGGCCAATGGCATCACGCCCGTCGAGACGGATCTCGGCGAATACCTGATCCAGATCCGCAACGAGCGGCCGAGCCACATCATCGCCCCTGCCGTGCATCTCACGCGCGACCAGGTGGAGGCCGATTTCCGCAGGACACACACCCATCTCGACCCAGCCCGCGACCTGACCGAAATCCCGGCCCTGGTCGAGGAGGCCCGCAGCGTTCTCCGCCAGAAATATCTCGATGCCGATGCCGGAATCACGGGCGCCAATTTCCTGGTGGCCGAGACCGGCACCTCGATCATCGTGACCAACGAGGGCAACGGCGACCTGACGCAGACTCTGCCCCGGGTTCACATCGTCATCGCCTCGATCGAGAAGATCGTGCCGACGCTCGAGGACGCCGCCACCATCCTGCGTGTTCTGGCGCGCTCGGCGACCGGGCAGGATTTCTCGAACTACACCACGCTCTCCACCGGCCCCCGCCGCCCGGGCGACTCGGACGGCCCGGCGGAATATCACGTCGTCATCCTCGACAACGGCCGGTCGAACGTGCTCGGCACCGAGTTCCAGGACATGCTGCGTTGCATCCGCTGCGGCGCCTGCCTCAACCACTGCCCGGTCTACAATGCGGTGGGTGGCCACGCCTATGGCTGGGTCTATCCAGGCCCTATAGGTTCTGTGGTCACGCCAGCCCTGGTCGGCATCGAGAATGCACGCCACCTTCCCAATGCTTCCACCTTCTGCGGTCGCTGCGAGGAGGTTTGCCCGATGCGCATTCCGCTGCCGAAGATGCTGCGCCACTGGCGCGAGAAGGAATTCGAGCGCCACCTGCAACCCGCCTCCATGCGCTGGGGCATCAGCCTCTGGGCCTGGCTCGCGAAGCGGCCTGCCCTTTACCGGAAGGCGACCGCACTCGCCGCGCGCGTCCTCACCAACCAGGGGCACGGCAAGGGCAGGCTGGGGAAAGTGCCACTCGCCTCCGGCTGGACCGAGTTCCGCGACTTTCCGGCCCCCCAGGGGAAAACCTTCCACCAGCTCTGGAAGGAGCGCCGCCGATGAATGCGCGTGAGCAGATCCTCGCCCGAATTCGGGACAAGCTGCCGAAGGCGCCCGGTGAGGCGCGCCGGGCTGCGGTGGACCACAGGCTGGCGGAACACCCGCGCAACCTTATACCGGAGCGCGGCATCGGCGATGATGAGCACCGCATGCGCGTCTTCACCGAGCTGATGCAGGCTGTCGGAGGCACCGTTGAAGTGCTGGACGACGTCAACGACGTGCCGCATGCGGTTGCGGCCTATCTCCGCAACGCCAACTTGCCGGCCCGGGTGAGGCGCGGCGCCGATCCGGTGCTGGCGAAGCTCCCCTGGCACCGCGGCGGCGCGCTCGAGGTTACGGTTGGAAGGGCGGAGGACACCGACCGCGCCTCGATCACGCGCGCCTTCGCGGGCGTGGCCGAATCCGGCACCGTGATCCAGATCTCCGGACCAGACAATCCGACGACGCTCAACTTTCTGCCCGAGGCGCATATCGTGGTGCTCGAAGCATCATCGATCTTCGCGGGCTACGAGGAAGCCTGGACGAAGCTCCGCAGGCAATTCGGCGAGGCACGCATGCCGCGCACCGTCAACATGATCTCGGGGCCTTCGCGCACCGCCGACATCGAGCAGACCATCGTGCGCCCGGCCCATGGCCCCAAGAACATGCATGTCATCATCGTGCGCGGCGCCTGAGGCCTTCTCCCGTGCAAGGCTTCCCTGTGCGGAAGGCTTTTGACTTATGCCGCAATCGCCGTCATTTTGCGGCCATGCGTCATGAGCACCGGCTCGAGGCCGGGCGAAACCAAGGGGGCGACAGATGAAGCTTTTGCGCTACGGTCCGGCGGGCAAGGAAAAGCCCGGGCTGCTCGACAAGGACGGCAAGATCCGCGACCTCTCCGCCGTGGTGCCCGACATCACCGGCGAGGCGATCGGAGCGAAAGGCCTCGCGCGGCTCCGGAAGATCAAGCCGGAATCGCTCCCCCTCGTGCGCGGCAAGCCGAGGATCGGCGCCTGCATCGCCAATCCTCAGAAGTTCATCGCCATCGGCCTCAACTATTCCGACCACGCCGCGGAGTCGGGCCTGCAGGTGCCGAAGGAGCCCGTGGTCTTCACCAAGCAGGTGAGCTGCCTTTCTGGCCCCTATGACGACGTGACGCTGCCGCCCAAGTCCAGGAAATCCGACTGGGAGGTGGAGCTGGGCGTCATCGTCGGCACCAGGGCGAAGAACATCAAGAAGAAGGATGCGCTTGCCCACGTCGCCGGCTATTGCACCATCAACGACCTTTCCGAACGCGAATTCCAGGCGGAGCGCTCCGGCCAGTGGACGAAGGGAAAGTCCTACGACACCTTCGGGCCGGTGGGGCCGTGGCTGGTGACGGCGGACGAGGTGCCCGACCCGCAGAAGCTCCGCATGTGGCTCGAGCTCAACGGCAAGCGCGTGCAGGACGGCTCGACCGCCACCATGGTGTTCGGCGTCGCGCACATCGTGGCCTATCTCTCGCAGTTCTTCACGCTCATGCCGGGCGACATCATCACCACCGGCACGCCGCCGGGCGTCGGAATGGGCATGAAGCCGCCGGTCTATCTGAAGCCCGGCGACACCATGCGCCTCGGGATCGACGGCCTGGGCGAGCAATTCCAGAAAGTGCGCCGGGACAGGTGACGCTCACAAGGGGGAAGCGGTTGTGGTTGCCCCATCCGCCCCGTTCCTCTAGATAACCCGCCAATTCGAGCGAGTTGTCTTCGAGATGATCAAAGAGCACCGGCCCAAGGCGCGCGTCGCCAAGGGCTTCCGCGACATTGGCCCGGACGAGATCCGCGGCACCCGCCGCATGCTGGCGAAGATCCAGGAGGTCTACGAGGCCTATGGCTTCGAGCCGGTCGAGCAGCCCTTCGTGGAGTACACCGAGGCACTGGGCAAGTTCCTGCCCGACCAGGACAGGCCCAATGCAGGCGTCTTCTCCTTCCAGGACGATGACGAGCAGTGGCTCTCGCTCCGCTATGACCTGACCGCCCCGCTCGCCCGCTTCGTGGCCGAGAACCAGCAGAAGCTGCCCACGCCCTACAGGAGCTACCGGCAGGGCTGGGTGTTCCGCAACGAGAAGCCGGGCCCCGGCCGCTTCCGCCAGTTCATGCAGTTCGACGCCGATACGGTGGGTTCCGCCTCGCCTGTTGCCGATGCCGAGGTCTGCATGATGGCGGCGGACACGATGGAGGCGCTGGGGCTGCAGCGCGGTCAATACGTGATGAAGTTCAACAGCCGCAAGCTGTTGACGGGGTTCACCGAGACGTTCCAGATTCCTCAGGACGTTGAACTCATTTGGCTTCGCGCGCTCGACAAGCTCGATCGGCTGGGAAAGGAGGGTGTTGCTCTCCTGCTTGGCGAGGGCCGCAAGGACGAGTCAGGCGACTTCACGAAGGGCGCAGGGCTTAGTGAAAAGCAGATCGAGGCCAGTTTGTCTTTCGCGACCTCGCTTGTGCTCGACGCGCGCTTTGTTCAGGACAGCAAAACTGGCGAGGAGGGACTGCGCGACCTCGAGGCCATGCAGGGGCTGTTTGCAGCTGCGGGCTACGGCGCGGACCGCATCCGCTACGACTCCTCCGTCGTCCGCGGGCTTGAATACTACACCGGCCCCGTCTTCGAATGCGAACTGCTGATGGAGACGAAGGACGACGAGGGGCACATGGTTCGCTTCGGCTCAGTAGGCGGCGGCGGCCGCTACGACGACCTGGTCGCCCGCTTCACAGGGCAGCAGGTGCCCGCGACCGGCTTTTCGATCGGCGTGTCGCGGCTCTACTCGGCGCTGAAGCTGGTGGGCAAGGCGGAGGAATCTTCAATTCTCGCCCCCGTCGTCGTCCTGGTCATGGACAAGGAGCGGCAGGGCGATTACTGGCGGATGGTGCAGCACCTGCGCCAGGGCGGCATCCGCGCCGAGATGTATGTGGGCACCGCCGGCATGAAGGCGCAGATGAAATATGCCGACAAGCGCGGCGCGCCGCTCGTGGTGATACAGGGCGGCGACGAGAAGGCGAGAGGCGAGGTGCAGATCAAGGACCTGCGGCTCGGCGCCGAGCTTGCCAGCCACATCGCCAGCCACGAGGAATATGCCTTGAAGCGCCTGGCGCAGGTCTCGGTGCCGGAGGCAGATCTCGTTTCCGCCGTGAAGAAGGCGCTGGCCCAGTGAGCCGCAATGGCCGGTAAGCCCAGTTCGGAACGCGCCGCGCTGGAGCGCCAGAACCAGGCGCTGATGGCCGTGTTCGAGCGTGCCGGATTCGAGCACATCGCGCCCGACATCATCCAGCCCGCCGACATCTTCCTCGAGCGCTCTGGCGAGGACATCCGGGCCCGCACCTTTGTCTTCACCGATCCTTCGGGTGCCGAGATGTGCCTGAGGCCGGATCTGACCGTTCCGGCCTGCCGCTTTCACCTGAGTCACGCCGGCAACCCCGCGGATGAGCGGCGCTACTGCTATCTGGGCCCTGCCTTCCGCTATCCCGACGAATTGCTGAGCCCGCAGGAATTCACCCAGGCCGGACTCGAATGGTTTGGCGCGCGGGAGCCCGCCGCTGCGGAAGCGCGAGTGCTGAAGCTCACCATTTCTGCGCTCGAGGCGGCGGGACTGTCGCGCTACCGGGTTGGCTTCGGCGACCTCGGGCTGTTCTCGGCCCTGCTTGCCGACACCGAAATGCCGGAGCGCTGGCGGCGGCGTCTCAGGCACCACTTCTGGCGGCCGCATGCCTTCAGGGACCTTCTCGAATCCTTCTGCGCCGGGCGCTCGGCCCGCCGCACCTCGATTTCACCGCTGGTCGACCGGGTGGCGGGCGGTAATGCGCTGGCGGTGGTCGAGGCCGAAATCGGGTCGCGTACGATTCCGTTGGTCGGCGGTCGCGACCTCGCCGAGATCGCCGAACGCCTCGCCAACAAGGCGGCTGACCGGCAGGAGACGCCGCTCGATCGGAAAAAGGCGGAGGCCCTCAACGCCTATCTGGCGATCACAGGCGAGGCCTCGGGAATGGACGGGCATTTCGCCGCGATTGCCGGAGGTGGGCGCTTCCAGGGCGCACGGGAGCACTACGCGCGGCGCCTCTTCGAAATGGAGGAGTTGGGCCTCAACCCTCGCCGCTTCCGCTTCGCGGCGGGCTTCGGCCGCGAACTCGAATACTATACGGGCTTCACCTTCCAGATCGAGGCCGACACGCCGCATGGGCCGGTGGCCGTGGCGGGCGGCGGACGCTACGACGATCTCCTTTCGGACATGGGCTCTCCGGTGCCGGTTCCGGCGGTCGGCTGCGCCATCCACACCGACCGGCTGAAGGCGGTGCTGGCGTGAGCGTCATCACCCTTGCCATTCCCTCCAAGGGCCGTCTCATGGAAGCCACGGCCGAGCTTCTCGGCAGGGCTGGTTTTTCGATCGAGAGGCTGGGCGCCGAACGCGGCTATCGCGGGCTCCTCAAGGGCCTGGACGGCGTGGAGGTCGCTTTTCTCTCCGCCTCGGAGATCGCCCAGAGCCTCAGGGACGGCAAGGTGGACCTCGGCGTCACCGGGCAGGACCTGCTCAACGAGAAGATTGCCCCGGCCGACCCCGCGGTCGAACTCCTGGTGCGGCTGGGTTTCGGCCCGGCGGACGTCGTCGTGGCGGTGCCCGAATGCTGGCTCGACGTCGCCACCATGGCCGATCTCGACGAGATCGCCGAGAGCTTCTACGAGCGCCACGGGCGCCGCCTCCGTGTGGCCACCAAGTACCACAACCTGACCCGGCGATTCTTTGCCGAAAAAGGGGTGACGGGATACCGCATCGTCGAGAGCCTCGGTGCCACCGAGGGCGCCCCCGCGGCCGGCATTGCCGAGATCATCGTCGACATTACCACCACAGGCTCGACGCTTGCCGCCAACAGTCTCAAAATCCTGGACGATGGGGTGATCCTGAAGTCCTCCGCCGTTCTGGCGTGCCGGGCCGCCTGCCTGGGAGATCCGCGGGCCCAGCGCCTCCGGGCGGTGCTTTCCGCCATCACCTGATTGTGTGGAGCGTTTCCACCAGAACTGCGTTAGGCTTCAGGCCAGCGCTCGAACCAGGGAGAACGCCGATGAAGCTCATTCTGTCTGCCGCCGCCCTCCTCGCGGTGATCGCGATGCCCGCCGTGGCTGAGGATGCGGTGGTGGCCCAGCCCCAGCCGCAGGCCCCGGCCGTCGAGGACATCGTCCCGGCCGCCACGCAGCCCGCGATGAGCGAGGCCCAGCCCGGGACCGAGACGGGAAGCCAGTCCAAGGCCTCTGCCAAGGACCATGGCTGCGGTTCCCGGCAAACCGTCTACCTCACCAATTGATTTCTGCAAGCGTGTGCATGCGCCTCTCCCTGCCGCTCCGCGGCAGGGATTTTCTTTGCCGCGCCGCCAAGCCATGAATTTGACGAAACCGGGACTTAGCGCCAAAGGTCTTGTGACCACGTGATCGAATCGGGAGAGAGACAAGGATGCGGACCTTCGGAATCGCGGCATGGGGCCTTGCGGCCTTGCTGGCGGCGGGCGGTGCGGCGGAGGCCGCGAGTTGCGGCAATTCGGCCAAGGGCTTTCAGGGCTTCCTGAAGCAGTTCCGGCAGGAAGCCGCGGCTGCCGGCGTGGGCGAGCGTGGCCTTTCAGCTCTCGACGGCGTCGAATACCAGCCTTCGATCATCAAGAAGGACCGCGCCCAGAGTGTATTCTCGCAGAGCTTCCTGCAGTTCCAGGCCCGCATGGTATCCGATTACCGCATCAAGGAAGGCGCGGCGATCCTCAAGCGCAACAAGAAGCTCTATGACGCGATCGAGCAGCGCTATGGCGTTCCGGGGGAGGTGCTGATTGCCTTCTGGGCTTTCGAAACCGACTTCGGCAAGAACATGGGCGACTTCGAGACCATCCCTTCGCTCGCCACCCTGGCGTGGGACTGCCGCAGGCCGGAGAAGTTCCGCGAGCAGCTCCTCGGTGCGCTAAGGCTTTATGACAATGGCGATCTCGAGCTCGATGACATGCGCGGCGCCTGGGCGGGTGAGATCGGCCATACCCAGTTCCTGCCCAAGGAATATTTCGAAACGGCTGTCGATTTTGACGGCGACGGCCACCGCAACCTGAAGCGCTCGATCCCCGATGCCATGGCCTCGGGCGCCGCTCTCCTGGTGAAGCACGGCTGGCAGGCAGGCCAGCCCTGGATCGAGGAGGTGAAAGTGCCGGCCGAGCTTCCCTGGGACCAGGCTGACATCGCCATCCAGCATCCGCGCAGCCAGTGGGTGAAGTGGGGCGTGAAGGGCGCGCATGGCAAGCTCAGGGCCGACAATCTCCCTGCCTCCCTGCTTCTGCCGATGGGCAAGGACGGCCCGGCGTTTCTGGCCTATGAGAACTTCACCACCGCCTATCTCCTGTGGAACGAGTCCCTCGTCTACTCCACGACGGCCGCCTATCTCTCCACCCGCATTGCCGGAGCGCCCAAGCTCAGCCCTGGCCGCGCTCAGGTGAACCCGCTGTCATACGAGCAGATCAAGCAGTTGCAGGAAATTCTCGTCTCGAAGGGCCATGACGTGGGCGAGGTCGATGGCAAGCTCGGCCGCGCCACCCGTGCGGCGGTGAAGGCGGAGCAGATCCGGATGGGCTGGCCGGCCGATTCCTACCCGACGGTCGAGTTCCTCGAGTCGCTCCCCCGCGGCTGATCACTCCCGCCGCAGCGCCTCGATCGGGTCGAGGCGCGCGGCACGCCTTGCCGGAAAGAAGCCGAAGACGACCCCGATCACGGCGGAGACGGCGAAGGCGAGAGCCACCACGTTCGGATCGGCGCTGAAAGGAACATCCATCAGCGCCGCACCGGCCCCGGCAAGCGCCAGTCCCAGTGCGATGCCGATGACACCGCCGAACAGGGCGAGCACCACCGATTCGACGAGAAACTGGGTGAGCACCTGGCGCTCGAGCGCGCCGATCGCCAGCCGGATGCCGATCTCGCGGGTCCGCTCGGTGACGGACACCAGCATGATGTTCATGATGCCGATACCGCCCACCAGCAGGGATACGGCGGCCACCGCCCCGAGAAGGCCTGTCATGATGGTCGTCGTCGAGGCCATGGTGCTGGCGATCTGCGTCATGTCACGGATGGTGAAGTCGTCTTCCGCGCCCGGTGCTATCCGGCGCCTTTCGCGCAGGATGTCCTCGGCGTCGCGCTGCACACGCGCGATGTCCGAGGCCTCCCTCACCGAGATCGCGATCGTGGAAATCCGCGTATTGCCGGCGATTCGCCGGTGATAGGTGCGCAAGGGGAGCACCACGATCGCATCCTGGTCGGAGCCGAAGGCGGACTGGCCCTTGGGCCCCAGCCTCCCGATCACCTCGCAGGAGAATGTGCCGAGCCTCAGGCGCTCGCCGATCGGCTCTTGCGTGCCGAAGAGTTCGCGCACGATGGTCGTGCCGACGAGGCACACGGAGGTGCCGGAGCGGATCTCTCCCTCCGTGAAGGTCCGGCCTTCCTCGACCACCCAGTCCTGAACGGTGAACCAGTCGGTGGTGGTGCCGGTCACGGTGGTGTCGTAGTTGAGGGCGCCGAAAACGGTCTTGACGGTCTTCTGGGCGGTGGGGGCGACGCCGCGAACGCCGCTCAGCCCCGATTTAAGTGCCGCCACGTCGCGTTCCTCGAAGGCCCGGCTGTCCCCGCCGCCGCCCGGGCCGAAGGTGCTCTGGCCAGGCCTCGCGATCAGCATGTTGCTCCCGAGCTTGGCGAGGTTCTCCTGCACCTTCTGCGAGGCGCCGCTTCCCAGCGTCACCATGGCAATGACGGCGGCCACGCCGATCACGATGCCGAGCAGCGTCAGGACCGAGCGCAGCACGTTGCGACGGATCGACGACATGGCGAGCTTGACGGTCTCCCACAGCATCAGGCAGCGACCCGCGCCACATCGCTGGCGATCCGCCCGTCGACGAATCGGATCACGCGGTGGGCATAGGCGGCCATGTCTGGTTCATGCGTGACCATCACCACGGTGAGGCCGCGCTCCTCGTTGAGGCGGGCGATCAGTTCCATGATCTCGCGGCTGCGCTGCGTGTCGAGATTGCCGGTGGGCTCGTCGGCGAGCAGAAGGAGCGGGTCGGTCACGATGGCGCGCGCGATCGCCACGCGCTGCTGCTGGCCGCCCGAAAGCTCGCCCGGCGTGTGGTGTTCGCGGCCATCGAGTCCCACCAGGTGAAGGGCCTCGCGCGCCCTCTCACGCCTCTCCTGCCGCCCCATGCCGCGATAGATCAGCGGCAGTTCGACGTTCTCGATGGCGGTTGTTCGGTTCAGCAGGTTGAAGCCCTGGAAGACGAATCCGATGAAATGCCGTCTGAGCAGCGCCCGCTGGTCGCGGGTGAGCCCGTTCACCTCGACGCCGGAGAAGGTGAAGCTGCCGCCCGTGGGCCGGTCAAGGCAGCCGATGATGTTCATTGCCGTCGACTTGCCGGAACCCGACGGCCCCATGATGGCGATGAATTCGCCACGCGCGATGGAAAGATCGACACCGGCCAGCGCCCGGACGAGGCCACCTCCCTGGCCATAGAAGCGGGTGATGCCGCGAAAGGCGATCAGCGCGGTGTCTGCCCTCACGGCTTGGTCGCCCGCGTAGACAGGATTACCTCGTCACCCTCCTTGAGCTCTCCGGAAACGATCGCCGTGTCCTTGCCGTCGCTCACGCCGGTCCTCACCTTGACAGGCTTGGGAACGCCGTTTTCCAGCACATGCACGGTGCGCTCACCGTCGGCCGGAGGTGCCGATCCGCGCTCGCTCCGGGGCATTCTCGGAATGAAAAGGCTGGTGACGCTGAAGCCGCGCGATTTTTCGACCCGTGGCGGAGCATAGCGCAGCGCCGCGTTGGGCACCGCCAGCGCGTCCGGCACCTCTTCCGTCACGATTTGCGCCGTCGCCGTCATGCCAGGTCTCAGGAGAAGGTCCCGGTTGTCGACCGTCAGCACCGCCTTGTAGGTCACGACGTTGTCCGTCACCTCGGGCGAATACTCGATGCTGTCGATTACCGCGGGAAAGCTCCGGCCCGGATAGGCATCGACCGTGAATGTCGCCTTCTGGCCCGGCTTCACCGCGCCGATATCAGCCTCGTCGATGTCTGCTTCGAGCTGCATCCGAGCGAGGTCCTCGGCGAGCGTGAAGAGGACGGGCGCCTGCAGAGAGGAGGCCACCGTCTGGCCGGGCTCCGCATCGCGCTTGAGAACGATGCCGTCGACGGGCGAGAGAATTCGCGTCTTGGCGATGTCTGTCTGTTGCATGGCCAGTTCGGCCTTGACGACCTCGATATCGGCCTCGGCAGCAACGACCCCCGCTTGCGCGCGCGCCTCCGCGGCCCTCGCCGTATCGAGGTCCTGGGTTGATGAGATGCCCTGGCGGCTGAGCCGTTCGGAGCGTTTGAACGCGATCTGCCTCTCCGTGAGTGTCGCCTTGGCATCCGCGAGCCGGGCCTCGGCGGCGGCAAGCGAGGCCTTCACCCGGGCGAGCTCCGCCTCGAGGCGCTCGGTGTCGAGTTGGGCCAGCACGTCGCCCTTTCTGACCTGGCTGTTTGCCTTGACGTTGACGCTACGTATGACTCCTGATCGCTCGCTCGAGACCTCGACCTCGGTCGTGGGCTGAACGTTGCCGGTGGCCTGCACCTGCACGACCAGCGTCTTTCGGCCAACCGACGCCGTGTCATAGCTCACCGTCGTGGACCCGGAGTCGGCCTGGAGTATCCACCAGAGGCCTCCGGCGGCGAGCAGAAGCACGAGCGCCAGCCAGACGAGCCGGCGGCGCCACAGTTTGCGGCGGCTCCTGGTGTCGAGCCCCAGGACGGCTTCGATTTCGGCGGGGCCGGGCGGAGTTTGGACGTTCATGGGCCTTCCAGCGGTTTCACGGCAGTATAGACGCAATGAGGGCGCAAATCCGGCGCTTCTCGCTTTCCGCAGTCAAGCCCGCCTGTTATGTCCCGAACCATGATCGGCATCAATTTCGAGACGGCGCCCGGCGGCGCCCTGATCGCCTACCGCGAGGATGGGAGCGGAGATGATTCCGCGCGCTGCGGCTTCTTCTGGCTCGGCGGATTCAAGTCCGACATGGAGGGCTCAAAGGCCGAAGCGCTCGCCGGCCTCGCCCGCGAGACGCGCCGGCCTGCGCTCCGCTTCGACTATTCGGGCCATGGAGCCTCGGGCGGGCTTTTCGTGGACGGCACGATTTCAGGCTGGCTGGAACAGGCCTGCCACATGTTCACGCGCAAGACCTCCGGGCGCCGCATCGTGGTGGGCTCCAGCATGGGAGGCTGGCTGGCGCTGCTGCTCTGCCGAGACCTGCGGCGGCGCGAGCCTGCAGCCTTTCGCCGCATCGCCGGCCTCGTGCTGCTGGCGCCCGCGGCCGACATGACAGCCGACCTGATGTGGGACGTCTTCCCCGACGCGGTGAGGCGCGAACTTGCGGACAAGGGCGTTTTCATGCGGCCCTCCGAGTATGGGGAACCCTATGCCATCACCTCCCGCCTCATCGCAGACGGCAAGGCGCATCTGCTGCTGAAGGAGGGCATCGATCTCGATTGCCCCGTGCGAATCCTCCAGGGCGATCGCGACCCGGACGTGCCGCCCGCCCATGCCGCAAAGGTCTTCGGCGCGATTCGCGGCAGCGACGTGACGCTGACGCTCGTCAAGAACGGCGATCACCGCCTCTCCACGCCCGGCAACCTCGCGCTGCTGCGCGAGAGCGTGCTGCGGCTGGCCGAGCGAGCCGACGGCATTACCGTTTGAGATCGCGGGCAAGTGCCGCGAGACCCTCGCGATAGCTGGGATACCGTAGCCTGACGCCGAGTTCCGACTTTATGCGATGGTTCGAGACGCGCTTGGAGTCGGCATAGAAGCTGCGCGCCATGGGGGAGAGCTGGGCCTGCTCGAACGGAACGGCAGGGGGAACCGGGAGACCGAGCAGTTCGGCACCGTATTCGACGACGTCCTGCGGCGGCGAAGCCTCGTCATCGCAGACGTTGTAGGCGCGCCCTGGCCGGGGCCGTTCGATCGACGCTTCGAGTACACTGGCGATGTCCTCGACGTGAATGCGGCTGAAGACCTGACCCTGCTTGATCACGCGTTTCGCCGTCCCGTCGATGAGCGAGAGAAGCTGGTTCCGCCCCGGTCCGTAGATCCCGGCAAGCCGGAAGATGTGGACGGGAAGTCCGTGGTGGCGCCAGAGATCGAGCCATTGCGTTTCGGCGAGAAGCCGCTTGCGGCCGCGCTCCGTATTCGGCGTGAGCGGCGTCCCCTCGGTCACGACGCCGCCGTCATGGTCGCCATAGACGCCGGTGGTCGAGAGATAGCCCACCCAGCGTATCGCGCCTCCTCGCGCGGCGAGATCGCCCCCATGCTGGCGGAGAACCGGGTCCCCGTCTTCTGCAGGCGGTGCCGAGGCCAGGACATGAGTGACGCCGTCGAAGACCGTGGGTGCAAGCGGGGCTGTCCCGTCGAACACGAAGCCTCGATAGCCGAGATTGCGGATGGCTTCGGCGCCCGAGTCGATCCGGCTCGTGGCGCTGACTGACCAGCCTGCCGCGGCAAGCCGCACCGCCAGCGCCCTTCCGGAAAAGCCGAGGCCGAAGCACAGGAGATGGTTCATGCCGCTTCCCATTCGTGGCAGACATCGGCATCTGTCTCCGCATTCATGTGAAGATTGCGGAGATGCAGGAACTCCGGTTTGGGGAGGAGCCGCGATAGAGCCCAGACGGCCATCGCCCGCACCAGGGCTGAAGGATCGGCGAGAAGGGCCTCGGCACGGGGAGCGAGCGTCACTTCGCCGCTGTTCCCTGCTGCGATCAGAACGTTTCTCATGAAGCGATCCCGGCCGGCGCGCTTCAGCGGTGAGCCCGAGAAGAGCGTCCGAAAACCTGCTTCGTCCAGCCGGAGCAGTTCGGCCAACGGCGGTTTGACGAGGTCGTCCCGTGCCTTCAGCTTCGCTTCGCGGGAGGCTTCTGCAAATTTGTTCCACGGACAGGCCGCGAGGCAATCGTCGCAACCGTAGATGCGATTCCCCATGGCGGCGCGGAATTCCGCCGCGATGTGCCCCTTGTGCTCGATCGTGAGGTAGGAAATGCAGCGCCGCGCATCGAGTTGATAGGGCGCGGGAAAGGCATTGGTGGGGCAGACGTCGAGGCAGGCGCGACACGAACCGCAATGATCCTGCTCAGGCACGTCGGCTGAGATATCGGCCGTGGTCAGGATCGTCCCGATGAAGAACCACGAGCCGAGTTCGCGCGAAACAAGGTTGGTGTGCTTGCCCTGCCAGCCGAGCCCGGCCTTCTGGGCCAGCGGCTTCTCCATGAGCGGTGCCGTGTCGACGAACACCTTCACTTCCGCCGCGGCCGCACGCGCCAGCCATTGCGCGATGCGCTTGAGCTTGCCCTTGACCAGATCGTGATAGTCGCGGTTCAGAGCATAGACCGAGATCACGCCGGTGTCCTTCTGCTCCAGCCGGTCCATGGGCTCGATGTCCTGGGCATAGTTCTGGGCCAGCAGGATGGCGCTGCGGGCTTCGGGCCAGAGGGCGAGGGGGCTGGCACGGCGCTCCGCCGTATCCTCCATCCAGGCCATGCTGCCATGGCGTCCCAGCGCGATGAACTGCCCGAGGCGCTCCCTCAGCACGGCGTCATCGGCGAGCTTGGCGATCCGGACGGCGCCGAAGCCTTCCGCAGCAACCTTCTCCCGAATGGCGCGGGCGAGGCCGGACACGGGATCAGAAGTCGAGGTCCGCATAATGCGGCCCCGGCGCCATGCCGCGCACCGTGTCTGCCAGGAGCGGCCTGAAGGACGGTCGTGACTTCACCCGCTGGTACCATGACTTCGCCACGGGATATTCTGCCCACGGAATGTCGCCGAAATAGTCGACGGCGGAGATGTGCCCCGCAGCAGCCAGGTCGGCAAGCGAAAGATCGCTCCCGGCAAGCCAGGTGCGGTGATCCGCGAGGTGCGCGATGTAATCGAGATGCGCGCGCAGCCGCGTCATGGCCTGGCGCACACGTGCGGTGTCAACGCCGCCGCCGCCCTTCTCGCGCGGCAGGTAGCGGCGGATGACCTTTTCTGTGAGCACCGGCTCGCTCACCTCGGCATAGAACTTGATGTCGAACCACGCCACCAGCCGGCGAACCTCGGCACGCTCGAAGACGTCTCCCGGTATGAGTGAGACGCGGGTGGACTTCGTCTCCTCGAGATACTCCCCGATCGCCTCGATTCCACAGACCGGTGTCTGGGAGTCTTCCAGGTAGACGGGCAGCGTTCCCGCCGGGTTCAGTTCGAAGATGTCGGGGCTCGGCTCCCACGGTTCCTCGTCGATGAGTTCGACCGGAACGCCGTACTCCGCGAGCGCCAGGCGCATGCGGCGGCTGAATGGGTCGAGCGTGAAGTGAACGAGAGACGGCATCTTAGGAAAGATTTAACCCTGACATTGTCAACACGGTCGATGGAGGACGCGTTTGCCGTGATTGCTCCGGTCGTCGGGCGCGTATAAAACGCGCACGCCCCCGGCGGCAAGCGAATCCGACCAACCGTACGGCAGCCCAGAGTAGCCCATCCATGCTCATCGTTCAGATCATCGTGCTGGCGCTCATCCAGGGCATCACCGAGTTCCTGCCCATTTCCTCTTCCGGCCACCTCCTGCTGGTGCCGGCCCTCACCGGCTGGCCTGACCAGGGCTTGCTCACCGACGTCATGGTGCACATGGGTTCCTTCCTTGCGGTGGTCGTCTATTTCTGGCGCGATTGCGTGAAGCTTTCGACGGGAAGCATCGAACTTCTGCGCGGCGAGGTGACCGCCTGGGGAAGGCTCGCTCTCCTCATCCTCCTCGGCACCATTCCCGCCGTCCTTTTCGGGGTGTTCCTCGACAAGATCGGCTTCATGGACGCAGTGCGTCAGATGCCGCAGATCGTGGCGTGGAATGCCATCGTTTTTGGCATTCTTCTCTACCTGTGCGATCGTTATGGGCTCTCCTCGCGGCGCATGTCGGACATGACATGGCTCACGGCCCTGATCATCGGCATCGCGCAGGCCATTGCCATCATCCCGGGCACCAGCCGGTCGGGCATCACCATGACGGCGGCACGCGCCTTGGGTTTCGAGCGCCCGGAGGCGGCGCGCTTCGCGTTCCTGCTCGGCATTCCGGCCATTGCCGGCGCCGGCATCCTGAAGCTCGGAGATGCTGTGAGCTCCGGCGAGGCCATCACCTTCGGCATGATGCTGACGGCGATCCTCACCTTTTTCGTTGCCCTCGGCACCATCACCGTGCTGATGAAGATGGTGCGCTACGTCAGCTTCCTGCCATTCGCCATCTACCGCGTGTTGCTCGGCGCGCTGCTGCTCGGGCTGATCTACTCCGGAATGCCCTTGGGCGCCGTGAACTGACCGGCCTTCCGGTAGCGGTAGAGGTAGGTGGGAACAATCCCCTCGATGCCCTGCGGGGTGATGCCGAGCCCCTGAAGGGTGCGCTGTTCGCGGCGCGCCGCTTCGCTCACCACATTGTCGGTCTTGAGCAGTTCCACCTGGTCGGAGGTGAGGAGCGGCCGCGGCAAGAGGCCCAGCACTGCCGCCTGCATTCTGGCAAGCCCCCACGGCACCGGGAGGAGGATGCGGTTGCGGCCGATGGTGTCGAGCGTGAACTGCAGGAGTTGGCGGAAGCTGAGCTCCTCGGGACCGCCGAGCTCGTAGGTGCGGCCGTCGGCCTCGCCCCGGTCCACCAGCCGCGCCACGGCCTCCGCTACGTCACCCGCAAACACGGGCGCGAATTTCGTTTCGCCGCCGCCGATCAGCGGCAGGACCGGCGAAAAGCGAGCGATTTCGGCGAAACGGTTGAAGAAGGAGTCTTCCGGGCCGAAGATGATGGAAGGGCGGAGCACGATGGCGCCGGGAAACTGGGCACGCGCCCGCTTTTCACCCTCGGCCTTGCTGCGGGAATAATCGGACGCCGAATTCTCATCCGCCCCAAGGGCTGACATCTGGATGAAGAGCCGGGACTTGGCTGCCTTCGCCGCTTTCGCCGAAGCCTCCGCCCCGAAGGCATGCACCGCATCGAAGCTCTGAGCTCCCGCGGAATAGAGCACCCCCGTCAGGTTGATGACGGCGAAGGCGCCCTCGCAGGCTGCCGCCAGCGAGGCGGGATAGCGTACATTGGCCTGGACCGTCATGATCTGGCCGGTGTTGCCGAGCGGCTGGAGGTGGCCGGCGAGGTCGGGCCTTCGGCAGGCCACCCGGATGCGGTAACCCCGCCGGGCAAGGGCGCGCACGATATGCCGGCCGACGAAGCCCGAGCCGCCGATGATGGTGATGAGTCTGTCGGATGGCTGAACGAGCACGGAAGTCACCCCGATTCATGGAATGTCGCGCCTTTTAGCCCTGCCGTTGCGGAGATGCAAAGGCCAAGAGGGCGCAACGCCCGCCACGGGCCCGCTTCCCAGCAACTGCGGTTGACAGGCTCCCGAAGCGTCTCTATGACACGCCCCGCTAGCCCAGATGGCGGAATTGGTAGACGCACTAGTTTCAGGTACTAGCGCCGCGAGGCGTGGAGGTTCGAGTCCTCTTCTGGGCACCATCCGGACAGACATGGCAAACGGCGGGACCCTCTGATGGCAATCAAGCTTTACAAGGGCGACCTGCCCGCGGGCCTCGACCTCGGGTCCTCGGTTGCGGTGGATACCGAGACGCTCGGTCTCGTGCCGCGGCGCGACAAGCTCTGCCTGGTGCAGCTGTCATCGGGCGACGGCAACGCCCATCTCGTTCAGCTCGACCGGGCGAGCTACGACGCCCCTAACCTGAAGGCGCTCTTTGCCGATCCGGCCGTCACCAAGATCTTCCATTACGCCCGCTTCGACGTGGCGGTGATCCGCCACTACCTGGGCGTGGACACTGGCCCTCTCTATTGCACCAAGATCGCCTCGCGGCTCACCCGCACCTACACCGATCGCCACGGGCTCAAGGACCTTATCAAGGAACTGCTCGGCATCGAGCTCAACAAGCAGCAGCAAAGCTCCGACTGGGGCGCGCATGTGCTTTCCGATGCACAGAAGCAATATGCCGCACAGGACGTGATCTACCTGCACGAGCTCAAGGCCCGGCTCGACCAGATGCTGGCGCGTGAAGGGCGCGAGGCGGTGGCGCGGGCCTGTTTCGAGTTCATCCCGACTCGTGCCGCCCTCGATCTTCTGGGCTGGACCGAGGAAGATGTCTTCGCCCATTAACCCCGCGGCCCGGCGGGCGCTCCGGCAGGCGAAGCTGGCACGCGCGCTGAGCTGGCTGGCCGCGGCGATCGGGCTTGCGGCGGTGGTGGCCTTCCTGGCGCAGGCCGGGCTGTTTGCGATCCTCCTGCCGCGCGAGGCTCCGCCGCAGCCCCGGACCAGCGCCGACCAGATCACCGCCACGCAGTCGACCGTCAGCGGCATCGATCGCCAGAACCAGCCCTACGAACTGACGGCCAAGCGCGGCTGGCAGGACGAGAAAGTACCCTCCATCGTTCACCTCGAAGGGCCGGAAGGCCGCTTTCGCCGGGGCCAGGGTGCCGAGTATACGCTCAGTGCCGAGACGGGCCTCTATGACACCAGGGCGAAATCCCTCGATCTCGCGGGCAACGTCGTCCTCGCCCAGGACCAACGCTTCACCGCCCGCATGGAGAAGGCCAATGTCGTGGTGGAAGAGAAGAAGCTCGTCTCGCAGGGACCGGTGGCGGTAACCTTCGCCTCCGGGACGGTCCATGCCAACGGCATGCAAATAACCGATGACGGTGCGCGAATTCTGTTCTTGAATGGCGTCAAGGCACGTTTCGACGCGCCACAGGCGAAGGGAGACGCAAATCCATGACTGACCGGTTGGCTGCCCTCTGCGGCGCGGCACTCCTCCTCATTTCGGCAGGCCCCCTCAAGGCGCAGACGGCGACTGCCCCCCTTCCGGTGGACGTCGCCGCAAACGAGATGGAAATCCTCGATGCCGAGAACAAGGCGATCTTCCGCGGGGCCGTCGACGCGACCCGGGGAACGACAAACCTAAAGGCCGACCAGCTGACGGTGACCTATGCCGATGTGAAGCAGAAGGACGGCACCACCAAGACGGACGCCACCGACCTCGACGCCAGGGGCAACGTGACGATCAAGACACCGCAGGAGACCATCACCGGCGATTGGGCCAAGTACAATCCCCAGACCGAAAAGCTGGTGGTGGGCGGCAAGGTGAAGCTGGTTCAGGGTGCCACCGTTCTCACCGGCAGCGAGCTCCAAGCCGACCTTCGGACCGACAAGATCCAGATGAGCGGCGGACGGGTGAGGGGAAGCTTTCTCCCCCAATGAAGGGTCTTTATCTAAAATTAAAGCAATTGGGCGGACACTCCCTTGGCGCGTGATGAAGACGTGGTGACAGACAGGCAGGCGAAGGGCGGGCCGCCCCGGCGGGCACAGATTCCGCAGACGGGCACCCGCGCCTTGCCCCGGGCTGGCGAAGCCGGGCTGGTCGTCGAGGGGCTGAGGAAGTCCTACAAGCGGCGGCCCGTGGTTCGCGATGTCTCGCTCTCCGTCAGGCGCGGTGAAGCTGTGGGACTTCTGGGACCCAATGGCGCCGGCAAGACCACCGTGTTCTACATGATCACGGGGCTCATTGCCGCCGACAGCGGCCGGATCAGCCTCGACGGCACGGAGATCACCCATCTGCCCATGTACAGGCGGGCCAGGCTGGGAATTGGTTATCTGGCGCAGGAGAGCTCGATCTTCCGCGGCCTCACGGTCGAGGAAAACATTCGCGCCGTGCTCGAGCTGACCGAGGGCTCGAAGCAGAAGCGCGAGGTCAAGTTGCGTGAGTTGCTCGATGAGTTCTCCATCTCCCACATCCGGAATTCGCCGGCTGTTGCGCTTTCTGGCGGTGAGCGTCGCCGCGTGGAAATCGCCCGCGCCCTCGCAGCAGATCCCGAGTTCATGCTCCTCGACGAGCCATTCGCGGGAATTGATCCGATTGCGATCAGTGATATTCGCAAGCTGGTGCGACAGCTCACCTCTCGGGGAATCGGGGTGCTTGTTACGGATCACAACGTCAGGGAAACGCTCGAGCTCATCGACACTGCGCTCATCATCCATGAGGGCGAGGTCCTGACCGAGGGGACACCCGCGGAGATCGTTTCGAACCCCGATGTCCGGCGCTACTACCTCGGCGCCGACTTCAGCCTCTGATCAGGCGGGGGCAGGCTCGTGGCGTTGAACCAGAGGCTCGAACTCCGCCAGGGCCAGTCCCTGGTGATGACGCCGCAGCTGCAGCAGGCCATCAAGCTCCTGCAGATGTCGAACATCGAGCTCCAGGCCTTTGTCGACCAGGAACTGGAGAGGAACCCGCTGCTCGAGCGCGACGAGCGCGTCGAGGTTCAGCAGAAGGAAGCACCCGAGGCGCCGCCCTCCGAACCGGACATGGTGAGCGCACTTGCCGTCAATGCCGGGGCCGAGGAACGGCTGCGCACCCTCGATACCGACCTCGAGAATGTCTACACTCACGAGTCGCGGGCCGATGCCGCCAACCGCGAGGCGATCGGCGCGCAGGATTCCGGCTGGTCGTCGATTCGACCGCAGTCCGGCATGTCCCTCAGTGCCGACGAGCTCGATCTTGCCTCGACGCTGACGCGCCAGCCGAGCCTCGCCGACCACCTGACGGAGCAGATGAGCCTGCTCCTCTCCGATCCGGGTGAACGGCTGATCGGCCAGCACCTGATAGGCATGCTCAACGAGGCCGGCTATCTCACCGCGGAAAGCGAAGCCGTGGCCGACACGCTGGGTGCCTCCGTGAGCCAGGTCGAGGCGGTGCTTGGCAAACTCCAGGCTTGCGATCCTCCCGGCGTCTTCGCGCGCGACCTCAAGGAATGCCTTGCCCTCCAGCTGAAGGAGAAGGACCGCTACGACCCGGCCATGGCGGCGCTCATCGCCAATCTCGATCTCCTCGCCCGCCGGGACTATGCCGCACTCAGGAACCTGTGCAGGGTGGATCTCGACGACCTCAAGGACATGATCGCCGAGCTTCGGGCTCTCAATCCCAAGCCCGGCCACGCCTTCGGCTCGGAGCCGGTCCAGCCGGTGATCCCCGACGTGATCGTCAGGTCATCTCCCGAGGGGGCCTGGATCGTCGAGCTCAATACCGAGACCCTGCCCAGGGTGCTCGTCAACAATCTGTACCTGGCGCGGGTTTCCGCCGGTGCCCGCAGTGAAGACAAGCTCTATCTGTCCGAATGCCAGGCGAGCGCCACATGGCTGGTGAAGAGCCTTGACCAGCGGGCGAAGACCATTCTCAAGGTGGCTCGCGAAATCGTGCGCCAGCAGGATGCCTTCCTCGTGCTGGGCATCCAGCATCTCCGCCCGCTGAACCTCAAGACCGTGGCGGAAGCGATCGAGATGCACGAATCGACGGTGAGCCGCGTCACTTCCAACAAGTATATGTCCACCCCCCGCGGCATCTTCGAGATGAAGTATTTCTTCACCACGGCCATCGCATCTGCCGATGGGGAAGGTGACGCCCACTCCGCCGAGGCTGTCCGTCATCGCATCCGTGAGTTGATCGCCCAGGAAGGCGAGGAAGTGCTCTCGGACGACACGCTCGTCGACAAGCTGAGGTCCCAGGGCATCGAAATCGCCCGGCGCACCGTCGCCAAGTACCGGGAAGGACTGGGGATTCCCTCTTCCGTCCAACGCCGTCGCGAGCGCAAGGTCCAGGCCCGGCAAGGGCGTTGACTTGCCTCGTCCCGGTGACTAGGTTCCGCCCGCTTCGCAGCCGGGCAAGGATGAGCGGCACCAGAGACCCGGGCGAGGGAGAAACTTCGGAATTGGTGCGTTTCAGGCAAGCTTTAAAGGCCAGTTGACGTGCTCGCTAAACGCGCCCATTTGTAACGACACGGGCGAAGCAGGGATATTTGCGACGACCATGCAGATCAAAGTCACCGGTAAGAACCTCGATGTCGGCGACGCCTTGCGGGAACACATCGAGACCCGCCTTCTCCAGATCCAGCAGAAGTATTTCGACGGTACCGTCCACGCCCATGTGACGGTCGAAAAGCAGCGGGCAAGCTTCCACAGCGATTGCGTCCTGCACCTTGCGACTGGGCTCGTTCTCCAGGCTGAGGGCAGCGCTGCCGAGGCTCATCCGAGCTTCGACGAGGCGGCCAGTCATCTGGAGAAACAGCTTCGCCGCTACAAGCAGCGCCTGAAGCAGCACCACCGCTCGCGGCGCGAGCCGGTGCGCCAGCTCGAGGCGCAGATCTACGTGATCTCCGCGGCCTCCGAAACCGATGAGGATTCCCATGGCCTGAACCCCGTCGTGGTGGCCGAGACCGAGGTCAAGCTGCCGGAACTCTCCGTGGGCGAGGCTGTTATGCAACTCGACATCTCAACCAGGCCTTTCCTGCTGTTCCGCAATGGCGGGCATGGCGGCCTCAATCTGGTCTACAGGCGCCCTGACGGGAACATCGGCTGGGTCGATCCCAAGCCGGCAGCCTGAGTCCGAGACCCCCTACTTCGAGGGACCCGCCCCCATGACGCTGGACACCATCATCGATCGGCAGTCCGTTCTGGCGAACGTCAGGGCGCAGAACAAGAAGCAGCTCCTGCAGGAGCTCTCCCAGGCGCTGGCGACGCGCGTCGCGATCGACCATCGGGTGATCTTCGAGACGCTGCTGAAGCGGGAGAAGCTGGGTTCCACCGGCCTCGGTCAGGGGATTGCCATTCCCCACGGCAAGGTGCCGGCGATCTCGCGCGTGTATGGGCTGTTTGCGCGGCTGACCACGCCTGTCGATTTCGAGGCGGTGGACGGCCAGCCGGTGGATCTGGTCTTCGTTCTCCTGGCGCCGGAACATGCCGGCGCGGATCACCTGAAGGCCTTGGCCAAGATATCGCGCATCTTGCGCGATCCCGCCGTGGTGGCGAAGCTGCGCGGCACCGAGGATGCTGAAGGCCTCTACGCCATCCTGACGGAACCGGCCGCCAACCCCACCCCCAACGCGTCCGCGGCGTAGGGCGGGACGATATTCCTCCTCCCGTGGGAGGAGGAAGCAGGTCAGTGGACGCTCATCGGCATCAGTTCGTGCTCGAAGGCGCTGCCAAGCGCCGCCTCGCGCGAGCCGGAGATCGAAACCGGCGTGCCATCCGCATTGTAGAGGCAGAAAAGCTTGGAATTGGGCGCAACGCTCGCTTGGCCGCCGAGCAGCCGCTGGGCCTCCTGCACCTCGATCTCGCGGATGTAACCCAATGCCCCTTCGCCCAGCAGCGCGAGGTCCTGCGGCGAGAGCTCAACGGTCTTCTTGGTGTTCATGATCACCCTCCAATCTGGATGCGGCGGACCATCCGCCGGGGTTCGGGCCGTTCGAGGTGAAGCTCCAGCAGGCCGTTCTCCAGCCGGGCTCCCGTGACTTCCATGCCGTCCGCCAGCACGAAGGTCCGCGTGAACTGGCGGGCCGCGATGCCGCGGTGCAGGTAAGCCCTTCCGTCCTCCTCCTTTTGGCGGCCGCGGATCACAAGCTGGTTCTCCTCGACCGTGACATCGAGCTCATCGCGGCCGAAACCCGCGACGGCGAGCGTGATGCGCAAGCGTTCGGCCTCGCCTTCCGCTCGGGCAAGCCGTTCGATATTGTAGGGTGGATAGCCGTCGCCCGCGGACTTGGACGCCCGGTCGAGCATCCGTTCCAGCTCATCGAAGCCGAGCAGGAGGGGCGATGAAAAAACAGAAAGTCGCGACATAAATCAGTGCCCTCGTGAAGCAGCGTGTTAGCTGGAACCCGGGAACGGCATCCTCAGCTACAACCATCATATGTGAAACCTGTTCCCCGGATTCAAGCCAAGCGCTTGACCGGCCCGCCGCCCCGGTGGTTTGATCGGAAGGTCAAATTGGTATCGCGGCCTGTAGCAGGTTGTGGTTAGATCGGGCGGAAACAACAGGGAGACAACGACATGCTCAGACGTTCACTTCTCGGCGCCGTGGCCGCGCTCGCGGTCTCGGCGGCTTCGGCCGTGGGTGCGGACGACAAGCCGGCGATCGTGTTCGACATTGGCGGCAAGTTCGACAAGTCGTTCAACGAAAGCATGTACAACGGTTCGGAAAAGTTCAAGGCCGAGACCGGCATCGCCTATGGCGAGTTCGAGATCGCCAACGAGGCGCAGCGCGAGCAGGCGATCCGCAACTTCGCCGACGAAGGCTATTCGCCCATCATCGCCGCAGGTTTCGCTCAGGCCTCCGCCGTCGAGAAGGTCGCCAAGGAATACCCGGACCTGAAATTCGCCATTATCGATATGGTGGTGGACCTGCCGAACGTCCAGTCCATCGTGTTCAAGGAGCATGAGGGCTCCTATCTTGTCGGCATGCTGGCGGCCATGGCCTCCAAGACCGGCAAGGTGGGCTTCGTGGGCGGCATGGACATTCCGCTGATTCGAAAGTTCGGCTGCGGCTACGCGCAGGGCGTCAAGGCGGTAAAGCCCGATGCCGTGATCTTCCAGAACATGACGGGTGACACAGGCGCAGCCTGGAACGACCCGGTCAAGGGCGGCGAGATCACCAAGGGCCAGATCGCACAGGGCGCGGACGTCGTCTATGCCGCTGCTGGTCAGACCGGAACCGGCGTCCTGCAGGCTGCAAAAGATGCCGGAAAGCTATCGATCGGTGTCGACGCTAACCAGAACTACCTCCAGCCGGGGTCGGTTCTGACCTCCATGCTGAAGCGGGTAGACGTCGCCGTATACAACGTCATGAAGTCCGGCAAGGAGGGCACCTTCAAGCCCGGCATCCAGGAGCTGGGCCTCAAGGAAGATGGCGTGGGCTATGCCATGGACGAGCACAACAAGCCGCTGGTGACGGCGGAGATGCAGGCCGCCGCCGAGAAGGCCAAGGCCGACATCATCGCGGGCACGATCAAGGTGCACGACTACACCACCGACAACAGCTGCCCGGTGCAGTAAGCGACGAACGCCGAGCCGCTTCCCGCCGGGGAGGCGGCTCGTTTCGTCGGCAACGGGGACGGCATGACTCCGGCAATCGAACTCATCGGCATCGACAAGCGCTTCGGCTCCGTTCATGCCAACAAAGACGTCTCGCTGAAGGTCGCGCCGGGTTCCATCCACGGCATCATCGGTGAGAACGGCGCGGGCAAGTCGACGCTGATGTCGGTCCTCTTCGGCTTCTACCACGCCGACAAGGGCGAGATCCGGGTGAAGGGAAAGCCCGTGAAGGTGCGCTCTTCGTCCGATGCGATCGCCCTGGGCATCGGCATGGTGCACCAGCACTTCATGCTGGTCGAACCCTTCACCGTGCTGGAGAACGTCGTGCTGGGGGCGGAAGGCGGCGCGCTCATCGGACCGGCGCTCGACAGGGCGCGGACCGAGCTTACCCGGCTTGCGACAGACTACGAACTCGAGGTCGATCCGGATGCAGTCGTCGGCGAGCTCCCCGTCGGCCTGCAGCAACGCGTCGAGATTTTGAAGGCGCTGTTCAAGGGGGCCGAGACGCTGATCCTCGACGAGCCCACCGGCGTGCTGACGCCCGACGAGGCGGATCATCTCTTCCGCATCCTAGGAACGCTCCGGGACCAGGGCAAGACCGTCATTCTCATCACCCACAAGCTGCGCGAGATCATGGCGATCACCGACCGCGTCTCCGTCATGCGCCGCGGCGAGATGGTGGCGACGCGCGAAACCCGGACCACGAGTGTCGAGGAACTGGCGGAACTCATGGTGGGCCGGCACGTCCTGTTGCGGGTCGAAAAAGGACCGTCGAAACCGGGCGAAATCGTCCTGGACGTGAGGAATCTCACCTGGAAGGACAGGAATGGCGTCGCCCGGGTCGATAATGTTTCCTTCTGTGTACGGAAGGGCGAAATCGTGGGGATCGCCGGCGTCTCGGGCAACGGCCAGTCGGAGCTACTCGACGTGATCACCGGCATCACCAAGCCGAGTTCGGGGCAGGTGATCTTCGAGGGCAAGGACATCGGCATCCTCGGCGACCCGCGCCACGTGCGCGAGGAGGGCCTCGCCCACGTACCCGAGGACCGCCAGCACCGCGGCCTCATCGCCTCCTTCGATGCGGCCGAGAGCGCCATTCTGGGCTGGCATCATGACGAGGCGCTGGGCCACGGCTTCCGCCTCGACCGCGACAGCGTCGTGGCACGCGCCCGCGCCGAGATGGAGGAATTCGACGTGCGCCCGCCGGATCCGTTTCTCAAATGTGCGAAGTTCTCCGGTGGCAACCAGCAGAAGCTCATTCTCGCCCGCGAGATCAAGCGCGATCCCGATCTCCTCGTGGTGGGCCAGCCGACGCGCGGCGTTGACATAGGCGCCATCGAATACATTCACAGGCGCCTGATCCAGCTGCGGGACGAAGGCAAGGCCGTGCTGCTCGTCTCCGTCGAACTCGATGAGATCCGCTCCATGTCGGACCGGATCCTGGTGATGTTCGCAGGGCGCATCATGGGCGAGCGTGGGCCGGAGGCGGACGAGCGCGAGCTCGGCCTGCTGATGGCCGGCGTCGCCAAGGACGCCGCCTGATGATGAAATCGCGCGGCGAGCTTCCGAACTGGGTCGACGTCGGGCTGATCCCCCTCATCAATCTTGCCGTGGCGCTCGTCGTGTCTGGCCTCGTCGTGGTCATTATCGGCGAGAACCCCTTCGAGGCGCTGTGGATCATGCTGGACGGCGCGGTGGGCTCGATCAAGGGCTGGGGCTATCTGCTCTACTATGCAACCAACTTCGTGTTCACGGGGCTCGCCGTGGCGGTCGCTTTCCATGCCGGGCTGTTCAACATCGGCGGCGAGGGCCAGGCCTACATGGCAGGCGTCGGTGCTGCCGCAGTGGGGCTCGGTCTCGATTTCCTGCCCTGGCCGATCGTCATCCCTCTCGCCGTGCTGGCCTCCATGGCGGTGGGCGCCTTCTGGGCCTGGGTCCCCGGTGTGCTGCAGGCCAAGCGCGGCAGCCATGTCGTGATCACCACGATCATGTTCAACTTCATCGCGGCGAGCCTCGTCGGCTACCTGATCAATTACTGGTTCCGCCCGGTCGGCAAGATGGCGGTGGAGAGCCGCGAGATCACCGGCGCCTACATCATGAGCTTCCGAGAAGTGGCGCGCGAGTTCTTCGGCATGAGGGTGGCGTCCTCTCCGCTGAACTTCTCGGTCTTCCTGGCGATCGCGGCGGCCTTCGCCGTGTGGTACCTGCTCTGGCGCACCAAGCTCGGCTACGAAATGCGCGCGCTGGGCGCCAATCCGAGTGCCGCCGTCTATGCCGGCATCAAGCCTGACCGCATCATCATCCTCACCATGGCGATCTCGGGCGCGCTCGCCGGGCTGATGGCAGTGAACGAGATTCTCGGCGTGCAGCACAGGCTGGTCCTGGGCTTCGTTGGCGGGGCGGGATTCGTGGGAATTGCGGTCGCCCTCATGGGCCGCTCGCATCCGGTGGGGATCGTGCTCGCCGCCATGCTCTTCGGCCTCCTCTACCAGGGCGGTTCCGAACTCTCCTTCGCCAAGCCGGAGATCAACCGCGACATGGTTGTGGTGATACAGGGCCTCGTCATCCTCTTCATGGGAGCGCTGGAGCATGTTTTCCGGCCCTGGGTGGCAGCCATCTTCTTCCGGACGGAGGACAAGTAGATGGACCTCTACGTCGAACTCCTCGCCTCGACGATCCGCATGACGGTGCCGCTGGTTCTCGCTTGCCTCGCCGGCTTGTGGTCGGAGCGGGCGGGCATCGTCGACATTGGGCTCGAGGGCAAGATGCTGATCTCGGCCTTCGTCGCTGCTTCGGCTTCAGCCGTCTATGGCTCCGCCTGGATCGGACTGTTCCTGGCGATCTTCGCCTCAATGGGTTTCGCGCTGGTTCACGGCTATGCCTCGATCAACCAGCGTGGGAACCAGGTGGTCTCGGGCGTCGCCATCAACATGCTGGCGGCTGGGCTCGCCGTGGTGCTGGGCAATGAATGGTTCAGGGAGGGTGGCCGCACGCCGGCCCTGCCGCCCGAGGGCCGCTTCCTCCCGATCGACATACCGGGACTTTCATCCTTGCACGACGTGCCCGTCATCGGCCCGCTGGAGCGGATATTCCTCTCTCATTCGATCCTCGCCTATGTGGCCTTTGCATTCGTTCCCCTGACGGCCTGGGCGCTCGCCCGCACGCGCTTCGGCCTGAGGCTCAGGGCGGTGGGGGAGAACCCCCACGCCGTCGATACGGCCGGCATCTCCGTCGCGGGGCTCCGATACCGTGCGGTGCTGATTGCCGGCGTGCTCTGCGGCATTTCCGGCGCCTTCATCTCGACGTCGCTCTCCTCGAGCTTCGTGCGCGACATGACGGCGGGCGGAGGCTTCATGGCGCTGGCCGCACTGATTTTCGCCAACTGGCGCGCCTATCCGGCGCTTGGGGCTTGCCTGCTCTTCGGCTTCTTGCAGGCCGTCGGCAATTTCGCGCAGGGCGCGTCGGTGGCGGGCCTGCAGGTTCCCGTACAGTTCATCAACATGCTTCCCTATGTGCTGACGGTGGTTCTGCTGGCCGGCTTCATCGGCAAGTCGATACCGCCAAAGGCCTCGGGCATTCCCTATGTGAAGGATCGCTGAACGATGCGCGACCTGATCGAAGCGGCACGCCAGGCGCGGCTCAGGGCGCACGCGCCCTACTCGAACTTCCTCGTGGGGGCCGCGATGCGCGACGAAAAGGGCCGCATCCACGCCGGATGCAACATCGAGAACGCCTCTTATCCGCAGGGCTGGTGCGCGGAGCCTTCCGCCATCTCCGCTTTGGTGATGGCGGGGGGAAGGCGCATCACGGAAGTGGCGGTGATGGGCAATGGCGATGCGCTCTGCACCCCCTGCGGAGGTTGCCGCCAGAAGATCAGGGAGTTCGCCGCGCCGGATGTGAAGATCCATTGCTGCGCAGAAACGGGCGAACTGATCCGCAGCTTCACGCTCGATGAGCTGCTGCCCTTCTCCTTCGGACCGGAAAACCTCGCATGAACGAACTCGCAAGAAGGCTCGGCGCCCGCGCTCCGAGAACGGCCATCCTATTGGGATCGAGCCTCGGCGCGCTGGCAGAGGCAGCGGAAGACGCGCTCGTCATCCCCTACGCGGAGCTTCCGGGCTTTCCGCTGCCGAAGATCTCCGGCCATGCGGGCAGGCTCTTTGCTGGCAGCCTCGGGGGCAAGGAAGTGGTCGTGCTGGCGGGCCGCGCCCACCCCTATGAATCGGGCAATGCCGCCGTCATGGGGCGTGCGATCGAGATGCTGAAAGGTGCGGGGATCGAGACGCTGATCCTCACCAACGCCGCCGGAAGCCTCAGGCCCGAGATGCGGCCGGGCTCGATCATGCTGATCTCCGACCACATCAACTATTCCGGCATGAACCCGCTTGTCGGCCAGCATGGCGACGAGAATTTCGTGCCGATGACCGACGCCTACGACCCCGCCCTGCGCCAGCGCTTCCATGCCGCGGCGAAGGCGGAGGGCATCAGCCTGCATGAGGGCGTCTATTGCTGGTATTCGGGACCATCCTTCGAAACACCCGCCGAAATCCGGATGTTCCAGATCATCGGCGGCTCAGCTGTCGGCATGTCCACCGCGCCTGAAACGATTCTCGCCCGCCGCTTCGGCCTGAAGGTGGCGGGGCTCTCCGTCATCACCAATCTCGCCGCGGGCATAGAGGGCGCATCGCCGAGCCACGAAGAGACGAAGCGCGAGGGAGCGAAGGCGGCCGAGAACATGAAGACCCTGGTCACCCGGTTCCTGAAGGACGGCTGAAATGCTGCCGCAAGAGGTGATCCGCAGGAAACGGGACGGCGCGGCGCTTTCGCGCGAGGAGGTGCGGGAGTTCATCGCGGGCCTCACCGATGGTAGCGTTTCGGAAGGCCAGGTCGCGGCCTTTGCGATGGCGGTCTTCTTCCGCGGCATGAGCCGGGAGGAGGCGGTGGGACTCACGCTCGCCATGCGCGATTCCGGCACTGTCCTCCGCTGGGACCTGCCGGGACCGGTGGTTGACAAGCATTCCTCCGGCGGCATCGGCGACAATCTCTCGCTCATGCTGGCCCCCATGCTCGCCGCCTGCGGCTGCTTCGTTCCGATGATTTCGGGCAGGGGTCTCGGCCATACCGGCGGCACGCTGGACAAGCTGGATTCCATCCCGGGCTATGTCACCAATCCGGGTCTGGACCTCTTCCGAAAGGTCACGCGTGAGGCAGGCTGCGCCATCATCGGCCAGACGGCAGATCTCGCTCCCGCCGACAAGCGCCTCTACGGCATCCGTGACGTCACGGCCACCGTCGAGTCGATCCCGCTCATCACTGCCTCCATCCTTTCGAAGAAGCTCGCAGCGGGCCTTGAGCACCTCGTGCTCGACGTGAAGATGGGCTCCGGCGCCTTCATGGCATCGATGGAAGAGGCCCGGGGATTGGCGGAAAGTCTCGTCGCGGTGGCCAATGGCGCGGGGCTGAGGACCACCGCCCTCGTAACCGACATGGACGAGCCGCTCGCGCCCTGCGCGGGCAATGCACTGGAAGTCGCGCACGCGTGCGGCTTTCTCCTGAACCGGCGGATCGAGCCACGCGTTATGGAAATCACGCTGGCGCTCGGGGCCGAGTTGCTGCTCAGTTCAGCGCTCGCGCAGAATGAGGCCTCGGCGCGCGCCATGCTCCGGGCGGCGCTTGCCTCAGGGAGGGCGGCGGAGCAATTCGAAAGGATGGTCGAGGCTTTGGGCGGTCCCCCGGACTTTCTCGAGAACCATGACCGGCACCTGGCCATGGCTCCCGTCGTCCGTGCCGTGACCGCGGACGCGGAAGGCCTCGTGACGGCCATTCGTACGCGCGAACTTGGCCTTGCCGTGATCGAATTGGGTGGCGGGCGGCGTGTCGCGTCAGACAGGATCGATCATCGCGTCGGGCTTTCGTCCCTTCTCGGCAAAGGCGCGGCGGTCGAAAGGGGGGCACCGCTCTGCCTTGTCCATGCGGCTGACGAGGCCTCATGTGCCAAGGCTGCGGCGATCGTGAAAAACGCCTATGTTGTGGGCGAGGCGCCGGGAAAGTCAGCAACCGTCCTGGCGCGCATCGCAGCCTGAAGCGGAGCCGGAATGCCCCGAGCTTTTCTCCTGATTCTCGATTCCTTCGGCGTCGGCGGCGCGCCCGACGCCGCAAGCTTTGGCGATGAGGGGGCGAACACGCTGCTCCATATCTGCGATCACATGAGTCTCGAAGTCCCGCACATGGCCTCGCTCGGCCTCGGCCGGGCCGCGGCGCTTTCAGCGGGGCGCAATCCACTGCCTGAGACGCCGCTCATTGGGCAGTACGGCGTGGCAAGGGAAGTCTCGCGCGGCAAGGACACCATCACCGGCCACTGGGAAATCGGGGGCGTGCCGCTGGAGTTCGACTGGGGATATTTTCCGCACACCATTCCCGCTTTCCCGCAGGAACTGATCGATGGTATCGTCACGCGCTGCCGTCTGCCGGGGCTTCTCGCCATGTGCCACGCCTCGGGCACCGAAGTGATCGAGACATTCGGCGAAGAGCATATCCGCTCGGGCAAGCCCATCGCCTATACGAGTGCAGACAGCGTGCTGCAGATCGCCGCCCATGAGGAGCATTTCGGGCTGGAGCGGCTTTACGAGGTCTGCCGTGTGGCGCGAGAGCTCACCTATTCCATGAACATCGGCCGCATCATCGCGAGGCCGTTCATCGGCGGGAGGCGAGGGAGTTTTGCCCGCACCGGACGCCGAAAGGACTATGCGGTGACGCCGCCCCGCCCCACCTTGCTGGATGTTCTGAGCAGGTCAGGGCGCGATGTGGTCTCGATCGGCAAGATCGGCGACATCTATGCCCATGTCGGTACGGGCCGGGAGATCAAGGTCGCCGGCAACCGTGCCTTCATGGACACGACCCTCGCCAACATGGACGGCCTGGGCGAGGGTGGACTGCTCATGACCAACTTCGTCGATTTCGACACGGAGTTCGGCCACCGCCGCGATCCCGTGGGATATGGCAGGGCGCTCGAGGCCTTCGATGCGGAACTGCCTCTGATCATGGCCAGGCTGAAGGCGGGTGATCTCCTGATCCTCACCGCCGATCACGGCAACGATCCGACCTGGAGCGGCACGGACCACACGCGCGAGCAGGTGCCTGTGATGAGCTACATGCCGGGCCTGCCGCCGGGGAGCTTCGGGCTGCGCCGCAGCTTCGCCGACATCGGCCAGACCATCGCCCGTCACCTCGGCGCGGGGCCGCTCGCCGCGGGCGAGGCCTGGGATCCTCTCAGTCCGGTCGCTTCAGCACCGCCTGCAGCACATTCCTGACGCCGATCGCGCCCATGAAGCGGTCGTTCTCGTCGAAGATTGCGACGGGTGCCACGTCGGTGTTGTGGATGGCGAGCATCACCACCTTGAGCGAAGTGCCCGGCCTCGCCCAATAGACAGGTCGCGTGCCGACGTCGGCCGGCGTATCGAGCCGGTCGCAGGAGACCCATGTGGCGGGCTGCCCGTCGCGCTCGGCGGCAACCACCTTGCCCTGGGCGTCGAGCTTGAAGCGGGTGGTCTTGCGCCGGTCGAGCCACACCCAGCCATCCTCGCCACGCTCCAGTTCGTGCAGAGCCCGCATCACGTTCCAGGCCGTCAGCACCGAAAGCGGGTTCACGTTCGCGATGAAGTCGCGCACATAGTCGTTGGCGGGCTTCAGTACGATGTCTTCAGGGCTGCCCGACTGCACGATGCGGCCGCCCTCCATGATGGTGATGCGGTTGCCGATCTTCAGCGCTTCCTCGAGGTCGTGGCTGACGAACAGGATGGTCTTGCGGATCTGCTTCTGGAGCTGGATCAGCTCGTCCTGGAGCTTGGTGCGGATCAACGGGTCCAGTGCGGAGAACGGCTCGTCCATCAGCAGGATGGGGGCCTCCGTCGCGAAGGCCCGGGCGAGGCCGACGCGCTGCTGCATGCCGCCCGAGAGCTCGTGGACGTATTTGTTGGCCCATTGCTCGAGCCCCACGAGCTGCAGCTGCTTGCTGACCTTCTGATTGCGCTCCGCCTCGGGAACCCCCGCGAGCTCGAGGCCGAAACCGGCATTCTCGCGCACTGTCCGCCACGGCAGCAGGGCGAACTGCTGGAACACCATGGCCACCTGCTTCTGGCGGATGTGCCGCAGAGTCGCGGCGTCGCAGGAGGCAACGTCCACCATGCGCGGTCCGTCCTTGACGAGGACCTCGCCGCGCGTGATCTTGTTGAGCCCGTTGACGGCGCGCAGCAGCGTGGACTTGCCGGAGCCCGAAAGCCCCATCAGCACGCTGATCTCGCCTTCCTTCACCGTGAGGTTCGCCCCCGTGGCGCCGAGCACGGCTCCCGTCCGCGAGAGGATTTCCGTGCGCTCCGCCCCGGCGTGCGCCATGGCGAGCGCCTCTTCGGCCCGCTCGCCGAAGATGATGTCGACGTTCCGGAATTCGACCGCGGTGCTCATTTCTTTGCTCCCGCCTTCACCGCCAGCATGCGGTCGAGGATGATCGCCAGCACCACGATGGCAAGGCCCGCCTCGATGCCGAGCGGGATGTTGCGGTTGGCCAGCGCCTTGTTCACCGGGTTGCCGAGGCTCGGGGCGCCGATCAGCGTCGCGAACACCACCATGGAGAGGGACAGCATGATGCATTGCGTGAGCCCCGCCATGATCGATGGCATGGCGGCCGGCAATTCCACCTTCCACAGGAGCTGCCGCCTCGTGGCGCCGAAGGCCTCTCCCGCCTCGATCATCGGCTTGGGGATCGAGGTGATGCCGAGATAGGTCATGCGCACGGGTGCCGGCATGGCGAAGATGATGGTGACGATCAGGGCCGGCGCCGCGCCGAGCCCGAACAGGATGAGGATGGGAATGAGGTAGACGAAGGTGGGCATGGTCTGCATCAGGTCGAGCACCGGCTGCGTCACACGCCAGACCCTGGGCTTGTGCGCGGCCCATATGCCGAGCGGAACGCCCATGGCCATGGAGAGCGCGGTGGAACCCACCACCAGCACCAGCGTCTGAACCGTTTCCCGCCACAGTCCCTGGTTCAGGATGAAGAGAAGCCCGACGAGGACACCGAGCGCCAGCTTCCAGGATCTCTGCAGCCACCAGGCGAAGCTTGCGATGAGGACGGCCAGCAGCAGCGGCGGCATCATCAGAAGGCCGGCCGTGGCCCCTTCCACGACGAAATTGAGCGAGATCTTGAGCGCGTCGAACAGCCACTGGAAATAGTCGACGATGAAGTCGATGAGGGACTTGCCCCATCTGCCGACGGGTATCTTCCACGATCTGATCAGATCGGACACCGGATCCATGCGCACCTCCCCCCGAGGTTATGACGCAGCCTCTTGCGGGCCGCGCTCGAACAGGCACGTCTAGGCCGAAGGGCAGAAGCGAAAGGCCCGGGAGACATCTCCCGGGCCACATGCCGTTCAGCCCTTCAGCGCCGCTTCCACCGCCGCGGCGGCATCCCCGCCGTCCAAGGTGGTGACGCCCTCGAGCCAGGGCTTGACCGCGTCGGGATTGGCCTTCAGCCAGGCCTTCGCGGTCTCCTTGGGATCAGCCGCGTCCTTCAGCACGGGGTCCATCATCGCCCCTTCCATCTCGAGCGTGAACTTGAGGTTGGAGAGCAGCTTGGCGGCATTCGGGCATTCCTGCGCATAGCCGGCGCGGGTGACGGTGTGCACGATGGCGGCGCCAAAGCCGGAATCACCCATGCCGTCCAGGTAGTGGATCTTCATCTCGCCCATGATCGGGTGCGGCGTCCAGCCGAGGAAGATGATCCACTCATTGTTCTTCATGGCCTTTTCGGCCTCGGTCAGCATGCCCGCCTCGGAACTCTCGACCAGCTGGAAGCCCGAGAGGTTGTTCTTGGCGTCGTCGATCATCGTCTGGATGATGCGGTTGCCGTCGTTGCCGGCCTCGATGCCATAGATCTTGCCGCCGAACTTCTCGGCATGGGCGCCGAGGTCGACGAGGGACTTCACACCCTCGTCGGCCACGTATTGCGGCACCACGAGGCCGTAGCCCGCGCCCTCGAGGTTGACGCCGATCTGCTCCACCGACTTGTCGTCGAGATAGGGCTGGATGTCGGCGGTCATGCTGGGCATCCAGTTGCCGAGGAACACGTCGATGTCCTTGTTCTTGAGCGAGGCGAGCGTGACCGGCACCGACAGCGTCGAGACCTGCGGTTCATATCCGAGCGCCTCCAGCACCACCGAGGTAGCACCGGTCGTGACCTGGATGTCGGTCCAGCCCACATCGGCGAAACGCACCGCCTTGCAGCTCTCCGGTTCCGCCGCCAAGGCGGATCCGGCCATGGCGACCAGCACCGCGGAAGCCGCCGCGAAACTCTTCATCACTGATTTCATTGGTCTCTCCCTGTATGCCGGGCCCTCCCTGGCCAGCGGCGCTGCGGCAAGACTAGTGCAGGATCAAGAAAGCGCGCAAGTTTTTCATTGGACGGCCGACCAATAAAAACTACAGTTTCCTCCAGAGGTCCAGGATGCCGAAGCTCGGAATGGCGCCGATCAGGCGCAGGCAGCTCGTGGAGGCGGCGATCGCCGTGATCCACGAGCAGGGCTTTGCCAATGCGACCGTGGCGCGGATCGCCCGTCGCGCCGGCATGTCTCCCGGCCTGGTGCACCACTACTTCACCGACAAGGACGATCTGCTGTTCACGACGATGCGTTCGCTGTTGGCCGAACTGAGGGCAGAGGCGGCCGTCAGGCTGGGGAACGCAGAGGGGCCTCGCGAGCGCATCGTGGCGCTGATCGATGCCTGTTTCGGCGAATCCCAGTTCGAGGAGCAAGTGTTCAGCGCCTGGCTTGCGCTCTATGGCAATGCCCGTCACTCTGCCCGGCTCATGACCATCCTGACGCTTTATCACAAGCGTCTGAGAAGCAGCCTTCTGCACGACCTGAAGCGACTGGTGCCCCGGGACGAGGCCCTGCGGCTGGCAGAGGGGATCGGCGCCATGATCGACGGGCTGTGGCTGCGCTATGCCCTCACCGGCAAGCCCGACCTTCCCGAGACACCGCGCGCGCTCACCCGCGACTATCTCTCCGCTTCGCTCGAACGTGCTTTGAAGGGAAGCCGTGCCGGATTAAACATGCACTCCTGAACCAGGGAGGGCACACATGAAACCGGTGAAGTGGGGCATCATCTCGACGGCCAATATCGGCGTCGCCAAGGTCATTCCGGGCATGCTGAAGAGCAGGGATCTCGAAATCGTGGCGATCTCGTCGCGAAAGCGCAAGCTGGCGGAGGACTGGGCGGGGAAGCTCGGCATTCCCAAGGCCTATGGCTCCTATGAGGAGATGCTGGCGGATCCCGAGATCGAGACCGTCTACAACCCGCTGCCGAACCACCTTCATGTGCCGCTGACGCTCGCCGCCGCGAAGGCCGGCAAGCACGTGCTGTGCGAGAAGCCCATTGCCATCACGGCCAGGGAGGCCGTGCAGCTCAGGAAGGCGCCGAAGGGCCTGCACATCGCGGAAGCTTTCATGGTGCGCCACGCCACCCAGTGGATTGCCGTCCGCAATCTCGTGAAAAAGAAGAAGATCGGAGACGTGCGGGCAATCCAGGTGCTGTTCTCCTATTTCAACCGCGATCCCAGGAATGTCCGCAACATGGCCGACATCGGCGGTGGCGGCCTTCTCGACATCGGCTGCTATCCGATTACCGTCTCGCGCTTCGTCTTCGACGCCGAGCCGCGCCGGGTGACTGGCGTCTTCGACCGCGACCCCAAATTCGGAACGGACCGTCTCGCGAGCGGTCTTGCGGATTTCGGCGAGGGCCGCCAGCTCTCCTTCGCGGTGTCGACCCAGCTCGCCCCCTATCAGCGGGTGAACATCCTGGGCACCAAGGGCAGGATCGAGGTCGAGATTCCCTTCAACGCCCCTCCGGACAAGCCCAACCGCATCTTCCTCCAGGGCATGGAGATGAATGTGGGGGATTGGTCGGAGCTACCCGTTTCCGATCAGTACCAGCTCCAGGCCGAGGCCTTCGGCCGGGTGATCCGCGGGAAGGAGAAGCCCTCCTGGGGCCTCGAGGACGCCATTCAGAACATGCGGATCCTCGATGCCTTCTTCCGATCGGAAAAGACCCGCAAGTGGGAAAAACCGTGAGCCGAAGGACGGCCCTCTAGGCCATTGACGGCGGCGTCCGCCCTCACTATAAGCCCGCCATCCCGATGGGCCGGGAAGGCGGGCCGTCTGCCGTGAGGCATGCGGTTTTTTGTCTTTCGAGGCCAATCACGCGATTTCAGAGAAGCAGGACCAAAGCCACATGGCCAATACCAAATCGGCGAAGAAGGCCACCCGCGTCGCCGCCCGCCGGACCGAGATCAACAAGACCCGCCTGAGCCGCATCCGCACCTTCGTGCGCAAGGTGGAAGAGGCGATCGCCTCGGGCAACGAGGCTGCGGCGAAGGCCGCTCTTCAGGCGGCCCAGCCCGAACTGATGCGTGGCGCCAACAAGGGCGTGCTGCACAAGAACACGGCCTCCCGCAAGGTTTCGCGCCTCGCGGCAAGGGTCAAGGCCCTGAAGGGCTGAACCTTCGCCCTGCAGTTGCGGGGGCATGATCTGAGATTTGAGCGCCGGGCTGTTCTGACCGGCGCTTTTCTTTTTCCCCGTTTTCCCCGTTTTTCACATTTGTCAGCGGACGGATTGTCTCGCGCAAAAATTCCAACGCGGTTTCAACAGGTTGCAGGATCACTCGAGGCACCCCGGTAGAAGTGAGGGCCATTCTCGCCCCGCCGGCCCGGGGGTTGTCGAGGGTTGCCGAGGCAGCGGCCGCCCTCTTCCTTCCGCTTCCCCATGGTAAAACCGGTGGCTTCTCAGAGTCTTAGGATTGACTCATGGGAACGCCGCCGGGCTGAAGCTCTGTCAAGCCCCTTCCGTGTACGGAGCGATTCCTGAATCGGGTTGCTTGGGCGGATAACGGTTTTGTAAGTTCTGGTCCGTGGACAGGCCGGGCGGCCCAGCGTCCACTCGAAAACGGGGTTGAGGGGCCAGGCAGGGCCCGCAGTTCCGGCAAGCGGTCAGTAACGGGTTTTGCAGGGCGTCTTCGTCCCGGGCGGAGCCTATTGCGTGTGAGTGGGGTGCGAGGCATGACGAACTCTCCGAGGATGGACCGGTTGAACCAGAGATGCAGTGGCAGGGGCATTCAATGAGCAGATCAGATCTTTCGGCGTTCGGGCTGAGCACCGGAAACTCCTAGGCACATCACAGGCAAGGCAGAAGCAAACGGCTGAACCGTCGGTTCAGCCGCAGGAATGATGCGCGCCGCAGAATGCGCGCCAAGGGATGCGGTGAAGACATGACGGTAGTGACGGACGTGAAGGCCAGGTGGGACCGTGTTGCGCAGAGACTGAGGGCTGAGCTTGGAGAAGATCTCTACAGTTCGTGGTTCGCGCGAATGGAGATCGAAGACCTGGACTCGGGCCGTCTCACCGTCTCCGTCCCCACCCGATTCCTGAAATCCTGGATCGAGACGCATTACCTCTCGCGCCTCCACAAGATCGGGGAGGCGGAACTCGGCGCTCTCGATACCGTGCAGGTGCGTGTGCGCATGCGGGGCGGCCTGCCACCCCGCCCGGCTGTGGAAGAAAGCCCACCGCCTGCGGCTCCGCAGCCGTCGGTCATCCCCGCCGCGTCTGCCCCTGTCGTTGCGGCTGCCCAGGCCGTTGCGGCCGAACGCGTGCCGCAGCTCGATCCCGGGCAGACCTTCGGGAGTTTCGTGGTGGGTCCGTCGAACCAGCTCGCCCATGCCGCCATGTGCCGCGTGGCCGATGCCGCACCCGGTGCCGCCATCAGTTTCAATCCACTTTTCATTCACGCCGGTTCGGGCCTCGGCAAGACGCATCTGCTCTCCGCCGTCGCCCACCGCATCCGCGAGAGCCGGCCGGACCGCAAGGTGATGTTCCTCACCGCCGAGCGCTTCATGATCAATTTCGTCATGGCACTCCGCCAACGCGACACGCTGGCCTTCAAGGACCAGTTCGCGGCCATCGACGTGCTGCTGATCGATGATTTCCAGTTCCTGCAGGGCAAGACGATGCAGCAGGAATTCTGCAACGCCTTCAACTCGCTGGTGGACTCGCGCCGGCAGGTGGTGGTGGCGGCCGATGTCCCCCCGGCCCAGCTCGACGCCATCGACCAGCGCATGAGATCTCGGCTGATGGGTGGCCTGGTGGTCGACATCGAATTGCCCGACCTCGAGACGCGCCGACGCATCCTGCGGAGCCGCCACGAGACGATGCTGAAGCGCGATCCCTCCGTGATGATCCCGGAGGAGGTGCTCGAATTCATCGCCAACCGGGTGACGGGATCGGGGCGCGAGCTCGAAGGTGCCCTGAACCGGATCCTCGCCTACCAGCAGTTCAACCAGGCTGCCGTGACGCTCGATCTTGCCTCGCTTGTGCTGCGCGACATGCAGGCCAATCCCGACGGTTCCCGGATCAAGATCGACGACATCCTGAAGGTCGTCGGCCGCCACTTCAACGTGGGCCGCACCGATCTTCTTTCGCCGCGCCGCGCCCGGAGCGTGGTCGTGCCACGTCAGATCGGCATGTACCTCGCAAAGAAGATGACGGCGCGCTCGCTGCCGGAAATCGGCCGTCGCTTCGGCGGGCGCGATCACTCGACCGTGCTTCACGCCGTGCGCAAGATCGAGGACCAGATCAAGACGGACGACAAGCTCGCCCGCGAGGTTGCTCTCCTGATAAGGCTCGTGGAGCAGGGCTGAAAAGCACCGGATATCCCTTGAATCACGCGCCTAACCGCGCCAAAGTTGCCGGCCCGGCGTGAGCGCCGGCAGCAGAAGAACGGGGGATTTTCCGGTTATGCGCGTCACCATCGAGAGGTCGGCCTTCCTCAAGGCGCTCACCCATGTGCAGAGCGTGGTGGAGCGGCGGAACACCATTCCGATCCTCTCCAACGTGCTTCTCCAGGCGGGCGATGGCCAGCTGAAGCTCACCGCCACCGATCTGGACATCGAGATCGTGGAGAGCGTGCCTGCGGAGGCGGCAAGGAGCGGCGCCACCACCGTACCCGCCCATATGCTCTACGACATCGTGCGCAAGCTCCCGGATGGGGCCCAGCTCGAACTCGAGCAGGCGGGCGACGGCCAGCGGGTGTCGATCTTCGCCGGCCGCTCCCGCTTTTCGCTGCAGGCGCTCCCGCCCGAGGATTTCCCCGACCTGGCGGCGGGCGACTTCCCCAACAGCTTCGCTCTCTCCGCGGCCGACCTCAGGAGCCTGATCGAGAAGACGCGCTTTGCGATTTCCACCGAGGAAACGCGATATTACCTGAACGGCATCTATTTTCACGAGGTGGCGAACGCCGGCATGCTGCGGGCCGTGGCAACCGATGGCCACCGCCTGGCGCAGGCGCAGATCGCACGGCCGGACGGGGCCAAGGGCATGCCCGGCGTGATCGTGCCGAGGAAGACGGTGCTCGAGGTGGTGAAGCTTTTCGAGGGCGTGGACGGCCCGGTCGGGGTCTCGCTCTCAGCTTCCAAGATCCGCTTCGCCGCAGGCGATCTCGTCCTCACCTCGAAGCTCATCGACGGCACCTTCCCGGATTACGAGCGCGTGATCCCGCGCCACAACGACAAGAAGCTCGAACTCGACACCAAGACCTTCGCCTCGGCCGTCGACCGTGTCTCGACCATCTCCATGGAGAAGGGCCGCGCGGTGAAGCTGCAGATCGGCGCCAACCGGGTGATCCTCACCGTCAACAACCCGGATTCGGGCTCCGCGGAGGAGGAGGTGGCCTGTTCCTACGAGGCTGATCCGCTCGATATCGGCTTCAACTCCCGCTATCTGATGGACGTTGCCGGGCAGATGAAGTCCGACGGCATGGAGTTCCAGCTGGCCGATGCGGGCTCGCCCACCATCATCCGCGACCCCGGCGACGAGCAGGCCCTCTATGTGCTCATGCCGATGCGGGTGTAAGCCTCCTTTGTGACCGATTCCCCGACCCTCGCCATCTCCCGGCTGACGCTGACGGAGTTCCGCAACTATGGCGGGCTCCGCCTCGAGACCGCTGCCCGGCTGGTGGCGCTCACCGGGGCCAATGGCGCTGGGAAGACCAACGTCCTCGAGGCCATTTCGCTGCTCGGCCCCGGTCGCGGCCTGCGCGGCGCCTCCTTCGAGGATCTGGCCCGCCAGGGCGGACCGGGCGGCTGGGCAGTCGCCGCTGCGGTCGAGACGCCGTCCGGGCCCGTCTCGCTCGGCACGGCGTGGAATGGCCAGTCTGATACGGGCGACGGCGGCGGAAGGCTCGTGGTCATCGACGGTGAAGCGCAGAAGGGCCCCGGCGCACTCGGTGACTATCTGCGGCTGCTCTGGCTCACCCCCGCCCAGGACCGCCTTTTCGCCGGGCCTGCGTCGGACCGCCGCCGCTTCCTCGACCGCATGGTCGCCGCCTTCGACCCCGAGCATGGCGCGCGCGTCCTGGCATTTGAGAAGGTCATGCGCGAGCGCAATCTGCTCCTCGAGGACCACCGCGCCGACGCTGCTTGGCTCACCAGCCTGGAAGCCCGCATGGCCGAGGCCGCGGTGGCGATTTCCGCAGCGAGACATGTTGGATTGGAGGCCCTCCGGACCCATATAGGAGAAGGCCGCGGCGTGAGTTCCTTCCCCTGGGCTGAAGTGGCGATCGAGGGCGAAATCGAGAGCCTCGTGACGCAAAGGCCGGCGGTGCAAGTTGAGGACGAATATCGTAAGATTTTGCGCGATTCGCGTGGTCTGGACAGGGCGGCCGGCCGGACCTTGAGGGGGCCGCACCGGAGCGATCTGGACGTGGTCCACGGAACGAAGCGGATGCCGGCGGGGCAGTGCTCCACGGGTGAGCAGAAGGCCCTGCTGATCGGGCTCATGCTGGCCCAGGCGCGGGCGGTGAAGGGAGCGGCGGGAGTGTCTCCCATCCTGCTCCTCGATGAGGTGGCGGCCCACCTCGACCGCGCCCGGCGGGGAAGTTTGCTGGAGGCTTTGGCGGCCCTGGGCTCGCAAAGCTGGATGACGGGAACAGATGCCCAGCTGTTCGAAGGAATGGGTCACCACGGCGCCATCTTTCACGTGGAAGACGGGCGCGTGTGCCAAGCGATGGATGAGTGATGTCAGACGCGGATAAGACCGGCAGCAGCGCCTATGGCGCGGAATCGATCAAGGTCCTGAAGGGCCTCGACGCGGTGAGGAAGCGCCCGGGCATGTATATTGGCGACACCGATGACGGCTCGGGGCTCCATCACATGGTTTACGAGGTGGTCGACAACGCCATCGATGAGGCGCTCGCCGGCCACGCCACGCGCGTGACGGTGACGCTCAATGCCGATGGCTCCTGCACCGTCACCGACAACGGCCGCGGCATCCCCACCGACATTCACCCCACCGAGGGCGTTTCGGCCGCCGAGGTCATCATGACCCAGCTTCACGCCGGCGGTAAGTTCGACCAGAATTCCTACAAGGTGTCGGGTGGCCTCCATGGCGTCGGCGTTTCGGTCGTCAACGCGCTGTCGACCAAGCTCAAGCTCACCATCTTCCGGGGTGGCAAGGAGCATTACATGAGCTTCACCCATGGCGAGCCCGATGCACCGCTGAAGGTCGTGGGGGATGCGCCGGAGAAGCGCGGCACCGAGGTCACGTTCCTCCCGTCCTCCGGGACCTTCACCAGGACCGAGTTCGACTTCTCAACGCTGGAGCATCGCCTGCGCGAGCTCGCATTCCTCAATTCCGGCGTCCGGATCCTGCTGGCCGACAAGCGCGGCGTCGAGCCCCGGGAAGTGGAGCTGTTCTACGAGGGCGGCATCGCCGCCTTCGTGCGCTACCTCGACCGCACCAAGCAGTCCGTGCTCCCCGAGCCGATCATGATCCATGGCGAGAGGGAGGGCATCACCGTCGACTGCGCCCTGTGGTGGAACGACAGCTATCACGAGAACGTGCTGTGCTTCACCAACAACATCCCGCAGCGCGACGGCGGCACGCATCTCGCGGGTTTCCGCGCCGCTCTGACGCGTGTCGTCAACAACTACGCCAATGACAGCGGCATCGCCAAGAAGGAGAAGGTGCAGCTCACCGGCGACGATGCGCGCGAAGCGCTCACCTGCGTTCTCTCGGTGAAGGTGCCGGACCCGAAATTCTCCTCCCAGACCAAGGACAAGCTCGTCTCTTCCGAAGTTCGCCCGGTGGTCGAGAGCCTGGTCAACGATCAGCTCGGCGCCTGGTTCGAGGAACATCCCGCGGAAGCGAGGTCGATCGTCTCGAAAGTGGTCGAGGCTGCAGCCGCGCGCGAGGCGGCGAGGAAGGCGCGCGAGCTCACGCGCCGGAAAGGGGCACTCGACGTTTCCTCCCTTCCGGGCAAGCTGGCGGATTGCCAGGAGCGCGATCCCGCCAAGTCGGAACTCTTCATCGTCGAGGGCGACTCCGCCGGCGGCTCCGCCAAGCAGGCGCGCCATCGCGAGAACCAGGCCGTGCTGCCGCTGCGAGGCAAGATCCTCAACGTCGAGCGCGCCCGCTTCGACAAGATGCTCTCTTCCGCCGAGATCGGCACGCTGATCACCGCCCTGGGCACCGGCATCGGCCGCGAGGAGTTCAACGTCGGCAAGCTGCGCTACCACAAGATCATCATCATGACGGACGCCGACGTCGACGGCGCCCATATCCGCACGCTGCTCCTCACCTTCTTCTACCGCCAGATGCCGGAGATCATCGAGCGCGGCCACCTCTATATCGCCCAGCCGCCGCTCTACAAGGTGAAGCGTGGCTCCTCCGAGCAATATCTGAAGGACTCGAAGGCGCTCGAATCCTACCTGGTCGACACTGGCCTCGAGAACACCGCGCTGGTGCTCGCCGACGGCACCGAACGCGCCGGCGCCGATCTCCGCGCCATCGTAGAGGAGGCCCTCTCGATCCGCTCCGCACTCGACGCGCTGCATTCGCGCTATCCGAAGGCCTTGATCGAGCAGGCGGCGATTGCCGGCGTGCTGAACCCCGAGGTGCTGTCGAGCCCTGACCAGGCCACCGGCGCTGCCGCCTACATCGCCCGCCGCCTCGACGTCATCGCGGATGAGACGGAGCGCGGCTGGGTCGGAGAGCCCACCGCCGATGGCGGCCTCACCTTCACCCGCGAGGTGCGGGGCGTCAGGGAAGCCTGGACGCTCGACGGCAAGCTCATCGGCTCTGCCGATGCGCTGCGCCTCGACAGGAAGGCCGAGCACCTCCAGGAAATCTATGCAAGGCCGGCGAAGCTGCGAAGGAAGGACGGCGAGACGGTGATCCATGGCCCCACCTCGCTGCTCGAGGCCGTCTTCGCCTTCGGGCGCAAGGGCATCTCCATGCAGCGCTACAAGGGCCTGGGCGAAATGAACCCGGAGCAGCTCTGGGAAACGACGCTCGATCCCAACGTGCGCACGCTGCTGCGCGTCAAGGTCTCCGAGCTCGACGAGGCCGACGACATCTTCACCAAGCTGATGGGTGACGTGGTCGAGCCGCGCCGGGACTTCATCCGTGAAAATGCCCTGAGCGTCGCCAACCTCGACGTTTGAATCTTACCGGAACGCCATCAGGAATCCGTCACGCGGTGCGGTGGGAAACCTGTCCAGCGGGATGGAGAGATCCTGCTCCGGCACCTCGTAATGCGCTTCGGCGAGCAGGCGGCAGGCTTCCGAGAGAAGCACGATGCTCAGCTCCTCCCCGGCGCAGCGGTGCCCCTTGAGCAGGTCGCCGCTGCCCTGCGCCACGAGCCGCGCCTCGGCTCCGCGGTCGGTGAGGAAGCGCTCGGGGCGAAAACGCTCCGGATCGCCCCAGGAGGCATGCCTGTTCGTGCCGTAGAGATCGAGCAGCACCCAGTCGCCCGCTCGGAATTCATGCCTGCGGAAGGAGAACGGTTTCAACACCCGCCCGCCCACGGCGGGGAAGAAGGGATAGAAGCGCCGCACCTCCTGCGCGAAGGCCCGCGCATGTCGGGGGCTGGCCATGAGCCTGTCGCGCCAGGCGGGATGAAGGTGCAGCGCATGTGCGGCAAACACGATGAAGCGCGCCACGGCAACGGTCGGCCGCAGCAGGTTGATCAGCTCTACGCCCGCCACCTTGCGTGAAAGTGGCTTTCCATCTTCCTCCGTGGCGAGCGCCACGGTGCGGGCCGGCGTCGTCTCGCCGGCCTCATTTTCCCGAAGCCGCGTGATCACGCGGCGTGCCCAGCTCTCGGCACGCTGCCGCAGCGCCTGGCCGCGGATCTGGCCGAGGCCGATGCTGCCGGCTCCCTCGATCATCGCCGTGAACTCGGCCGTGCGCCGCTCGTCATGCTCCACCTCGCGCGACAATCCGCACCAGATGAGCGCCGTGCGGCAGAGGATGAGCGAGGCGTGGTCCATCAGCCTGAAGCGGCCTCCTGCGCCGAAACCCATGTGCCACTCATCCGCGAAGATCTCGCGCGCCTCCTCGAGCGAGTCCAGGGTCATCAGCGAGAGGAGCATGCGCTTCCTGCGGCGGTGGCGCGCGCCGTCCAGCATCTGCACGCTGCCAAAATCCTGGAGCAGGCTCGCCGTCAGCGCCGGCATCGCATGTTTCCGGGTGAAGCGCCCCGGCACGTAGAAAACCTCGGTCGCCTCTGGCCCCCGCATGCATGTCACGGCACGCAGCATCAGGCGCGCCTGGAACATGTCGCTTCCGAGTTGATCGCACGTCTGGCCGATGAAGCCATAGCCGCCCCTCAGGAAGGCGAGCGTGCTGTCGGCCTGCGGAGCGCGGGGGCTGGCGTCCATGAAGAAGGAAACGGCGCGCTGGCAGCGGAGGTTCCTGTCCGGTCAGGCGGGCAACTTCTGGTCCGCGGTCGAGGTCTGGCCCGCAGGCGCATAGCGGCGGATCATCTCCGCGCAGAATTCGGCGAATTCCGCCGGTGCCACCGGCGGGCTCGTGTGATGGGGCTCGATGCCCCTGTGCTCGGGCGTGAAACAGAAGGTCACCGTCACCTCGAAACCGGCAAGCGCCTCCATCTGCCGGTCGAACCAGTCGAGCGCGTTTGGCCTGAAGCGGTCGGCCCAGGAAAGCCCGGTGCGCAGGTGCCGAACGCCCAGGCGTTTCATCCAGTCGACTGCGTCCTCCAGCCGGTGATCCTCGAAATGGAACCACTGGCAGAGCCCCATCTCGCCGGCGAATGCCGCGTAGGCCTCGAGCGCCGGCTTGGGGCTGCCGTCCTCGCGCAGGAGGCCCATGTGGAAATGCCGGTAATAGGACGAGCCCTCCGCCTCGCGATGCCGCGTCGTGGCGGGCCAGGCGCGCGGCAGGTCATAGAGGCTGTACCAGTGGATTCGCGGTGCCTTGCCGATCAGGAGCTGCGCGGTGCGCTTCAGCCCCCACACCTGCACCTCCTCGGCGCCGAAGGTCGAGATGCCCACCTCCGTCACCCACACCGGCTTCCCGGTGACAGCGCGGATCTCGTCGAGCTTCGAAGGCCATTCGTGGATCTGCCACAGGTTCCAGTCGAGCGGAAATCCATGCACCGCCACGACGTCGATCTCCTCCAGAACGCCCTGCCTCTCGAGGTTCTGGATGAAGGCGGGATCGATGGGGGAAATCCCACCCAGCACGCGCGGCAGGTGCGGGTTCGCCTGCGCGATGGCGCGGCCGGCGAGCTTCGCCATCTCCCCGAACCGCGTCCAGTCCGGGTCGAGGAGAGGGTCCCAGTGCGACTTGTTGTTGGGCTCGTTCCAGATCATCGCGGCTTCGATCATGGGGCTGGCTCTCCTGTCTTCCCGCGCGCGGGGTAGGCCGGCTCCGCGCCATAGGGCCGGGCCGCTGTCCGGCACACATAGACTTCCGGTTCCGGGTGGCTCTCTATCGCGAAGCCCGCGCTCCGCAGCATGGCCTCGGCGCAGGCACGGTTCGGAACCCACCAGTTCGTCGGATCCCCCGCATAGCGGTTCTCGATGAAGTGCAGTTTCGGGTAATGGGCCTCGTCGAAATGGGCTGTCTCCGCGAAGGGGTAGTCGCCCTCGAAGTGCCCTGGCGCGGAACTTCCGCGCTGCATGGACTGGAACACCAGAATGTCCCCCGCCACGTGCTCGCGGATGAGGTCGAGGGCGAGCAGCGGGTGGCGCAGGTGATAGAGCACCCCCATGAACAGCACGAGGTCGAAGCGTTCGCCCAGCGCCCCCACGTCGTAGACGGAGAGCTGCCGATACTCGATGTCGAGGCCCAGCACCTTGCTGGCGAAGCGCGCCTGCGCAAGGTAGGCCTCGTCCCAGTCCATGCCGAGGACACGCGCCGCACCGCGCCGCTTCATCTCGATCGAGTAGAAGCCCCCGTTGCAGCCGATGTCGAGCACGCTCTTGCCGGCGAGGTCCTGCGGCAGTGCGGCGGCGAAGCGGCGCCACTTGATGGTGGGATAGTCTCCGAGAAAATGATCGGGCGCTGTCTTTACACCATGGAGATCGATATTGTGGAACCACGGTCCCAGCTCTTCGACCTCGCGGCGCAACGCATCTTCCTGCAGGAGGGCGCTCATGCCGCCAGCCCCGCCACCGCGCCAGCGTTGACGCGCAGCACGTGAGCGCCTGCGGCATCGAGTGCGACGGTGCTGATCGAGGCCGGCTCGATGTCGATCCGGCTCCAGTCATCCGCACTGAGACCCCGAAGCGTCAGCAGCGTGGCCCGGATCGGTTCGGCATGGCTCACCAGCACGATTTCCGCGCCACGCATGGCAGCATGAAGCGCCAGCATCTCCCCGAGAAAGCGCATCGCAAGCTCCGCCATGCTCTCGCCGCCGGGGGGCCGCGCAGCGCCCCGTGTGGCGTTCCAGGTTTTCCAGCCGGCGTCGCCCGAGAGCTCGCTGAAGCTCTTGCCCTGCCAGAAGCCGAAATCAGCCTCGTCCAAGGCCGAGCTGGTCAGCATCGCAAGCCCCAGCCTTCCTGCGATGGGCTCGGCGGTCTCGATGGCACGTTCGCGCGGGCTCGAGATCACGGCGCCGATCCTGCTGCGCGCAAACATCCCGGCGAGGGATCTCGCCTGCGCTCTGCCTTGGCTCGAGAGATGAACGCCCGCAAGCCGGCCGACCAGAACCGAACCGACGCGGTCATGAGCGGCGTGGCGAACGAGATGGAATGTCGTGCTCCGGGTCATGACACTCCCACTCTCAGCCATGGCCGGCGATGAAGGCCAGCGTCTGCGCCCTGGCTTCCGAGTCCGTGAACTGCTTCGGGGGAGATTTCATGAAATAGCTCGAAGGCCCGACCAGCGCGCCGGAAAGGCCGCGGTCCCGCGCCAGCTTTGCGCAGCGCACCGCGTCGATCACGATTCCCGCCGAGTTGGGCGAGTCCCAGACCTCGAGCTTGAGTTCGAGGTTGAGCGGCACGCCGCCGAACGTCGTGCCTTCCATGCGGATGTGGCACCATTTGCGGTCGGTGAGCCACGGCACGTGGTCGCTTGGCCCCACATGCACGTTCCCTGCCTCCAGCGGCACGTCGAGTTGGCTCGTCACGGCCTGCGTCTTGGAGATCTTCTTCGATTCGAGCCTCTCCCGCTCCAGCATGTTGAGGAAGTCCGTGTTGCCGCCAAAATTGAGCTGGTAGGTACGGTCGAGCCTGACGCCGCGCTCGCGGAACAGGTTCGTCAGCACGCGGTGCACGATGGTGGCGCCCACCTGGCTCTTGATGTCGTCGCCGATGATCGGCAGCCCTCTCTCCTCGAAGCGCCGGCGCCATGCCTCGTTGGAGGCAAGGAAGACGGGGATGCAGTTCACATAGGCGCAGCCCGCCTCGAGTGCGCGCTCGGCATAGAATTCGCTGGCGCGCTGGGAGCCGACAGGAAGATAGGAGACCAGAATCTCGGTGCCGCTGTCCTTCAGCGCCGCTGTCACGTCCTCCGCCGTCTCCGGCGACTCCTCGATCTCCTCGCGCAGATAGCGGCCCAGCCCGTCGAGCGTCGGGCCCCGCGCCACGCGCACGCCGGTGGGCCCCGGCGCGGCGAAGCGCTGCGTGTTGTTGGGCGCGGCGAAGATCGCCTCCGAGACGTCGCGGCCCACCTTTGCGGCGTTGATGTCGAAGGCGGAGGCGATTTCGATGTCGCCCACGTGATAGCCGCCGAGCTCGACGTGCATCAGGCCCGGCACTGGCTCGTTGGCGCTGGCGTCTCGGTAGTAATCGATGCCCTGCACGAAGGAGGAGGCGCAGTTTCCAACGCCGACGATGCCCACTCGAAGTTTGCGCCTGCTCATGATGCTGCTCCTGCGGCCGTTTCCAGTTGCCGCCCGCCCTTGGCGCGCGCGGCCTCGCGAAGATGGAACTCGAGTTCGCCCGCGCGATGGCGTGCGCTGTGGCCTTCGGCGATGACGCGATGTGCCGCGGCCCCGGTGCGCGCCGCTCCGCCGCCGCCGAGAATGCGCAGCACGTCCTCCGCGCTCTCCGCCAGCATGATGCTGCGGCCGTCCTCGAAGATGGTCTCGATGCCGTCCCAGATGTCGGAGATGATGGCCGTGGCGCAGGCCGCGGCCTCGAAAAGCCGCACGCTCGGGCTATGGCCTGCCGCCACCATGTCGGCGCGGGTCACGTTGAGGGTCCAGCGGCTCGCGCCGTAGAAGGCCGGGTGGTCGGCAGGCCCCACATGCTCGATCCGTTCGACGTTCATGGGCCAGTCGATCGACTGGGGGTATTGCGGGCCCGCCACCACGAAGCGCTTGCCGGGAAGAAGCCGCGCCGGCTCGATCAGCAGGCGCTCGAGCACCGGTTGCCGGTCCGGGCTGTAGGTTCCGAGATAGGAGAGGTCCCATTTCTTCGGCACGTCGATCGGGCGATAGGTGTCGGTGTCCGCCGAACAATAAAGCGCGCGCGCGGCCCGGGCGCCGTGACGCTGCTCGATCACGTTGAGCATCGGCCCCCCCGTGAACGAGAGATAGAGGTCGTATCCCGGAACCTGCTCGGCGGAGAGATAGGCGCAGCGGCCCTCGGCGAGGCTCGCAAGCGTCACCGGCGTGTCGATGTCGTAGAACGCCATCACGCCCCGTGCCACGCGCTGGACGTGGTTGCCGACGGCAATCCCGTCCGGCACGTAGGAGCCGACGATCACCGCGTCCGCCTCTGCGAGAAAGGGGTCGAACTTGCTGAGCTCCGCCAGCGAGCGATAGTGGTGGAGCCTGCACCAGGATGGCGCGCCCAGGTCCCGGTTGGCGGCATACCAGGGCTGCTCGCGCTCGAGGAAGGTCACTGAATGGCCGCGTTCGGCCAGTGCCTTCAGCAGCGCGCGATAGGTCGTGGCATGGCCGTTGCCCCAGGAGGAGGAGAGGCTGAGGCCCAGGACGACGACGTCGAGCGCTCCGTTGGATGTCATGCCACGCTCCTTCGCCGCCGGGCCGCCAGTTCGGCGCGCAGCACCTGGTCCACCTCTGCCGCACGGCTCGCATAGGTGTGGTGGTTCAGCACGTGGTCGAGGGCGCGAAGCCCGATTTCCTGCGCCCTCTGCGGTGTCAGGTTGGCGAGAAGCTCGGCCACGTCGTTACCGTCGCGCGCCACCAGAACCTGCTTGCCGGGCTTCAGGAAATACTCGATCCCCTCCCAGGCGTCAGTGATGAGGCAGGCGCCCGCACCCGCCGCCTCGAACACCCGCGTCGCCGGCGAGTAGCCGACCGCCGCCATGCTGTCGCGCGCGATGTTCAGAACGGCGAGTGAGGAGCGGTTGAAGGCGTTGTGCTGGTGCGTATAGACATGCCCCAGCCGCCTGACGTTGCCGGGCATCTGCTTGCCGTCCCAGCCACTGCCGCCCAGGACGAATGCGCGGCCGGGAAGAAGCGAGGCGGGCTTCAGGAAGAACTCCTCGACCCGCGCCTCGCGGTCCGGCAGGCGGTTGCCGAGAAAGCCGAGATCGCCCGTGAACTGCGGCTCGGCGGCGACCGGATAATGCGTCGTCGGGTCGAGGCCGTTGTAGATGGGAATGCACCGCCGCGCGCCCAGTGCCTTGTAGGCCTCGACCACCGGTGGCCCGCCGCCATAGGTCAGCACCGCGTCGAGCCCGGAGAATGCGTTCCGCAGCGGGTGCACGTCGCTCGCGCGGATCTCCGCCAGCGTTGCGGGCGCATCGACGTCCCAGAAGATCCGCACCGCATCGGGCCGTGCCGCCGCCATGACCCCCGACAGCAGCTCATCATCGAAGATGCCGACGCCGCTCGCCTTGATCACCACGTCGGCATGGGCCGCATCGGCGGTCACGCGGCGCAGCCCCTCCGGCGTTGCCGGATAGACGATGGACGTGGCCCAGTCCGGCGGGTCGATGTCGCGATGCTTCTGGCGCTCATAGGCGTCGGGCTCGTAGAAGGTGATGCCATAGCCGCGGCTTGCGAGATTGCGCAGAAGCCCGCGGTAATAGGTCGCCGCTCCGTTCCAGTACGAGGAGACGAGGCTCGATCCGTAGAAGGCGACTCTGATCATGCGGTCTCCAGCGTGGTGGCGCCAAGGCGCTGGGCGATGGCGAGAAGCTCGTGCATGCGGTGATGGCAGCTGTGCCGCGCATGGATGGCGGCGAGCCCGTTCAGCGTCAGCGACTGGCGGAGGTCGGGGTCGGTCGCGATGGCGCGCAGTTGCTTCGCCATCTCGCCTCCGCTGCGTGCCAGGAGATAGTCCGTGCCGGCCGTGAACAGCTGTTCGCTGTCCTCCCACGGCGCGCTGACGAGCGGTATGCCGCAGGCCAGCGCCTCGAAGACGCGGATCGTCGGAATTCCGGGGAGCGTCTCGACATAGAAGCGGCGCGGCACGTGAACCGTGGCGAGGTGGCGCGCGAAGGCGGCGGGAACCTCCACGTTGGGAAGCCAGCCACGATAGTGTGCACCGTGCCGCGTGATCGCCTCCAGCGCATGCCGGGGGTAGCGGACGCCGTGTATGTCGAGGGGAAGGCCCGCTGCCTGCGCGGGCCGCAGCAGGTAGTCGGTGATCTCGGTCTCGCGCTCGCCGTCGCCCCAGTTGCCGATCCACACGGCACCCTGGCGGCCACCTTCCTGCTCGGGCGGCCGGAACAGCCGCGTGTCCGCCGCCTCGTGCCAGACGAACACGTTCGAGCCCCATCCCCAGCGCCGGTAGACGGCGGCGAGCGCCTCGCCGAAAGCGAGCACGCCGTCATAGGACTCGAGGTCGAAATGGCGGATCGCGTCCGGTTCGCTCACCGCGCGGTGATGCGTGTCGTGGAAGAGCAGGGTGAAGCGGCCGCCGTTCCGCCGCGCGGCGCCGATCCGCGCCACGAGCTCGGGCGTGTTCCACTCGTGCACGATCACGAGCTCCGCCTGGTCGAGCGCCGCGCCGGGATCGAAGTCCCGGCCCATCCGCACCACCGAGAGCTCGGGATAATGCCGCCGCCAGGCCTCGCCCGCGGCCTCGCCGTGCTCGCGCACGAGATTGTCGTGGCTCCAGGAGTCTTCGGGCTCGTAGGCCCGCACGTCATGCCCCGCATGCACCAGCTCGCGCAGCACGCCGCGCAGGAAATGCGCATTGCCGTGGTTCCAGCAGGAGCTCAGCGCATGGGTGAAATAGACGATCTTCATGCCGCCGCCTCGCATTCCGGGCCGGAGAGCGCGATCAGCATCGCGTAGAGCCGCATCAGCTCGCCCGCCATGGCGCGCGAGGTATAGCGCTGTGCCCTGCGGCGCGCCCGTTCGGAGAGGAGTTGCTGCAGCATGGCGTCCGCCGTCACGCGCTCCAGTGCGCGCGCCACCGCTTCCGCATCGCGCGGCGGAACGAACAGCGCCGCCCCGGACCACAACTCCCGGAAGGAGGCAATGTCCGAGAGGACGAGCGCTGAGCCCGCCTGTGCGGCCTCGAGCACGCCGAGGCCGAAGGGCTCGTAAAGTGCCGTAGAGACATAGACGGGTGCGCTGGACAGCCAATGCCGCATCCGCTCCTCGCTGAGCGTTCCCAGCATCTCGAGTGCCGTGAATTCGACCGCTCCCCCTTGCGGCCCGCAGTCCGGACCCGCCGCCAGCACCGGCGTGTCGATGAGCGCCGCCGCGCGGTCGAGTGTTGCGAAATTCTTGCCCTCGTCCCACAGCCGGCCGGAGGAAAGGATGACCGGCGAGCGCGTGCCCGCAGGTGGCGCGGCGATGTCCTGCCGCCCGTTGCGGATCACCGTGGGGGGCGAGGCAAGCCCGTAGGCGGAAGCCACCTCATGGGCCAGCGCGCTCGTCGGGGCGACGACGGCCTCGCTCGCGGCAAGCCCGCGCGCCACCAGTTCCCTCCGCCAGCGGAAATCCTCGGGGAGCGGCTCGTCTCCCTTCACGGCGGACCACCATGTGGCAAGGCAGGAATGATGGATGGAGATCACCGGCGCCGGGTAGGCGCGGCCCGCCGCGAGGGCCGGCGTGTGCAGCTGCACGATGTCGCAGCCTTGCCCGCGCGCCAGCTCGCCGAGGGCGTCGGCCGCATCGGTCACCTGCTCCGGCGTTTCGGCCAGCCAGTCGAGCGGCAGGTCGGTCGTGACGAGGCTGAGCCCGGGGATGGCGCGCGCCGCCTCGGCGGCGGAGGAACGCGGCGGCGGCCCCATCACCGCGAGCACGGTTTCGATTCCGGCCGCGCCGAGCTCGCGTGCCAGGTCGAGCGAATAGGTCCAAACGCCCCCCACCGCATCGGTGGAGAGCAGGATGCGGCGGCCCGTCAGCACCTCAGCCATGGCGGCACTCCGCCTCGAGCTCGGAGAGAGCGGCCGGGCGCTGGTCCTGTATGTCGCTGAAATGGTCGAACTGCGTCAGATACCATTCATGCGCGCGCTCCCACGCCTCATCGTCGGGCTCGCCCCACAGGCGGCGGTAGTCGGGCGAGCTCGGATAGGGGTAGAGCGGCACGGGCTCGTTCGCCCACACGCCGTTGCTGATCAGCCGTTCGCGCCAGGCGGCGACCATCTGCTGGTCGTCCTGCACCATCTCGATGAGGTTGGCCTGCACGAAGGGCACGCGGCGGCGGGCATGGATCAGCCGCTCGGCGAGTTCATCCGTCGTGAGGCGGCAATTCTTGGCGAGTGCGGCGCGGCCCTCCTCGGTGAGGCTTTCGACGCCCGCCTCGATCGACACGCATCCCGCCTCGCCCAGAAGGTCCAGCATGTCGGGCTTCCACAGGTCGATCCGGGTCTGGATGCCGAACTGCACCTTGCGCGGCACCAGCGCCTCGAGCAGCGGCTTCTGCGGCAGGAAGATCTCGTCGATGAAATAGAGATAGGTGACGCCCTGCGCGATCAGCCCGTCGATCTCCTCGATGAGCGGCTCGAGGTCGCGGCGGCGGTACTTGTCGCGGAAGTCGATCTTGGCGCAGAAGCTGCAGTTGTAGGGACAGCCGCGCGAGGCTTCCACCTCCGCGCCCGGCCCCTCGGGCGCCTGCTCGAAGCGGTGGTGATGATGGTGGTGGCGCGCCACCCACGCCTTCGGCCAGCGGAGTGCCGGAAGATCATGGAAGCGCGAGGCATGCGGGCCCCCGGTGATGCGGATTGCGCCATCTTCTTCGCGATAGGCGATTGCCGGCACTTCGCGGAGCGGCTTGCCTTGGGCGAGCAGGAGGATGATCTCCTCGCTTTCCCCGCGCACCGCAACGTCGCAGCCGAGCTTGCGCAGCGTGGCCTCCGGCGTGGCCGATCCATGCGGCCCCACCGCGACGGTCCTGCCGCCGCCCCGCGCCAGCGCCCGCAGGAATTCGTGCGGCACGCGCAGTTCCGGCTGGGCGCAGCGCCAGAAGAGGTAGCTTGGCGCCGTCGTCACCACCGTCATCTCCGGGGCGAAATCCGCCACCTCGGCGGCGAGCGCGGCGTTCGCCGTATCGGTGATGTGCCCGTCGAGCATCAGGCACTCGTGGCCTTCGCGCTCGAGGAGCGCCTTCGCATAGCCGAGTTCGAGCGGCAGGTGCGGCTCGCGGCAGCCGAAATAGATGGAGCGCTCGAAGCTCCAGCACGGGTTGACGAGCGCCACCTTCATTCGGCGGCCTCGAGCTTGCGCGCTCGCGCACCCCGTTCCGACTGGAGCCAGGAGGCCAGCCGCCGCACGCCCTGCTTCCACCCGAGCGCCGGCTTGAGGCCGAGCGCCTTGCGGATGCGGCGCGTGTCGGAGACGTAGTAGCGCTGGTCGCCCGCCCGCCACTCCGAGAAGCGCGTCTCGACGCTGCTGCCGATGAGCTTCTCGATCTCGGCGATGAGGCGGCGCAGGCTCACGGCGTTTTCAGGCCCGCCGCCCAGGTTGAAGGCGCGGCCCTCGACCTTCTCGATGTTCCGCCAGCACGCGACATAGGCCTCTATGCAGTCTGAAACGTCGAGCACGTCGCGCACCTGGCAGCCGTCGCCATAGAGGCTGATGGGCTTGCCCTCGAGCGCGCTGATCAGGAAATGCGCCACCCAGCCCTGGTCCTCGGTGCCGCGCTGCCGCGGCCCGTAGATGCAACTCATGCGCAGCACGGCGGCGGGCACACCGAAGCTTCGCGCATAATCGAGGACGTACTGGTCGGCCGCCCCCTTGGAGCAGCCATAGGGCGTATGGAAGTCGAGCGGCCTGTCCTCCGCGATGCCGTGCTGGCAGAGCGCCGCATCGACCGGCTCGTAGGCGGATTTGGCGAGCCGCAGCGGCACGTCGGCGAGGTCGCCATAGACCTTGTTGGTGCTGGCGAAGACGAGCGGCACCCGTCCGCCGCGCTTGCGCAGCGCTTCGAGCAGCCCGAACGTGCCGCCGACATTCACCTCGAAATCCGAGCGCGGGTCGGAGAGGCTCGTCGTCACCGCCACCTGGGCGGCAAAGTGGAACACCGCGCTGGCCTCGCGCACCGCCTCCGTCACCGCATCGGCATCGCGGATGTCGGCCCTGATGTGGTGGATCTTCCCGCCATGTTGCGCGGTGAGCCAGGCGAGATTGGCCTCGACGCCCGGCCGTGCGAGCGAATCGAGGACCGTCACCTCGTGGCCTTCGCCGGCGAGCCGGTGAACGAGATTGGAGCCGATGAAGCCCGCGCCTCCGGTCACGAGAACCCGGGCCCGTTTCGACGACGGCGTCACGCTCTTCATGCAACGAGGCCCCTCTGCTCGAGCTCGCGCCGCGCCTGCTCCACCCTGTCATGCGCCGTCTGCCGCGCCACCCACCGCGCCAGCTCCGAAAGGCCCTGGCCGAAATCCTTGCTCGCCTTGAAGCCCAGCACCTCCCGCGCCTTCGTCACGTCGCAGAAACAGTGGCGGATGTCGCCGATCCTCGCCTTGCCCACCGTCTCGGGCGAGAGCTCGGGCCGGCCCATCGCCTCGGCAAGACTGTTGCCGATTTCGAGGATGGAACGGTCCTCGCCGCTTCCCACGTTGAACACCTGGCCTGCGGCGGAAGGCTTCTCGAGCGCGGCGAGGAAGGCGCGCGCCACGTCGCTCACATGCACGAAGTCGCGCCGCTGGCGCCCGTCCTCGAACACGATCGGGCGCTGCCCGTTGAGGAGCCGCGAGGCAAAGATCGCGAGAACGCCGGTATAGGGATTGGAGAGCGCCTGTCCCGGCCCGTAGACGTTGAACAGGCGAAGCGCCACCCCCTCCATGCCATAGGCCGCCGAGAGCGTCAGCGTCAGCTGCTCCTGGACGTATTTCGTCAGCGCGTAAACGGAGGCGAGCGAGGGCCGCTTCCATTCGGGAGTCGGCATGGGGATGAGGGGGAGGCCCTGCTCGTCGAGCGGGTCCCAGCTCGCGTCATCGCAAGCGCGCGGCCGGCGCACCGCGTTCTCCACGATGTCGCCGCCCTCGGTGCGGTAGAGCCCCTCGCCATAGATGCTCATGGACGAGGCCACCACGACGCGCCTGATGTTGCGTCCGACCATCTCCTCGAACAGCGCCGCCGTTCCGAGGTCGTTGACGGAGACATAGCGCTCCACCGCATACATGCTCTGGCCCACGCCCACCTCGGCGGCGAGATGGATGACGGCGTCCACCTTCTCGAGCCCGCGCGACAGCGCGCTCCGGTCGCGCACGTCACCCACGATCAACTCTGCAGCGGGCGGAAGATCGGCGGGCCTTTGGCCTTGATGCACCTGTTCGATCAGAGGATCGAGAATTCTTACCGTGTAACCGTTGTCCAGCAGAAGTTGCGTGACGTGACGTCCGATGAAACCGGCCCCGCCGGTGATCAACACAGTTTCCACTCGCGCAACCTCCATACCGGCGGCAAGACCCGCAGCAACAACCAGAGATTCAGATTTCTGCTGCGGCAAAGAACAAAGCTGCGGGGGCAAAGTTCCAGAGAGCACACTGAAATGGGGTCCGGTGCTCGGGTCCCGGTCGGGAACTCGCCTGCACCCCCGGCGGTTCATTCACATGCGCGTTTTGACGAGAACAGGAGGTGCAGATGGCCGAAACCACCACCGATCACGAGACGATCCGCAAATGGGCGGAGAAGCACAAGGGAAGGCCCGCCGCCGTCGATGCGACGCATGACGGGAAGGACGTAGGGATCATCCGCATCATGTTTCCCAAGGCGCCGAACTCCGAGCACGATGCTCTGGTGGAGATTTCCTGGGAGGAGTTCTTCGAGGAGTTCGAGAAGAAGAAGCTGGCGCTCCTCTACGAGCCGTCGAGCATGTTCAGCAAGCTGATCAGCCGCAACGGCGCGGGCAAGGGCTGAGCGGTTGGATGCCCGATGACGGCGCCAGCGCGGCGGGGCTCGAGGCGCCGCCGCTCGTCTACGTGTCGGACGCCGCACCCGGCTTGCGGCGCATTCGGCGGGGCAAGGGCTTTTCTTATCTGATGCCGGACGGCACGGCGCTCACCGACCCTGCCGAGCTGGCGCGCATCCGCTCGCTTGCCATTCCGCCTGCCTGGCGAGACGTCTGGATCTGCCCCGACCCCTGCGGCCACATCCAGGCCACGGGGCGTGACCAGAAGCACCGCAAGCAGTACCGCTATCACAAGGACTGGCACGGCGAGCAGGACGCCGGAAAATTCGCGCGCCTCGTGGAGTTCGCCCGCGCGCTTCCCGCCATCCGCGCCCGCGTTTCCGAGGACATGGGAAAGCGCGGCATCAGCCGCGACAAGGTGCTCGCCGCCGTCGTCGATCTTCTCGACCGGACGCTGATCCGCATCGGCAATGCCGAATATGCCAGGGGCAACGACAGCTACGGCCTCACCACGCTGCAGAACCGCCACGTGAAGCTCAACGGCTCGGAACTCCACTTTCGTTTCAAGGGCAAGAGCGGCAAGATCTGGAGCCTCCGCATCAGCGACCGCCGCATCGCGCGCATCGTGCGCACGATCCAGGATCTTCCCGGCCAGGACCTCTTCCAGTACCTCGACGAGGAAGGCCAGGTGCGGGACGTCGATTCCGCCGCCGTCAACGCCTACATCCGCGAACTTGCGGGGCCTGAGACATCCGCCAAGGATTTCCGCACCTGGAACGGCACGGTCATGGCCGCCCGCGCGCTGGCCGAGGCCGGCTCCTTCACCAGCAAGCGCGAAGCCGCCTCGAAGCTCAAGGCGGCGATCGCCGGCGTGGCGGAGCGGCTCGGCAACACCGTCACGGTGTGCCGGTCGAGCTATGTCCATCCCGCTGTCATCGAGGGCTGGCTCTCGGGCGGGCCATGCGCCATGCCGGAGAAGGCGGAGTCGCGCGGCGCCGGGCTGTCGACCGAGGAGGAGGCCGTGCTCCGCTTTCTCGAAGCGGCGCGCGGCCGCTGAAGGGCAGGGCCGCGCGGGCGATATGGCTCACGGGAAGGGCCCTTGCTAGTCTCTTCGACATGAGCAGCGAACGCCCCACCGCCACACTCGCCAATTGGCGCCAGCACCCCTACAGCATCTGGGGCTTCACCCATGTCGATGACCTCATTCCCGTTGCAGCGATCCGCGGCGGGCACGGCGCGGCGCTGCCGAAGGGCGAGGCGCTCGATCTTTCGCGCGTGTCGGTGGATTGGCAAGGCAGCAGACTCGCCGCCGAGGAGGCGCTGCGCCTCACCCACACCGACGGCCTGCTCGTGCTGAAGGATGGGAACGCCGTTGCGGAGCGCTATCTCAACCAGGGCCCGAAGGACCGCCACATCGTCTTCTCCGTCAGCAAGTCGATCACCGCCACGCTCGCCGGCGTGCTGGTGGAACGGGGCCTGCTCGATCCCGAAGCTCCAGTCGTCGGCTATGTGCCGGAGGCGGCGGGCTCCGCCTATGAGGATTGCACGCTCCGCCACGTGCTGGACATGACGGTGAGCATCCGCTTCATCGAGGACTACCTCGATCCCGAGGGAGACGTCGCGCGCTATCGCCTTGCCATGGGCTGGAACCCGCCGGGCGCTCGCGTGGGGGAGGAGGGCCTCCACCGCTTCATCACCAGCCTGCCCAGGGGCGATCATCCGCATGGCGAGCGCTTCCACTACGTGTCGCCCAATTCCGACATGCTCGGCTGGATCATCGAGCGCGCCTGCGGCGACAGCATCGCCGAACTCCTGACCCGGCACATCTGGCAGCCGATGGCCATGGCGGAGGACGCCTTCATCACCCTCGACGCGAAGGGCGCGCCCCGCACCGCCGGCGGCATCTGCACCAGCCTGGGCGATCTCGCCCGCTTCGGCGAGATGGTGCGGAACGGCGGGATATATGCCGGAAAACGCATCATTCCGGAGAGCTGGATCGAGGACATCCTCACGAACGGCGATCCGGCGGCCTGGGCGAAGGGCGACATGGCAGCGCTCTTTCCGCGCGGCCGCTACCGCTCCAAGTGGTACGTTCCGGAACCCACCTCGAACCTGCTTTGCGCCATCGGCATCCATGGCCAGTGGATCTACGTCGACCGCGCGGCGGGCATGGTGGCGGTGAAGCAGTCCTCCCAGCCCATACCCGCAGATGATGCGCTGGACCGGCTGAGCCTTGCGCTCTTCGCAGCACTCGCGCAAAACCTGCGCTGAAACGGAGGGGCGATCATGACGGACACCGAACGCGACGAGGCCTGGCGGCGCGAGGCCGTCCTCGGCATCTATGCCGAGCGGCCGCTGCATGAGCCGCCGCGCAACATCCGCATCTGGAGCTACGCCGACCGCCTCTCCTATGCGCCGGGCGAAACCGCGCGCCTCAGCGTGTGCACCAACGCGAAGCGCTTCGCCGTGGAGATCATCCGCGATGGCGCAGCGCCGAAGACGGTCTTCGCCCGCGACGGCCTCGAAGGCGTCTGGCGCGACACGCCGGATGACTGTTCGGTCAAGGGCTGCGGCTGGCCGGTCTCGCTCGAGATTCCCATTGCGCTCGACTGGCCCTCGGGCGGCTACATCATCCGCACGCGTGCGGCCGAAGAGGGCCGCGGGGCGGACATGCATGAGCATATCTTCCTCGTGCGGCCGCATGCGGGCTCACCAAGGCGCGGGCGCCTGCTGCTCGTCGCCGCCACCGCCACCTGGACGGCCTACAACGACTGGGGCGGCTCCAACCACTATCAGGGCTATTGCGGCCCCAACGGCGACCGCTTCTCGCCGGTCTTGAGCCTCGAGCGCCCCTTGGCCAGGGGTTTCGTCAGCCTGCCCGCCGATGCGCCGCGCGCCGTGCTGATGGACCAGCCCCCCATCATGGCGGAGCCGCGCTACCCGCACATGGAATGGGCCTATGCCAACGGCTATTCCAAGAAATACATGTCGTCGGGCTGGGCCAGCTTCGAGCGCCACTTCGTGACCTGGGCGGAGCGCCAGGGCTATGCGCTCGACATCGTCAGCCAGACCGATCTCCACTTTCGCCCCGAACTCCTCGAAGCCTATCCTTGCGTGGTGCTCGTCGGCCACGACGAATACTGGTCCTGGGACATGCGCGACGCGATCGACGCCTATGTGGCGAAGGGCGGCCGCATCGCCCGCTTCGCCGGAAACTTCATGTGGCAGATCCGGCTCGAGAACGAGGGCCGGACCCAGGTCTGCTACAAGTATCTGGCGCGCGAGGAAGACCCCTTCATGAAGACCGGCCCGCGCAGCCGCGTCACCGAATCCTGGGAAGCCCCGGAGATCGGCAGGCCGGGTGCGGCAAGCTTCGGCCTCAACGCCACGCACGGCCTCTATGCCTCGTGGTCCGGCTGCTCGCCGCGCGGTGCGAAGGGCTTTCCCGTCTACCGGCCGGAGCACTGGGCCTTCGCCGATACCGGCCTCTATTACGGCGACATACTGGGCGCCGAGTCCCGCATCTTCGGCTACGAGGTCGATGGGCTTCCCTACGAGATCCGCGGCGGCCTTCCCCATGCGCTCGAGGGCTCTGGTGCCCCGGAGGGGATCGAGATCCTCGCCCTGGGCCTCTCCTCCACCATCGAGGAGGGCCCGACCATCCTCCCCGGCCGCAGTTTTCTCGGGACGGAGGATGGCGAATACGTCGCCTCCGTGCTCACCGGCCGGAAGGACGCTGAGGCCATCGAGCGCACCAAGCGCGGCTGCGGCATGATCGTCAATTTCCGGAAGGGCGCAGGCGAGGTCTTCCACGCCGGCACCTGCGACTGGATCATGGGCCTCACCCGCCGCGATGCGATGGTCGAGCAGGTCACGCGCAACGTGCTGGACCGCTTCCTGGGTTGAGGAGCGCCTCAGCAGGCGCGGATCAGCCAGGCCCCCACCGCCACCCCGGCGATGCCGAGCGTGAAGACGAGAAGCGCGATGCCTTCCCGTTCCTTCAGGTTGGCAAGGCCGCGGAAGAAGCCGTAGAGCAGCGCGAGGAGGCCAAGCGTCACGAGGAACGCGCCGATCACGTCCGCATGGATGCTGCCGCAGATCATCGGGCACCTCCCGTGTCCTTCATCGTTTCGCCCAGCAATGCCGCCAGCATGCTCTGCGCGATCTCCTCCTGCCCGGTGAAGACGAGATCGGCGCCCAGCGACTTCAGGTATGAGACGGAGTCCGTGTTGGTCGCCCTGGCGATGATGCGGATCGCCGGGTTGGCGGCGCGCGCATGTTCGACGACATGCCCCGCCTCGAAGGGGTCAGGCAACGTGCTCACCAGCATGCGGGCACCCTCGAGGTTCAGCCGTTTCAGCAGTTCCGTTTCGCCCGAAGCGCCGGTGAAGACCTCGGTTCCGCTGCCGCGCAACGCTTCGGCGCGCTCGGGGTCGGCCTCGACGACGAGAAGGGGAATGCCGCCCCGCTTCAACCCGGAGGCGACGATCGAACCCACCTGCCCGTGGCCGATCAGCACGACGTGCCCTGAAAGCCCCGTCGGCGCCTCCTCCTCCGGCTCCGGTGGCGTGCTCGCCCGCTCGGTCTCCTCGGGCGCGGCGGCCGCCGGCGCGGCCTGGTCCTGCCGCTCGGACCAGCGCTCGAGCGCGAGGAACAGCACCGGGTTCACCAGGATCGAGAGGATGGCGCCCGCCACCACCAGGTCGCGCGCCTCCACCGGCAGCACCTCGAGCCTGGTGCCCAGCACCACGAGGATGAAGGAGAATTCGCCGATCTGCGCGAGGCTCGCCGAAATGGTGAGCGCCACCCGGTTCGAGTGGCGGAACAGCCGCACGATTCCATAGGCGGCACAGGACTTGCCGATGACGATGATGAGGAACGTGGCGAGCACCGCGAAAGGCTGCTCCACGAGTGCCGCCGGGTTGAACAGCATGCCGACGGAGACGAAGAACAGCACCGCGAAGGCATCGCGCAAGGGCAGCGTCTCCCTGGCCGCCTGGGTGCTGAGCGCGGATTCCGCCAGCACCATGCCGGCGAAGAAGGCGCCCAGCGCGAAGGACACGCCGAACAGCGCCGCCGAGCCGTAGGCGACCCCGAGCGCGATCGCCAGCACCGAGAGCCGGAACAGCTCGCGAGAGCCGGTGTGCGCCACGTAGTGCAGCACCCACGGGATGATCCGCCGCCCCACCACCAGCATGAGCCCCACGAAGCCCGCCACCTTGAAAGCGGTGACGAGAAGCGTTCCCCACACGGAGCCGAGCCCGAGGCTCGTCGCCAGCCCGAGGTTGACGCCGGGATCCGCCGCGCGGCCGCCGAGGAAACCGGCAAGCGGCGGCAGCAGCACGAGCGTCAGCACCATGAACAGGTCCTCGACGATGAGCCAGCCCACCGCGATCCGCCCGCGCTCCGTCTCGATCAGGCGGCGCTCCTGCAGGGCGCGGAGCAGCACCACCGTGCTCGCCACGGAAAGCGTGAGGCCGAAGACGAAGCCCGCCCCCGCCTGCCAGCCCATCCCCCAGGCCAGCCCCATGCCGAGCAGCGTTGCCATCGCGATCTGGCCGATGGCGCCGGGAATGGCGATGGCCCTGACCGAGAGCAGGTCTTTCAGCGAGAAATGCAGGCCAACGCCGAACATCAGCAGGATCACGCCGATCTCGGCCAGCTCCTGCGCCAGCTTCTGGTCGGCCACGAAGCCCGGCGTGAAGGGCCCGATGAACACCCCGGCGATGAGATAGCCGGCGATCGGCGGCAGCCGCAGCCGCTGTGCGGCCAGCCCCAGCAGGAAGGCAAGCCCGATGCCGATGGCGATGGTCGCGATGAGCGGCGTGTCATGCGGCATTGAACGTCCTCGTCGTCATGAGGACATTGAGCCGCGATGCAGCCGGATTTGCAAGGCGTCATTGCAGGAACTGGAGCGGGCGATGGGAATCGAACCCACGACATGCAGCTTGGGAAGCTGCCGTTCTACCACTGAACTACGCCCGCGTTCGGCGCGGAGGATAGTGGACGCCGGAACCGAGGTAAAGCGCCTTGTCGCGCCGCGAAGAGGGTTCAGCTTGCGAGTTCGTTCACCTTGCGGATGATGGCGCTCGCGGCGCGGGGCCAGGGATCGTAGAGCTGGAGGAGCCTGTCGCGGCCGCCAAGCTTTTCCCGCGCCCCGGCCACCCGCCGGGAAGAGAAGTCCCACGTGTTGCCCCCCGCATTGATCTCCAGCACGTGGAGCACGCCGGTGGCGGCCTCGCGCACGATGTCGCAGGCCTGGAGCGGAATGTGCGGGAATCCTTCGTTGACCTTGCGCGCGAACGCCAGCACGTCGTCGGGAACCTCGAACTCGATCAGTTCGAGGAAGTTTCCGGCGGCCGCGCTATAGGTTGTGCGCGGGTCGATGACGGCGGGAATGACGGCGCTCTCCCCGGCCACGAGTGCCACCTGCTCGCAGGCGCTCTTCACCCGCATCCACAAGATGGGCTCGCCGAGCAGAGTGAGCACGCGGAAGTATTCGGGCCTGGGCCCGGTATCGATGAATTGCTGAACCAGCGCCGGGGCGAGCCGCAGGAAGTGATCGGGCGGAAAGTCGCTCTTCGTCAGCGTGCTCAGCCGGCGCGTCTCGCACAGCAGGATGTTCTTCACCAGCGAGGTCATTTCCAGCGGCAGGGGCTTCAGCACGGCGAACCTGCCGAACTTCGCCTCGTCATAGTCGTGGCCGAAGTCGAACCGTTCCGCATGGGGGCTGGCAATCCCCAGGCTCCTGAACCGCTGGCACTGCTCGAGTTTCTTGATCGCCTTGTTCTGCAGGATGCGGCCGCGCCGCGGCAGGAAGCGCCCAAGGTTCCCGAAGCTGATCGTCAGCGTGGGAAGCCGCCACTTCCAGTCGGGCACGTCCGCCCCGGTGGACTTGGGGTTCGTGATGTGGATCGCGATCTCCGGTGCCGACTTGCCGATCTCGCGGGCGATCTCCAGCATGTCGGCGAATTGCTGCCGGTGGGGATGCATGACGAGGACGAGAAACTTGCCGTGCGCGGCCGGCATTGGCAGCCCTCAGGAGGAGGACGAGGATAAGGATGTTTCCTGGCGATTCATCCTCATCTCAGTCCTTCCTGACGAACGGCCGCGCCTCGATCGCCGTCTGGTGCCCTGCCACCGGAGCGCGCCCGGAGGGAAAACCGCCCTTGAAATAATTCCTCTGCCAGCCCTGCTGCACGGTCTGGGGGTCGTTGGCCCTGAGGCCGTCGATGAAGGCGCGCCTGGCATCGCGGGCCTCCTCGTAGTCCCGCTTCAGCTGCGGATCGCTCGCCAGCGAGCGGAGTTCGGGCTCGGTCTCGTCCACTGTCCCTCTCGGAACGGGGAAGATGTGGCAGATCGGATCTCCCTTCTCGAAGCGGATCGGGTGCATCGGCCGCGTGACCTTCCAGTTCATCGTGAACGGCATCGGCGACCAGTCCGTTTCGACCAGCCCGCTGAGGGGCTGGATTCCGTCCCGGAAGAGATTGACCGGGCCCCCCACCCAGAGATTGATGCCGGGTTCCGTGCGGAAAAGTCCGTGGACGCGGAATGTGAGAATGCCAAAACCGAAATGGCTGAGGGCGTGCGACGGACCCCCCGAATCGGTCGTCACCTTCAGGTCCTCGGCCATCTCGCCGCCGGACCATTCGACGCTGCACCCGTCCTGCAGGAGAATTTCCCAGCCGTGGGAATTGGCGGCGAGAAGCGGCAGGCAGCGGGCGGCGAATCGCTGCGGCGTGGCGTCGATCCAGTCGCGCCGGGGCGAGGCAGGCCTGATCTCGAGACTTCGTGCGTCTTCGGTAAGAAAGCAGGTCAGTTTCATGCGGCGGCAGTCGACCTCTACTAGGCACGGTTGCGTGCGGGGCCTGAACGCGCATCGGTACGCCAGCCGCCTTGCAATCAGGGTGGGGCGATGTTGCCCTGAAAACGTTTGCTAGCAACTGTTCCGCCAGTTGAAATGAGGGGTTGACCCAATGAACGTGAATTCGACTTTCCTTTCCGGCGGCCCGCTTCCGCCTCCGGGCATCTCTGATGGCCCGCTCCCCATCACCCCGCCGGCCTTGGGACCGCTGCCTCCGGAACCCCCGGCTTTGGGGCCGCTGCAGCCGCCAGTCGGCAATTGACCGTGTGTGTTTGAGCGGGCGCAGCCCCGTTCGGTCGCTTTGACGATTCAGGACGCTGTCACGCCGGAAACTGGGCGTGGCAGCGTCTTTTCGTTGCCGCGCCTCACCGCTTCGCCGGGTCGAAGGCCTTGAAATGCTTGGAAAGCTTCAGCCCCTGGCGCTGGTAGTTGGAGCCGATGCCCTGCCCGTAGACGCGTTCGGGAGCCTCCGTGAGGGGCTCGTAGACCAGCCTGCCGATGATCTGCCCGTCCTCGAGGATGAAGGGCACCTCGTGGCTCCTCACCTCGAGCACCGCCCGCGCGCCTTCGCCATGACCGGCGCTGTGGCCGAAACCCGGGTCGAAGAAGCCGGCGTAATGCACGCGGAATTCCCCCACCAGCGGGTTGAAGGGCACCATCTCCGCGGCATGGGCCGGCGGCACCCGCACCGCCTCCTTGGAGGCGAGGATGTAGAATTGGTCCGGGTCGAGCACGAGGGAGCCCCGCTGCCAGATCGGCTCCCAGTAGTCGGAAACCTCGAGCGCCGCCTTCCGGTCCACGTCGACGAGCCCCGCGTGCCGCTTCGCCCGGAAGCCCACCGGGCCCTCGCCGTCCAGTGTCGAGAGATCGACGGAGAGGGCGAGGCCGTTGTCGATGTTCACCTCTCCGGAAGAGATCAGCCCCTCCCTGGCGTGGAGTTCGCGGATCAGCTGGTCGGAAGCGAGCGACTGCCCCTGCCGAAAGCGGATCTGTGACAGGCGCGAGCCCTCGCGCACCAGGATCGGGAAGGTGCGGGGCGAGATCTCGGCATAGAGCGGTCCCTCATAGCCCTCCGGCACCTTGTCGAATTCCTGCGCGTAGTCGGTGATGACGCGGGTGAAGATGTCGAGACGGCCGGTCGAGCTCTTGGGGTTCGCCGCCGCGGCGACACCCTTCGGCAGCGCAAGCTGCTCCTGCAGCGGCACGATGTAGACGCAGCCCGTCTCCAGCACTGCGCCCTCCGAGAGCGGCATGCGGTGCAGCGCCAGCTCCTTCACGCGCTCCTGAACCGTGGCGCGGCGGCCGGGCAGGAAGGAGGCGCGCACCCGGTAGGCCCAGGGCCCCAGTCGGAGGTCGAGGCTCGCCGGCTGGATCTGGTCGGGGTCGGCCGGCCTCGCGAGCCTGATTCGCCCTGCCTCGCAGAAGGCGGCGATCGTCCGGGCGGGCAATATGCCTTGTCTGTCCGAGCTGTTCCCCATGGAACACCACATGGCTGAAATGCCGAGGGCTTGGCAAGTGTCTTGGCTGTGGAAAAGCGTTTCCGATGGGCTAAACTGGCCCGATGTATGAGCGTGTCACCAGAGGGGTGAAGGTCGTCGTCCGCCCGCAATATCTGGACGGCCAGTCGCGGCCGGAGGAGGGGCATTACGTCTGGGCCTACACCGTCACCATCGAGAATCACGGGCGGGACACGGTCACGCTCCGCACCCGCTACTGGAAGATCACCGATGCCCATGGCCAGGTGCAGGAGGTGAGGGGGGCGGGCGTCGTCGGCGAGCAGCCCACCCTGAAGCCGGGCGACAGCTACACCTACACCTCGGGCTGCCCCCTCAAGACCTCCTCCGGCTTCATGGTCGGCGCCTACCAGATGCAGCTCGCCACCGGCGAATTCATCAATGTCGAGATCCCGGCCTTCTCCCTCGACAGCCCGCACGACAAGCACGCAATCAACTGAAGTGACATGACAGGCAGGACCTATTCGACCGAGGAGATGCTCGCCCATCTCGTGAGCTTCGACACGACCAGCCGCGACGGCAACATTCCCTTGATCGAATTCGTCGAGCACTATCTCGACGGCTGGGGCGTGCCGCATTTCCGGGTGGATTACGAGGCGAACCGCAAGACCAACCTCTTCGCCACCATCGGCCCGGCGATCGCCGGCGGCATCGTGCTCTCCGGCCACACCGACGTGGTCCCGGTCGACGGCCAGCCCTGGACGAGCGATCCCTTCGCGCTCACCGCGCGGGGCGAGCGCCTGTTCGGCCGCGGCACCTGCGACATGAAGGGCTTCCTCGCCGTCTGCCTCGCGGAGGTGCCGAACTTCCTGAAGGCGGGGCTGAAGTCGCCGATCCACCTTGCCCTCTCCTGCGACGAGGAGGTGGGCTGCAAGGGCGTCCGCCCGCTCGTCGCCCACATGCGCGACAATCTTCCGAAGCCGCGCGCCGTCATCGTCGGCGAGCCCACCTCCATGAAGGTGGTGAACGCCCACAAGAGTGCCGTCACCTTCGCAACCGAGGTGACCGGTCACGAGGCCCATTCCAGCCTCACCCACCACGGCGTCAACGCCATCCTGGTGGCGGGCGAGCTTCTCTCCGAAATGTCCCGCATCCGGCAGGACCTGGTCGATGAGGGCGATCCCACCCGCCGCTTCGACCCGCCCTATTCCACCGTCCACGTCGGCGTCATCGAGGGCGGCACCGCCAAGAACATCATTCCCCGGCGCTGCGCCTTCCAGTGGGAGACGCGGCTTCTCCCCACGGCGGACCCGGATTTCGTGCCCGCCCGTTTCGAGGCCTTCGCCAGGGGCCTCGAACCGGCGATGAAGGCGATTGCCCCCGAGGCGGGCATCGCGACCGAGACGGTGAACCGCGTCCCGGGCCTCGCGCCCGAGGAGGATTCCCCGGCCGAGCACCTCGCCCTCCGTCTCGCCGGCGCCAATTCCACCCACGCGGTGAGCTACTGCACCGAGGCCGGCCTCTTCCAGGAGATCGGCATCCCGGCGGTGATCTGCGGGCCGGGCTCCATCGAGCAGGCCCACAAGCCGGACGAGTACATCGACACGTCCGAACTGAGGAAGTGCGAGGGCTTCATGCAGAAGCTGGCGGATCAGTTGGCATAGCACGAACACCATGCCGCCTTCCTAGCACGGGCTAGGAATAAAAGTCAAGGATAAAATTCCTGCAAGAAGGGCGGGTGAGCGCCCCTTCCTACTGCAGCAGCCGGTGGATCTCTTCGCTGAACTCCTTCTCGAACACCAGCGTCTCGCCCTCATAGGCCTCGATCCGGCCCCAGATCACCCAGTGCGTCTTCGTCGCCGTCATCCGGCCATAGGTCTCGGTCCGCACCTGCCAGTCGCCGCGGCGGCGTTCCTCCGTCCAGTGCGTTTCCATCTTCGCCGACAGCGGGTCGTCCGGCAGGATCGAATAGCTCTCGCGGCCTACTTCTGAAACGACGAGCCCGTGCGGCGCCAGCTCGTACGCGCCGAAATCGTCCACGATCTCGATGCGGAGCGCACCCGTCTCGGGGTCCGTCACCGTCTCGCGCTTGTTCCGGGGCTTCCTCAGCTCCTTCGTGTCCGCCCGCGGGGCAGCCTCCGCTCCCTGCCAGGAGAGCGGCGCCTCTCCCGCCACGTCCTTGCGGAGCGGCAGGAACAGCTGCGACTTCCCGGCATAGACGGTGAGCGTCACCGGCTCGGGCGCTGGCCACATCATCGGGTAATAGGAGGTGGAGATGGCGACGCGCAGCCGGTGCCCCTTAGGCAGGCGCCAGGCGATGTCGTCGAGCTTGATCTTCATCCGGTAGTGCTTGCCGGGCTCGAGCGGCATCGGGTTCTCGCGGCTGTCCCGCATGCAGAGGTTCTGCAGGTGGTAGGTGATGCGCGAAACCTCCCCCGTCGGCCATACGTCGTTGAGCCTGACCGCGATGTGGGCCACCGGCTTGTCCACCGAGAATTCGAGTTCCACCGCCGGCTGGCCCACGATGTCGATGTCGGTGAGAAGGGCCGGCGTGTCGAAGGTGAGGGACTGTTCGTCGTCGCGCCGCTGGTCGCCCGGAAACTCGGGCCCGAGCCAGATGATGCAGTATTCCCCGCCATCCGCCCCCGTCGTCTGCTTCGATGAAACCGTGAGCGGCGCTTCCTTGCCGGCCGTTGGCCCGATGCCGCCGGAATTGAGCCACCACTTCTTGGTCTCGACATGGCCGAAGCCCCAGAAGCTGTCGCCCAGCCAGCGGCCGTTGATCCGCTCCGGGAAACTGCCGGGCTTCCACGGCTCCATCACGTAGTAGCGGTAGTCCGGGTCGCGCGAGATGCCGGTGTTGCTGCCCTTCAGCCACAGGTCCCACCAGCGAAGGCACTCCTGCAGGAAGCCGATCCGGGGCTCCGGCACGGCGAAGTGCGGATACTTGTGCGCCCAGGGCCCGATGATCGCCTTCCTCGACGTGCGCAGGCCCTTCATCAGCCGCGGCACGGCGTTGGAATAGGCGTCGTTCCAGCCGCCCACCACCAGCGTGGGCGCCTCCACCGCCGCGAAGTCCTCGCACACCGAGCCGTGCTTCCAGTAGGCGTCGCGGTGCGGGTGCTGCAGCCAGGGGATCACCAGGAAGGGCTCGTTGGCGAGCCGCTCCATCCACATCTCGCGCCAGCGCTCGCCGACGATCAGCGGGTCGGGGGGCCGTGAGGAATAGGCCAGCATGGTGGCGGCCCAGCCCAGCAGCTCGTTGAGGACCGTGCCCCCCTTGTAGTGGACGTCGTCCTCGTAGCGGTCGTCGGTCGAGCAGATCGTCACGATCGCCTTCAGCGCCGGGGGTTTCCGGGCCGCCACCTGCAGCGCGTTGAAGCCTCCCCAGGAGATGCCGAACATGCCGACCTTCCCGGTGCACCAGGGCTGGGCGGCGATCCAGGCGATCACCTCGAGCGCGTCGTCCTGTTCCTGCTTCGCATACTCGTCGAGCATCAGCCCTTCGGAATCGCCGTTCCCCCGCATGTCGACCCGGATCGCGGCATAGCCGTGGCCGGCGAAATAGGGATGGGTGAGGGCGTCGCGCTCATGCGTGCCGTCGCGCTTGCGGTAGGGCAGGTATTCGAGCAGCGCCGGAACCGGGCTCTCCTCCGCATCCTCCGGAAGCCACATGCGCGCCGCGAGCCTCGTGCCGTCGGCCAGCGGAATCCAGATGTTCTCGATCTCCTTCACCCGGCGGGGAAAGTCTCTAACCGTCGTGATCGTCATTCTCGTCCTCAGGAAAGCGGAGGTCTCGCCACCCGCCGGTTTTTTTCGCTGTGTGACTCGCGGCACAGAATCCGCCGCCCGGCACGTTACAAGGCAACACAGCGAAAGCAAACATGAACGCCGGTCAAACCGAAGGCTCAAGTTCAGTTCAGGCCCAAGGCGCCAGACCGGCGAGAAACGACAGACACTAGGGAAAAACGGCCATGAACAAGCTCCTCGCCTCTCTCGCCGCCGCGCTGATCGCCGCCGGCCTTTCCGCCACCGCCGCCTCGGCGGGTGCCATCTCCCCCAGCCAGCAGGACGGGCCCTTCCAGGGCGTCGTCATCGTCCCCGCCGCCGCCGATGCGCAGGAGGGCTCGGGCGAGGTCGCGAAGTTCAAGCGCGGCAAGATCGTGGAGTTCGAGACTGCCGCGGCGGCCGGCGACATCATCGTCAACACGAAGCAGAACCGGCTCTATTTCGTGCTCGGCAGCGGCAAGGCGGTGATGTACCGCGTGGCCAGCGCCAAGAAGGGCTTCGAGTGGAAGGGCTCGCACAAGGTCTCGGCCAAGGTGAAGTGGCCGGACTGGCGCCCGCCGCAGGAGATGAGGAAGCGCCGCCCCGACCTCCCCGCCTTCATGGCCGGCGGCCCCGACAATCCGCTGGGTGCGCGCGCCCTCTATCTCGGCTCCTCGATCTACCGCATCCACGGCACCAACGAGCCTTCTTCGATCGGCAAGGCCGCCTCCTCGGGCTGCATCCGCATGCTGAACGAGGATGTGAGCGAGCTCTACCGCCACGTGAAGGTCGGCGCCCGCGTCACGGTGCTCTGAAATTCAGCCACCTGTGACCGGCAGCACAGTTTTCCGCGGGCCTTCGACTAGAAGGCCCGCCGGACGGTGAAGCGACAGCAATCCCCAAGGAGGAATTCCGCCATGAAGACGAAGGGCCCCGTGGCCTGGCCGGTGAAGACCCGCGAGATCCACAACCATCACATGGATTCGACCGTGTGGAACGATTTCGCGTTCCGCGGCGACGACGTGATCATCGCCACCTGGGCCAAGTCGGGCACCACCTGGATGCAGCAGATCGTCTCGCAGCTGATCTTCCGCGGTGCCGAGAATGTCAACGTGCCGGAACTCTCGCCCTGGCTCGACCTCCGCATCATGCCGAAGGAGGCGATCGAGGCGGTGAAGCACCAGAAGCACCGGCGCTTCCTCAAGACGCATCTTCCGGCCGATGCCATGGTGGTCTCGCCCAGGGCCAAATTCATCTACGTCGCCCGCGACGGCCGCGATGCCGCCTGGAGCGCCTGGAACCACCTCGCCAATTTCAAGCCGGAGGTGTTCGACATCTTCAACAACACGCCGGGCCGCGTGGGGCCGGAGCTCACGCCGCCCCCTGCCTCGGTGCACCAGTTCTACCGCGAGTGGTTCGCCAGGGACGGCTATCCGCTCTGGTCCTTCTGGGAGAACATCCGCAGCTGGTGGGAGATCCGCCACCTGCCCAACGTCCTGCTCGTCCACTTCAACGACATGAAGCGGGACCTCAAGGGCACGGTGCGCGAGATCGCCGCCTTCCTCGAGATCGAGCTGGACGAGGAGACCTTCGCGAAGGTGGTCGAGCATTCGAGCTTCGACTACATGAAGCGCAACGCCCATCTGGCGGCCCCGCTGGGCGGCACGATCTGGGAGGGTGGCGCTGCGACCTTCATCAACAAGGGAACCAACGGCCGCTGGCAGGGCACCCTGAGCCCCGCCGAGATCCGCGCCTATGAGGCGCGCGCCATCGCCGAACTCGGGCCCGACTGCGCCGCCTGGCTCGAGGCCGGGCGCTTCTCCCGCGCCGTCGCCTGAGCCCCGCTGCACCGAGGGAAGGAGAGAGCCATGCTCCTCCTTCCTCTTGTCAGGCCGTCGTTTCGCCCGCGCTCGCGGCTCGCGGGCCTTCGGCGTGAACCGGCGGTGCCTCGTCCTCCCGCACGCCGCTCCGTATCAGCCGCTGCAGCTTCAAGGCCATCTCCTGCAGCGCGTTGACGGCGAGGCTCGTGCAGATCTCGCTGAACGGCGTCGGCCTGCAGAAGAAGTAGCCCTGCAGGAAGCCGCAGCCCTCCTGGGTGAGGAATGCGGCCTGCTCCTCGGTCTCCACCCCCTCGGCGACGACATCGATGTTCAGGTCCCGCGCGATGCTGATGACGCCGCGGATGATCGCGGCGTTGACCGACCGGCTCACCGCGCCGGCGACGAAGGACCGGTCGATCTTGATTTCGGAGAAGGCGTATCGCTGCAGATAGCTGAGCGAGCTGTAGCCTGTCCCGAAATCGTCGAGGGCCAGGCCCACGCCCATGGCGCGCAATTCCTCGGTGACGCGGCCGACGAGCGCTTCGCTGCTCAGGATCGCGGTTTCCGTGATCTCGAGGATCACCCGCCCGGGCGCGATGCCGCTCTCGGCAAGCGCCTGCCGCACGGTCTCGACGATGCCGGCGGAGCGCAGCTGGCTCGGAGAGACGTTGACGGCGACCCGCACCGGCGCCGGCATCCGCACACCCTCGAGACAGGCCCGCCGGATGGCCCAGTTCCCGAGCTCCACCATGAGCCCTGCTTCTTCCGCGAGCGGGATGAATTCGTCCGGCGGGATGAGTCCCTTGCTCGGGTGGTTCCACCGCATGAGCGCCTCGACGCCTGTGATGCGCCGCGACCCGCTCGCCACGATCGGCTGGTAGTAGAGTTCGAGCGCACCGGCCGCGATCGCCTCGTTCAGTTCCTTTTCCAGGGCGAGCCGCTGCTTGTGTCGGGCCTGCATCTCCATGTTGAACATGCTGTAGCCGTTGCGGCCCGCGTGCTTGCGCTGGTAGAGCGCCAGGTCTGCGAAGGTGAGGAGCTCCTTCGCGGCCTGGGTATGAGCGGGGCAGAGGGCCACTCCGACGCTCGCCCCGATCGTCATCTCGTGGCCTTCGATGTCGATGGGCCGGGCCATGGATTCGACGATCGCCGCCGCAACGGCGGAAGCCGCCGCCTCGTCCGCACAGTCCGGAAGCAGGACGGCGAACTCGTCGCCGCCCATCCGCGCCACGATCGCCTCCCGGCCTTCGGCGGCCTTCCTGAGCCGGCGTGCCGTCATGCGCAGCACCATGTCGCCCGCGCTGTGGCCGAACAGGTCGTTCACCTCCTTGAACTTGTCGAGATCGACCGTGAGAAGGGCCACGGGCGCCTGCGCGCACCGCGCGACATGGTCATGCAGCTCCTTGAGGAAACAGAAGCGGCTGGCCGCTCCGGTCAGGAGATCGGTGTTGGCATGCCTCTCGACCTCCGCCAAGGCGGTGACGCGGTCCGTCGCGTCCTGGATGGTTCCTTCGATGTAGATGGGGTTGCCGTCCCCGTCCCGCACATACCAGGCGTTCTCGGTGATCCAGGCGCGCTCCTTCGTCCGGTGGCGGTAGACTTCCGACACGAGATCGCGGACGAAGCCTTGCGTCTCCATCAGGTGCTGGAACAGGCGTTGCCGGTCCGGGTCGACGTACCAGCTTCCCCCGTGCTGGATCACCGCGTCGAGGTGCTCTTCCTCGCTGCCGTAGCCGTTGAAGGTGTAGAGCGCGCGATTGGCGCGCACCGGCGAACCGTCGAGACGGTCGCGATAGATGCCACAAACTGCATTCTCGAAGAGACTTTGGTATTCGCCGGCAGCCTCAGGTTGCGTTTGCGGTCCGGGGGTCTTGATGCTGTTGCTGGCGAACAGTGCCTGGAAGAACTCGGTCTCGGACCCTGTACTCACGTTTTCCAGTCTGCGGAGGGAGGCGACATCACCCGTTATCCTAAAACCCGTTAAGCTCGCCTTACGGGGCGATGCCGGCATTTCCAATTCTCCGGCGCACGGGCTAGAACTGTACCTTTCCTGAAGGAGTGCATGAACAAGTGACCGGACACCGATACAACCAGCCCCTCGGCGGCAACGACATGCCGCGCTTCGCGGGGCCTGCCACCATGATGCGGCTGCCCTCGCAGACGACGGCGGAGGGCCTCGGCGCCTGCTTCGTGGGCGTCCCGATCGACATCGGAACCTCCAACCGCTCCGGCACCCGCCACGGGCCGCGCCAGATCCGCGCCGAATCCTGCATGATCCGGCCCTACAACATGGCCACGCGTGCGAAGCCCTTCGAGTCCCTCCAGGTGGCGGACATCGGCGACGTCGCCGTCAACACCTTCGACCTGAAGAAGACGGTGGGGCTGATCGAGAAGGCCTACGACGCGATCCTCGGCCACGGCGCGGTGCCGCTGACGCTGGGAGGCGACCACACGCTGACGCTGCCCATCCTGCGGGCGATGAGGAAGAAGCACGGGCCCGTGGCGCTGATCCACGTCGACGCCCATGCCGACATCAATGACGAGATGTTCGGCGAGAAGATCGCCCACGGCACGCCCTTCCGCCGCGCCGTGGAGGAGGGCCTGCTGGCCTGCGACAGGGTTTACCAGATCGGGCTCCGCGGCTCGGGCTATTCCCCTGAGGATTTCGACTGGCCGAGGAAGCAGGGCTTCACCGTGGTCGAGGCCGAGCAGTGCTGGTACAAGTCTCTGGCACCGCTCATGGAGGAGGTGCGCCGCAAGATCGGCGATCACCCGGTCTATCTCTCCTACGACATCGACAGCCTCGACCCCGCCTTCGCGCCGGGCACCGGCACGGTGGAGGTGGGCGGCCTCTCCACCTGGCAGGCGCTGGAGATCATCCGCGGCTGCCGGGGCCTGAACCTCGTCGGCGGCGATCTGGTCGAGGTTTCCCCGCCGCTCGATCCCGCCGGCAACACGGCGCTGATCGGCGCCAATTTCCTGTTCGAGATGCTCTGCGTTCTGCCGGGGGTGCAATACGGCTGAAGCCCATGAGGAGGCTGCGATGACGAAGATGCCCGGGCCTGCCTGGCCGGTGAAGACGCGTGAGATGTTCACCCATCACATCGACTCCAGGGTGTGGAACGGCTTCGGCTTCCGCGACGGCGACGTCGTCATCGCCACCTATGCGAAGTCCGGAACCACATGGATGCAGCAGATCGTATCGCAGCTGATCTTCGGGGGCGCCGAAGGGATCGTGCTTCACCAGCTCTCGCCCTGGATCGACCTCCGCGTCCTGCCGCCCGAGGCGCTGGCCGCCGTCGCCGCCCAGGAGCACCGCCGCTTCGTGAAGACCCACCTTCCGGCGGATGCGCTCGTCTTCTCTCCCAAGGCCCGCTACATCTACATCGGGCGCGACGGACGGGATTCGGCGTGGAGCCTGCACAATCACCACTACAACGCCACCGACGACTATTTCCGCCTCTACAATTCAGGCCTGCCTGACGGATTTCCGATTCTCGAAAGGGGCACGGGGGATCCTTGCGAGTTCTACCGCACCTGGTTCGAGCGGAACGGCCATCCGATGTGGCCCTTCTGGGAGCATGTGCGCTCGTGGTGGGAGGTTCGCTCCCTGCCGAACGTGCTCCTGGTCCACTTCAACGACATGAAGTCGGACCTCGAGGGCACGATCCGCCGGATCGCGGAATTCCTCGGAATGTCCGTGGGCGGAGAAACGCTCGCCCGCATCGTCTCCCACTGCAGCTTCGACTACATGAAGGCCCACGCGCCCGAGGTGGCGCCGCGCGGCGGCGCGGCCTGGAAGGGCGGGGCCGATACCTTCATCAACAAGGGAACCAACGGCCGCTGGCGCGACCGCCTCACGGCGGAGGACGTGGCGGCCTATGAAGAGCGCGCGCTGGCCGAGCTCGGCCCCCAATGCGCGCGCTGGCTCGCCACCGGCGGTGCGATTGCGGCCTAGGCGGGAAGAAGCCCCTCGTGGCCGAGGTGGCGCACCGCCGCGACGATGGCCCTGAAGCCCGCCATGGCCCCACGGCTCGCGTGGCGGGCCCGCCAGTAGGAATGGGCGAGGGCGGCCTCCTCGCGCAGTGTCGCCGGAACGCCCGCGGCGCGGAGCTTGGCGTGGAAGATCACGCCATCGTCATGCAGCGGGTCATGCCCCGCGACAGTGATGAAGGTGGGGGGAAGCCCCGCGGCGTCCTCCGCGAGGTTGGGAAGGGCAAGCGGATCCCGCCAGCTGGCGGAGCCCGGGGGCCCGAGCAGTGCTGCGAGGCAGTCCGCCATCTCGGCGCGGGTGAGGCCGGGAGCGGCGGCGTGGGTGCGGTAGGAGTCCGTTTCGAGATCCGCCCCGAGCGCGGGGTTGATCAGCACGAGGCCGCGCAGCGGCATTGCGCCCTGGCGCTTCAGGGCCAGCGCCAGGCCCGCCGCCACCTGGCCGCCGGCGCTGTCGCCCGCCGCGATGATGTGGGTGGGGTCGAGCCCGATGGCACGGCCGGAGCTTCGCATCCACTCCAGCACCGTGAGCGCATCCTCGACCTGCGCCGGGTGCCTGTGCTCGGGGGCCAGCCGATAGTCGAAGCACACCACCACCACGTCGGCCTCCTCCGCGAGCTCGGCGCAGATGTCGTCATGGGTCTCGCGGGATCCCATGGTCCAGCCGCCGCCATGGGCATAAAGCACGCCCGGCTTCGGCTCCTCTCCCGGCGGTCGGAAGATGCGCAGGGCGATGCCGTCGGCCTCGAGATCCTCCACCATGAGCCGGGCGGACCTCCGGGCGCGGGCGCGGCGGCATTGCGCCTCCCACGCCTCGCGCTGGCGGGCGAGCGGCCAGGAGGGGTCCCACGGCTCGCCCGAGGCGGCCTCGTCCTCGAGGTACTGGCGCATCTCCGCGTCGAATGGCGTGCCGCTCATGATCCCACTGTCCCTCGAGTCAATTCTGTCATATGCAGCTGCGAGTCTGCCGCAATGCAGTTCGCCCGTCCATTGATACAAATCATGTGGCCCTTCACCAGAAGCACACCGGCGCCGGAGGAAGCACAGGCAAGGGCAGCGGAGCCGCCACCTCCGGCCGTGGCCGAACTCGTGCAGGCCCTTCCGGACCCGGCACTCGTGATCGGCCGGGAGGGCGGCGTGATGCTCGCCAATGCGCTCGCCGCGGCGGTGCTCGAGGCCAATCCCTCGGGCCGTCACCTCTCGGCCTCGCTCCGCGTGCCCGCGGTGCTCGAGGCGGTGCAGGCGGTGGCGGGCGGCGAGGAGGCGGCGGCCGTGGAATACGAGATCCGCGTGCCCATGCCCAGGAGCTTCCGCGCCCATGTGGCGCCGCTCGGCCGCGGCGGGGCGGTGCTCCTCGTGCTGCGCGACCTGACGCGCGAGCAGCAGATCGAGCGCATGCGCGCCGATTTCGTGGCCAATGCCAGCCATGAGCTGCGAACGCCGCTCACCGCCCTCTCGGGCTTCCTCGAAACTATCCAGGGCGCGGCGCGGGACGACGAGAAGGCGCAGGCGAAGTTCCTGGGCCTGATGCGCAGCCAGGCCGAGCGCATGCGCCGCCTGATCGACGACCTTCTCTCCCTTTCCCGGATCGAGATGAACGAGCACGTGAAGCCTTCGGGCGAGGTCGATCTCGCCCAGGCCGCCGCCCATGTGCGCGATGTCCTCTCCGGCATGGCGCGCGAGTCGGGCTGCGAGCTGGCGCTCACCGGCGAAGGCCCGCTCACCGTGCCCGGAAGCCGCGACGAACTCGTCCAGGTCATCCAGAACCTCGTCGAGAACGCCATCAAGTATGGAAGCTCCGGCAAGAGGGTGGAAATGGTGCTGGGCCGGGAGGGCGGCTTCGCCGAGATCACCGTGCGCGACTTCGGCCCCGGCATTGCGGCCGAGCACATCCCGCGCCTCACCGAGCGCTTCTACCGGGTGAACGTGCAGGAAAGCCGCTCGCGCGGGGGCACCGGCCTCGGGCTTGCCATCGTCAAGCACATCGTCAACCGCCACCGCGGCCGCCTCCTCATCGCCTCGACGCCCGGCGAAGGCAGCGCGTTCACCGTCCGGCTGCCGCTAAAAACTTAGAAGTTTCAAAACGTTGTATCGTCATAAAAGTGTGATCCGAAGGTCACATAAGCGTTTTGTGCCGCTCATAGCTTCCGCCTGCCTTCAGACAGGAGAGACCAAGACATGAAACGCTTCCTTCTCGCCGCCAGCCTCGTCGCCCTGACCGCCGTGCCGGCCCTTGCCGCCCGCGACCAGATCCGCATCGTCGGCTCTTCCACCGTCTATCCCTTCACCACCGCCGTCGCCGAGCAGTTCGGCAAGAAGACCGGCATGAAGACGCCCGTCGTCGAATCGACCGGCACCGGCGGCGGCATGAAGATGTTCTGCGAAGGTGTCGGCGAGAACACGCCCGATGCCACCAACGCCTCCCGCCGCATGAAGAAGAGCGAATTCGAATCCTGCGCCAAGAACGGCGTCGACGGCATCGTCGAGATCGCCGTGGGCTTCGACGGGCTGACCATCGCCCACTCCAAGTCCGGCACGCCGATGAACACCTCCTTCAAGAACATCTTCCTGGCGCTCGCCAAGGAGGTTCCGGGAGCCGACGGCAAGCTGGTCCCCAACCCCTACACCATGTGGAACGAAATCGACCCCTCGCTTCCCGCCGCGAAGATCGAGGTGCTGGGCCCGCCGCCCACCTCCGGCACGCGCGACTCCTTCCATGAGCTCGTCATGGAGGCGGGCGCCCTCGAGATCGAATCCCTCGCCCAGCTGAAGAAGGACGACGCCAAGGCCTTCGAGGCGGTGTGGAAGTCGATCCGCGAGGACGGCGCCTATGTCGAGGCGGGCGAGAACGACAACGTCATCGTCCAGAAGCTCGAGGCCAACCCGAACGCCTTCGGCATCTTCGGCTTCTCCTTCCTGGAGGAGAACGCCGCGAAGCTGGTGGGCGTCGAGCTGGGCGGTGTGGCCCCCACCTTCGAGACCATCGCCGCAGGCGACTACAAGGCCTCGCGCAAGCTCTACGTCTATGTGAAGAAGCAGCATGTGGGCGTGATCCCGGGCCTTGCCGAATTCGCCGCCGAATACGTCTCTGATGCCGCCACCGGCGAGGATGGTTACCTGGGCGAGAAGGGCCTCGTGCCGCTTCCCGCCGACATGCACAAGGCCGCGGCCGCCGCCGTGGCCGCGATGGAACCCATGAAGGGCGATGAGCTGAAGTAGGCTCTTCACTCTTTGTTGGCCGGGGCGGCGCCGCGGATGTACCGGGCCGCCCTGGCTTCGATCTTTCTGCCGGAAGGCATGAGGCCGACATGACAGCGATCTATTTCCTGCTCCTCGCCGCGCTCGTGGCCTCCGCCTTTTTCCTGGCGCGCGCGCGTGCCGCCGGGATCGCGCATCCCTCCGAGCTTCATTCGCTGCCCGCCTATCACGGCCTCTTCGCCGCGGCGAGCGTTCTCCTTCCCATGCTGGCGGTGATCGTGATCGGCCTGCCGCTGGCCGAGCGCTATGCCGTATGGGCTGGGCTTTCGCCCTTCGAGCCTGCCGCACTCGCCGATCCCCTTCAGCGCGGCAGCCTTCTGCGCGACGTCGAGAACCTCATGCGCGGGCAGTACGCGGGCACGCCTTCGGCGGAACTCTCCGCCGCCGCCGCCGCCATGGCCGAGGCGCAAAGCCTCTCCGCCTGGGCGGTGCTCCTCCTCGGCGCGGGCGCGGGGTTCGCCGGGCTGTGGTTCGCGCTCGCCCGCGTCCGCCCGGACTTCCGGGCACGGAACGGTTTCGAGCGCATCACGGCGATCGTGCTGCTCGCCTGTTCGGCCGTCGCCGTCCTCACCACCATCGGCATCATCTTCTCGGTTCTGTTCGAGACGCTGCGCTTCTTCAGCAAGGTTCCGGTCAGCGAGTTCCTGTTCGGCCTGCACTGGTCGCCGCAGACGGCGATCCGCGCCGACCAGGGCGGCTCCTCCGGCGCCTTCGGCATCCTGCCGCTCCTCGCCGGCACCTTCCTCATCACGGCGATCGCCATGCTGGTGGCTGGCCCCATCGGCCTCTTCGCCGCGATCTACATGGCGGAATATGCCTCCGACAGGATGCGCGCCTTCGCCAAGCCCGTGCTCGAGATCCTGGCCGGCATTCCCACCGTGGTGCTCGGCTTCTTCGCCGCCCTCACCGTGGCGCCGCTGATCCGCGGCTGGGGCGAGTCCATCGGCCTCTCCGTCGCCTCCGAGTCCGCGCTCGCCGCCGGCCTCGTGATGGGCATGATGATCATCCCCTTCGTCTCCTCGCTGTCGGACGACGTCATCAACGCCGTGCCGCAGTCGCTGCGCGACGGCTCCTACGCCATGGGGGCGACGCGCTCCGAGACCATCAGGAAGGTGGTTCTGCCGGCGGCACTGCCCGGCATCGTATCGGCCTTCATGCTGGCGATCTCGCGCGCCGTGGGCGAGACGATGATCGTCGTCATGGCGGCGGGGCTCGCCGCCAACCTCACCTTCAACCCGCTCGAGGCGGTGACCACCATCACGGTGCAGATCAAGACCATCCTCGTGGGCGACCAGGAATTCGACTCGGCCAAGACGCTCTCCGCCTTCGCGCTGGGCTTCGTGCTGTTCTTCTTCACCCTGATCCTCAACTTCATCGCGCTCCGCGTCGTGCAGCGCTACAGGGAACAATATGACTGAGCTGAGCGCCGCAAGGCCGGTGGCCTCCATGCGCGGAGAGGCGGCGAAAGCGCGGATCGCCAGGCGCTACGCCGCGGAGCGCCGCTTCCGCTTCTATGGCATCGCCGCCATCCTGGTGACGGCCACCTTCGTGGCCGTGCTGCTGATCGACATCCTCATGAAGGGCCTGCCTGCCTTCACCGAGCACCGCCTCGTCCTGACCCTGACGGCCTCCGCCGAGGCGCTCGACCCGCAGAGCACGGGAAATCCCGACACGATCCGCGCCGGCGATTTCGACGGCCTCGTCCGGGACGGGTTGCGCGAGCTCCTGCCAGGCGTCACCGGCCGGTCGAACCGCAAGCTCCTGAACGGGCTGTTGAGTTCGGGTGCCGCCGACGACTTCCGCAATCTGCTGGTGGCCGATCCCTCGCTCATCGGCAGCAACGTGCGGATCACGGCACTGCTCTCCGACGACGCCGACCAGTATCTCAAGGGCTACCAGACGGAGCTCAGCCGGCGCAGCGTCAGGGCACCGCTCGCCATCGCCGCCGAGGGCGATCTCGTCCGTCTCACCGCCACGGGGCCGGAATTCGCAGCCGAACTCGCCCGCATCCAGGCTTTCGCCTCCCGCGAGCTTCAGGCCCGGACGCCGGAGCTCACGCGCCTCGAGGCGGCGCTGAAGGCCGCCGAGCAGGGCCGCGCCCTCGCCGATCAGCGCCTCTCCGCCGTCAACGGTGCCGAAGGTCAGGGGAGTGCCGAGGGAGCCGCGGCCGATCTCGCCCGCTTCGAGGCCGACATCTCCGCCCTCGCCGCCAAGCGCGACGCGCTGAAGGCGAAGCTCGCGGCACTCTCGGCGCGGCTCGGCGAGACGGGCGGCGCGCAGGCGATCGACGGCAATCTCCCGAGCCTCGTCGTCGAGGCGGCGGGCGGCGCCTTCCGCGTCACCGAGCTTTCGGAGAACTCGGTCCTCGCCGAGCCGGTCGTGCCGGCCACTGCCCAGTCCGCCGATACATGGAGCGTCCTTACCATCGAAACGCCGGAGACCGGCCGGCGCACCTCCGACCGCGAGGCGATCTGGCTCGAGACGCTGAAGGCCCAGGGTGCAATCGAGAGCGGCTTCGCCTGGCGCTTCTTCACCTCGGGCGACTCGCGCGAGGCGGAGCTCGCCGGCATCAGGGGCGCGCTGGTGGGCTCGGCCCTGACCCTCTTCGTGACGCTCCTCATCTGCCTGCCGCTCGGCGTGGGCGCGGCGATCTATCTCGAGGAGTTCGCGCCCAAGAACCGCCTGACCGACCTGATCGAGATCAACATCAACAATCTCGCGGCCGTACCCTCGATCGTCTTCGGCCTGCTCGGGCTCGCGGTGTTCCTCAACTTCTTCGACCTGCCGCGCTCGGCGCCGCTGGTTGGCGGCCTTGTGCTGGCGCTCCTGGTGCTGCCCACCATCATCATCGCCTCGCGCGCCGCGCTGAAGGCCGTGCCGCCCTCGATCAAGGAGGCGGCCCTCGGCGTCGGGGCCTCGCACCAGCAGGCGATCTTCCACCACGTGCTGCCGCTCGCCGTGCCGGGGATCATGACCGGCACCATCATCGGCATGGCCCATGCCCTGGGCGAGACCGCACCTCTCCTGATGATCGGCATGGTGGCCTTCATCGTCGACGTGCCGGAATCGATCACCGCCGCGGCGACCGCCATGCCGGTGCAGATCTATCTCTGGTCGGACCTGCCGGAACAGGCCTTCCAGGCCAAGACGGCGGCGGCGATCATCGTGCTCCTCGCCTTCCTCTTCCTCATGAACGCCCTCGCCATCTACACCCGCAAGCGCTTCGAAAGGCGCTGGTGAAGCAGACAGGTCAATACAGATGAACGCCCCCGTCCCCTTCGAGACCCTCGTGACGCCGCAGAGCCCGCGCATCATGGCCGAGCGCGAGACGAAGATATCCGCCCGCAACGTCGACGTCTTCTATGGCGAGAAGCACGCCATCCGGAACCTGTCGATCGACATTCCCGACCGCGCCGTCTCGGCCTTCATCGGCCCCTCGGGCTGCGGCAAGTCCACCTTCCTTCGCGCCATCAACCGGATGAACGACACGATCGCATCGGCCCGCGTGACGGGCGGCATCGCCGTCGACGGCGAGGACATCTACGACTCCGCAATCGACGTGGTTCAGCTCCGCGCCCGCGTCGGCATGGTGTTCCAGAAGCCCAACCCCTTCCCCAAGTCGATCTTCGAGAACGTCGCCTACGGCCCGCGCATCCACGGCCTTGCCCGGAACAAGACCGATCTCGAGGAGATCGTCGTCTCGAGCCTGAAGAAGGCGGGCCTGTTCGAGGAGGTGAAGGACCGGCTCGACCATCCCGGCACCGGTCTTTCCGGCGGCCAGCAGCAGCGCCTCTGCATCGCCCGCGCCATCGCGGTCAATCCCGAGGTGATCCTGATGGACGAGCCCTGCTCGGCCCTCGACCCGATCGCCACCGCCAGGATCGAGGAGCTGATCGACGAACTCCGCCAGAACTACTGCATCGTCATCGTCACCCACTCGATGCAGCAGGCCGCGCGCGTCTCGCAGCTCACCGCCTTCTTCCACCTGGGCACCCTCGTCGAGTATGGCGATACCGACGAGATGTTCACCGCACCCCAGGAAAAGCGCACGCAGGACTACATCACGGGCCGCTTCGGCTGAGCTTGAGGAGAAACCGCATGTCGGACCACATCGTAAGGGCCTATGACGAGGACCTTGCCCACCTCAAGACCATGCTGGCGCAGATGGGGGGCCTCGTCGAGCAGCAGCTCGACGACGCGATCGACGCGCTGGCCCGCCGCGACACGGCGCTGGCCGACCGCGTCATCCAGAACGACGAGAAGGTGGACGCGCTCGAGCACCAGGTGGAGGAGAAGGCCATCCTCACCATCGCCAAGCGCCAGCCGATGGCGCGCGACCTGCGCGAGATCATGGTGGCGATCCGGGTGGCCTCCGACCTCGAACGCATCGGCGACCTGGCCAAGAACACGGCCAAGCGCACCCACGCCATGTCCGACCAGCTGCCGCGCAAGCTCATGGCGGGCGTCACCCGCATGGGGAGGCTCGCGCAGGTGGAGCTCAAGAACATCCTCGATGCCTATTCGCGCTCGGACGCCACCATGGCGCTCGACGTGTGGCGCTCCGACGAGGACCTCGACGCCCTCTACAACTCGATCTTCCGCGAGCTCCTCACCTACATGATGGAGGATCCGCGCAACATCGGGCTGTGCACGCACCTGCTCTTCGGCGCCAAGAACATGGAGCGTATCGGCGACCATGCGACGAACATCGCCGAGAACATCCACTACCTCGTGTACGGCAAGCCGCTGAGCGAAGGCCGGCCCAAGAAGGACGTGACGTCCTCGCTCCGGGTCGAAGGCTTCCGGCCGTCGGACGAGTGACATGAGCGCCTCCATCCTGGTCGTCGAGGACGAGGAGCCGATCCAGATCCTCCTTGCCTACAATCTCGAGGCGGAGGGCTACCGCGTGCGCCAGACGGCCGATGGCGAGGAGGTGATGCGCCTCCTCGCCGAGGAGCGTCCGGACCTGATCCTGCTCGACTGGATGCTGCCCGGCATGTCGGGGATCGAGGTCTGCCGCCTGCTGCGCACGAAGCCCGAGACGCGCGACATCCCGATCATCATGCTCACCGCGAGGAGCGAGGAGGCCGAGCGGGTGAGGGGGCTCGCCACCGGCGCGGACGACTACATGGTGAAGCCCTTCTCGGTTCCCGAGCTCCTGGCGCGCATCCGCACCATCCTGCGCCGCATCAATCCCGAAGCCGTTGCCGACCAGCTGAAGGCCGGCGACCTCTCGCTCGACCGGCGCAGCCGCCGGGTGACCCGGGGCACGCGCGACATCAATCTTTCGCCCACCGAGTTCCGGCTTCTCGAACAGCTGATGCAGAGCCCGGGCCGGGTCTATTCGCGCGGCCAGCTCCTCGACACGGTGTGGGGGCGCGACGTCTACGTGGACGAGCGCACGGTTGACGTTCATGTGGGCCGGCTGCGGAAGTCGCTGAGCCGCGGCCGCGAGCCAGATCCCATCCGCACCGTGCGCGGCATGGGCTATGCCTTCGACGAGAGGTTCGGCCGAACAGGGTAGGGAGTGATTTGCAGTCTTTTCTCCCGCGCGGAATGCGCCGGATGAGGGCATGCGGTGCCTGCGTGGGCAAGAGGCCCTAACGCGTCCTTCGGGCACCCTCTCCCATCCTTCGGACGGGAGAGGGGAATTCGGTCCTATTCCCTGTCGCCCGCCTCAGCCGAAGGCCATCCGGCGGTTCCGCCGGTCCTGGATTGGCTGGTAGGCGAGCCTCGCATGGTATTCGCAATAGGGCGAGCCGTCGCGGGGGCCGTGGCCGCAGAAGCAGAATTCCTCGCTGCCCGGATCGCCGATCGGCCATTTGCAGGTCTTGTCCGAGAGATGGAGGATGGTGACGCGGCCGTCCTTCGGCAGGTCGACGAGACGCAGGGGCTGCGGCTCGGGCAGCGCCGCCGGGCGCAGCTGCACCTCGGCGCGCAGCATGGGTTTCAGCGCCGTGCTGCCGGCGGTGGGAAGGCTCGGCGTGCTGCCGCCCGCCCTCGGCGCGAGGCTCGGCTCGCGCTGCTTTCTCTGGGTGCGCGGCTGGGCGGCGCGCTGCTGCTGCACCCTGCCGGAAAGATTGAGCCTGTGCACCTTGCCGATCACGGCATTGCGGGTGACACCCGCCCCGAGGCGGCCGGCAATCTGGCTGGCGCTGAGGCCTTCCGCCCACAGCTTCTTGAGAAGCTCGACGCGTTCATCTGTCCAGGACAATTTCGCCCCTCCTAGATTGGTTTCCTGCGCTTCCACCAACGGAATCCCTCATGCTGCGCCGGACCCGCTCCGTTCCGGCGTAATTGATCACGTGAACTGACTGTTAGACGCTACATCTCGTAGCCGATGGTCCCGAGCCTACTATACGCGGTGACTCGCCCGCAACCACGCGCGCCGGAATCGGGACTGTTTTCCCCAGTTTCCCGCCCCCGGCCCTGGTTAACGAAACCTTATCAGCGCCGCGAATCGGGGGTCCATGCGCTGTTTTGACTCAGTGTGGATAACCGTGAATCATTCGCTGGCGCCCGTGAATCACTCCTCGCACGCCGCCGATTGACCCTCCGCCATCATGGATTTATATGGCTTTTTCAAGCGATGGGCGCCCTCCGGTTCAAGGCGGGCGCCTTTTGGTTTTCCGAACAGCAAGGCCCGCCATGATCCCTCCCGTCCTGCCGACCTACGCCAGAGCGAACGTCTCCTTCGAGCGGGGCGAGGGCGTGCGCGTCTTCACGCCGGATGGCGAGAGCTATCTCGACTTCGGCGCGGGTGTCGCGGTGACGAGCTGCGGCCACTGCCACCCGCACCTCGTCGAGGCGCTCACCGAGCAGGCCAGGAAGATCTGGCACACCTCCAACCTCTACCAGATGCCGGGCCAGGAGAAGCTGGCGAAGAGGCTCATCGAGGCGAGCTTCGCCGACACCGTGTTCTTCACCAATTCCGGCGCGGAGGCGCTCGAATGCGCGATCAAGATGGCGCGCAAGTTCCACGCGGCGAACGGCCACCCGGAGCGCTACCGGCTGGTCACCTTCGAAGGCGCCTTCCACGGCCGCACGCTCGCCACCATCGCGGCGGGCGGGCAGGCCAAGTATCTCGAGGGCTTCGGCCCCAAGGTCGAGGGTTTCGACCAGGTGCCTTTCGGCGAGGAGGCGGCGCTGAAGCAGGCGATCGGCCCGGAGACGGCGGGAATCCTGATCGAGCCGGTGCAGGGCGAGGGCGGCATCCGCGCCGTGCCGCCGCAATTCCTGAAGATGCTGCGCCAGCTCTGCGATGCCAACGGGCTGCTTCTGATCTTCGACGAGGTGCAATGCGGCATCGGGCGCACCGGCAAGCTCTTCGCCCATGAATGGGCGGGGGTTGCGCCCGACATCATGGCGATCGCCAAGGGCATCGGCGGCGGCTTCCCGCTCGGCGCCTGCCTCGCCACCGAGAAGGCGGCCGCCGGCATGACGGCGGGAACTCACGGCTCGACCTTCGGCGGCAATCCGCTGGCGACCGCGGTCGGAAACGCCGTGCTCGATGTGGTCCTGGCGCCGGGCTTCCTCGAGGGCGTGCAGCAACGCGCCCTCGCGCTGAAGCAGAAGCTCGCCGCGCTGAAGGACCAGCACCCCGCGATCATCGATGAGGTGCGCGGAACCGGTCTCATGATGGGCATCAGGTGCAAGGTGCCGAACACCGCCTTCCAGGCCGCCGCGCTCGACCAGCATCTCCTCGTCATCGGCGCGGGCGACAACGTCGTGCGCCTGCTGCCGCCGCTCATCGTCACCGACGCCGACATCGCCGAAGCGGTGGAGAAGCTCGACCGCGCCGCCCGCGCGCTCGAGGCGAAGCCAGCGGCCTGAGTAACGGACATGACCGCACCGAAGCATTTCCTTGACATTTCCGATTTCGACGCCGGAACGCTGAACGCCATCCTCGCCAAGGCCCGCGCCATGAAGGACGGCCGCAGGGGCAGGCCCAAGGGGCTGACGGAGAAGGATGCGCCGCTCGCCGGCCGCATGCTGGCGCTGATCTTCGAGCGGCCCTCGACGAGGACCCGCGTCTCCTTCGAGGTCGCCATGCGGCAGATGGGCGGTGCGACGCTGGTGCTCTCCTCGAACGACATGCAGCTCGGCCGCGGCGAGACGGTCGCCGACACGGCCCGCGTGCTGTCGCGCTATGTCGATGCCATCATGATCCGCGCCGCGCGCCACTCCAACCTCACGGAACTCGCGGCGGCAGCCACCGTTCCCGTCATCAACGGCCTGACCGATCTCACGCATCCCTGCCAGGTCATGGCGGACGTGATGACGCTGGAGGAGCATGTGGCGCCCCTGAAGGAGCTGACGGTGAGCTGGATCGGCGACGGCAACAATGTCGCCGCCTCCTGGATCCATGCCGTCGCCCGGCTGGGCGGCACGCTGAAGCTCGGAACCCCGAAGGAACTCGAGCCCGCGCCGGCACTCATGGCCTGGGCGAAGGCACAGGGTGCGGCCGTCAGCGTCACGCGCTCGCCGGAGGAGGCCGTCCAGGGCGCCCATTGCGTCATCACCGATGCCTGGGTCTCAATGCACGACACGGACGCCGCGAGCCGGCACAATCTGCTCCGCCCCTATCAGGTGAACGCGGCGCTGATGGCGCACGCGGCTCCCGGCGCCAGGTTCATGCACTGCCTCCCCGCCCACCGCGGCGAGGAAGTGACCGACGAGGTGATGGACGGCCCGAACTCCCTGATCCTCGAGGAGGCCGAGAACCGTCTCCACATCCAGAAGAGCATCCTGCTCCACTGCCTGGGTGCGTGATGGCGGATGCCGTGAGCCTTCCGGGCGAGGACCTCGTCCTGCCCTTCGAGATCAGGCCGCTCGGCGTGCGCGGAAGGCTGGTGCGGCTGGGTGCCGCCGTCGACGACATCCTCCACCGCCACGACTATCCCGCCGCCGTCTCCTCGCTTCTCGCGGAAGCCGTGGCGCTCACCGCCATGCTCGGCGCGATGCTGAAATTCGACGGCAAGTTCATCCTCCAGACCAAGACCGACGGGCCGGTGGACATGCTGGTGGCCGACTACGTCTCGCCGGGCAAGATCAGGGGCTATGCCCGCTTCGATGCGGCCCGCGTCGCGGCGCTTGAGAACCCGGCACAGGCGGCCCTTCTTGGCTCGGGCTACCTCGCCATGACGGTTGACCAGGGCCCGGACATGGAGCGCTACCAGGGCATCGTGCCGCTGGACGGCGGCGACCTGACCGCCGCCGCCCACAGCTATTTCGAGAAGTCCGAGCAGATCCCCACCCGCATCCGCATGGCGGCGGGGCCGCTATTGCAGCGCGGCAGCCGGGCGGAGAGCTGGCGCGCCGGCGCGGTGATGGTGCAGCACCTGCCGCGCGAGGGGGGCGCGAGCCCGCTTCCCACCCATTCCGGCGACAATCCGGAAGGGGCCGACGCATCACCCCGGGAACATGACGACTGGGTCAAGGCGAGGCTGCTGCTCGACACGGTGGAGGACCATGAGCTGCTCGACCCGCAGCTCTCCGCCGAACGCCTGCTCTACCGGCTCTACCACGAGGACGGGGTGACCGCCTGGCCGGCGACGCCGCTGGCGCGCTACTGCAGCTGTTCGCAGGACTCGATCGCCCGGATGCTGGCGCGCTTCCCCGAGGAAGACCGGGCGGACATGGTGGAAAACGGCGAGATCGCCGTCACCTGCGAGTTCTGCTCCACCACCTACCGGGTGAGGCCCGGCGAGCTGGAGCGCTGAGGCGGCTGGGCACGCCTTGATCGCGCGTTCAATTCACGCTCCCGTCATGAGAGTGTCGTTGACGGCGGGAAATCTCCATGACAGGTTCAGCCGCAGCGGGCGAACCCCTGAAGGAGACAGGCAAATGACCGAGTTCGAAATGAAACTGAAGGCCGCCGGAACGGCGGTGGCGCGGGGCAAGCTGTCGCGCCGCGATTTCATCCAGCTGGCGCTGGCTTCCGGCGTGACGCTGGCCGCCGCCCAGACGATGTTCGCAAAGGCGGCGCGCGCCGAGCCCAAGAAGGGCGGGCTGTTCAAGTTCGGCTCCGGCCACGGCTCGACCACCGACACGCTCGACCCGGCAACCTGGGCCAACGGGTTCAATTTCCAGTTCGGCAAGTCGGTGATGGGTGCGCCGCTTGCCCAGATCGACCAGAAGGGCGGCCTCGTTCCGCATGTGGCCGAGAGCTTCGAGCCCGCCGACGGGGCCAAGAAGTGGATCATCAAGCTCCGCAAGGGCATCACCTTCCACAATGGCAAGTCGCTGACCGCCGACGACGTGGTGGCCACCATCAACTACCACATCGGTCCGGACTCCAAGTCCCCGGTGAAGGACTTCATGAACTCCATCACGTCCATCAAGGCCGACGGGCCGGAGACGGTGGTGGTCGAGCTCAATTCGCCCAATGCCGATTTCCCCTACCTCACCACCGACTATCACCTTCCGATCTATCCCTCGGCGGACGGCAAGATCGAATGGGAGAAGGGCATCGGCGCGGGCCCCTACATCCTCAAGTCCTATGAGCCCGGCGTGAAGCTCACCGCCGAGCGCAATCCGAACTACTTCAAGGACACCTGGTTCGACGCGATCGAGATGCTGACGATCGCCGACGTCGCCGCGCGCACCAACGCCTATCTTTCGGGCGAGGTGCATTTCATCGACCGCGCCGACCTCAAGACCATCGACATGCTGAAGAACGCGCCGGACACGGAGATCTATAACCAGAGCGGCCCGACGCCCTACACGGCACCCATGCTCTGCGACACGGCTCCGTTCAACGACGTGAACGTCCGTCTGGCGATCAAGCACGCCATCAACCGGCAGGACCTCGTCGACAAGATCCTCTTCGGCTACGGCAAGCCCGGCAACGACAACCTGATCGGCCAGTCGATGAAATATGCGACCAACCCGGAGCCGATCCACAGCTACGATCCCGACAAGGCGAAGAGCTACCTGAAGAAGGCCGGGCTCGAGAACCTCAAGGTCGATCTCTCGGCCCCGCCCAGTGCGGCCTTCCCGGGAGCGCTTGACGCAGCTCAGCTCATGCAGAGCCATGCCCAGGCGGCCGGCATCGAGATCAACGTGGTGCGCGAGCCGGACGACGGCTACTGGTCGAACGTCTGGCTGAAGAAGCCCTGGTCCATGTGCTACTGGGGTTCTCGCCCGACGATCGACATGATGTTCACCACCTCGCTCGCCGCCGACGCCGCCTGGAACGACACGCGCTGGAAGAACCCGCGCTTCAACGAACTCCTGGTCCAGGCCCGGGGCGAGACCGACGAGGCCAAGCGCCAGGCGATGTATGCCGAGATGCAGCAGCTCCTGCATGACGACGGCGGCCAGCTGGTGCTGATGTTCTACAACTTCGTCGGTGCGCTGAACACCGCCATCGGCCACGGCGAGTTCAACTCCGACCAGGACAGCGACGGCGGCTACATGGTGGAGCGCTGGTGGATGGCCTGACGGCCCGACACATTACATAAATTTGTGGATCCAGACCCCGTCAAGCCAATTGACGGGGTCTTTTCGTCGTGAGAACGTCATCGTCCGACGGCGACAACCACAGATATACCAAGAGGAAATCTCAAGGGTCTCTGGACAAGAGAGGGCGGCCACCAGCCGCACGCCGTTGAGCTGTGGATAATCTGCCGGCTGTGCCGGTCAAGGGAGAGACGATGAAGGACATTCAGGAGAAACTCGGCACCGCGTTGCGCGAGGCCGTCCGCGGCCGCATTAGCCGGCGCGAATTCACCCAGCTGGCGCTGGCCTCGGGCGTGAGCCTCGCCGCCGCGAACGGCATGCTGAGCAGGGCTCAGGCCGATGAGCCCAAGAAGGGCGGCACCTTCAAGATCGGCGTGGGCCATGGCGCCACGACGGACTCGATGGACCCCGGCCTCTATCCCGACCAGTTCACCGGCACTGCGCTGTGGGGCACGCTGGCCAACAGCCTCACCGAGATCGACGCCGACGGCAACGTCGTGGGCGACGTGGCCGAGAGCTTCGAGCCCTCTGACGGCGCCAAGAAATGGGTCTTCAAGGTGCGCAAGGGCATCACCTTCCACGATGGCCGGACGGTGACGGCCGAGGACGTCGTCGCCTCGCTGGTGCATCACCAGGCCGAGAACTCCAAGTCCGCCGCCAAGTCGCTGCTGAAGGAGATCGTTTCCCTCAAGGCCGATGGCCCTGAGACCGTGGTCTTCGAGCTCTCCGGCGGCAACGCCGACTTCCCCTATACCGTCTCCGACTACCACATGCCGATCATGCCGAAGAAGGACGACGGTTCGGTGGACTGGGAATCCGGCATTCGCACCGGCGCCTACAAGCTCGAGAAGTTCGAGCCCGGCGTGAAGGCCTCCTTCACGAGGAACGAGAATTACTACAAGCCGGGCAAGGGCTGGTTCGACCGGGTCGAATTCTACTCGATCAAGGACGTGGCGGCACGCACCAACGCGCTGCTCTCGGGCGAGATCCACTACATGGACCGCTGCGACCTCAAGACGCTGGACCAGCTGAAGTCCAACCCGGACATCGACGTCTCCGAGATCACCGGCTATGGCCACTACATCTACGTCATGAACGTCACGCAGAAGCCCTTCGACGATGTGAACGTCAGGCTTGCCATCAAGCATTCGATGAACCGCGACGACGTTCTCGAGAAGGTGTTCCTCGGCCACGGCACGGTTGGCAACGACAACCCCATCGCGCCGACGGTGAAGTTCGCCGTCGATCCGCAGCCGCGTCACAGCTACAACCCCGACAAGGCGAGGGAATACCTGAAGAAGGCGGGCCTCGAGACGCTGGCCTTCGACCTCTCCGTGGCCGATGCCGCCTTCGCCGGCGCTGTCGATTCCGCCATCCTGTGGAAGGAACATGCCAAGGCCTGCGGCATCGACATCAATGTCATCAAGGAGCCGGATGACGGCTACTGGGACAATGTCTGGCTGAAGAAGCCCTTCGTGGCCTCCTACTGGAGCGGCCGCCCCACCGTGGACTGGATGATGACCACCGCCTATGCGGCGGATGCCGCCTGGAACGACACGTTCTGGAAGCACCCGCGCTTCAACGAGCTGCTCATCGCCGCCCGCTCCGAGACGGACGAAGCCAAGCGCGCCGCCATGTATGCCGAGATGCAGCAGATCCTGCATGACGACGGCGGCCTCATCAACATGCTCTTCAACTCATATGTCGAGGCGCATGTGAAGACCCTCGGCCACGGCAAGGTGGCGGCCAACTGGCAGCTCGACGGCATGCGCGTGGCCGAGCGCTGGTGGTTCACCTCCTGAGCTGACGGAGCGACATCCGACGGAAGGGGCCGGAATGCCGCAGCGCAATCCGGCCCTTGCCATTTTTGCAGTAGCGTGACGGTGACGTTCTGCTACTCTTGTCCGTCGGGGGGCCCGGCAAGAGGCCCATGGGGAGAAGCATGCATCCGGTTCTGAAAACCGTCCTGCAGCGCTTGGGACTTGGATTGCTGACGCTGTTCGCCGTGTCGGTCGTGATCTTCGCGTCCCTCGAGATGCTGCCTGGTGGCTTCGCAGAGGCCATCCTCGGCCAGGGCGCAACGCCCGAGACAGTCGCCGCCTTCAATCGCGAAATCGGGCTCGACCGCCCGGCGACGGTACGTTACGTCGAGTGGATCGGCGGAATCCTCACGGGCGATTTCGGTTATTCCTATGCCGGGCTCGGCGGCTCGATCAAGCGCAGCGTGACGGACCTCATCGCGCCCAGGCTCTACAACACCTTCTTCCTCGCCCTGATGACGGCGATCGTGGCGGTGCCGCTGTCGCTCCTGCTCGGCATCCTCGCCGCACTCTACCGCAACAGCTGGTATGACCGCATCGTCAACTCAGTGACGCTCACCACCATCGCCACGCCTGAGTTCTTCATCGCCTATCTGCTGATGTTCTTCTTCGCCATCAAGAACAAGTGGTTCTATTCGCTCTCGACCGTATCGGACGCGACGCCCTTTCTCGAGCACATCTACCGCGCGGGTCTGCCCGCGATCACGCTGACGCTGGTCATCGTTGCCCACATGATGCGCATGACCAGGGCCGCCCTCATCAACCTGCTCGCCAGCCCCTACATGGAAATGGCGCAGCTCAAGGGCGTGCCGCGCCGCGAGGCAATCATCAAGCATGCCCTTCCCAATGCGTGGGCGCCGATCGCCACCGTGATCGCCTTCAACCTCGCCTATCTGGTGGTGGGCGTGGTGGTGGTCGAGGTGGTCTTCGTCTACCCGGGCATCGGGCAATTGATGGTCGACTCGGTCTCGAGCCGCGACATGCCGGTCGTGCAGGCGTGTGCCCTGATCTTCGCGGCCACCTACATCCTCCTCAACCTCTCGGCCGACATCATCTCGATCGTCACCAACCCGCGCCTCCTGCACCCGAAATGACCGCGCAAGCCCCCGACATCCGCTCCGTCCGCGCCCGCCGCACCTTCTGGGAGAATGCGCGCCGCACGCTGGCCACCGCACCCTTCAGCGCCTGGTTCGGCATGATCGTGATCCTGATCTACGTGATCGCCGCCGTCTTCGCGCCGCTGATCGCGCCCTATGGCGAGGCCGAAGTCGTCGGCAAGGCCTACCAGCCTTCGGGGCCGGAGTTCTGGCTCGGCACCGACCAGATCGGCCGCGACCTGTTCTCCCGCCTGATCTACGGCGCCCGCAACACCATCGGCATCGCCTTCATGACGACGCTGCTCTCCTTCGCCATCGGCGGCACGCTGGGCGTGCTGACCGCACTCCGCAGCGGCTGGCTCGACCAGTCGATCTCGCGCATCGTCGACGCCTTTCTGGCGATCCCCGTCCTCATCTTCGCGCTGATGCTTCTCGCCGTCTTCGGGAAGAGCGTCATAAACCTGATCTTCATCCTGGCGCTGCTCGATTCCACCCGCGTCTTCCGGCTCGCCCGCGCCACCGCGCTCGACGTCGTGGTGATGGACTACGTCGAGGCGGCGAAACTCCGCGGCGAGGGCATGGGCTGGATCATCTTCCGCGAGGTGTTGCCCAACATCCTGCCGCCGATGATCACCGAGTTCGGCCTCAGGTTCTGCTTCGTCTTCCTCACCATCTCGGCCCTCTCCTTCCTCGGCGTCGGCATCCAGCCGCCCACCGCCGACTGGGGCTCCATGGTGGCCGAGAGCAAGACCCTCATCACCTTCCCGGTGCGGACCTTCCCCTGGATCCCGGCGCCCTTCTACCCGGCCATCGCCATCGCGCTCCTCACCGTGGCGATCAATTTCGTGGTGGACTGGTTCCTCCACAAGACGAGCGGGCTGCGCGATGAAAAGTGAAGCGACGAAGAGCGACGGGCAGCGCGTCAAGGGCGCGACACTCCTCGAGATCAGGGGGCTGCGCATCGAGGGCAACAGCGACGGCGTCTGGCACCCGATCGTCAAGGGCGTGGACCTCACGCTGAAGCGCGGCGAGGTCCTGGGCCTCATCGGCGAGTCGGGGGCCGGCAAGTCGACGATCGGGTTAGCCGCCATGGGCTTCGCGAGGCCCGGCTGCCGTATCGTCGGCGGCTCGATCACGTTCGACGGCATCGATCTGCGCGCCGCGAGCGAGGATGAGCGGCGCGAGCTCTGGGGTTCGCGCATCGCCTACGTGGCGCAGAGTGCGGCTGCCGCCTTCAACCCGGCGCACAGGCTGATCGACCAGACGATCGAGACGGTGGTGCGCAAGGGCATCAGGGATGAGGACAAGGCGGTGGCCGATGCCGTCGACCTCTACCGCCGCCTGCAGCTTCCCAATCCCGAGAGGATCGGGGAGCGCTATCCGCACCAGGTCTCGGGCGGGCAGTTGCAGCGCGCCATGACCGCCATGGCCATGTCCTGCCGGCCGGACCTCATCATCTTCGACGAGCCGACGACTGCGCTCGACGTCACCACCCAGGTCGAGGTGCTGGCGGCGATGCGCAACATCGTGGAGCAATTCCACACCGCCGCCATCTACATCACCCATGACCTCGCGGTCGTGGCGCAGATGGCCGACCGCATCATGGTGCTGCGCCACGGACTCGAGGTGGAGGAGGCGCCCACCCGCGAGATGCTGAAGGAGCCGAAGCAGGACTACACCCGCTCGCTCTGGGCGGTGCGCAAGCTCGCCAAGGAGGAATCGATCAGCGACGACGTGGCGCTCCAGGTGCGCAATGTCGATGCGAGCTATTCCGGCGTGGTGAAGGTTCTCGACAACGTGTCGGTGCGCCTGCCGCGCGGCCGCACGGTGGCCGTGGTGGGGGAATCCGGCTCCGGCAAGTCCACGCTCGCCCGCGCCATCACCGGCCTCCTGCCGCCGTCGCGCGGCGACATCCTGTTCAACGGCAAGCCGCTGCCGCGCGCCCTGAAGGACCGTGACAAGGAAACGCTCCGCCGCATCCAGATGATCTACCAGTCGGCGGATACCTCGCTCAACCCGCGCCAGACCATTCGCGACATCATCGGCCGGCCGGTCGAATTCTACCGCGGCATCAAGGGCGCGGCGTGCGACCGCCGGGTGGCGGAACTGCTCGACGCCATCGAACTCAACGAGAGCTACATCGACCGGCTTCCGACCGAGCTCTCGGGCGGCCAGAAGCAGCGCATCTCGATCGCCCGCGCGCTCGCCGCCGAGCCGGAGATCATCATCTGCGACGAGGTCACTTCGGCGCTGGACCAGATCGTCCAGGAGGAGATCCTGAAGCTGCTGATGAAACTGCAGAGGGAAACCAATGTCTCATATCTCTTCATCACCCATGACATCGCCACCGTGCGGGCGATTTCGGACGAGATCGTGGTGATGCACCAGGGCCGGGTGGTGCAGCAGGGCCCCAAGACGCAGGTGCTGAACCCGCCCTATCCGGCCTACACCGAACTCCTGCTTTCCTCCGTGCCGCAGATGGACCCTGACTGGCTCACCAATCTTCTCGCCCAGCGCAGCCGGGCGAAGGAGCGGGCCTGAGGATCGTGCAGGCCGTGCCCGCTTCCGTTTCAACCGAGCCCTGGAAGACCATCGGAGGCCTCCGCTTCATGGAGGCAGGCGAGGGCGAACCCATCGTGTTCATCCATGGCGAGGGTGGGGAAGCTGCCGCCTGGCAGGACCAGTTTGAAGCCTTCGCCGCCACTCACCGTGTGATCGCTCCTGATCTCGCCGGGGAGGATGCCGCAACCGAAATCAGGCGGCTTCTCGACGATCTCGCCGTTCCCTCTGCCAATCTCGTCGGCCACGCCGAGGGCGGCCGCGCTGCCCTGGCACTCGCCGCATCTCATCCGCAACGGGTCAGGCGCCTCGCTCTCCTGAACTGCGTTCCTGATGCCGAAGGCCTGCCGCTCATCCTCTGCCCGGTCCTCTCTGTGGCTGTTGCTGCCGACGCAGCGAGGTCAGAGGCGCTGGCCCGGGCCCTGCCGCGGGGCCGCGGCGCCGTGATCGCAGGGGCGGGTGCCGACATGCCCTTCACCCACGCGGCAGAGACTGCGGCGCTGCTCGCCGGTTTCCTCTCCGAGCGCCTCAGCAGCTTCGACAACCGCGAACTCCGCACCGCCTTCGGCAGCTTCATGACCGGGGTGACCATCGTCACCACCGCCGGCGTCGACGGACAGCCGCGCGGCTTTACCGCCAACAGCTTCACCTCGGTCTCGCTCGAGCCTCCGCTGCTGATGATGTGCATCGGCAAGTCCGCCGCCAGCATCGACGTCTTCCGCCAGGCTCGCGGCTTCGCCATCAACATCCTGTCGGAGGCGCAGAAGGACACCTCCGTGCTCTTCGCCTCGAAGCGGCCGGACAAGTTCGATGTGGCGCGCTGGCGCCGCGGGCCCTTCGGCAATCCCCTGATCGAGGGCTCCGCCGCCTGGTTCGACTGCGCGCGCTACCAAGTGATCGATGCAGGCGATCACATCATCCTGATGGGCCACATCGAGGCCTTCTCCTATTCGGACGCCAATCCGCTGGGCTACGCCCGCGGCCACTACATCACGCTGGGCCTCGAGCAGGCGGCGGTGAACGCCGCGATCTCCGCCAGCCGCACCGTGGTGGGGGCGATCCTCGAGAGCGACAACCGCCTCGTGCTGCTTCCCGATCCATCGCGCCCCAACGGCCTTTCGCTGCCCGAGGCGGGACGACAGGGCCAGAACGGCAGCGCCTCGCAGCTTCATGAAATGCTCAGGCGCGAAGGCATGGATGCGACGCTGGGGTTCCTCTTTGCCGTCTACGAGAACCCCGACACCCGCGAGCAGTGCATCTATTACCGCGGCGAGGCGCTGCTTCATGCGCGGGGCCGTACCGTGCTGGCCGATTTCGAGGACATCCCCTGGGACAAGCTGCCCGACGAGGCGACGCGCTCCATGCTTCGGCGCTATGCGGCCGAACGCAAGATCGGCCGTTTCCGCATCTATTCCGGCGACCACCGCCAGGGCACCGTCAAGGCCGTGGACTAGCCAGGCGTCCCCCGGTTGATAGACGCCTATCAGGAATTGACAAAAACGCCGGGAAGGCTTTGATGAAGCATGGCCAGGGCTACCATCGAGGATGTCGCGGAGGAGGCGGGCGTCAGCGTCGCGACGGTCGATCGCGTGCTGAACGGCCGCGCCGCCGTGAGGCCCCGGACGGCCGAGCGGGTGGCCCAGGCGATCCGCCGCCTCAATTACCAGCCGGACCGGCTGGCGGCCCGCCTCGCGCGCGCCCGGGAATACCGCTTCTGCTTCATCCTGCCGGAAGGCAGCAACGCCTTCATGATCGCGCTCGCCGATGCGGTGCGCGAGGAAGCGGCCCGCATGGCCGGCGAGAAGGTGGCGATCGACCTCTTCCATACCGACGTGTTCGACGCCCAGGCGCTCGCCGCCACGCTGGACGGGATCGGCACCGCCTATGACGGCACGGCCGTCGTGGCGCTGGACCACCCGCGCGTGCGCGAGGCCATCAATGCGCTGAGCGAGCGCGGTGTCAGCGTCGTGACGCTCGTCTCCGACGTGCCGAACTCGAAACGCATCCATTATGTCGGCATCGACAATTCCGCCGCCGGCCGCACCGCCGGCACGCTGATGGGCCGCTACACCTGCGGGCGGCGCGGCAAGGTGGGGCTCATCGCCGGATCGCTGTCGCTCCGCGACCATGTGGAGCGGCAGTTCGGTTTCGAGCAGGTGATCGCCGCCGACTTCCCGAACCTTGCGCTGCTTCCGGTGCGCGAAGGCCGCGACGACAGCGCGAAGATGCTGAGGCTCGCCGAGCAGCTGATCGCCGACCACCCCGACCTCGTCGGCATCTACAATGTCGGTGCGGGCTCGCGCGGGATCGCGGCGGCGCTGGCGCAGGCAGGCCGTTCGCGCGACATCGTGTTCATCACTCATGAGCTGACGGACGACACGCGCCGGGCGCTGATCGACGGCACGATCGACATCATCATCAACCAGGATGCCGGCCACGAGGTGAGAAGCGCCATCCGCGTGCTCATGTGCAAGGCCGACCGGGCACCCATCGTGGACGCCATGGAGCGCATCCGCATCGACATCTACCTGCGCGACAACATTCCGTGAGGGGGCACATGTATCTCGGGCTGGATTTCGGAACGTCATCGGTGAAGGGCGTGCTGATCGACGGAAAGCAGAAGATCCTGGCGACGGCGTCCGCACCCCTCAAGGTCTCTCGGCCGCAGCCCGGCTGGTCGGAGCAGAACCCCGAAGACTGGTGGAAGGCCTGCAACGTGGTCGTCAAATCGCTCGGCAGGATGAAGCCCAAGGCGGTTGCCGCCGTGGAGGGCATCGGGCTCTCCGGTCAGCAGCATGGAGCCACATTGCTCGGCAAGGATGGGAAGCCGCTCCGTCCCTGCATCCTGTGGAACGATGCGCGCGCCTTCCGCGAATGCGACGACATCGAGGCTGCGGAGCCCAAGGCCCGCGCCATCTCGGGCAACATCCCGCTCGCCGGCTTCACCGCCCCGAAGCTCGTCTGGGTGAAGAAGCACGAGCCGAAAGTCTTCGGGAAGGTGGCGAAGGTGCTGCTGCCCAAGGACTACATCCGCTTCCGCATGACCGGCGAGTTCGCCTCCGACATGTCCGACTCCTCCGGCACCTACTGGCTTGACGTCGCCCGCCGCGACTGGTCGGACCGGCTGCTGGCCGCCTCCGGCATGAACCTCGAGCAGATGCCGAAGCTCTACGAGGGAACCGACGCGACGGGCCGCCTCACCGCCGCCGTCGCCAAGGCCTGGGGCATGCCGAAGCGGCCGGTGGTGGCAGGCGGCGGCGGCGACAACGCGGCGGCGGCCTGCGGCATCGGCGCGGTCACGGACAACGCCGCCCTCGTCTCGATCGGCACCTCGGGCGTGATGTTCGTCTCGAACGACCAGTTCCGCCCCAACGCAGGGCGCGCCGTCCATGCCTTCTGCCATGCGGTGCCCAACACCTGGCATCAGATGGGGGTGATCCTCTCCGCCGCGGCGAGCCTCGAATGGCTCGCGGGCGTGCTGGGCGTTCCCGCCCCAAAGCTGACGGCCGCGCTCGGAACGAAACTCTCAGGGCCATCGCCGGCGCTGATGCTGCCTTATCTCTCGGGCGAGCGCACGCCCGTGGCGGATGCCCAGGTGCGCGGTCTCATCATGGGACTTGGGCATGAGAGCGACCACAGGACGCTCACCCACGCGGCCCTCGACGCCGTGGCCTTCGCCTTCCGCGACTCGCTCGAGGCGCTGAAGGATGCGGGAACGGAAGTGAAGCGCGTCACCGCCGTAGGCGGCGGCTCGAAGTCGGAACTCTGGCTCCGGATCATCGCCACCGTGCTGGGCGTTCCCGTCGATCTCCCGGCGGCGGGGAACGTGGGCGGCGACTTCTGCGCGGCGCGCCTCGGCCTCATCGCCGCGACGGGCGCGGACTACCGCAAGGTTCTCACCGCTCCCAGGACGGCGCGCACCATCAGGCCCGAGCCCAGGGCGCGCGAGGCCTACGAGGCCCATTACCGGCGCTATGCCGGCATCTATCCCGCCATCAAGGAGATCTATCGCTGATGACTGAGTTCTATTCCCGGAAGGAGCCGGTCCGCTACGAGGGCCCGGATTCCACGAGCGATCTCGCCTTCCGCTGGTACAACCCGGACCAGAAGGTGATGGGCAAGACCATGCGCGAGCACATGCGCTTCGCCGTCGCCTACTGGCACACGCTGTGCTGGCCGGGCACCGACCCCTTTGGCGGCGACACCTTCATGCGCCGGTGGCACCACTTGGGCGACGAGATGGCGGCCGCCCGGATGAAGGCCGACCTGATGTTCGAGACATTGGAACTGCTCGGCATCGACTTCTTCTGTTTCCATGACCTCGACATCGCGCCGGAAGGCAAGTCGCTTAAGGAGTTCAACGCCAACGTCACCGAGATCGCGAAAGTCTTCGAGAAGAAGATGGCGGCGAAGAACAAGAAGCTTCTCTGGGGCACGGCCAACATGTTCTCGAACCGCCGCTTCATGGCCGGTGCCGCCACCAACCCGGACCCCGACGTCTTCGCCTATTGCGCAGCGCAGGTGAAGCATTGCCTGGACGTGACGAAGGACCTCGACGGCGCCAACTACGTGATGTGGGGAGGCCGCGAGGGCTACGAGACCCTGGTCAACACCAACATCGGACAGGAACTCGAGCAGGCGAAGCGTTTCCTCGCCATGGTGGTCGAGTACAAGCACAGGATCGGCTTCAAGGGCCCGATCCTGATCGAGCCCAAGCCGCAGGAGCCCACCAAGCACCAGTACGACTATGACGTTGCCACGGTCTTCGCCACGATCAACGCGCTGGGCCTCAAGGAGGACGTGAAGGTCAACATCGAGCAGAACCATGCGATCCTCGCCGGCCACACCTTCGAGCACGAGATCGCTCTCGCCGCGGCGCTGGGCATCTTCGGCGGCATCGACATCAACCGTGGCGACTACCAGTCCGGCTGGGACACCGACCAGTTCGCGATGAACGTGCCGGAGATGTCGCTCGCCTTCCTCGAGATCCTGAAGGCCGGAGGATTCACCACGGGCGGTCTCAATTTCGACGCCAAGATCAGACGCCAGTCGATCGACCCCGACGACATTCTCCACGCCCATGTGGGCTCCATGGACGCTTGCGCGCGGGGCCTCCTCATCGCGGCGAAGATCCTGGAGGAGGGCAAGCTCGGCCGCATCGTCTCCGAGCGTTACGCGAAATGGAGCGAGCCGAAGAACCGCGCCATGCTGGAGGGGAGAGAAACGCTCGAGTCGATCGCCGCGCGCGTCCATGCCGAGGGCATCGAGCCACAGCCGAAATCCGGCCAGCAGGAGCGAATCGAGAACCTGCTCAACTCCTACATCTGAAGACACGAATTCCAGGGAGGACAATCAATGCCGACAGACATCAAGGGCCCCGCCATCTTTCTCGCGCAGTTCGCGGGAGACGCGGCCCCCTTCAACTCGTGGGATGCGATCACCAAATGGGCCGCCTCGCTCGGCTACAAGGGTGTGCAGATCCCCAGCTGGGACGGCCGCCTCTTCGACCTGAAGAAAGCCGCCGAGTCAAAAACCTATTGCGAGGAGGTGAAGGGTGTCGCCAAGGCCAACGGCGTCGAGATCACCGAGCTCTCCACCCATCTCCAGGGCCAGCTCGTGGCCGTGCACCCCGCCTATGACGAGGGCTTCGACGCCTTCGCCCCGGGAGCCGTCCACGGCAAGCCGAAGGACCGCCGCGCCTGGGCCGAGGATCAGATGAAGCTCGCCGCCAGGGCTTCGAGGAACCTGGGGCTGACCGCGCACGTCACCTTTTCGGGGGCGCTCGCCTGGCCGTTCCTCTATTCCTGGCCGCCACGGCCGCCGGGCCTCATCGAGGAGGCTTTCGACGAGCTCGCCCGGCGCTGGAAGCCGCTGCTCGACGCCATGGACGAGAACGGGGTTGACGTGGGCTACGAACTCCACCCCGGCGAGGACCTGATCGACGGCGTCACCTTCGAAATGTTCCTCGAGCGGCTGAACAATCATCCGCGCTGCCAGATCAACTACGATCCCTCGCATTTCGTGCTGCAGCAGCTCGACTATCTCGACTTCATCGACATCTACCACGAGCGCATCTGCGCGTTCCACGTGAAGGACGCGGAATTCAACCCGACGGGCCGGCAGGGTGTCTATTCGGGCTTCCAGCCTTGGCTGAAGCGCGCCGGCCGCTTCCGCTCGCTGGGCGACGGGCAGGTGGATTTCGGCGGCATCTTCTCGAGGCTCGCCGCCTACGACTATGACAGCTGGGCCGTGCTCGAATGGGAATGCTGCATCAAGGACGCGGTGCAGGGTGCGGCGGAGGGCGCGCCCTTCATCGAGAGCCACATCATCAAGACCACTGCCAAGGCGTTCGACGATTTTGCCGGCGGAGGCACGGATAACTCCGTGGCCCGGCGCATGCTGGGGCTGGCCTGACGCCGTCCGCAGACAACAGGAGGACTCACATGGTTTCGGGACGGAGCGACGCGAATTCAGGCCGCATCAGGCTCGGCATGGTGGGCGGCGGGCAGGGGGCCTTCATCGGCGCCGTGCACCGCCTCGCCGCGCGCATGGACGATCACTACGACTTCGTGGCGGGAGCACTTTCCGCCGATGCAAAGAAGGCGAAGGCCTCAGGTCTGGAACTGGGCCTCGCGCCGGATCGCATCTATGCCGATTTCGGCGAGATGGCGAAAGCGGAGGCGCATCGGGCCGACGGCATCGAGGCGGTCTCGATCGTAACGCCGAACCATGTCCATGTTCCCGCTGCGATGGCCTTCATCGAGCAGGGCATCCACGTGATCTGCGACAAGCCGCTGGCGCTGAACCTCAAGGAGGCGAAGGCCCTGGAAAAGCTGCTGGCGAGGAACCCCGACGTCATTTTCGCCCTGACGCACAACTACTCGGGCTACCCCATGATCCGCCAGGCCAAGGCCATGGTGAAGGCGGGTGAACTTGGCGATATCCGCGTGGTGCAGGGCGAATACCCCCAGGACTGGCTCACCACCGCGCTGGAGAAGACCGGCCAGAAGCAGGCGGCATGGCGCACGGACCCGAAACGCTCGGGTGCGGGCGGCTGCGTGGGCGACATCGGCACACACACCTTCCAGCTCCTCTGCGACGTTTCGGGTCTTGCCTGCGAGGAGCTCTCGGCGGACCTCACGAGCTTCGTGAAGGGGCGCGTGCTGGACGACAATGTCCACGTGATGCTGCGCTTCCGGGGCGGTGCAAAGGGCATGATCTGGGCGAGCCAGGTGGCGCCCGGCAACGAGAACGGCCTCAAAATCCGCGTCTACGGCAGCAAGGGCGGGCTCGAATGGAGGCAGGAGGACCCGAACTATCTGTGGTTCACGCCATTCGGCGAGCCGAAGCGGCTGATCACGCGGGGCGGTGCGGGTTCCAACGCCGCAGCGGGCCGCGTGACGCGCGTGCCGCCGGGCCATCCCGAGGGCTATCTCGAGGGCTTCGCCAACGTTTATTCCGAAGTGGCGCGCGCCATCAAGGCGAAGCGGGCAGGCAGGAAGCCCGAGAAGGAGGTTGCCTTCCCTGGCATCGCCGACGGCATCGCCGGCATGGCCTTCATCGAGGCCTGCGTGAAGTCGTCCGAGAAGAACGGCAGGTGGACGAAGCTCTAGGCGGGGGCCCCTCACCCGTCTTTGGAAAGCGCGAAAGCCCCCTCTCCCGTCGCAGGCGGGAGAAGGTGGCGCGGCAGCGCCCCGACGAGGACTCCTACTCCCCCTTCATGCTGAGGATGTGCTTCCTCAGCCTCCTGATCCCATACCAGACGAGGAACACCACCACGGGGATGCTCAGCAGACTGACGAGTTTCGTCTCGACATGGGCGTAGACGCCAATGCCCTCGATGAGTTTGCCGAGAATGCCGATCAGGTAGTAGCTGATCGCCACGACGGAAAGACCTTCCACGGTCTCCTGCAGCCGCAGCTGCTGCTGGGCGCGCCTTTCCATGGACTTCAGCAGCTGCTGGTTCTGTGCCTCGAGCGCGATGTCGACGCGCGTGCGCAGGAGGTTCGAGGCCCGTTCGCTGCGCTCGGCGAGGCTCCTGATGCGTTCAGACACGGCAAGGCAGGTTGCCATGGCGGGCGAGAATCGCCGGTCCAGAAAAACGCCGATGCGCTGGAAGTTCATCACGCGCTCCTCGCCCAGTTCGAGGAGGCGCTTGTCCACGAGGGCGGCATAGGCGCGCGCTGCCGCGAAGCGGTAGCTCGTGCGGCTCGAGATCTCCTCGACGTCACGTGCGATTCGGCTCAGGGCGGCGAGCAGCTCCGCATCCTCGTGGCTCTCCCGGGCGGAGAGCATGTCCGCCGTCACGCCGGAAAGGGCGCGCTCGAGCGCCGCGAGTTCCGGCTGAACCTGGCGCGCCAGCGGCAGCGCCAGCAGCGCCATCATGCGGTAGGTTTCTATCTCGTGGATGCGGCGGCTCACGCGGCCGAGGCGGAAGGGCGAGAGCCCATGGTCATGTACCAGCATGCGCGTGTAGCCGTCGGCCCCGATGCGGAAATCGGTCCACACGGTGGCGAGCCCGAGGCTCACCCGCGATCCCGCGATGTCCTCGTGCCCGAACCAGGTGGTCAGCGCGGCGACGTCGGGCTCGGGCTCGCTTTTCGGCAGGATGCGGGTGTGGATTCCGACCAGCCGGGCGCCGGGCAGGCTGTCCACCCAGCCGAGCGGCAGCAGCGCCAGGGCCTCGCCCTTCTCCGGCCCGCCCGCCGCAGTGACGCTCACCCGGTAGAACTCGCCGTGCCGCTCATATTTGAGGAGGCCTCCGGCAATCTCCGTGCCATGGTGAGCCGCGCCGTCCGCCGGGGCCCTGACGCCCAGCGCGTCACAAAGCCGTTTCACGTGGGTGAGGGGGTCGGCATCCCCCTCGCCGAGGGTGAAGGCCAGATGCGTGATGCGGGCAGGGGCGGTCACAGGAAGCCCGGGACGCCCGTGGAGTTCGTCGTTGAGAGCGTGCCGGAGTTCGTGATCGCGCATGTGTGGCCCTGCCGCACTCCTTAGTTGCGCCGAGGAAAGCGGTCAATGCGACGCAAGGGGCTTTCCCCCCACGCCGCGTCCCACTATGTTGCATTGCATGAAAACAGCCGGGCAGATGCAGGGTCGTGAGGAGGCGCCAACGCTGCGCAAGGCGGCGCGCCCCGTCCGCCGCCAACAATTGATCGATTCGACGATCGCCATCCTTGCCCGCAAGGGCTATGCCGCCCTCACGGTGGCGGATGTGGCGAAAGAGGCAGGCCTATCGCCGGGAATCGTCATCTTCCATTTCAGCAGCAAGGATGCCCTTCTCGCCGATGTGCTGAGCTTCCTCGCGGCCGAATATCGCCGCCACTGGGAAGACGAGATGCGCAAGGCAGGACCGGGGGCCGCGGGGCGGCTGCGGGCACTGCTCCTCGCCGATTTCGACTCCCGCGTCTTTACCCCGGAAAAGCTCGCTGCCTGGATCGCCTTCTGGGGCGAAACCCAGGGACGGCCCGTCTACGACCAGATCTGCTCCGGCCTCGATGCCGAGCGCCGCGACACGACGGAGGTCCTGTGCCGGGCACTCAACGAGGAGGGCTCCTACGGGCTCGACCCGGCGCTCGTCATGCGCACGCTCGATTCCCTGTGTGACGGGCTGTGGCTCGGCCTTGCAGCCGACGGCGCGGGCCACAAGGGCCGCATTTCCGCGGCCGAGGCCCAGCGCTCGGTCGAAGCCGCTCTCGCCGCCTTCTTCCCGTCTCACTACAAGCAGCCTGGCTGAGCCGGCCGGCCGGTACCCCCTTTCGCGCCGCAGCAAAATCTCTATAAGTGCGGCGGAATTCAATCGACCCTCAATCCGGAGATCTGCCATGACGAAAGTCCGTGTCGCCATCAACGGTTTCGGCCGCATCGGCCGCAACATCGTCCGCGCCATCTATGAATCGGGCCGTCAGGACATCGACATCGTGGCCGTCAACGATCTCGGGCCCGTGGAGACCAACGCCCATCTCCTGCAGTTCGATTCCGTCCATGGACGTTTCCCCCGCGAGGTTTCCGTGAAGGGAGACTCGATCTCGATCGGCTCCGACCAGTTCAAGGTGACGGCCATCAAGGATCCGAGCCAGCTCCCCTGGAAGGATCTGGGCGTCGACATCGCCATGGAGTGCACCGGCATCTTCACCGCGCGTGACAAGGCGGCTGCCCACCTCAGCGCCGGCGCCAAGCGCGTCATCGTCTCGGCGCCCTCGGATGGAGCCGATTTCACGCTCGTCTATGGCGTCAACCACGACAAGCTGTCCAAGGATCACATGGTGATCTCGAACGCCTCCTGCACCACGAACTGCCTCGCCCCGGTGGCGAAGGTGCTGAACGAGGCCGTCGGCATCGAGAAGGGCATGATGACGACGATCCACTCCTACACCAACGACCAGCCCTCGCTCGACCAGATGCACAAGGATCTCTACCGCGCCCGCGCCGCGGCACTCTCCATGATCCCCACCTCCACGGGCGCGGCCAAGGCCGTGGGGCTTGTGCTGCCGGAGCTCAAGGGCAAGCTGGACGGCATCTCCATTCGGGTTCCGACCCCCAACGTCTCGGTGGTCGACCTCAAGTTCATCGCCCGGCGCAAGACCACGAAGGAAGAGATCAACGAGGCGATCATCAAGGCCGCCAACGGCCCGCTCAAGGGAATCCTCGGCGTCACCGCGAAACCCAACGTGTCGATCGACTTCAATCACGATCCGCACTCCTCGGTCTTCCACCTCGACCAAACCAAGGTGATGGACGACACCTTCGTGCAGATCCTCTCCTGGTATGACAATGAATGGGGCTTCTCGAACCGCATGGGCGATACCGCCGTGCTGTTCGGCAAGCTGATCGGCTGACCTCCATGACCAGGCCGCTCCTCGTCTCGCCCTCGATCCTCGCGGCCGATTTCGCGCGGCTCGGCGACGACGTCCGCGCCGTGGACGAGGCGGGGGCGGACTGGATCCACATCGACGTGATGGATGGGCACTTCGTGCCCAACATTTCTTTCGGCCTGCCGGTGATCGAGGCGATCCGCCCGCTGACGCGGAAACCCTTCGACGTTCACCTGATGATCTCCCCCGTCGACCGCTACCTCGAGGCCTTCGCCAGGGCGGGTGCTGACATCATCACCGTCCATGCCGAGGCGACCTCGCATCTCGACCGTTCGCTGCAGCAGATCCGCACGCTCGGCAAGAAGGCGGGGGTGTCGCTCAATCCGGCAACTCCTGCTTCCGTGCTGAAGCACGTGCTGGACCGGCTGGACCTCATCCTGGTAATGACGGTGAACCCCGGCTTCGGCGGCCAGTCCTTCATGCCCGCGATGATCGAGAAGATCGCGGAGATCCGCGAGATGGTACGGGGCCGCGCCATCGACATTGAGGTCGACGGCGGCATCACCCGGGCCAATGCGGCAGACGTGGTGCGCGCCGGCGCCAACGTGCTGGTCGCCGGCTCGGCGATCTTCAGGGCCAGGGAATACGCCGCGGAAATTCACGCCATCCGCACGGCGGCAACGAGCATCGCCGCCTGATATATTCCCACCCGGCGATGGTCGGGATCGGGCTTCCTTTCGGCACGCCTAGGGCCGCTTCTCCACCCACTCGAGGAACGATTCCAGCCATTTGCCGAGATATCGCTTCGTTTCCTCGTCCGTAAGGTTGCCTTCCGCGTCGAACTTCTGCTCGTTGTGGTTCACGAACACCTCCGGCCGCGGCATGGTGATCGCCTGCAACGCCTGCAGGTTCTGGCGGAAGTGATACTGCGAGCGCGCCGTGCCCACGAACTGCCCGCCGCCCGCGCCGACGATGCCCACGCGCTTCCAGCGAAACGGCGATCCGCCGCGCGAGAGCCAGTCCGTGGCGTTCTTCAGCACACCGGGAACGGAGAAGTTATACTCCGGACAGGCGATCACGATACCCTCCGCCGCGCGGATCTTCTGGTCGAGCGCCTTCACGGCCTCCGGTTTGCCGGTCGCCTGCTCGTCATCCTCGTTGAACAGCGGAATGCCGTGCAGCGTCGCGATCTCCAGGCTGGCATGTGCCGGCGCCATGTCGCGCAAAGCTCGGAGAAGCCCGGTGTTGGTCGAGGCCCTGCGCAGCGAGCCGCTGATGGCGAGAAGCTTGGTCATGCTGATCCCTTGATCTCCTGAAAGGCCGCGAGCGCCCTGTCCCGCGCCTGGCCATGGTCGACGATAGGATGAGGGTAGTTCTGCCCGAGTTCAACGCCCGCCTCCGCGAGCACCGGCTGCGGCGCCTCCCACGGGCGGTGGATGAAGGGGTCCGGCAGCCGTGAAAGCTCGGGCACCCAGCGGCGCACGTAGTCGCCGCGAGGATCGAATTTCTCGCCCTGCAGGACGGGGTTGAAGATGCGGAAATACGGGGCTGCATCGGCGCCTGAGCCCGCCACCCACTGCCAGCTCGCAGCATTGCTGGCAAGGTCGGCATCGACCAGCGTGTCCCAGAACCAGCGCTCGCCTTCCTGCCAGGGAATGAGCAGGTCCTTGATGAGGAAGGAAGCCGCGATCATCCGCACCCGGTTGTGCATGATGCCGGTGGCCCAAAGCTCCCGCATCCCGGCATCGACGATCGGGTACCCTGTTTGCCCACGCTGCCAGGCTCTCAGCGCCCCGGGATTCCCGCTCCAGGGGAAATCCGCGAATTCCGGCCGGAACGGCTTCTCCGGAATGCTGGGCCAGTGATGCAGCAAATGGTACGAAAATTCCCGCCACAGAAGTTCCTTGAGGAATTTCTCCGCCCCCCGGTCCAGCCTGGCTGGATCGGCGAACTGCGCCCTTCGCACCGCGTGCCAGCACTGCGCCGGGCTCACCTCGCCGAAATGGAGATGAGGGGAGAGGCGGGAGGTCGCTTCCCGGTCCGGCCTGTCGCGCTCGTCGGCATATAGGGCCAGGCCCTGCGCGATGAACGCTTCGAGGCGCGCCTCCGCTCCAGCCTCGCCGGGCGTCCAGTGGTCACGGAAACCGGCGGCCCAGTCGGGCTCCACCGGCAAGAGGCCCCAGTCTTCGAGCCTCTCGCTGCGGATCTTGCCCTGCCACGCGGCAAACTCCGGCACGGGTTTCTGCGGCCGGGCCTCGCCCGCCGCGAAACATGCCTTGGAAAACGGCGTATAGACGCGGTAGGGGTCCCCCGCACCATTCCTGATTGCCTCCGGCTCATGCAGAAGGAAGCCAGCATAGCGGTGGCAGGCCGCGCCCGCTCCCTCGCAGGCGTCCTTCACCCGGCGCTCCAGTGGGCCCGACCATGGCGCATAGTCTCGCGTGAAGTGAACGGAGGAAGCCCCGGTTAGAGCCAGGACGTCCCCGATCACGTGCTCCGGCCTGCCACGCCGCAGCACGAGCGGCAGCCTGGTGCCTAAGGCTTCGAGGCTCCTGTGCAGCCACCAGCGCGATGCACTGCCGAAGCGCCATTCGCCCGGCGTCTCGTCGTCGAGGATGAACAGCGAAATCACCGGTCCCGCCGCCGCGGCGGCAGTGAGTGCGGCGTTGTCGGCGAGACGAAGATCCTGCCTGAACCACATGAGCGAGGGAGAAACCATGCACTTCGCTACGCGCGATTGCGGATCCGGATCAACCCTGTTCACAGCTCCGTGAGGAGCGGCTGGAAAATCAGTACTCATACGTATGTTGTCAGTCGATCATGCGAGAGGAGAGCACCATGCAGTCCACCCGACGCGGCGTGATGGCCGGAGCACTCGTTCTGGGCGCCGCCGCAGCGCTGAGGCAACCGGCCCGCGCTCAGGAGGCGAGCGAGGCGATCCAGCCCGCCACCACATACCGCTACAGGCTCGGCGATTTCGAGGTCACCGCCATCCTCGATTTCGCCCGGCGGATGGAGAAGCCGGAAACGATCTTCGGCACCAACCAGACCCCTGCCGACGTGGCGGCCCTGCTCCAGCAGAACTTCCTGCCCGCCGACTGGATGATGAACATGTTCACGCCGCTCCTCGTCAGCACCGGCAAGGAGCGCATCCTATTCGACACCGGGTTGGGTGCTGCCAACGGCGGAAAGCTCGTCGAGCAGCTCGCCGCGGCGGGCACGCCCGCAGACCAGGTCGATATCGTCGTCATCACCCACTGCCATCCTGATCACATCGGCGGCTTGATGAGGGATGGAAAGCCCAGCTTCCCCAGGGCCCGCTACGTGATCGGCGAGACTGAGTACCAGTTCTGGTCGGCACCCGAGCGCCTGTCGGGTCCCACGGAGGGGCCGGCAAGATTGGTGGCTGCCAATGTTTCGCCGCTGAAGGAGAAGATGAGCTTCCTTGCTGACGATTCAGAAGTCGTGGCCGGCATTCGCGCCATGGCGGCGCCTGGCCATACGCCGGGCCACATGGCCTTCCACCTCGAGAGCGGCGGCAAGCGGCTGCTGCTCGGCGCGGATTTCTGCAACCACTATGTGCTCTCGCTCCAGCGCCCGGACTGGGAGGTGAAGTTCGATGCCGACAAGGCCAAGGCAGCCGAGACCCGCCGGAGGATCCTCGACATGCTGGCCGCTGACCGTATCCCCTTCACCAGCTACCACATGCCCTTCCCGGCGGTGGGCTTCGTCGAGAGGGCGGGAGCGGACGGCTACCGCTTCGTGCCCGCCTCCTACCAGCTGCTGGCCTGATCCGCCGTGACGTGATGGAAGCGCGGGTGCCGTGAGGCGCCCGCGCTCTTCCTGTGCCCCGCTCTCTCAATCGAGGTCAGCCTGCTTTTCCTTCAGGACCTGGGCATAGACGTTGATGATCAGTGCCGCGAGCAGGATGAGGCCGCGAATCAGGATCTTGAGGAAGGAGTCGATCTGGATGTGGTCGAGCCCGTTGTTGACGACACCCAGCACGAGAAGTCCGATGATGGTGTTGCCGATGCCGCCGCGCCCGCCGAACAGGGAGGTGCCGCCCACCACGACCGCCGCAATGGCGTCGAGCAGGAAGGTGTCGAACTGGTTCTGCTGGGCCGAGCCGAAGTAGGCAACGCCCAGCATGCCCGCGATGCCCGAGCACACCGCGCAGATCACCATCACCGAGCCGATGATGAACTTGACGTTGACCCCCGAATACTCCGCCGCCTCGCGGTTGCCGCCCACCATGTACACGTAGCGGCCATAGCGCGTGTACTTGAGCACGAGGTGCCCGACGAGCAGGAAGACCAGGCAGACGATGATCGTCCAGCCGATGGGGATGAACATGGCCTTGCCCGCCGCGTCCACCCCGAGGGGAATGGTGAAGGCGGTGCCGGAGCCAAGCGTGGTGATGAGATCGGGGTACTGGTAGGCGATCTGGCCGCGCACCAGAAGCGCCGAGACGCCGTTGGCGATCTGCATCATGGCCAGCGTCATGATGAAGGAGGGAATGCCGATGATCGTCATGCCGCCAGCGGTGACGAGGCCGAAAGCGAAGGCGGAAGCCAGCGCCAGCACGATGGCGATCCAGCCCTGCACCGGCACGTTGGCGATGTTCACGTAGTCCGGCTGGATGGTGAAATAGGCCACCGTGATCCCCACCGCGTTCGCTACCGCCGCAACGGAGAGGTCGATCTCGGCGGTGAGGATCACATAGGTGAGCCCCACCGCGATGATGCCGGTGATCGAGAGCTGGCGGATGATGTTCAGCGCATTGTCGAGCGTCAGGAATGAGCTCGATGCGAAGCTGAAGAAGACGACGAGCGCGATCAGCGTGAACACGGGCGCGATGTTCCTCAGCTGCTCGGCCAGGAAGCGCTTCACGCTGAAGCCCTTGGGCGCCACTGTCTCTGCCGTCGTCATGGTAAGTCCGTCTCCCTTCGCATTGTCAGGCTGCCGACAGCAGGTCGGCCTTTTCGATGTGGCCCTTCGAGAACTCGCGGGCCACCGTACCCTTCTTGATGACCGTCACGCGGTCCGCCAGCGTCAGGATCGTCTCGGGCTCGGTCGAGAGCACGAGGATGGCGACACCCCTGTCGCGCAGCGATTTCACGATGCGGATCACGTCTTCCTTGGCGCCCACGTCCATGCCGCGTGTGGGCTCGGACAGGATGAGCACGCGCGGCAGGTGGGTGAGCCACTTGGCGAGAGCCACCTTCTGCTGGTTGCCGCCTGAAAGCGAGCCCAGCGGAATGGCCGTGCGCGGAGGCCTGATCTGCAGGTCCTTGATGTGGGCCTCGGTGATCTTCTTCTCCTCGCGCGGCTTGACCAGCAGCCGGTGGATACGCTCGAGAATGGAGATTGACACGTTCTTGTAGACCGGTTCCTGGCGGAACAGCATCATGCGCCGGTTCTCCGGCACGAATGCGATGCCGGCGGCGCGCGCCGCTGCGGTGGATCTGAAGCGCACCGGCCTGCCGGCGAGCTTGAGAGAGCCGCGCCGCAGCGGCACCTTGCCGAACAGCGCGCGCGCCAGCTCGATCTGGCCCGAACCCATGAAGCCGTAGACGCCGGTGATCTCGCCGGCGCGGAGCTCGATCGAGAAATCGCGAAGGTTCCTGCCGTCGCTGACCCCTTCCACTGAAAGCACGACGGGCTTCGAGTCGTCGCCCTTGAGCTCCGCCTCCTCGCCCATGTGCATGTCCTTGGAGCCACGGCCGATCATATGGGAGATGACGAGGTCCTTCGTGAGGTTCCCCGTGTTCTCGGTGATCACCTTGTGGCCGTTGCGGAACACCGTCACCCGGTCGGAGATCGCCAGCACGTCGTCGAGGAAATGCGAGATGAAGACGATGGAGCGCCCCTCGGCGCGAAGCCTCCTCAGCACCTCGAAGAGCTGTTTCACCTCGGGCGGCGACAGCGCGGAGGTCGGCTCGTCCAGAATGATGATCTGCGCTCCGGAGAAGAGGACACGCGAGAGTTCGACGAGCTGCTGCAGCCCGACGGGGAGCGAGCCCATGGTCGTGGTGGGGTCGATCTCAAGACCCAGGCTGGCGATCAGCTTCTTCGCCTCGCGGTTCATCCGCCCCCAGTCCACGGTGCCGACAGGGGTCAGCGGCTGGTTGCCCAGGAAGACGTTTTCCGCCACCGTCAGGTCCGGCACGATCGAGAGTTCCTGGTGCACCATGCCGATGGAATTGGCGAGCGCGTCGCGCGCCGAGCGCAGCCGCACCTCGCGGCCATGAATCTTCATGACGCCATCGTAGTCGGTGTGGACGCCGGCGATGATCTTCATGGTGGTGGACTTGCCGGCCCCGTTTTCGCCGACGAGGCCATGGATTTCGCCGGCCTTCAGCGTGAAGTCCACGTTTTTCAGCGCCATGACGCCGCCGAAATGCTTCGAGACGTTGTGAAGCTCGAGCAGGGGCGTTTCGCCCCCGCTCGCATTTTGCGTGTGATCTTCCATCACGTCTGGAATCAGATCAGGAAGTTCTTCTGCAGCCAGAGATGACCTGCCGCGGTTTCCTTGGTGATGACCGGGCCGTCGGCGAGGATGAAGTCCGGAATGTCCTTGCCGGCCTGTTCGCCGCCCTGCACCGCCGCCACACCGGCCGCCACCGACCAGCCATGGATGCGGCAGGAGGGATTGCGGACGGTCGCCACCATCACGCCGTCGAGAACCGCGTTCACCGCGGGCGGCATGGCGTCGACACCGGCGATCAGGATGTCGGTGCGGTTCTTGGCCTTCATGACGTTGTGAGCCGCGAGCGCCATGTCGTCGTTGTGGAAGAAGGCGCCCTTGATGTCAGGATATTGCGTGAGCAGCGAGTCCCAGATGCGCGCGACCTTGGTCACGTCCCAGTCGGCCGGCTGCTCGTCCAGGAGCTTGATGTTGCCATTGCCGTCGACGACCTGGTGGAAGCCCTTGGCGCGGCCCTGCGCACCGGAGTGGCCGAGCGCGCCCTGCGTCATCACCATGTTGCCCGCCCCGCCCATGGCGGCGACGAGCGCCGAGGTCACGACCGAGCCCATCATGATGTTGTCGGGCGCGATGAAGGTATGGAGCGGCACCGTGCCGGGAGGCGCCACCATCGTGTCCATGGCGATGACGGGCGTTCCGGCGTCGATCATCTTCTTGATCGGGTCGGTGAGCGTGCCGATGCCGAAGGTCTGGATCGCGACGAAATCCCACTTCTGCGAGGCCATGTTGTCGATCGCGGCGCGCTGCTTGGTGGCCGAGAGTTCGCCGTCGAACCAGGTGATTTCGACGTTCATCAGCTTGCCCCAGGCTTCCGCCGCCTGCTTGCCCTGGGCACACCAGGTGGCCTGCAGTCCGGCGTTGGAGAAGGCCGCCTTCATCGGCTTGCCCGCGGGGGCCAGCGCCTGCGCCATGGCCGGGTCGAAACCGGCGTCGGCGAGCAGGGCCGCACCGAGCGCCGTGGCGCCGAGCTTCTTGAACACGTCGCGGCGTGTTGCTGCTTCCTTGATGAGATCGTTGAGCATGCTGTGGTCCTCCTCCAAGCTCATGTCATCTCGAGCGTCCGGAACGATTGCGTGCCGAGTTCTTCGGCCGAAACTTCTTGAGGAACGCCGATCACGCGAACCATCCAACACCGCCGGAACTTTGTCCAGAGCTATTGTCCGACAATTGGAATTGTTGCACAGCATCAACCTTGTTGCGGTTGCGAAAGCTCTTGCACTAGCGGCGCATGATCTTGCATTTCTCTCGTGTTCAGTGCTCTTAGGGCGGCATCCACATCCAGACTGCATGACATGACGGCAATGATCGAAACACGTGAGGGCTACGCGCCCCAGTCGCCCGAGACGCTCTCTGCCTATCTTTCAGGCATCGAACGCGTGCGCAATATTCTCGGTGGCGACCCTTCCCGCTGGCGCATCGCCGAAGTCGGGGACGGCAACCTCAATCTCGTCTTCATCGTGAGAGGCGATGCGGGCGGGGTCGCCGTCAAGCAGGCGCTCCCCTATGTGCGCCTCGTCGGCGAGAGCTGGCCTCTGCCGCTCTCGCGCGCGCACTACGAGCACATGGCGCTCTCCGAGCAGGCTCGGCTCACCGGACGGCTGGTGCCCGAGATCTTCCACTACGACGAGACCCTCGCGCTGATCGTGATGGAGCTGCTCGAGCCGCACGTCATCATGCGGCGCGGCATGATCGCGGCGACGCTCTATCCCCGATTCGCCGAGGACATCTCCACCTTCATGTCGAGGACTCTCTACTTCACCTCGGACCTCGCACTCCCGGCCGGGAGGAAAAAGGCGATGATCGCCGCCTTCGCCGGCAACACCGCGCTGTGCAAGATCACCGAGGATCTGATCTTCACCGATCCCTACCGCGTGGCGGATCTCAACCGCTGGACCTCGCCCCAGCTCGACCCTTACGCGGCGCGCTGGCGCGAGGACGGCGATCTCAAGGTTGCCGTCTCGCGGCTGAAGCTCAAGTTCCTCTCCTCGGCGGAAGCCATGCTGCACGGCGATCTCCACACCGGCTCCATCATGCTGACGCCGGAGGACACCCGCGTCATCGACCCGGAATTCGCCTTCATGGGCCCGATGGGCTTCGACACCGGCGCAATCGTCGCCAATTTCCTGCTCAATTACTTCTCGCAGGACGGCCACGCCACGAGCCCCGGCGAGCGCGACGCCTATGGCGAGTGGGTCCTCGCTACGCTGGAGGCGATCTGGACCTCATTCCGCGAGAAGTTCCTGGCCCTGTGGCGGGAGAACCCGGCGGGCGATGCCTATCCCGCATCCCTCTTTCAGGGGGCGGAAGGAGAAGGCCGCCTCGAAACGGAGCGACAGTCCTACATGGATCGTCTCTGGGCTGATACGGTGGGATTCGCCGCCGCGAAGATGATCCGCCGCATCCTTGGATTGGCCCACAACATCGATCTCGAATGGATCGGGGACAAGGACCGCCGCGCAGTCTGCGAGGCGCGGGCTCTCATCCTCGCCCGCGACATGATGGTGAAGCCCGGCGACTATCCCTCGGTCTCCGCCCTCGCAGAGCGCGCCCGTCGCGTGCGCCGCGACGTGATCCGCTACTGAGCCTCGGCCAGCCGCTCGGGGAAAGCCTCGCCGATCGCGTCGCGGTTCGCGGCGATCACGCCCCGTTCGGTGATGAGCCCCGTCACGTAGCGTGCAGGCGTCACGTCGAAAGCGTAGTTGGCGACTTTCGAACCTCTTGGCGTGATTTCCACTGTCTCGATCCGTCCGTCTGCCGTGCGCCCGGTCATGTGGGAGACTTCATGCCCGCCCCGCTGCTCGATCGGGATCTCCCTGATGCCGTCCACCACCCGGAAGTCGATGGTGGGGGAGGGGAGCGCCACATAGAATGGCACGCCATTGTCATGCGCGGCCAACGCCTTGAGATAGGTTCCGATCTTGTTGCACACGTCACCCTGGGCGGTGGTGCGGTCCGTGCCGACGATGGCGATGTCGACCAGGCCATGCTGCATCAGATGGCCGCCGGTATTGTCGGGAATCACGGTGTGCGGAACGCCGTGGTGGAGGAGCTCCCACGCGGTGAGCGAAGCGCCCTGGTTCCGCGGCCGCGTCTCATCCACCCAGACGTGAACCCCAACACCCGAGTCATGCGCCGTATAGATGGGGGCGGTGGCCGTTCCCCAGTCCACCGTCGCGAGCCAGCCCGCGTTGCAGTGGGTGAGGATGTTGACCCGCTCGCCAGGCGGCTTGCGCGCCGCGATGCTCCTGATGATCTCGAACCCGTTGCGGCCTATCGCCTGGTTGATGGCGACGTCCTCCTCGGCGATCTCCGCGGCGCGCCGATAGGCCGCCGCCGCCCGCTCCCCCTCGGAAAGCGGCTTCAGCACGCGCATCATCTCGTCGAGAGCCCACCGGAGGTTGATGGCCGTGGGCCGTGTCTTCACCAGCAGCTCGTAAGCCCCCGCCAAAGCTGCGTCGGAAGCGTCCTGCTTCATGGCCAGCGCCACGCCGTAAGCGGCGGTCACCCCGATCAGCGGCGCGCCGCGCACCAGCATGTCGCGAATGGCGGCAGCCGCTTCCTCCGGCGTTCCCAGCCGAGCCGTTTCGAACACATGCGGGAATTTCGTCTGGTCGATGATGTCGACCGACCAGCCGTCGTCAGCGAGCCAGATGGTGCGGTAATGCCGTCCGTTCACGTTCATGGAGATCCTCCTCGGTGCGGAATGTGGAGGATGCTGAGCGCACAATCAATCGCCGGATGACTTCGGGTCGACCCACCGTCCGGGACCGCGGCGCTTGCCGCCCTGGGGCACGTCCTCGAACTTCCCGTCCGTCACGTTGCCGCCGCGGTTGTCGGGAGGGCTGGCTTTTTCCTTGTGGTCATTGGCGCGGCTGGCGGTCTCCTCGATGTCGCTTGGCTTCGGCATTGGGGTTCTCCATATGAAGGATCGGGAAATGCCGTGTGGAACAGTGCGGTTCCGGTGCCCGCCAGAGTGTAACTTACGCGTGAGTGCGATCATGCCTTCGTCCCATATGCAAATCAGGAGCGACCCGCTAAGAGGGTTTCTCCCTGGCCGCCCAACGGGGGACGTGGAAGGAAATTGTTGGGGCGCTTGCTCGAAGCGTCTTGACTTCGCGGGCGACTCTGGCGACTTGAGCGCCGGCGGAATGCGGCAGAGGCCGGAAGGTCTCTCCCGTTCCGCCGGAAGTCCACAAGTGGACAGTGATCTGCGTTAAGCGCCCGTTCAGGCGGCGCTGGAGATACTCAGTACAGTGAAGAATGCGGCGGCGCCGCACTTGCGCCGCCCGAGACTAGAAATGACTGCGACCGGCCGGTCCAAGCAACGCGCCGGCGCCCGGATTCAAGAACATGGCCATCACGTTCAGTGAGAACATCTTTCCGCTCTTTCATCCCACCCTCACCGAGGATCTGAAGGACCCGTGCCCCGTCTTCGACGGCGAGCTGTGGCATGTCTTCGGTTCGAGCGGCACGGTGCGCAGCGAAACCTGGAACATCCTTCACGCCACCGCACCCGACCTCTATGGTCCGTGGACGGAGCATCAACCGATCCGCCTGCCGGTGAAGGGTTCGGGAATCGCCGCTCCGGGCGTCATCTTCGATGCGGGCGTCTTCCACATGTTCGTGCAGACCGAGTTCATGAAGTCCGGGGGGCGCTGCGAACACGCAGTCTCGAATGACGGCTTCAACTGGGTTGTGCTCCAGCCCGCACTGCTCTCGCTCCCCGGCACTGGAGAGGACGGCATCTACGACCCCCATCCCGCGCTCATCGGTGGCCGCCGCTACATCGTCTATTCCGGCATGCCGCCCTTCTCGCGCGTGCCCCAGCCCGACATATACCTTGCGCGCAGCATGTCCGACTCCTGGTTCGGCCCGTGGAAACGACTGGGAAAGATCCTCGACCATAACGATCTTCCCCATCACAACCCGCGTGAGCATCCCGATTACGAGTGGGGTCTCGAAGGCGCCCAGCTCGTGGAGCTTCCCGATGGCCGCATCCTCCTCAACGCCACGTGCTTTCTCCCCGAAGGCGCAAGGGGCAGCCGCCAGCGCGTTTTCTTCGCAATCGCCGACGATGTCGAGGGTCCATACGAATCACTTGGTCCCGTGCTGGACCCCGGCGAGCCCGGTGAGAACGGCCATTCGACAGTGATGGTGGACGGCACCGAGCTCACCCTTTTCTACCAGAGCCGCCGTGTGGCCACCGATCACCGCTGGCGCTTCGGCATTGCCAAGTTCAATCTCGCGCAGCCGAAGCTCTCGCGCAGCGCCTGATTCTCCTGAGCCCCGTCCGGCGGCGGCGTGAGAACACATGCCGCGGCCGCTTCCCTCTGTCCTCTTCCATACTTAACTCAGGCCTGACTTGACGGGGAACCAAACCCGCGGCCGCACGTTCTGTCCCAGCGGACCCCCAAAGCTTCCACACTAGTCCTGCTCCAGGCCACAGACCGAAACCGGTGAGGCCATCGGCAGATTTCGCATGGCAGGTGCGGCTCCGCCCAAGGGCGGATGACCGATGGCCGCCGGAGGAAGATGGGCTGCATGCGGCTCTCCGGGGTGGCAGGCAGGACGAAATACCTAGGCTGGTTGAAAAAGGAACAGGACAAACATGGCGCTTCAGACACCGACGGCACTTACGAAGACGACCGGCACGCTCCCGGAATCTTCGCTCCTCCTCTGCCTTTCCCACCTCAGGTGGAACTTCGTCTTCCAGCGCCCCCAGCATCTCCTCACCCGCGCCTCCCGCAATCGGAAGGTCCTCTACTTCGAGGAGCCGGTCTTCGAGGCTGTTTCCAAGCCCTTCATGCGCGCCACCGAGCCTTCGGCAAACATCCGTGTGTTGACCCCGGTGTTGCCCGATGGAACTCCGGCCGCTTCTGCCATCGACATGCAGCGCATGCTCGTCGACCGTGCGCTCGCCTCCGTCCAGTATGACCACCTGGTGCTCTGGTACTATACGCCGATGGCGCTGCCCTTCACCGACCATGTCGATTGCGACGTCTGTGTGTATGACTGCATGGACGAACTTTCCGCCTTCCGCAACGCTCCGCGTGAGCTCGTGCAGATGGAGCGCCTGCTCATGCAGCGTGCCGATGTCGTTTTCACCGGCGGGCAGAGCATCTATGAGGCCAAGCGCCGTCTCCACAAGTCCATCCATCCATTCCCCAGCAGCATCGACGTCGCCCATTTCCACAAGGCGCGGAAGCCCCTTAAGGATCCGGCGGACCAGGCGGCGATCCCGCACCCGCGGGTGGGCTTCGCCGGCGTCATCGACGAACGCCTCGATGTGAAGCTTCTCGAGCAGGCGGCGGCGAAGATGCCGGACGTCCACTTCATCATGCTGGGCCCGGTGGTCAAGATCGATCCTGCCGATCTGCCGCGGCTGCCGAACATCCACTGGCTCGGCGGCAAGTCCTATGCCGATCTTCCGGCATACATGGCGAACTGGGACATGGGCTGGATGCCCTTCGCGCTGAACGAGGCGACGCGCTACATCAGTCCCACCAAGACTCCCGAATTTCTGGCGGCGGGCCTTCCCGTCGTCTCGACGGCCATCGTCGACGTGGTGCGCAGCTATGGTGCGCACGGCCTTGTGCAGATCGCCGACGAGGACGATGTCGAAGAAAAGATACGCGAGGCGCTTGGCAACCCCAAGGATCTCCTGAGGAATTCCGTCGACGCCTACCTCGCGACCATGTCCTGGGACCAGACATGGAACGCCATGGCGGGCCACATCGCCCGGGTGTCCAGGCCGCGTGCCGGCGCCGTGTTCCGCGTGGGAGCCTGAGCCACATGTTCGATTGGCTGATTGTCGGTGCGGGCTTTGCCGGAAGCGTGCTGGCGGAGCGGATCGCCTCGCAGCGGGGCGAGTCCGTCCTCCTGATCGACCGGCGCAACCATGTGGGCGGCAACGCCTATGACTGCCATGACGATGCGGGAGTCCTGGTTCACCGCTACGGACCCCACATCTTCCACACGAATGGCCAGCAGATCGTCGACTACCTTTCGCAGTTCACCGACTGGCGGCCTTACGAGCACCGCGTGCTGGCCCGCGTCGACGGGAAGCTGCTGCCGATCCCCATCAATCTCGACACCATCAACCGGCTGTACGGCCTTGATCTCTCCTCGGACGAGCTCGAGCGTTTCTTCGCCGAGCGCCGCGAGAAGGTCGATGAGATCAGGACGTCGGAGGACGTTGTGGTGAGCACGGTGGGGCGCGAGCTCTACGAGAAGTTCTTTCGGGGCTATACCCGGAAGCAGTGGGGCATGGATCCGTCAGAGCTCAACAAGTCGGTGACCTCCCGCATCCCCACCCGCACCAACAGGGACGACCGCTACTTTACCGACAGCTTCCAGGCCATGCCGCTCCATGGCTACACCCGCATGTTCGAGCGGATGCTGAAGCACCCCAAGATCAAGATCATGCTGCAGACGGATTACCGCGAGATTCGCGACCAGATCCGCTACAACCGCCTGATCTTCACTGGACCCGTCGACGAGTTCTTCGACTGGCAATACGGCAAGCTTCCGTATCGATCGCTCCGTTTCGAGCACCGCACGCTCGACCAGGAGCAGTTCCAGCCGGTCGCCGTCGTCAACTATCCGCAGACGGAAGACTTCACCCGCATCACCGAATACAAGCACCTCACCGGGCAGAAGGCGCCGAAGACGTCGATTTCCTACGAGTATCCCACCGACGTCGGCGACCCCTACTATCCCGTCCCGCGCGCCGAGAACGAAGCGCTCTACAAGCGCTACGAGGCGCTTGCCGCGGCACGGAGCGACGTGTGGTTCGTCGGCCGGCTGGCGACCTACCGTTACTACAACATGGACCAGGTGGTGGGTCAGGCGCTGGCGACCTTCCGCCGCATCCAGGACACGCTGCCCTCTGCGGCGGCCGGGGAGAGAGCCAAGGTGGCTGCGGAGTAAGCTCCGCAGCCTTTTTCTTTCCCGCTCCTCCGATTCCTCCCTTGTCGCAGGAACCCGCAGAGCCTGCCGCCGATTGGATGGAACGCAGCCCCCATCATCGTCTGGAGTGAGGAGAGCCCACATGTACCATCACGTCAAGAAGCTCATGTACACGGTCCGAGTCGATGCCCCCGACCCGCGCTTCGGCAACATGCTGCTCGAACAGTTCGGCGGCGCCAACGGCGAGCTTGCCGCCGCCATGCAGTACTCGGTGCAGGGCCTCAACTGCGACGATGCCGCACGGAAGGATCTGCTGATGGACATCGGCACCGAGGAGCTGAGCCATCTCGAGGTGGTGGGAACGCTCGCCCGCCTGCACCTCGCCCACATGAAGAACAACCGCGAGGCCGCCGAGGCCGATCCGCTCATCGCCATTGCCGGCGGCGGCGGCGTCAATCTCTACAACTCCATGGGCAGCCCATGGACGGCCGACTATCTCAAGATCACCGGCGAGCTCGACGTCGACCTGCGCAGCAACATCGCCGCCGAGGCCCGCGCAAAGATCGTCTATGAGCGCCTCATCGACTTCTGCGACGACGCCGGCACCAAGGATGCGCTGCAGTTCCTGATGACGCGCGAGATCACACACATGAAAGCCTTTGCCGCGGCGCTCGAGAGCATGGAGAAGCCGCCCTTCTCGATCGGCCGCATCGCGCCGAGCGCCGGCGTCGTCAACCAGTTCTACAACGACTCGACGGGCACCGGCGACATGGGCGAGATCGACACGCGCGGGCCCTGGAACGAAGGCGGCGAGTGGGAATTCGTCCAGTCTCCCGCGGCCCCTTTCGCGAACGGGGCCGGCGGCAACGGCCATGGCCGCGAACAGCAAGCCTCGGCCGAGCCGGTGCTGGAAAGCTCGATTCCCGCCGAGCCGGACCAGATCCACGAATCCCTCGTCGAGCATCTGCGCGACCTGCTCCACGCCGAGAAGCAGCTCATCAAGGCCCTTCCGAAGATGTCGAAGGCGGCACACGCCGAGCAGCTCCGGGACGCCTTCGACCTTCATCTCGCCGAGACCGAGGTCCAGGCCCAGCGCCTCACCGAAATTCTCGAACTCCTGGGCGAGAGCGCGGCAAGGCCGAAGCCGTGCAGGGGCATGATGGGCCTGATCGAGGAGGGCGAGGAGGTGATCGCCGAGAACAAGAAGCGTGAGCCCTATGCGGCGGACCTCAACCTCATCGCCGCCGCCCACAAGGTCGAGCATTACGAGATCGCGGGCTACACCACGGCGCGCAATCTGGCGAACCAGCTCCGCCTGCCGGAGGTGAGCCGCCTTCTGCAGATGTCGCTCGCCGAAGAGCAGAACACCGACCTGCTGCTCGACCAGATCCAGAGGCCGCTCACCTCTGTCCTCGGCCGCCCCGCAGCCATCATGTAGCGGCTGGATTGGGGCAGGGCGGCTCAGCCGTCCTGCCTCGCCCCGCCGCGCGCCACTATTTTGAGAGAGCCGTCGGGCAGCGGCCTCTGCAGCTTGAGGGCGGCCGGTGTGGGTGCCGTCAGCCAGGTTTCGAACTCCGCGGGCTCGGTGAGGATCACCGGCATTGCCTTGGGGTGGATGGCGCCCACCTCCTCGTTCGCGGCGGTGGTCAGGAAGGCGAAGAGGTCATTGGTGGTCTCGCCCTCCTTGAGCTTCCGCACCGATGTCCACCGCGTCCAGATCCCGGCGAAGAAGGCGAGCGGCCGGTCTTCCCCAAGCGCAAACCACACGGTCTCCTTGGTGCCGTCTGGAAGCGTCGCGGGCTCCGCGAAGCTGGTGAAGGGCACGAGGCAGCGCGAGCCGGGGCCGAGCCAGCGTCGCCAGTGGGGTGAACCCAGGTTGCGCACGTTGGTGACCCCGGGGTCGGTCTTGCGGCCCTCGAGCGCGAAGGGGGGTGACGGCATGCCCCAGCGCGCATAGGCGAGTTCGCGCCCCTCGGCCCCGTTCCGCACGATGGGCGCCTGGTAGTCCGGGAAGATGCCGGGAAGCGGCGGCATGTTGCCGGTGCGGTCCGTCATGGCGCGGGTCATGGCGAGGATCGCCGCCTGTCCCTTGGTGAGGCTGTAGAGATTGCACATCCGCGTCGAGCCTCGCTCCTTTACCGGGTGTCTGCCCGGGCTGCTGCCCGCCATCGGCGACACATTGCATTTTGCCCCGTGGAATCTCATAGTTGAACCGGATTCTGCCCGGAGAAGATCGGAATGCGCGGGGAGCGCGTGAAACGGCGGCTCGCTGCAATCATGGCGGCGGAGGTGGTTGGCTTCGGCCGCCTCATGGAGGCCAACGAGGAAGCAACGCTCGAGGCTGTCCGTCGCGGGCGGCAGGAGGTCGTTGCGCCGGCCGTCGTCCGGCATGATGGTCGCGTTTTCAAGACCATGGGCGGGGGCTTCCTTGCCGAGTTCCACAGCGCGCTCGAGGCGGCAGAATGCGCGATCGAGATCCAGCGCGCCATGGCACTGCGCAACGACGGCCCGCCGGACCGCCATGTGCTCTTTCGCATTGGGATCAATCTCGGCGACGTCATGGTCCAGGGCGACGACTTCTACGGCGACGACGTGAACCTGGCCTCCCGCATGGTGGCCCTTGCCGCGCCGGGCGGCATCGTCTGCTCGGCGGGCATCCGCTTTCAGATCGGCAGCAAGCTCGACATTGCCTTCACCGACATGGGGGAGAAGGCGCTGCGCAACATCGTCCGCCCGCTCCACGTCTTCGAGATCGCATGGCAGAGCGAACCGGCGCCGTCCGCCACCCGTGCGGCCGCCGGCAGCCGGGCTGTGGCGCACCGCGGCAGTGAACGGGCCTCGCTGGCGGTCCTGCCCTTCACCAACATGAGCGGCGATCCGCAGCAGGAATACTTCTCCGACGGCATCACCGAGGACCTGATCACCGATCTCTCCAACGTCTCTGAACTCTTCGTCCTGAGCCGCAACGCCGTCTTCAAGCACAAGGGCAAGCCCGCCAACATGGAGGAGATCGCCGGCGATCTCGGCGTTGCCTATCTGCTACACGGCAGCGTGCGCAAGGCGGGATCAAAGGTCAGGATCAGCGCACAGCTCACCGAGGGGGCCAGCGGCGGCCAGGTCTGGGCCGACCGCTACGACCGCGACCTCACCGACATCTTCGCTCTCCAGGACGAGATCACCAAGTCGATCGTCGAACAGCTCAAGGTCCGCCTCCTGCCGCGCGAGCGCAAGGCCATCGAGCAGCCGCCCACCACCAATGTCGAGGCCTACACCTATTTCCTGCGCGGCCGCGACTATTTCCACCGCGGCGCCAGGACCTATTACCTGATGGCCAAGCGCATGTTCGCCAAGGCAATCGAGCTCGATCCCCGCTATGCCCGCGCCTATGCAGGCCTCGCCGACTGCGACGCCTTCCTCTACATGGATTACAGCGAGGAGCTCTCGGAAGACGTCCTGGCGAACAGCGGAAAGGCGCTGGCGCTCGAACCTGGCCTTGTCGAGGCGCGCGCCTCGCGCGGCCTGGCGCTTTCGATCGCGCATCGCCACGCCGAGGCTGAGGCGGAATTCGCCGAGGCGCTCGCCAAGGGTGGAGTCCTCTTCGAGGTCAACTACTTCTATGGCCGCTACTGCTATGCCCAGGGAAAGCTCGAGGAGACTGCCCTGCACTGGGAGCGCGCCGCCGAGATCAAGCCCGAGGACTACCAGGCGCTGATTCTCCTCAACCAGGTCTATACTTCGCTCGGCCGCAGCGCCGATGCCGAGCGCGCAGCGCTCAAGGGGGTCGAACGCGCCGAGCGCGCCTTCGCGCGCATGCCGGAGAATCCGCGTCCCGCCTATTTCATCGCCACTGCGCTGGCCAAGCTCGGACAGCTCGAACGCGCTGCGGAATGGGCGAGTACGGCGCTCGCCATCGCGCCGGAGGACTATCTGACGCTGTACAACATCGCCTGCTACTACAGCGTCAGCGGCCAGAAAGACGATGCCTTCGCCCTTCTCGAGCGGCTTCTGCCGCTCAGCAATGCCGAGATGAAGGACTGGATCCTCAGCGATTCCGATTTCGACGGCCTTCACGCCGACCCGCGCTGGAAGGACGTGCGGCGTTCCGCGGCGGGCGGAGAATCTCAGGCGAGCTCGGGCTCCCAGCTCACCTGATCAACCGGCGCCGTGAGCGACCAGCTCAGACCCTCGGGAAGAAAGTCGTTGGTGACGGAGCCGCCGAAGGTCATCTCCGTCATGGTCTTGAGCAGGATCGAACCGAAACCCTGGCGCACCGGGCGCCGCGGGGCAGGGCCGCCGCCTTCGCGCCAGATGAGGTGGAAGCGCTCGCCCTCTGCCGAGGGCACGATCTTCCATGCGATCTCCACCTTGCCACCCTCGGAAGAAAGCGCGCCATACTTCGATGCGTTGGTGGCAAGCTCGTGCAGCGCCATGCCCAGCGCCTGGGCCGCCGACGGCTTTACCCAGATGTCCGGCCCCGTCGTCAATATACGCCTTCCGATGAGGTCGCTCAGATGCGCCAGCTGCGAGCGCACCAGTGCCGGGAACGACACCCCCTGCCAGCTGTTGTGGACGAGAAGGTCATGGCTCGCCGCCAGCCCTTGCAGCCGTTCGGTGAAGCGGCTGGCGAATGTCTCGAGATCGCCCCGTCCCGCCGTCTGCTTGGCAACCACCTGCACCACTGCCAGCAGATTCTTGGAGCGATGGTTCACTTCGCGCATCAGCATGCGGATACGCTCCTCCGCCCGCTTGCGCTCGGTAATGTCGATGAGATTGCCCATGATGCGGGCGACGCGGCCGTTGGCGGGGTCGATGGGGCCGAAAGCCTCGCCGCGGTCGAGCACCCAGATCGTCTCCCCGTCCGGCCGCTGCAGGCGGAACTCGAGCTCATAGGGCCCGACGCGCGTCATCACCTCCGCCATCTCGCCAGCGATCCGCGCCCGGTCGGCGGGGTGGGTGGAAAGCTGGGCCTGGGCCATGGTCAGCGTCGTCAATGCCCGGCCGGCGAGGCGCTGCAGTCCGGAAGACCAGGTGACGGTGCCGGAGGCAATGTCATATTCATGTGCTCCGAGGCCTGCCGCCTCGCTGGCGAGGCGCAGCCGCTCCTCGCTTTCGCGCAGCCGCGCCTCGCTGGCTCGGAGTGCGAGCTCGGCACGCTTCGCCGTCGTGATGTCCTCGACCAGTGCGTATACCCCGATCACGTCCCTCGCTTCGTTCAGGCGGGGCACGTAGTCGACGCGGATGTGCCGCGCGCCTTCGGGGTAGGGCATGTCGAGCTCGGTGGTGATCCGTTCGCCTTTCAATGCGCGCTCGAAGAAGGGCAGTGCCCGCGCGAAGGCCTTCTCGCCCACGATCTCGCGCACTTGCTTGCCTTGGATATCCTCCCGGCGCCGCCCGAACCACTCTTCGTAAAGCTTGTTGACGAACTGGTAGCGGAGATCCCTGTTCATGTAGGAGACGAGGGCCGGAATGGCGTCTGCCACCTCCTGGAGCTCACGCTCGCGCTCGCGGAGCACGGCCTCCGCCTTGGTGCGCCGCTCCATCTCGCGGCGCTCCTCGGTGACGTCGAAGCCCTCGACGAATATTCCCGTCACTGCGCCCTGCTCGTTGCGGATCGGCTGGTAGATGAAATTGAGGAGCCGTTCCTGCAGCTCATCACCCGGCCGCGCCAGCCGCACCGGAACACCCTTGCCGTGATAGGCCTCGCCCGTCTCGTACACGCGGTCCATCAGCTCGAAGAAGCCCTGGCCCTCGAGTTCGGGATGGGCCTGGCGCGCCGTTCGGCCGACCACGTCCTCGCGGCCGATCAGCTTGCGATGGGCGGCATTGGCGAGCACGTACCGGTGTTCGGGGCCCTCGAACATGGCGACGATGCCCGGCGCCTGCTCCACCATCTCGCGCAGCCGCCTGTGCTCGCTGGCGAGCTTGCGTTCCGCCAGCACACGGTCTGTGGTCTCCACCACGAGCGCCAGCACACCGGCGGGCCTGCCGCTCTCGTCATAGACGGGCGAATAGTCGAGGTTCATCCACACCTGCTCGGGCCGCTCCGAACGGTAGAGGGTGAGCTCCTGGTCGCGGAACACCAGGGTCTGACCGGCGAGTCCGGTCTTCATCACGTGGTCGTTGAAGTCTGCGACCTCCGGCCAGCCCTCCCGCACCTTTGAACCGAGAAGCTTGGGGTGCCGACCCCCGGCAAAGACGGAGTAGGCGTCGTTGTAGAGCATCACGCCTTCCTCGCCCCAGAGCAGCACCATGGGAACGGTTGAATGGAGCAGGATGGAGAGCGTGGTGCGCAGGCTTTGCGGCCAGCGTTGCAGTGATCCAAGGGGTGTGCCGGACCAGTCTCGCGAACGGATCAGGGCTGCGGTTTCGCCTCCGTTCTGGAGGAAACTCTGGTAGGGCATGAAGACCGTTCGAGCAGGAGTGAGCCGCGGGCACTCTCCCGCTTGACCTGCAACGCGTGGCGTGAGCGCCGGTTCCTTGCCGCAGGAGATATCTTACGGCTGCGTCCGAAGCAGCGCCTCCAGCTCGGCCGGAAGTTGCAGCCCGGGCGCCAGGGCACGCACTCGCTCCGCTGTCTTTCGCGCCTCTCCTGCCCGCCCCTCGGCGTCGAGCGCCATGGCCTCGAGCACGAGCGGCATAGGGTCTTCCGGGCGGAGCTTTCCGGCGCGCCTGGCGGCGTCGAGCGCCAGCCCTGTATTGCCGGCGGAGAGGCCGGCGAGCCCCAGGCCGAACCATGCCTCGGCGCGGCCCTGATCGATGCCGAGCGCACGCCGGTACCAGTCGATCGCCCGGGCGGTGGCGCCGCGCCGGGCCTCGAATTCAGCGCGCGCGATGGCGAGGTCGGCACTGCGCGGCAATGCCGTTGTGCCCGCGGCCAGTGCGGCCTCCGCCTTCTGCGGCTCACCACGTGCCTCCCCGATCCGCGCCAGCATCAGCCAGGCCTCGGCCATCTGCGGGTCGATCTCGGCTGCCGTGCCGAAGGCCTTCTCCGCCTCGTCCCACTGGCGGCGGGTCAGCGCGAAGCCGCCGATCGCCATGTGGCTCTCGGGCGTGTCGGCGTTGGCCAACTTGGCGTTCAGGAATTCGCGCATGGCGGCGCGATAGGCCTCGTCATCGGGCGCCGGAAGCACCGCGACACCCGCTCCGGCGAGTTCGGTGGCCGCCGTCTGCCGCACGCTGCGCCGCGCATCGGAGAGCAGCGGCCGGAGCAGCGCGATTCTCTCCTCTGGCGGAAGATGCCGGATCGCCGCCGCCGTGGCGGCGCGGAGCAGTGCGTCGTCGTCCTGGAGCAGCGCCTCGGCCTGTTCCCTGCCGAGCGCCGGATGGCCGGCGAGGATCGAAACCGCCGTGGCCCGCGCGATGCCCGGCTTCTCCGTGTCGCGGATGAAGCCGACGAGGTCCTGCACGGCCTTCTCCGGCCCCTCGCCGCGCTGGAAGGCGATGATGGCGCTGCGGTCCTGCCAGGAGCGGTCGCCGGCGGGAAACCATTCGGCGATCCGCTCCGCCGCCCAGGCGGGGGTCTTGCCTTCGTGGCAGGTGGTGCAGGCGTCGGGCGCACCCGCGGCCTCCGCCTGGATTGGATCGGGCATGCGGAAGAAATGGTCCCGCCGCGGGTCGATCAGCATGTAGCTGCGCTCAGGCATGTGGCAGCTCACGCATTGCGCCGCCTCGCTCCCCGGCCTGTGGCGGTGATGTGCCGGCTGGTCGTAATCGGCCTTGCGCAGGCTCGGAAACTCCGGCCGCCCGGCCTCGCCATGGCATTGCGTGCACACGGCGTTTCCCTCGGCCACGAGCTTTCCCGAATGCGGGGCGTGGCAGTCGGAGCAGGTCACACCCCTGGCCTTCATCTTCGACTGCAGGAAGGAGCCGAGGATGAATACTTCGGCATTCTGCTGCCCGTCGCCGAAATAGAGATCGGGTGTCAGCAGCGAGAGCGCGTAATGGTCATGGAAGGCCGAACCCGCCGGCGGGGCCGCCTGCGCAAAGGCCTCGCGCCGCGCGTGGCAGGGCCCGCAGGCATTGATCTCGTTTTCCTGCTGTCCGCGCCCGAGCTTCGGCAGGAAACTCTGGTGCGGATTGCCCGAATCGGGCCGCCGGGCCGCATCCACATGCGCGCTACCCGGCCCATGGCATGATTCGCAACCTGCCGTCAGTTCCGCCCAATGGCTCTGATAGGCGCGCTTGGCCAGGTCATAGCCCTTGTCGAATCCGGTCTGGTGGCATTCGGCGCAGCGCGCCTGCCAGTTCTTGTAGGTGCCGGTCCAGTGCATGCCGTCGCCCGGGGGGGCATCCTGATCGGGGTAGAGGTGAAACCACTTGCCGCCTTTGACGTCCCAGGCGAGGTCGAGCACCTGAAGTCGCCCGTTGCTTGTTTCGACGAGATATTGCTGCAATGGGCGATGGCCCACCGTGTAGCGGATCTCGAAGGTCTCCAGTCTCCCCGTCACGCCCTCGGTTTCGACGAAATACCCGCCGCCGCGCGTGAAGAAACGCGAGGTGATGCCCTTGTGGGTGAAGGTTGCGCCCCCGAAATCGCCGAGCACGCTGTTAGCGCCTGGCGCCTTCAGCGCCCAGGCATGGTCGGACTCCGCCCACTCCGCCGCCTCCGCCGCGTGGCATTCGGCGCAGACCTTGGAGCCTGAAAAAGAGGCTTCGGCAGCGCCGCGCGCCGGACCCGCCGCCATGAGGGCGAAAAAGGCCGCGGCCACCAGACGCTCCAACCTGCGGCCCGCCATTGTTCTTCTCCCGTCCACTCCTCAGAAGCAAAAAGGCACCGGAGCGCACTGTCAAGGCGCTCCGGTGCCACGGGTGCTTTCAGCTCAATTATGCTGCGCGCTGGTGACGGCCTCCATGACGCGCTCCAGGTTGAAGCTGCCTGGCTTCTGGCGGGGCGGAAACTCCTTGAAGCTCTGCAGCCACGTCGCGACATAGGCGCCGGCCGGGGCGATGAGGAACATGCGCTCCATGAACCAGCGCTGGTAGCCCATCGCGTTCTCGTGCTCGGCACGCTCGAAGGGATCCATGCGCAGGTTCGTCAGGATGGGCGCGCGCAGCACCGTGAAGGGCTCCTGCCACACGCGCAGGCCTTCGCCCTTCTGCTCCAGGAAGGTGATCTTCCAGTTCCCGTAGCGGAGTGCCGCCACCTGGCCGTCGTCCGTCCAGTAGATGAACTCCTTGCGCGGCCACTGGCCCTGGCCCTTCAGCGCGGGCCCGAGATCGTAGCCGTCGAGATGGACCTTGTAATCCCTGGCGCCAATCTTCCTGCCCTTGAGGAGCTCGTCCTTCGCCGTGGGGTTCCCGGCGGCGGAGACGAGCGTCGTCATCATGTCCTCATGCGCGGCAATGTCGTTGATCACCGTGCCGGGCTTGATCACGCCGGGCCACTTGATGATGGCGGGCACGCGGTAGCCGCCCTCCCAATTGGTGTTTTTCTCGCCGCGGAACATGGTGGTGCCGCCGTCGGGCCAGGTGAAGGTTTCTGCGCCGTTGTCGGTCGAGTACATGACGATGGTGTTGTCCTCGATGCCGAGCTCCTTCACCTTGGCGAGGAGCTGGCCCACCTGTCCGTCATGCTCCACCATGCCGTCGGCATAGATGCCGAGCCCGGTCTTGCCGGCGGACTCGGGCTTCAGGTGCGTGAACACGTGCATGCGGGTGGAGTTCCACCACACGAAAAAGGGCTTGCCCGCCTTGTGGGCCTCGTCGATGAAGCGCAGCGCAGCCGCCGTCACCTCCTCGTCGATCGTCTCCATGCGCTTGCGG
>NZ_JBKBKI010000008.1:0-160464 GCF_046294715.1 Aestuariivirga sp. | reverse complement strand
GGTTCTGGAGGGAGGGGGGGGGGGGTGGCGTTTTCAGTGGCGGGCTGCAAGGAGGGGTTGGGGACCGCCACGACGTTGGTTGCTTTGGCGTTGTTCTTGGGCCCCCAGGCCGCGACCTTCGCCTTCAGCCGTTTCAGCTCATCCGGCGGCAAGGTCCTCGCCAGGGTGTCAGCGCGCTTTGCCGCGTCGCCGTCGCCCTGCTGGGCTGCAAGGGAATACCAGAGCCACGCCTCCGCCGCATCGATACCCGTGCCGAGGCCGCGCTCGTAGAGGACCGCGAGATTGAACTGGCTGTCATGCAGCCCGTACTCGGCCGCCTCCTTGAAGAGGCGGAACGCCTTGTCGTAATTCGGCGTGCCGAGAAGCGTGCCGGCCGCGATCACCGCGGCATTGTGCATCGACTTGACGTTGCCGCCGGCGGCGGCGCGCTCGTACCAGAGCTGGGCGGCGGCGGCGTCCTGCGGCACGCCCTTGCCGCGGTCGAAGAGCGTACCAAGCCGGTACTGTGCGGGAGCGAGACCGCGCGAGGCCGACTGCTGATACCAGTAGGCAGCCTTGGTCAGATCCTGCGCCACGCCCTGGCCATCGAGGTAGCGGCTGGCAATGATGAACTGCGCCTTCGCATCGCCGCGGGCGGCCGCCTCGCGAAGCGCCTGGGTGCCCACATCGGGCGGCGGCATCTCGGCGCGCGCGGCGGAGGGTTCCGCCACGATCGAGGAGAGCGAGGCATCCGTCTTGCGGGCGGGAAGCGATCCGGTGATGCGCGAATCCGTGGGCACGTCCATGAGGCCGATGCGGCCCGGGGCTTCAAGCCCCAGAGCGGAGCCCTGCTGGGCCGAGGGCGCGGCAGGCTCTTCGACGCCACTCGTCTGGCCGGGGAGCTTGCCGGGCTTGGCGAGCATGTTGAAGGCGAAGGCCGAGGCGGCCGCGAGAAGCACGATCCCGAGGAGAACGAGCTGGCGGCGCCGGGCGCGGTTCTCATTCGCCGCCTTGACGGCTTTGGGCGCTTCGGCCGGTGCCGGAGGCGGAAGATCTCCAGCGAGGATGGGCTCGGCCGGCTTGGACTTCTTGCGCAGGAAGGGCAGCGAGAACGAGCGCTTCGGCTTGGCCGGCTCCTGCACGGCAGTGTATTCGGCGCGGAGTGCCGAGGGTCGCGACGCGGCCGCCTGGGCCGCGCGCCGCGCCGCGGCGATGAAGTCGTCGCCGGCGGAGAGCGGCGCCGAAGCTGCGCTGGCGGCCTCCGGCACAGCTGCCGCCGCACTTGCCGCGGCTTCGAAGCCCGCTTGCACCTGTTCAGGCGTCAGCGAAGCAAAGGCGTTGGTCTTCTCCGGCTCCGCCGGTGGCTTCGGGAGAACGGCCGAGACGGGCTGCTCGTGCGCGGTGTCCTGCGGCTGCGCCGGCTGCGCGTCGAATTCCGCCAGCCTCTGCACGATCTGGGCCAGCGTCTCGTGCACGGCCTGGAGTGTCTCCTGGTTGCGCTCGTCAGCACTCGCGGCACTCTCGCGCACCGCCCGCAGCCCTTCCTCGAGCGCCTTAAGCTCCGGCGAGGGAGCCGCCTCGCCCTGGGCAGCCAGCATGCGCTCGACGGCGCGGTTCGCCGCCTCTTCCGCCGTCTCCCGGGAGGTGGCGCGGCTCTGTTCCAGCCCGTCGTAGAGCTGGCGGATGGCACGCTCCATGGTTTCGAGATGCTGCAGCTGCTCCTCGGTGCGGCCCACCCTTTCGCCGAGCGCGGCCATCGTATGCTCCAGCGCTGCAATCGACTCGCCGTCACCCTTCAGCCTGATGGCTTCGCCGAGACGGTGGTCGATCTCGGCGATGCGGCGCTCGATCTCGCCGAACTGCGGCAATTCGCGGGCCGCCGCCGTCGTCTGCTCGATGCGGCGGGACAACTCGCCGATGCGCCTGTCCATGTCGGCGAGCGGGCGCATGTCGGGGCCTTGTGCGACCCGGGTGGAGAGCTGCTCGAGGGCCACCCGGAGGGCATGGAGGTCGTGCTGGCTTGCGGCGGCGCCCTTCACCTCCTCGATGCGCCGGCCGAGGCCGCCGAGATCGGCGCGCATGCGGCCGAGGTCCGCGATGGCGCTGCTCTGGCTGCCGATCGTCGTCTGCGCTTCCTTGAGGATGTCGAGAATGCGGGATTCGATGTCGCGCAGTTCGCTGCGGGCCTCGCCGAGCGCTGCGCTCTGCGCCTCCCTCACCATCTTTTCGGTCGATTCGCGCACACCGTCGATGCGGGCGCCGAGCTCTCCGAGTTCGCGGCGGACCGGCTCAGGCATGCCGGAATGGAGGAGGTTCTCCGAGCGCGCCATGCGGCTGGCGAGATCGGCGATCCGAGTCTCGAGGGTGGTGAAGGCGGGAGCCGCGCGCAGCAGCTCTTCCGGATCGCTGGGCCTGGCACTGCGTTCCGCCACCTCGCCCAGCCTGTCCTGCATGGCCCTGATCTGGTCGCGCGTCCGCTTCTCGCTGACTTCGAGATGCTCCACCACATTGCGAATCGCGGTTTCGAGCGCGGGGTAGCCCGGGACGTCCTCCGGGCGGCCCGGCATCTGCTGGCGCGGCACGAGCGCCATCTGCTGACCGAGGACGGACAGCCTCTCGTTCACCGCGGTGAAGGCCTCGACCGTCTGGCGTTCGTTCTCCTCGATCCTCTCGATGATGCGCGACAGCACCTCTTCGTCCTCGCCCGCCGGGCGCGGCGGCTCGAAGCTCTGGACGGCGGCGGATTCGCGCTCGCGCTGCGCGAGATCGGCAAGCTGCCGTGCGATGTCCTGAAGCCTCAGTGTGTTTTCGTCGCGCCGGGCAGCGGGCGGCGGAGAGGCTTCATGGCGCTCGGGCGAGGCCTCTCGCCCGGTGAAACGCTCCACCGGAGCGGGCGCGTGCTGCGGCCTGGCATCCGCCTGCTCGTTCTGCTCGAGAATCACGCTGTTCAGCCATTCGCCCAGCGTCATCCCGGCGCGGCGGGCGGCATCCTTGGCGACCTCCCGGACCTCGGGTTCGATGCCCTTGACGCTCCACGGAATGCCCGGTTTCATGATGTTTCTTCTCTCGATTGCCGACACCCCCCGAAACGGCCACCACGAAATGGCCACGAAAAGAGCGCGGGATTTCCCTGTCCAAAGGTTAATCGGTTTGGTAAAGATTCAGTTAAGCGATTGATCCTTCGGCCCGATTCGCCGCGCCGAGGTACGAAAAAACCTTCCAGCGAGGCCTGAAATCGGTTGGCACCCAGCTTTTCCCGGCAGTTTTGCGGAATTGACGCAGGGGATACACAATTGACGCAAAGGCGGCTATATCTGGCAGTATCGGCGAGACACATTCGGTTTGGAGCACTTGACCATGAGCATGACTGAAACCAAAGAGCGGTCGAACCGTGACCGCACCTACTCCATCACGGAGCTGTGCCGGGAGTTCGACGTCACCCCCCGGACGCTGCGCTTCTACGAGCAGAAGGGCCTTCTCCACCCCGCCCGCCGCGGCTGGACGCGGCTGTTCAGCTACCGCGACCGGGCCCGCCTGCAGCTGATCCTGCGCGGCAAGAAGGTTGGCTTCTCGCTCGAAGAGATCAAGGAAATGCTCGATCTCTACAATCTCCGCGATGGCCAGCTGACGCAGCTCCGCATCGCCTCGACCAAGATGCGCGAGCGCCTCGAGGCGCTCAGGAAGCAGCGGGTCGAGCTCGAGGACGCCATTGCCGATCTCGAGCGCACGGTCGTCGTCGTCGACGGCATGCTGAAGGAGCGCGAGTCCGCAGCGCCCAAGGCCGCCAACAGCTGACGCTTCCGATTGGAGCTTGCACGTTCAGAGGCATCCGGGTGAAAACCCGGGTGCCTTTTTCCATCCGGATCGCCTCATGCCGCTCGCCTATGTGCTGAATCCCCTCGACCGCCGGGCCAATGACCGGCCCGATGCGCAGTGGATCGCCGGCCAGAGGCAGAGGCCGGATGCAAAGCTCGTGCGCATCGCGGGCGATCAGACGCTGATCGCCGCAGGCCGCCTTCTTACCGCCAACGCGCCCTCGGGCGGCCTCACCGTGTTCCTCGGTCTCGACCGTTCGGGAACGCCATGGTTCGCCTGCCGCACGGAGGAGACCGAGGGTCTCAGGGACCTGAGGAGCCTCGCGATGGAGGAAGCACTGCCGCCCGAGGAACTGGGCATCCTCGCCCAGGCGCGCTCTCTCATCCAGTGGCACGAGCGGCGGAACTTCTGCTCCAATTGCGCCCACACGCTGGAGATCGCGGATGCGGGATACCGCCGCCACTGCGCGGGCTGCGGCATGGACCATTTTCCGCGCACCGACCCCGTGGTGATCATTGTCGTGCGCCACGGAAGACGCGTGCTGCTTGGGCGCCAGAAGGCGTGGAAGCCGGGAATGTATTCGGCACTGGCGGGTTTCGTTGAACCCGGCGAGACGATCGAGGATGCCGCGCGCCGCGAAGTTTTCGAGGAAGCGGGCATCCGCGTGGGAGAGGTGCGCTACGTGGCGAGCCAGCCATGGCCCTTTCTCTCGAACCTGATGATCGGCCTCATCGGCGAGGCGCTCACCTCCGAGATCACCCTCGACACTAACGAGCTCGAAGAGGCGCGCTGGTTCGAGGAAAGCGAGGCCCGCCAGATGGTGGAGCGCACGCATCCGGAAGGACTCTATGCGGCGAATCCGATGGCGATCGCCCATGGGCTGGTGAAGACGGCACTCGCCGGCTGAGGCGGAAGGATTCCTTCGCTCGTTTCCGAGACGCGACGGCTGAGGGCATGGAAACCGCGCTATCCGCGTGGAAGGAGGCCCTCACCCGCCCTCCGGGCACCCCCTCCCGTGGCTCACGCCAGGGGAGAGGGGATTTCGGGAACCGGGCTGCTCACCCCCGCGCCAGGCGCTTGGCGAGTTCGGCGCGGTGCGGCGAGGCCTTGTAGATGCCGAGCACGCGCAGGTAGCTGGTGAAGAACTCGAGCTCCTCCATGGCGAGGCGCACGTTGCGCTCGGAGGGATGGCCCTCGATGTCGGCGTAGAACTGGGTGGCCGAGAACTGGCCCTCGATCTGGTAGGACTCGAGCTTGGTCATGTTCACGCCGTTGGTGGCGAAGCCGCCCATCGCCTTGTAGAGAGCGGCCGGAACGTTCCTCACCCGGAACACGAAGCTGGTGATCACCGGCTGGTCCTCGGGCTCGGCGTCCTGCGGGGTGGCGGAGAGCACCACGAAGCGGGTGGTGTTGTGGCTCTCGTCCTCGATGTTCTCGCGAATGATGTCGAGACCGTAGATCTCGGCGGCGAGCCGCGTGGCGATCGCCGCCCGGGAGCGCTCGCGAAGCTGCGAGAGTTCGCGGGCGGCGCCTGCGGTGTCCGCCGCCACGACGGGCTTCAGCCCCATCTCGCGGATCACCTTCCGGCACTGCCCCAGCGCATGCACGTGACTGTGGACGGTGCGGATATCCGAGGCGGCGACACCGGGCACGATCATCAGCTGGTGGTGGACGGACAGGAAATGCTCACCGATGATGAACAGGTTGGAGCGCGGCAGGAGGTGGTGAATGTCCGCGACCCGCCCCGCCACCGAATTGTCGATGGGGATCATGGCGAGCGCGGCTTCGCCGTCGGCCACCGCCTGGAAGGCGTCCTCGAAGGTGCCGCAGGGCAAGGGCTCAAAGGTGGGATAGGCTTCGATGCAGGCAATGTGCGAATTGGCACCGGGCTCGCCCTGATAGGCGATCTTCGAAGGCATCAGGCTTTCCTCAGCATGCGGCGGGCGGTTTCGAGGTCATCGGGCGTATCCACGCCCAGGGGCACCGTGTCAACCCGCACAACCACGATGCGCATGCCGTTGTCCATGGCCCGCATCTGCTCGAGCTTGCGCTCCGCCTCTCTGGCGCTCACCGGAAGCGACACGAACTTCTCGAGCACCGGACGGCGGTAGGCATAAACGCCGATGTGATGCCAGAAGGGCCCGGAATGCTCCGGCCCCACCCGGCGCACGAAGTCGCGCGCGAAGGCCACCTCGCGCTCCTCGCTCAAGGGGGCGACCGCCTTGACGATGTTGGGATTGGCCACGTCCTCTTCGCGCTCGATCCGGGCGGCGATGGTGGAGATGTCGGCCACCTCGTTGACGAGGCCGGCGAGGCAGCGCTGGATCGACAGCGTGTCGATGGTCGGGAGATCGCCCTGGAGGTTCACCACATGTTCGAAGCGCCGCTGCGGATCGCGCAGGGAGAGGGCTTCGGCGATGCGGTCCGAGCCGGACGGCAGCGCCGGATTCGTGACGATCGCATCGCCGCCGTGCGCCCGGACCACATCCGCGATCTCGATCTCGGCTGCCGCCACGAGCACCTGGCCGACATTGGCCTCCACCGCCCGCTTCCAGCAATGCACGATCATCGGCAGGCCGTTGATGTCGGCCAGCGGCTTGCCGGGAAGCCGGGTGGAGGCCATCCGGGCAGGGATCACGACGATGGTATTCTGATTTTCTATCATGGGCTTAAGGGCAGGCGCGGCAAAATGATACAATTCCCCTTATACTATTGCGGCGGGCCCAAGAAAGCACTAGTTTCCGCGCCCGACTGACGGCTCAAGGGGTCTGATCCTTCATGAACAGCTTTGAATTCAACAAGATTGCGGGAGCAGTGCTGGGAACGGCCCTGGTCGTGTTCGGCCTGAACGAACTCGCAGGAATCATCTACCACACGGAGACGCCGGAGAAGCCCGGTTTCGCCGTCGAGGTGGCGGAAGCGGAAACGCCGGCGGGCGGGGAAGCGGCGGAAACGCCGGCCGTGTCGCTCGGCACGCTGCTCGCCTCGGCCGACGCGGCGAAGGGCCAGGCGGTGTTCAAGGCCTGCGCCGCCTGCCACGACGCAGCCAAGGGCGGCCCCAACAAGGTGGGACCGAACCTGTGGGGCATCGTCGGCCGGAACCACGCAGCCGCGCAGGGCTTCGCCTATTCCGAGGCCATGGCCGCCAAATCGGCCGAACCCTGGACCTACGAGGCGCTGAACGAATTCATCCACGCGCCGAAGCAGGCGATCCCCGGCACCAAGATGGCCTATGGCGGCCTGAAGAAGGATGCCGACCGGGCCAATCTGCTGGCCTATCTGGGCACGCTCTCGGATAGTCCGGTGCCCTTCCCTGCCCCGTAAACGCCGCAAAGCTCACGAAGATTTAACACCGGCAAGCCGCTTGCCGGTGTTTTCTTTTGTCCGCGGGGTTGCTTTACTCGAACCAGCCGCCGCGCTTGGAGTTCTTTAAGCCTCATGACCATGAACCGCCGCACCCTGCTCAAGCTCGCGGGCCTCGCGCCCGCCGCGAAGATCGTCGGCGTGCAAGTCGCCGAAGCGCAGGACCGCGAATTCCGCCACGCCCTGACACTGTTCAACGACGTGAAGTATCCACCGGACTTCAAGCATTTCGATTATGTGAACCCCAATGCGCCGAAGGGCGGGCGGGTGCGCTTCGGCCTCGTCGGCTCCTTCGACAATCTCAATCCTTACACCTTCAAGGGCGAGGCCGGCAGCGCGGTGGTGAACGACGCGCTGCTCGTCTCCGCCCTCGACGAGCCCTCGACCGAATACGGCCTCGTCGCGAGCGGCGTCTGGCATCCCGAGGACCGTTCTCTGGTCGTCTACCGGCTGCGGCCCGAGGCCCGCTTCCATGACGGCAAGCCGATGACGCCGGAGGACGTGATCTGGAGCATGCTTTCGCTCCGCGAGGCGAGCCCCTTCTACAATTTCTACTACAAGAACATCACGAAGGTGGAGCAGACGGGCGATCACGAGGTGACCTTCACCTTCGCCCAGAAGGGCAACCGCGAGCTGCCGCTGATCACCGGCCAGATGCCCGTACTGCCCAGGCACTGGTGGACGGGCAAGGACGAGAAGGGCCGCCAGCGCGACATCAAGGAGACGAGCCTGGAGGTGCCTCTGGGCTCCGGCGCCTATGTCGCCGCCGAGGTGAAGCCCGGCACCTCGATCCGCCTGAAGCGCGTTGCCGACTACTGGGCGAAGGATCTGCCGGTGAACGTGGGCCAGGATAACTTCGACGAAATCGAGTATATCTATTTCCGGGATGCGAACGTGGCCTTCGAGGCCTTTAAGGGCGACCAGTATGACTGGCGCACCGAGTCCTCCTCCAAGATGTGGGCTACGGGCTATGATTTCCCTGCCATCCGCTCCGGCAGGGTGGTGAAGGAGGAGATCAGGCTGCGCCAGGTGGAGGGCATGCAGTCCTGGGCCCTGAACATTCGCCGCCCCAAGTTCCAGGACGTGCGGGTGCGCCAGGCGCTCAACTATGCCTTCGACTTCGAATGGGCGAACCAGAACCTGTTCTACGGGCAATACGTCCGTTCACGGAGCTATTTCAACAATTCCGAGATGGAGGCCAAGGGCCTGCCCTCGCCCCAGGAGCTTGCCCTGCTCGAGCCGCTCAAGGCGCAGCTGCCGCCCGAGGTCTTCACCGCGGAATACCGGAACCCCGTGAACGACACGCCGCAGAACCGGCGCAAGAACCTGCGCCAGGCCGCGAAGCTCCTCAACGATGCCGGCTGGACGGTGACGCAGGATGGCGGCCGCTCCATTCTCAAGAATGCCACGGGCGAACAGCTCACCATCGAGTTCCTGCTCGACTCGCCGCTCTTCGAGCGCATCGCGCTCCCCTACAAGCAGCAGCTCGAACTCCTCGGAATCGGCGTGGGGGTGAAGACGGTGGACAGCGCGCAATATGAGCGGCGCATCCAGACATTCGACTACGACGTGGTGGTGGGCAACTGGGGCCAGTCGCTCTCGCCCGGCAACGAGCAGCGCGATTTCTGGGGGAGCGAGGCGGCCAGCCGGAACGGCAGCCGCAACCTCGTCGGCATCGCCAACCCCGCGATCGACTCGCTGATCGAGACCCTGATCTACGCACCCGACCGCGACAGCCTCGTCACCGCCTGCAAGGCCCTCGACAGGGCCCTGACCTGGAACCACTACGTGGTGCCGATGTGGTACATCGACTATGAGCGCACCGCCCGCTGGGACCGTTTCGGGCGGCCCGAGAAGCTGCCCGACCTCTCGACCGGCTTTCCCTCCGTCTGGTGGTGGGACGAGGAGAAGGCGAAGAAGGTGGCCGCGAAGTGAGGCGGATTGCCGCCGCCTTCCTGGCGCTGGCGCTCGGTGCGCCGCTGGCTCCGGCCGCACCGAGCCACGGCATCTCCGCATTCGGGGATCTCAAGTACCCGGCGAACTTCCGGCACTTCGACTACGTCAACCCGGATGCGCCCAAGGGCGGCAGGATCGCGCTGATCGGCCCCGTGCCGGTCGACACCTTCGACAGCTTCAACGGCTACATCCTGCGCGGCGATGCCGTGCAGGGTTATGAACTGATGTTCGACAGCCTCATGGCCACGGCGACCGACGAGCCGGATTCGCTCTATGGCCTGGTTGCCGAAACGGCCGACATTGCAGAAGACCGCAAGAGCATCACCTTCGCCTTGCGCCAGGAAGCGAAATTCGCCGACGGCACGCCGCTCACCGCGGAAGACGTGTGCGACAGCTTCCGGCTGCTCTCCACCGAAGGTCATGAGAGGATCCGCATCACCATCCGGGACGTCGAGGCCTGCGAGGTCATCTCGCCTCATGCGCTGCGCTACCGCTTCAAGGGCGAACGCACGCGCGACCTGCCGCTCACCGTTGCGGCGCTGCCGATCTTCTCCAAGGCCTATTATGAAAAGGTCGACTTCTCGAAATCGACGCTCGAGCCGCCGCTGGGCTCCGGGCCCTATACGGTCAAGTCCTTCCGGCCGGGCGAATACGTCACCTATGGCCGCCGCGAGGATTACTGGGCGAGGGACCTTCCGGTGAACCGCGGCCGCTACAATTTCGACGAGGTGCGCTTCGACTATTTCCGCGACCGCACCGCGGGCTTCGAGGCGCTGAAGGCCGGCACGATCGACCTTCGCGAGGAATACACCTCGCGCGACTGGGCCACGGCCTATGACTTTCCCGCGCTGAAGGACGGCCGCGTCCTGCAGCAGGTTCTTCCTGACGAGACGCCCTCGGGCGCCCAGGGCTTCTTCTTCAACCTGAGGCGCGAGAAGTTCCAGGACATCCGCGTGAGGAAGGCGCTGAACCTCGCGTTCGATTTCGAATGGACCAACAAGAACCTGTTCTTCGGCCTTTATGAGCGCACTGCAAGTTTCTTCGAGATGTCGCCGCTCAAGGCCGAGGGTCTGCCCAAGGCCGAGGAACTCGCGCTTCTCGAGCCGTTCCGCGGAAGTCTTCGTCCGGAGGTCTTCGGCGAGGTGGCGCAGCCGCCCGTTTCCGATGGGTCCGGACAGGACAGGAAACTCCTGCGCGAGGCCTCGAAGCTCCTCGACGAGGCAGGCTGGGCGGCGGACGGCACGCTGAGGCGCAACGCCCGGGGCGAGACACTCGACGTCGAATTCCTGATCGACAGCCCGGTGTTCGAGCGGATCCTGGGCCCCTATGTGAAGAACCTCCGCCTGCTCGGCGTCAACGCCACGATCCGCACCGTGGACGAGGCGCAGTACCAGGACCGCCAGGAGAACTACGATTACGACGTGATCTCCAGCCGCTTCATGGCAGGGCTCACCCCCGGCGACGGTCTGCGCATCTTCTTCGGCTCGGACTCCGCCAGGAAACCCGGCACCTACAACATGTCGGGCGTCGCCTCACCCGAGATCGATGCGCTGATCGACAGGCTGGTCGAGGCGAAGTCGCGGGAAGAGCTTTATGTCGCCGGCCGCGCGCTCGATCGGGTGCTCAGGGCCGAGCAGTTCTGGGTGCCGAACTGGCACAAGGGCAGCCACTGGATTGCCCACTGGGACAAGTTCGGGAGGCCCGCGGTAAAGCCCAAATACGACCGTGGCATCCTCGATACCTGGTGGTATGACGAGGCCAAGGCCAAGCGAATCGCCACAGGAAACTGATCCCGCTCCATGGGCGCCTACATCCTGAAACGCATCCTGCTGATGATCCCGACGCTGCTGGGCATCATGCTGATGACCTTCGCGGTGATCCAGTTCGTGCCGGGTGGGCCCGTAGAGCAGGTCATCGCCAAGATGCAGGGAACGGACTCGGATTCGACCGGCCGCATCAGCGGCAATACTGGGAACGAGGCGGGCGGCTCCCAGCAGGCTCCGGGGTCCGCCGGCGACGGCACCGCCTTCAAGTATCGCGGCGCTCAGGGGCTCGACCCCGAATTCATCAAGGACCTCGAGCGGCAGTTCGGCTTCGACAAGCCGGCGCATGAGCGCTTCCTGCTGATGATGGCGAATTACCTCACCTTCGATTTCGGCGAGAGCTACTTCCGCGACCGCTCCGTCGTCAGCCTCATCGCCGAGAAGCTGCCCGTCTCGATCTCGCTCGGCATCTGGCTGACGCTTATCCAGTATCTCGTCTCGATCCCGCTGGGCATCAGAAAGGCGGTGAAGGACGGCTCGACCTTCGACGTCTGGACCTCGGGCGTCATCATCATCGGCTATGCCATCCCGAGCTTCATCTTCGCCATCATGCTGATCGTGCTCTTCGCGGGGGGAAGCTATTTCAGCTGGTTTCCGCTCAGGGGCCTCACCTCGGACAATTTCGAGCAGCTGAGCCTCTGGGGCAAGCTCGCCGACTATGCATGGCACCTGGCGCTGCCGCTCTTCGCCATGGCGATCGGCAGCTTCGCCACCATGACCATGCTGACGAAGAACTCCTTCCTGGACGAGATCCGCAAGCAATACGTGATGACGGCACGCGCCAAGGGCCTGAGCGAATCGCGGGTGCTCTATGGCCACGTCTTCCGCAATGCCATGCTGCTGGTCATCGCGGGCTTTCCCGGCGCCTTCATCGGCGCCTTCTTCGCCAGCTCACTCCTGATCGAAACGATCTTCTCGCTCGACGGGCTCGGCTATCTCTTCTTCAAGGCCACGCTCGACCGCGATTACCCGATCGTCTTCGCCAGCCTCTACATCTTCACGCTGATGGGGCTGGTGGTGCAGCTCGTCTCCGACCTCACCTACACCTGGATCGATCCGCGGATCGACTTCGAGAAGCGGGACGTCTAGGCCATGGCGCGCCCCGGCCTCTCGCCCCTCAACAAGCGCCGCTGGCAGCTCTTCCGCCAGAACAGGCGCGGTTTCTGGTCCTTCTGGATCTTCGCCGTCCTCTTCCTCGCCTCGGTCTTCGCGCCCTTCATCGCAAACGACCGGCCGATCCTCGTTTCCTACAAGGGCGAGACGCTCTACCCTGTCTTCATCGATTATCCGGAGTCGAAGTTCGGCGGCTTCCTGGCGCGCACCGACTATCGCGACCCCGTGAACCAGGAAGAAATCGAAGCGAATGGCTGGATGATATGGCCGCCGATCCGCTATTCCTACAACACGGTGAACAACGAGCTGCCGCTGCCCGCGCCTTCGCCTCCGGCCTTCAATCTCACGCGCGAGCAGGCCTGCGCCAAGTACCCTCAGGGCGCGGAGGACCCGAATTGCGTGTTCGGCAACCTCAACTGGCTCGGCACCGACGACCAGGGCCGTGACGTGGTGGCCCGCCTCATCTACGGCTTCCGAATCTCGGTGGCCTTCGGCCTCATCCTCACCATCGTGTCCTCGATCATCGGCATGGCGGCGGGGGCGGTTCAGGGCTATTTCGGCGGCTGGACGGACCTCATCTTCCAGCGCTTCATCGAGATCTGGACCTCGATGCCCGGCCTCTACCTGCTGATCATTCTCGCCGCCTTCATCACGCCCACTTTCTGGATCCTGCTCTTCATCCAGATCCTGTTCTCATGGACCTCGATCGTCGGGCTGGTGCGCGCCGAGTTCCTGCGCGCGCGCAACTTCGAATATGTGCGCGCCGCCCGCGCCCTCGGCCTCTCCGACGGGAAGATCATGTTCAAGCATCTCCTGCCCAACGCCGTGGTTTCGACCATCACCTTCATGCCCTTCATCCTTGCTGGTTCGGTGACGGTGCTGACCTCGCTCGACTTCTTGGGATTCGGGCTGCCGCCGGGATCGCCCTCCCTCGGCGAGCTGATCGCCCAGGGCAAGAACAATCTCCAGGCGCCGTGGCTGGGGCTCACCGGCTTCTTCATCGTCTCGGTCATGCTGTCGCTCCTCGTCTTCATCGGCGAGGCGGTGCGCGACGCGCTCGATCCCCGGAAGACCTTCGCATGACGGAGCAGCTCCTCGAGGTGAAGGATCTCTCCGTCGCCTTCTCGCAGGGTGGGCGGACCACCCTCGCCGTCGACAAGGTCTCCTTCTCCATCGCGCGCGGCGAGACGCTGGCGCTGGTGGGTGAATCCGGCTCGGGAAAATCCGTCTCCGCCCTATCGATCCTGAAGCTCTTGCCCTATCCCGCGGCTTCGCACCCGTCGGGCTCCATCACCTTCAAGGGCCGGGAACTTCTCGACGCCGACGAGCGCGACCTGATGCAAGTGCGCGGCAACGACATCACCATGATCTTCCAGGAGCCGATGACGTCGCTCAACCCGCTCCACACGGTCGAGCGGCAGATCGGCGAAATCCTCGAGCTCCACCAGAACGTCAAGGGCGAAAAGGCACGCGCCCGCATCGTGGAACTGCTCGGCAAGGTGGGGATCAGGGATCCCGAATCGCGGCTTCTCGACTATCCGCACCAGCTCTCGGGTGGCCAGCGCCAGCGCGTGATGATCGCCATGGCGCTCGCGAACAACCCGGACCTGCTGATCGCCGACGAGCCGACCACCGCGCTGGACGTGACGGTGCAGGCGCAAATCCTGAAACTGCTCAAGGAGCTGCAGGCCGAGTTCGGCATGGCCATGCTGCTCATCACCCACGATCTCGGCATCGTTCGGCACATGGCGGACAAGGTCGTCGTCATGCAGCGCGGCAAGGCGGTCGAGACCGGCGATGCCAAGGCCGTCTTCGCCGATCCGCAGCACCCTTACACCAAGCTGCTGCTCACCGCCGAGCCCAAGGGGGCGCCGCCGCCCAGCGATGCCTCCGCTCCCGCCGTGATCGAGACGAAGAACCTCAAGGTGTGGTTTCCCATCAAGCGCGGCTTTTTCCGCAGGACGGTGGGCCACATCAAGGCCGTCGACGGCGTCGATGCGACGGTGCGGCGGGGCCAGACGCTGGGGATCGTCGGCGAGTCCGGCTCGGGCAAGACCACGCTGGGTCTCGCCCTCCTGCGCCTCATCCGCTCGGAGGGGCCAATCGTCTACATGGGACAGCGCATCGACGGCTACAACAATGCCATGATGCGCCCCTTGCGCAAGGACATGCAGATCGTCTTCCAGGATCCCTTCGGCTCGCTGTCCCCGCGCCTGTCGATCCAGCAGATCGTCGAGGAGGGATTGACAGTCCAGGGGCGCGATCACGGCTATGAGGAAAGGCGGGAGATCGTGGCCAAGGCGCTCACCGAGGTGGGCCTCGATCCCGCGACCATGGACCGCTATCCGCATGAATTCTCCGGCGGGCAGCGTCAGCGCATCGCGATCGCCCGGGCGCTGGCGCTCGAGCCGAAGTTCATCATGCTGGACGAGCCCACCTCTGCCCTCGACATGTCGGTTCAGGCCCAGATCGTGGACCTGCTGCGCGACCTCCAGCGGAGGCACGATCTCGCGTATCTCTTCATCAGCCACGACCTGAGGGTGGTGCGCGCGCTCGCCAACGAGGTGATCGTGATGCGCAACGGCGTGACGGTGGAGAGCGGCCCCACGGCGGAGGTTTTCTCCGATCCCAGGACCGACTATACAAAGGCCCTGATCGCTGCGGCCTTGAACCTCAAGACCGCGCCCGAAGGTGTGGTGAACGAATAGATGGCTTTTCTCTTCATTCTGCCGACATGGCCCATCGATGTCTGGACCGCCGCCATGCGGAAGGTTGCACCCGATCTCGACGTCCGCGTCTGGCCGGACAGGATGGGCAATGTCGAGGACATTGAATACTGCGCCGCCTGGCTTCCCCCGCCCGGCGTGGTGAAAAGCCTGCCTAACCTCAAGTGCATCATGTCGCTGGGCGCGGGCGTCGACGCGATCCTGAAGGATCCGACCCTGCCGCGGGACATTCCGATCGTGCGGGTGAACGACCCCGATCTGACGGGCCGCATGACGGAATACATCGTGTTGCACGTGTTGATGCACCACCGCCAGCAGCGCCGCCTGGACGAGAACCAGAGAAAGAAGGTCTGGGATTCCTTCCCTACCCATGCGGCAAAGGACCTGAGCGTCGGCATCATGGGCATGGGCGTGATGGGAACGGACTCCGCCCTGAAGCTGCGCGATATCGGTTTTCGCGTTGCAGGCTGGAGCCGCAGCCGCAAGACCATTCCGGGTATCGAAAGCTTCGCGGGAGAGGAGGAGTTCGATGCCTTCCTGGCGAGGACCGACGTTCTCGTGTCCCTGCTTCCCGCCACGCCGGACACGGACGGCATCATCAATCGGGAAACGATCCGCAAACTGTCCCGGAAAGGTCCCTTCGGGGCGCCGATCGTGATCAATGCGGGCCGTGGCCGCCAGCAGGTGGCGGAAGATATGCTCGCTGCGCTCGATGCCGGTGAGTTGCACGCCGCGACGCTCGACGTTTTCGTGCCAGAGCCGCTGCCGGAGGACAGCCCCTTCTGGACGCATCCGAAGGTGACCCTGACCCCGCATTGCGCCGCAGACAGTGACCCCGAGACGATCTGCTCCTATGTGGCCAACAACATTCGCCGCCACCGGCGGGGCGAGGCTCTCGAAAACCTCGTGGATCGGGCGCGGGGGTATTGAACAATACTCCCGGCGCATTCCCTCGTAAGCCGGGATGACCGCTAGAGAGCGACCCTCTTGATGCTCGTGATCTCACCGTGGCGCGCCGCAATCCGGTCCACCGCCTGGCGCAGCGGTTCGGCCACCACCATCATGTGATGTCCGTTGGCGTGGAGAAGCGTTTCAGCATCCGTCATGATGCCGACATGGCCATTCCAGAACACGAGGTCGCCGCGCGCAAGTTCTCCGAGGGCGTTGGCTGGCAGTTCCTCGCCGAGAGCTCGTTCCTGCATGTCGCTATCACGTGGTGCGGCGATGCCACTAGCCTCGAATGCGAGTTGCACGAGGCCCGAACAATCGAGCCCCTGCACGGACTTGCCGCCCCAGTAATACGGAACGTGGCGGAACAACTCGGCCACGGCGACGAAATCGGCCTCGACCGTCTCGACCGGCCTCAGATGTGCCGAAAACACGAAGCGGTCATTGTCGAGCCTGGAGAACTGCCCCTCTTCCGCAATGACGGCAACCTGCGCGTTGAGGGTGATCGCCACCGCGGGCTGCGTCTTGAGGCCGGCCTCCGGATACATGTAGGTCGAGGGAACGGCGACGCGGTGCGTTGCGGCGCGCCTGTTCGGGGAAAGCGCGTTGGCGTTCACGTATCCCACATAGCCATCGCGGGCGAGCTGCACGAAGGCCCAGCCTTCCTGCTCGTCGAACAGCTTCACCTCTTCTCCCAGCATAGCCTGGGTGAGCTGCATCGCATCGAAGCGCGGCGCCTTGCGGAGGGAGAGGACGGGCTCGATCACCTCCACCAGGCGGGGGGACACGTAGCGCTCCGCCTCCACGCGCCCTTGGAGCGCGATGTCCGCAAGGTCGGGCCGGTAGGCATGAAGGCGCGGGTCCAGCTTCGTCATGTTTGCTCACTAGAGCTTTTGCGAGAGCTTGCCAATCGTGTCGGCAAGGCGCTCGAGGTAGAGAGCACCCTTCACCGTGCGCTGGATGAGGACGTTGCGGCGGTCCTTCTCGTCACGCCGCCGGCTCACCAGCTCGAGCTTTCCCATGGTGTCGAGCGCCCGTGTGATCACCGGCTTCGACACGCCCAGCTTGCGCGCCAGGTCCCGCACCGTGTGCGGCGGCGCCTCGAGATAGATGGTGAGCAGGATGGACATCTGCCTTACCGAAAGGTCCGGCTCGTCATCGCGCACCATGGCGAGAGCGACGTCGTGCCAGAGTGTCAGGGCCTGGGCGGTCGTCAACACATGGGACATACGGGGCTTCCTGCGCAACCTCGATGGTTGTTTCGGGTCCGTTTCAGTGTGGCGGCAATCGGCCCTGCTGGCAAGAAGCTACGCGTAGCGATCCTTGATCACGGTGAACAGCGCCCGCATCGCCTGCGCCTCGCCACCTTTCGGCCGGCCAGGGCGGGGCGTCGGCGTCCAGGCGAACACGTCAAAATGGACATGCGCTCTTGCCTTCTCCACGAAACGGCGGAGGAACAGCGCCGCCGTGATCGACCCGGCAAAGCCAGAGTCCCCCGCATTGTTGAGATCGGCCACGGCAGATTCGAAAAGGCGCATGTATGGCTGCCACAGAGGCAACCGCCACACCGGATCGTTCTCGGCCATGCCGGCGGCGGCGATCGCTCCCGCCAATTCCTCGTCGTCGGTGTAGTAGGGGGGCAGGTCCGGGCCGAGGGCCACGCGTGCCGCGCCGGTGAGCGTCGCCAAGTCGATCAGCAAGTCGGGCGCTTCCTCATCCGCCAGCGCCAGTGCATCGGCCAGGATGAGGCGGCCTTCGGCGTCGGTGTTGCCGATCTCCACCGTGATGCCCTTCCTGCTGCGGAGCACGTCGCCCGGCCGGAAAGCATTTCCCGCGATTGCGTTCTCGACGGCGGGGATCAGCACGCGGAGCCGCACCGGGAGCTTCGCCTCCATGACCATGCTCGCAAGCCCCAGCACGTTGGCCGCTCCACCCATGTCCTTCTTCATCAGCGCCATGCCGGTGGCTGGCTTGATGTCGAGTCCGCCCGTGTCGAAGCAGACGCCTTTTCCCACCAGCGTGACCTTCGGCGCGCGTGGTGCGCCCCAGGTGAAGTCGATCAGGCGGGGGGCGCTGGCGCTGGCCCTGCCCACCGCGTGTATCATCGGAAAGCCCTTTTCCAGCGCCTTTCCTGCCGTGACGGAGATCTTGGCCTTGTGAGACTGCGCGAGGCGCCGCGCCGCCGCCTCAAGGTCGTCCGGCCCCATGTCCGAGGCGGGCGTGTTGACGAGATCGCGCACGAGATAGCTTGCTCGCGCAGCCCTCAGAACGGCCTCACGGTCCACGTCCGGCGGGCAGGCGAACTTCGCGGCCGCGTTCGCCGTCTTGCCGTAGCGCTCGAAGTTATAAGCCTCGAGGCACCAGCCCAGCGTCACGAGATCAGCACGAGGCGGCGAAATCTCAAACGCATAGGTCCCCTGTGGCAGGCTCCGGCATAGCTTTGCCCAAGCGAAGGGATCACCGTCGGCGGGGGCACCGACAATCACCTGCTTGAGCGATCCATTGGATCCCGGCACGGCAAGAAAGCGCCCGGCCTGACCCTCGAAGCCATTTGCCTCGGCCCAGGCGCGCGCCGCCGCATCAAGGCGCCGGCGCGTCCTGTCCCACCCCCCTTTCGCAACAGCGAGGATGGAAATTGCCTTCCGGGAGGAGGGTAGGATCAGGTCTTCCGGGCTCGCCATCGTGAACTCCAATGTTTCTTCCCCCCTTACAGCCAAGGCTTTCTATGGTTAATCAATTATTGACGAGTCGGCCGCAAAGTCCCCGCTGATCGGACTGGAGTTTGCTATGTCGGCACGCGGCACCTACCTCACCTTCGTTTCAGCCCTCGCGGCGGCGACACTTCTCACCGGCTGCAACAGTTCGGGACCGAGCCTCGATCCGGCAGCAAGCCTGAAGACCGCATCGACCGCGCCCCTCTCTTACGAGGCCGTGGCCGAACTCGGCAAGAAGTGGCAGGCCAAACCGGCAGACGTCAATAGAGGTCTCGCATACGCCAACGGGCTCGAATCGATCGGCCAGTCCAATCAGCAACTCGAGGTCTATGCCAAGCTCGTGCAGCTCAATCCGGAAAACGGGAAGCTGGCCGGGCTCTACGGCCGCAAGCTCGTGGCCGCGGGGCGCAATCCCGAGGCCATCCCGGTGCTCGACCGCGCCATCGCCGCCGGCGGCGCGGACTGGCGCGTGCACTCCGCGCTGGGTTCAGCCTATGACCAGCAGGGCCTCTACTCGAAGGCACGGGCCGAATACGAGAAGGCGCTCGCTGCCGATCCGCAGAACCTGATTGTCATGAACAATCTCGGAATGTCTTACGCGCTCGAGGGAAACCTGAAGCAGGCGGAAGCCACGCTCCGGCAGGCGGACGCCCTGCCCCGATCCGGATCCGAGCCGCGGATACGCCAGAACCTTGCCCTGGTGGTGGGCCTCCAGGGCCGATTCGACGAGGCGAGCGCGCTGGCGCGCGAAAACCTGCCGCAAGAACAGGTGGAAGAGAACATGGCCTATCTCAGGAAAATGCTCTCGCAGCCCAACACCTGGCAGCAGATCAGCGAAGGCGAGACCCAGGGCTAGAGGACGGGCCCCCTCGCCTACTTCAATCCGAGCACGCCGATCATCGCCGGACCAAGGATCACGATGAAAATCACCGGCAGGAAGAACAGCACCATCGGCACGGTGAGCTTCGGGGGCAGCGCGGCCGCCTTCTTTTCGGCTTCCGACATGCGCGTATCGCGGTTCTCCTGCGCCAACACCCGCAGCGCGGTGCCGAGCGGCGTGCCGTAGCGCTCGGACTGGATGAGGCTGGTAACGACGGACTTCACCGTTGGCAGCCCCGTGCGCTTGCCGAGGTTCTCATAGGCCTTGCGGCGGTCCTGCAGGTAGGAGAGTTCGGCCACCGTCAGCGTCAGCTCCTCTGCAAGAGGCACCGACGCGGAGCCGATCTCGCGCGCGACGCGCTGCATGGCCGGTTCGATGGACATGCCGGATTCGACGCAGATGAGCATGAGATCGAGCGCGTCAGACCAAGCCTTCTTGATCGAGTCCTGCCGCCGGTTGACGAGATTCTGGAGAAGGATGGCCGGCAGATAGTAACCAACCACCAGTCCGCCGCCAGTTGCCGCCAGCCGCATCGGCGGGGTCAGCTTGTCGGCATAGATGGTCGAGGAATAGACGAAGGCGAGGAGCGCCAGCACCAGCGGAACTGCGACCCGCGCCGCGAGGAAGCTGACGAGATGGTGCTCGTTGCGAAGGCCTGCCTGCCGCAGAAGGTCACGCGAGGCTTCGGCTTCGAACAGCGTCCTGAGGTTCAGCGTGTCCACGATCTGCTGGCTAAGACTTGCCTGCTTCTTCTCGCGCAGCCTCACCTCGTTGTTGCCCATCAGCTGAGCCCGCTGGGCCGCCCGGAGCTTGTCGCGCTCGAGGCTGACGGCCTTCATCCGCGCCCTGAGGGGGTCGGTCTGCATCAGTGGCGAGGCTACCGTGAGGACGGTGGCGAAAGCTGCAACGCCGATGAGCAGCGTTATCAGGGTCTCGACCTGGAAAAGGCTGGTGATGAGCTCCATGACGCTGCCTCAGATCTGGAAGTTGATCATCTTGCGCATGACCAGAACGCCCGTGAGCATCCAGACAGCCGAGCCGACCAGCATGATGTTGCCAATGTTCGTGTTGAACAGCGGATCGAGATAGGAAGGATTGGTCATCGTTACGATCCCGCCGATGAGGAACGGCAAGGCGCCGATGATGGCGGCAGAGGATTTCGCCTCCTGCGAGACGGCCTTGATCTTGCCCTTCATCTTCTTACGGTCGCGCAGCACCTTCGAGAGATTGTTCAGGGACTCGGACAAGTTCCCGCCGGTCTTGGACTGGATGCTCATGACGATCGCGAGGAAGTTGACTTCCGCCAGCGGAACACGCTCGTACATGCGCTCGATGCCCTGCTCCAGCGTGATGCCGACGCGCTGGCCCTCCACCACTTCCTTGAATTCCGGCCCCACCGGCGGCCCCGTTTCAGCCGCGATGATCTTCATGGCGTCGGAGACGGGAAGACCCGCCTTGAGGCCGCGCACGATGACGTCGATGGCGTCGGCAAAGTCATTGAGGAAGACCGCCTGCCGCCGGGCCCGCAGCACGCCGAGGACCCAGCGGGGAAAGCCGAAGGTCCCGACGAGCCCGGCCAGTGCCGCGGCATACCAGGGCATGCCCGTGATCAACGTTACGGCGCCGAAGACAGCGCCGCTGACGATCGAGAACAGCCAGAACATCCTCACGGTGATCTCGAGGCCCGACTGCGTGATCAGCGAGCGCAGCGTGGCCTTGGCCTTGCGCTGCTTTTCCCGCTCCTCCACCTGCTTCAGGGATTCCATCACCTGCTTGCGGCGATTTTCCTTGGCCCCATCGAGAAACCTGTTGAGAGCAGACTGCTTGTGGGACGAACCCTGCTTTCCGCCTTCGAGCCCCTTGATGCGCGCCGTGGGGCTCTTCGGCGCCATCAGTGGATAGAGCAGCGCCACGGCAACGCCGGCCACCGTCAGCCCGACGAGGGCGATGAAGGCCAGTTGCGTGATGTCGGCCCCGGGGATCATTGCAAATCAGTTCTCGTCGTTCCTGGTTTCGGCCTTCTCGAGCGCCTCGGCCAGCCTGCGCTCTTCGTTGTAGTAGCGCGCGCGGTCCCAGAAATGGGGCCTTGCGATGCCGGTCGAACGATGTCGCCCGATGATCTTCCCCTGGGCGTCTTCACCCATGATCTCGTAGACGAAGAGGTCCTGGGTGATGATCACGTCGCCTTCGATGCCCACGACCTCGGTGACGTGGGTGATCCGGCGCGAGCCGTCGCGCAGGCGGGCGGCCTGGACGATCACGTCGATCGAACCGCAGATCATTTCCTTGATGGTCTTGGAGGGAAGCGAGAAGCCGCCCATGGTGATCATGGACTCCAGACGCGAGAGCGCCTCTCGTGGGCTGTTGGCGTGAAGCGTGCCCATCGACCCGTCATGGCCGGTGTTCATCGCCTGCAGCAGATCGAAGGCTTCGGGTCCGCGGACTTCGCCCACGATGATCCGTTCCGGCCGCATACGCAGGCAGTTCTTCACGAGGTCACGCATCGTGATCTCGCCCTCGCCTTCCAGGTTCGGCGGCCGCGTTTCGAGACGCACGACGTGCGGCTGCTGCAGCTGGAGCTCGGCGGCGTCCTCGCAGGTGATCACGCGCTCGTCGTGATCGATGTAGCCGGTGAGACAGTTGAGCAATGTCGTCTTGCCCGAACCCGTGCCTCCCGAGATCAGCACGTTGCAGCGCACGCGGCCGATGATCTCGAGGATGGTGGCGCCCTCCGGCGTGATCGAGCCGAACTTGACGAGGTCCGGAAGCTTGAGCCTGTCCTTCTTGAACTTTCGAATGGTGAGCGTCGGGCCGTCGATCGCCAGCGGCGGCACGATCACGTTGACGCGCGAGCCGTCTAGGAGGCGGGCGTCGCAGATCGGGCTTGCCTCGTCCACGCGCCGGCCGACCTGGCTCACGATGCGCTGGCAGATGTTGAGCAACTGCGAGTTGTCGCGGAAGCGAACGCCCGTCTTCTGCATCTTGCCGCCGACTTCGATGAAGGTCGTGTTGGCGCCATTCACCATGATGTCGGCGATGTCGTCGCGGGCCAGCAGCGGTTCGAGCGGACCGTAACCCAGAACGTCGTTGCAGATGTCCTCGAGCAGCTCCTCCTGCTCGGCAATGGACATCACGACGTCCTTGAGCGTGATGATCTCGTTCACGATGTCGCGGATCTCGTCGCGTGCCGCATCGCGGTCGAGCTGTCCGAGCTGCGTAAGGTCGATCGCGTCGATCAGCGCGTTGAAGATCGTGCTCTTGATGTCGTAATAATTCTCCGACCTGCGGGACGCGATGGGCGCATCGGGTTTCTTCGGTGCGGAGGACGCAGGTGCGGCCGGAGCAGCCCCGCTGGGGCGGAAGCCGGGTGCGCCGGCGCTGGACGGCAGCCCGAGATCGGGAATCGTGGCGGAACCGGCGGCAAAGGCAGGCGGAGGCGTCGCAGCTGCCGTCTGGACCACGACGCCCTGTTTGGAGGCACCTTCTGAACGCTTTCCGAACATCACTTCCGACCCAGCAACGGCAATTTGGAAAGGAGACCGGAGCGCACGGGCTTCTTCGCCGGTTTGTCGGTGCCGGCGAGAAGCTCCACGAACCCGGCGATCGCCTCCACCACCTTGGACTTCGGCGCCACTTCGAACACCATCTGCCCGTTGCTCTGGGCTGTGCCGAAACTCGTGGCATCATGAGGAATGATGGCCGAGATCTCCAGACCGACGGCCTTGGAGAAGTCGGCCGCGGGAATCTCCGGCCGTTTGGGAACACCCACCTGGTTGAGGATGAGCTTGGGCGGCGGGTCGTTGGGCCGTCCCGCCTTCAGGAGGTCGGCGAGATTTCGCGCATTGCGAAGGCTGGCGAGTTCGGGTGTCGCCGTGATGATGACCTGGTCGGCGTGAAGCAGCGTGTACTTGATCCAGGGCGCCCACATGTTGGGGACGTCCACGATGATGTTGGGCACACTCGAGCGCAGCGCCGAGAGGATGGTCTCGATGGAATGAGACTCGATGTTGAAGTCGCGATCGACGCCGCCGGGACCGCTCAGCAGGCTGAGCTTGTCGCCAAGCCGGGTCAGGAGCCGCTCGAGCAGCGTGGGATCCACCCGGTCCGGCTGGCCAAGCGCATCCGCGACACCGTTGGTGACATCCTGGTTGAAGTTGAGGCCAGCGGTCCCGAAGGCGAGGTCGAGATCGGTGATCACGGTCTCGGCGTCGAGTTTCTTCGACATGAGCCAGCCGATATTGTGGGCCAGGGTGCTGGAACCCACCCCGCCCTTGGCGCCCACGAAGGCGAACACCCGCCCCAGGGGGGCAGCCTTTGGATTGTGATAGAGCGATGCAATGCTCTCGATGAGCTGGAAGGGCTGGAGCGGCGCGATGAGGTATTCGCTGACACCCTGTCGGATCAGCTCACGATAGAGCACGACGTCATTGAGGTGGCCGACGACGACGACCTTGGTGTCAGGCTGGCAGACCTCCGCCAGCGAAGCGAGTTCCGCCATGACCTGTTCGCGCGGGCTGCGGGATTCCACCACGAGCACGTTGGGCGTTGCCTGCGCCTGGAACACCTGAACGGCCGCCATGATGCCCCCGAGCTGCACCGAACAATGCGCCCGGCTCATTCTCCGGTCCGCAGCCGCCAGCTGGAAGGTCTCGGCGGTCTGCTGGCTCTCGCAGAAGGCATGAATGTTGATGCGCGGAACCGCGGCGACGAGACCCTGATCGCCCCTGGAGGAGGCTGACTGGCTCTGCGCGGTGGGAGTCATCATCTTGGCATGTCCTGCAATGAAGCGTGTCTTGTTCAGTTTGTGGGTGCCGAGCTGCCGGAGCCACCCGAGCTGCCCGAGTCGGAGCCGCTCTCTTCGGAGAAGCCCGGGTCGGAATTGGGAACCGTCCATTTTCCGGTGACATAGGTTTCCATCGCGGTCCCGCGCGCGCCTGCCAGCGCCGGCGGCATGCCACGGGGCCGTTCGAAGTCCTCCGGATTGGCCACCATGGCAGCCGTGTTATGCTGCAGGGCGCATCCGTAGTTGGAATAAGTCTCGTTATACTGGTTTCCCATGACGTTGCTGGACCAGTCTCCGCATTCCTGGGTTACTGCCACCTTGCGTGTGAAGCTGAGGGTCACGCTGGAAGATGCTCCAGCGCGGGCGGAGACATGTACCATCGAGCGCGGCACGCCATGGCTGGTGAGCACGCGAAGCGCCTCGTGTGCCGTGTTCCGCGCCTGCCTGCTGCCTTTCGGATAGGCGATGGAGATGGCGGAGGTGGCGTTGCTCCGGGCGTCGCGGGCAAAGGCCGAGACGCTATTCACCTGGTCGGGCTTCAGGCTGCCCGCCCTGCCTTGCAGCGTGAGTTTCACCGGCTTCTCGATAACCCGAATGGGGTATCGCTCCTCGGCCACCCTCGGAACATAGACATCGCTCGATGTCTCGAAGTCTTGTGAACAGCCGGCGAGACCGCCCGCCGCGAGGACGAGGAGAGCCAGCGCCGCGGATCTCGTGGAGCCCATAAGGTTCTTCCCGGGAAAGCTCATCTGAAACCCCACTTCATTCGACGATGTAGCCGATCTGGCCATGATAGATGCCGTTCGGGTGTTCGCCCGGCGGGCCGTAGATCCTGTTCAGGCGGCTCAGGAAGATCTGCTGCAGGTCGGTCGGCGGGTTGAAGCCGTCGGTGGGCGTGGCCAGCTTGCTCTCATGCGTCGGATTGACGATGTATGGCGTCACGATCACCACGAGTTCGCTCTGATCGTTCTGATAGGCACGGCTGGAGAACAGCGCGCCGAGAACCGGGATCGAGCGCAGCCCGGGCGTGGCGTCGAGGCTCTGGGCCGTCACGTCCTTGATGAGGCCTGCCAGCATCATCGAACCGCCGCTCGGGATCTCGAGCGAAGTCTGCGCATTGCGCGTATCGATCGCGGGCTGGCTGCCGGGTGTCGTGTCCCCGAGCTCGCTCACCTCAGTTCTGATGTTGAGGGCTATTCGGCCCTCGGACAGCACCGTGGGCGTGAAGTCGAGAGAGATGCCGTAGGGCTTGAACTCGACGTTGCACAGGGTCACGTTGTTTTCGGGGACTTCGCAAACGGTGTAGGGATACTCGCCGCCGGCGTGGAATCGGGCCGGAGCCCCCGAGATGGCGGTCAGGGTCGGCTCGGCGAGCACGGTCGCGAGCCCCTGGTTCTCGAGTGCGCGAATGCGCGCAGCCACCTTGACGTCCGAGCTCAGATAGCCGCCGACTGCGTCCAGAACCGTGTCGTTGCTGATCGGAACGGTGTTCGAGTTGAAGTCCAGGAAGAAGTTACCCACTGAGATCTCGGCGCCGACGTTTACGCCGAGCTCCTTCAGCACCGTGCGCTTGAGCTCCACCACGCGCACCTTGAGCATCACCTGGTCGCCCTCGGCGATCTTCAGCAGATTGAGCACCCCGACGGAGTCGTCGCCGCTGTTCGCCGCGGTGCCGCTCGTGCCGACAACGAAGCTCTTGGCGAGCTCTACCGCGAGCTTCGCCTCCTGCGCATTGGCAGCCGTGCCCTTGAGCACGACATTGGGTCCCGTGCTGTCGACCTCGATCTGGTTGCCGGGAAGCGAGCGGTCGATCAGCTTCTTGAGGCCCTTCGTATCGAGTGTCACCTCGAAATCGAGGTGCAGGATTTCCCGGCCTTCCGCATCGAAGAAGAACACGTTCGTCTGGCCTGGAGCACGCGCGAAAAGATAGGCCGTATTGCGGTTGCGCAGCACCACGTCCACCACGGCATTGTCGCCGACGACGACGTCCTTTGCGGCGGCGGGGAGCTTGATGACGGCGCTCTTCGAAAGCCCCAGCCGCAGGTAGCGGCTGTCGGCGCGGGCGCCGGAGCTCTCCACCACATCCGCGTCCGTGGCCTTGGCCGCGTGTGGCAGAAGGCTGGCGGAAGAGCCGAGCGCCATGACAGCTGCTGCAACCAGGCTTGCCTTCGCCCGCCAGGAGCGCTTGCCGATGAGATGATCCGGAGTGAGGGTGAAGGGCATCTGAAATCTCAGCGGGATGTGGTGGCGGTTTCGACGCCGTAGCGGACGATGACGGGTCCCGCATCGTCCGTCTTGGCGTTGCCGAAGGGATCGTGGAAGATGGGTTTCTCGTCGGTGAGCCCTGCATCGCCTCCTTCCGCGATCGACCTCAATGCGAGGGAAAGCTCGCCCGCCGCCTCGACCTTGGTGATGACTTCGGCCTGCTGCGGATCGAGCTCGAGCACGGCTGTCTTGCCTTCCGCCACGGTCACCTTGTCCTCCCCCTCCTGCCGGAAGGTTTGGTTGATGGCGAGCACGCGGACGTTCGAGAGCACGGTTTCGCTGCGCACGAGCTTGGCTCCCCCGAAGCCGCGTGGATCATCGAGCCGCCGGGTGAGAATCACGTCCACCCGGTCATTCGGCAGGATGAAGCCGCTCACCGCGGAACGCTCGGAAATCGCCACGGAAATGGCGCGCATGCCCTTCGGCAGGATAGCGCTCATGAATCCGCGCTCACCCGGGGTCACGAGTTTGCGCTGCATGATCGGCTCCCCGCTGTAGATCGGGAGCCTGGCCCGGGCGAGTTTCATCTCTTCTATGGCGTCGGGCAGCGCCTCCTTGGTGATCATCAGCTCGGTGACATTGCCCTTCGGCCAGTCGCGCCAGGTCATCGCGAGATCACCGAGCCGCTCTCCGATCACGAGATCCTTGGCGGCGACCAGCACCTGCACCTCTGGCTCGCCCTTGACTTCGACAATGTTGGTCGCGGGCCTCTGACCCAGCATGCCCTTGGCCAGCATGCTGGCCAGCCCTGCAGAGCCGAGAGCCAGAGCGAGTATCAGGAGCCGTGCCTTGTTCATTGTTCTGTCCTCGACGACGGCCTGCGCCGTTCACTGCCCACTTTCCGGTGTAATGGTCAAATTTGGGTTAACCGCGCTCAACCGGAGGGAATCATCATCCACCAGGTCTGCGGGAAGACGAGAATGGCGCCAACGGCGAATGCAAAGCCGTAGGGAACATTCGGTTTGATGAATGTGAGCCGCCTCAGGATGGGTGTGTCCTCGATCTCGGCGCTCAGTCCCACCATCGACCAGACGCCGACGGCCACGGCGAGAACTCCGCCCGCAATTGCCGTGCCCATCAGGAAGGGCAGCAGCGCCGGCCATCCCACCCAGAGGCCTGCTGCAGCCAGGAGCTTTGCGTCTCCGCCGCCAAACAGTCCCAGAGAGAAGAGCGCGAAACCGGCCACGAGCATCGCCGCGCCGACGGCGCTATGCAGGATGATGGTCTCCGCCGGCATGCCCGCCGCGAGCGCCATGGGAAAGAAGAGAGCTGCGATCAGCAGATTGAGCCAATTGGGAATGCGAAGCGTCAGAACATCGCCTGTGCCCGCAACGGTCATCAAGGCGGGAAACAGGAAGGCGGAAAGAAATGGGATCATGTGGAGGCCGTCTCTGGCTGGTTGGACGGCATCCTTTCGCACCGTGCTTTAGACGGAGTAAATTCCGTTGCGGTGATGACGGAATAATTTGCCGGTACCTGCAGGTCCGGAAGCGTGCCGCCAAACAAAACTCCGCCGGCCTCGAGAGCCGGCGGAGCAAGTTCCACGTCCAGCGTGGAGAGACCTTAGAACCCGTCAATCGAGCCCGAGAGGCTGTTGAAATTGGCCGTGAGGGCGTTACGCAGCGTGGGCAGCGTGGCGATGAGAACGCCGCCAATGGCCGAAGCGATGAGGCCGTACTCGATCGCGGTGGCACCCGACTCGTTCTTCAGGAAAGCGAGGAACTTCGACATGTTGTTATCTCCAATGGTCTTACAGCACTTGGCTCAAACCCAGCCTGCGCCCCGCGCGGCCTCTCTGAACCATGAGAGTGAAACTAGCGGCGGGCATTTAATGCGCAGTAAATTCGCACAACAAATACTCAAGAACTATTTCATTTCTCAAGGGGCATCAGAAACAAAGGCGATAATATACTGTCAGTCACTTGAGTGTATCGACTGTATTCTATAGTAAATACTTCCGTATGTCTCACTGGAAGCTAGAAAAACTTGGAAAACAAAAAGGTCGATTCAAGCAATGCAAGGTTGAAGCGCCGCTAGATCCAGCCGCACCGAGTTAGACTTACTATAGATTGAATGGTTCGCCAGTTTGAAAGCGGCGAGCGATGCGCTGTAAAACTGAAAAACGGCAGGGGAGGATGCCGGAAAGCCCCGCCGTTCTGCAACTTAAGGGAAGATTCACCATTCTCGAAGCAACATGCGGCGCAGGTGCTGCACCGCCCTTGGGCGGACCGAGCAAGGGAGCCTGTCTGGACATGTCTGACGCCACCAAGCTGATCCGAAACGCCCTGGGCGGCCTTTTGCTGGCCTCCGGCGTGAGCATCGCAGCTGCCGAACCACTGACACTCCAAACGGACAAGTCCCGGATCATTGAACTCGCGAGAGCACCGGGCACAGTGGTCGTCGGCAATCCGAGCATCGCCGACATTACCCTGAGCGGCAACCTGCTCTTTCTCCACGGCAAGGCCTTCGGCAACACCAACATCATCGTGCTCGACGAGCAAGGCCGCGAGATCGTGGAGTACGACGTGAATGTCACCAGCGGCGGAAGCGATTATGCCGTGGTGATGTTCAAGTCCGGCAAGCGCGAATCATACGACTGCAAGACGGATTGTCAGCCAGCGCTGCAGGCGGGTGACTCCACAGAGTATTTCGACTCGGTCGTTGGCCAGATCTCAAGGAAGTCGGGATCGGCGCAAAGCCAGCCCTCCGGCGAGACCAGCAGCGCCGCGCCGAGCGAGCAGCCTGCGGCACCCTGACCCAAAAGTTCCGTACAATTCTACTCAAACGCTTCACCGCGCGGAAACACCGTTCTGCCAGTATCTCGTTCAGCGACTCGCCCTCCCCATGGGCGGCGCTCCGGGAGAACTGGATGACGACGTCTCGCACAAGCAGGTGGATGCGCTATCGCCGGTCCGAGGAGGGTGCCGCCTCGGTGGAATTCGCAATGGTGTTCTTCCCGTTCATTTTCGTCCTGGGTTGCATCTGCGAGACGGGGGTGATGCTCTTCACCGAATACGTGATCCAGAACTCGGTGCAGGAAGCGGGCCGCCTCGTCCGGACCGGCCAGGTCACCAAGAGCGACGGCAGCCTCATCATGACCGACACGGAATTCAAGGCCAAGATCTGCGACAGCGGATCCGCGATCCCCGATTGCGTGAAGAAGCTCCGTATCTATGTCGACAACCGGTCGAACTTCAGCGACCTTTCGAGTGCTGCTCCCGATCCAATCGAAGTGGGACCGCTCGAAGCCGGGGAGACCTATGACCGGGAGTGGACCTTCAGCCCCGGCGGTGCGTCGCGTGCGGTCACCGTCATCGCCACCTATGACTGGGGTTTTGCGTTCCCCTTCATGAGCTTTCTGGGCAACATCCGGGAAGGGAAGGCCCGGCGGCTTTACGGCATCGCGACCTTTCGCAACGAGCCCTTCTGAGACCGTCCGGCATGAGAACCACCTCATCGCGCTTCAGACGTGACCAGTCCGGCATCGCCGCCATCGAGGTGGCCCTGATCCTGCCGGTACTGATGCTCCTCTATTTCGGTCTCTTCGACCTCACAGGGCTGATCACGATCAACCGCAAACTGACGTACGGGACAAGCGTCGTGGCCGATCTCGTGACCCAGAACGAGCTCGAGGTGAGCGCTGCCCGGATCGACGACTACTTCAAGGCGGCCGAAATGGCGATGAGCCCCTACGACATGGAGGACATCCGCGTGGAGGTCCACACCTACCGCATGGCCTCCGGTTCGGGCGCGGTCGAGCACGTCTGGGGCCGCATTTCGGGAACCGGCCCGAACTGCCAGAATCCTTCGACAGAGGGCATGGAAACCCTCATGACCGACGGCAACGACGTGGTGGTCGCGGTGATGTGCACCAACTATCGTCCCTTCATTGCACGCTTCCTCGGCGAGCAGATCCTGGGCGCAAGCACCTTCGTCCTGAGAGAGCAGATTTCGCTCCGGCCACGCCAGTCCAGCCGGCTGAACTGCAGCGGCTGCTGAAAAGGCATTTCCACTTTCGCCGATGATGCACTAATCCGGGGCCGGCGGAGCCTTCACCTTGGATCTCACCGTCTTTCTGGCTGTGCTCGCGGCGGCCGTCATGCACGCGGGCTGGAACGTGCTTGTCAAGCTCAAGCTCGACAGGTTCCTTTCGCTCGTCCTGATTCAAAGCATGATCGGGGTGATGGGTTTGGCCATGGTCGCGGCCTTCCCCTGGCCCGCTCCGGCGAGCATCCCCTACGCCGTCACGTCGGGCATCCTGCACCTCGGGTACAACCTCTTCCTCGTGCGCAGCTACCGGACGGGAGACCTGAGCCAGGTTTATCCGATCGCCCGCGGCGCTGCCCCACTCCTCACCCTCGCAGCCGCCTGGGCCGTGATGCAGGAGCAACCGAGCCTGCCAGGCGCGTTGGGTGTTGGATTGCTCGTGCTGGGTATCTGGTTCGTGAGCCTGCTCGGCCAGCGAGGCATCAGGCCCGACGGAATGACGCTGTTCTTCGCCCTCGGGACTTCGGTTTTCATTGCCTCCTATACCATCGTCGACGGCATGGGCGGGCGCCTTTCTGGCGAACCCGCCTCCTATGCGGGCATGGTCTTCGTCTTCGATTCGATCCTGTTCGGGCTTGTGGCGCTGGCGATGCGAGGTCCAGGCATCGCCAGGGACGTCGCACCCTACTGGAAGACCGGGCTTGCCGGTGCCCTGCTCTCCGGCGGCGCCTACTGGATCGCCATCTGGGCGATGACACACGCGCCCGTCGCCAGCGTCGCGGCGCTGCGCGAGACGAGCATTCTCGTCGTCATGCTGCTCTCCATGCGGGTGTTGAAGGAAACAGTCAGCCTCCCCCGGCTGGCTGGCGCAGCCCTGATCGTCGCTGGCGCCGCTCTGATCCGCCTCGGCTGAAGACGCCTGCTCAGGCGCTGCCGATCAATATGCCGGTGAGGAAGACGAGGAAGCCTCCCACCGCGATCTGGAAAGCCGCCTTGAGGAACGGCGTGTCCATGTACTTGTAGCGGATCCACGAGATCGCCCAGAGCTCGCAGAAGACGACGGCGATGGCGATCCAGGTGGCGAGCTGGAAATCCGGAATGAGATACGGCAGCGCATGGCCCAGGCCGCCGACGGCCGTCATGATGCCGGCCGCCAAGCCGCGGATCAGCGGATGGCCGCGCCCCGTCAGCTTGCCGTCGTCGGACAGGCCCTCGGCAAGACCCATGGAGATGCCCGCACCGACCGATGCCGCCGCGCCGACCAGGAAGGTTTCCCAAGTATCGCCGGTGGCGAAGGCGGCGGCGAAGAGCGGAGCAAGCGTCGAGACAGAGCCGTCCATCAGCCCCACGAGGCCGGGCTGGATCACCTGCAGCAGGAACAGCCGGCGCTTGGCCTCGCCCTCCTCGAGCTTGGCATCCGCGGTGAGGTGGGTAAGCCCCAGCTTCACCGCGATCGACTCATGTCCCTTCTCCGCCTCGGCGAGTTGCAGGAGAAGCTTCTTCACCTGCTCGTCCTGCGAGCGCTCGGCGGCCTGCTTGTAGAAACGGTAGTTCTCGAGCTCGATCACCTCGGCGCGCTGGCGCATCTCCTCGATGTTCATCTTGCCGATGGTCCAGGCCGGCTTGTGGCGCACGAAGCCCTGGATGTCCGAGCGGCGGATCAACGGTATGAAATCGCCGAACTTCCGGGCGTAGAGTTCGGTCAGCCAGCGGCGGTGCTCATGCTCCTCTTCCGCCATCTCCATGAAGACCTTGGCCGAGGCCGGGTAGATGTCCATCAGCGAATGGGCGAACCCCGCATAGGCGCGCGCATCATCGTCCTCGCTCGAGATGGCGAGCGCCAGGAGTTCCTGTTCGGTGAGGTCGGAAAAGCTCTTCAAGGCCTTCGAAATCCCTTCGGTTCGTCACGAGTTTAGAATCGTTCCAAACTACGGTCCAGCCCCGATTGAAGATCAGCCTCTCAGTTCTCGTCCATCTTGAGGGCGGAGATGAATGCTTCCTGCGGGATCTCGACCTTGCCGAACTGGCGCATCTTCTTCTTGCCTTCCTTCTGCTTCTCCAGAAGCTTGCGCTTGCGGCTGATGTCGCCGCCGTAGCACTTGGCGGTAACGTCTTTGCGCAGCGCGGAAAGCGTCTCGCGCGCCACGATCTTTCCGCCGATCGCCGCCTGAATGGGGATCTGGAACATGTGGCGTGGGATCAGCTCCTTGAGCTTCTCGCACATCACGCGGCCGCGCTGCTCGGCCCGGCCGCGGTGAACGATCATCGCCAGCGCATCGACCGGCTCGCCATTGACGAGGATGCCAAGGCGAACGAGATCGCCCTCCTCGTAGCCGATCATCTTGTAGTCGAAGGAGGCATAGCCGCGCGAGACGGACTTGAGCCTGTCGTAGAAGTCGAACACCACCTCGTTGAGCGGCAGTTCGTAGACGACCATGGCGCGCGAGCCCGCATAGGTGAGCTGCTTCTGGCGGCCGCGGCGATCCTCGCAGAGCTTCAGGATGGAGCCCAGGTAATCGTCCGGCACCAGGATCGTCGCCTCGATCCACGGCTCCTCGATCGTCTCGATCAGCGTCTGGTCGGGCAGGTCCACCGGGTTGTGGAGCTCGATCTGGTTTCCGTCGCGCAGGTTCACCTTGTAGATGACGGAGGGGGCGGTCGTGATGATGTCGACGTTGAACTCGCGCTCGATGCGCTCCCGGATGATCTCGAGATGGAGCAGGCCAAGGAAGCCGCAGCGGAAGCCGAAGCCAAGGGCGGCCGAGGTCTCCATGTCGAAGGAAAAGCTTGCATCGTTCAGGCGCAGCTTGCCCATCGCGTCGCGCAGGTCCTCGAAACGCGCGGCATCGACGGGGAAGAACCCTGCGAACACCACGGATTGCGCCGGCCGGAAGCCGGGAAGCGGCGTGACGTCGACCGCCTTCTCGTCGACGATGGTATCGCCGACGCGTGTATCCGCCACCTGCTTGATCGAGGCGGTGAAGAAGCCGATTTCGCCGGGGCCCAGCGCATCGACGTTCTCCTTCTTGGGCCGCGACACGCCGACACGGTCGAGCTGATAGACCGCATCGGTGGAGAGGAGCTTCACCTTCATGCCCTTCTTCATCACGCCGTCGACGATGCGCACGAGCACCACGACGCCGAGATAGGGATCGTACCAGCTGTCGACGAGGAGCGCCTTCAACGGTTTGCTGCGCTCGCCCTTGGGCGGCGGCAGGCGGTTGACGATGGCCTCGAGCACATCCGACACGCCGACACCGGTCTTGGCCGAGATCGCGATCGCATCCGAGGCGTCGATGCCGATGACATCCTCGATCTGCTGGCGCACCCGGTCCGGATCGGCGGCGGGAAGATCGACCTTGTTGAGGACGGGCACGATCTCGTGATTGTTGTTGATGGCCTGGTAGACGTTGGCGAGCGTCTGGGCTTCGACGCCCTGTGAGGCGTCGACCACAAGAAGCGAGCCCTCGCATGCGGCGAGCGAGCGCGACACCTCGTAGGCGAAGTCGACGTGCCCGGGCGTGTCGATGAGGTTGAGCACGTATTTTTCGCCGTTCCTCGCCGTGTAATCGAGGCGGACGGTGTTGGCCTTGATGGTGATGCCGCGCTCGCGCTCCAGATCCATCGAGTCGAGGATCTGGTCCATCATCTCGCGGTCGGAGACGGCGCCGCACAGCTGGATCAGCCGGTCGGCCAGCGTCGACTTGCCGTGGTCGATATGGGCGATGATGGAGAAATTGCGGATGTGAGCGGTGTCGATCATGATTGGCCGGGTGTTTGGCATTGGCACCCTGCGAGGTCAAGCCTCGGGGACGCAGGAAAGAGGAGCTATCTCAGCCGCCTCGGCTTCACCGGCGCGGCGGCGAGCGGGTCCTCGGGCCAGGCGTGCTTGGGATAACGCCCCCGCATGTCGGACCTCACGGAGGGGTAGCCATTGGTCCAGAAAGTCTCGAGCGACTGGGTGACGGCGAGCGGCCGCCCCGCCGGAGAGAGCAACTCGATCCGCAGTGGGCTTCGCCCTTCCGCGATGGCAGGGGTGCGGGCGAGGCCGAACATCTCCTGCAGGCGGACCCGCAGCACCGGATCGCCCTCGGTTTCATAGTCGATCCGCACATCGGCACCCGAGGGAACCTCGATCCGCACGGGGGCGAGGCGGTCCATCCTGCGGGAAAGCTCATGCGGGATCATGCCCTGAAGGATCTGATGCATGTCGAGCCTGTCGAGATGCGCCTTGCGGCTGATCCCGGCGAGCCAGGGGGTGAGCCAGTCCGGCAGGCTCGCCATCAGCGCCTTGTCGGAGAGGTCCGGCCAGCCTTCCTCCGGGAAGAGGCGGCGCAGGAACATGGCCCGTGCCCGCAAGGCCCGGGCTCCGTCGCTCCATGGCAGGGCGGAAAGCCCCAACTCACGCACACCCTCGGTCATCGCTTCGGCGATGAGCGATGGACCGGCATTGATCGAGGGCTTCTCATCGAGCACCAGCGCTCCCAGGCGGCGGGACTTCATGGCGCTTATGGCCTTCGCACGGCTGTCCCAGAACACCCCGTCCCGGATTTCGATCTGGCTCCCGAAATGTTCTTCGATCTCCTTCAGCGACAAGGGCGCGGCGAGAAAGATCTTCTGGTCGCCCGAGGCGCCGTCGGTCGTCGCCACGGCCAGGAAATCCTCCGTCGCCAAGGCATCATGCTCGGGCAACACCGCGCCGCCGCCGCCGGAGAGACGATAGCGCCGGTCGCCACCGCGGCGCTGGGCGATGCGGTCGGGGAAGGCATAGGCCACGAGCACACCGGCACTCACCTCGCTCTCCTCATTGCGGATGCCGGCGATCTGCCTGATCTGCCTTGCCGCCTGGCGGATGCGGTCGCGGGCGCCGCCCTTCGCTTGCGAGAGCCGTGCCGTGATGTCGACGCCGGCGTGGCGCGCCAGCCCGTCACGCTCGGAAAGGAGGGCGGCCAGTTCGGCTGCAAGCGTGCTCTTTCCCCTCACCACCATATGCGCGAGACGGGGATGGAGCGGCAGCCGCACCATCTCCTTGCCCATGGAAGTGATCATGCCTGCGGCGTCCAGCGCTTCGAGGCGCTTGAGCAAATCCCGGGCCTGGGCGAAGGGTGCGGCGGGCGGCGGGTCGAGCCAAGGCAGCACCTTCGGATCGCTGACGCCCCATGCCGCCAGTTCGAGCACCAGCGGTGCCAGGTCGGCGACGAATATCTCAGGCTCGTCGTGGGGTTTCAGCGCCCGCGTCTCTGCCTCGGGCCATAGACGATAACCAATTCCGGGGCCAAGGCGGCCGGCGCGGCCGCGGCGCTGGTCGGCGGAGGCGAGCGAGACGCGCACCGTTTCCAGCGCCGTCATGCCGGAGGCCGGATCGAAGCGGGGAACGCGCTTGTATCCGGTATCGATAACGGCGCCGATGCCGTCGATCGTGAGGCTCGTCTCCGCGATTGTCGTGGCGAGCACCACCTTGCGCTCGCCCGGTGGCGAGGGCCTGATGGCCGCATCCTGCTCAGCAAAGCTCATTGCGCCGTAGAGCGGGCGCACGACCGTGCCGCTGGGCAGGCCCGCGGCAACGAGCCCTTCCTCGGTGCGGCGGATCTCCGCCTCGCCTGGCAGGAAGACGAGGATGCTCTTCTCGGTTTCGCCGAGTGCGCGTTGCACGGCGCGCGCGGCATCGGCGGAGATGGTCTGGCGCTGCGCCTTCTCGAGATAGCGTGTCTCGACCGGGAAAACGCGGCCCGGCGCATCGATCAGGGGTGCATTGCCCAGATGCGCCGCCACCCGCGCCGCGTCGAGCGTGGCCGACATGACGAGGATTTTCAGATCATCGCGAAGCCCGCGCTGGATGTCGAGCGTCAGGGCCAGGCCGAGGTCGGCATCGAGCGAACGTTCGTGGAACTCGTCGAAAATGACGAGTCCGGTGCCGGAGAGCTCCGGGTCGGACTGCAGCCGGCGAGTGAGGATGCCTTCCGTCACCACCTCGATCCGGGTGCGCGAAGAGACGCGGCGTTCAAGACGCACCGTGTAGCCGACCGTCTCCCCCACCTCCTCGCCCAGCGTTTCCGCCATGCGATGGGCGGCATTGCGCGCGGCGAGCCGGCGCGGCTCCAGCATCACGATCTTTCGCCCCTGAAGCCAGGGCGCCTCGAGAAGCTTGAGCGGCACGCGCGTCGTCTTGCCCGCCCCGGGTTCGGCCACGAGTAGCGCCGAAGGGCCTGAGCCCAATGCCCCCGAGAGGCGGGGAATGATCTGGTCGACGGGAAACTCCATGCCGCTCACCTCGTGGGCAGCGCGGCGAATGTCAAGCAAGCTCATGCGCCCAGGGCGGATCCGCACCCGGCCGGGAGCAGGTGAGTGCGGCGGCGCGGGACGCGAAGGCCAGCGCCTTTTCGAGCTCCAGCTCTTCGATGGCTCTGAGCGACGTCTTGTCCAGGAGCTTCGCCTGGCGCAGCGCTGCGAGGAGCCCCGCCATGAAAGTGTCGCCCGCACCCACGGTGTCCGCCACCTTCACCGTTTCAGCGGGAAAGTTCAGGGCAAGGCGCGAGGTGAAGGCCTCGACCCCCTTTGCCCCCCGGGTGACCACCACCAGCCTGGCGCCGAGTTTCAGCCATTTTGCTGCCGTGGCGCTTGCATCGGTCTTTCCCGTCATCCAGTCGACGTCCTCCTCCGAAACCTTCACGATGTCCGCCATGGCGATCAGGCGGTTGAGGCGCGCGAGATGGGCCCGCCGGTTGGCGATCTGGGCAGGGCGGATATTGGGGTCGAGCGAAATGACCCGCTTCTTCGCCTCGCGCCGCAGCAGCGCCTCGAGAGTGGAGGCCCCCGGCTCGTGGATGAGGCTGATCGATCCGAAATGCAGCGCCTCGACCTTCTTCTCCAGCTTCGGCCAATCCCGCCTCGTCAGCATGCGGCCGGCCGAGTTCTCGTCGAAGAAGGAATAGCGGGCATGGCCGTCCTCGAAGGTCACGAAGGCCAGGGTGGAAGGCCGATCCGACATTCGCACGTGTTTCAGGCTCACGCCACTGGCCGTGAGCCCCTTCAGCAGCATGCCGCCGAAGACGTCGCGGGAGATGCCGGAGAAGAGTGCAACCGGCACATCCAGGCGGCCGAGCGCGATTGCCGTGTTGTAGATCGAGCCGCCGCGCAGAGCGCGATAGCGGATGGCACCTTCTGCCGAATTTTCAGGCAGGAAATCGATCAGCGCCTCGCCGCAGCACAGGATCACGTTTTCTCTCCCAAGTTCCTGATTTTGCAGCGATCATGTGTCAGCCGGTGGAGATTGGCAACTACCCCGCGAGCTGGCTTCCATGCCCCCTTCATTGACTCGTAAGGCGGAGCCGCTATTTGAGGGGCGCACATCAACAACGGCGGAAAGATTTTCATGACTCCCCGCATCATTCCGGTGGATCTGTTCGACCTCGTGGTGTACGGCGCCACGGGCGACCTGTCGCAACGGAAGTTGTTGCCGGCGCTGTTTCACCGGGATGTGCAGGGGCAGATCCCGCCGGGATCACGCATCATCGGCTGTTCGCGGCGAGGCTTGAGCGCCGAAGAGTTTGCTGCCCTCGCCCGGAAATCCATCGAGGACCACGTGCCCGACGCCGAACGCCCGCCGGACGTGGTGTCACGTTTTCTCGCGCGCCTCGCCTATGTCGCCGCGGATGCCGGAGCAGAGGATGGCTGGGCCGATCTCGGCAGGCTCCTGAAACCGGAGAGCGATCGGATCCGCGTCTTCTATCTCGCCGTCGGACCCGATCTCTTCGGCCCGATCTGTGACAGGCTGGCGTCGCTGCATCTCGTGACGCCACGGACGCGCGTCGTCATCGAAAAGCCGCTCGGAAAGTCGGGCGCCTCGGCGCGGGCGCTGAACGAATCGATCGGCCGCGTGTTCAGCGAGCCGCAAATCTACCGCATTGACCACTATCTCGGGAAGGAGACGGTCCAGAACCTGATGGCGCTACGTTTCGCGAACGCCCTGTTCGAGCCGGTGTGGAATGCGGGCCACGTCGACCATGTGCAGATCACCGTGGCCGAGACGCTGGGGGTGGAGGGCCGCGCCGGCTATTATGACACGGCCGGGGCGCTGCGTGACATGGTGCAGAATCACATGCTGCAACTTCTCTGCCTTGTCGCCATGGAGCCGCCGATCTCGACTGCCGCCGACGCACTGCGCGACGAGAAGCTGAAGGTATTGAAAGCGCTGAAACCCGTCTCTGGCGATGGCGTCGCGGGCCTCACCGTGCGGGGCCAATACCGGGCGGGGGCTGTCGAAGGCGAGGCGGTCAAGGGCTATTTCGAGGAACTCGGCGCCGTCACATCGAGAACCGAGACATTCGTGGCGCTCAAGGCTGAGATCGCCAATTGGCGCTGGAGCGGTGTTCCCTTCTATCTGCGAACGGGAAAGCGCCTCGCGAGCCGTGTTTCGGAGATCGTCGTCACCTTCAAGCCCATTCCGCATTCGGTGTTCGACGGGCAGGCAGGCCCCATTGCGCCAAACCGCCTCGTCATCCGCCTGCAGCCGGACGAAGGGGTGAAGCTGTGGCTGATGATCAAGGATCCCGGGCCCGGCGGCATGCGGCTTTCCCATGTGCCGCTCGACATGAGTTTCGCCGATGCCTTCAACGTCCGGAACCCGGACGCATACGAGCGGCTTCTGATGGACGTCGTGCGCGGCAGCCAGGCTCTGTTCATGCGGCGCGACGAGGTGGAGGCGGCGTGGGACTGGATCGACCCCATTCTCGAAGCCTGGAGCACATCCGGCGACATGCCGAAGCCATACACGGCGGGCACCTGGGGCCCGTCCGCCGCCGTGGCGCTTATCGAGCGCGATGGCCGCACCTGGTATGAGGACCAAGACCTATGATCGAAGCCGAACGCATATTCGAGGCCCGGGAGGCCCTGGCCGAGACGCTCGCCCGCGACGTGGCGGATGAACTCGAGCGAGCGATCGAAGCGAAGGGCAAGGCAACGCTCGCCGTCTCTGGCGGCACGACGCCAAAGCTCTTTTTTGAGAAGCTTTCCGCGACCGGAATCCCTTGGTCTCGTGTCAGCGTGACGCTGATCGACGAGCGCCAGGTGCCGGAAACGAGCGAGCGCTCCAATGCCCGGCTGGTGCGCCGACACCTGCTGCAGAACAAGGCTGCCGCCGCTACCTTCATCCCGCTGCTCGACAACCCGCAGGCCGAAAAGTCCGTGCCCTTCGACGTGGCGATCCTGGGGATGGGCAGCGACGGACACACCGCGTCCTTCTTCCCTGGCGGCGATCGGCTGAAGGACGCACTGGACGACAGCGCCGGAACGCGGCTGATCGCGATCACCGCGCCGGGCGCCGGCGAACCGCGCCTCACCTTCAATCTGCCGGCGATCGCGCAGGCGGGGCGTCTTGCGCTGCACATCGAGGGTGAAGAAAAGCGGAAGGTGCTGCAGAAGGCGCTCTCCGATGGTCCTGCCGAGGAAATGCCGGTGAGAGCCCTGCTGCGGAGCGCCGCACCCCTTACTCTCTACTGGGCGCCCTGAACGAAGGAGGTGATCCAAGTGTCCGTGAACGGCATCGTTTCCGCAGTAACCGAAAGGATCGTCGAGCGCAGCCGGGAAAAGCGCAGCCGCTACCTCGACAGGATAGAGGCCGCCGCCGCCGCACGTCCGAAGCGCAAGGCGCTGGGCTGCGCCAATATCGCCCATGGTTTCGCGGCCTGCTCGCCGCAAGACAAGGCGGCGCTGCGGAACGGCGATGCTCCGAACCTCGCCATCGTCACGGCCTACAACGACATGCTCTCGGCACATCAGCCCTTCGAGACTTATCCGGAGAAGATTCGCGAGGCAGCGCGTGAGGCGGGCGGCACGGCGCAGGTGGCGGGCGGCGTGCCAGCCATGTGCGACGGCGTCACCCAAGGCGAGACAGGCATGGAACTCTCGCTGTTCTCGCGCGACGTGATCGCTCTGTCCACCGCGGTTGCCCTCTCTCACCAGATGTTCGATTCTGCTGTCTATCTCGGAGTCTGCGACAAGATCGTGCCGGGGCTGATCATCGGCGCACTCTCCTTCGGGCATCTCCCTGCCGTGTTCATTCCGGCTGGACCGATGACGAGCGGGCTGCCCAATGACGAGAAGGCGAAGATTCGCCAGCTCTACGCCGAGGGGAAGGTTGGGCGCGATGAACTCCTCGAGGCGGAAGCGAAATCCTATCATGGGCCTGGCACCTGCACCTTCTATGGCACCGCCAATTCCAATCAGATGCTCATGGAGATCATGGGGCTGCATCTTCCGGGCTCCACTTTCGTCAACCCCGGAACGCCCCTCCGCGATGCCATCACCCGCGAGTCCGCGAAGCGCGCGCTGGCGATCACGGCGCTCGGCAACGACTACCGCCCCATCGGTCGCATCTATGACGAGAAGGCGGTGGTGAACGGCGTCGTCGGCCTGCTCGCCACCGGCGGCTCCACCAACCACACGATCCACCTGATCGCCATGGCCGCGGCGGCGGGAATTTCACTGACCTGGAACGATCTCGCCGAGCTTTCCAAGGTCGTGCCGCTGATGGCGCGCGTCTATCCCAACGGCAAGGCGGACGTTAACCTCTTCAACGCCGCGGGCGGCATGGGTTTCCTGATCCGCGAACTGCTGGGCGCGGGACTCCTGCACGAGGACGTAACGACCATCATGGGCAGCGGACTGTCCGGCTATGTCAAGGAAGCGAAGCTCCGGTCCGACGGCTCGCTCGTCTATGAGGAAGCCGTGTCGCGCTCGCAGGACGAAAGCGTCCTGCGCGGCGTGTCGAGCGCATTCCAGTCCACCGGCGGGCTGAACGTGCTCTCCGGCAATCTCGGGAACGCTGTCATCAAGACCTCATCCATCCCCCCGGACCGGCACGTGATCGAGGCGCCCGCGCGGGTGTTTCACTCTCAGGAGGAGTTGCAGGCCGCGTTCAGGGCGGGCGAATTGAACCGGGACGTGGTGGCGGTGGTGCGCTTCCAGGGGCCCAAGGCCAATGGCATGCCGGAACTGCATCGCTTGACGCCGCCCCTCGCGGTTCTGCAGGACAAGGGCTTTCGCGTGGCGCTCGTCACCGACGGCCGCATGTCGGGCGCTTCCGGCAAGGTGCCTGCCGCGATTCACCTGACACCCGAGGCAGTCGACGGCGGGCCCATAGCGAAAATCCGCGACGGCGACGTGATCCGCCTCGATGCAGACAGGGGCACGCTCGAGGTTCTGGCCGATCTCTCTTCGCGCGACGACATGATTCCCGATCTCTCTGCCAACGTGGCGGGCACGGGCCGCGAATTGTTTCAGGCCTTCCGTGCCATTGCAGGACGGGCCGATGCGGGCGCATCGATCTTCGAGGTGGCATGATGGCGAAGGAATACCAGAAGGCGTTGGCAGACACGCTCACCCGTGTCCCCGTGGTGCCGGTACTGGTGATCGAGAACATCGAGGATGCCGTACCGCTGGGACGGGCGCTCGTCAGAGGCGGGCTTCCCGTTCTCGAGATCACGCTCCGCACCGCGAAGGCGATGGACTGCATCCGCGCCATCATCGACGAGGTGGAGGGCGCAATCGTCGGCTCCGGAACCGTGCTGACGCCTGAACAGCTCCGTGACAGCGAGAGGCTGGGCTGCAGGTTTGCCGTCTCGCCCGGTGCCACCGGCACGCTTCTGGGAGCGGCGGAGGATCATGACATCGCCTTCCTGCCCGGCGGCGTCACCGCGTCCGAATGCATGGCACTGCTCGAATGGGGCTACTCGATCCAGAAATTCTTCCCGGCCGAGCCCTCTGGCGGCACCGCCACGCTTGCCTCGCTCGCCTCGCCATTGCCGCAGATCCGCTTCTGCCCCACGGGTGGCATCACGCCGGAGAGGGCGCCGTCCTACCTGAAGCTCTCCAACGTCATCGCCGTCGGTGGCTCCTGGATGGCTCCGAAGAAGATGGTGGAGGCCAAGGACTGGGCGGGGATCGAAAGGCTCGCCGCCGAGGCCTCAAGGCTGCGGGGCTAGGTCCGGAATTGCCGGCCTATCCCTTCGTCTCCTTCAGCACATCCACATATTTCGCGATGGCCATCGCCGTGGGCGAGAAGAGCTGGCGGTAATAGAGGAGTGCCGTGATCGCCACCGTCGCGACGAGCGAGGCATAAGGTCCCGCGAAGAGGAACAGGGTCGCCACAGCGTAATAGAAGCCCCGGATGCCGGTATTGATGGAGCGGATCGCTTCGGTGAGCACCACGGCCGACTGCTCGCCCATGATGCGCGACTGGACGGTGTCGGCGCGCGTCGCCTGCAGCCCCCCGAGCATGGCAAAGGTATAGGCCATCTTGCGCAGCGCATATGTGAATGAGAAGAAGCATAGCGCCAGGATCAGCGTGAGCATGCAGAAGTAGAGCGTGAAAAGCTCGAGCGACATCTCCTGGTCGAGGAAGGTGAGGCCGCGCGTGAGGTGATAGAGGCTGTTCACGTTGGCCAGTGCACCGACGAGCCCCGCCAGCACGATCAGCGTGCCCGAGCCGAAGAAGGAGATCGACGACGAGATGTGGCCGAGCAGGATTGCGTCGAACACCCGGTGCTCACGCTCGATCCCCTGGTGCATCTGCAGCCAGCGCAGGCGCACCGCATGGAGCTGCATGTTGAGCGAACCCCTGCCGATCAGCTTGAGGATCGGCGTATAGAGCCCCCACAAGAGGAAGATCAGCGCAGAGGCGATGGCTTCGGCCAGGCCGAGATCCTGCGGCAGAAAGGGGCTCAGCATGTTCATGCGGGCTTGTGCATCTCCTTGATCTCCGCCGTCCTGATCTCCGGAGCGCGCTCCAGCGTGTAGTTCAGGCTAAACGCCGATTGCGCCATGAAGACGGGGTCTCCGTCAAGGTCGTGGGCAATCGAGAAGCGGTTGGCCGCCATGAACTCCTCGAGCTTCTTCCCGTCCTCGCTGGAGATCCAGCGCATCACTTCATAGCGCGCCGGCTCGAAGCTCACCGGAACGCCATATTCATTGGCGAGACGGTCGGCCAGCACGTCGAGTTGCAGGGCGCCGACCACGCCGACGATGGCCGGAGAACCGTCGGCGGGGATGAAGAGCTGCACCACCCCCTCCTCTGCGAGCTGCTGCAGCGCCTCGCGAAGCTTCTTGGCCTTCATCGGATCGCCCAGCTTCACGCGCCTGAGGATTTCGGGCGCGAAGCTGGGAACCCCCGTGAACACGATGTCCTCGCCCTCGGTCAGCGTATCGCCGATGCGCAGCAGCCCATGATTGGGAATGCCCACCACGTCGCCCGCATAGGCCTCGTCGGCAATCGAGCGATCCTGTGCGAAGAAGAACTGCGGCGCATTGAGCGCAACCGTCTTGCCGGTGCGGACCAGCTTCACCTTCATGCCGCGCGTGAGCTTGCCGGAGGCGAGCCGCATGAAGGCGATGCGGTCACGATGGTTCGGGTCCATGTTCGCCTGGATCTTGAAGACGATGCCCGTCATCTTGGGCTCCGTCGCATGCACCACGCGCGAGGAAGCTTGCTGGTCGCGCGGTGGCGGGGCATAGGCGATCAATGCCTCGAGAAGGTCGCGCACGCCGAAATTCTTGAGCGCCGAGCCGAAATAGACCGGCGACAAATGGCCTTCGAGGAATGCCTTGCGATCGAAGCTGTGACAGAGGTCTTTCACCAGTTCGATCTCGTCCCGCCATTTCACCAGCGTATCGCCCTTGATGAGATTGCCGATCAGCGGATCGTCGGGCCCGGAAACCGGGACGCCTTCCGGATCCTTCTCGATCTGGCGCACGCGCGGGCTCGACAGGTCATAGGTGCCGGCGAAATCCTTGCCCTGGCCTATGGGCCAGACCATGGGAGCGACCGTAAGCGCGAGGCCCTTCTCGATTTCGTCGAGTAGGTCCAGCGGCTCGCGCGACTCGCGGTCCATCTTGTTGACGAATGTGATGATCGGAATGTCCCGCAGACGGCAGATTTCGAACAGCTTGCGTGTTCGGGCCTCGATGCCCTTGGCCGCGTCGATCACCATCACTGCTGCGTCGACTGCGGTCAGGGTGCGGTAGGTATCTTCCGAGAAGTCCTCGTGGCCCGGCGTGTCGAGCAGGTTGAAGACCGTGCCCTCGTATTCGAAGGTCATCACCGAGGTGACGACCGAGATGCCGCGTGCCCGCTCGATCGCCATCCAGTCTGATCGGGTGCGCCTGCGGTCCCCCTTGGCGCGCACCTGGCCGGCCAGCTGGATCGCACCGCCGAACAGCAGGAGTTTCTCGGTCAAGGTCGTCTTGCCGGCATCCGGGTGGGAAATGATGGCGAAGGTGCGCCGGCGCGCCACCTCCTGTTCGAGCGGGTTCGTCACAGGAAATCCTGAAATCTGAAGGGGTTTGGCCGGCTTCCTAACCGGCTTTTGCGGCAGGGTAAAGCTTTCGCTGTTGCTCAAAGCCTGTTCCCGTGGCAGTTGGAAAGAAGGGGAAAGACATGACGAAACTGGCACTTGTCGGCGATATCGGGGGCACCAATTCCCGCTTCGGGCTGGTCGAGCCAGGCTCGGTCGCCGTGCAGGACATCGCCGTCCAGAAGAATGATGATTTCGCCTGCCTCGAAGATTCGATTGCCGCCTATCTGGGGGCCAGGGCGGTTTCGACCCTCTCCGGAGCCGCCATCGCCGTCGCCGGCCCCGTAGAGGGCGAGACGGTGGCGCTCACCAACCGTGACTGGCGTTTCACGCGGAATTCTCTCCAGCGCGCCGCGCGGGCGAGCTGCTTCCGGCTCCTCAACGACTTCGAGGCCCTCGCCCTCTCGCTCCCTCATCTCGGTACGCAGGACGTTGTGCAGATCGGTGGCCGAACACCGGAGAAGCCGGCCGTCAAGATCGTCCTTGGCCCCGGCACCGGCCTCGGCATGGCTACCTTGGCGCCACTGCCACAGGGGGGCTGGATGGCGCTGCCGGGAGAGGTCGGCCACGTCACCCTCCCCGTCGTCACCCAGGAGGAGTTCGACTGGCGCGGAAAGATGTCGAAACCCGGGGTTCCCTTCGAGGCGGAGGACGCCATTACCGGGGGAGGCATGCTGCGCATGTACCGGGCCGTGGCGGAAAGACCCTCGCTCGCCACGCCAGAGGCGGTTCTGCAGGCCGCTCTCGCCGGCACCGATGAGGCGGCGGTGCGGACGCTCGATCAGTTCATCACCTGGCTCGCGCGGATCACGGGCGATGCGGCCATGACCATGCAGGCCAAGGGCGGGGTCTACCTCGCGGGAGGCATCGCGCCTTCCATCGTCGGAAAATTGAAAGATGGCCCCTTCCGCACCATCTTCCAGGAGAAGGGCCGGCTCGCCTATGTGATGCGGCCGATCCCCGTCTATGTGATCATCGACAGGTTCCCTGCATTCAAGGGCTGCGCGGCGGCCATTGCCGATATGAGGTGAAACCATGTGGAAGGACACCGACGTACTCCTCGTCATCGACGTGCAGAACGACTTTTGCCCCGGGGGCAGGCTGGCCGTGCCGGGCGGGAACGAGGTGGTGCCGCTCATCAACCGGCTCGCGAAGAGTTTCCGCCACGTGGTCCTGACGCAGGATTGGCATCCTGCGGAACACAAGTCCTTCGCCTCTCGGCACCCGGGCAAGAGCGCCTTCGAGACCACGATGATGCCTTACGGCCCGCAGACGCTGTGGCCGGATCACTGCATCCAGGACACCCCGGGCGCCGCCCTCCATGCGGACCTGCACATCCCCCACGCCGAACTCATCCTCCGGAAGGGATTCCGCGAGGAGATCGACAGCTATTCCGCCTTCTTCGAAAATGACCACAAGACACCGACGGGGCTTGGCGGTTATCTGAGGGAACGCGGATTCGAAAAGGTCGTATGCGTCGGCCTTGCTTTTGATTTTTGCGTGCGTTTCTCGGCCGAGGATGCCCGCATGCTGGGCTTCGACACGGAGGTGATCGAGGCCGCATGCCGGGCCATCGATCTTCAAGGTTCGGCGGACCAGGCGCGCAAGTCCTTCGCTGATCGCGGCATCGTTCTGGCCTGACGGGCTGTCTTCCCCATGCGGGAATCGCAGGGGTGTGTGCCGCTGCAGCGGATGTCATGGCGTCGGAAGCCGCGCTAACAGTCTGCCGCATGACACCGCGCATCACGGGCATCCTCCTGATGATGGCCTCCATGGTCGTCTTCACCAGCCTCGACACGGCGGCAAAGCTCGTCACTCAGGAGCTGCCTGCAGCCGTCGCCGTGTTCGGGCGCTATTCGGTGGCGTTCCTGATCTCGGTCGTCGTCGTGCTCCGCACTGGCGGAATGGCACTCTTCGCGACCGGGCACCCGGTGCTGCAAGCGTTGCGCGGCGTCCTCCTGATGGTGTCGACGATCCTGAACTTCCTTGCCATGATGCACTTGCAACTGGCTCAGACGGCGGCGATTTTTTTCACCATCCCGCTCTGGGTCTGCGCCCTGTCCGTGCCGATCCTCGGTGAGCATGTGGGCTGGCGGCGCTGGGTGGCGGTGATCGTCGGCTTCCTCGGCGTGCTCGTCATCATGCGTCCGGGCAGCGACGGCTTTCACTGGGCGATGCTGCTCTCGGTCGGCTCATCCTTCTGCGGTGCGATCTACAATATCGTCACCCGCAAGGTCGGCGCCCGCGACCGGGCGGAGACATCGCTGTTCTACGTGGGTTTCGTCGGAACACTCGCCGCGGCCGTTCCCCTGCCCCTGCTGTGGCAGATGCCGCAGGGCCTGCAATGGCTGCTGCTGGGCTTCATGGGGCTTGCAGGTGCGGTGGGTCACCTGATGCTCATCCAGGCCCACCGCCTCGCGCCGGCAAGCGCCTTGGCACCCTTCCTCTATACCCAGATCGTCTGGATGATCATCGCCGGCTACGCATTCTTCGGCGATGTGCCCGATCTCTGGACGCTCATCGGTGCCGGCATCGTGGTGGCGAGCGGGCTCGTCGTCTTCGCCCGCGAGGCCTCGGTGGGCAAGATGCGGGAAGTGCCCGCGCCCGCCGACTGAGCGGGAGCGGGCGGGAGGCTTCACGCCAGCGTATAGGCCGTCTTGATCGAGGTGTAGAAATCGACAGCGTGGCGGCCCTGCTCGCGCGCGCCATAGCTCGAGCCTTTGCGACCGCCGAAAGGCACGTGGTAGTCCACGCCGGCCGTGGCGAGGTTCACCATCACCATGCCCGCTGCCGACTTCTTGCGGAAGTCGCTCGCATGCTTGAGCGAGGTGGTGATGATCCCAGAAGAAAGGCCGAAGGCCGTGTCGTTGGCGACTCCCAGCGCCTCCTCATAGCTATCGACCTTGATGACCGAGGCAACCGGTCCGAACACTTCTTCCCGATTGATGCGCATGGCGTTGTTGGTGCCGATGAACAGGGCCGGGCTGAGGTAGTGGCCCTTGGTGTCCCGGTTGAGCCGTTCGCCGCCCCAAACGAGTTCACACCCCTCGTCACGCGCGATCTGGATGTAGCGTTCATCCTGCGCCATCTGGTTCTCGTCGACGACGGGGCCCACGACAGTTCCCTCCTTGAGCGCGTGATCGACCTTCAGCTTCTGCATGCCTTCGACCATGCGCTCGACGAAGGCGTCATGCACCTTCGACTGCACGATGAGGCGCGAGGAGGCGGTGCAGCGCTGTCCTGTCTGGTAGAAGGCGCCGTCGAGCGCCGCCGCCACCGCAATGTCGAGATTGGCATCGTCCAGCACCACGAGCGGGTTCTTGCCGCCCATCTCCAGCTGGAACTTGGCGCCCCGCGCCGCGCAGGCCATCGCCACCTTGGCTCCCGTATCGACTGACCCCGTGAAGGAGATCGCATTGACGTCACGCGAGTCGAGCAGCGTCTGTCCGACGACGGAACCCCGCCCCATGACGAGGTTGAACACGCCCTTCGGAATTCCCGAGCGCGAGATGATCTCCGCGAGCGCCCAGGCCGAGCCCGGAACGAGATCCGCCGGCTTGAACACCACGGCATTGCCGAAGGCCAGTGCCGGCGCCATCTTCCAGGCGGGAATGGCGATGGGGAAGTTCCACGGGCAGATCAGGCCGACGACGCCCAGGGCCTCGCGCGTGATCGTCACGTCCACGCCGGGCCTCACGGAGGAGATCGCAACGCCTTCGACGCGCAGTGCCTCCTGCGCGAAGAACTTGAAGATCTGCGCGGCCCGCATCGTCTCGGCAATGCCGTTGGAGAGGGGCTTTCCCTCCTCGCGCGAGAGAAGCCGGCCGATTTCGTCCTTCCGTGCCAGGAGTTCGGAGCCGATGAATTCGAGGATATCGGCCCTGGCCTGCGGCGTGGTAGCGGCCCAGGCGGGCTGGGCAGCCTTGGCCGCGGCGATGGCGGCTTCAGTCTGGGCCTTGTCCGCCTGGGCATATTCGCCCACCACATCGGTGATGTCGGAGGGGTTTACGTTCTCCCGAACGCCCTTACCTTCCAGCCATTCGCCATTGATGAAATTGCGATGCAGCGCCATGATGCCCAACTCCCTGCGTTTTTCGGGCGGGACCATACGGAGGCCGGGCAATTGAGGCAAGCATGCATGTCGGACTGATCGGTGCCGGGATGATGGGACATGGCATGGCTGTCAATCTCCTGCGGCATGGCCATCGGGTGAGCGTGATCGCGCACCGCAATCGCGAGCCCGTGGAAGACCTCGTGGCGAGGGGTGCGAGTGAGGCGCGCTCGCTGGAGGAAATCGCCAAGGCCGAGGCAATCCTGCTCTGTCTCACCACGTCAAACGTAGTGGAGGAGACGATCTCCGGTCTCAGGCCTCACCTGCGCGCAGGCCAGGTCCTCATGGATGCGGGAACCTCCGCACCCGAGGTGACGAGGCGGCTGGCGCGCGAACTGAAGCTCCTGGATGTCGGCTACGCCGATATTCCCCTGACGGGAGGCCCGGAACAGGCCGAGCAGGGGAAACTCGGCGTGCTCTGCGGAGCGAGCGAGGAAATATTTGCCCGCATCAGCCCCCTGCTCTCCTGTTTTGCCTCCACGGTGAGGCATTTCGGCCCTCCGGGATCCGGGCATACCGCCAAGGTCATCTCCAATTATCTCGTCACCGGCATGGTGGCGCTGGTGGCGGAGGCTTTCAACGCCGCCCACCGGGCCCAGGTCGACTGGAAGGACCTCTATGAGGTGATGCTCAACGGCTCGGGCAATTCCGGCGTGCTGCGCAAGATGGTCGAGCCGGCGCTCAAGGGCGATTTCGACGGCTATCGCTTCACCCTGGCCAATGCCGCCAAGGACATCTCCTACTATGCGGAGCTGGCGGAAGGGCTGGGTTGCAGATCGCGGCTGACGGATTCCGTTGCGGACATCTTCACGCAGGCCGTACAAACGGGCCATGGCGGACGGAACGTCAGCCACCTGCTCGACCCCGCAATCGATGATGTGACCTGATGCTCAAGATAAATCCTGCCGTGGCGGCCATCGAGGAAGAGACCGCCTTTACCGTGCTCGACCGGGCCAATGCGCTCAAGGCCAAGGGACACCCCGTGATCAACCTAGGGATCGGCCAGCCAGACTTCACCCCGCCGAGGCATATTCTCGAGGCGGCCGAGAAAGCGGTGCGCGACGGGCCCCATGGCTATACGAGCCCGCAGGGGCTGCCCGTGCTGCGCGATGCCGTGGCCCAATATGTGGGCAACCGCTTTCGCGTGCCGATTTCCGGCGAAGAGGTGGTCATCGTGCCGGGCGGCAAGGTGACCTTCTACTTCGCCTGCCAGATTTTCGGCGGACCGGGCGCGGAAATCCTCTACCCCGATCCCGGCTTCCCGCCCTATCGCGATGCCGCCCGCTCGAGCGGCGCCAAACCCGTGCCCTATCCCATCCGCGAAGAGAAGGACTTCGGCTTCGATGCCGAAGAGGTGCTTTCGCTGATCACACCGGCGACGCGCCTCATCATCATCAATTCGCCCGCCAACCCGACCGGTGGCGTCGTCTCGCGCCAGGAGATCACCAAGCTCGCCGAAGGCCTGGCAAAATATCCAGACGTCGCCGTGCTTTCCGATGAGATCTACAGCCATCAGATCTATGACGGGGTCGATTTCACCAGTTTCCTTTCGTTTCCCGAACTCCGCGACCGCACCATCATTCTCGACGGCTGGTCCAAGACATTTGCGATGACCGGCTGGCGCCTTGGTTTCGGAATATGGCCCAAGCACCTGATAGAATATGTAAAAAAGCTTATCACGGTCGATCATTCCTGCACCAGCGTGGCAACCCAGATGGCGGGCCTTGCGGCAATCACCGGGCCGATGGACGAGATCGAAGGCTTCCGCAAGAGCTTTCAGCGCCGCCGCGACATGGTGGTGAAGGGCCTCAACGACATAAGGGGTGTGCGCTGCCGTGTCCCGGGCGGGGCCTTCTATGCCTTCCCAAACATCGCGGGCACAGGCTGGCAATCGCGCGAATTGGCCCGTGAACTTCTCGACAAGGCCCATGTGGCACTGATCTTCGGCGAGAGCTTCGGCGCCAACGGCAAGGGCTTCATGCGGCTCTCCTACGCGGCGAGCGAGGCCGACCTCGCCGAGGCGCTGAAGCGCATGAAAGCCTTCCTCGAAGCATGAGCAACGCCAATCTCTATTGCCGCTTCGAACAGTCCTTTTCCGCCAATGCGGAGCGGACGGCGATCCGCGCAGTTGATGGAGGGGGGCACCTCAGCTTCGCCGATCTTGCAGGCGGGGCTGCGCGGTATGCCAATGCTCTCGCCACCCTCGGCGTGGAGCCCGGCGACCGGGTGACCGTGCAGGTCGGGAAATCCATCGCCAATGTGCTGCTCTACCTCGCAGTTCTGAAGCTGGGTGCCGTCTACCAGCCGCTCAATGCTGCTTACACGGCGGCCGAGGTGGCCTACTTCGTGGAGGATGCCGCGCCGAAGGTGATCGTGTGTGATCCTTCCCGGCACGCTGAGATGCGACAGCTGGCCGACCGCTGCAAGGTTTTCGCCGTAGTCAATCTGGACGCGAAAGGGGAAGGTTCTCTCGCCACACTTGCAGCGGCAATGGAGGACCGGCACGACACGGCCATGCGCGGAAGCGACGATCTCGCGGGGTTGCTCTACACCTCCGGGACCACCGGCCGTTCCAAGGGTGCGATGATCACCCACGGCAATCTCGAGTCGAACGCCGCCACCCTGGTGAGCCTCTGGCGGATCACGGCGGGGGACCGGCTGCTCCATGCGCTTCCCGTCTTCCACGTGCACGGTCTCTACGTCGCGCTCAATACTGCCTTCCTCGCAGCCAGCGAAATCGTGTGGTTTGCGAAGTTCGATGCGAAGGCCATGCTGGCCGAAATGCTTTCTGCCACGCTGATGATGGGCGTGCCCACCTTCTACACGCGGCTCCTCGCCGAGGGTGGCCTCACGCGCGCGGCGGCTTCGAACATGCGCCTCTTCATTTCAGGCTCGGCACCGCTTCTCCCCGAGACGCACAGGGAATTCGCAGCGCGCACCGGCCACGCCATTCTGGAGCGCTACGGGATGACGGAGACGGGCATGATCACGTCCAATCCCTACGAAGGGGAGCGGGTGCCGGGCACGGTCGGCTTTGCGCTGCCCGACGTATCGGTACGCATCCGGGGCGAGCAGCCTGGCGTTCTCGAAGTGAAAGGACCGAATGTTTTCAAGGGCTACTGGCGCATGCCTGAGAAGACAAGGGAGGATTTCAGCGCAGACGGCTATTTCATCACGGGCGATCTCGCCACGATGGATCAGGAAGGCCGCGTCAGCATCGTCGGACGTGCCAAGGACCTGATCATCAGCGGCGGTTTCAACGTCTATCCCAAGGAGATAGAGGAAGCCCTCGACGGGCTTGAGGGGATTGCCGAATCCGCTGTCATAGGCGTGCATCATCCGGACTTCGGCGAAGGCGTTGTTGCGGTGGTGACGGCGAGCGGACCCATACCGCCCGAGGCGGAACTCATCGCCGTCCTCTCCAGGAACCTTGCGAAGTTCAAGGTTCCGAAACGCATTTTCGCGGTTTCGGAACTGCCGAGGAATGCAATGGGTAAGGTGCAGAAGGCAGAGCTTCGCAAGCGCTTCGGGGATGTCTTTCGGGCGGGCTAGCGGCGGGCGGCCTCGAGCGCCCTCTGCGGCGACTTCTCGAGACCCCTGAAATCGCCGCGAATTGCCTTCAGCGCCATTCGCTCTGCATTGATCTCGTCTGCAGTGCGGAATCCCAGGCCGCGCAGCACAGGAACCGGAGGGCACCAGCCCTGCACCGCATGCTGCAGCAGGAAACCCGTGACCAGTGCCGGCAAGGCCAGCCAGCGCCGGTCATGCAGAGCCGCGAGCGCCACCCCGCTCATCGCGATCACTGCGGCATTGGCTTCGATGGCGCGTTCAATGTCCCATTCTCGGTCGAGGTCCGAAAGCCGCTGGGGTATCGCAGCCTTGCGGCGGGAGAGAAGGGAGACACGCTCTTCCATGCGATTCCGGATGCGCCGGTTGGACCGCCCGGAACTGTGCGCCGGGACGCGGCGGCGCGTGGAAGTCTTGCTCGGCCTTACAATTGCCATGGGGTGTTCAATGCTGCAGGCCGCGGGGAGTTCCTAGAGCACCTCGACTGGCTGGAGAGTCAGCAGAATGCGCTTTTGCCGGAAATCCCGTTCCAGTCTCTCGCGGTAGGACGTCCACCACCACCGGTCGAGATCTTCGACGATCACCTCGAAGATGACGACCTCGTCGGCGTGCGTCTTGCCCTTCTCGCGCCAAAGCCCGCTGGCCGGGGATTCGAGGTGGGCCGTGACACCGCCGAAGTGCCTCGACAACTCGGCCTCGACCACCCTGAACATCAGGGTCGGGAAGGGTTCGCCTTCATTGTCGCGGAGCGGGAGATAGAAGCGCGCCAGATACATCCGCGGCAAACGATGGTTTGGAACAAGAGTTCCTCGGCAAGGGAACCTTTCCGCGCCGTTCGCGTTTGCGCCCAGTGCAGAGGGACTAAGACAAAGAACGGGTTTATGTTGGGGGCTGGCCGGAAGCGGTTGGCAGTGCCGGGAACGGGTCGATTGATTCTGGGACGGACAGACCAGACGGACGCCGCAGGTGCAAGACCAGCACCGCGTGGACGCTTGCGTTTTGGCGGTAAGGGCCGCGCCGCCCATCTTGAAACACTCTACCGCCTCACTGACAGCCTTTACCGCGCCAACGACGTCGGAGCCATGCTGGAAGCGGGTCTCGACGCCATCTCGGAAGGCCTCGGCTGCCCCAAGTGTTCCATCCTCCTCTTCGATCCGGACGGGGTGATGCGCTTTGTCGCCTGGCGTGGCCTCTCCGAGCACTATCGCAAGTCGCTCGAGGGCCACACGCCCTGGCGGCCCGGAACGGTCGATCCACCACCCATCTTCGTCTCCGACATCCGGGAGACGCAGGAAAGCGACTCGGTGAAGCGAACGATCGAGGCGGAAGGCATCCGTGCGCTGGCCTTCATTCCACTCACATCCCAAGGCAAGGTCATCGGCAAGTTCATGGCCTACCATGCCGCGCCCCACACCTACAGCGATGCGGCGAAGACGCTGGCAGTGACGATCGCGCGGCAGCTGGGTTTCAGCCTCGAGCGTGCCCAGGCCGAGAAGGCGAGGCTCGCCGTCCTGCAAGAGCTCCAGGAATCCGAGCAGCGCTTCCGCATCATGGCCGAGCATGCGCCGGTGATGATCTGGATGTGCGACATGCAGGGAAGGTGCTTGCACCTCAACGGCATGCTCCGGCGCTTCTGGAATGTCGGCGAGGCCGATATCAAGAATTTCGACTGGCGCAGTTCGATGCACCCCGAGGACATCGACCACGTGATGGGCCACATGGGCGCCGCCCTGCGCGACCATGTGAGCGTCACCGTCTCCGGCCGATACCGCAATGCGGCTGGCGAATACCGCACGCTGGAGACCGTGGCGCACCCGCGGTTTTCGGTGGATGGCACCTTCATGGGCCTCACCGGTGTCAATACCGATACCACAGACCGGATCCGGGCCGAGAAGGCCCTGCGGGAGAGCGAGGAGCGCTTCCGCCTTGTGGTCGAGGCCTCCCCCAGCGGCATGGTGATGACGAATGGCGACGGCCGCATCATGATGATCAACGCGCGCTGCGAGAGGCTGTTCGGTTACGAAAGGGGCGAGCTCATCGGCCAGTTCATCGAGGTGCTCGTGCCGCCCGCCATGCGTGAGCAGCACCCCTCCCTCCGGGACCGGCACGTCTGGGGCCCCGGACCGCACCTCGTGAACCGCGAGGTCACGGGTAGGCGCAAGGATGGTCGCGACATTCCACTCGAAATCGGCGTCAACCCGATCCTCACGTCCGAAGGCATGCGCGTCATCGCCACCGTGGCGGACATTGCCGAGCGCAAGCATGCCGAGGAGCAGCGCGAACTGCTGCTCGCGGAACTCAACCACCGTGTGAAGAACACGCTCTCCGTCGTGCAGGGAATTGCCTACCAGACCTTCCGCAAAACGGACGGAAAGGTCAGGAAGGCCTTCGAGGGCCGCCTCCAGGCCCTGTCCGGCGCCCACGACCTTCTCACCCGCTCGCACTGGGAAAACACCTCTCTCCACCAGCTGGTCACGGACGCGCTGCAGCTGCGCAGCGCGGCCGGCCAGCGCATCACGGCGGACGGACCGCCCATTCTGCTCAGTCCGCATGCCGCCCTTTCGATCGCGCTCGCGCTGCACGAGCTTTTCACCAACACGATGAAGTACGGCGCCCTGTCCAATGACGAAGGCCAGGTGGACTTGCGCTGGCGCTGCCTCGACAGCGAACGCAAGCTGCAGATTGCCTGGCGCGAGACGGGCGGTCCGCCCGTGAGCAAGCCGGCCCATCGCGGATTTGGCTCGCTGCTTCTCGAACGGACGCTGGCGCGTGACCTCGACGGCAGCGTCGAGATGTCTTTTGATCCGGCCGGCGTGGTCTGCGTGATAGAAATGCCGTTGTCAGTGCCGGGAGGACATGCATGCCGTGGTTGAGGGGAAAGCGCATCCTTGTGGTGGAAGATGAAGCTCTCATCGCCGTCATGGTGGAGGATATGCTTACGGAATTGGGAAGCGAGGTCGTGGGCCCCGCGGCGACCATCGATGCAGCCATGGCGCTGGCGCGGGAGGAAGCCATCGACGCTGCGGTTCTCGACGTCAACGTCCGCGGCGAGCGGATCGATCCGGTGGCCGAGGTATTGATCGAGCGTGGCGTGCCGGTGCTCTTCGCCACCGGGTATGGCGAGGTGCGTCTTGCCAGCGGCGCCGCGGCGACGGTAATCGACAAGCCCTATACACAGGAGAAGCTGGCGCGAGGCCTGGCGGCCGCGATGGGTGTGGCCCCTCTCGGCAGGCGAACGGCGAGTTAAGCGGTCTGTGACTGCACATCACCAGGGGCCCCGTGGCCGGGAGTCCGGCAGGAAGCCCGGAGGCTTGCTTGCCGCGGGGATTCTCATCGTCGCCGTGCTCGTGCTGCCGATCCTTCTTCTGGCGCTTGCCACCTGGCGCGACTACCAGAGCGTCAGGGCCCAGGCACAGGCGGAGGTGGCGAGCAGCCGGGACCTGCTGCACCAGCACGCGCTTTCGATCTTCCTGACGCATGAGGTGATTGCGCGCAGCATCATGATCCGCATCCGCGGGATGGACTGGAACGAGATCCGCGATTCACGAGAAATCCACGACTACCTGGCGGAGACTGCCCGGCAGTTCCCGCAGGTCCATTCGATCTGGCTGAACGATGCAGACGGCATCGCGAGGGCCAGCAGCCTTGCCTTTCCTCAGCCGCCGACGGACGTCTCCCACCGCGAATATTTCCGAAACCTGAAGACCACGACGAGAAAGGTCGTGGTGACGCGTCCGTTCAGTCCTATCAGCGGCGCAAAGGAAGAGGTGTTCAACGTGTCCTTCCGGATCGATGCGCCGGACGGCTCCTTCGGCGGCTTCGTGGGAACGGTGATCTCGACAGAATATTTTCGCAAGCTCTTCAAGTCTCTCGAGACCTCGGGGGATCCGGAGGGCTCCGCCAGCCTGTTTCGCGAGGATGGTGAGGTTCTCGTGCGCTACCCCGCAAGCCTCAACAGAAGCAACTATGCCTCCGACCCCCGGTTCACGGCAGTTCTCGCCGCCGGTGACCGCGGTACCCTGCAGCGGATTTCGGCGCTGGATGGGGTCTGGCGCAGCTATGCCTTTGCGCGGGTCGACGGGTATCCGGTCTACGTCGGCCGCGGCATGAGCGAAGAGGCCATCACCGCGCGTTGGCGGCGCAACGTCGTTTCCTACGTCGCCTTCTTCGCGACGAGCTTCATCATCCTGTTTGCTCTGGGCTATCTCGCCTGGCGGCAACACCGGATGCTGCTCGCCAATGCCGCCAACCTCGAGCGACTTGTCGAAGAGCGGACCAGCCACCTGAACCGCGCTCTGGAAGAGAAGACCGCCTTTTTCCGCGAAGTGCACCACCGCGTGAAGAACAATCTCCAGATCATCTCGAGCCTTGCCCGGCTCCAGGAAAGCCATGGCGAGGGCGCCGGCCACCTTGAACGGCGTATCCAGGCCATGTCGCTGGTGCACGAGCTCCTCTACTCGCGAGCCGAGGCCACCGATCTCGATCTCGCGGATTACATCCCCACGCTCTGCTCCGCCCTCACCGCCGCCGCGGACCGCGAGGCGCGCTGTGAGGTCGAGGCCGAGCCGACGCCCATCGATCTCGAACGCGCCGTTCCCTTCGCCCTCATCCTGAGCGAAGCCGTCACGAACGCCCTGAAGCATGCCGAGAGCGGCGGTGATCGTCTTACGGTACGGGTAAACCTCAGGCGTGAGGGCAAGGATCTGCTGCTGCGCGTGTGCGACAACGGCAAGTTCGCCGCCTCGCCGGAACGGGAAACGAAGGGATTCGGCCTCAAGCTCATACGGGCGCTGACGCTGCAGCTCGAGGGCACCAGCGAATTTCGCCCGGGCGAGGGCACATGTTTCGAGCTTCGCTTTCCCACCGTCCGGCCGAGGCGGGACAGTGTGGGTCAGGCGGAAGGCTGATCCGCCATCGCGCGGCAGCTCCGCGCGCAACGGAGGCACTGGGCGACGCAATCGTCCATGTCGCCGAGCTTTTCGCAGTCGGCGGCGCACTGCTCGCAGATCTCGGCACACTCGCGGCAGACATGGCCCGCGTGCGCTGATCGCATCAGCATGAAGTGTGCCGCCGTGCGGCAGATTTCAGCACATGCTATCATGATCCGGAAATGCGGAGCCGCCACGTGTTCTCCACCTGCCTCGAGGCAGTGGGTCATCGCCATGCCGAAGCAGGTGGCGTAACAGCGGAGGCAGTCGTCGATGCAGTCCTGCATCTTCAGTGTTCGCGCATCCATCGCATCCTCGCAAATCAAGACGGCCCGGCGGGGGAGTGGCGCTCCTCCTGCCGGGCCCGGGGTTGAAAAGGGCTTAGCGTGTGCCGCCTGTCCGCGAGGTGGAGGACTGGCTGGTGCTCGAGCCTGACGTCGAACTGCCCGTACCCGTGCTGCCCGTGGTTGAACCCGTGGAAGTCCCGGAGGAGCCGCTGCCGAAATGAGCGGTGGATGTCTCGCTCGCGGACTGCGTGCGGTCCTTCACGCGCAGATTGTTTTGGACGTGCTTGACGCCCGACACCGCCTCGGCGATGTCTTCAGCCCGCCGCTTGTCCTCGCGGCTGTGGACGAAGCCAGTGAGCGTGACCTCGCTGTTCGACACCTGAACCTCGACGTCGGAGGCATCGAGCCAGCCGTCGTCAGTGAACCGGTCGTTCACGTCCTCACGGATGCGGTCATCGGACCGGGTGTAGCCCTTCGGGCCGCGTCCGCGATGTTCGTCGAATTCGCGGCGGCGGCGGGCTTCATCGTCTCCGAACCAGGATGAGACCTCATCGCTCGCTTTCTCCCAGAAGCCGCGATCACCCTGCGAGCCGCCCTGCCCGCGAGAGCCGTAGCCCGCGGCACCGTAGCCGGAGCCCCAGGAGGAGCCATAGCCGCCCGAACCGGAGCCATAGCCCCCACTCGACCCGCCATAGCCGGATCCATACCGGCCGGAGGTTCCGCCGAAGCCGCCGCCGCCATAACCGAAACCGCCGCCGGATCCGCCGCGCGAACTGCCATAGCTCGATTCGCCAACGTATGACCTTCCGCCGAAGGGCTCGTGTCCGCTTCCGAAGCCGCCCTGCTGACTGCCCCACTCACCCTGGCTGCCGCTGCGCATGCCGGATTGGCCGTAGTCCCTGTCCATGCGATAGTTTCCGCCCTGGCCCCAGCGGCCCTGTCCGCCGCCCTGCCAGCCTTCCTCGCCGTAGCGACCCATGCGGTTCCATTCGCCGCCCTGGCTGCCGCCGAAGCCGCGGCCCTGCCAGCTACCCTGGCCCCCGCCGAAACTCTCGCGGCCTTCGCTCCACCGGCCGCGTCCGCGGGACTCCTCGTCAAAGCCCTGATAGTGTTGCTGGCCACGCTCTCCCTGGCCGAAATCATCGCCACCCTGCCAGCCACCACGGCCAGTGCTGCCGCCATGCTGCTGGTCACGCTCGTCTTGCCAGTTGCGATCCCTGTTCTGAGCCATGTGTGATTCCTTTCGCTGTGGCTGAACCGTACCCACCGGGGAAAACCCGGCGGGCCGGAAGGAGGTTCCCTTATGACTCAGCGTCGGAACGGAAGCTCAGGAGCGCACTTCCACCGTCTGCTTCAGCTTGTCGATCCCGAGGATATCCAGGGCCAGCTTTTCATAGAAGGTTTCGCTGGTTCCGCGCCGGATCTTGTGCAGGAAGTACTTCTCGAAGCCGATCTTGGCGCCATGCACCCACTTGCCTGACGAAGACCAGTTGACGTTGCGCGGCGGAATCTGCGGCTGGGCCACGAAAGCCACGCCAGAGTCGCCGAAGTCGGCGAGGCAGACCGCGTTCCAGGTGGCCTGGTGGCGGGGTTCCTCTCCCCTCAGCAGCAGGCCGATGTTCTGCGCGGTCGCCGTCACCATGGATTCGATCATGAAGCCGGTCTTCGGGACGCCACAGGGAACCGGCGTTGGGCCCGTGGGCGGAATTGCCACGCAGACGCCGACCGCAAAAATATTCTGGTACTTCGGGTTCCTCTGGAACTTGTCGATAAGGGTGAAACCCCTGGGATTCGACAGGCCTTCGATGCCGCGGAGCGGGGCCACGCCGCGGAAGGCCGGCAGCATCATGGCGAAGCCGAAGGGCAGCTCGCGCGTGGCCTTGACCGCCCCGTCATCCGCCACTTCCTCGACCGTCATCTTGCCGGCTTCGGCCTTCTTGACGCGCGCGCTTGTGATCCACTTGACATGCTTCGAGCGCATCTCGCTCTCGAGCAGGCCCTTGGTGTCACCCACGCCGTCGAGGCCCAGGTGCCCGATGTAAGGCTCGGCGGTGACGAAGGTCATCGGCACACGGTCCCGGATCTTGCGCCGGCGGAGCTCGGTCTCCAGGATGAACAGGAACTCGTAGGCCGGGCCGAAGCAGGAGGCACCCTGCACCGCGCCGACGATGATGGGCCCCGGATTCCTGCAGAATTCCTCGAAAGCATCATGCGCCTTCAGCGCGTGCGAAACGTGGCAGACGGACTGGGTGGCCCCTTCCGGCCCCAGCCCCTCGATCTCGTCGAAGGCGAGTTCGGGGCCCGTGGCGTTGATGAGATAGTCGTAGGAGACGCTGCTGCCGTCCTCGAGTTCGATGCGGCTCTCGTCGGGAAACAGCTTTCTGGCCGCCACCGGGCGGAAGGCGATGCCCTTCTTCGCGAAGACGGGCGCGAGGTCGACTTCGATGTCGCCGGGCTTCCGCCAGCCGACGGCCACCCACGGGTTGGAGGGCACGAAATGATACTTCGGGTCCTTGGTGATGACCGTGAGCGTGTCGCCGGGGCGCAGCTGGTCCTTCATCTCATAGGCCATGATGGTGCCGCCCAATCCGGCACCGAGGATGACGACATGCGCCATGTTTCACTCTCCCATGTTGATTGTCTTCAGGCGGCAGGCACTGCACTCTCGTTCTTGGGCGCCCGGTACCGGAGCGCCATGTAGATGGCAGGGATCACCAGCACCGTGAGCAGCGTCGAGGACGCGAGCCCGAACAGCAGCGAGATGGCGAGGCCCTGGAAGATCGGATCGGCAAGGATCACCGCCGCGCCGATCATGGCGGCGATGGCGGTGAGCAGGATCGGCTTGAAGCGGATGGCGCCTGCCCTGAGCAGCACCTCGCGCAGGTCTGCACCGGGCTCGTTGGCATGCTTCACGAAGTCGACGAGCAGAATCGAGTTGCGCACGATGATGCCGGCAAGCGCGATGAAGCCGATCATCGATGTGGCGGTGAAGGCCGCGCCGAACAGCCAGTGGCCGAACATGATGCCGATCAGCGTCAGCGGAATGGGTGTCAGGATCACCAGCGGCAGCTTGAAGGAGCCGAACTGCGCCACGACGAGAATGTAGATGCCGAGCAGTGCCACCATGAAGGCTCCGCCCATGTCGCGGAAGGTCACCCATGTCACCTCCCACTCGCCGTCCCACAGCAGGACCGGCTTCGAATCGTCGATGGGCTGGCCATGGAGTGCGATCGTCGGCTTCTCGAGGCCGGTCCAGTCCAGGGAATCCAGAGCCTTCCCGACCTCGATCATGCCATAGACGGGGGCCTCGAATGCGCCGGCCAGTTCCGCCGTCACCATCTCCGCGGGCTTGCCGTTGTGGCGGAAGATCGGGAAGGAGGAGAGCTCGCGCTCGATGCTCACCACGTCGCCAAGCTCGACCACGCCCCTGTCGCCCGGCAGAGCATTGGCCGGTACGGGCGTCGAAAGAGCGCGTTCGTCGATGAGCTTCTGCGACTTTGGCAGCCCCAGCGTGATGGGGATGGGCTGCCTGCCGCCGCCGCGGTGCGAGTAGCCCACCGTGTTCTGGGCATAGAGGCCCTGCAGCGTATCATAGACGTCGCCCTCCTCAACCTTCTGGTATTCGAGGTTGTCCTGGTCGATGGCGATGCGGATGCGTGGCGTCTGCTGCCCGAAACTGTCGTCGATGTCGACGATGAACGGCACCTTGGCGAAGGCCTCCCGCACCTTGGCGGCGGTTGCGCGGCGTGCATCGGGATCTGGACCGTAGATTTCCGCAAGGAGCGTCGCGAGCACGGGCGGGCCCGGTGGCGGCTCCACCACCTTGATCGAGGTGCCCTCCGGCACCGTGAGGGAACCCAGGTTGCGGCGCAGCTCAAGCGCAATGTCGTGGCTTGTCCTTTCGCGCTCATCCTTGCCGGAGAGCGTGATCTGCACGTCGCCGAGCTCGGGTGAGCTGCGGATGTAATAGTGCCGCACGAGGCCATTGAAGTTGAACGGCGCGGCCTCGCCCGCGTAGGTCTGGACGGAATGCACCTCGGGAAGCTCCAGCGCCACCCGCGCCACCTCGCTCAGCACGCGGTTGGTGTCCTCGATCGAGGAACCCTCCGGCAGGTCAACCACCACCTGGAGCTCGGACTTGTTGTCGAAAGGCAGGAGCTTCACGGTAACGCTCTTGGTGTAGAACAGGGAGAGCGAACCGAGCGTGATCACGCCCACGATGACGAGGAAGATCCAGGCGCGGGCGCGGGACTTGATGATCGGCCGCGCGAAGGCGAGATAGATCCGCCCCAGAACGCCGCCGTCGGATGCGCCATGCGAGGCGTGGCTTCCGTCGCCCTGGCCGCCGCCGAACTTCATCATCAGCCAGGGCGTGACGATCACCGCTATGAAGAAGGAGAAGATCATCGCCGCGGAAGCGTTGGCGGGAATGGGGCTCATGTAGGGGCCCATCAGCCCGGAGACGAAGAGCATGGGGAGCAGTGCCGCCACCACGGTGAGCGTCGCCACGATCGTCGGGTTGCCGACTTCCGCCACCGCGTCGATTGCCGCCTCGACGCGGCTCCGACCATCCTTCATCGCCCAGTGCCGCGCGATGTTCTCGATCACCACGATGGCGTCGTCGACCAGGATGCCGATCGAAAAGATGAGCGCGAAGAGGCTGACGCGGTTCAGCGTATAGCCCATGATGCGCGCGGCGAAGAGGGTGAGAAGGATCGTCGAGGGGATGACGATCGCCACCACGATCGCCTCGCGCCAGCCGATGGAGACCGCCACCAGCAGCACGATGGATACCGTCGCGAGGCCAAGGTGGAAAAGAAGCTCGTTGGCCTTTTCGTTCGCCGTCTCGCCATAGTCGCGCGTGATCTGGACGGCGATGTCTTCGGGAATGATCTGCCCTTCGAGCTCGTGCAGGCGCTCGGTGATGCGCTCGGCGATGATGACGGCATTCGTTCCGGGCCGCTTGGCGAGCGCGAGCGAAACGGCAGGGGTGGCGACGAGTTCGCCATTCACCTTCTGCACATTGCTGGCACGCACCTCGCGGCTGTTCTGCATCAGCGACACGTCCGCCACGTCGCGCACATAGACCGGCCTTCCGTCGCGCGCGGATAGAAGGATGTTGGCGATGTCGGCAGGCGACTGCAGCGTCTGGCCGCCCATGAGCGAGATCTGGCGGCCGCCGTCGCGCAGCTGCCCCGCCTCGAAGGAGCGGTTGGCGGAAGCGATCTTGCCCGTGAGCTGCTGCAGCGTGACGCCGTAGAGGGAGAGGCGCTCCGGATCCGGCGCGATTCGGATCTCCTCGGGCTGGTTCCCGACGATGTAGGTGAGGCCGATGTCGTCGAGCTTTGCCAGCTCCACCTGAAGCTCGCGCGCGACTCGGCTCACCCCGTTCGCCGTCCAGCGCGTTGCAGCTTCGGGCTTGGGAGCGAGCGTCACCACCACGATGGCCACGTCGTCGATGCCACGCCCGACGATCAGCGGCTCGGGGATGCCGACGGGAATGCGGTTCAGGTTGGCGCGAACCTTCTCGTGCACGCGCAGCACGGCAGCGTCTGAGCTCGTACCCACCAGGAAGCGGGCGGTGACCATCACGTTGTCGTCGCGCGTCTGCGAATAGACGTGCTCGACGCCATCGATGCTCTTGATGATGGTTTCCAGCGGTTCGGTGACGAGCTTCACCGCATCTTCCGCCTTGAGGCCGTCGGCGCGAACCATGATGTCCACCATCGGCACGGAAATCTGCGGCTCTTCCTCTCGCGGCAGCGTCAGCAGCGCCACCAGGCCGACAGCGAAGGAAGCCAGCAGGATCAGCGGCGTCAGGGGCGATTGGATGAACGCCTTTGTCAGGCTGCCGGCAATCCCGAGCTTCATGGCAGCACCACGGTGTCGCCATCGGCAAGGCCGGTCAGCACCTTGAAGTAGGTCTTGCCATCCTTCTCGAAACTGTCACCCACGATGACCGGGACGTCCATCGGCCCCGTTGGCAGGGCAACCCGCACGTAGTCGACGCCGGCCCGGGTGGTGACGGCCGCGGCGGGGATGGCGATCATCCGTTCCGAACCCACCGGAATCCACACCCGGGTGCGCTCGCCCACGAAGAAGTCGCCAAGCCCCTCGACCTCGACATCGGCGAGCACGCGGCCACCCTCGATCTCCGGATAGACTTTCACGACGCGGCCGCGGCCGATCGGTGCCTTTTCCCCGAGATTGGACATCCCGCGGCTGCCGACCGTCACGTCGTCGCCCTCCTTGATGTGGGCGGCATGGCGTTCGGGAAGCGAGAGACGCAGAAAATAGCCCCCGCCCGCCACGCGCGCGATCGTCTCGCCGGCCATGACGACGGAGCCCTTGGTGACCGGAACGCTGAGCACGCGGCCCGGTGCTGGCGCGATCACCTCACCTTCGGTGCGCTGCTGGTCGAGAACGGCACGGTCGGCCTCGGCCGCGGCCATCTGGTTGGTCAGCACGTCGACCTTGGTCTGGTACGCATCAACCTGCCGCTTCGATACGACGCCGCTCTCGAGCAGTTTCTTGCCCCGCTCGAGGTCGGTCTCGGCATCCTTGAGTTCCGCACCGAGGGCCTTGAGCCGGGCGTCCACCGCCCCGAGCTGCAGGGCGAGCTTGTCGTCGACGACCACCGCCACCACGTCCCCGGCCTTGACGGCCGAGCCCTCCTCGACCGCAAGCGACACGATGGTGCCGCCGATCCGCGCCCGGGCGGGCACGATGTCGCGGCTCTCCACCCGTCCGAACACCGCCTTCAGTTCCGGCGTGTCTGCGGCCTTCACCTTGAATTCCTCCGCCAGCGCGGAGCCGCCAAGGAGAGCGAGGGCCAGGGCCGCTGCAAGCGCGCGGTGAGGTATCGTTCTGAGTGTCATTGGCATGCTAATCCTCCCGGCCCGCCTCAGTGGGCGCGCCGAATGTCGGAGCGGAACCTCAGGCTGTCAGCGGAAGGCCTCGCCGGCCCGGCAACCCAGCGCCTTGAAGATCATCGCGGCTGGGCAGAAGCCGGTGAAGGACGCCTGCAGCATGTTGAGGCCTGCGAAGGCGGTGAGCAGCAGCCACCACGGTGACACGAAATGCGCGAGCGCCACGGAAACCAGCACCATGATGCCCGCAAAGGCCAGTACGGCTCGATCGATGTTCATACGGAATTTCCCTCTTGACGTGGCCGGTCTGCCCGGCGCCCCTTGTATATTATGCTTCTCTAATATTAGTAAAGCAGAATTTTCACCGCGCGCTGGAAAAGCTGCTCGCGACCTGCGCCCTGCCCTTGCAACCTGCCATGCCGGATCGGCGGATTGACACCCCCGCCCCCTTGCGTGTCTGGTCGGCGGCGAGCAGATCCGCCTCGTCCGGGATTCCTTCATGAGCACCATTTCCTATCTCACCCGCATCGAATTCGGGGATGGCCAGATCTCCCGGCTTCAGGAGTTCCTCGATGTGCTGGGGGTGCAGCGTCCCCTCATTGCTACCGACCGCGGCCTCGTGGCGACGGGGCTGGTGGACAAGGTCCTGGGCCTCCTGAACTCGGACCCCGTGGTGTACGACGGGACTCCCGCAAACCCCACCGAAGAGGCGGTGACGGCAGCCCATTCGCTCTATCGGGAGGCTCGCTGCGACGGCATCGTCGGCCTCGGCGGAGGCTCGGCACTCGATCTCGCCAAGGGAGTGAGGCTTCTCACGGGCCATGAGGGGCCGCTCTCGCAGTATACGCTGGTAGCGGGCGGAATCTCCCGCATCCATGGGCGCATTTGCCCCATGATCGCCGTCCCGACGACCGCTGGCACAGGCTCGGAAGTGGGCCGTGCTGCCGTCATCATCACCGCGGAGGGGAGGAAACTCGGCATCGTTTCGCCCCACATGCTGCCATCGATTGCGCTCTGTGACCCGGAACTCACCTTCGGGCTGCCGTCCGGCCTCACGGCCGCAACCGGCATGGACGCGATCTCGCATTGCCTCGAAACCTTCATGGCGCCAGCCTTCAACCCGCCGGCGGACGCCATCGCCCTCGACGGGCTCGCCCGCGGCTGGGGGGCCCTGGAGAAGGCGGTCAGGGACGGGTCCGACAGAAAGGCCAGGAACGCCATGATGATGGCCGCTCTGGAGGGCGCGATGGCCTTCCAGAAGGGGTTGGGCGCAGTTCATGCCCTCACCCATCCGCTCGGCGCGATCCGGCAACTCAACCTTCACCACGGAACGCTCAACGCCGTTCTGATGCCTGCCGTCCTTCGCTTCAACCGGGCTGCGATCGGCGAGAAATGGCAGAAGCTGGAAGCCTTCTTCGGAGAAGCACCGGACAGGGCCATCGTCCGGCTCAATGACCGCATCGGCATGCCCGCCGGACTGTCGCAGATGGGCGTGACGGAAGAGATGATGCGGCACGTCGCGGAAGAGGCCATGAAAGACCATTGCCACGCCACCAACCCGCGCCCCCCAACGCCGGGCGACTACCTGGCGATTCTCGGGGAAGCAGCCTGAGAGCTAATCCGCCCGCGCGAGCAGCGGCTTGTCGATCAGCGTGTCCATGATGGTGCTCAGAACCTCGGCGCGATTCCTCGCATTCGCTTTCCGGTAAATGGCGTTGAGATGGGCTTTGACCGTGCCCTCCGCCGTGCCGCGGACACCCGCGATCTCGGAAATGCTGAGCCCCTTCACCATGAGGGCGGCGACGTCGCGCTCGCTCGCCGTAAGCTTCCACTCGTCGAAGTGGCTCTGGATGACGTCCTGCAGTGCCGCGGAAGCCATGCCAACGCTCCGCTCGAGGCTCGCTTTCCGCTGCAGAAGATGCATGAGGTAGAAGATCTCGAAGCCGATCCCCACGAAAAGCGCAATGCTGGCGAGCGCCTCGGGCACGAGATGCCAATCCATCGTCAGCATCTCGGAGTAGTCGGCCACCACATCGGCCAGGAATATCGCGGCGCAAACCGTTTGCGCCGCGATGAGCCCCACAACCAGCGTGGGCAGGCCCGTCTTCATTCACCAACCGTCAACCGTTTCACGGAATGCGCTTGTAGCCCGTAATCATGGCACGGGGAAGATTGACCTTCGTCCGGAGGCTTTCGAGGATCACGGCCAGTACATGGGCCAGGACGGAGAGTTCGACCCATGTCACCGCCGCCTCGTGCAGCTCCTCCGGCCATTCCTCGCCCCAGAAGGCGTCCGTGGTCATCAAATGCCCAGAAACGCAGATGACGAGAATTGCGGCCAGAAGATTGTAGATCATGAGGGCGCCGAGTGGCGTGTGGCCCAAATGAATGGTCTTTCGACCGCTGGCGATGTCCGCCAGCTGCTCGACCGAGGCTTTTGCGCTGGGCGGAAAGCTCGAGAAACGGGCATAATGCGGGCCCACGAACCCCCAGACGAGGCGGGCCATCACCAGGACTGCGACAGCATAGCCCACCCACTGGTGAGTTTTCGACTCGTCGTCCAGCACGAATGCGTTGGCCGTCATCAGCACGACGAGCGACCAATGAAAGACCCTCACGAACGGGTCCCAGACCTTTTTCGACGTCATCGGTTTTCTCCGGGTTCAAGAGGAGGGCGCAGCCGGTGGGACCGCGCCCGCACTGCCGATCAGTCTTTTTCAGTCTTCACGATTTCCATCTTCTCGTTCAGGAAGATCTCGAGCTTCTCGCCTTCCTTCTTGGCGTATGCCTCGAAGAGGCCGTCCTCGATCTTGACCTTTGCCACCTCGTAGCCCTGCGCGGTCAGGGTATCGCGCACCTTCTGCTCGGTCTCGGGCGTCAGGACAGCCTCGGCCAATGCGGCGGATGCGGGCAGGAGCAGCGCCATGGCGAGGGAGAGCCGGGTGATCTTGATCGTCATGTGGGAACCTCTTTGCTTGTGCGCCGGGCGGATGCACCGGTGGCCGAGCTATCGGGCGCATGGCCGGCAGACACCATTGGCGCGGGGTTTAGGAGGGCTCGCCTGAAGGCGGAGATGCACGCCCTAAACCGGGGTTTAGGGCCGCCGGAGTAAGGTTAAGGGTGCCTTTTCGGCAGGAAATGCACTTTCTGGTATGCGGCGTGCAGGGCTGGGCATCTCAAAACCGAAGAGGTCCCAGTGCTGAACCCTACGACAAGCACCCGCAATGACGCCGTCCCTCCCCCGTCCCAGTTCAGGACGGTGCCGCTCAGCGCCCCGCTGATTCTCGATCTCGACGGCACGCTCTTGCTGGGCGACATGCTGCTGGAGAGCCTGGCACTTGTCGTCCGGCGCAATCCGCTCAGTGTGATTCTCTGCATCTGGTGGCTTGTCAGCGGCGGGCGGCCATTGCTGAAGGCGAAGCTCGCCGACATCGCCTACCCGGACATCGCTTTCGTGCCGGTCAATGCCGCTGTGGCAAGCCTCGCGGAAAGGGAGCACGCAGCTGGCCGGCCCGTCGTGCTTGCCACCGCCGCCAACGAGCTCATCGCCCGCCGATTCGCTCAGCGCTTCCCCTTCATCTCCCGTGTCTTCGCCAGCGACGCCACGCGGAACCTCAAGGGCGGCCGCAAGCGCGACGTGCTAATGGAATCCTTCCCGGGCGGTTTCATCTATGCGGGCGACAGTACGGCCGATTTACCCGTCTGGAAGAGATCGGCAGCCGCCGTAACGGTCGGAGCACCCGCCTCGCTCGTCGCCGCCGTTACGCGAGCAGGCGTTCCCGTGCATCAGCTTGCCGGCCCCCAGCACGGTTGGAAAACCTTTGCACGGGCTGTCCGCCTGCAGCAGGCCGTCAAGAACGTGCTGATCTTCGCGCCCCTGCTTCTTGCCGGCCGCTACGGCGATGCCGGGGCGTGGTATCTGGCCTTTTTCGCCTTTCTCGGCTTTTCGCTGGTGGCCGCCGGCACCTATCTCGTGAACGATATTCTCGATCTCGCACATGACCGGCGACACCGCACGAAGAGCCTCCGCCCGCTCGCTTCCGGCACCCTGCCCCTTCGCACGGCCTTCCTGGCAATTCCCGTCCTGTCCTTCATCGGCGGCATGGCGGCCTTCGAAGCGGGAGGCGCTGTTCTGGCGCTGGTGGCGCTCTACGCCGCCGCCACTCTCGCCTACTCATTCTGGCTGAAGCGCATTCCCATTCTCGACACGCTGATCATCGCCGGCCTGTTCTCTCTCCGGCTGCTCACCGGCGTGGTGGCGATCGGCGCAGTGCTCTCTCCCTGGCTCTTCGTGTTTTCGACCGCGCTCTTTCTCTCGATCGCCCTCGCCAAGCGCCACACCGAGGTCGTCAAGCTCAAGGGCTCGGGCGAGCGGGCGCTGTTGGGCCGCGGCTATGGCGCGGTGGACGAGCCCCTCGTGCTGGGACTTGGCACGGGCGCGGCGCTGGCATCGATTACATTCCTCTCGCTCTATTTGATGTCGGACATGGCGCATGCATCACTCTATGCTTCTCCCGCCTTCCTGTGGATTGCGCCGGTGGCCGTGTTCCTGTGGCTCGGCCGCGTCTGGCTCCTGTCGCAGCGGGGACAGCTGAACGACGACCCGGTCGCGTTCGCCGTGAGGGACCGCCCTTCCCTCGCACTTGGCGGCACCGTGGCGGCGGCGTTTATCCTTGCTTCCACGGTGTCACTTCCGCTCCAGTGGAGCGTGACGTGATGTCTCGCACGAGCCTTTTGTTCCTCCTCTGTGGAGCGGCGGCGGCGCTGGTGAACTGGCTGGCGCGGATTCTCCTCTCCAACTGGCTGGAGTTCCGGGACGCGGTCATCCTCGCCTTCCTGATCGGCATGGCGGCAGGTTTCCTTCTCTACCGCGGCCTGGTCTGGCCCGGAAGCAGGACTCCTCTTCTGCATCAGCTCGCCGGCTTCGTCGCGGTCAATGCCGCATCCGGTGCCCTCGTCACCATCGCCGCGATCTTGCTGCTGAAACTGGCCAGCCTGGTCCTGCCTGCCTCGCCACTGGTGGAAGCAGGGGCACATGCCGCCGCGCTCGCACTGGGGGCGGTCGCGAATTTCGCCGGCCATTCCCGGGTCACATTCCGCCACGGCTGAACGGTTCAGCTGGCCTGCGTGAGACCCAGTACGGCAACGGTCGCGACGTTGAGCAGGATGCCCCACGTCACAAGAAGGCGCACCCACGGCAGGCGCTCGGGCGTGACCAGTGGCCCCGCCACGCAGAGGGCCGCAGGCAGCCAGTCGAGCGCGTAACGTTGGGTGTTGTACTGGGAAAAGCCGTTCGAGTGATAGAACAGCATCATGAGCGTGAACGAGGCCGCCATCGCCACGGCGGCGAAGGTCAGCCGCCGCGCCGGCGCAAAGAACATGAGAAGGAGCCAGGGACTGGCCGCCAGGAGCGAGCTGCCGGCGGGATCGAGGCCGGTGAGGTCAAGCCTCGCGGGATCCGCGAATTCCGCGTGGAAGCCCTGAAGGAAAGTGTAGAACAGGTTGAACGGAACGTAAGCGGCGCTCCACAGCCCATGTTCGGCCACGCGTTTGCCAAGCATCGAGTTCGTCTCGCCGCCGGCGAAGATGTAGTCGTATCCGGTGTCGAGAGGATCGCCGAAGCGCCAGTGGTTGTAGGCGAAATAAAGCAGGAGGGCGAAAGCGGGTGCAGCGCAGAGGCTCGCCGCAGCCTTCAGCCGTTCGGGGGTGATGCGAAACAGCGGTTCCTCCCGCAAGAAGATGAGGAACAGCAGCGGAAGATAGAAGACCGACATCTGCCGCGAAAGCATCGCGGCGCCAAGCGCCACGCCCGCCAGAACGAGGTTGCGCCTGATCAGCACCTGGTGCAGGGCCAGGGCGAGGCAGAAGAATGCCGTCGACTGGGCAAAGAACCACACGCCGTCGCCTCTCAGGCTCACGTAATAGAGGGGGCTTGCAAGTCCCACAGCCGCCAGAGCCCAGGCCCGGCAGGCGGAATCGAGCCCAAAGTGACGAAAGATGCCGTTCCACAGCAGCAGCGATCCTGCATAGAGCAGGGCTGAAATCGCGACGAAACCCGCCTGCCCGGTGCCGCCCGCCAGAACGAGCGGAATTGCGAGAAAGCCCGGAAAGGGCGGGAAAACGACATAGGGAAGCCCGTCGCGGAGCGCACAGTCCCCATCGAAGCAGGCGGAAGCCCAGGGCGTTTGCGTCAGCAGGCTCTCCGCCACGAGCGCGTAGGAGTTCGTTCCGCCCTCTTCCGTCCAGGCCCTGAAGATCAGCGCGGCGACGAGAAGGAGGCTGCCTCCGGCTGCGAGTAAAGTGAGAACGCGATCGCGCAACCGTCCGGCATCTTCCTCCACTGCGCGCTCCATTTCGATCGATCCCTGCAACGCTGACGCGTGGGACAATCGTGGAAAGCAGTTGAGATTTCCTTATGCCGTGATGCGCCCGAGCGCCCGCAGGCGGCGCGCCGGAACGGTGAAACGCATTTCACGCGAAGCCACAAGACTCAAAATCCCGCAGGCTTTCGCCTGCGGGAATTTGAAGATCTGGTGCTGTAAGACCAGAGCTCGAATTAGGGGGCCGGCGCGCCGCCAGACATGCCGGTGGCGATGCTGCTGAAGGTCGTGTTGAGCGAGCCGGCGAGGCTCGGCATGACGGCCAGCAGAACGCCGCCGACAGCCGCGGCGATCAGGCCGTATTCGATTGCAGTGGCGCCGCTGTCGTTGGCGAGGAAGCGAAAGAGGGTCTTCATGTCGAGTTCTCCTGTGTTTCTTTCTCTATGAGGTGCTGGACACCTGAAAACGTTTGTACATTGAAACTCTCACGATCATGCAAACTCTGGCTGCAAAATCCGAGTGAAACCGCGAAGGGTTTGGTAACCACGCTGACCCACGTTCCTGCCGTGGACGCCGCGCATGCGAATCGCTCTCGTGTCCGCAGACATTCCAGGAGCATGAGCCGGCAGTGAACGGCCTGGCGGCACAGAACCGCACCGCGTCGCAGCCTGCTCCCCAAGCCGTTGATACGTCCCACATTTCCCGCGCCAGGAGGAAGCTTCCCCTTTGCGACAAATGCTAGGCACCATTGCCTATGGTGGCGCGGTGTCGATGGTGGTGTCATCGCCCTATCGCATCGAACAGGGAGCCCGATGGCATGTCGCTTCAAGAAATCGAACGGGGCGTTGGCAGGTGGCTTCTGGACATGGCGCCTTCAGTGGGTCCGCGGCCAAGCGAGGCGCTGCAGGGCCGCGCCCGGCTCGTCTTCCCTGATGGACGCAGCATTCCGATCACGGCGGAGCTCAGGCTGTCACGCTCCTTCTTTTCCGTGGCGGGCGAGGGCCATTTCCACTCGGAAGATTGCCGGGCCTTCGAGGCGATCAACAGCGGCGAACCGTTGGAGCTTGTCTTCGAGGGAAGCACGCCGGTGTGGATCGAGGTGAAAGAGGCCCGCACGGGCGTCTCCGGTTGCCGTTGTTGTTTCGTGGTGCACTCGTGACGGCAGCCAGTCTCAAGAAGGACTTCGCGGCGGCAGGAGGCAAGACTGCAGAGGCAGACGACTTCGCTGCGCGACGGGTCGGTCTGCCCTGCAGTGCCTGCGGAGCGCTCATCCTGTTGCCTCCGGGCGGCGCCGCGATCTCCCTCCTGGAATTGCGCTGCAGCCGCTGTGGAACGAGCGACGTGTACCCGTCGAAGTGCCTGCGCCCCGTCACTTCCAAGGCCCAGGCTTCGCGCGGCACGTGAGCCGCGCAACAACTTCATTCGCGTCCGGGCACCGCCAGGGAGCGTAAGCGGAAGATGGGCCTGGCGCGCATGCGACACATCGAAAGGTAGACGAGAGCGTAGGATGCCGCCCCTCCGGCCAGTCCCAGCGGGACGGCCCCGACGAGCATCGGCCACAGCACCGGTCCCGCGATGTTCCACGCTTCGGACAGCGTTCCTGTCATCAAGGCGCTCATGGCGCCTTCCGGGCTCGCGGCGGCCGCAGTACCTGCCGCCCCACCGCCCACGAGTGCCGATCCGAGTTCGTACGTGGCAAGCCAGATCGCCGGAAAGGTCAGGGGATTGCCGACGACCGTTCCCACTGCCGAGGCCACCACATTCCCCCGCACCGCCAGCGCGATGAGGGCTGCGATGAGGAAGTGAAATCCGATGAAGGGCGTGAAGGATGCGAACGCGCCGGCGGCAAACCCGAGGGAGAGGGTGTGGCTGCTGACCCGCAGCCGCGACAGTTTCAGCATGCGGTATTCCCATGCCCGGCGAATGCCGATCCGCGGCCAGATCCAATTGAGAATTCTAGCGGCGGTGGAACTCTGCTGACGTGGACGGAACAATTCCCGGTCTCCTCGTGAATGCGAGGCAGGCTTTCGCTTTCCCCGAAAGCTTAGCCAGGCGCATCGAACGGGCCATAGGTAGTGCTGCCCATTGGAAAAACGGGCCGACGGCTGCAAGAAGATGTGGCCGATGACGCTCGTCACCGGCATTGCCCAGGTCGGGGAGGACCCGGGAAGGGCCGCGCATTCTCCTGCCTCATCCCCACGTGATGCGCGGCCCTCCATTGCCGGGGTTGCAGCTTCGCACTAGGCTCGCTTCGAGGATGGCAGGTCTGGCATCGGAGCGAAGCTGAGGTGAATATTCGAGCCACACTGGATGCGCTCCGGCTGCATCTCACGTTTCGCAACCTGCTCATTCACCTTGGCCTCTTCATCGCTTTCCTGGCGGTCTCACGCCTGTCGTTCGTGTTCCAGACGACCGAGCTGAGGGCCACGCCGTGGAATCCCGAAACGGGCATAGCCGTCGCCGCCGGATTCATTTTGCGCTGGCCCGCGGTGGTGACACTGAGCCTCGCGATCCTGGTCAGCACGCGGCTGGGAGGATGGCCGCTTCCCGGCGTCTGGGAGCACTTTTCGGCGATCTCGCGCGCAGCCATCTTCACCGGTGCCGCAGCGGCGGCGGCACCCGTCGTCTTGCGGAGCTCCGTTCCCTCTCTTCCATCGCTGCTGCTCTTCTTCGCCTTCTCGGCGGCCGTCACCGCCGCCTACGCCATCATACGCATAGGAACGCTCTGGCTGAGCGTGGGCATAGAGCCGAAATACCTGCTGCCCTTCACCGTGACCCTCTCGATCGGGAATCTCGTAGGCATCCTCACCGTCGTCCCGCTTTTCATGCCCACCGAAAAGAGCTCGCGCATCACCAGCTATCTCTCCGGCTGGTCAGCCTTCCACTGGCTGGCATTCGGCGGCCTGGTGATCATCTCCTTCATCGTATTCGGAATCCGCGGCGTCGACCAATTCAAGTTCTTCTATCTCGTCTTCTTGCCGGTGATCGCCTTCACCGTGAGAGACGGCTTCACGGCCGCTGCCTTCTCCGTATTCGTCAGCGACCTGCTGATGATCGCCATTCTCTACTGGCGCGATTTCGAATCCTCCACAATGGTTGAACTCCAGTTCCTCATGCTCTCGCTCTCCATAACCGGGCTTCTGCTCGGGACTGCCATTTCCGACCGCTCGCGAGCCGTAAAGGACCTCAAGGAAAGCCATGTCCGCCTTCAGGAAAGCCAACTGGCCCTGCTGCAGGCCTCGCGCCTTTCGCTGGCCAGCGAAATGGCGGCCGCACTGGCCCACGAGCTGAACCAGCCGCTATCCTCCGTCCGGAACTTCGTGCGGGCCGTCAGGCGCAAGCTCGATTCGAGGCGCATCGACCGCAATGCGCTGATCTCGGACATCGACGCGGCAGTGGGCCAGGTGGACGCCGCCGCCTCCCTGCTGCGCTCGACGCGAAATTTCCTCGAACGCGGAACGGTTCACCGCGCTCCGCACGACATCCAGTCGATCATCGCCAATTGCACCGCCCTCGTGCAACCAGAGTTGCAGCGCGCGCGCATCACGCTGGTGACGTCGGGCGCGGGCGCGCTGCCTCCCGTGCTCTGCAACGAGGTGCAGATTCAGCAGGTTCTTCTCAATGTGATCAAGAATGCCAGGGAAGCGATCGTTGCGCATGGCAGCGCGAAGCGCGTGATTGAAGTGACGGCCTCGCGCTCCACCAGGCCAGGCTTCGTCGAAGTGTCGATCGCCGACACGGGACCCGGCGTTCCGCCCGAGCTCAAATCGCTGCTCTTCCTTCCTCTTCAGTCCACAAAGCCTGAAGGGCTGGGTCTCGGTCTCTCCCTGTGCAGCACCATCATCCGCAGCCACGGCGGAGACTTCTGGCTTGACGGGAGCGCACTGGTGGGTGCACGTTTCGTGTTCACGCTGCCATGTCCAGAGCCCGAAGACACTCGAAGCCTTCCATCGTGATCATCGACGACGAGGAGGCCGTACGACACTCGCTCTCTTCCGTGCTGGGCACTTATGGTTATGAGACCACCTGCTTCGGTTCGGCGGCACGGGCCATCGATGCAATTTCCGGAATACAATGCGACTGCATCGTTCTCGATGTCAGGATGCCGGACATGGATGGCCTTACCGCCCTGCGGCTCCTGCAATCGGCGGGCGTGCAGATTCCGGTGATCATCATCACGGGTCATGCAGATGTGCCGATGGCAGTTCAGGCGATGAAGCTCGGGGCCGTCGATTTTCTCGAGAAGCCGGTGATCGACGAGGATCTTGCGCAGAGCATCGAGGCGGCTCTGGCCCAGCACAGGCGGGCGGTCGAGGAGACCGGGCTCGCCCGCGAAGTCCGCGAGCGCTTCGCCACCCTCACGCCCCGGGAGCAGGACGTCGCAGCGCTGGTGGTGGAAGGCTATGCGAGTTCCGCCATTGCAGCGGAACTGAACATCAGCGTGCGGACCGTCGACCATCATCGCGCCGCGATTCTCGCCAAGATGCAGGCCACGTCCCTGCCGCAACTCCTGCGCTTTCTTCTGCTCGCCCGAAACGACGCCAGGACGTCTCAGGACGTGTAGGTACCTCTGCCTATGGCAGCGCTCCGCCCCGGGCGACATCCTTCGATGGACGACCAAGCCTGGAGATTCGCCATGACCTATGCTGAGCCTTTCGTCGCCGGCGGCAAGACGATCACCGTCCAGGGCAATTCTATGATGCCGCTGTACCGCCACGGAGACCGTCTGATCGTCACCGATCAGGTTCCGATTTCCGTCGGCGACCGCATCGTGGTCGAATCGTCCGTGCACGGCACGCTGGGCGGAACGCTTCTCTACCGGGATGGCAAATGCATAGCCCTCATGCTCGGGGGAAAGTCTCGCCGCGACGTGCTCGTCGAGCCCGGGGATGTCGAGTACATGGGCCGCATCGTCTGGGCCAGCCAGTAAGTCGCCTCAGCCTTCGGTCAGAGCCAGAATTCGCTGCCGCTGCCTGATGCGGGCGGCGTCGACGAGCATCCGGCCTGCCCATCGGTAGACATTCTGCTCCTTTACCTGCTGGCGCATCAGACGCATGCGCTCGCGCTGCTCCTGTTGCGGCATCCGCAGTGCGATCTGCAGGGATTCCGCCATCGCATGCACATCGTATGGATTGACGATGAGGGCCTCCGTCAACTCCCGTGAAGCGCCGGCGAAGGTCGAGAGGATCAGGACGCCCTCCTCGTCGTCACGCGAGGCCACGAACTCCTTGGCCACGAGATTCATCCCGTCATGCAGGCTGCTGACGACGCAGAGATCGGCAGCACGGAACAGCTCGTAGACTTCATGCGGCTCATGGTGCCTGACGATCAGCCTGATCGGCTGGTAGCCGCTGCTGCCGTGACGCGCGTTGATTTCCTGCGCCAGCCCGATCGCCTCCTCCTGGAGGGTGCTGTAGCTTGCGAGCTTGCTCCGCGTAGGCGCAGCCACCTGCACGAACACGAAGCTCCCCTTCCATTCCGGCCGTTCGGTGAGCAGCACATCGATCGCGCGCATGCGGTCGAGTATGCCCTTGGTGTAGTCGAAGCGCTCGATGCCGACTGCGATTCGCATGTCCGGTTCGATGCCGAGCCTTTCGCGTACCCTCCTGCGGCAGGCCTCGACTGGCGGCTGCTGCTCGAGTGCAGCCGGAGGCCACTCGATCGAGATCGGGTATGGCCGGATCTTCGTCTCGTGCCCCTGCAGGGTGACGGCAGCGTGTTCGCGGTCGATGCGGCTCTCGATGAACCTGTCGACCGTTTCCAGGAAGTTGTTGCAGTGAAACTGCGTGTGAAACCCGAGAATGCTGCTGCCCAGCAGCCCTTCGATGATCTCCTCCTTCCAGGGACAGATGCCGAAGGTTTCGGCATTCGGCCATGGAATATGCCAGAACGTTATGATGGTTGCCTTGGGAAGGAGTTCGCGGATCATGCGCGGCGCCAGCGCGAAATGATAGTCCTGAACGAGGACGATCGGATCCTCGGTGGCAGCCTCGCGTGCCACCGCCTGGGCGAATCGCGCATTGATCTCCTTGTAGTACCGCCAATCCTCGTCACGGAACGTGGGGCGGACGAAGGCGATGTGGCACAGCGGCCAGAGCCCCTCGTTGGCGAGGCCGTAATAGTAGCCGTTCTGCTCCTCCTCCGTGATCCACACGCGGCGCAAGGTATAGCTGGGGGCCGAAGGAGGAACCAGGAGCCGGTCGTCCCGGTCGACGGTTTCCTTGTCGGCCGTACCGCTGCCATGCGCGATCCACGTTCCGCCACACGCCCGCATCACGGGCTCGAGCGCGGAGACGAGCCCGCTTGCCGGTGTCTGGAGCTCGATGCCCGTCTCCGTCCTGTTGTGGATGTAGGGTTCCCGATTGGAGATGATGATGACCTGCGCATCGGGCAGTGCCGTGCTCAGGAGATCGTGCAGCGCCTGGGGCGACCACCTGACGTCCGAGGCCTCGGCCTTGGCCCGGGAGGCTTCCAGTTCCTTGAACAGCTGCTGCACCTGCCGTTCGATGGCCGTGCGGTTGTGGGCCGGCCCGGGCAGCAGCCTCCCTTCGCGCACGTCGTCGATGGCCTGGCGGAGCGACGCGATCCAGCGCCTGATGAACAGGAAGATGAGGACGGCGCCCGAGCCGGCGATGACGAAGGCAAAGCCGAAGAGGCCCGCGATGAGGTAGGTCTGCGCCTGCCCTACCCTCTCGTCGAGGTAGGTGAGGTCATGCAGCACCACGAGGTAGATCCGTGCTTCGCGCACGGCGATCGGGAAGGCCGCGACCAGCACCCGCCTGCCGTCGTGCACGATGCTGGAAAAGCTCTCGCCCCCCGTGCGGGCAACGCTCTCGCACGAGAAGTTCTCAGGCATCAGCGGAGTTGCCCCGGTGAGCACTCCGGCACGATCGCACAGGCCGACGGCAAGTATGCGGTCGTCCTGGGCGACGCCCTCCAATATGCTCGCGAGCCGGGCGTCGTCACGCGCGACCAATGCCCGCTGCACCGAAACCTGAACCGCCGAGTAGACGAGCCGCGACCTCGCCTCGACATCGCTCCGCGACCATTGCTCGAGCAGGAGCTTCGATGCCGGGAGCGCCAGGATTGCGAGCGCGAGGACCAGACAAATGCCGATCGCGGAATACCGCAGAAGGTGGCCGGCGCGCATCGGCAGGAGAGTCGATACCCTCATCGCACGGTGCTCCATGGCCTGCTGAGGAGCAGCGCGCAGTTGATCAGCCCCACCAGGGAATAGGTCTGGGGAAAGTTCCCCCACAGCTCGCCCGTCTCGGGATCGATGTCCTCGGACAGCAGTCCGGACGCCGTGCGGCGGGAAAGCATTTCCTCGAACAGCGCTCGCGCCTCCTCCTGCCTCCCCATGATGTGCAGGGCCTCGATCAGCCAGAAGGTGCAGAAATTGAAGGCGGTCTTGGGCAGGCCGAAGTCGTCCTCCGTGGCGTAGCGCAGCATGTAGGCACCGCGGCGAAGCCCCGTCTCGACGGCTTTCATCGTGCCCTGGAAGCGCGGATCGTCCGGCTTGAAGAACTTGAGATCGAGAAGCTGGATGAGGCTCGCGTCGAGATGATCGCCCGTGAGTGTTGCAGACATCGTCTGCCGGTCCGGCCGCCAGCCGTTGACCTCGATGAATTCCCGGATCCGGGCCGCGCGCTCTGCCCAAAGCCCATGCCTCTCCGCGAGGCCCAGGGCCTTGGCCGCGTTTGCCAGGCGGTCGCAGGCCGCCCAGGACATGGCGGCGGAATAGGTGTGCACCGCCTTTTGCGTCCTCAACTCCCAAAGTCCGGCGTCCGGCTGATCGTAGAGCTGCCACGCCCGCTCGCCCACCCGCTCGAGAGCCTCGAGGTCCTGCAGCCCCGAGATGCGCAGGAGCCGGGCATCGTAGAACGCCTGGACGTTGGAAAGAACGATCTGCCCATAGACGTCGTGCTGGAGCTGGATAAACGCCTCGTTGCCGATCCTCACGGGCCCGCATCCGCGGTAGCCCGGCAGACTGGGCGCAATGCGCTCTTCCAGGACGGCCTCGCCGAGAACGCTGTAGAGCGGCTGGATATGCCCGCCCTTCGCCGCATCGACGATGTTGCGCAGGTAGCTCAGATAGCCCTCGAGGACGTCGAGTGCGCCGAGGCGGTTCAGTGCCAGGACGGTGTAGTAGGCGTCCCTGATCCAGCAGTAGCGATAGTCCCAGTTGCGCTGTGAACCCGCATGTTCCGGAATCGACGTGGTGAGTGCGGCGACGATTGCTCCGGTCTCTTCGTGCTGGCACAGCTTCAGGCTGATGGCGGCGCGGATCACCGCCTCCTGCCAATCCGGCGGCGTGGCGAGGCCGCGCGCCCAGAGCCGCCATTCTGCGGTGGTGTCCGCCAGCATCTGGTCCACCGTGCCGCCGATCTGCCCGGATAGGCCCTCATCGGGTCCGAGAAAGAAATGCAGTGGCCGTTCGACGCGGAAGGGAAGCTCTTCGGAGACGAGCCTCACGGCGGCATTCGTCGTCATCCGGAAGACATGGCTGTCGGTGACATAGCGGATGTGGTTCGAACCGAAGGTCCTTGCGGCGCTGCGTTCACCGAAGGCGTATGTCGGGCGAAGGCGCACCCGGATACGCGGAACGCCGGAAAGCGGGCGAACGATGCGCGCGAAGGCGATGGGCCTGTACACGCGCTCGAGGCGCTGGACGCGGGGGCAGAAGTCGATCACCTCGATCGCGTTCCCTGCCTCGTCGCGGTGAATGCTGACGAGGATGGGCGTGTTTCTCCGATAGTGCTGCGTCACCGAAACGCAACCTTCGAGCTCCACCGCCCAGAGCCCGGCGGCCGATTCGCCCGCAGGGTCCCTGTCGCTCAGAAGCGAGGAGAACAGCGGGTCACCATCGACCTGCGGCACACAGGCCCACACGAAGCGGCCGGCGCGGTCGATGAGCGCACTCACCTGGCAGTTCCCGATCAGCCACAGGTCGAGGGAGGTCGTCACCACGCCTCTCCTCCCGCCGCGTCGAGCCAGGCCAGCGTCTGCCCGACGTCCGCCAGGTGATAGTTGGCCGATGTGGGCCGCAATGGCCCAACGAGTATCCCGGCACCGCCGTGCCGGCGTGCGGCGAGGAAGGCCGCCTCGTCGGTCTCGTCGTCGCCCACGAACACAGGAAAGGTACCGGCCATGGGCGGTTCCCTCATCATGGCGTCCACCGCATCGCCCTTGTGGTAGGGGACGGCCTTCAGTTCGATCACCTTCTTCCCGTTCTGAATGATGAATCCCCTTTCTTCCGCAAGCCTCTGCGCCAGCTGCCGGCAGGCGTGCTCCGCCTGGGGCGCCAGCCGGTAGTGAAGCGCAAGGCCGAACGGTTTCCGCTCGAAAATCACGCCGGGGTGGGAAGCCTCGAGGCTTCCCACTTGGGCGAGAAGCTCATCGTCGAGCCTGGCCTCCGTCGGCCTGCGGATGCGCCCGTCCATCCATGAGAGTTCGGCGCCATGGCTTCCGGCCACGGCGAACTCGGGTCCTTTGAAGAGTTGGCGCAGCTCTTCGAGGGGACGCCCAGTCACGATCGCCACCCTGCCTTCCAATCTGGAGACCAGAGAGGACATGAGCCGGCTCAGACGGCTGTTCACCGTCACGTCCTGCGGCCGGGGCGCAATGTCGACAAGAGTTCCATCGAAATCGAGGAAGAGGCTCCCGCCGCGGAGCAGGTCCGGCGGCGGCGGAGGAAGGTTGTGCAGCTTTTTCGTTATCATCCACTCTGAACGGGTGCTCATCTCCCCAAGGCGTCACCGGGGCTCAAAACGCAGCAGCACGGCAAAAGTTCCCCGAGGCGGCATCGCTTGGCAAGACTGGCCATCCCGTGCGGCCAGCGCCATAGGCAGCACTACTGATGGATACGGATAGAAAGGCAACTCACGCCGCTTGCCGGGAACCCGCACCGGAAGGAATGGTTGTGAAAGCTGTGAACCTCGACATGGGGCTTGAGCAACGTGGAAGCGAACCGGCAACAGCACTCGATGCAGATGGGGTGGAGCCGCCTTGCCGCCATGATAGCGGTTTCGACCGTCCTGATGTTCTTCCTCATGTATCAGCTCGTCTATTCCATCGACCACGCCACGTTCAGCGTGAACCGTCTCCTGGCCGCCCTGATCATGGCCTGTGTCATGACCATCGTCATGCTGGCGTTCATGTGGTCGATGTACTCCGGTGTTAAGCTGAAGATTGCCGTCCTTTCGATTGCTGCAATCGCGGGTGCAGCCCTTCTCTTCGTGAACAGGTCGCAAGCTCTCGTGCAGGATGCGGATTTCCTGCGCGCCATGATCCCTCATCACTCGATTGCCGTGAACAACGCACGCAAGGCCACCCTCAGAGATCCCCGTGTCCGCCGGCTCGCCGACGGCATCATCGAGTCTCAGATGGTTGAAATCACGGCGATGAAGCTCCTCCTGTCCGGCATGGAGGGTGACCTCAGGAGAGACGGTGATCCACTGCCACCGATCGGGACGGATGTAACCCCCGAAATGATGGCACGGGCACAGTCCATGGCACGGTGAGCGGCGGCGAGGGTCAATCGCCAGACGCCTCGATGGATCACATGCATCCGGCCTCTCGGCCCTGTTCGTCAGGCGGGAAGACGAAGGTTCGGCCGCGCTCCCGGCCTTGCGTGCCGGGGCACCTGCAGATGCGCAGCACTGCGGAGCGCCTCGAGCATCGGCTCGCAGATCAGGCGCTCGCCTCCGGGCTCGCGATGGCAGACCGGGTCCCAGAGCCCCATCGGCGTCCACACCTCCGGCTCGTGCCACTCCGGCATTCCAAGAATGGGATAGAGGCAGACGCCGCGCAGCGGGATGCCCTCCCGCAGCAGCACCTCGGACTGCTGGGCAACCTCGAGAAGCCAGGGGGCCCGTTCCTCGCCCACATGTGCGGTTTCGCTGATGATGAGTTCGTGGCCGTAGCGCTGGTGGACGCTGCGCACCAGTTCCCCAAGGGTGGCGCGGCGCGGGTCGAGATCGTCGAGCGGGGGAATTCTCCCGTCCGGAAGCGGCTCGCGCCCCCATTCCCACTGGTTCGTCCAGTAATAGTTGATGCCGACGACGTCGAGGTGGGCGGGAGAGCCCCCGAGTTCGGGGTGCAGCCGGCCGGACAGCATGTCCCAGGATTCGAAGACGATGCTGTCGTTGAAATGCTGGGCCGCACCCTGTTCATGCGGACGTTCGGGATGGGCCACGACCCGGCACAGCGGATCGACGTTGACGATCCGCGAACCACGGCTGGCTGCCCAGATCGCCTCGATTCCGGCGATGGCCGCCCCGCACAGGGCTATCTTGAGGTCCTCCCCGCGGTCCGTGAGATGGGGCGCGAAGAGACCAGCATGCCCGCCTGCAAAGGCCATGAAGCTCGGCTCGTTGACGGGCGTGAAATAGCAGATGCCCTCGGTGCGGCGGTCGATGTATCGGGCGACTGCGTGGCAGTAGTCGGCGAAGCGATCGGGGAAGTCCTGGCTGAACAGGTCGAGGTCGCGCGGGTAGCCATAATGGAACAGGTCCCAGATCACCTCAACCTCATGCCGGCGGGATGCTTCCAGGAAGGGGTCGATGCTCGAGAAGTCGTAGCGCCCCCTCCCCAGGTCCACCAGCGGCCAGCGCACCGTCTCGCGTGCTGCCCGCAGCCCTATTGCAGCGATGTCGCGGTAATCACCGTCGGCCCTGCCGTCATGCCCGGTGGCGACCACCTGGTCGAACCAGTGGCCGTTCCTGTTGTACCCGGTCGATCCTTCGAAGCCGGCAAGAAAGAAGCTGTTGAACATCGGGTTTCTCCTCATGTCTTCTCGGGAGGATCGGTTCTGAGGCTGCCGATCGACACGGCGTCGGGCGCCACCACGCTGCGATAGGCCTCGACCAGCGCAGTGGGTATGCGGTTGAGATCGGGGTCGAGATCCCACAGCCCCATCTGCAGGAGATGCTCGGCGACTGTCCTTCGCCCCTGCCGCCATGCCCAGGTAACGAGCGCAAACATGGGCCACCAGGTATAGCCGACGATCGGCACTCCATCCGCGCGGAGGCTCCGCACCGCCTCGAGCGAGGCGTCCAGCCAGGCGAGCCTCCGCTGCACGGAGCCTGCCGTCGCGATCTCGGATATCATCATGGGCACGCGGAAGTGCTCGTGGTAGCCCCGTGCGACACCCTCCACGAGGCCCTCCTCGGTGTATGGCATCCGGATGCGAAGCTTGCCGTTCTTGTCACGGACCAGCCGCTTGCTGGTGAACATCGGATAGAGATTGAGGCCGATCACCTCAGGAGGCGTCGGGTGTTCCGTCAGCCGCTCGATGGCTGCGGTGCTCCCCAGCAATCCGGAGAGCCAGCCATGCAGGGCATGCCTCTCATCCACCCGCCCGGAGACGAGATCGAGGGCGAGGAACACGATCTGGCGCCTGCGCTCCGTCTCCTCCGCGAGTGACTTCTCCTCGCTGTCGTAGAGGTCGGTGGCATCGACATGATAGGCCACGATCTCGCGGTCGACGTCGTGCAGTGCCGAAACCGTCGCCTGAATGCCCGCCGCCACGTTCAGCATCACCCGTGCGAAGCCGCGCCAGCTGCGGTGATGCGGCGGCCACCAGCCCAGCCGCCCGCAATACCAGGCGGTGATCCGCGGCTCGTTGAGCGGCGTGTACCAGTGAATGCGCCCGCGGAAGCGTTCTGCGATGCGCGCGGCATACTCCGCCACGTGCTGCGGGTAATCCGGGTTGAGATAGGCGTCCTCGATCCAGCTCGGCAGGCCATAGTGGACGAGGTCGACTTGCGGCGAAATCCCGAGTTCGAGCAGGCGCTCGAGCGGTTCGTCGGCGTGTTGCCACTGCCACGTGCCCCTTTCGGGCTGGATCCGGTGCCACGGAATTCCGTATCGGGCGGCCTTGACGCCCAAGCTTGCCATGAGGTCCAGGTCCTCGCGCCAGCGCCGGTAATGGCCGGTGAGCTCATACTCGTCGAGTGTCCGCCACGTGATCGGGTGGGGCGCGGTAATGAACGTGTCCTCTATGCCCGTCGCCCACCAGAACGTGTCCGGCGCGCGCAGACTGCCGAGTTCCGAGCGGCGCGGAAGCTGCGCGGTGCTCATCTTTCCTGCCCGCGCTTCCGCCGCCTGAGCTCCACCTCCTGCTTGATCAGAGCATCGAGCATTTCGCTCGGCACCGCGCGCGAAGGCCGGCTGTTGATCGCGCGCACCCTGTCGGGGTCGAGCTTCGGTTCGCGGTTGCCGGTGAGCAGACCGTTCGACTCCTGCTCGGTATCGGTGAGCTGGGTGTAGCAATAGCCGGCAAGAGCGGTGGATTCGAGCAGGGCGGCGGTCAGGGCTTCGTAGCGTTCGAGCAGGTCTTCCGTGCTTTCGAACTGGCCGTAGCCGAACCAGTCCTCGCTGGCCTCCGGCTTGTGGGACAGGCCGCCATATTCGCTGATGACGATGGGCTGGCCCGAGAGTGCCCCGCCTTCGCCGAGGAGTGGATGGTGATGCGGCCGCACTTCCTTCAGGGTGCGTTCGATCGCCCGCCTGTCGGCATAGCGTTCGCGCAGCATGTCGGCATGCGGTGCATAGTCGTGAATGCCGAAGATGTCGCCGACGGCATGCTGCCAGCCGTCATTGGCGATGACCGGCCTTGTGGCATCGAGCGCCCGGGTCAGGGCATAGAGCGCGCGCACGAAGGCGCGCTGCTGTTCGGACCGGTCGAGATCGGGCACGCCCCAGCTCTCGTTCAGCGGCACCCAGGTGACGATCGATGGATGGTTGTAATCCCGGCGCAGGACCTCGATCCATTCGCGCGTCAGCATCGTGGCGGCGCGGTCGGAATAGACATACGCATTCGCGGTCTCGCCCCACACCATCATGCCGAGCCTGTCGCACCAGTAGAGGAAGCGCGGGTCCTCCACCTTCTGGTGAATGCGGATGCCGTTGAAACCGAGCGATTTCGCGAGTTCCACCTCGCGCCGCAGCGCCTCGCCCGAGGGTGCCGCGAGATGGGACTCCGGCCAGTAGTTCTGTGCGAGCACGAGGCGGAGGAAAGTCGGGATGCCGTTCAGGATGAAATAGCCGTCGTTGAGCTCGATGCGGCGCAAGCCGAAGTAGCTCTCCACCCGGTCGACGACCCGCCCCTCCTCGTCGAGAATCTCGATCTCTGCCCAGATCAGATTGGGATTTTCGGCCGACCAGATGAGACTCCGGCGCCGCCGCACCGCGGCATTGCTGATGTTGAGAAGCAGATCCCGCCGCAATTCACTGCCGGTGAGGAGACACACGTCCTCCAGCAGCAGCCCGGCCGGCCGGCCTCCGCTGAGCCTGATCCTCACGCGCCAGCCGATGGGCGGCTCCCTGTCAAGCCGCAGGGTGAGGCCTGCCCCGAACCGGTCGAGATCCGGCGTCCAGCGAATCTCCGCCACTGCCACGGGGGGAAGCGGCTCGAGCCAGACCGGCTGCCAGATGCCCGTGGTGCGGTGATACCAGATATAGCCGGGCTTCTCCTCCCAGTACTGCTTGCCGCGCGGCTGCTGGAGGTCGTGCGGATCGTCTTCGGCACGCACCGTGATGACCAGGAGGCCGTCGGGCCGCAGATAGGGCGTGATGTCGGCGGAAAATGGCGTGTGTCCCCCCTCGTGGCTGCAGGCGAGAGCGCCGTTCACCCAAACGGAAGCCTTGTAGTCGACGGCGCCGAAATGCAGCATGAGCCTGCCCGCGGCCTCCGGCTCCTCCAGATGAAGCTCGCGGCGATACCATACGACCGGATGAAACCCTGGCTCGTGAATTCCGGAGAGGCGGCTTTCCGGCGGATAGGGAACGGCGATCTTGCGGGTGAACGGCGCCGGGGTGCCGAACCACTTCTCCATCACCCCGCGGTCGCCATCGTCATGGGCGAAGCCCCACTCCCCGCACAGGTCGAGCCATCGAGCGCGGCGAAACTGCGGGCGCGGGTAGTTGCTGTCGAAATGATCTTCTTGCTCTGTCACGTCTCAACGATTGGAAATGAGATTGAAAACTGCGACGGGTGCCCTGGCCCCTGTTGCGCGCGCCGCTGTGGCTGTGTCACGTATGAGACACAGGCAGCCTCACAGGAATGGCTGGCGGGGGATTTGGTTCCGGTTTCGGCAAGGCCCGTCCACAGCGGAATTCCTCGCGCGGAGGGCATCGGGCAAGGGCCAGTCCCCAGGCCAGTGCTTTCCTGAGGGGAATAAAAGTTGAATTCCTATTGCGCGAAAAAGGCCTCTGCCCTAGGGTGACGCCGACAACAGAACGGGAGCTGAGCCTCACCATGTGTGGAATAGCTGGAATCCTCTACAAGGGCAATTCCTCGGCCGATGCGAAGGTCGGAAAGGCGCTGATCGACATGCTGGACGGCTGCCAGCACCGCGGTCCGGACTCAACGGGTTTCTCGCTCTACCGGGACCCGGTGCCCGGCCATCTGCGGTTGCGCTTCATCGTCGGCTCGGGCGAGGCAGCCGAAAAGGGCATCGAGCGGGTTAAGGCGAAGCTCGCCGAGTTCCAGGCCCGCATCGTGGAGGAGGAGCACAAGGGCTCATCCTTTGCCGTTCTCGTCAAGTTCGACGGCGACCTGCAGAGATTCGCCTTCGAGATGGAGCACGCCGCCAAGCTCTCCTCGATCGGCGAGAGCCTCGACATCATCAAGGACCTGGGCGGCGCCCATGACGTGGACAATGTCTACGAGATCGAGAACTTCAAGGGCACGCACGGCATCGGCCATGTGCGGCTTGCCACGGAGTCGGACGTGGCGCCCGAAGCCACCCACCCCTTCTGGGCGACGGGCTTCGCCGACATCTCGATCGTCCACAACGGCCAGATCACGAATTACTACAAGATGCGCCGCCGCCTCGAGAAGCAGGGCTACTTCTTCAACACCGACAACGACTCCGAGCTGATCGCCGTCTACCTCGCCGACAAGCTGAAGCACGGCCACACGCTGAAGGAGGCGCTCAAGACCTCGATCGACGATCTCGACGGCACCTTCTCCTTCCTCGTCTCGACGAAGGACGAGATCGGCTACGCCAAGGACAAGCTCGCGGCGAAGCCGATGGTGAAGTACGAGGACGACAAGATCATCGCGATCGCCTCCGAGGAAGTCTCGCTCAACCGCCTCTTCCCCGGCCGCGCCCTCAACACCTCCGAACCAGCTCCCGGAACCTACGATACATGGCAACGATCGACCTCAGCGTAACACCCGTCCGCGAAGCCAACGAGCTCCTGCGCAAGCATGGAGCGGAAGGTGTCGACGTCGAGGTGCTCAACCCCGATGCGCGCCACCACATCGGCGTCGGGCTGACGCATCCCATCAACGTGCACATCCGCGGCTCCGCCGGCTATTTCTGCGGCGGCCTGACGGACGGCCCGCGCTTCCTCGTCGACAACAACGTGGGCTGGGGCGTGGGCGACAACATGCTGAGCGGCTCCATCGTCGTGAACGGCAACGCCTCCGCCATTCCGGGCGTCGCCATCCGCGGCGCCGAGATCGTGGTCAAGGGCAACATCGGCTCGCGTGCCGGGCAGGTGATGAAGGCCGGCACGCTCCTGGCCTGCGGCAACGCCAACTTCATGGCGGGCTACATGATGTATGGCGGCCGCCTGATCATCCTGGGCGAGTCCGGCGAGAAGGTCGGCCAGGACATGACCGGCGGCTCGATCTACGTGGCAGGAAAGCTCGGCCAGATGGGCACCGACGCGATGCTCATCGACCTCCCCGCCGCCGAGCGCGACGAGATCATGGCCTTCCTCGACAAGTACGAGATCCCCTTCAAGGGCACCTTCCAGAAGATCGTGAACGCCGGCCAGAAGCTGCGCTATCCGCGCAGCGAGCCGCGCCGCCGCGCCATTCCCTTCTTCGAGAGCTTCGCCGACAACGCCTACTGGAACGCCAAGGTGCAGGAGGACATCCACATCAAGGCGCAGATCGGCCGCTACCGCATCCGCGGATATGGCGCGGCGCGGCCCATGCCGCACCTCTCCGACATCGCTTTCAAGCGCGACATACTGCCGGCCATCGGCACCGACCCCGACGTGCTGTCGAAGGTCGACCTCAAGACCGAAGTGGGCGGCCGCTCCGGCGCCAACCCGCTGAAGCTGTCGATGCCGGTGATGATCGCGCCCATGTCCTACGGCGCGCTGTCGAAGTCCGCCAAGCTGGCGCTCGCCATCGCCTCCCGCCTCTCCGGCATCTCGGAGAACACCGGCGAGGGCGGCATGTCGAAGGAGCAGCGCAAGGAGGCGGACCAGCTCATCTACCAGTGCCTCGCGGGCCGGCTGGGCTGGAACATCCATGACATGCAGCAGGCCAACGGCCTCGAGATCTATATCAGCCAGGGCGCCAAGCCCGGCCTCGGCGGCCAGCTGATGGCCAAGAAGGTGACGCCCGAGATCGCCCGCATCCGCGGCATCCCGGCGGGAATCGACCTGCGCTCGCCCTCGCGCCACCCGGACGTGCTGGGCGCGGACGACCTCGTCATCAAGGTCGAGGAATTCCGCGAGGCGACGGGCTACCGCATCCCCGTCTCCGTGAAGCTCGGCGCCGGCCGCGTGCGCGACGACATCAAGATCGCCTGGAAGGACGGCTTCGATTTCGTGGAGCTCGACGGCATGCAGGGCTCCACCGGTGCCGCCGGCAACGAGGTTCTGGAGTTCGTCGGCATTCCCACCCTCTCCGCCATCCAGGAGGCGCGCGACGCGCTGACGGAGGTCGGAGGGCTCGACATGCCAATCGTGCTGATGGGCGGCATCAAGGACGGCATCGACGCCATGAAGGCGCTGGCGCTCGGCGCGCACGCCGTGGCGCTCGGCACCTCGGCGATCATCGCCGGCGGCTGCATCGCCTGCCTGCAGTGCCATGTCGGCACCTGCGTCACCGGCATCGCCACCCAGGACCCGGAGCATGAGAAGCGCTACAACGTCCCCCTCGAGGCGCAGAACATCCACCGCTTCCTCGAGTCCGTGCGCTGGCAGATCGCCGCCATCACCCAGGCGCTGGGTTATGCCAACCCGCACCAGATCTCGCGCGACGATCTGGTGGCGCTGACGCCCGAGGCGGCGGCCATCACCAGGCTGCCCTATCACCCGGAATACCGCGAACGCGACCAGGACCTCCGCAAGGCCTCCTGACACCGCCAGACAACGACAGGACACCCGCGATGAGCACGAACGTCATCACCGTCTATGACATCAACCGCGTGCGGCCGCCCCGCGCCCCCGCCCGCGACGATACGCAGGACCCCCACTTCGTGCCCGCGCCCTGCCAGGTGGCCTGCCCCGTCGGCACCGATGCGCCCTCCTACATCGGCTACATCTGGGAGGAGAAATACGCCGAGGCTTTCGAGGCGATCACCGCCACGAACCCCTTCTCCTCGATCTGCGGCCGCGTCTGCGATGCGCCCTGCGAGCCCGCCTGCCGCCGCACCGAGAGCGACGGCCCGCTGGCCATCCGCAACCTCAAGCGCTACGTGATGGACAAGCTCGGCGAGGACCATCACCTTCCGCCCGCCGCCGTGACCCGCAAGGAGACGGTGGGCATCGTCGGCGCAGGTCCCGCCGGGCTGACCGCCGCGCAGGACCTGGCCGAGGCCGGCTTCGAAGTCCACGTCTACGAGATGATGGACAAGCCGGGCGGCATGATGGTGTGGGGCATTCCGGGCTTCCGCCTGCCGCCGGGCATCATCGAGGAAGACATGCAGCGCATGCTGAAGCACTGCCCGGGCATCACCATCCATTGCGGCGTGGCGCTCGGCAAGGACGTGACGCTGGACGAGCTGAAGCAGCGCCACGCGGCGGTGCTGCTCACCATCGGCTCCTGGTGGGGCAAGCCCATGGGCATTCCGGGCGAGGACAATCCGAACGTCGTGGACGGCGTCGGCTTCCTGCGCCGCATCAACGCCGGCGAGCGCCCCACGCTGCCGGAGAAGGTGATCGTGGTGGGCGGCGGCGACGTCGCCATGGACGCCTGCCGCGCCGCGCTGCGCATGCCGGGCGTGAAGGAGGTGAAGGTCGTCTACCGCCGCGGCCCGAAGGAAATCCCCGCCCGCAAGGAAGAGCTGAAGCAGGCGATCGAGGAGAACATCGAGATCGTCTACAACACCCAGCCGGTGGAGGTTGTGAGCAATGGCGCCGGCCTGGCGCTGCGCTGCGTGGAGACGCGGCTCGGCGCGCCCGGCGCCGACGGCCGCCGCAAGCCCGAGACGGTGCCCGGCTCCGAGCGCGACCTCGACTGCGGCATGGTGATCATGGCGGTGGGCCAGAAGGCGGAATCGGACGAGCTCCAAGCCAGGGGCCTGATGGCGGGCGACCGCGTGCGCACCGACTGGGATTCGATGCGCACGGCGGACCCCCAGGTGTTCGAGGCGGGCGACGGCGCCTTCGGCGGCTCCACCATCGTCATGGCGATGATGCACGGCCACCGCGCCGCGCACTACGTGAAGGCGCATCTCGACGGCATCGCCGAGCCCCTGCCCTACCGCACCCCCTACCGCACCCGGCGCGTGCCGGTGGCGCAGGACATCAACTGGGAAATCTTTCCGCGCCGCGAGCAGACGTTCAACGGCCTTGGTGCGAACCCGGTCGCCTTCCCCGAGATCGAGACCACCTACGACGACGTCACCGCGAAGGAGGAGGCGGCGCGCTGCTACCGCTGCGACGCCGAGACCGGCTCCACCGACTATTCGGTGAAGACGCGCGAGGACATCTTCGTCATGGCGCGCACCCCCGTGAGCGACCTCCGCACGCAGAAGGCCATTCTCGAGAAGCGGCTGGAGCCCAAGGCCAACCCCTTCCCGGAGAACCACCACGCCTCCTTCGACGACCTGGTGCTGCTCCCCGCCAACCTCTCGCGCCTGGTGATCGACCCCTATCGCGACGCCTGCAACACGGCGACGGATATCGCAGGCAAGGTGAAGCTGGACATTCCGGTGATCGCCGCCGGCCTCGACGGGCTTCCCGCCGAGGCGAAGACGGCGCTCGGTGCGGCGCTGGCCAATGTGGGCTCCGCCTATCTGGGCCGGAGCGCCCTTCCCGGCAGCAAGGCGCCCTGGCTGCAGCTCGTACGTGTGGGCGAGGACACGCCGGACGGGGCGGCCGCGGGCCATGTCTATGCCATGCCGGGGGGCTTCGCCGCGTTTGCGCCCGAGAAGCAGCAGGGCTTGATCCTCGGCCTCGTGGCGCGCGCCGCCGATCTCGAGGCGGCAATCCCCTTCGCCCTCGAGCACGGCTTCGACATGGTGCTGCTCGACGGCTCGTCCGGACTCACCGGGCAGTGGCCGGAGCTCAATGGCTACCCGGACTTCACCGTGCTGCGCGACGCTCTGCGCATCGTGCGCAAGCTGAACCGCGAGGAAGACATCGACTTCGTCTATTTCGGCGGCGTGCGCTCCGGCACGGACGTGGCCAAGCTGATCGGCCTCGGCGCCAAGGCCGGCGCCATCGGCATGACCATGGCCATGGCGCTCGGCGGAGAACTGGGGCCGCGCGGCCTCGCCTTCTTCGGCGATCGCAGCCACGACGAGCGGGTCGATGCCGCGGCCTCGATCATCAACGCCATGTCGGCGGAGGCCTCGATCATGGCGCGCTGCACCGGCAAGACCGACGTGCGCAACATCGAGCCCGAGGACCTGCGCGCCATCACCCTGGCCAGCGCCAGGGCCTTCGGCCTCGCCCTCGCGGGGACGAAGCGCGGAACGGTCGTCGAAGCCGCGGAGTGACGCCATTCTGAAGGCAGGCGCCACGCGGGGAGTCTGTCAGTTCTTGCCAGCGACCGTGGAGACGTAGCGCGCGACCGCTTCGATCTGCTCTGCCGTCAGGACCTCGTTTGGCGGCATCACGCCCACGCCCTCTGTGACCGCCTTCCGGACGCGATCCGCGTCAGGCATGAGATCGTCGAGGCTTGGGCCCACCTTGCCCTTCGATCCCGCATCGGCAAGCGTATGGCACAGGGCGCAATCCGGTTCCGAGATCGTGAGAAACACTTCCCTTCCGAGATCGATCTCGGCCTGGTCGGCCCGAGCTACGTTCAGGCCAAGAAACAGCGGCCAGGCGAGACAGGCCAGCCGCAACGGGACCGGATGCTTCATGAAGCTTCCCACAAGTTGCTGGAGAAGCCCCTCGCTGAGCGCAAGGGGCTGCGTCGATCACGCCACATCGACCGTGACGCCATGGGCAAGCCAGCCATTGTGACTGTACCCGGACTGGTTGGGCTCGAACTCGCGGGGCTGGCTCTTTCCCTCGCTGTCCGTTGCGCGGCTGACGAGCGTATGGCGCCCGGCCGGCAGATCGAGACTGATCACGAATGGCCGCCAAGCATAGCGCCCAAGATCCGGCCCGACGAAATCGGCCTTCTTCCACGTCTCACCGCCATCGGCAGAGACCTCGACGCTCGAAACGGCATGGAATCCGCCGAAAGCAACACCGGTGACCTGCACCTTTCCAGCCTTCGCCACCTCGAGCGGAGACGTGATCCAGGACTTGACCTCCATCTTCCACACCGACGGATCGCTCGTCGAGGCTTTGCCGCCCACGGGGTAGATTCGATAGCGCGTCGCCTGAATCTTGGCGTCGGTCTCGTTCTCCGTCAGGGCGACCTTCTTTACATACTTGATGTTGTTGACGCCGGTGTAACCGGGAACGATCATGCGCAGCGGGCCGCCATGAGCAAGCGGAACGGGAGCGCCATTCATTTCCCAGGCGAGTATGATGCTCTCCAAGGCCTCGGCCGGCACGGAGCGCTCGACGATCAGGTCCTTTGGATCGAGGCCCTCCGGGATCACCTCTCCACCTGTTCCCGTGACGAATCTTGTTCCCTCGACCGCACCGCCCATTGCTTCGATGACGGCTTTCAACGGAACACCAGACCAGAGGACGCATCCTGCAGCACCGACCGTCCAGGGGGTTCCGCTCGGCTTGTGCTCGAAGTATGCACGACCGTTGCCGGAGCATTGCAGGACTGCCGCCACAGTCTCGACGCCCAACGTCTTCAACTCACCGACGCTTATGGACCGAGGCTCCTTCACGCCCGCGAATTCGACCATCCAGCCATCCCGGTCCGCAACGATCGAATCGTCAGGCACGTTCACGTTGTTGCGGATGTAGAGCCGGTCGGCCGGCGTGATGATCCCCGCCCCGATCTCGCCGCGCTTGGTTTCGAGCGTCTTGTCGCTGTGTACGATGAGCGATCCGGCATTCTTCCAGGCGACATAATCCGGCAGCGGCTTCGCCTCCTGCGCCGCGGCGATCGGCACCGGCGCGCCGAACCCGGCTGCAGCCAGCGCGCTTGCGCTTCCCACGAGAAATCCACGGCGCTTCAACGTAAGATTATTTTCCAATTGTCAAATCCTCCCTTGCCGAGGCACGGCTGTGTCCTCGATTGTGCAGTTCAACGGGTGCCGACAAGTGGACGAAACGATGGAAGTGCTGGAAAAATTCCCTCCGTCCGCAGAATGGCCGGACGTTCTTTCAACCGATGCAGGGCTGGCGCATCACGTCGAGGCCGGCGACCGCCTCCTCCTTGCGCCGCTGCCCCGACCGCAGAACGCTGACGATCGCGGCAAATCGTGCTTCGGACATGGCCCTGGCAACAAGGAAATGATCGATCGCGCCGTCCGACCAGGAGGCGCGCAGCAAGCCCTCTTCGCCTGAGATCGCGAAGCTCTCGCGCGCAGCCCCTCCAGCCAGAGAGAACAGGCTGAGCCGGCATCCGTTGCGGCCGACGTAGGCCGTATGTGTCGCGGGTCGTCCATCGATGTGCAGGCCGGGGTGCTCGAAGGCGAGGAAGAGTCCAGCGGCCAGCAGATCGGGCGCAGTCGGGCTTGCCGCAGGAGAGAACGACGGCGTTCCCGGAAGGTCAACGCTCTCCAGCCACGCGTCATGGCGCGCGATCGCCTCCACAATGGCGTTGGCCTGTCGATGGCCTTGCCCATTCAGCAGGAGGCTTGCCAGGATCACGCTCGCGAGGGCGGCGACAAGGCATGCAGCCGTCAGGGGGCGGATCAGAGGGTGCTTCCGCCCGCGAGGCCTGGGAAGGCGAAGCACCACGACCGGCTCGAGAAGTCCTGCGACTGCGGACTTCATTTCCGCCAGCCGGGCGGCGTTCCGCGCCACCGCTTCGTCAGATGCGATCCGATGGGCGATGCGGGCGGTTTCCACCGGGTCGAGCTCGCCGTCGATGTACGCACTCAATGAGTCGAATATGTCCTCGGTGCCGCTCATTTTCCACCCGCCCGCCGCCGGGCAAGAGACACGATGTTGTCGTCTGCCAGCCGGGCGGCGAGAGCCCTCCTGGCGCGGCTTACCCGGCTCATCACGGTTCCGGCCGGCACCCCGATGATGGCCGCGGCCTCTTCGTAACTGAAACCGGTAACGTCGACGAGCGCCAAGATCTCGCGATGGCCTACGCTGAGGCAGGCATAGGCCTGGCGTATCGCAAAGGCATCGACCACCACCGTCTCGAGCGAGACCGGCGCCGGAGCCAGGTCGGCGGCAAACTCCTCTTCGATCTCGGCCTTGCGCCTGATTGACCGCAGCTGGTCAATCCAGACGTTGCGCAGAATGGTGAACAGCCAGGCGCGGAACGCCGGCTCGGCGTCCGGAATGTTCCTGGCCTGGAGTGCCCGCACCACACCCTCGTGAAAGAGATCCTGAGCAGCCTCACGGTCGCGGCACAACGCGTTTGCGTAGGCCAGCAACCGCGCACTATAGGCCTCGAGCCTCTTTTCAACCGGCAAATGCATCGCGGTCAGTGGCTTTTCTTGTGGTTGCCCTGAAGTTCAAGCCCATCCTTACACATGGACGAACGGGCGTGCCCTTTTATTCCACCTGCAGCACTGTTCAGGCGATAAGGGCTTCGCTTTCGGGGTCGAAGAACACCGCGCGGTCGAGATTGAAGGCGAGCCGGCTCACGTTTCCGGGCTGGATCTTGGCGTCCGCCCGAAGCCGGGCCACAGCTTCCCTTCCGCCCAGGAACGTGACCGCATAGGTATCCGCGCCGGCCGGCTCGACGACTTCGATGAGGCAGTCGGCCTCGACGATGTTGCGCGAGAGGCGGTCTGCGCCTTCGGGATCGGTGATGGCCTCGGGCCTGATGCCGAAGACGACCTTGCGGCCGGCCCAAGGGGCAAGTTGCGCGTCTTGAAGCTGCAGCGCCAGCGGCGCCCGGTCACGCTGCTCAACCTCGAGCGACAGTGACGATCCGCTGCCGATGACCTTGGCCGAGAGAAGGTTCATGGCGGGCGAACCCATGAAATCGGCGACGAACATGTTGGCCGGCCGGTTGTAGATTTCGGCTGGCGTCCCCGATTGCTGGAGAACGCCATCCTTCAGCACCGCGATCTTGGTGGCGAGAGTCATCGCCTCGATCTGGTCATGCGTCACATAGACGATGGTGGTCTTGAGCCGCGAATGGAGCCGCTTGATCTCGGTGCGCATGTCCACGCGCAGCTTGGCGTCGAGATTGGAAAGCGGCTCGTCGAAGAGGAAGACCTGCGGGCGCCGCACGAGCGCGCGCCCCATCGCCACGCGCTGGCGCTGGCCTCCGGAAAGCTGCGAGGGCTTGCGTTCGAGAAGATGGGAAATCTGCAGCATCTCGGCCACTTGCTGGATGGCCTTCTCCCGTTCCGCCTTGGCAACGCCGCGCATTTCCATGCCGAAGCCGATGTTCCCGGCAACGGTCATGTTCGGGTAGAGAGCGTATGACTGGAACACCATCGCGATGTCGCGCGCGGAAGGGTGGAGATCGTTCACCCTGCGCCCGGCGATGCGGATCTCGCCCGAGGTGATCGACTCGAGGCCGGCGATGGTGTTGAGCAGCGTGGACTTGCCGCAGCCCGACGGGCCCACCAGCACCAGGAAGCCGCCCTCCTCCACCTCGAGGGTGATGCCCTTCAGCACGTCCACGGCGCCGAACTTCTTTTCGAGATTGTCGATTTCGAGGAATGCCATGCGCTAACCCTTGACCGAGCCCGCCATCAGGCCGCGCACGAAGTAACGGCCAGAGACGACATAGACGATGAGCGTGGGAAGGGCGGCGAGAATGGCGCCCGCGAAATGCACGTTGTATTCCTTCACCCCCGTCGACGAGTTGACGAGATTGTTGAGCGCCACCGTCATCGGCATCGAATCCGCGTCCGAGAACGAGGCGCCGAACAGGAAGTCGTTCCAGATGTTGGTGAACTGCCAGATCACCGTCACGATGACGATGGGGCCTGAGCTCGGGAGCAGGATGCGCGTGAAGATCTTCCAGAAGCCCGCGCCATCGATCATGGCGGCGCGCACGAGTTCCGTCGGAAAGGCCTCGTAGTAGTTCCGGAAGAACAGGGTGGTGAAGCCGAGGCCGTAGACGACGTGCACCAGCACCAGCCCCGACGTGGTGCCGGCAAGGCCCAGCAGTCCGAGGATCCGGGCTGAAGGAATGAGCACGATCTGAAACGGGATGAAGCAGGCGAGCAGCATCAGCGCGAAAACGACGTTGTCGCCCGGGAAGCGCCACTTCGTGAGCACGTAGCCGTTGAGGGCGCCGAGAAAGGTGGAGATGGCCACCGCCGGCACGACCATGATGAGCGAATTGAGGAAGTAGGGCTTGAGGCCGGTGGGCTGGACGCCGATCTGCGCGGTCGACCAGGCGGTGGACCAGGGATCGAGCGTGAACTGCAGGGGAACCGCGAGCATGCGGCCCTGCTGGATCTCGGTCAGGGGCTTCACCGAATTGACCAGCATCACGTAGAGCGGCAGCAGGTAATAGACGGCGAACAGGATCAGAAGCCCGTAGACGAGCGCCCGCACGAGGGCTCCGGTGCGGACTGCGGTCTCCTGCTGCCCGCCGCTCATTTGCGCTGCCCCTGGCCGAGTTCGGAATAGAGATAGGGCACGATGATCGCGGCGATCATCATCATCATGACGATGGCGGAGGATGCACCCATGCCCATCTCGTTCCGCGTGAAGGTGAAGTTCTGCATGAAGAGCGCCGGCGTCCAGGTGGCGGTGCCGGGCCCGCCGCTCGTCATCGCGACGATCAGGTCGTAGGACTTGATGGCGAGATGCGCCAGCACCACGAAGGCCGAGAGGAAGACCGGTCGCATCATGGGAATGATGATGCGGCGGTACAGCGTCCAGTTCGTCGCGCCGTCGATCTGCGCGGCCTTGATGATCTCGTTGTCGACCCCGCGGAGACCGGCGAGGAACATCGCCATCACGAAGCCGGATGACTGCCAGACGGCGGCGATCACCACCGTGTAGATCGCCATCCTCCCTTCCTTGATCCATCGGAACGAGAAGGACTCGAAACCCCAGGACCGCACCACCTGCTCGAGGCCGATGCCGGGATCGAGAAACCATTTCCACGCGACGCCGGTGACGATGAAGGACAGCGCCATGGGATAGAGATAGACCGGCCGCAGCATGCCCTCGCCGCGGATCTTCTGATCGAGGAGGATTGCGAGGCCCAGCCCGAGCACGCTGCTCACCGCGATGTAGAGCGTGCCGAAGATCGCGAGGTTCTTGAGAGCCGTCAGCCAGTTCGGATGGTTGAACAGGCGGATGTAGTTGTTGAAGCCGACCCAGTTCGAAAGGTCGGGCAGGATCTTCGAACCGGTGAAGGACAAGACGCCCGTGAAGACGATGAAGCCATAGATGAACAGCAGGACGAGCGCAAAGCTCGGTGCGAGCACGAGGCGCGGCAGCCAGGCCTGGAGCACGGCGCGTGGAGCGGCGGTGGCGGTCACGGAGCGTTGTCCTCTTCACCTCGTCTGCGAGCGGCACCTGCGCCGCTCATCGTCTCACCCATGTGTGGAGTATCCCCCTTCGTGCCGGATTGATCGCGCGCTGTCAAGGATTATTTTCCGCAATCAGGAATATTCCTTCGATCAAGCGGCATGGGAGGCGGCGGCCCCGGCATCGCCGGGGCCGCATTGTCGTCAGCCCTTGGCGGCGGCAACGGCGTCCGCCAGTTCCTTGGCGGCGGCGGCCGCGTCCATCTCGCCGTTGAAGTGGCGCGTCACCACGTCGTAGACGGCGTTCTTGATGGAAGCGGGGGCCGCGTGGCCATGCGCCATGGAGCCCATGAGCGTGCCCTTCTCGTTGGCTTCGGCGAGATCCGCCATGCCCTTCTTTCCGCAATCGTCGAAGGCGTCGTTCGGAACGTCGGTGCGGGCGGGAACCGAACCCTTCACCACGTTGAAGGCAGACTGGAAGGCCGGGCTCTCGATCGCCGAGGCCATGGTGAGCTGGGCCTTCTGCTGTCCTTCGCCCACCTTGAACATCATGAACTGGTCGGAGTTGAAGGTGACGGCGCCCTGCGTGCCGGGGAAGCGAATGCAGACGAAGTCCGCGCCGGGCTTCTTGCCCGCCTTGAGGAATTCGCCCTTGGCCCAGTCGCCCATCATCTGCATGCCGGCCTTGCCCTCGATGACCATGGCCGAGGCGAGGTTCCAGTCACGGCCGGAGAAGTTGTCGTCCACATAGCTGCGGAGCTTGGCCATGCGGTTGAAGACCTCCACCATCTTTTCGCCGGAGAGTGCCCCGGGGTCGAGGTCGATCATGGAGGACTTGTAGAAGTCCGGCCCCATGGAGAGCACGACCGCGTCGAAGATGGTGGCGTCCTGCCAGGGCTGGCCGCCATGCGCCAGCGGCGTGATGCCGTTGGCCTTCATCTTGTCGAGCACGGCCACGAGCTCATCCCAGCTTTCGGGCGCCTTGCCCCCGGCTGCGTCGAGCGCCGCCTTGTTGATCCACACCCAGTTGGTGGAGTGGACGTTCACCGGCGCCGCGATCCACTTGCCGTCGTGCTTTGAGAAGTTCTGCAGGGCGGCGGGAACGACCTTGTCCCAGCCCTCGGCGGTGGCCACCTCGTTGAGGTCGCCCAGGGCGCCCTGCTGGGCCCAATCGGTGATGTCGAAGCCCAGGGCCTGCACGGCCGTCGGGGGATTGCCGGCCGTGACGCGGGCGCGGAGTGCCGTCATCGCCGCCTCGCCGCCGCCGCCCGCGACCGGCATGTCCTTCCAGGTGACGCCCTTCGATTCGAGATCCTTCTTCAGGACGTCGAGTGCGGCCGCTTCGCCGCCGGATGTCCACCAATGCAGCACCTCGACCTCGTCGGCCTGTGCCATGGCAGTGATCCCGACGAGGGCTGCAGTGGTAAGCAAGAACCTGCGCAACATGTGAAACCTCCCTGAGTTGCTCCAAAGCCGGCATTATCGGCACCCTTCGGCAGCTTGCCTCGGGCGCCCTGTCGTGCCAGGCCGCAGGGCCTCGCACGCATCAATTAAGTAACCAGCTCGTTACGACCTTATCGTCTTGCCGGATTTCCCGCAACGGGATTTCTTCAGAACTCCGGCGGCCGCTTCTGGCGGAAGGCGGCGAGGCCTTCCTTCAGCTCCTCGCTGGAGGAGGCGAGCCCGCCGGCCAGCGCCTCCAGGGGCCGGTGGACCTCCTCCCCCTCGGCGGCATTGATCAGCATCTTGGCGGACTGGGTGGCGAGCGGGCCCCGGTGCATGATTCTCTGGGCCATTTCGGTGGCCGCCGCCATCCCTCGCCCGCGCGGGGCCAGGGCATCGACGAGCCCGAGGCCGAGGCCCTCCTCGGCCGTGAACAGCTCGCCCAGGAGTGCCATGCGCCGCACCAGCTGCGGCCCGAAGCGGTTGACGCTGCGCTGGGTTCCCGACCAGCCGGGTATGATGCCGAGCCCCGTTTCGGGAGACCCGATCTTCACGTGTTGCTCGGCGATGCGGAAATCGGCCGTGGCGGCGAGTTCGAGCCCGCCTCCCAGCGTGTGCCCGTTCAGCACCGCGATGAGCGGCTGCCTGAGTCGCGCCAGGGCATCGAAGGCGCGGTGGCCGTGGCGCACCCAGGCGAGGCCGAATTCGCCGGGGCTGAGCGCCGACCACGCCTCGATGTCGCCTCCGGCGCAGAATGATTTCTCGCCCTCGCCGGTGATGATCGCCGCCCGCACGGCCGTTTGCTCCTCGACCAGCCGCGCGGCCTGCTCGAGCGCCAGCACCATGCGGTAATCGAGCGCGTTGAGCTTGTCCTGTCGCGCGATCACGATCGTGGCAAGCGGCCCTTCGAAGCTGAGCCTGATGCGGCTGTCGCCCGTGTCAGCCATCGAGTGCCAGCCCCATCTTCTCCGGCTGGAACAGGCGCTTGTCCATCTCCTTGAGATCAGGCGAGACGATGAGCGGAAACTCGGACTGATCCAGGATGTGGGCCTGGAGATCGACGCCGGGCGCGATCTCGGTCAGCACGATGCCCTCGGGCGCGAGCTTCATGACGCAGCGCTCCGTCACGTAGGTCACGTCCTGGCCCTGCGCCACGCCGCGCTTTCCCGAGAAGGAGACCTGCTCCACCTCCTTCACCAGCTTCCTGACCTTGCCTTCCCTTTCGATTCTGAGCCGGCCGCCGGAGATCTCCATCTTCGCGCCCGCATTGTAGAAGCCGGAATAGACGATCTTGCGGGCACGCGAGGTGATGTCCACGAAGCCGCCCGCCCCCGCCGTCACATGCGGCCTCGCACCCAGCTTCGAGACGTTCACCGAGCCGTGGGAATCGATCTGCAGGAAGGAGAGCAGCGAACAGTCGAACCCCGCCGCCTGGAAATAGGTGAACTGGTAGGCGGAGGGCACGAAGGCCTCGGCATTGGAGGCGCAACCGAACTGGAATTCCAGCAGCGGCACGCCACCCACCGCCCCCTGCTCGATCACCCAGGTAGCTTGCCCGTGCAGGCCCTCCTCGATGAAGATGCGCGGCACGTTGGCCGACACGCCGAAGCCGAGATTGACGGCCCAGCCCTTCCTCAGCTCCTGCGCCACGCGCCTCGCAATGGCCTTGCCCGTTCCGAACTCCATCAGCCCGAAGCTGGAAATGGGCTTGAACACCTCGCCCGAGATTGCCGGGTCGTAGGGTGTCTGGGTCGTCTGCCATTGGTCGGGCGCTTCGACGATGTAGTCGACGAGGATCCCCGGAACCCGCACCTGGTGGGGCTTCAGCGTCTCGTTTTCGACGATGGAGCGCACCTGCGCGATGACGATGCCGCCGTTGTTGTGGGCGGCGAGGGCCAGCTCCATGGCTCCGAGATAGGCACCCTCCTGCTCGAAGCTCATGTTGCCCCGCTCGTCGCAGGCGCTGGCACGGATGATGGCCACGCTTGGCACGATCGTCGGGAAGAACAGCCACTCCTCGCCCTCGAAGGAGATCTTGCGCACGATGGGGCTTTCCGCCGCCCGGGCGTTCATGGCGCAGCCCTCGCGGTCCGGGTCGACGAATGTGTCGAGCCCCACCTTGGTGATGACGCCGGGGCGCTTCGCCGCCGCTTCCCGCATCATGTCGAACAGGATGCCGGAAGGCACGTTGTAGGCAGGCATCGCGTTGGCGCCGAGCATCTGCCAGATCATCGGCGGTTCCGACGTCGAGGGACCCGAGGGGTAGGACCCCCCGATGATGCGGCCGATGAGGCCGGGCTTGGCGATGTGCTCCACACCGCGGATTCCGAACATGTCGCCGGCGGCGATCGGGTGGATCATCGTGAGGCCGCGCGGGTGGCTCTCCCTGTCGAACCTCTCGCCCAGAGCCTTCAGCACGGCGTCCGGGCAGTTGAGGCCGGAGGAGGAGTTGACGGCGACGGTCGCGCCATCGGGGATGGCCTTGACTGCATCGGCGGCGGCAACGATCTTCGGCATCTTTCACCTGTTGCCGCGGATCAAGTCCGCGGCCTTCTCTGCAATGGCGATGGTCGGGGCATTGGTGTTCGAGGAGACGAGCTCCGGCATGATCGAGCTGTCGCAGACCCGGAGCCGCTCGATGCCGCGCACGCGCAGCAAGGGGTCCACGACCGCCATCTCGTCCCGTCCCATCTTGCAGGTGCCGACCGGGTGATAGGACGACCGCGCGTTCGACCGCGCGCAGGCCTCGTAATCAGCCCTCGTCTTGACTGCAGGACCGGGAAAATGCTCGGCCGTCACGAACTTCCGCATGGCGCGGGTGCGGCCCACCTCCTGGGTGATCTTGATGCCGTCGATGTGGCGTTCGAGGTCGTAGGGCTCTGCGAAGCTGTTGGGATCGATGAGCGGCGGATCGCGGGGATCGGCAGACCGGAGCCGGACGGACCCGCGCGAGCGCGGCCGCACGTGATAGGAATTGCAGGTGGCGCCATTCCCGCCCGGCACGCTGCCCACCCCCTCCTCCACCCCGGCGCCGGCGAGAAAGTGGAACTGCAGGTCAGGCGTCTTCTCGGAGCGGTCGCTCCACCAGAAGGCGCCCGCCTCCACGATGTTCGAGGCCACGGGGCCGCTGCGGAACATCGCATATTGCAGCCCGGCCCACAGCTTCCAGTGTGCCTTCTTGTACTTGTCATAGGAGTGCGGGCCGTTGAGAACCCAGGTCACGTCGGTCGAGAAGTGGTCATGGAAGTTCTCGCCCACGCCGGGCAGGTCATGCACCACCTTCAGCCCCACCTGCTCGAGGTGCCCGGCAGGTCCGATTCCGGACAGCATCAGCAGCTTCGGGGAGCCGATGGCGCCTGCCGTCAGAACCACCTCGCTCGCCGCGTCAATGCGCTCGATGCGGTCGCCATCGGCGATCTCCACCCCTGTCGCGCGGCCGTTCTCGATGATGATGCGCTTCACCATCACGCCCGTCCGAAGCGTCAGGTTGGGCCGCTTCAGCGCCGGTTTCAGATAGCCGACGGCGGCACTGCAGCGCCGGCCGTTGCGCGTCGTCGTCTGGTAGAGGCCCGCACCTTCCTGGCGCCCCGAATTGAAATCGGGGTTGTAAGGCATGCCGAAGTCCATGCAGCCCTGCACATAGGCCTGGGAAACCACGTTGTAGCTCTGCAGGTCCGAAACCCCGAGCGGACCGTCGATGCCGTGCTCCGGACCGCCGAGCCGCGTATTGCCCTCCGACTTGATGAAGTATGGCTTGAGGTCGGCCCAGTTCCAGCCGTCGCAGCCATGCCGGCTTGCCCAGCCGTCGTAATCCTCCGGGCAACCCCTCGTATAGATCTCCGCATTGATGGAACTGCCGCCGCCGAGCACTCTCGCCTGAGGATAGACGGTGGTACGGTTGTTGGCATGGCGCAGCGGCGCCGTCTCATACCCCCAGATCAGCGGGCCCGCCGTCATCTTGAAGAAGCCCACCGGCATGTGGATGTAGGGGTTCGTGTCGCGCGGCCCCGCTTCGATGAGCAGCACCTTCGTGGCTTCCATCTCGGAGAGCCGCGCGGCGAGCACGCAGCCTGCCGATCCTCCCCCGACGATCACATAGTCATACATTGCCGCTGCAAGCCCCTTGTTCGGTGCGGTGGATCCGTTTATAAATAACCAGTTGGTTATTTCAAGAGCGGAATCTTGGCCAGAGCCATTTCCTTCAAGGCACGTGACCCGGAAGCCACCCGGGCGCGAATCCTCAAGGCCGCCAAGGCCGAGTTCGCCCGGAAGGGGCTGGGCGGCGCGCGGGTCGACGATATCGCCGCGCGGGCCCGCACCAACAAGCGCATGCTCTATCACTATTTCGGCAACAAGGACGACCTGTTCCGCATCACCCTCGAGGATGCCTATGCCGACATCCGCGAAGCCGAAGCGCGGCTCGAGATCGAGAAGGACGATCCCCTCACCGCCCTGAAGCGGCTGGTGCGCTTCACCTGGTCCTACTACCTCGACAACCCCGAATTCATCACCCTCGTCAACAGCGAGAACCTCCACAAGGCGCGGCACATCAAGGTCTCCGAGCGGATGCGCGAGATGAGCCGCCCCTTCGTCGAACGCATGCGGGCCCTTCTGGCGCGCGGTGCCCGAGAGGGCCTGTTCCGGGGAGATCTCGACGCCGTTCAGGTCAACATCACCATTGCCGCCATCGGCTATTACTATCTCACCAACCGCTTCACCGGATCGATCGTCTTCGAGCGGGACCTGATGGACAAGGCGGCGCTGGAGAAGCGGCTCGATTTCAACACCAAGACGATCCTCCGCGTGGTCTGCACGCCGGAGACGCTGGCAAAGATAGAGGAACGGCAATGAGACAGGCGGCACTCGTCACCGGCGGGCGGCGCGGCATCGGCAAGGCCATAGCGCTCGCCCTTGCCGAACAGGGCTTTGACGTGGCGGTGGCGGATGTCGTGGCCTCGGAGGAGCTCTCCGCCGTGGCGGCGGATATCGCTGCACGCGGCCGCAAGTCCGCCGCGCTCGCCGCCGACATCGGCCGCATCGAAACGCATGAATCGCTGCTCGCCGCCGCGGAGACGGCGCTCGGCCCTCTCACCACGCTGGTCAACAATGCAGGGGTCTCGGTCCTGAGCCGCGGCGACCTCCTCGACGTCACGCCCGAGAGCTATGACCGCTGCCAGGCCGTCAACACCCGCGGCACCTTCTTTCTCACCCAGGCCTTCGCGCGCCGGCTGCTGAAAAAGGAAGGCGGCGGACACCCCAGCATCGTAACCGTGTCTTCCGCCAACGCGGTCGCCCCGTCCATCGCGCGAGGGGAGTACTGCATCTCGAAGGCGGGAGCCTCGATGATCACCAAGCTCTTTGCCGCACGCCTCTCGGATGCGGGGATCGGCGTCTACGAGATACAGCCCGGCTTCATCGAGACGGACATGACCGCCCCTTCCAAGGCGAGATACGACGCGCTGATCGAGGGCGGCCTGACCGTCATCCGGCGCTTCGGCACGCCGGAGGAGGTCGGTCGCATCGCCGCGACACTGGCTTCGGGTCTGCTGCCCTACACGTCTGGCCAGGTCATCCAGGCCGATGGTGGTCTCCTGAGCGTGAGGTACTGAGCCATGAAGATCAGGTTTCCGGACGGACCCTACAAGCTCACGGGCGAGCCGCTCTCCGCGCGAAGGCCCAAGGCGCCCTTCAACCGCGTTGCCTTCGCGGCGGCCCATGTCGTTGCCGACCCGATGAGCGGAGCCGATCCCTCGGGCCCTCCCGCCCTCGACTGGGAGCGCACCCTCGCCTTCCGCCGCCATCTCCTCGACCTCGGTTTCGGCATTGCCGAGGCGATGGACACGTCGCAACGCGGCATGGGCCTCGACTGGCCGCGCGCGCTGGACCTCATCGGCCGCTCTCTCGAGGACGCCGGGCCGCGCAAGGACGTGATCTTCTCGGGCTGCGGCACGGATCAGCTCGATCCCGCCGCCGCTCGGACTCTCGACCATGTGATCAAGGCCTATCTCGAGCAGCTGCACGCCATCCAGAAGCTCGGCGGCCGCGTCATCCTGATGGCCAGCCGCGCCCTCGTGCGCGTCGCGAAGTCACCCGATGATTACGTGAAGGTCTATGGAAAGGTGCTGTCGGAAGCCGAACGGCCCGTCATCCTGCACTGGCTCGGCGACATGTTCGACCCCGCCCTCAAGGGCTATTGGGGGAAGGCGGAGTTCAAGCCCGCGATGGAAACCTGCCTTGCCGCGATTGCCGCGAATGAGGCGAAGGTCGACGGCATCAAGATTTCGCTGCTCGACGCGGACAAGGAAATCACCATGCGGCGCCGCCTTCCCGCCGGGGTGAAGATGTACACCGGCGACGACTTCAACTACCCCGCGCTGATTGCCGGAGACGACCAGGGATATTCCCACGCCCTCCTCGGCATCTTTGACGCCATAGCGCCCGCGGCCTCCGCCGCCCTCTCCGCGCTGAGCAGGGGCGCGATGAAGAAGTACGAGGCCCTCATGGCGCCGACCGTGCCGTTGTCGCGGCTCATTTTCCGCGCACCCACGCAGTATTACAAAACCGGCATCGTCTTCCTGGCATGGCTGAACGGCCATCAGGACCACTTCATCATGGTGAACGGCGCACAGGCCATGCGGCCGCTCTCCTATTTCACCGAGGTCTTCAAGCTCGCGGACCAGGCGCGGCTGCTCTCCGACCCGGAGCTGGCGGTGAAGCGCATGAAGCAGCTTCTTGCCGTTCATGGCGCGTGATGCGCGATCTCTCGGCAAGGCTGAAGGATTGCGCCGTCAATACCGCGACGCTGGGCTTCCAGGCCACGATCGAGGAGGTGATCGACGCCGTGGCACGCGCCGGCTTCGGCGGCATTGCCCCCTGGCGGCGCGAAGTCGAGGGCAAGGATATCGGCGCCATCGCAAGGCAGATCCGCGCGGCCGGCCTCGGCGTGCCCGGCTACTGCCGCAGCACCTACATTCCTGCTGCTGACAAGGCCGCATTCGAGCAGAACATCGAAGCCAACCGAAGGGCCATCACCGATGCGGCCGAACTGGGCGCCAGGAGCTTCGTCATGGTGGTGGGCGGCCTGCCCGCGGGATCGAAGGACATCGCAGGAGCCCGCGCCCAGGTGGCGGAAGGCACGGCCCTGCTTCTCGATCATGGCAAGGCCCATGGCGTGCGCATCGCGCTCGAGCCGCTCCATCCGGTCTACGCGGCGGATCGCTCCTGCCTCTCGCTTCTGTCGGAAGCCCTCGCCATGTGCGAAGCCATCGAAGGCACAGTGAACGAGCCCTGGCTTGGCGTCTGCATCGACGTCTACCACGTCTGGTGGGATCCCGGTTTGCGGCAGGCCATCGCACGGGCCGGCGCCGCGCGGCGGATCCTTGGTTTTCACGTCTGTGACTGGCTGGTTCCCACCGAAGACGTGCTGAACGACCGCGGCATGATGGGCGATGGCGTGATCGACGTGCCGAAGATCCGGCGCGACGTCGAGGCGGCCGGCTATGAGGGCTTCGTCGAGGTGGAGATCTTTTCTGCCGGGAACTGGTGGAAGCGGCCGATCGCGGAAACGCTTTCCGTATGCCGCGAACGCTTCGCGACGGCCACCTGAGGTCAGGGCTCCCAGCGCCCGTTCATCCACGCCGGACTGATGGTGCGCCCCTGTTTCGTGCCGATGGCGGAAATCGCCGCCATGTCCTCCGCCGTCAGCTCGAAGCCCAGTGCGGAGAGATTGGACAAGGCATTCTCCCTCTTCGTGGTCATCGGAATGGCGATGACGCCCTGCTGCAGGATCCAGCGAAGCACGACTTCCGAAGGCGAACGTCCGATGCGCGCGGCGACCGATGCGATGGCGGCAGGCTTCAGCGCCGCCCCGCGCGCCAGGGGCGAGTAGGCCGAAAGCGCAATCCCGAGTTCGCGCGCCGCGGCCAGCAGCCGGGACTGGTCGAGCAAGGGATGGAATTCGACCTGGTTGTTGACGATCGCCCCGCCACACCGGGCCTGGGCCCGCCGCATCATGGCGGGCGAGAAGTTGCTGACGCCGATGGCGCGGGCGTGGCCCTTCTGCTTTTCCGCCATCAGCCTGTCGAGAGCCGCATCGAATTCCTGCTCCTCCGGCGGCCAGTGGATGAGCAGCAGGTCCGCAGGCCCGCCGAGGTCTTCCACGGAGCGCGCGACGCTGGCGGCGAACCGGGAAGCACCGACGTTGCCCGGGTCGACCTTGGTGACCACATGGAAGGAACTGCGGGGTAATCCCGACTCTGCGAGGGCGCGCCCCACCTCTTTCTCGTTGCCGTACATCTGGGCGGTGTCGATGTGACGAATGCCGAGCTCGACCGCCATGAGAACCGCGCGGCGGGCGTCCTCTCCCATCAGCGGATAGGTTCCCGCTCCCAGAAGCGGGATGCCGTTTACGCGGGGCATGGCGAGTTCCTTCACCTGTCTCTCCTACTTGATGACGAGCACCTTGGCGCGATCCATGGTCACGGCGACGGCGGCGACGAGGATGACGCCGAAGACGATCTGCTGCGCGAACACCGAAACGCCCATGAATGTCATGCCGATCCGCACCACCTGTACGATCAGCGCGCCGACGAAGGTGCGCCAAACAGAGCCGACGCCGCCCGTGATGGCCGTGCCGCCGACCACGATGCAGGCGATGGCGGGAAGCAGGAACTCGTTGGCAAGTGTCGGCGAGCCGGAGCCGAGCCGTGCCGCCATCACGATCCCGGCAATCCCGGCCATCGTTCCGGAGAGCGTGTAGGCCGCGATCTTGACCCGGTCGACGTTGATTCCGGATGCGATCACCGCGCGCTCCTGGGCACCGATGCCCCGCACCAGCCGGCCGAACGGTGTCAGACCCAGAACAGCGCTGAGGACGAGCAGGAACACGGCGCCCACCCAGATCTCGTTCGGCACGCCCAGGAAATCGCCCACCGCCCAGAACAGGTAGGTCTGGCTCAGTTCGGCGGGAATGTTGACCGAGCGCGTATCGGAAAACCAGTAGCCGGCGCTCAGGACGGCGCCGCTCACCGCAAGCGTCGCGATGAAGGAGGGAATCCGGAGCCTGGTCGAGACATATCCTCCCGCAAAGCCCGCGATGATTCCGCCGAGCACGGCAAGCGGAATGGCGAAGAAGCCGAGCTGCGGCAGATACACTGCAAGGATGCAGCTCGTCATCGAGGCAACCGCCTGCACCGAAAGATCGATGCCGCCCATCATGATGACCAGCGTGACGCCGGAGGCCATCAGGAACAGGGTCATGGTGTCGGCGGTGACCTCGAGGATGTTGCCGGCGGAGAAGAAGGTTCGATCGTAGAGGCCGACCGCGAGGACCAGCACCGCGAGAACGATGAGAGGAAGCCAGACATCGAGCCGTTTTCGCATCTCGCCCATGTCACACCATGTGTTTCAGCAGGTCGACCTGCGCGGGTTTGCCGCCGGGAGGCGACTCGAGGCGCGCCGTGATGGCGCCGTCCTTCATCACGAGGATGCGGCTCGACAGGCCGATGACCTCCTCGAGGGTGTCGCCGAGCAGGATCACGGCAAGCCCCTCCGCCGTCATGTCGCGGACCAGATCATAAACGTCCTCCTTGGCGCCGACGTCGATGCCGCGCGTGGGATGGTCGAGGATCAGCACCTTCACCCCGGCGATGCGCCACTTCGCCAGCACCACCTTCTGCTGGTTTCCGCCGGAGAGCGAGCCTGCCATGGTTTCGGGCGACGGCGTCTTGATCTTGAGCCTCCCGATCCACTCGCGTGCCGTGTCGAGCTCCGCCGCGAAGCGGATGACACCCCTGGCGACGAACTTCGGCAGCGCGGCCAGGGTCATGTTTTCCGCAACACTGAATGGCGCGACGAGGCCCTCGATCTTCCGCTCCGCCGGGACCAGCCCCACGCCCGAGGCGGTTGCCTCATAGGGGGCCGCGTATTGCACCGGGCGGCCACCGACTGTCAGCGCGCCGGCATCCGGCCTGACATGCCCCGCAAGGCAGCGCGCCAGTTCCTCGCGGCCGGAGCCCACCACGCCGGCGATGCCGAGCACCTCGCCTTCATGCAACGAAAAGCCTACATCATGAAATGCGCCGGCCCTGGTGAGGCCCTGGCAGCTCAGCACAACCGAGGCGGAGGGTTCAGTCTGGCGGGCCTCGCGGTAGTACTCGTGATGAAGCTGCCGGCCCACCATCAACTGATGCAGCTCCTTCACGGTCGCGGAGGCCGAGGGAAGCTCCTTCACGACCTTCCCGTCCCGCATGACGTAGACGCGGTCGGAGATGTCCAGCACCTCCTCGAGCCGGTGCGAGATGAATACGAAGCTTGCGCGATCCCTCAGGTCGCGGATGATGCGGAAGAGAAGGTCCACTTCCTTCTGTTCCAGGACCGAGGTCGGCTCGTCGAGCAGGATCGTCACGTCGCCCTTGATCCGGCTGTTGAGCGACAGCGCCTTGGCGATCTCCACCATCTGGCGCGCGGCAAAGGAGAGTTCGGCGCAGCGCATGCCGGGAGCGATGTCGAGGTGAACCTTCTTCAGTTCCTCGGCCGCCGCCCTGTGCATGCGGGTCCTGGAGATCAGCCCGAAGCGGAGGAATTCCTCTTCCCGGCCCAGGAAGATGTTCTCGGCCACGGTGAGCGTCGGCAGGATCGATTGCTCCTGGAACACCATGGCGATTCCGGAGTCGAAGGCCTGGCGCGGCGACGATACGCTGACCTGCCGGCCGTCGACGAAGATGCCGCCCGAATCGGGCTGGTAGACGCCGTTCAGGATCTTGAGCAGCGTCGACTTGCCGGCGCCGTTCTCACCGATGAGGCCCACGACTTCGCCACGGCGGATGGCGAAGCTCACGTCATCGAGCGCCTTCACCCCCGGAAAGGACTTCGAGACGCCGCGGATTTCGAGAGCGGGTGCTGTCACTTGACGACGTCCAGGCGCGAGCGGTCCAGCGCCAAGGCCACCGCCGCGATGATGAGGAGCCCCTGCACCCCCTTTTGCACATAGGGTTCGATCCCCATCAGCACCATGCCGTTGCCGAGCACGATGACGATGAAGACGCCGATCACCGAATTCAGCACCGAGCCGACCCCGCCCGAAAGCGCGGTGCCGCCGACGACCACTGCGGTGATGGCGGTGAACAGCCGGTCCTGGCTGATCAGGGCGTGGCCACGCCCGATCTGAGCTGCGGAAAGTGCCCCGGCCAGCCCATAGAAGAGGCCGGCGATGCCGAAGATCAGGATGCGGGTGCGCTCGATGGGAATTCCCGAGTTGCGTGCCGTCTGCTCATCCGTTCCGATCGCATAGAGCCAGCGGCCGATGCGGGTGCGCTCCTGTATGACCCAGGCAGCGAGCACCGCGAGGCCTGCGATCCACACCGCGGCCGGAACGCCGAACATGCGGCCGAGCGAAAGCCAGCTGCGGAAATCATTGTCCGCGATGCGCACCATGACACCGCCGAGAATCGCGGTTGCGATGCCGATCCCGGCGAAACCGATTCCAAGCGTGGTCATGAAGGACGGGATCTTGAGCTTGACGTGGACGAGACCGCTCAGCAATCCCAGCGCGCCGCCCAGCAGGATCGCGGCCGGAACCGACCAGAGTCCAAGCGACAGGCCGGTGAAATCATTGGCCACAAGCATGCTCGCAGCCACCGCGCAGAGCGCGATCGTGCCCTCGACCGAAAGGTCGATCGATCCCATCAGGATGATGAAGGTGGCGCCCATGCAGACGACGAGCGGTATGGCCGCCGTGTTCAGCATGCGCACCGCATTTCCGGCCGAGAAGAAAGAGGGGTTGATCAGGCCTACGACGAGGCAGAGCCCGATCAGCACCGCGACGGGCGCCCAGCGGCGCCAGTGGCTCCAAGCCCGTCCGTCACGTATGGCGAGAGAGGCCACGTTTCGTCTCCGCAATGCGTCGGCGCCGAAGATGACCGGGTGCAGCGCACCCGGTCAGTGCCATCGGCGTCAGGGAGGTCAGCCGCGGTATTGGATCTGACCCGTCGCCTTGCCCCACAGGTCGTTGAAATCGACCTTGGGCGGATTGGCCTTGTAGTCGGCCACGGTCTCCTTGGTGACGACGATGCCGGTGCCGTAGAACTCACGGTGTTCCTTGGGCTCCTTGGTGATGTCGATCTTGCCTGTGACATGGGCGTAGGGAATGGCGAGGCCCATGCCTCCGGTCCACAGCGGATCCCACGCGATGGTGCCGGCGAACTCGCCTGCCTCGATGGCGGCCACGGCGGCATCGATTCCGTCGATGCCGACGACCGGCACCTTGCCCGCGAGCCCGTTCTGCCGCAGCGCCTCGAGGGCGCCCATGCCCATGCCGTCATTGGCGGCGAAAACACCCTTGATCTGGTCGCCGAAGCGGGTGAGCCAGGCCTGGGTGATCTCGAAGGCCTTCTGCTCGTTCCAGTCCGCCGGCTGGAAGTCCAGCAGCGTCACCTTGCCGTTCGTCTTGGCGATGGCATTGTCGAGGCCCATCTTGCGCTCGATCGCCGGAACGTTGGAGAGGATGCCGCCCAGCGCCACGATTCCGCCCTCGCCGCCGAAGGCCTTGAACAATTCATTGGCGATGGCCTCGGCCGTGGGCACACCGTCGAAGGACATGTGCGCGACGTAGTTCGGGTCATGGTCCCAGGGGTGGAGATCGTCGGGCTTGTTCCACTGGGTGACGACGAAGCCGCCCGCCTTCTTCACCTCTTCCACGATCACGCGGGCATCCGGTGAATCGTTGGGATCGACGTTGAGGATGAGCTTGCCGCCCGTCCGCTGCAGGAGGGCCTTGATGTCCGCAATTCCCTTCTCGGAATTGCCCTCGGTCACCAGCACCTCGTACTTGGCGCCGATCGACTTGGCGAAGTCCTCGCCGCCCTTGGCGAAGGTCGCGTGATAGGGGTTGGCCACGGAGCGCAGGGAATTGGCGAGGGTCCACGTCGTTTCCTGGGCAATGGCCGGCATGGGGAAGGAGCTTCCCAGCGCGCCGGCGGCCACGGCCCCGGCCGTACCCTTGAGCATGGCGCGGCGGTTCAGCGTCGCTTTCAACGGCAGATCAGACACGGTCTTGGCAGCCATTTGGTCCTCCCGATCTTTTGGCTTTACTGCACTAACTAGTTACTGCATTCTGTGGTGAAGTCAATACCCGCCGAGCAGGTGCGCGCCTCCCCCGGCGCCTGCCCGGCGGCAGCGATCGAGGAGCCTTCGTGAACAACCTCTCGGCCCCGCCGCGGGAAACGAAAAAGAAACGCGAAGCCATGCCGCGGGATGCCGATCTGACGCGGAAGCGGATCCTCGATGCCGCCACGGTGGAATTCGCGCGCAAGGGCCTGGGGGGCGCCCGGGTGGACGAGATCGCCACCCGCTCCCGCGCCAACAAGCGCATGATCTATCATTATTTCGGCAGCAAGGAGCGGCTCTTCACTGCCGTTCTCGAGAACGCCTATCTCGGCATCCGCTCCGCCGAGCAGACGCTGAAGCTCGATGAACTGCCCCCCGACGAGGCGCTCGCCAAGCTCGTCCGCTTCACCTGGAGCTATTACATCGCACATCCCGAGTTCCTGACGCTCGTCAACAGCGAGAACCTGCACCGGGCCCGGCACCTGAAGTCATCGGAAGCGATCCGCCAGACGAGCGGCCGGCTCGTCGCCATGGTGAAGGACATTCTCGACCGCGGCGTTGCCGCGGGGCTCTTCCGTGCGGGCGTGGATCCGGTCCAGCTCAACATCACCATTGCCGCCATCGGGTACTACTATCTCACCAACCGCTTCACCGGATCGATCGTGTACGAGCGTGACCTCATGGCATCCGAGAACCTCGAGGCCCGGCTCGCCTTCAATCTCGAAACCATCCTCAGGCTTGTGAAGAAGCATCCATGATACAGCCAGCATCCGCCATTCCATTTCCACGCTTCTCAGCCGAGACATATGGCCAGATCGGCGAGACGGCGCGGCGCTTCGCCGGCACGCGTGTGAAGCCCCTTGCGCAGGAACTCGACGAGACAGAGCGCTTCCCCGAGGGAATCTATGCAGAGATGGCCGAACTCGGTCTCTTCGGCATCACCGTCCCGGAGGAGTTCGGCGGGGCGGGCCTCGATGCGCTCTCCTACGCCCTCGTCATGGAAGAGCTGTCGCGCGGCTACGCTTCGGTGGCCGACCAGTGCGGCCTGGTCGAGCTCATCGGCACGCTTCTCTCCGTCCACGGCAGCCCGTCGCAGCGGGATGCCCATCTCGGCGGCATCCTCGCCGCGAAGAAGCGCGTGGCCTATTGCATCACCGAAGCCGAGGCCGGAACCGACGTCTCCGGAATCCGGACCACGGCCGTGCGGGACGGCGCGGGCTGGCGCCTCTCCGGCTCGAAGATCTGGATCCACAATGCGCCCGTGGCCGACCTCGGCTTCGTGCTCGCCCGCACGGACCCGGAGGCCGGTCACCGCGGCATGTCGATCTTCATCGTCGACCTCCATGCGCCGGGCGTCTCGCGGGGCAAGAAGGAACACAAGATGGGCCAGCGCGCCTCGCCTGTCGGGGCACTTCATTTCGACGGCGTCGCACTGGCGGAGGACGCTCTTCTCGGCACGCTCAACCGCGGCTTTCACATCATGATGAGCGTGCTCGACAAGGGGCGGATCGGCATCGGCGCCCTGGCCGTGGGCATCGCGCAGGCAGGGCTCGAGGCGGCGCTCGAATACGCCGCCACACGCCGGCAGTTCGGCCGCGCAATCGCCGAGAACCAGGGCCTGCAGTGGATGCTCGCCGACATGCAGAAGGACATCACCGCCGCGCGCGCCCTCGTCCACCGCGCGGCGATGATCATGGATGCCGGTCTTCCCGCCACCATGGACTGTTCGATCGCCAAGTGTTTCGCAGGCGACAGCGCAGTCCTTCACACCGCCAACGCAGTCCAGATCTTCGGAGGCTCCGGCTACATCCGCGGCTTCGAGGTCGAGCGGCTCTACCGCGACGCCAAGATAACGCAGATCTATGAAGGCACGAACCAGATCCAGCGCAGCATCATCGCGCGCGAATTGCTGAAGGCCTGACATGAACCCTTGCGAGGAAGCGGTAGGGGCGTCCGTCAGCTGCTCCAAGACGGTGGGGGAGAGCGACGTCTATCTGTTCGCGGGTATCACGGGGGATTTCTCGCCCAACCACGTCGACGAAACGGCCATGGCCGCCACGGGCTATGGCGGCCGCATCGCTCATGGCGCGCTGCTGGTCGGCTACATGTCCCGCGCCTCCACGCTCATTGGCGAGCAATGCGGCGCATTGATGCGCGAGCACTATCCCGTTTCGCTCGGCTATGACCGGGTCCGCTTTCTGCAGGGTGTCAGGATCGGGGACACGGTGACGGTGACCTACCGCATCGAGGCGGCCGATCCCCTCCGCATGCGGACCATCGCCGCCGTCAGTCTTCACAATCAGTCAGGCACCTGCTGCGCCGTGGCGACCCATCTCATGAAATGGCTGAGGAGGCCTGGCTGATGGCGGCGGGTGCTGGCTTTCCGGACACGAGATCGGCTGCCGTTTCTCCTGCCACGAGGACCGTGGCATTGCTGCTCGCGGGCCGCCGCTGCGGCCCCGCGGTTGAAGAAGGTTTCCTGCCGCCATCGGCCCATCCGCTGCGAACCGGCAGCTGAACGCACATCGAGCCCATAGGGAGATTCTCCATGCCTGCCATCAAGATCCGCAAGTTCGGCCGCCTCGGCTTCGACATCACCGACATGGGCTTCGGCGCCGCACCCATCGGCAATTTTCTGAAGCCCATCCCCGAGGACGAGGCGGGCGCGATGATCGAGCGCGCCTGGGACGCGGGCATGCGCTACTTCGACACCGCGCCCTATTACGGGCACGGCCTTTCGGAACTCCGCCTGGGGCACTATCTGCGCTGGCGGCCACGCCAGGAGTATGTCCTCTCGAGCAAGGTCGGCCGCGTGCTGAAGCCCGCCCGCCGCAAGGACATCGACTTCAGGCCCTGGGTGGACGGTGCGCCCTTCAAGTGCCGCTTCGACTATTCCTATGACGGAACGATGCGCAGCTTCGAGGACTCCCTCCAGAGGCTTGGTCTCGAATACATCGACATTCTCTTCATCCACGACGCGGATGTGTTCACCCACGGGCCCGAGATGCAGAAGGTCTATTTCCGGCAGGCCATGGACGGCTGCTACCGCGCCCTGATCGAGCTCCGCGAACAAGGTGCGGTAAAAGCCATCGGCGTGGGCGTGAACAACTGGGAGGTGATGCTCGACTTCATGAAGGCGGGCGATTTCGACACGCTGCTGGTGGCCGGCCGGTACACGCTTCTGGAGCAGGACGCGCTCGACGAACTCCTGCCCCTGTGCGAGCGGCGCGGCACGGCGATCGTGATCGGCGGGGGCTTCAATGGCGGCATCCTGGCCACGGGCGCAGTTCCCGGCGCCAAGTGGAACTACGCCCCCGCACCCGTCCACATCATGGAGAAGGTGAAGAAGATCGAAGTGGTCTGCGCCCGCCATGGAGTGCCTCTCGCTGCTGCCGCCCTGCAGTTCCTCCTGGCGCATCCCGCCGTCGCCTCCCATGTGCCGGGCACCCGCAATCTGCAGCAGATGAACCAGAATCTCGAACTGGTTTCGCACCCCATCCCGGGCGAGTTCTGGCAGGAGCTCAAGCGCGAGGGGCTGCTGCGCCAGGATGCGCCCACCCCCGCTTGAGGAGGAGGGAGCCTCCGGCTCGCCGCCCGGGCCACCATCTGCTATGAGGGTCCGGGGCGCGGCAGCGATGGAAGGATTGGGCGGTGATGGATCACCGGGACTGGCTGGCGAGCGTGCCGGCGGAGGAGAAGGCGCGGCTCGCGCAGCTATCGGATGCCGCCGGCCTTCTGCACCTCGCTGGCCATCTCGGCCTCATTCTTGCCGTGGGCACCCTCATCGCCATCGGAATTCCGGGATGGTGGCTGCTTCTGCCGGTGCAGGGGCTACTTCTCGTCTTTCTCTTTACTCTCGAGCACGAGGCCACCCACCAGACGCCTTTTGCATCCCGCTCTCTGAACGAGGCCGTGGGGCATCTCGCCGGGCTTGTGCTGGTCCTTCCCTTCCTGTGGTTCCGTTACTTCCACCTGGCCCATCACCGCTGGACCAACATCGAAGGCCAGGACCCGGAACTCGAATCCGGGAAGCCGGCGAACTTGCGGGGCTGGCTTTGGCATGTCTCCGGGCTCCCCTACTGGATCGCCCAGCTCGGTCTCATCGCCACGCTGGCCGTGGGCCGCGCGGAGGCACCCTATCTCCCCGCTCGCGCCAGGGGCCGCATCGTTCTCGAGGCGCGGCTCATGGCGCTGGTCTACGTCATCCTGGCGGCCAGTCTTCTCCTGTCGCCCCTCGTCCTGTGGACATGGGTGGTGCCCGCGCTGATGGGCCAGCCCTTCCTGCGCCTCTATCTTCTGGCCGAGCACGGCGATTGCCCGAGGGTGGCCAACATGTTCGAAAACACGCGGACGACCTTTACCAATCGCGCGGTCCGGTTCCTCGCCTGGAACATGCCTTATCATGTGGAACACCATGTCGCCCCGGGCGTGCCCTTCCATCGCCTCCCGGAGCTGCACCGGATGCTGCGCGACCGCCTGGCGGTGACCGCAAACGGCTATGCCGAATTCACGCGGGATTACCTCGCCCGGCGTGTGCGGCGCTGAGCACAGGCATTGAAGCGCCCGGCCGGCATCCATCTCCCGGGGCTTTCAGCCGCGGGCCGCGCCCGACAGGCCGTCGATGTGGTCCGCCAGGTATGACGCATCGCGCTCGACAAAGGTCAGGATTGCAGACCGGAAGCTATGCATCCAGTGAAGGCCGAGGAAATACACCCCCTCGCATCCGGTGACCCCCCGCCTCTGTACCGGAGCGCCTCCCTCGCCGATGATCGGAAGCTTCACCCAATCGAAAGCGAAGCCATAGCCGTTTGCCCAGACGATGCTGCGAACGCCCTCCTCCTGCAAATCCAGCTCCGGGCATGTCTCGACGAGGAGAGGACCGGGCCGGGCGAACGTCTCTTTCGGCGCCAGCTCGGCACCGGCTTCGGAAGCGACCGCCCACCTGTCTGCCGCGGCGATGAAGGCCGCATGGCTTTCATCCGCAGCGTTCAATATTTTCCCCAAGTCATCGCCGAGCTGCAGTCTTTCACCCGATGCACCGCGAATACGCCCGACGAGTTTCGCGCCTTCGCCCGCCAGCAGCCGTGGCGAGATATCGTAGCCTCCGTCCATGCCCGTCATGAGGGTCGTCGGAGGGTATCGTTTCCCCGGCAACGTCTCGATGTCGACGTCGAACCGGCCCAGGGCATCGTACCACCAAATCACGTCTCTTCCCCGGTAGCGCCGGGGCACGCTGGTGTGACGGCTCGCGGCGAGAAGGACGCGCCGGCCACTCCGCAACAGTTCATGCGCGATCTGGCAACCCGAGTTTCCACTGCCGACGACCAGAACGGCCCCGGTCGGCAAGTCCTCCGGGCTGCGATAGCGGGACGAGTCCGTCTGGTAAACGCGCGAAGAAACGCCGGCGGCGAATGCGGGTAGCGAAGGACGCTGGAAGGGGCCCGTTGCAATGACGACATGCCGTGCCCTGATCTCTCCCGACGTCGTATCCAGGACATAGCCGCTCGACTGGCTGTCGCGCGCGAGCCTCATCACGTCCACGCCCGTGCGCACAGGCGCAGAGATCGCGGCGGCGAAGTCGATGAGCAACTGCACGACATCGGTGTAGTGCGAGAAACCGTCGGCATCGGTACCCTGGTACGGTTTGCCAGGCAGTGCGAGCCAGCTGTTGGGCAACTGGAAACGCAGGGAATTCCAGCGCTCGCTACGCCAGCGTTCGGCAATCCGGTGCCGCTCGAGGACGATGTGTTCACGTCCCCGTTGGCGCAAGTGATGGCTCATGACCAGACCTGCCTGGCCCCCGCCGATGATCACCGTATCGTGTGTCTCGCGCAAATCGCAGTCTCCCCGAGAATGCAATCGCAGCGCCGGAGGTTACCATGTTTCGGATCAGGACCGAAGCCACTTGGCGTGCACGCCGGCTGGCGGTCGGCACCCGGGGCCGGCCAGCGCTGGAATTGCCACTGGACCTGGAAATTGTATAAGACAGACGCGTGAGGAACGATGAACAAGAGCAGGATCATTCCCCGGCGAGAGCCGAAACGGCGGCCGCGGAATTGCGCCGGCAAAGCATGTGCATCGGCGGGGCGACTTGAATACCCAGTGCACACGACCTCCTGCTTCGGCCCGAGCAAATGACCGATGACTGACCTCAGCGCCTTCTCGATTCTTTCCGGCATGGCGGCCGGCCGGGTCGTCGCCACGCGGGAGGCATTGAGTTTCTGGGGAGGCGTCGATCCTGGAACCGGCGAGGTCATCGACATTCACCACCCCCTGCACGGGACGAGCCTCACGGGCTCGATCCTCATGATGCCCGCCAGCCGCGGCTCCTGCTCGGGATCAGGGGTTCTGCTGGATCTCATCCTGACAGGCCGGGGTCCAGCGGCACTCATCTTCACCGAATCCGAGGACGTGCTGACGCTGGGCGCCATTGTCGCGGCCGAAGTGTTCGGGAAGCCCTTGCCGGTGGCGCGCGTCTCGTCGCCGGTTTTCGAGGCACTCGAGAAGGCACCCTCGGCTTCGATCACCGGCGAGGAGATCTCCTTCGCGGGCGAGCGGGTGCCGCTCACGAAAGGGACGTATGCGTCGCTGGAACTCTCCCCCCGGGACGAAGCGATGCTGTCCGGAGCGGAGGGCAAGGCCACGCAGCAGGCCATGCGGATCATCTGTGCGATGGCGGTTCAGCAGGGCTCCCGCCGCCTCATCGACGTCTCCCAGGGGCATATCGACGGCTGCATCTATGCGAGCCCCGCGAACCTCACCTTCGCCGAGGCGTTCGCAAGGATGGGCGCACGCGTCCGGGTTCCCACGACGATGAATGCCATTTCCGTGGACCGGACAAACTGGCAGCGGCAGGGTACCCCTCCCGCCTTCGGCGGACCTGCGGCGAGGCTGGCCGACGCCTATGTGCAGATGGGCTGCGCGCCCACCTTCACCTGCTCTCCCTACCTGCTGGAAAGCGCCCCGTCGCAGGGCGACGCCATTGCCTGGTCCGAATCCAATGCCGTGATCTATGCAAACTCCGTGATCGGCGCGAGGACGGCGAAGCACCCGGACTTCCTTGACCTCTGCATTGCAATAACGGGGCGCGCACCGGAGTCAGGCGTCTACCTCGAGGAAAGCCGGCGCGCGCAGATGATCCTGGATGTCGACAGTCCCTGCAGGCCAGACGACGCGTTCTGGCCGCTCATCGGTTATCTCGCCGGCAAGCTGGCCCCTGACTGCATACCGCTCGTCCGCGGGCTTGCGGGGCTCTGCCCTTCGCAGGACGATCTGAAGGCGCTGTGTGCCGCGTTCGGCACGACATCGGCCGCACCCATGCTCCACATCGAGGGCATCACGCCTGAATCGGCGCTGCCTCCCCTGCCTCACGCCACCGCCAGGCAGATCTCGCGTCAGGACATGCTCGATGCTTGGGAGGCCCTCAACGGCGGGCCCGCGGACGTGGACCTCGTCGCGATCGGCAGTCCTCATGCGTCGGCCAGCGAGTGCCGGGCGCTTTGCCGAGGATTGGGCGCGGTGCTTGGAGACAGGCAGAGAAGCGCCGGCCCCGCCGTTATCGTGACGGCCGGACGCCAGGTCATCAGCGACATTCGTACGGATGGCACATTGCAGCGTCTCAACAGCTATGGCGTTCAGGTCCTGCCCGATCTCTGCTGGTGCTCCATATCGGAACCGGTGTTTCCCGCTGGCGCCCATACCGTGATGACCAATTCGGGAAAATATGCGCATTACGGGCCGGGACTGTCTGGCCGGAAGGTCCGTCTTGGAAGTCTTTCGGACTGTATCGAGGCTGCCATCAAGGGCAGGGTCTCTCCCCGCCGCCCTGACTGGCTATGGACCCGCGCGCCCGTGACATGAATGCAAAGGTCGTTCGCTTGAAGGGATGAACCGTTCGACAGGATGGCACAGATGCAGCCAGGCGTGCGACAGATGATGCTCACGGCAGACCTTGTGGCGCGCTGCCACCGCGATGTCGCCGACCCGGGAAGTATTGCAGACAGCTACGACTACTTCACGGAACAGGACCATCGGACGGCTGTTGATCAACTGCTCGCGAGCAAGCCGCCCGGGCCGTTCTGGGTATTTGGCTATGGATCGCTCATCTGGAAACCTGAGTTTCACCCGCAAGAGAGACGCAGAGTTGTGGCGCATGGATGGCAGCGGGCGTTTTCCCTTCGCTTGACGCGGTGGCGCGCAAGCCCCGAGCAGTACGGCTACATGATGTGCCTCGACCAGGGTGGACGATGTGAAGGCATCGCCCTTCGGATGCCTGACCAGGACCTGGCCAGCCATTTGCTCAGGTTGCTGGTGCGCGAAATCGGCAGTCACGAAGCGATGGAGGGAGCGCGATGGATCGATGTCCACCATGCGGAAGGCTCCTTCAAGGCGCTGACATTCTATGCCGCACCCGTTCGGCTCGATTACTACAGGGCAAATCGCCCCATGGAGGAAATTGCACATGCTCTTGCTCGGGCCTGCGGTCACTGGGGTTCCGGTGCCGAGTATCTCCGAAACACAGTGATTCACCTCGAGGAGATGGGAATTCATGATTCCTACCTCTGGAGACTTCAGGAGATGGTAGCCAGGGAAATTCTGCAGTTGCAACGTGCCTGACAGCGGCCCGTTCCCAGGCGCAACCTTCAGCTACGGCGACCGCCTGGGAAGGCGCGGACAGCATCAGAAACGTGCTAAGGGTCCTTTCTGGCGAGGAGGATGCTGGCTCATGTCCGGGCGCACGCTGACTTTCACCGTGCTTGCGATGCTGGCGTTTGCCGCCAACTCGCTCCTATGTCGTCTTGCGCTGGGCCTCCACCTCATCGATGCAGCGAGCTTCACAACCATCAGAGCAGTGTCCGGCGCTCTTGCTCTTGCCGCGATTTCGCAAACGCAGACGGGGTTCAGTTTGCGAAATGTGATCAGGGGTAACCCCGTGACGCCGATGATGCTCTTTGCCTACATGATATGCTTTTCTTTCGCCTATCTTTCACTGTCTGCCGGAACAGGAGCGCTCATCTTGTTTGGCTCTGTTCAGCTCACGATGTTCATCTGGGCATTGCGGGAAGGAGAAGGCTTCTCATCAGTGTCATGGATCGGGTTGGGCCTTGCAATTGTTGGTCTGGTCTATCTTGTGCTGCCGGGTGTCACTGCGCCGGACCCGTTCGGTGCGGTGCTCATGGGAATGGCCGGCGTTGCGTGGGGCGTATACTCCCTCAAGGGCCGGGGCCTTGATCCTCTTCAGGCCACTACTCGGAACTTTTGCTTAGCTGCGGTTCTGGCGCTGTTGACAAATCTGATCTTCTGGCACGGCGTTCACTCCACTCCGAATGGAGTGGCGCTGGCTGTCATGTCTGGCGCAATTGCCTCGGGATGTGGCTATGTCATCTGGTATGGTGCTTTGAGGGGACTGACCGCCTCAAGAGCCGCAACTGTTCAGCTTTCGGTGCCTGCGATCGCAGCCATTGGTGGCGCAGTGATCCTTTCCGAGGCTATCTCCGTCCGTCTCGTGGTCGCCACCGTCGCCATTCTCGGTGGCATCGGCATCGTTCTGGCTCAGCGCGCAGTTCACTCTGAACTCCGCCGGTAGACTTCCAGCCCGCCTTAGATGACAGACCAAGAGCAAACCCTGGGTGTGGAACATTGGGCGCATGGACAATAATGGCGGAGGGAGAGGTGCTGGCAGCTAACTCTCTCTGCTTCTCATGGAGTTCGTGACGCCGGTAGTCTTCAAGTCAAGACCGGAAAGGGCCGGGGGGAGTGAATGGCGTCTCACCTTCCATAGTGCGACGTCGCGAGAAGGTCCGCCGCCTCTATTCCGAGGAGCGGCTGCAGGTGAAGCGCCGGAAAGGTCGCAGAAGGCTTCTGGGACAAGTGCTCCGCTCGTGGTCCCGGAGTTCCCGAGACGCTTGCAAAGGCTCTTCTACGGATGCACTCTCTGATCTGACGGTCACGACGTGGATACCGGACAGAGAGGAGTCTAGCAATGTGCGGTACGGCTTTCTCGGCGATGCGTCGCAATAAATTGGCAGGCTTTTGCAAGAAATTACCGCTCGCGGGCAGTATTGCCCTAATGGTCGCTTCCACGGCACCCTCAAGTACCATCGCGGAGCAAAAGCAACAGCAGCCCACTAGCAATAGTAATAAACAAATCTGCAAAGCTTTATACAACGCTTACGACTCAAATATGGAAGTCTATTATAACAAGAAGAATAGCAATGCCGACCGACAGGCGGCTTATAGAGGGGCACAAATCGCTTTGGCAGACTTCAGAAAGCAGGGGTGCAAACTCAAGGATATCAGATAGTAAGGCTTGTTCTTTCTTAAACCGGCCGTTGCTAAGGGACGCGATGAGGCGCTTCCTCCTTCCTGTGGAGGTCATCTACGACGGGTGCAGGCTCAGGTCCCAACTTGGAGTGCAACTTTAACATCGGCGTATCTTCTTGCGGTGCGGAGAACGGGTCCTAGCAAATGGCAACAGAACCCATAATCAAAAATGAGATGGACGCTAGATGGTATTTTGCCATGCCTCAGAACTGGATGACGAACTTCCAATTGACCGCGAAGTTGAACGGTTAGGTGAACTGGGGGTCTTAGGAGCCACGGATGAAACAAAGCGAATTGCTAGAGGTGGGAAGTCCGGAACACCTGGCAGTCAGCGCGCCAAGTTCCTGTAAGAAGGGAAGTCGATGATGAAGTCACTTCATTGCCACGGTCCGCTCACATGACAGTGTATAGCGGTCGGAGAAATTGGCTACCGGCTTACACGTACCGCCGCCAGTCATGCCTGCGAACTTGCCCGTGCCATGATAAACTTCCCACTTGCTGCCACCTGCAGTGAAGCTCCACCAGTTCCAGTATCCGTCACCGGACCTCTGCTTCTCGCACTGGTACCTGCTGATTCACAGCATAAGGACAACCATTCCTACAGAAAACCCACCAATTTAGAGGCTCAACTATACAATTGCCTTGAAGGGCTGGACGCCTCGGAACGACAACCGTCAACGGCCCCGCTTCTGCCACGCGCAAGCGAGAAAACGAGAACAAGCCAAACGAACTATTGGAGCAAAGTGATGAGCATCCCCTGGACACCGGAGCGCCGGGCACGTCAGGCGCAGGCCATTCGCCGCTGGAAGCCGTGGGAGCGGTCAACAGGTCCAAAAACCCCCGAGGGCAAAACCACCGCTAGCCGCAACGCGTTCAGGGGAGGCCATCGCAGGGCGCTGCGGGAGGAAATGCGGGTACTAACGGGGTTGCTCAAAGCGTGGGCCAGTGTTGGCCTATGAGACAGTAATCCTTCAGAGTGGACAGGAGCGCTCCCTCCGGTAAGATTGCTTTCGTGAACTGGATGCAGCGCTTCTGCAGATCTCCGACCGCCCAGCATTGAGGCTTCTCTTCGCTGCCGGTCATTTCATGGGGACTGAAAGCCCAGTACTTTGAAGTCCCGAGTGCGCTGGTAGGGAAGCTTGGAATAGGATGGACAAGGGTGCAATTCTCAATATTCCGGATCTGTGGCAATTCTCTTCCGCCTCGTCATTCACCTGAGAACAACATCAAATCTGTCCGCTACATTCTCCAGCACGAGCCCCACTTTGAGAATTCCACGCGCACGTGGGTTCTCAACAAGATTGCTGATGCGAAGGAAAGGGAACAAATCCTCTCACTTCTGAAGAGCAACGGCGAGAGGTACATTGACTTACCCTTCGACGCCAGAAGGCACTTTGATACCTTTCTGGATTCATCAGGCCTTCCCCTGTCCGACAAGGCACGTGTACTCAACGATGATTTTCAGGTTCACCCTCTGGTCCAAGAATGGGTCATACGGCACAAGTCTCAATACCTGGTCGGCATCAACGAAGCGCGCAACCACGCCCTCTCAGTTGGTAGGCAAATCTCAACTTGGACGCTTGTTCTTGATGGTGGAGTAGTCTTCTCCCGCTCCGGCTGGGAGAACTTTGTTGAAGCCATTGCCTCTGCTCCAACGGCGCGTTTTGCTCTGATCGGGATGCGTCGGGTCTACGACTGGGACGAAGCCGATCGTTTTCTTCTTGAAGAGCAAGAGAGCGCTTTAGGAGGGCCGGTAGAGGAACCTCAGATCGCTTTTCACTCGGACACCGAGGAACTCTTCGATGAAAGACTGAGATACGGACATCGTAACAAGGCGGAGCTGATTTCTCGTATTGGGGTTCCGGGGCCCTGGACTGACTGGAAGCCAGCTCCATGGGAAAATCTGACCACTCTGCCGGCTCCTAACAAGGGACGCTTCATCCAAGCTGGATGGGTTGTCCGATTACCTACTGACGGCGTGGGCACCGAGATTGATAAAGAGAGGTTTGTAAATCGGTTTCAAGGGGTGGTTAACCGCTCCCTGGATTTAGATCTACAGTTTGCGCTCTCGAAAAGGCAACCAGACCTGGAGTTCAGGATCGGCTTCCCTGCGCATGATGATTTGAAAGAAACACATGATCTGGCTGCGTTTTCAGCTGACCTGCTTTCTGCCAAAGACCGCTTCATAACAGACAAGGCGTCGCCCGCGCCGAGCGGGAGTTTCAACGATTATCATTCAGCGGCTCCGTACTGGACAGCCCATGGGACCCGAGAAGATGGGGTTCTGCAGTACCAGAAAAGCGACGACGACGATCCGCTGTCGGGTAGGTTCGACAGAGCCTCGCTGATGCAGTTTACTAGCCGAGTATACGGCCTCTCGGTTAGCGGCAGGGTACTCGGCCGCAGGCACTTGCTCGCTAAAGCATCCGAGCTACTACGGCTGTGGTTTCTCAATGCGACCACGCGTCTAAATCCGACGGCGAGGTACGCACAGCTGATACCCGGGAAAGAGAATGTTCTGAACGAGGCGGGAATCATCGAGCTACGACAACTGTCGCTTTTACCCTATGCGGTTCGCATTCTGGCTGATGACGGTCTGATTTCCGCCGATGAACTCGCCCAAACAAGGACATGGTTCAGAAGCTTCCTACGAGATTGTGAGTCAACGGGGATGCTCGGCCGTGCGCTTAAGAAAGACAATAATATCGGCACCTGGTCGTCTGTTCTGTTTTGCTCGGCGGCGTTATTCTCTGGTGAGTTCGGGAACTCCTTTTACCTAGCAAGAAACGCCACTATTCGTCTTGGAAAACAGCTCGGTCCACTCTCCATACAGTACATGGAATGCGAGAGAACCAGACCCTTGCACTACTCGCTCTTCAATCTCAGTGCCTGGCTGGCGATGGTCTCCTTAGGCAAGGAGTTCTCGATTCAAATAGATCAATTCAGGGGGGCTAGAGGCGAAAGCATAAGAGAGGCTATTGGTTTCTGTGGGGATAATCGTGAAAGGTTTTCCGATTACTCGACCGATCAACGCGCTTTTGATGAGTGGATTGAACTGCTGGTGAAGATGCTTGGTCGTGGTCACAGGGTGCGGGAGGTCGCCATCGTGAAAAGCCCCGATTTGGGCATTCCACCCGTGGTATTGCTCTGAAAATCTCTTTCGAGCTGGTGGTCAGCGGAACTATGGCTCTTCCTGCGTGTCTCGGCCGTTGCGGCACCATCGATAAGGCCGCACTTGAGGCGTTAGGTACGAAGATAAACCTATTCCCCAAAGGGACGGAAGAGCCAGATCGTTGAGGCACCCTTTGTGCCAAAGTGCACCCGTTCATCCTCGGCGCAGAAGATTCTTTGGTTTGCGCGCTCTATCGCACCGTGTTAGCCTTTTATCAGGGGAGCACCAGCAACGGTTATGTACCGTGGAGGCTGCACCTTGGGATGCGACCATCACCTTCTTCTGCAAGAATACTCGGAACTGCAGCAGGCGCTAGCCGAACTCGCCATCATTTACAGTGATGCTCCCGTCGGGCTTGCGGTTATCGGTACCGACTTCAGATTCAAACGCATAAATGCCCGCCTTGCCGAGATAAACGGCTTGCCAATCGAGGCCCATCTCGGTCGCACCGTGCGGGAGGTGGTGCCCGGCCTTGCGGACGCCGCCGAGGCTCTCATCCGGAAGGTGGCCGAAACGGGCGAACCCCTCCTGAACCTCGAAATAGAAGGAGAGACACCCGCCGAACCGGGGGTTGTCCGAAGCTTTATCGAACACTGGACACCTCTCAAGGGAGCGAGCGGCGAGGTCGTTGCCGTCAACATCGTTGCGGAGGAGGTCACCAATCGCAAGCGCGCGGCCGAAGCCCTGCGCGTGAGCGAGGCCCGCTGTCGCGAGGTGCTCGATGCCATTCACGAGGGATTCCTGGTGATGGACCGCGATTTTCGCATCCTCGAAATGAACCGGGAAGCGTTGCGGATCGACGGCCGCTCGTTTCAGGAGCTTTATGGCCGCACTTGCTGGGAGGTGTGGCCGGCCGCGGTCGGAACAGCAGTGGAAGCGGCGTATCGACGCGTTCTGAAAGAGCAGTTGCCGGCTGAACTTGAGCACTACTATGTCTCCGACACACACGATATTTGGTTGGCCATCTCTGCTTACCCCACCACCGACGGACTTGCGGTATTCTATCGCGACATCTCCGAGAAGAAGCGCTCGGAAGAGCAACTGAGGGAAAGCGAGAGCCGGGCCGCAACCGCCCTCCGCGCAGGCCAGCTGGGCGTGTTCGAGTTCAGATATAGTCCCGAGCCGACCTACTACTGGGACAACACTGTGCGGAGTATCTGGGGTGTGAGCTCAGATCACACTGTAACCGACGAGTTCTTCTGGTCGTCACTCCATCCTGATGATATTCGGAAAGTGCGGCGCGCGACGGCCCGGGCCAGCCATCACCTGGGGCCGCATCGGTACGACGTGGAGTACCGCATCCTTCGCCAGCCTGGAAACGAGGTCCGCTGGGTGAAAGTCGCGGCGGACATTGTATTCAACGCTGCGAAGCCAGTGAAGATGATTGGCACCATCAAGGATATCACTGACCGGAAGACTGCAGAAGAACACGCGCAGATGCTGATGCGCGAGGTGAACCATCGCTCGAAAAACCTACTCTCGGTGGTGCAGTCCATCGCCCATCAGATGGCGCGGACTGCCGATCCGAACATCTTCGCAGCCCGCTTTTCCGAACGACTGTCCGCTCTCGCCTCCTGCCAGGACCTTCTGGTCCGTGCTCACTGGAAGGGGATTGACCTTGAGACACTTGTCTCCGCCCAGCTCGCCCACCTGCAGCCGCTCATCGGACATCGCATACACATCTCAGGTCCGGCATTGCTTGTATCGTCCAGCGCCGCCCAGGCGCTGGGAATGGCATTTCACGAACTTGCGACCAATGCGGTCAAGTACGGGGCACTGTCAAACGAGGAGGGCCAGGTCACTGTCACCTGGAAGGAGCATGGCCCTGGCCACGCGAGGGAATTCTCGTTGGAATGGCGGGAGACGGCCGGCCCTGCCGTAGTGAGACCTCGGCACACAGGCCTGGGTTCTCATATCTTGAAGCGCATGATGGAAAACTCCCTGAACAGCAAGGTAACTATTGACTTCGCTCCCGCGGGCCTTGGCTGGTCGCTAAAGGCCCCCGCCGCCGGTGTTCTTGAGCGGGGGGCGCAACACACTCCCGAGCGCTGAAGGACATGGCAGCCGGAACGCTGAACATATCGAGTGTCTCGGTACCAAGAGGAGGCCCACTCGGAAGCTGGTACTCTCGCCATTCGCTGCAGATGTGATTTGAAGGTGGGCAGCGGAAAGCTACAGAAGGGTACAAAAGCCCTCTCCTGAGGTGCCGCCGTACCCTTTTGTATCCTTTTGTGACTTTCGTCCGTGATTGCTGACTATGAGTTCACTGCTTAATGGTATTTGACCCCGGCAGCCTAGGAGACCGTAGCGAACTTCCGCCTTTGGCAGGGGCAGCGCTCGGTGCCACGCATTTACCTGTTCCCGCGTTCGGCCCGTCCCAACGTCCACCGGAATCGATGCAGCAGGACATCTGCTCTCCGTAGCCCAATCTGAGGCACTTATCGTACTCCTCGATATCCCATACGGGGTCCCAACGGGGTTGTTTTTCCTCAGCGAAAGCGGAAGACGCCACACTGAGCGCTGCCAACACGATCATCAGAGCAGTGACCCGAATAGAACGCATGATCCGTTCCTCCTTTAGGTCCGCAGCCGCCCAACGGGATCATGCGTCAATGGAGCTGGAGTGCAAGCAGATTTAATGCCTCCGCTAGAGGCTGAATTTTTCCGACACTATAAAAAAGGGCCATGGGGGTTTTGCGACCAATATGCGCGCACTGCGGGAGGGGCAGCATGAACCAGCTCACCGCCGCCGAACGCTCGACCCTCGCCAAGCTGCTCGGCCTCACCGGCTCGGCCCATGACGCGGAAGCCCTCAGTGCCGCCCGCAAGGCGCACGAGCTGGTGAAGGCTCGCGGCAACACCTGGTCAGATCTTCTCGGCGCGCCGAAGAGCTGCCGCCCTCTCGCGAACATGCAGCAGTGGCCAAAGATTTGCTCGGGATTCGCGCGGTTGCTGCTGGGACGAAGAAAAGCAGAAGAAACTCGAACCGATATACGTGGCACTGGCAATCCACTTACTGTGTCGGCACAACGCATTGGAAAATCGTCCTGCGTAAATCGATCTTACGTAAATCGAAATGCCACGGCAACATTGTCGATACGTTGTGGCGTCCAACCGGTCTCGCAAGCGGTTGATGCAAAAGCTGCAGGTGAAGACATGGCCATACATGTGCCATCGACTTTGATCCCGGCGATATACCTTGGCTTGCGCGGTGGAGCTTCAGAACCTCGCCGCCTAAAACATCCGCCGGGGATAGCCGAGCGACCCCAGCTATTCAACTATAGACTCCGGCCTTTCGGGAATGGGCGCAATGGTGTGTGGTCTCTGCGGCCAGTGCAGGAACGCAATATTCCAAGCCATGACTCAAGCAGACATTGCACATAGCACTGGAACAATTATGTCAGTTATACGTTGATTAGCGTTTTTTTGGCGATCGACAATCCACAGATTATCCGACGGGGGTGAAGTGAACACGCTGCACGCGAGAGAAAACGCGACCGAACGGATATCGACCGGAAGCGAAGGCCTGGACGACATCTTGGGAGGGGGTCTAGATCCGAACAGGCTCTATCTTTACGAGGGCCGACCCGGCACGGGCAAAACGACAATTGCGCTCCAGTTCCTGCTGAGCGGTGTCACGAAGGGAGAGCGCGTCCTATACATTACTCTGTCCGAAACGGAACGCGAGCTACAGCTCGTGGCCGAGAGGCACGGCTGGTCGCTGGATGGGATTGAAGTGTTCGAGCTGGTGCCCCCAGAGAGTGCCCTCGATCCCGAACGCGAGCTCACGGTCTTTCACCCGGCTGAACTCGAGCTCAGTGAAACCATCAAGCTCATATTCGAGCAAGTTAAGGCTGTGTCCCCCAGCCGCGTGGTGTTTGACAGCCTCTCTGAACTTCGCCTGCTGGCGCAGAACTCCCTCCGGTACAGGCGCCAAGTTCTGGCCATAAAGCATTTCTTCGCACAGCGAGAATGCACCGTGATCTTGCTTGATGATCTGTCGTCGAAAGACGACGATCTGCAGCTCCATTCCATATCTCACGGCGTCATCTCGTTCGAGCAGCTCGCCATCGAATACGGAGCAGAACGCCGCCGACTCCGTGTTCTCAAGATGCGTGGAATACAGTTCCGGGGCGGCTTCCACGATTTCGTGATCAAAAAAGGCGGACTTCGCATCTTTCCCAGGCTGATTGCCGCCGAGCACCACACAACCTTTACTGACGAGAGCGTCTCCAGCGATGTCAAAGAGCTGGACCAGTTGTTAGGCGGCGGTCTGGAGCGCGGCACCAATGTCCTGCTCATCGGAGCGGCAGGCGTGGGAAAGTCGTCGCTTGCGCTCACCTATGTGCTGGCGGCGGCTGGAAGAGGTGAGAAATCGGTGTTTTTCGCCTTTGATGAGGGTCGAGGAACCCTCGAGGCTCGGGCAAGGACCCTCGGATTGGAGCTTCATGAAAAGGTCGAGGCAGGTTTGATTCGCTTTCAACAAATTGATCCTGCCGAACTTTCTCCGGGCGAGTTCGCTGCTAACGTTCGACGGAGCGTGGAGAATGAAGGTGCCAGGCTAATCGTCATTGACAGCCTTAACGGCTGTATGAATGCAATGCCGGATGAGCGCTTTCTCGTTCTTCAAATGCATGAACTGCTCAGCTATCTCGGCCAGCAGGGCGTTCTCACCATCATCATTTTGGCACAGCACGGGCTCATTGGACCCATGGAAACGCCGCTGGACATCAGCTACCTCAGCGACGCGGTGCTGATGCTCCGGTACTTTGAAGTCAATGGCTCTGTGCGCCGCGCTCTTTCAGTGGTGAAGAAGCGGAGTGGCAATCATGAAAACTCCATCAGAGAGTATCGCCTGACGAAAGGCGGGATTCAAGTTGGCCCGCCTATGACAGGGTTCAGGGGGATCTTCACGGGATCACCTGAGTATCTCGGCGATAATGAAACGTTGATGCCGCTCAACTCCGATGAACACGGCTGACAAGTTCAGGGCTCCAATACTCGTCTTTGCCCCCATCGGACGCGATGCGACAGCCTCGGCCGAGATGTTGAAGAGGGTGGGCGTTGCCGCGGAAGTCTGCAAGGATTTCGACATGCTCGTCTCGAAACTGGGTGAGCATGTCGGCGCTGTTTTCGTCGCGGAGGAAGGGCTTTTCGGCAGGGATCTCACGACGTTGCAGAGCATCATCGGCGGGCAACCGGCGTGGTCGGATCTACCCTTTATCATGCTCACAAGTCACGAAGCCCAGCAAGGGATTGCTCTCTGGCGTCAGAAAGTGGCCGAGACCCTGAGAAATGTTGCACTGCTCGAGCGGCCAATTCATCCGATGACGCTCAGGAGCGCCGTGAAGGTGGCGCTAAGAGCGCGCTCGAGACAGTTCGAAGTGCGCGGCCTCTTGATGGAAAGAGACCGGACGGCGGAAACACTCGAGCGCCTCGTGGCCGAGCGAACCAAGGATCTCGCGGCGGCCAACGGCGAACTGCGTGCTCATATGGAAGAGAGAGCGCGGGTCGAGGCGGTCCTGAGGCAGGCTCAGAAGATGGAGGCGATAGGCCAACTCACTGGCGGCGTGGCTCACGATTTCAACAATCTGCTCATGGTTATTTCTGGCGGCCTCGATATGTTGGATCGGAGCACTGACCCCGGCCGACGCGAAAAACTGATTGACGCAATGAAGCAGGCGGCACAGCGCGGTGCTGGGTTGACGCGGCAGTTACTTGCGTTCTCTCGTCGGCAGGAGAGCAAACGGAAATCTGTTGATTTACGCCTGCAGATCGGTGGAATGAAAGAACTCCTCGAGAGGAGCCTTCGCGGGAACGTGCATGTGGAGATGCAGTTTGTAGACGGTGTGTGGGCGGTGGAGGTTGATCCAGGTGAACTTGAGCTTGCAATATTGAACTTGGCCGTGAATGCCCGCGATGCGATGCCAAAAGGAGGAACAATCTCTATTTCGGCGACGAATGCTCCAAACCTTACTGAGCCAGACATCCAGGGTGATTTCGTTCGTCTTTCGGTGGGCGACTCCGGAGTCGGCATGAGTCCCGAAGTCAAGGAGCGGGTATTTGAGCCGTTCTATACCACCAAGGAAATTGGTCAGGGATCGGGTCTCGGCTTGGCTCAGGTCTATGGATTTGCCAAACAGAGTGGAGGCACGGTCTCGATCGAGACCGAAGTCGGAACCGGGACAACGGTGAACCTATTTCTCCCGAAATCGGAAGCGGCACCCAGCGCAGAGAGCGTCCACACTGTGGACTTGGCGAGGTCACCTCCCTCCGTCGACGTCGCGGTGAACGTGCTGCTTGTCGAGGACGACGACGAGGTTGCGGCTCTGGTGAGCGAAATGCTGGCGCAACTCGGGTATACCGTCATGCGTGTGGCGGGTGGAGCTGCAGCGCTCGGTGCCTTGGCAAATGATCGCAAGATTGATGTCGTCTTTTCTGACATTATGATGCCTGGAGGGATTAACGGTATTGAGCTGGCGCGAGAACTCCGCGTACGCCGCCCTGGCCTGCCAGTCCTACTGACGAGCGGATATGCAGAAGCGTCCCAACGCGATGCTGATGCGGAGGGGATAAGCATATTGTCCAAGCCTTATCAAGTCGAGGATCTGGCACGCGCCCTAAGCCAAGCAGTTCGAGGAATATGAATTCACGAGACGACGTCCGACGCGCGCTATTGCTCACAGTATCTCAACGACTGATTTACTCGCAAGCATTAGATTCAGGGGAGCGATACTCGACGATCTGCAGCGCAGCAACAATGACAAGTTGACGGGAGCAACGCCTTCATCGTCTCACAGTCACTTCTCAGTCTATCTTTCTCGGACCGGAAAACATTACCGGTGTTGTCCTGTGCCCACTCTTTCGATGGGGCAAGTTGGGCAGGTTTCATACTATCACAGGGGGAAAGTTCTACGTCGGTTGCACGATTCAGCCGACGGATCGCCACAACTCATGGCAATAGTGATCAGTTGCCACGGTGTCCGAGCCAGCTCCGGCGTTAGCGCCCGCGAAAGTGGGAAGCGATGTTGTCCCCTGCCCTGCGCGAGAGGCAGGCAGCCATTGCGCCCTTCGCAGCTTCCTTTTGAGGATATGAAGTTATAGCGTTCAGGTGCGGCCGGTGGTAGCTGCCTAGCCACCGACCGCTGTGGTCCCCGATAACGCCCCCCGGCGGGGGACCACATACCATCTACGCATAAGACAAGAACCGGATTGCTTCATCCGTCACATTTCGGATCAGGGCCACCAAGCGCCGATGTAGCTGAGGTCAAGAACAGTTCCGACGGCCGTTATTCTTGAGATTACCCCTTACAGGCAAGGGGTCGGCAACGTCGGTCTTGGCAGTAGGCTGAAGTTCGATGATCCATGGGAGTCTGACAATGGGCCTATGAGATAGGCCGTCTGGTCGCAGCGCATGCTCTGTCGGAGCGGCGGACACTGCCGAAGATTCCCGGCAGTGGACACCTTACCCTAAGCAAGCTGGCCTGGCTCAACAGCGCCCATCATCAGGCTTACAGGCAGAGCAAACTGGGTGCATAACCCCAGACGATGGAATGCAGCCGGGGCAGTTGAAAGTGAAAAGTTCCACAGGCGTTTTCAAATGCACCCCGGGCCCTTCTTCTGCGTGCTTGGTCATACGAGAAGTGCCCTTTGCGAGCTGGCTTATGGCGACCTGGAGGGCAGAGAGTTCGAGGCGCTGGACTTGGCGGACGGCAAACTGGCGGAAAACACAAATTAACGACCTCAATGGGACACATTCCTCGAAAGGTCGCTCCCGACCGAGCCAACAGAAGTGAGGACAGATCGCGAACACGAAGCATCGCCACCGTGATCTCCCCATGGGAGTTGATGAAGGCACTTCGATGTTCTCACTTCCTCCCCGAGAGCCTGTTAAACCTGCGGCTGAGAAGTTGTACGACGATCAGGAGCAGCGCGGAAAGAATCACGAGCAAAGTCGCAACCGCGGCTATGCTGGGGCTAACATATTCTCGCACGCCACTGAACAGTTGCCGCGGCAATGTGCGCTGATCGGGCGCCGCGAGGAACAAGGTCACGACGATTTCGTCAAAGGACGTGGCGAAGGCGAAGAGTCCGCCCGACGCAATTCCCGGAAACACGATCGGCAAGGTCACGCGCCGGAAGGCGGTCAGCGGACTTGCGCCAAGAGCGTTCGCGGCACGCACCAGCGTAAAATCGAAGTTCTCAAGAGAGGCCGTCACCGTGATCACAACGAAAGGAACCGAAAGAACGGTGTGAGCGATGATGAGCCCGAGATAGGTTCCCGACAGGCCAACCGCCGCAAAAGCGAAGTAGATTCCGACGGCCGTGATAACGATGGGAACGAGGACCGGCGACAGGACGAGCCCGATAATGAGCGGCTTCAAGGAAAAGCTCGAGCGGGCGAGACCCATCGCTGCCGTGGTACCGAGAAGCATGGCGAGGGCCGAAGAGGCCAGGCCGATCACCACGCTGTTCTTGGCAGCGGTGATCCAGACCGTGGTCTCCACGAGACTTTCATACCAGCGCAGCGAAAAGCCGGGGAGAGGAAAAGCCAGCAGATTGCCGGAGGTGAAGGAGATCGGCGCCACGATGAGAATGGGAAGAACGAGAAAGCCAAGCACGGCGAAGCAGACGGCGCGCGAGAGATAATACCACAGGCGGTCCTCGGCGGTGGCGTAGGGTTTCAGCGCCATCCCTAGCCCACGATCTGCTTGAGGCGAATGAAGCGGCTGAGCACCAGGAGCAGGAGGAGTGTGGAGACCAGCAGCAGCACGCCGAGAGCTGAAGCCATTCCCCAGTTGACGACCTCGTTCACCTGATAGGTGATCATGTAGCTGATCATCTGGTCCCGCGGGCCACCCACCAGCGCCGGCGTGATGTAGTAGCCTAGGGCCAGCACGAATACGAGCAGCAGGCCTGCCGCGATCCCGGAGGCGGTCTGCGGAAGGTAGACGCGCAGGAAAGCTGTCCGCGCATTCGCCCCGAGCGACTGCGCGGCCCGGACCTGGTTGTCCGGCACGAGCCTCATCACGCTATAGAGCGGGAGGATCATGTAAGGCAGGAGCACGTGGCTCATGGCGACCAGCGTGCCGAATCGGTTGAAGATCAGTTCGAGCGGTGCACCGATGATGCCGAGAAACATGAGCAGGCCGTTCACCGGGCCATTCCCCTGAAGCACGATGATCCAGGCCGTGGTGCGCACCAGAAGGGACGTCCAGAAAGGCAGCAGGACGCAAACCATCGCAAGCCCGGCGGCCAGGGGCGGCAGGCGGGTCATTACGTAGGCCGTCGGATAGCCCAGCACGAGACAGATCGCAGCGACCCACAAGCTGATCTCGAAGGTTCGAAGTAACAGCGGTACGTAGAGGCGCCGGTCTGGATCGACCCGAACGATCCCACCGCTGTCGCCGATCTTCAGGTCCAGCGCGGCGAGCAGGAAACTCGGCGTGAAGCGCGAGGTCTGATGCTTGAGGACTCCCCAGTAATTGGCGGACTGCCAACGCTTGTCGACGGCAAAAAAGAAGTCACGCCAGGATGGCGGAGGCGCCTCGGGCAGGCGGTTCGCCGTTTTCATCAGCAGGCTTCGGAAGCCTTCGGCGAAATTGTTGAGGTTGCGGGCCGCCACAGCGACCCGCTCGGGGGCTTCAATGGCCTTGAGGTCGGCCGCAAGTGCGGCGAAGGCAGCTTCCGGTACGTCGTGCTCCGCCTGCCAGGACACCAGTTCCGTATGGGTTTGTGGAAATGTCTCATAGAGAACACGGTTGTCGATGGCCCGATAGGTGAAGGCAGCGAGCGGAAACACGAACACCATGACGAGAAACAATAGCAGGGGCACGCACAGCAGCACGTTGCGCAATGTCCGCATGGTCTGGGCGAGGCGGACCGATTTGCCGATGTTCAATTTGTCTGTTGTGTTTCTTGTGATCACGCGTTACACCTGATCATAACACATTTCCAAGAACACTGACCCCAGTGCAATCGAATAATGGCAAGCAGTTTCGAGAACGCCGGCGGCCCTGACCCGGGTCTCGGCTTTGACCTCCCAAAGCTCACGCGCAGCACGCTCAACGATGAAGTGTATGACACGCTGAAGGACGCACTCATACAGGGGAAGATCGCGCCCGGAGCAGTGATGACGATCCGCTCCCTGGCCGATTCCTTCGGCACAAGCATGATGCCGGTGAGAGAGGCGCTCAGGCGGCTGGTTGCCGAACACATTCTGGTGTTGCTGCCCAACCGCAGCGTCACCCTGCCCGTGTTGACCAAGGAGAAATTTCAGGAGATCACGCTCATCCGGTTTTCGCTCGAGGGGCTGGCTTCCGAGGAAGGAGCACGCAGGATTTCTCCGACCGAGATCGCCTACATGGAAGAGATGACGGCGCTGATGGAGCGCAAGGAAAACTGGGGGGCACCGGAAAGCCTCACGTATAACCGGGAATTTCACTTTACGCTCTACAAGGCGAGCAAGATGCCGCGGCTCGTGGCGATGATAGAGGGGCTGTGGCTTCAGATCGGGCCGCTGCTGAATGTGCCCGTTACCGAAATTCGCGGCCGGCAGCCCACCGTCTGGGAGCGCCATCATGCCGCGCTCTCAGCCCTCAAAGCCAACCGCCCGGCAAAGGTAAAACAGGCCATCATCGGCGATATCGACGACGCAGCCCGGACCATCGCATCGCGCCTCGCCTCCGAAATTATCTGAATACCGATCTGATGAGGCTCCCGCGGCTCTGCTGAAACTCGCTTACCGCCGCAACGAACCCTTCCACTTCGGCGCGGGTGTTCTCGATAGAGAGACTGCCCATGATGCGCCGGGAAATATAGAAGCCCGCCTTCAGCATGTCGAACTGAAAGAGCTTCTTCAATGCAGCGATCCCCGCCTCTCGTCCGACCTCCCCCCGCCTCAAATCCAGCGCGTTGCGCACGGAGCCTTCATGGAAGTGGATGCCGAAGACGGAGCCCAGTCCGGTGATGGTCATCGGAACGCCGTTCGCGGCTGAAACTGCACGCAGCTCCCGCTGCAGCATGTCGCCAAGCGAATTGACGGCCGTTACACGTTCCTCGGTCAGCACTTGGCTGAGCGCCGCGTAGCCGGCCGCCATCGCCAGAACGTTGTTGTTGAACGTGCCGCCATGCGGAAACGAGCCGGGAACAGCGGGGTCAAACCGCTTCATGATGTCACCGCGGCCTCCGAAGGCCCCGATCGTCATGCCGCCGGCAATGTATTTTCCCAGCGTCACCAGATCGGGCTTGATACCGTAGCGCGCCTGCATTCCGCCCCACCCCGTGCGGGAGGTCATGACCTCATCGAACAGGAGGAGCACCCCGTTGCGACGGGTCTCTTCCCGCACCGCATGCAGAAATCCCTGTTCGCCAGGGATTGCGCCGGCTCCGCCCTGCAGAGGCTCGACAATGACGACGGCGAGATCCGGCGCATGGGTTCTGATATCCCGCGTGACGGCCTCGGTGTCGTTGAAGGAGGACATGACGTAAGGAATCGGCATGTTAAGCGGTGCGGACTGTGCCCCGAAGCTGTAGAGCCCTCCATGATAGGCGCTGTCGAAGATGAGCGCCTTCGATTTGCCCGTCACCGCTCTGGCCGCAGCAATGGCGAGGAGATTTGCTTCGGTTCCGGAGTTGCAGAATCTCAGAAGTTCCATCGCGGGAAAGCGGCGCCGGATTTCGGCCGCCAGCAGCGCCTCATGCTTCGTCTGAGCGCCGAAATTCATACCCTTCTTAGCGGTCTCCGCGATGGTTTGGATAACAACTTCATTCGAGTGACCGAATAGTGCTGCGGTGAATTCATTGATGAAATCAACATAGCGGTTGCCGTCCATATCGGTCAAAACGCTTCCCTTCCCGCTTTCGATGAACAGGGGAAAGGGCGAGAAGAAGACGGTGGTTCGAGTATTGCCGCCCGGCAAGTGTTCGCTCGCCGCGTTCGCCAGCCTTGCACATTGCGGGTGCGCCGCGACGTATTGTTCCTCGGCCTCGGCCACGGCCGACGCAATGTCCTGGTTCACCAGAGGTATCGTCTCAGACTTCAGCAATGGCCTGCTCCCGGATGAAGCCCGGGTGGCGCTGCCGCCACCCGGGTGCCTGGCAAAACAATAAGGACAGAGCTACTTCGAGGCCCAGACGTTGAAGCGCTCGGTGGCCGCCGCCTGGTTTTCCACCCAGAAGGCATCGCTATAGACGGCCGCTGCGGACGCCTTGGCCGGCGCTGTCGGGAGAATGGCCTTGGTCTCTTCGGGCATCAAATCATAGGCCGCGAGCGTCGGAACACCGTAGGTGAGGTACTTCACCAGTTCCGCCTGCGTCTCGGGCTTCGCGTAGAACTCGAGCATCTTCTGCGCCGCTGCCGGGTTGGGGCCGTTGGCGATCTTCACCCAGAAGTCGGTGCCTACCCAGAAGCCGCTGTCCCAGCCGATCACCAGATTGCGCTTGTTCTCCTGGGCGGCGCCGGTGATACGGGCGTTGAAGTTCACGATCATCGCGACATCGCCGGCCATGAGCCGCTGCACACCTTCGGCAGCGCTTTCCGCCCAAATGATATGCGGTTTCAATTCGTCGAGCTTTCTGAAGGCACGGTCGAATCCGCCTTCCGCACCCAGGACGGCGTAGATCTCATCTTTCTTCACACCATCTGCCATGAGCGCGATCTCAATCATAATGCGGGCATCCTTGTAGGCGCCCCTCTTGCCTGGGAACTTCGCCACGTCCCAGAAATCAGCCCAGCTCTTCGGACCATCCTTGATCTTGTCGCCGTCCCAGGCCATCACGGTCGACCAGATGTCGGACGCGATTCCGCACTCGTGCGCGGCATATTCGATTTGCTTATCGCGGCCCCCGAGCGCATTCCAGTCGAGCTTCTCGAAAACACCCTCATCACAGCCCTGTATGACTTGCGGACTTTCGAAGGCCGCAAGATCCCATGTCACCTTGCCCGCCTCAACCTGGCTCGAAATCTTCGCAAATTCCCCGCCGAACTCCTCTTCGACAACCTTGATCCCCGTCGCCTTCTCAAACGGCTGGAATAGCGCCTTCCTGTAGGCGTCCTGCCAGACGCCGCCCCATCCCACGACGACCACCTGCTCCTGCGCCAACGTTGGCTGAATGGCGAACAACGCGAAGCCCGCGGCAAGCGCGTGCGGCTTCAAGAACGACATGAGTCTCATGGCTTCTCCTCCTTGGGCCGGCGGCTGCGCCGCGCTGGCGTTGACAGACTGCCTGTACCTGCTAGCTTGTGATCACAAGCCATGTGATGCTATTAGCAAGAGGAGCGGCTTGTCAATGCAGCGGGAGGTCGAAATGGCGTCAGTCCAGGATCCAGGCCCGAGGGGAAAGCGCCGTAAAGTGATCGTGACTTGCGCCGTCACGGGTTCAGTGCATACCCCAAGCATGACGCCGCATCTTCCGATTACCCCGGATGAGATCGCGCAAGAATCGATCGCCGCGGCCGAGGCGGGTGCATCGGTGATCCATCTTCATGCGCGCGACCCCCAGGACGGCCGTCCCACGCCCGATCCTGCCGTATTCATGCAGTTCCTGCCCCGCATCAAGCAGAACTGCGATGCGGTGATCAACATCACCACAGGCGGTTCGCTCGGCATGAGCATTGAGGACCGGCTGGCAGCGCCCCTGCTGGCGAAACCAGAGCTCTGCTCGCTCAACATGGGTTCGATGAACTTCGGCATTTTCCACGCAGGAGCGAAGATTAGCGATTGGAAGCATGACTGGGAGAAACCTTACATCGAAAAGACCCGGGACGTGATCGTCTCCAACACGTTCAATCAGATTGAGACCTTCATCGAACGCCTCGGAAAAGGTTGCGGCACGCGCTTTGAATGCGAGTGCTATGACGTGGGCCATCTCTATACGCTGGCGCATTTTCTGGATCGGAAGCTGTTGGAGCCTCCTCTGTTCGTGCAGACGATCTTCGGCGTGCTCGGCGGGATTGGTGCCCATCCCAGCCACCTTAGCCACATGCGGGAGACGGCCGATCGCCTCTTCGGGAGCGACTATCACTGGTCCATTCTGGCTGCCGGAAAACACCAGATGGCGCTGGTCACGATGGGCGCTACGATGGGCGGCAACGTCCGCGTAGGACTTGAGGACAGCATCTATCTGGGCCCCGGCGAACTGGCCAAGAGCAATGCCGATCAGGTGTCGAAAATCAGCCGCATTCTGGCGGAACTCTCGCTTGACGTGGCGAGCCCAGCGGAGGCGCGCGCGATGCTAAAACTCAAGGGCGGCGACATGGTCGCATTCTGAGTGAGAGCAGAGATCCGTGACCCTTACCATCGAGACCCATCGCGGAGTGATCTACCCCTGGCTCTGCGACTCCATGGGGCACATGAACACGCAGCACTATTGCGCCATGTTCGATTCAGCTACGTTCCATTATCTCGCGAGTCTCGGCAGCTTCCGGGAGCTGAAGTCCGCAGGCCTTGGATGGGCCGATCGCAAGCAGATCATAACTTATGAAAGGGAGCTCACTGCAGGTGAACTGATCATCATAAGAACGTCTCCGATTCGGATCGGCCGCAGCTCGGTGAGCTACATGCACCGCATGCAGAATGTCGAAACGAACGAAAAGCATGCGACCTGCGAAAACGTAACCGTGCTGTTCGATCTGGTCGGGCGCAAGGCCGCGGCATTGACGGAGGAGATCCGGGGCCTGGCAGAGAGGCAACTTGCATCATGACGCCAACCCGCCGCGAGGGTCGGTGCATCTGGCTGAGGGAGGCGATCGCCCCAGGGGAGACCGATGCGGAGCCCCTTCGCGGTGAGAACCGCACGGATGTTGCCATTGTTGGTGGCGGCTATGCTGGGTTGTGGACTGCTCTCGAGATCAAGAGCCGCGATCCCGCCTGTGGGGTTGCCATTATCGAGGCGGACATCTGCGGCGGCGGCGCATCCGGCCGCAACTCCGGTATGGTGCTGTCGCAGTGGGCGAAGCTAGATGCCTTGCGCGCGTTCTGCGGCGAGGACGGCGCGGTCCGCCTTGGTCATGCCTTCGCGCAATCGGCTGCAAATATCGACGCCTTCTGCCGGGAGAACCACATCGATGCGGAATACCGACCAGATGGCTGGGTGTGGGGTTCGACTTGCGCTGCGCACGACGAGTCTTGGAGCGGCATCCTCGCCTCGCTCTCTCGGAGCGGTCTGGAGCCGTTTCAGGTGATATCCTCGGCAGAAATCGCGGCGCGCTGCGGGACCACGTCGTTCCGCGGCGGCATTTACGATCCCGGCGCTGCAACGCTTCATCCCGGCAAGCTGGTGCGCGGCATCCGGCGCGTGGCCCTCGCCAGGGGTGTAAGAATCTTCGAGAACTCACCGATGCGGCGCCTTCAACAGAATGTTCCAGCAGTTGTGGAGACTGCGACAGGCCGCATGACGGCGAGGACGGTCATCCTGACCATGAATGCTTGGTCGCTGATGTTTCCCGTGCTGCGCTCCGCGATCTTCGTCATCGCCAGCGACGATGCCGTCACCGCACCAATTCCGGAGCTTCTCGAGAAAGTCGGTTACTTGCGCAAACCGCTTATGGGCGACAGCCAGACCTTCGTGACCGGCTTCCGCACGACGGCCGACCATCGCTTCCAGCCCGGCATCAGCGGCGGGATCATCGGTTTCGGAAGCATCGAGGGGCAGCGCTTCGAAGGGCGGTCCACGCGGGATGAGGCGATCAGGGCCAGCGTGGAACGTGGCTTTCCGGAACTCGCCCATGTTCCTTTCACCGACAGCTGGTGCGGCCCCATCGACAGGACGCGGAGCGGGCTCCCGCTGTTCGGCCGCCTCCCCGGCTCTCCTCACATTCTCTATGGCTACGGGTTTTCCGGCAACGGAGTGGCCACTACGCCGGTCACTGCCAGGATTCTCGCGAGCCTGGCCCTGGACCAGAAGGACGAGTGGTCGACCTGCGGTCTGGTGCGCCCGCCTGACCGCTGGTTGCCTCCAGAGCCATTCCGTTATATCGGCGCGCACTTGGTGAGAGGCGCAGTCCGGCACAAGGACCGGATGGAGCAATCGGGAAGGAGGCCACGGGCCGCCGCGCGTCTTCTTGCACAACTCGCACCGGGCGGAATCACCACGTCCACCGTCAAAGCTCAGGGAGACTGAACCGTGCCTCAAGCCAGACTGTTCAAGAGAAGCGCGTTACCGTTCAAGGATTGTGTGACGGCGACGGGGATCACCCAGACCGCAAGGACCATCACCACCGCCATCAGCCAGCACCTGGGGGGTGGAATGGAAATTGGAGAAGATGTCTGCATTCACTGGACGACCCTTTATGACGAGATCCTCTTCATCCACGAAGGGTCGATGGTCGTGAGAACGGACCAGGGTGAATTGGAGTGCCATCCTGGCGATATCGTCTGGTTACCTGAGGGCGTGACGCTCGATTATGACATGAAGGGCCGTCGCTGCGCATACTTTTACGCCTTGTTTCCGATCGACTGGGCGAAGCGAAACAACATGGAAGAGCCTTGAATCTTGAACCTTGAGTGAGCAGCGCGTCCAACAGTATGCGCAACTGCGTTTGAAGACAGCGAGCGTACTCCAGAATAAACTCACGGGAGGCTTGCCTAAGGGTAGTGCGCTACCGTTCCGTCACTCGTGCGAGACTCGAAAGATCGTACCGGTGGCGTCGTCACTGACGAGCAACGAGCCATCCTGCGCAACAGCTATTCCCGTCGGTCGCGCCCAGACGTTTTCCTGATCGAGAGCAAATCCTGTCATGAAGTCCTCATACACTCCCGTCGCTTTACCGTTCTCCACATGGGCTCGTACGACCTTGTAGCCAGTGCGGTATTCCCGGTTCCAGGATCCCCGCATAGTGGCGAAAATGTTACCGCGGTATTCGTCCGGGAAACTCGTTCCTTCATAGAACACGAGCTGCATGGTGGATGAATGAGCCTGCAGCAAGACGTCCGGTGTCTTCAATTTCTGCGCCAGGTCGGGACGTTCACCTGGATGGGCCGGATCTTCGTTGGCCCCAGTGTAATACCAGGGCCAGCCGTAGAAGCTCCCATCTTCGACCGTGGTCAGGTAATCGGGGGCAAGGTTAGGACCAATATGATCTCTCTCGTTGCCCGTGCACCAAAGCGTGCCCGTACCCGGCTGGACGGCCATACCCGAACAATTGCGTAGCCCCGTTGCGAAATTGCGGACATTCTTGCCGTCGGGATCGAAGATCCGCACCACGGCCCGGTTTTCCTCCTCACCCCAGGCGGCACCCACACCATGCGACTTTTCGAAAGCTGAGATCTCCTCCGGAGGCCGGTCGGGCATGGCTCCGGCCACGTTTGAGGCCGAACCGATGGATACAAAAAGGTGCTGGCCATCGGGAGCCACTGCGAGATCTCGTGTCCAGTGTCGCTCGGTAGGGATGTTCGGAATAATGACTTCCGCCTTGCCGGTCACGGCGCGGTCGCCTGGCTTATACGGGAAGCGGACAACCTGATTGGTTTCGGCGACATAGATGAATTCGGGATTGTCCGGTGGAAAGAAGACAATGCCGAAGGGCCGATTCAAACCCTTCACGAATATATCAGGTTGCGCCGGCAAGTTCCTGATCGCCTCAGCCGCGAAGACGCTGATCCGTCCGGCCTCACTCTCCGCGACGAAGATGTCGCCGTTCGGCGCGACCTCGAGAACACGCGGTTGGGTCAAGCCTGTCGCAAACACCTCAATCTTAAACCCTTCCGGCACCTTTGGCAGTGTCCCCTCCGGCGGACTGACAAGGGTCGGGGCGTTATCAAAATCCGGGGCCTCGGAATCATTTTCGTGATGACTCGGCGGGGGGAGCGCGTCCGGGGTGATATGACGGCGCATTCCGACGGCATCGTTCTCGGCGCTGCCGAAGGCGGCTTCGCCGGTCAGCACCTCCTGGGCTTGGGCAGGCAGCGGCAAGAGTAGAAACGCTAGCAGAATTGAAATGCGCATCATGGCCTCCTGCGCAAAGTGGCACCGGCGCTTCCGGTCTGAACCGATCAGAACTAGAAAGGTTCCTCCACGGAGAGTACCTCCACCGGGTGAATACCCTCCCGGGGAGCTCCGGCTGTTTAAAGGTTGCCGATATGACGCAGAGCACCAGAAAAAGATGGCTTGACCGCCCGGTCGAGGCCGGTCGCGATCACGTTCTAGAGACCAACGATGCTCCGATTACCCTCGTGGAGTACGGAAGCTACGCCTGCCCCTACTGTCGCGCTGCGAACGAAAGCATAGCGAAGGTGCGCGACCGCTTGGGAGAGTCTCTGCGATACGTGTTTCGGCACCGGCCGCTCGCCAACAGCCCACTCGCCCGCCGGGCGGCGGAGCTTGTAAAGTGCGTTTCTCCAGAGGACTTCTGGAGAGCACATGTTGAATTGATGACGCGTTCTCCGTCGCTACAGGAAGACGATCTGCGTGCCGTCGCCGCTGAATTCAGCCATGAGAGAATGGACGATCCGGAGCTCCTGCCAGGCCTGAGAAGACGGGCGGGCTGCGGGCGAAGGTAATCTCACTTTAGCTCGGAAGACCACGGGAAATTCACAAATTGATCGCGATCTGTGTAGCAGGTATTGCCATACATTCGCAGATAAAAGTCCCTCCTTTCCGAGTTATAGTAAACGGAGGCTGGATTCTTGAGATCTCCTTCGTAAGCCTCCACATTCTCCGCCGTAATGATGCTCGGCAGGATATCCATAGCCTTCGGTATGCTCTTGCCCTCTAGCCAGTCAGCAGCGTGCTGGCCCATAGCGTAAGCGAACACGGGAGAGTTGAGGCTGACCGTTGTCTTGTACGGACTCGACAGGCTCTTGATTTCCGCCACGGCCAGTGGCTCCCCGTCAATTCCGCCCAGAAACTGTTCCGGCCGATCGAGTTTGGCCTCTCGCAGTGCCTTTAAAGCTCCGAGCACTACAGTGTCAGCACCGAGCACGACGTCGATCCTGGAGTTCGCGAGCAGGATTGTGTTCATCGTTTCAAAGCCGCCCTGTTCGTCAACAGTAGCTGGAGAGATGTCAGCGATGATATTTACTCCCGGAAGTGATGCCAATGCGTCGCGCATTGCCACGAAGCGAGGTGTCAGGTATTGGATGCTGTCGTGGGTAAGTAGAACGACATTTGCCGTCCCGCCCAATTTGTCGCGAATGTAGGCAGCTGCTGCATCCCCTAATACGCGTCCCGTAAGATATTGCGGAGCATTGAGGAGTGTTGTCGCTGGTGGCGCAACGATGGTTCCGATGTAGGTTCCATCGAGCATCATTCGTTGCAAGACCGGACTGAGGATCGCCGGATCGACTGGCGCAACCACGACGGCGCCGATCTTGTCAGACGCTAGAGCGTTTACCTGCTCGAACATCTTTGCGGCGTTGTTATCGGCAAGCCGCACTTCGTATCGCAATTGACGATCCTTCGCGGCCAACGACAGTCCGTAGCTTATGCCCTCCATGAACTGGCGTCGGTTATCTTGCGCGAATGTCAGCACCCTCTGATGGTGGGGCGGCGACTCGCAGGAAGGAGCAGAGGAGTCAAATGGTGCAAACACCTTCGGCGTGATTATGCCTTGTGGCAGTTCTTCACTTCCTGAAGGTGCGACTCCCAGCGAATTAATCGCCAATGATGCCATCACCACTGTCTTCTTCAGGCCCGCACACTGCCACTGGTTCTTGACGATCATTGAATTACCCTTGGGGAATCGCCTCTTGCGCGCTCCTCCTCAAGAACTGAGAAGTTCAATTTTGCTGCGGTGCCGGGCGAGAGGTTTGCATATTCTACATCTCCATTCATGCTAATGGCCATAGCACCGACAATCCGGCTTCCGAGGCCAGTTCCTTTCGTGACAGTCTGATCGCCTCGTCCGATGCCATCGTCCTCCACCGACAGTTGGGCTCTGCCACCGCCCAGATGCCGCAGCAGTACTCGTATCTCGCCTTCGCCTGCGGGGTAGGCGTACTTACAGGCATTCGTGATCCATTCGACAGCGATTACGCCGAGGTTAACACTTCGATCGGTGGTGAGGGACATCGGCTCAAGCTGCGTTTTCAGTCGAAGCCCTCGCCACTGGTCCACGGAAGACTGCAGAAGATGATCCAGCAGACCCGTCAGATACTCATGCAGCGGTACGAGGCGAACATCGTCAGATGCGTAGAGCCGCTTATGGATCATCGCAATCGCATGTATCTTCGATTGGGTTTGGTTCAATGCGCGCTGTGCTGCCGGATCAGCTATGGCTCCGGCCTGGAGCTTCACCAACGCAGCGACCAACGAAAGGCTATTCGCGACACGGTGATTAACCTCCTTCAGCAGTACCTCCGCTCTTTCCTTTGCTCTTCTCATCTCCCGTTCTGCCAGCTCTTTCTCAGCCTGCAGGCGGAACTTTTCGACGGCTTGTTCCAGCGCCGACGCCAGCAAGACCATGAATTCGTCGCCGACTGTTTTTGGTACGAAATCCACCGCTCCGGCTTTGAGTGCGGCTACTGCTATGCTGAGTTCTGAAGCTCCCGTCACATAAACGACAGCGGGCATCCCGTCGAGTTCGCGAAAACGCTCGAGCAGTTCTAGCCCAGTGCCATCTGGAAGATAGTGATCAAGGGCGACGACGTGCACTTTACCTTTTCGGAGCAAATCAAGTGCCTCGTCGCCGTTCCTTGCATGGACCAGGTCAAATCCTTGCCTTCCAAGGACACGTTGGGCCAGCCGTACAAGAGCCGTGTCATCATCCACGTAGAGAATGCGCAGAGGCTTCTTGAAGCGGTCAGGCATTTTCCGGGACCTGAATGACCGAAAGGAACAGGCCAAGCTGTCGGATCGCTGCTGAAAAGCCGTCATAACTCAACGGCTTCGTGACGTACGCATTTGCGCCGCTATCGTAGCATTTCTGGATTTCGCGCGTGTCGTCCGTCGTCGTGAGCACGATGACGGGTGAGCGACGCAGATGGATATTACTCTTCACGGAGGAGAGAATCTGCAGACCGGACATATCGGGAAGGTTGAGGTCCAGCAATATCAGGAGCTGCCGTCGCGCACAGACCTGCCCCGTGCCATCCTCACCAAGAAGGTATTCGAGTGCAGTGGCGCCGTCGCTGAACCCGCGAATTTCATTATTGACCCCCGCCCTTCTAATGTTCTTCTCGATCAAACGAGCATGACCTGCATCGTCCTCAATCATCACGATGGTTACCGGCTTGCCCGCATTGCTCATGTTATGCATCCCTTCCGGAGTATGAATCCGGTATTCTGACAGTTACAGTGGTCCCGACGTCGAGCTCGGAGCTCAGACTGACCTCGCCGCCGAGTTTGCGGACCAAGGTGCGGATGTGGGCGAGACCGATCCCCTCACCAGGCTGGTCGAGCTTACCGGATCTTCTGAACATCTCAAAAGCGCGATCAATGCCTTCCGTGGCGATGCCTCGGCCATTGTCCGTTACAAGAATGGAAACGACTCCTTCATCGGCCCGCCGGGCAGTCACATCGATTAGGAGAGGTCTGAGTGGCGATCTGTACTTGATGGCGTTATCGATGAGATTCGTGAGGATTTGCTCCAGTGAAAGGCGGTCAGACTTGAGGTTAAATCGGCTGATGTTTACACGCACCGTACCCCCGGAGGATTGCAGCTGATGCTTTAGAGCCCCAAGGGTCGACTGCAGCAGTTCGGCCAAGTCGAGGTCCTCAATCTGGAGCTTTCTCGATCCTTCCCGGGATAGTTTCAAGATCGCGTTGATTAGACTATCCATCTTCTTGGTGGAACTGCGAATAAAGCCAATCGCCTCGGCTGCGTCTTCCTTTAGCGCTTGTAGGAACTGTGGATCCGCTATCTCTGTTGGCTCGCCAACAGGCGCGCTTGCGGCAGCCTCGAGCGATCTCATGCACTGCTCGATCTCGTTAGTAAATCCCATGATGTTGACCAAGGGAGCTCGCAGGTCATGCGACACGACGTAGGCAAAGCGCTGCACTTCCTCGTTGACCTGTGCCAAGTGTGCGGTTCGCTCTGCCACCCGCTTTTCTAGGTCGCTATTCAGCGTTCTGACTTCCTCCCATGCAGCGGTCAAGGTACGTGCGTAATTCGATACGGCGAAGATTGCTGCACTGGTGACGAGCACAATGAGCACCGCTCCCATAATCGATACGCCACTGAGCAACCTCGCATTCGCGCTTTGCTCCTGACCCCCTCTCGTCAAGCGATCGTCAGCTGCAAGTATGATGCCGGCAAAAAACACGTTTGCTTCGTCTGTGGAACGCTTGCCCCGATTGGTGCGGATGATTGCGAGTGCGTCCTCGTCCTTGCGGCTTCGCTTCAGGTCGATGGTATTATCCATCTCACTAAACTTTTCGTCCAGCAGAGCGGTGAGTTTCTCTACTGGAGTTTGCAGTTCTTGCCTGGTCGCGATCGACCTCTTCAGCTCCGACAGGCGGCGATCTGCGGCCAATTTGCTTGTGCTATAGGGGGCAAGATAGATCTCGTTACCAGTAAGCAAGTAGCCCCGCTGGCTCGCCTCCGCGGCTTGCATGGCTGCGCGGGCTTCCACTGCTGCGGTCCGGATGTCTCTGGCGGCGACAATTTCAGCCAGGTGGGTCTCGGTTCGCTGATTCAGCCAGAACGTCATGCCGACTATGAACAACAGGGTCATTAGGCCGACAAACAGAAGTGCTGTTGTCGCCTTGACGACATTTCGTTCTGAGGAATTCCGTTTAGTCGTTAATGACATTCTCATCGGTAATCTTAAACCAGGGGAAACACCGTATGGCCTGCTGTAGCCGTCAGATCGAGATGGACGTAGACGATGAAGGCTTCTCCCGTGTCCGCAGGCAGAGTCTGGAACAGGACCTGGAGGCCGGCAACGCTAGCCGCAAAGGCGCCGAACCCGGCGAGCAGCAATAGCCGGGCAGGAGGCTCCGGAGACGAGTTCACGCGATCATTTGTGCTCGCCATCGGCTCATCCAGGCAACTGACCAAGAGAAAACGTTACTCTGCTGCCGTTGCTCCCCTCAACCGCTTTTTGCGGCCGCGGGCCCCAAGCGCCCTGCGGAACTTTTGCTCGTGGCACGAGGGACCCTTGCGGTGGGTACGGCCCGGGCCGAATGCCTATGCGGTAGCAAACCCGGTCAACGATTAGGTGAACCTATGTCTCCGGCCGCAGCTGTCCTTGTGCGCGGTGGCAAAACGTTCCTCGAAGGGACACGAAACTTTGCCTTAGGTCGCTTATTTCGCCCGGAGGTCGTTTCATTTCAAAGGCAAGATATTCGGCCAATCGTTGCGGCGGGGCATCGTGCGCGGACAACAGTTGAGGAGTTTTGCGGGTGAGTTCTGGGTGCCAATTCGACACAGAGTACGACAATCCTCGCCGCATTTGTCACTCACCGGACGTCCTGAATTTTTTTCCCGTGTGAGACCGCTTCGATGGTCGGCGCCGTGATGCGCAATTTCCGTTGTCGCCCCGCCCATCTGTCGGGCCTCCTCCAACTAATACCGCTGGCGCTCCACAGCGTCCATCTCCGCTTGCTCGAGAGATTTCCTTGCCATCAATGATCTGTACAGTCCGGGTGCCAACAGTGCACACTAATTCGGGGAATTTGTGAGCGGGACGACAGCACCAAGTTATGGTTACTGACAAGCATGACTTGTTTTACGAAGAATTCTCTACTAAATTGGCAGAGATGATATCTCAACGTGCTCGCTATGCCTTCAAAGCGATGATTGCCCTTGCTCGGGCCGAGCCAGGGAAGGGACTGCAGATCCGTCAGCTCTGCGAACAGGAGAGATTGCCGCGCAAATTCTTGGAGCAAATACTGCTGGCGCTGAAGGCGGCCGGCTATCTCACGAGCCGGCGTGGCAGGGATGGTGGCTACGAGCTGCTGAAGCCTCCAGACACGATTGCAATCGGGCCTCTGCTTCGTGTCATCGATGGGCCGATTGCTCCGCTTCCATGCCTGTCCCGCACTGCTTACCGGAAGTGCGAGGACTGCCGCGACGAGGCCCATTGCGAACTCAGGATCGCCTTTTCCAAGGCCTATGCGCGGTATCTCTCCGCCCTCGAGACGACAACGCTGGCTGAGGTGATGAACTCTGCAAAGACAGCGGACGCGAGCCGCAAGACTATTGCGGATGTGCTGGTAAGCGATTGATTTCCTTAAATCGAACAGTTTGTTCGCTAAAAAGAACATTTCCCACTTGATTCCCTATTAAGCCCATATAGTATTAGGTCTACAAGCTCGAAACGGAGGTTCACCCATGCTTGCTCAGACCCGCCGAACTCTTCTTCTGGCCGCCGCCCTCCTGTCCTTTGCCTTCTCGGCCGCAACCGCCGAGGCCGACAAGGTGCTGCTCAATGTCAGCTACGACCCGACCCGCGAGTTCTACAAGGAGTTCAACGAAGCCTTCGCCGCCGAATGGAAGGCCAAGACCGGCGAGGCGATCACCATCAACCAGTCGCACGGCGGCTCCGGCAAGCAGGCCCGCGCGGTGATCGACGGGCTCGAGGCTGATGTGGTGACGCTGGCGCTGGCGGGGGACATCGACCAGATCGCCGCGAAGACGGACAAGCTCCCCAAGGACTGGGCCTCGAAGCTCCCGCACAATGCGGCCCCCTACACCTCCACCATCGTGTTCATCGTCAGGAAGGGCAATCCCAAGGTCATCACGGACTGGAACGACCTGGTAAAGGATGGCGTGCAGGTGATCACGCCCAACCCCAAGACCTCGGGTGGTGCGCGCTGGAATTATCTCGCAGCCTGGGCCTATGCCGAAAAGGCGCTCGGCGGTGACGAAGCCAAGGTCAAGACCTGGATCGGGGACCTCTACCGCAACGTGCCCGTTCTGGACACCGGAGCCCGCGGCTCAACCACCACCTTCGCCCAGCGCGGCATCGGCGACGTGCTGATCAGCTGGGAGAACGAAGCCTTCCTCGTCCAGAAGGAATTCGGTGCCGACAATTTCGAGATCGTGGTTCCCTCTCTGTCGATCCTCGCCGAGCCCCCCGTGGCAGTGGTCGAGGGCAACGCCAAGGTCAAGGGCAATCTCGAAGCCGCCCAGGCCTATCTCCAGTTCCTCTACTCGCCCGCCGGACAGAAGCTCGCCGCCAGGCACTTCTTCCGCCCGGTCGATCCGTCTGCCGCCGACCCCGCCGACATCGCCCGCTTCCCCAAGCTTGAGCTTGTCTCGATCGACAAGGACTTCGGCGGCTGGGCCGAGGCACAGAAGACCCACTTCGCCGACGGCGGCGTCTTCGACCAGATCTACAAGCCGACAAACTGATCATGAGCGTTTCGCCGTACTCCCTGCGGCAGCCGAGCGTCATCCCGGGTTTCGGGCTGGCGCTCGGCCTCACGCTGGCTGCCCTGAGCCTCATCGTGCTGATCCCTCTCGCGGCGCTCGTGCTGCGGGCCGCTTCCATCGGGCCTCAGGCCTTCCTCGAGATCGCCATCGACCCGCGCACGCTGGCGGCACTGCGGCTGTCCTTCGGCACGGCCCTTTTCGCGGCCGCCGTCAACGCGGTGTTCGGGCTGTTGATCGCCTGGGTTCTGGTGCGCTACCGCTTCCCCGGACGCCGCATCATCGACGCAGCCGTGGACCTGCCCTTTGCACTGCCCACCGCCGTCGCAGGCATCGCCATGGCAGCGATCTATGCGCCCAACGGGCCCATTGGTTCCATCGCGCAGTCCCTTGGCTTCAAGATCGCCTATACGCCGCTTGGCATCACCATCGCGCTTGTCTTCATTGGGCTTCCCTTCGTGGTGCGCACCGTTCAGCCGGTTCTGGAAGAAGTCGAGCAAGAGATCGAGGAGGCCGCCGCACTTCTCGGCGCCTCGCGGGCCCGCACCGTGTTCCAGGTGGTGTTGCCGCATGTCTACCCGGCGCTGCTCACTGGCTTCGCGCTGGCCTTCGCCAGAGGCGTTGGCGAATACGGTTCGGTCATCTTCATCGCCGGCAACATCCCACAGGTCTCGGAGATCGCGCCCCTCCTCATCGTCATCAAGCTCGAAGAGTTCGACTATGGCGGCGCCACCGTGATCGCCACTGTCATGCTCGCCATCTCCTTCGCGTTGCTGTTCCTCATCAACGCCCTGCAAGCCCGGAGCCGGAAAAAATATGGCAATGTCTGACCGCGTCCTGCCGCTTGCCCATGCGCCGGAGCGCGCCACGGGCGAGACGGCCCACACTCGGCTGCTGCTGATCGGGCTCGCCGCCCTCTTCCTCGTCGCCATCCTGTTCCTGCCGCTCATCACGGTGTTCCTCGAAGCCTTCCGCAAGGGTGCGGACGTGCTTCTGGAGAGCTTCGCGGAGCCCGACACGCAGGCCGCGATCCGCCTCACCCTTCTGGTGGCGGCGATCGCCGTCCCCCTCAATGCCATCTTCGGGCTTGCGGCCTCCTGGGCCATCGCCAAGTTCGAGTTCCGGTGCAAGAACCTGCTGCTCACCCTGATCGACTTGCCCTTCTCGGTCTCGCCGGTGATCTCCGGTCTCGTCTATGTGCTGCTGTTCGGCGCGCATGGCTGGCTGGGGCCCTGGCTCACCGCCAACGGGATCGAGATCATCTTCGCGGTGCCCGGCATCGTGCTCGCCACCGTGCTGGTGACCTTTCCTTTCGTCGCACGGGAACTGATTCCGCTGATGCAGGCGCAGGGTACGGCGGAGGAAGAGGCCGCGCTCACGCTGGGCGCCTCTGGCTGGTACACCTTCTTTCGCGTCACACTGCCCAATGTGAAGTGGGCACTCCTCTACGGCGTGCTTCTCTGCAACGCTCGCGCTATGGGCGAGTTCGGCGCAGTCTCGGTCGTCTCGGGCCACATCCGCGGGCTGACCAACACGATGCCGCTCCACATCGAGATCCTCTACAACGAATACAATTTCGCAGCGGCCTTCGCGGTGGCCTCGCTGCTCGCAGGTCTCGCCCTCTTCACCCTCATCGCCAAGAGCCTGCTCGAATGGCGCTTCGCAGGCGAACTTGCCGCCGGCCGCCGTCACTGATCCCTCAAAGGAGACATCGATGTCCGTTCCCGTTAGCATCCGGAACCTTGAAAAGAACTTCGGCCGTTACCCGGCGCTCAAAGGCGTATCGCTCGATGTCGCGGCGGGCGAGCTCGTCGCCCTCCTCGGGCCTTCGGGTTCCGGCAAGACAACGCTCCTGCGCGCCGTCGCAGGGCTCGAGCGGCCGGATGCCGGCCATGTCTACTTCGGCGATCTCGACGCCAACACGCTGAGCCTGCGCAAGCGGCGCATCGGCTTCGTCTTCCAGCACTACGCCTTGTTCCGGCACATGACGGTGCTTGACAACATTGCCTTCGGGCTCCGCGCCCAGCCGCGCCGCAGCAGGCCTTCGGAGCAGCTGATCCGCCTAAAGGTCATGGAACTTCTGAGTCTCGTGCAGCTCGATGGCCTGGAGGGCCGTTATCCCGCCCAGCTCTCGGGCGGACAGCGCCAGCGCGTGGCCCTGGCTCGCGCGCTGGCGATCGAACCTCGCGTGCTGCTCCTCGATGAGCCATTCGGTGCGCTCGATGCCCGGGTGCGGAAAGATCTTCGCAAATGGCTTAAGGAACTGCACAAGCGCACGGGCCACACCACATTGTTCGTGACGCATGACCAGGATGAGGCCTTCGAGCTCGCCGACCGTGTCGCCATCCTCGATATGGGGGTAATTGTGCAAGTCGGCTGTGCACGGGATATCATGGAACGCCCGGCGACCCCCTTCGTGGAGAGCTTCATAGAGGGCATCGGCATCGACCCTTCCCGCCAGCGCCTTCGTGATCGATCACGGCCGATCGTCGTGAGCACCCGCTAGCATCAAGGACCGTGCACCCACCCGAGGTTTCGGAAGATCATTGATAGCTCAGTCGCCCCTCGGCACCGGAACGGTCAGCCAGCAGAGAGTCAGATTTGAGCAATCCTTTGACGCTATTGATGCCTCTTCGGCCTTGGGGTAGCGGAGATGCCATGATCGACAACTACAGCATGGACCAATTCGGCGTCATTCACCAGAATAAGTATACGCCGATTGTTTATGACGAAACCTACATTTCCTATTATCAGGCCAAAAGCGATCGAACCATTAAACTGGGCTATCAAAGGCTCGGCTGGATTCTGGGGCTTTTGGATCGCATACCAGAATCTGTGCTGGAAATTGGTTATGGGACTGGAACCTTCATTGAAGCGGCCCAAATTGCTGGTGTACGCTTCTGCGCCGGTTGTGACATCACTGCCTTTCCTTTGCCAGCCGCGGTCAGATTTTTGGACTGGACGGAGGCTCTTGAGCCTGCCTGGGATGTGGTCGCCATGTTCGACGTCCTCGAACACGTGCCTGACCTCAGCTTTCTTGCACGCCTAAAGACCAACTATCTAGCGCTTGCTGTTTCGTATTGTCGCTGGCGTGAACTCGGAGATGACTGGTTCCGCAACTGGCGCATGCGCCTGCCCGACGAGCATCTCCACCACTTCGACCCTGATTCGCTAGTGAACCTCTTGGCGTTCTATGGTTTCAAGAAGGTGACGCTGAACACCTTTGGAGACGGGATCAGGCTTCGTGAAGGAGAGACCGGACCAATATCCTAAGCGGCTTCTTTCGGAGAGTACCCTCAGACGTATAGATCACTGGGTCTCCACCGTGAGCATTACGGTTCCCAGGTCGCAGTCGGTTTTGTTGTGCCGCTTTTTCGATCCGGACGTAGGTAGAGCCTAAGCGGCATAATTGGTCGATGGTGGACGCAATGCTATCGACGCGGAACCCTCAGGTAGCACAGCGTCCGACGGATCATGCGTGTTCAGGCGGCTGGTCGTTTAGAAGGGCAGCGACGCGAGGTGGCCTTCCCGTAACAAGCGACGTTCAGTGATCAGATCCTCGATGCTTCGTCCCGGAACGAGCCCCTCCTAGAACGCGGCCGCAGCCGTGCGTTGCTTTTCACTTCTTAGCGCTGCCGAGCTTCTCGGCCACGCACGAGTCCAACTTCACGTAATCAACAAGCTTCAAAGCTTTGGATATCGCCTTTCTCTTGCAATCGATGAGAGACTTGGAGAGTAATTTCTGACTGCCGCCCTGAGCTTTGAAAACCTGAGATTGAGCATCGAGGTGAAATACAGCCAATTCCTGATCCTCGTTGCACGCATCCTGTTGGTTAAGGTCATCAGGGTGTAAGTGCTCGCAGAGCCTCGAAATCTCTTCGACCACGTTTGCTTCAGCCTGAGCGTTGCTGATGAGAAGAAGGCTCAGTGAAGCGGCAAAGAATGTAATTCTCAAGATCCGTCTCTTTCTCCTTGGCGTCATGTTCTTTACTTTGGCTGCCCAGAATTAAGACTTTCCTAGTGCAGTCGAGTTCCTCGAGAGCAGGCTTGATCGAAAGTGGTTGACCGAGACGAAAAGCAGGACAGCCCCAGCTAGTTCGTAAGTTGCACTTGAGTGTTCGAGTCACGAAGCGCACCAGATTCTTCGTTCTCGCACTTGAGGATGCATTCGGTGAAACCGCGGCGACATGGCGCTTGAGGGCACCACAGCTGCGCAGACACTCCCGCATTCCTCTTTTCTTGGGAACGCTTTCGCTCCGTGCTGACAAGCTTTCCGTCATGGTCATAGTCCGGGAATGGCCCTGCGGGCAGGGTCTTGCGGTCAACGAACAGCTGACCCATCCCGGGCAGGAAGTCCGGCAGCTTCACCAGCTTGCTGACGGCCTGGTATTCCCCAACTGGAGGTGACTTCGAAACGTCCTCGCCAGCCGCGAGAGCAGGAGACGAGAGTAGCAGAACAACGCCGAGTGACGACAGGATACGCTTCATGATGACCTCCATCGCACTTGGCTAATTGGATGACGGCAGGAACTGCTGGGATGCGGCCCGTCCCCCGGCTGGGTCATCCGTCCGGACTGTCATTTCAGGTCGCTTGCCGAACTGGCAGATGCTGTCGAAAGCGAGACCTGATCAGCCCATGGCCGGCTTCACGCTGCGCAGGGTCACCGGTGCGGGTTCTTAAGGTGATCGCCGAACGAGGAGTCCACCCCTGTAGTCACCAACTACCACTCTGCGGACTCGAGCGCGAATGTGCTGGGGGATGGAAGAATCGCAAACACTGAAACGGGTCACTACCAGCTCGGGTCGCGCCCTTCGCCGTCGGTATCGAAGACCAACTGTTGCCTCTCTACAGTGGCGCCGCCACGCTTCACAAACACAAGCGCCTGAGCCTGGGCGTACGCCGTCGACACATGTACAAGGCCACCAACGCATGACCTTAAAAGGTGGCCAATACTCGTACCGAACATCATCGCTGACGTACTTGCACCAGGAACCAGAGCGCCGTGGTTGGCGACTTGGCTCGATATGATAAAGGCCATGGGGTTCCTCCTGATCTGGGAAGCTGCCTGCTATTCCTCATGGAGCAAGCTACCTATGCCCCGTCAGACCTCTGCCAATGGGAGCGTCAGGTGGCCGTCAATTGCGCGTCAATTCTGCTAAGCTGGCGGCAGATCGCCTAGACATGGGTCCAAAGGCGCTGCAAACGAGAACACTATGATAGCCTGTCGGTTCCTGCTGTTTGGTCCGCCACAATTCGAAACTTCGGCGGGCCATTCGATCATGGTTCGCCCGCGGAAAGGCATCGGTCTGCTGGCTTGCCTTGCGCTGGCCGGTGGCAAGCCGGTCAGCCGAGATCAGCTCTGTGCCTTGCTGTGGTCGGATCGGCAGACCGCCCAGGCCCGGGCAAGCCTACGGCAACTTCTGGTCGATTTGCGCCGCGATTTTAACAAGGTGGGCGATGTCATCGAAATCGCAGCCGATAGTTCAATTTCGCTGAAAGGGGCTGCCGTTGAGTCCGATCTTGCGGACTTTCAGCGTTTCCGTCGGGCGGACGACCGGATGACACTGGAGCGGGTGTTCGCGCTCAGGCGTGGCCAATTCATTGAAGGCCTTGCGCCGGAGGATGCCGCCTTCGCCAATTGGATCGAGGACAATCGCCGGACTATAGACGCTCAGTGGAGCGAGGCTACCGCCAGACTGCTGCGGGTTCTCGAGCGGGAGGGCGATCATCGTCGAAGCTTGGAAATCGCCACCCAAGTGCTATCCGTCGATCCGCTATGTGAGCTGGCCCACCAGTCGGTCATCAGAGCGCACCTCGCCATGAACAATCGGAGCCTCGCGCTCAGGCACTATCAGCAATTCCGGGAGAAGCTCGACCGCGAGCTTGGTGTAGAGCCAGACGCATTGACCCAACACGTAATACGGACCGTATCGACGCCACAGGCCGTGCCGACCGGATCGGTGGGGATGTCGGCTCCTGCTGCTGTGTCACGCAAGCCGAAGGCCTGTATCGCTGTTCTGCCCTTTGAGCTGCTCAGTCGAACCACGGATGACCTGCATTTCGCGGAAGGTCTGACGGAAGATTTGAGGACCGGACTTTCCCGATTCGCGGACTTAGCGGTCTTCGCACCGGCTTCGGTGAGGGAGCATGTCCAATCCGGGAGAGACAGGGGGCGCCCCCTGGCCGCTGACTATCTGGTACGCGGCATCGTGCGGCGAGCTGGGCAACGCCTCCGCGTCTCTGCAAGCCTCGTTCATGCTGCTGATGACACGATGCTCTGGTCCGAGCACTTCGATCGTGAATTCGCTGATATATTTGCGCTTCAAGACGACATCGTTCGATGTACCGTCGCTGTGCTTGCTGGCCGAATCGAAGCCTTTGAGATGGCCAGCACATTGCAAAAGCCGGTCATCGACTATGAGGCCTACGACCTGTTCCTCAAAGCCCGGTTTCTGCAACAAGGAAACAGCGAGGAAGGTATTCTCGCGGCGCGTTTCCTGCTTCGCGATGCCATCACGCGCGAGCCGAACTTCGCCTCTGCCTATGCCGAGCTCTCGATCGGATATGTGCTGGAATATGAAAGCGATTGGTGTCCCGACTATTCCGCTGCGAGGTACGAGGCGCTGGCTATCGCCCGGCAGGCGGTTGCCAGTGACCAAACCAACAGCAACGCCCATCGAGCGCTTGCCATGGCCGAATTCTACTGCAACCTCGATTTCGATGCCGCCAAGGCACATGCCGGCACGGCGCTGGCGCAAAATCCGAACGATCAGTTCACGATCTGCTTGTTGGGCTTCGCCTTGACATGCAATGGCAAGGTCGCTGAACGGCAACACTTCTCTGCTGAATCATTCAAGCTCAACCCCCTGGCGCCCGAGTCCTGCTTTTTCACGCTCGCTCTGGGAGCATATCTCGACGGCAGGTACGCTGATGCGGTCAATGGCTTTGTGCGGGTCTCCCGGGTCTATGAGGAAGCTCTTGCCTGTATGGCGGCAGCACTCTGGAAACTAGGACAGCACAATACTGCCAACGCCGCCATGGAGCGGTTCATGGCGATCAAGCGGAAGAAGATGGCGAGCTATCCTGGAGACAACGCCGAACAGTGGCGAGCCTATTTCCTTCGTCTCATTCCGATCACCGATCGGCCTACCTTGGAAAAGTTCTTCGAAGGGCTTCATCAGGCTGGCCTGCCTGTGTAAAGCGCACATCATAGCTATTCCGGGAAGCCTCGATTGACAGGGGCTGCCTAGCCACCCACCGCTGTGGTCCCCGAAACGCCCCCCGGCGGGGGACCACATTCCTTCTACGCATGAGACGAGAAGCGGATTGCCTCATCCGACACATTTCGGACCGGGGTCCACCAAGGAAAAGCGCCGATTGCAGCTGGGGTCCACGAGAGTCCCGACGCGCGTCATTCTGGAGAGCACTGCCTACCGGCAAGGCTTCGCTGATGTCAGACTTGGCCATAAGCCGAAGTTCGACGACAGATGGGGAATTTGGCAATGGGCATATGAAATCGGCCGACTGGTTGGGACCCATGCCCTGGCTCAAGGCCGGTCACTGCCGAAGATACCCGTCACCGGAGACCTTACCCCAAACCAGCTCGCCTGGCTCAACAGCACCCATCAGGCTTACAGGCAGAGCGAACCGGGCGCATAGCACTCCCAGGTAAGTAGCAGGGTGAGCGGTAGAGCAGTTCCTCTACGGTTGCTGGGCTTGGTCCCAGACAATGGAACACCCGGGAACACTTGCCGACTCGCGAAGGATCATTTCGAGGAGTTCCTCACGGCGAAGGTCAGGGCACGCGGAGTGAAGTCGGTCTGTCAAAGAATAAACGTCAATGACTTGACCGGTTGCCGCTGCCTCAGTGAGGACTTTACGAATGATCTGCAGGCAAATGGCTGACATGGCGGCTGCCCTTCACGATGAGCGGGAGCGCGCGTTATGTCTCTCAGATGCCGGGGCTCATAACTGGTGCGGCAGTATTCTCAATGTAGAAGCCTTAAGACTTTCTGATAGTCCACAAGTGACCACACAGCCAGATAAACGAGCGGCCGACCGTCAGCAGGCGCTCTGGAGGGCCGGCGTCTCGAGCACGGAACGACGAAACTTTCCGTTAGCTAAAATATGAATAGAACTGAAACCTTCCTCTTAGGGAGCGGGTTCTACTCTGCAGATGCTGGAGGGCCATGTGTCTGGAGAGATCAGCCAATACAAAAGCAGCCCCGGACAAATGCAGCTCGTGGAGATGGTTCGCGAGCGTGCAGCGGCTTGCCGACAGCAGGCGTTAGCCGATTCCCAGTCTGCCCCGGAGTGGGCAAGGCAGGCTCACGAATGGGAAGAGCTGGCGCGTCAGCTGGACATGAATGATCCAGGTATAGCTCCCATTGATCGCCGAACACTGGGCAAGTTCTGGACTGGGCGCTGACCACCGGAGCTCACACCGTGCCAAGGGCATGGATGATCAGTTTGTGGCTAACCCACTCTGTTCAGTCAATGGGCGACTCTCCGCGGCAATCGCTGAAGTGTCCGCGGTCGAGGGGCTACCGACAACCGCAGCTATGATCATGGCGGCGCCACATGCGCCTGTGACGAACCATAGAGCGCGACTGATGATCCTTAGAAAGGCGCCATCCGGCTGGGCGTCCTCCATCTCGCATCTCCTGTTTTATCGCACGACGGCGGGATGCGGAGATTTGTTCCAGTCAACCGAAACGGAAGCCCCCGCAGCCACTCCGGAGGAGTGGTTGGAGGGGCTAGAGAGCCAGGGGCAGATTCCCTGGAGGGCTAAGCGTGTACTGGTTGCGCTGCTTAAAGAGCGGTTGCGGGAAAAAAAGTTCCCGCCCCTGCGCTGCAGTGTCCGAGCGCGTCGAGTGTTTCGAAAGTATATAGTCCGTTTCGCAGGTGCCTCGTGCACCCGGCGGGCGGCTCCGCGGTCAGTTATTCCTATTTCTGGCTGCGGGGCCGCTTCTCCTAGGCGGCTCAAACCTCGTGTCGGTACGCTCAGCCCAGCCACACTGATAGGCTGTACCCGCTCCCCTCAGCGTGCATAATGCACACTCGCTGTTGCGCACCAGCGTGCCACGCTCAGATTAGGCCGTCCCCATGCGACGTTGCCAGAACACAGTTTTCATGAATACAGCTTTCTTGAATGAAGACACCCGAAGGATGCTCCCATGAGCAATGGCCTTTACGTTCTAGCCTGGGGCGACTTTGAGATCGGAGTGTTCCAGGCGCTCGATCTCGCAGACGCCCAGCGGCTTGCCAAGGGGTGGTTTGTTGCTCCGCTGCGAGGTCTCCCGAGCTTTGCCCGTCAGCTCGCCACCTCTCAGACCTGTAGCGTTCGTCCGGATCGCTCCGCAGAGGTGGAGCTGTATCAAAGCGAGTTCGATGCGGCAGTTGAGAGGGGACAGGCTCCTGGCGCACTTCCTTTGATCCTTCTCAGGCCACTTCCGGACTGACAGCCTCCTGCTGACCTTAAGACGAGATAGATGTATAATCGACGAGCCAGTCTCTATCGCGCAACTGGCGGACGGCTCCGTGACTTTTAGTTATCTCTAGCATTCCCTGTGGTGTGAGCCCCGCAAACTGAGCCAAAAATGAGTAGAGTCCGACGGCCTCAAAAAGGGGAGTTGGACGATGAAGAAGAGCCGGTTTACCGAAGAGCAGATCATCGCGATCCTACGGGAG
>NZ_JBKBKI010000007.1:0-160843 GCF_046294715.1 Aestuariivirga sp. | reverse complement strand
GGGCCCAGGCCTGGGCCTCGTTCTCGCAGGTGAGAATGCCGTTGCCGATGCACAGCCCCTCGGTGGTGAGGCCCATGATGCCGCGGGCGCTCTCATTGGCCACGATGTCGTAGTGGGTGGTCTCGCCGCGCAGCACGCAGCCCAGGGCCACGTAGCCGTGATAGAGGCCCGTCTCGTGGGCGATGGCGATGGCGCCGGGGATCTCGAGGGCGCCGGGAACGGCCAGGCGCTCCCACGTGGCCCCGGCCCTCTCGATTGCCGCGATGGCGCCGCGGCAGAGTTCGTCGCAAAGGTCGGCATAGAACCGCGCCTCGAGGATGAGGATGTGGGCGCGGACCTGCTCGACGGGCTCTGTGGTCTTGTCGGTCTTCATGTCGGTTTGTTCTCGGTGAGGCGGGCGACATAGCGCGCCAGCATGTCGATTTCAATGTTGACCCGCTGGCCCTCGCGCATGGCGCCCCAGGTGGTGACGGCCTGGGTGTGCGGGATGATGTTGACGCCGAAGACCTCGCCCTCGACCTCGTTGACGGTGAGCGAGGTGCCGTCGACCGCCACAGAGCCCTTGGGGGCGATGTAGCGGGCCAGACCCGCGGGCACGCGGATGCGGAAGCGCTTCGAATCCCCCTCCGGCGTGATCGAGACGATCTCGCCAACACCGTCGACATGGCCAGAGACGATGTGGCCGCCGAGCTCGTCGCCGATCTTCAGCGCGCGCTCGAGGTTTATGCGGGTGCCGTCCTTCCAGTCTTCAAGCGTGGTCTTCGAGAGCGTCTCGGCGGAAGCTTCGATGGCGAACCAGTCCCCTCCCTTCTCGACCACGGTCAGGCAGCAGCCGTTGCAGGCGATCGATGCGCCGATGTCCACCGTGGAAAGATCATAGGCGGTGGCGATCTCGAAACGCGTGTCGCCCGCCTTGCGGATGGCGCGTACGGCGCCGACGTCGGTGATGATGCCGGTGAACATGGGGTGGTCTTCAGTCTCTCCAACGGCCGCGAGGGCCCTCATCTGGCGCGTTCCGCGCCACCTTCTCCCCCCTTCGGCGGGAGAAGGGGTGGATCGCTCAATGCCGGGGTTCATAGACCGTCAGGAGGTCGCTCCCAAGCTTTTCCTCGCTCGCCGTGGCGAATGGCTGCAATGCCTGTTCGAGGGGCAGGCCGGCGAGCGCATCCACGCCTTCGGGGCCGAGCATGGCGTTCGAGCGGATGAGGTGGAATTCGTCCACCACGCCCGCCTCGAGAACGCTCCGCGCGACGCGGGCGCCGCCTTCGACGAGGAGGCGGTTGATGCCGCGGCGGGCCAGCTCCGCCAATGCCTCCGGCACCTCGCCGCGCAGCACCTCGGCCCCCCGGCGGGCGAGGTGCGAGGCGGGCGGTAGGCTGGCCTTCCGGCTCAGCACGAAGGGTGTGGGAGAGCGGTGCCCGAGCCCGGGCAGGCGGCAGGTGAGTTCCGGGTCATCCGCCAGAACGGTGCCGAGGCCGACGAGGATGGCATCGCACTGCGCACGCAGGAGATGAACGCGGGCCCTGGCCTGAGCCCCGGAAATGGCGGTGCGCTTTCCGACGCCGGCTGCGATCTTGCCATCGGCGGAAAGCGCAAGCTTCAGAATCACTTGCGGGCGTTTCCTGGTCATCCGAGTCAAGAATCCCGCCATGTCGCGCCGGGCCTCTTCCGCCAGGAGACCGGACTCGAAGGCGATGCCGGCGCGCTCCAGGATGGCGTGGCCGCCGCCCGAGACGCGCGGGTCCGGGTCCTCGATCGCGGTCACCACGCGGGCGATGCCGGCCTTCACCAGCGCCTCGGCGCAGGGGCCTGTCCTGCCGTGGTGGGCGCAGGGCTCGAGCGTCACGTAGGCGGTGGCGCCGCGCGCCGCTTCGCCGGCCATGGCGAGCGCTTCCGTTTCGGCGTGCGGGCGGCCGCCGGGTTGCGTCCAGCCGATGCCCGCCACCCTGCCCTCCCTGACGACGACGCAGCCGACATTGGGGTTCTCGGCGGTCGTTCCGAGGGCGCGCCGGCCGAGGCGCAGCGCGTAGTCCATCCAGCGGGCGTCGTCAGTTGTCACCGGTCTCGCCGTTGTCGTCCTCGCCCGAGAGCTCGCCCAGGAGCTCCTCGAAGTCCTTGGCTTCGCGGAAATTCTTGTAGACCGAGGCGAAGCGCACATAGGCGACGTCGTCCAGCATCTTCAAGGCCTCCATGACGAGCTTGCCGACGGTCTCTGACTTGATCTCGCTCTCGCCCAGGCTCTCGAGCCGGCGGACGATGCCGGAAACCATGCGTTCCACCCGCTCCGGGTCCACCGGGCGCTTCCTCAGCGCCACCTGGATCGAGCGCATCAGCTTGTCGCGGTCGAAGGGCACGCGGCGGCCGGACTTCTTGACCACCATCAGCTCGCGCAGCTGCACGCGCTCGAAGGTGGTGAAGCGGCCGGAGCAATCCGGGCAGTAGCGGCGGCGGCGGATGGCGGTGCCGTCCTCGGTGGGACGGCTGTCCTTCACCTGGGTTTCCTCGTTGGAACAGAAGGGGCAGCGCAAGGGATTGGGTCTCTTGGGATGGTTGTGCACCATCTCTTGAGGAAGATGCGGCGCGAGGTCAAGGGGGGCCTCACCCGCCCTCCGGGCACCCTCTCCCATGGCTCACGCCACGGGAGAGGGGGAAGGATCAGTAGATCGGGAAGCGGGCGGTGAGCTTCTTGACCTTGGACGCCACCGCCTTCTCGACCCTGGCGTTGCCCTGCTCACCGTTCGCAGCGAGGCCGTCCAGCACCTCGTTGATGAGGGCGCCGACTTCGCGGAACTCCGCCGCGCCGAAGCCGCGGGTGGTGCCTGCCGGGGTGCCGAGGCGGATGCCGGAGGTGATGGTGAAGGGTGCGGGGTCGAAGGGGATGCCGTTCTTGTTGCAGGTGATGAAGGCGCGGCCCAGCGCCTGTTCCGCCGCCTTGCCCGTCACGCCCTTGCGGCGGAGGTCGACCAGCATCAGGTGCGTGTCGGTGCCGCCGGAGACGAGGTCCGAGCCGCCGTCGATCATCGCCTGGGCGAGCACGCGGGCATTGTCCACCACGGCCTTCGCGTATTTCCTGAAGGCGGGCTTCAGCGCCTCGCCGAAGGCCACGGCCTTGGCGGCGATCACGTGCTCGAGCGGGCCGCCCTGAAGGCCCGGGAAGACGGCCGAGTTGATCTTCTTGCCGAGGTCCTCGTCGCGGCTGAGGATCAGGCCGCCGCGGGGGCCGCGCAGCGTCTTGTGGGTCGTCGTCGTCACCACGTCGGCATATTCGAGGGGGTTGGGGTGGACGCCGCCCGCCACGAGCCCGGCGATGTGGGCCATGTCGACCATCAGCTTCGCGCCGACGGAATCGGCGACCTCGCGGAAGCGCTTGAAATCGAGGATGCGCGGATAGGCCGAGCCGCCGGCGATGATGAGCTTCGGCTTCACCGCCTGGGCCTGGGCGGCGAGCTTGTCATAGTCGATGAGGTGGTCGTCCTCGCGCACCTTGTAGGGCGCGACCTGGAACCACTTGCCCGACTGGTTGACGGGCGAGCCGTGCGTGAGGTGGCCGCCGCAGGCGAGGTCGAGGCCCATGTAGGTGTCGCCCGGCTGCATGAGGGCGAAGAACACCGCCTGGTTCGCCTGGGCGCCCGAGTGCGGCTGCACGTTCGCATAGGCGCAATCGAAGAGCTGCCTGGCGCGGTCGATGGCGAGCTGCTCGGAGATGTCCACATACTGACAGCCGCCATAGTAGCGGCGGCCCGGATAGCCTTCCGCATACTTGTTGGTCATGATCGAGCCCTGGGCCTCCATCACCGCCCTCGAGACGATGTTCTCGGAGGCGATGAGCTCGATCTCGTGCTGCTGGCGGCCGAGCTCCTGGGCGATGGCCCTGGCCACCTTCGGGTCCGTCTTGGCGAGCGCGTCGCTGAAGAAGCCGGGGAAGAGCGGCCGGTTGGCGGGCTTCGCCGCCCGCGTCTTCCCGGCGGCCGGCTTCGCGGCCTTCTTCGCCGGGCGGGACTTGGCCTTGGCCTTGGCGGCGGCCTTTCTCGCCGGCTTCGCCGCCTTCTTCACGGATTTCTTCGCCATGTTCGAATCCTCTCGAGCGCGTTCAACTACGGTGCGGGGCAATTTGCAGATTGCGCCTTCGCGGTCCAGATACATCTTTGGCAACCCGCGAGAGGAGGACGCAAGCGGCAGGGCGCATTCCGTTTGCGCCGTCCGCAACGCATTCGGGCGGGGGATCGCCCCCGCCCGGCAGCGCGCGCATCAGGGCACGAGTGATCAGTTGGCGGCGCTGGCCGTCTTCCCGGCCTTCTCCTCGGCCTTGGCCACGGGCTTGGCGGCAGGCTTCTTCGCCGCCTCCGCCGGCTTGCAGCCCTTGGGCAGCTTGCCGTCCGCTCCGGGCTTGCATTGGGCCGCCGTCTTCTTGGCGGTGGCGGCCTTGGGGTCCGCCTTCTTGGCGGCGGCCTGGGCCTTTTCCTTCTTCACCACCTTCTTGGCCTGTTTCACGGGCTTCTTCTTCGCATCCACCTTCGCATCGCCCTCCTGGCGGGCGGCGGTTTCGGAAGCGCTCATCCTGTCGGGGCTGCGGCCGCGCCAGGTGTTGCGGGTGGTGGCCGGGGACTTGGCGGTCGCCGTCTTCTTCTTGGCCTTCTTGTCCTTACCGGAATCGAGGTCGATCAGGCTGTCGCTCCGGGCGGAGCGGCTGCGGGCGGTGACATCCTGCTTGTCCGGGTTGCGGTTGCGGAACAGCGAGGCGAAGCCGAGCCCGTCATCCGTGTCGATCTCCTCCTGGAGGCGCGGAATGGGCTTCAGCACGAAGCGCTGGCCATCCATCGTCTCGCCCACCGGGAGCGGCTGGCCCACGACGAAGCCCGATCCGTCCAGCTCATAGACGTCGGGGCGGAATGCGGCGACGCCGTCCTTCGCCGGCCAGGCCGTGAGATAGGCAACGCGCAGCTGCGGCGGCGTGGCGATGGTGGTGTCGAGCCGCTCGAGAGTCTCGCCGAGTTCGGCGATCCTGGCGCTGCCGATGCCGTCCTGGCCCTGGAGGATCCAGTCGATCAGGATGGCGACCTTGTCGACTCGCACGCAGCCCGATGAGTAGAACCGGCTCGCGGTGTGGAGGAGATGCGGCTCGGGCGTGTCGTGGAGGTAGATGCCGAAGGGGCTGTTGAACTCGATCTTGGCGGTGGCCATGGCGTTGGAGCCGCCCGGCTCCTGGCGGAAGTGATAGTCGTCCACCCGCACGCGGCGCCAGTTGATGCTGTCGGGATCGACCTCGGGGCCGCCCACGCCGTCGAACACCTTCATGTTCATCTCGCGCATGATCTTGGACGGGCCCTTGGAGAGCATGCGGGGCAGGATGTCCTTCTCGACGATCGAGGCCGGCGCGTTCCAGTAGGGATTGAAGCGCACGACGGTGAGAGGCGTCATCACCACCGGGGTGGGGCGCGAGGGGCGGCCGACGACGGCGTTGTGGATCGAATAGACCTTGCCGTCGCTCACCGTCTCGATCTGCTGGGCGGGAATGTTGACGACGATGTAGCGGCTGCCGAGATCCTTGGAATACTCCGCAAGGCGCGGGATGTTCGCCCTGATGGTGGCGAGACGTTTCTCGGCGGGCACGTTGAGCGTCACGAGGGTGGGCCCGTCGATCACGCCCGTCACGGCGAGGCCGTGGTTGCGCTGGAATCGCTTCAGCGCGTCTTCCGTGGCGCTGGTGAAGAGCTCGGCGAACTCGCCCTCGGTGGCCTCCTTGCGGAGATAGCCTTCGACGAAGAGGCGCTGGTTCAGGGCGGCAACCGCCCTGCCCTTCGAGCCCTTCTTCGACTTGCCGCCCGGCACCTTGGGCCAGCCGCCGGCGGAGACGATCGCGGAATATTTCTGCGCCATGGCTTCCATGGCGGCGGCGCTGTCGGCGGTGACGAAGGGCGCCATGCTGCCGTCATTGACGACGGCGGTCTCGGTCGTGGCCTTCTGGCCGGAACCCTGGGAATGCGCGGTGCTGTTGGCGTTGGACTTCTTCGTCGGCTCGCCGGAGGCGCCCTTCTTCTTTTTGAAGAGCTGCGAGAAATTCGGTTTCTGCGCCTCGGCGAATGCCTCTGCCGGCATAGCGAGCCCGGCCGCGACAGACAGGACGACGGCGAGCGACACGCCCCGGAGACACCGCCGCGATTGCAGCAACGCGCTGACCTTCATCAATGACTTCACTCCCTCGACCGTCCAGCCCTGCCCCGGCACAGCGGACCTCAATACCAGCCCTCTGCCGACTCGTCAAAACCGGGCCACAATGCCGCCATGGAAAGCCGGGGAAATGCGGCAAGAATGCGATGGGCAGGGCCCCGCCGGCCCGGGCCGAGACATTCAGGGCCGTGCTGCTGCATTTCGGCAACAGCACGGCCCGTCATTGCCGCTTGCAGCGAAATGGCAACGCCACCTCAGAGGCGATAGAGGATCTGGTCGGTCCAGTAGCGCTCGAGCCGGGTGAGTGCCTTGTTGATGCGCTCGAGCTCATCGGGGCCGAGGCCCACCACCTGCTCGACCGCCAGCATCTGGCGGTTATAGAGCGCGTCCACGCGGTTGCGGATCGACTGGCCCTTGGGCGTCAGCCTTACCCGCACCGAGCGCCGGTCGGTGGCCGAGCGCTCATGGTGCACGTAGCCGAGTTCGACCAGCTTCTTCAGATTGTAGGAGACGTTGGAGCCCTGGTAGTGGCCGCGCGTCTTGAGCTCGCCCGCCGTGAGCTCGGAATCGGCGATGTTGAAGAGCAACAGCGCCTGGACCGGGTTCACCTCGGGCTCTCCGTGGCGCTCGAAATCATCCTTGATGACGTCGAGCAGGCGCCGGTGAAGGCGCTCGATCAGGTTCAGCGCCTCGAGGTATCGGGGCTTGACCGGATTGCGGCCGGTTTCTCCGGCTGCGGAAGGGCGAACCGCCCCCATCATATCACTCTGCATCTTGTCCACCTTACCCTTGAACCGGGGCTGGCTTCTCAATGACCATGTCCCCTCTTCGCGTATGAAAGTACTGGCCAAGGACTTAAGGCGCGCTCAACAGCTTGAGTAAACATATCCTTAGAATTTCAGATATTTGGCGCAATTCCCTCTAGCGTTTACAGAGTCTTCCCAAAGCCGCTTAAGAGGCGATTGAGGCAGAGGGTGAATCGATTGCCAAGATCCGGAGGGCTGCCTTGCGACCGCCGCCTTCACATGGGAAGACTGATTCCGTGAAAGCCATTCCGCTCCTCTCGTGCCTCATCCTTGTGGCGCTGGCCCAGCCGGCCCCGGCGGAAGGGCCGGTGCCGAAGCCGAAGCTGCGGCCCGGACCCGATGCCGCGCGCGAGGCAGAGGCGCCTCCGGGCGAAATGCCGCCCATCCCCAGGCTTCGCCCGCGCCAAGGGGCAGAGGCGACCGGGCCGGGCAAGGCTCCGGAGGAGGAGACCCCTGCCGAGACGAAAAAACCTTCGGAAACGGAAGAGCCTCCGGAGGAAGAAAGGGCGGGCTGGCCCGCTGCCGCCGTCGCCGAGGCGCGGCAGGCCTGCGGCAAGCTGCTCGAGGGAAGAGAGATCGATTACCAGGCGCTCGGCCCGCTGGGCGGGGAAGGCTCCTGCGGGGCGCCGGCCCCCGTCTCGGTCAGCCGCGTCGCCGGGGTGGCTATCTCCCCGCCGGCGACCCTCACCTGCGACATGGCGGCGGCGCTCCATGACTGGATCGCCCAAACGGTGCAGCCCGCCGCCCGCCGACGCCTCGGGACCGAGGTGACGGAAGTCAGTGCCGGCACCTCCTATGCCTGCCGGCGCCGCAACAACTCATCCTCCGGCAAGCTCTCCGAACATGGCCGGGCCAACGCGCTGGACATGGCGGGCTTCTCCTTCGCCAAGCGGACGGACGTCGCCGTGGGGGGCAGCGGCAGCTGGGGCGAAGGCCTGCTCGGCGCCATCGGCATCTCGAAGAACGGCTCCTTCCTCGAAGACATCCGGAAAGGCGCCTGCGCCCATTTCACCACCGTGCTCGGGCCCGGCTCGGACCCGTACCACGGCGACCACTTCCACGTGGACGTCCTGCGTCGGAAGGGGGACTACCGGATCTGCCAATAAGGGCGCCGCCCAGCCGTCCATGCCGATAATGAACATTATTTCTCTTTTTGGTTGATATTGGTTGAGCCTTGGGTTTAGGACGCTTCTCTGCCTTAGAGGCCGTGTGCGGCACCAACGGCACTCATCCCGTTTGCCGTGGTCATGTTCCGGCCTGCCCGGGCAGTGTTAACCATGAGGAACCCAAATGATCGAGCCCCTATTCTCCATAAATGTTGGCGACGCCCCAGGGAGTAGGCGCAGGCGCAGGGTTTCGGTCCGCGAGGAGGAAACCAATGCGCTCTGGAGCATCGGTGCCGAAGCGGACATCGCCGCATCAGCCCTGGTCGAATTTCCGTCGCAGAAAGCTTCCGTCAACAGTACGAATTTCATCTACGGTACGGACAAGAACGACACGCTCAATGGAACGGACGGAAACGACGTCATCTTTGGTTACAAGGGAGATGACACGATCAGTTGCTTGGGAGGCAACGACACCGCCTATGGCGGGGACGGAAATGACATAATCAAGGGGAATAAAGGAAACGACCATCTCTATGGCGCTGATGGAAACGACCGCCTCTGGGCAGGCACCGGCGATGACCGCATGGAGGGCGGCTCAGGGGACGACAGGTTCATCGTCGAAGGCAGTTGTGGAAATGACATTTATCTGGGCGGTTCGGGCTCGGACGGGATCGACTTCTCGAGGGTGAACGGGACATCCGTCTGGATCTCGATTGATTTGCTGACGATGCAATGCAGTTTTCGAGAGGGCACATTCGCCTACTGGCTGGTCATCGAGGATCTGGAGAATGTCTGGGGGACGAGCGGATCTGACACCATTCTCGGGAATGACCAAGCAAATGAAATCTACGGAAGAGGTGGCGCCGACATTCTGGACGGAAGAGGCGGCGATGACCTCATCTACGGAGGGGCCGGGTTAGACTTAATCGCCGGCGGTGAGGGCGACGATACGGTGTATGGCGGTGAAGACGGCGACCGCGTGTGGGGAGGCTCCGGAAGCGACAAGCTCTATGGCGAGAAAGGTGACGATGAGCTCCGCGGCGAACTGGGCGTCGACCATCTCTTGGGACAGGTGGGGAATGACCAGCTCTGGGGCGGCAGGGGAGAAGATTACTATTACTGGACGTACGGCAATGGCCACGACACCATCTGGGAAGAGGAGGATGGATCAAACACTTTCATCGTGTTCTACGGCGGAGTGGCATCGGTCTCGAAAGAACTCACTGCCGACGGACACACGCGGTACTCGATCGCGGGAGACCAAGGCGGATCTTTGCTGGTGATGAACAGCATTCCGGTGATCATTGCGTATCAGGTCACAAGAAACCATTGGGCCGCCCTGGCCTAACCCAAGCAAAAGGGACAGCGCTCGCCGATGGGCCCATGATCAGCCGGCTCGAACGCAGGCTCAGCTTGGCCAACTGACCACGCCGTTGCGCGGAGAGGCAACATCTTGTTAAGAGCGGGGCATGACACAGAGACACGAGAGTGGGCCGGCGTTTCCCGCCACCCGCATGCGCCGAAACCGGCGCACGGCGTGGTCGCGCGCGCTGGTGCGCGAGAACACGCTCACGCCCCATGACCTGATCTGGCCGGTGTTCGTGATCGAGGGCACCGGGCGGACCGAGGCGGTTTCCTCCATGCCGAGTGTTACGCGCTATTCGGTGGACCTCGTCACGGACAAGGTGAAGGAGGCGGCGGACCTCGGAATTCCCGCCGTGGCGCTGTTTCCGAACACGCCGCGCTCGCTCCGCACGGCGGATGCCCGCGAGGCCTTCAATCCGGAGAATCTCGTCTGCCAGGCGGTGCGCGCCATCCGCAAGGCGGTGCCGGAGATCGGCATCATGTGCGACGTGGCGCTCGACCCCTATACGAGCCATGGGCATGACGGGCTGATGGAGGGCGACGAGATCCTCAACGATGCGACGCTCGAGGCGCTGGTGAAGCAGAGCCTCGTGCAGGCGGAGGCCGGCTGCGACATCATCGCGCCCTCCGACATGATGGACGGTCGCATTGGCAGGATCCGCGGCGCGCTGGAGGACAAGGGCCTCACGCACGTTCAGATCATGGCCTACAGCGCCAAGTATGCGAGCGGCTTCTACGGGCCCTTCCGCGACGCCGTGGGCTCCTCCGGCACGCTCAAGGGCGACAAGCGCAGCTACCAGATGGACCCCGCCAACAGCGACGAGGCGATGCGCGAGGTGGCGCTCGACCTTGCCGAGGGTGCGGACATGGTGATGGTGAAGCCCGGCATGCCCTATCTCGACATCGTGCGCCGGGTGAAGGCGGAGTTTGGCGTGCCCACCTTCGCCTATCAGGTCTCCGGCGAATACGCGATGCTGATGGCCGCCTGCAACAACGGCTGGCTCGACCCCGAGCGCGTGATCCCGGAAGCGCTGATGGCCTTCAAGCGCGCGGGCGCGGACGGCATCCTCACCTATTTCGCGGTGGACGTGGCGCGCAAGCTCAAGGGCTGAACGTTGCGATGAGACGGCCGTCCTCTCAATTTCTCTTGTCGAGGTTCTGGAACCTGGCGATGAGGCTCGAGGTGTCCCAGCGGCCGCCGCCGAGCTTCTGGACCTCGGCGTAGAACTGGTCGACGAGGGCCGTCACCGGCAGCGGCGCGCCGTTCCTGCGGGATTCCTCGAGGCAGATGCCGAGGTCCTTCCTCATCCAGTCTGCCGCGAAGCCGAAGTCGAACTTGCCCTGGATCATCGTCTTGTGGCGGTTCTCCATCTGCCATGAGCCGGCGGCACCCTTGGAGATGACCTCCACCACCGCCTCCATGTCGAGCCCGGCGCGCATGCCGAAATTGACCGCTTCGGCGAGGCCCTGCACAAGACCGGCAATGGCGATCTGGTTCACCATCTTGGCGAGCTGGCCGGAGCCCGCTGGCCCGAGGAGCTTCCGCATGCGGGAGAAATGGACGATGAGCGGCTCGGCCCTGGCATAATCCTCCGGGTCGCCCCCGCACATGACGGTGAGGACGCCGTTTTCCGCGCCCGCCTGCCCGCCGGAGACCGGTGCGTCGACGAATCCCAGGCCCTTCTGCTTCGCCAGCGCGTGGAGCTCACGCGCCACGACGGCCGAGGCCGTGGTGTGATCGACGAAGACGGCGCCCGGCTTCATCGTGCGGAAGGCACCTTCGCGGCCCGTCGTGACCTGGCGCAGATCGTCATCGTTGCCCACACAGGCGAAGACGAAATCCGCACCCTCGGCGGCTTGCGCCGGGGTTGGGGCGGCGGACCCCTTGAAAGCCTCGGACCACCGTTCGGCCTTGGCGGATGTGCGGTTGTAGACAGTGACGGCGAGCCCGCCCCGCGTGACGAGATGACCCGCCATCGGATAACCCATGACGCCGAGACCGATCCACGCAACCCGCATTCTTCACCCCTTCGATTGATGCTTCCCTCGTAGGCCATGGACGGGCTAGAATCAATTCCGCCACCAAGCATGAGGCAGGTCTACATTGAGTATCGAGCGGCGGAACTTCCCGCAGTTCTTCATCACCGCCCCCTCCCCCTGCCCCTACCTTCCGGGGCGGGTCGAGCGGAAGGTGTTCACCCATCTGGTGGGGCAGGACGCGCGCAGCCTCAACACGCAGCTGAGCCAGGGCGGCTTCCGGCGCAGCCAGAACATCGCCTACCGGCCGGCCTGCGACGGCTGCGCGGCCTGCGTCTCGGTGCGGGTGCCGGTCAACACCTTCACGCCCAACCGCAGCTTCCGGCGCACCCTCAAGGCCAATGGCGACGTTACGGGCAGCGTGGTGAAAAGCCAGGCCACCTCCGAGCATTATTCGCTGTTCCGCGCCTATATCGATTCCCGCCACGGCGATGGCGGCATGGCCGACATGACGGTGCTCGATTTCTCGGCCATGGTCGATGACAATTTCGTCGACAGCCGCCTCGTCGAATACCGCATTACCGGCGGGGACGAGGACGGGCGGCTCGTCGGCGCGGTGCTGATCGACGTTCTGGGCGACGGCATCTCCATGATCTACAGCTTCTATGACCCGGATCAGGCACAGCGCGGCCTCGGAACCTTCATGATCCTGGACAACATCGCGCGGGTGAAGCGCCTCGGGCTTCCGTACCTCTATCTCGGATATTGGGTTCGCGGTTCGCGCAAGATGGATTACAAGGCCCGTTTCCTGCCCCAGGAGCGGCTGACAGCGGATGGCTGGAGCCTCTACCGGGGAGAGGAGAGTTAGGAACGTGTTTACCCTTCGAAGTTGAATTCACGCTACGGCAACCTGTACGCGCAGAAACGGCTGCAACCCGGTTGACGCTGCGATAGAATCCCGCTTTTTTGTGTCAATCGCAACGCGAAGCCGTGGAACGCATGTCCCGATCTCCCGAGCCCTCGATCCAGCAGATCAGGGTGGCCTTTCTGATTACCGCCCTTGGCGGTCTTCTCTTCACATTCGACCTGCCGCTGCTCCGCCTCTCGATGGCGGAACAGTGGACCATGGTGTTCACGCGCGGGATATTCCTGTTCTATGCCATCACTCTCGGCTGGGCGTTTTCACGCGCGGCGCGGGGCGACCGCACGCCCTACCTCGCCGGGATGGCGGGACTCGCGGTGGCCTTCACCAGCACGATCGGCAACATGTCCTACATCGGGGCCGTGGTTCACACGGACGCGGCGAACGTGGTGTTCATCATCGCGCTCACGCCGGTGATCGCGGCGGCCATGTCCCGGATGATCCTGCGCGAAACCGTCCATGCCTATACCTGGATCGCGACGATCGCCGCCTTCATCGGCGCTGGCATCATCGCCTCCGAAGGGCTGCGTACCGGAAACTGGGTGGGCGACGGGCTGGCGCTGGTTTCGGCCTTCTGCTCGGCCACCATCTTCACGATCATCCGCGCGACGGGCAAGAAGGTGGCCACCAGCCTCGCCCTCGGGAGCCTCTCCTCTGCGCTGTTCGCCCTGCTCTTCTTCCAGGTCTCGCCGATGGCACTCATGGCGCCCGGCGCCTTCGGTGTGCAGGCCTGGCTGTGGCTGGCGCTCAACGGGCTCGTCACGATTCCGCTTGCCACGGTGCTGCTGGCGCGGGGACCACGGGTGCTGCCCTCCGCCGACGTCAGCATGTTCTTCATGCTGGAGACGGTTCTGACGCCGATCTGGATCTGGGTGCTGTTCGCCGAGGTGCCGAGTGCACGCGTGCTGCTGGGCGGTGCGATCGTGGTGCTCACGCTGTTGTGCCACAGCTGGTGGCGCCTCGCGCGGACGGTGCGCGCCGCCCACGCATTGCAGCCGGGGGCATGACGTCTCCTACCGTTAATTTCGGGTTGACGTAACGTCGACGTTAATTCAAAACTAAGACAATCATGATGAACTTATGATTGTCGTGCCCCGCAGAAGCATGGGTGGCCCGGGGCACGATGGCGCGGATGCTTTGCGCCGGCTTGGTTCATGGGGTGGTCGGTATGTTTGCGTTGAACGTCGGTTTACAGGGAGTTCAGCCGCTCGGCTCGGAAACCGGCCTGGCGGACCCGCTGCGAACCGTCAACGCGGTGTCGGCCCTGCTCGACAGCGGAGCGCAGCAGGGGCTCACCTTCAACATCTCCTCGGATTTTCCCGAACTCGCCCGGCAGCGCCAGATGCTGCGCAAGAGCGACGTCTCTCCCATGTTCGATCCCTCCGCCTCGCGCAGCCTCGCCGAGCGCGGCTTCTGGATGTCGGTCGCCGACAGGGACGGCAAGACCGTGGGGCTGCAGGCCTTCCGTCTCGACGACGCGGACCCGAACCTGGCCGAGTGGGTGCTGGGGTGGATGATGGGCCTCTACGCACGGCGGCGCGAAATGATCGTGCCGCGCGGGGTGATGCCGCCGGAGCATTCGCTTTCGCACTTGCTCCGCGGACGGATCGTCTATCATGGCGAATTGTGGATCGACAAGCACGCCAAGGGCTGCTTTCCGCTGTTTCCCAAGATCGGCATGATGCTGGCCATGGTGAAGTGGCAGCCCGAGGCGATCTGGGCGCTGACCGGCCAATCCATGGCGACCCGCGGCCACATGGTGCGCATGGGCTATGGCCATCTCGAGCAGAGCTTCCTGACCTGGGAATGGGAGCCCGACGGTGCCGAGCAGGCCGAATGGATCGGCATCGCGCTGCGCCGGCATCTCGAATTCTCGATTGCGGAGATGGCCTCTACAGAGGCGAGATATCAACCTTCGCCAATTCCGTGACGACGCGGACGGCCTTCTTGTTGCGGCCCACCTTGAGGGGCAGCACCACCCGCTGATAAGGCACCCACACGACATCGCCATTGGCCGAGGCCATGGCGGCGTAGATGTGATCGTAGTGGGGCTCGCCGGTGCGGCTCACCTCCGGATAGACCCGGCTCACCGCCTGGTCATAGGAGTGGCCGGTGAGGCAAGGGTATGACACCGGGTTCATGCCCCACAGCTTGGCGATGGTCGACTGCGGCCCCACCCGCGTGACGCGGAACTTCTGAGATGAGGGGTCGTACATGCAATCGATTGAGTAATCCTCATCGATGGCGTTGTCGTGAAGCGCCTTCTGGAGGAGCATCGGCACGTCCTCCCGGTTCTCCGGCGCATCCTGGATGTAGACCGTCTGCGAGAGGTGGACATCGCTCTTGTAGATCAGGTGGTGGATGCGGTCGGCCGCCTCCCAGGAATGCTCATAGCGCTCGTTGAACCAGCCGGCCGAATAATACTGCAGCTGGAAGGGTCCGCGGGCGCCGTGGATCCACTCCGTCACGAAGAACAGAGAGGCCCAGTTGGCGGAGAACATGCTCCAGCGCACCGTCGTCCCGGTGTCGCTCTCGACGATCTTCACATAACCCTGGCGCTGAAGCAGGGCGCGCTCGTCGGCCGCCGCGCCCGGTTTTTCGAGCTCCGGCTGAAACCTGCCATCATTGACCCAGTGCACTTCGCTGGCCATTCCGTGCCGTATCCGTTTCCCGCCGCCCCAACCAAAGATTGAACCAAGGATAATTGGCCGACTGATAACAATCACTTAACGGCCTGCACCCTCCTGCAGAGGCCGGTCAGTCGAGGGTGACGCGGTAGCGGCTCACCGCCAGCGCGGTGACGGCGACGAGGGTGAAGGCCAGGACCGCGAGCTCGTTCGCAAGGTCTGCGGTGGAGGCTCCCTTCAGCATCAGGCCGCGGACGATCCGCAGAAAATGGGTGGCCGGGATGACTTCGCCAAGGGCTTGCGCCCAGCCCGGCATGCCCCTGAATGGAAAGGCGAATCCGGACAGCAGGATCGACGGCAGGAGGAAGAAGATCGACATCTGCATGGCTTGCAGCTGGTTCCGGGCCAGGGTGGAGAAGGCAAAGCCGATGGCCAGGTTGATGGTGATGAACAGGACGGTGGCGGCGGCGAAGACCGCGAAGCTGCCGACGAAGGGGACGCCGAACAGGAGCCGCGCCACCACCACCACGACAGGGACCTGCACCGCGCCGATGACGATGTAGGGCGCGATCTTGCCGGCCATTACCTCGAAAGGCCTGACCGGCATGGCGAGCAGGTTCTCCATGGTGCCGCGCTCGCGCTCGCGGGTGACCGACAGCGCCGTCATCATCACCATGGTCATGGTGAGGATGATGCCGAGCAGGCCTGGCACGATGTTGTAGCGGGTGATGCCTTCGGGATTGTAGCGGCGGTGAAGGACCACTTCCATCGGCTGGGGCGGGGGGCGGAGGCCGGCGAGCGGGCCATCGAGCGCCCGGGCCAGGGCCTGGTTCACGGCCTGTGTCACAGCGTTGATGGCGGGGCCTGTCGTCGCCGGGTCGGTGGCGTCGGCCTCGATGCCGAGTTGGGCCTTCTCGCCGCGTACAAGCTTGCGCATCATCCCGCCCGGTATGGTGATGACGAACTGCACCTCACCCCGCTGGAGGAGCGCATCGGCCTCGGCCTCGGTCGCGGCTTCCGCGGTGATGGCGAAGTAGCCGGTGTTGGCGATGGCGGAGAGAAGGCTGCGAGACATTTCATTATGCTCGGACACGAGCACGGCGGTGGGCAGGCCCTTCGGATCGGCGTTGATGGCAAAGCCGAACAGGATGAGCTGCACGATCGGCACGATGAACATCATGGCGAAGGTGAGCCGGTCACGGCGGAGCTGCAGCGCCTCCTTGAGGATCATCGCCCACAGCCTGGCGGCAGCGCCCGTCACGCCGGTTCCAGGGCATTGTCATGCGCCTGCCCCATGAGGTGGATGAAGACGTCTTCGAGGGTGGGCTCCGCCTCCTGCCATCGGAGCCCGCCGTTTCGCCACGGCGCCACCGCCTGCCACAGCGCGGCCAGGTCCGGCCCGCAGGCATGGAGCGTGGTGCCGAATGCGGCAGCGGCCGTGATACCCGGAACGTCGCGGAGTTGGGGCGCCAGCCGGTCCGCCCCCGGTCCGGTGGCCAGGAGGGCCGAGAGGCCGGAGCCCGCGATGATCTCTTCCGCCGTGCCGCGCGCCATGAGGCGGCCATAGGCGATGTAAGCGATCTCGTGGCAGCGTTCGGCTTCGTCCATGTAATGGGTGGAGACGAGCACGGTGATGCCCTGGGCCGCCAGCGCATGGATCTCGTCCCAGAAGGCGCGGCGGGCCTTCGGGTCGACACCGGCCGTCGGCTCGTCGAGGAGCAGGAGCTTCGGCTGGTGCAGCACGCAGGCCGCCAGCGCGAGGCGCTGCTTCCAGCCACCCGAGAGCGCGCCGGTGAGCTGGTGCTGGCGGGTGGCCAGCCCCAGACGCGCCAGCGCCTCGTCGACAATGCGGCGAAGGTTGCGCAGCCGGTAGAGCCGGCCCACGAATTCGAGGTTCTCGCGGATCGTCAGGTCCTCGTAGAGGCCGAAGCGCTGCGTCATGTAGCCAGCCTGGGCCTTCACCGCGGCGCTCTCGCGGATGATGTCGTGGCCGAGGCATGTGCCCTCGCCGCCATCCGGCGTCAGCAGGCCGCAGATCATGCGCAGCGTCGTGGTCTTGCCGGAGCCGTTCGGCCCCAGAAAGCCGCAGACGCGGCCCGGCATGATGGTGAGATCGACATGATCGACGACCGTGCGGTTGCCATAGACCTTGACCAGGCCCCGGACATCGATGGCGGGCGCGGTCACCGGAGGGGCTCCACCTCGATCGGGAGGCCGGGCCGCAGCCGAGCGTCGGGAGCATCCGGGCGCGCCTCGGCGCGAAACACGAGCTTGCTCCGGGCGCTCTCGGAATAGATCACCGGCGGCGTGTATTCGGGCTCGCTCGCAACGCTGGTGATGGTGGCGCTCTTCACGCCGTCGCAGCCATCGCAACGAAAGCGCAGCGTGGCGCCCGGCACGGCCTTCGCAAGAGTGGCCTCCGGCACGAAGAAGCGAAGCGTCACATCTCCCGGTGCAAGCAGCGAGAGCACCGGCTGGCCGGCCCCCACCCATTCCCCGGGCTCGAAGAACACGTCGTCCACCGTGGCATCGATGGGGGACACCGGCGAGAGATCCGCCAGGCGCGCCTTCGCCTCGACGAGCTGCGCTTGGGCTTCGGCAAGGCGGGAGGCGGCGGCCTCGATTTCCGGCGCCCGGGCGGGAAGCGCCGCCACCTTCTCGGCGGCCTCGAGTTCGGCGATGCGCTGTTCGTAGAGGTTCACCTGCTGCTGTGCCTGATCGAGGCGGGATTGCGCGGCGGTGCCGCTGCGGGCAAGGGCGGCGGCGCGCTGCAGCTCCTTCCGAGCCAGACCGAGGTTGGCCTCCGCCTGAGCGACCTGGGCGCGGATCACGGCGATCTCCTCTTCCCGCTTGCCGGTGAGGAGATTGTCCCTTGCGGCTCCGGCTGCCGCCACCGCCGCAGCGGCGCGCTCCACTTCGGCGTTGGCCTGAGCCGCATCGAGCGAAAAGAGCACCGCGCCCTTGCCCACCTTGGCGCCTTTGGCGGCTGAGACGCTGACGAGGCGGCCCGCCTGCGGAACGCCGATGAGCCGCGTTTCCCCCTCCACGTAGCCCAGGTAGCCGAGCCGACCTTGCGGTGCGGGCAGCCACCGATCCCGGAGAAGGAAGGCGGTGCCGGCGAGCGCTACCACCAGCGCGGGGATCAGGACCCGCCTCACGGGGCGAGACCCCGGAGAAAGGTTTCGGCGTGCTGCGCGGCGAGTGCCTCGATGTCGAGCGGCTCGGCGCCGAGGGGCTCCATGACCGTTTTCCAGATGGCGGAGAGGAGCATGGGAGCGATCATGGCCTTCACCGCAAGACCCGCATCCACCTCGCGAAACTCTCCCGATGCGACGCCGCGGCAGATGAGGCCCTCGAAGAGCGGAAGCCCCTGTGAAATGACGCCCTCGAGATAGATTCGGCCCACATCCGGGTAGGCCCGGCTCTCGGAGATCACCACCTTGATCAGTTCGGGGAAGCGCGTATCCCGCAGTTGCCGCGCCAGGAATACGAGGAGGGTGGAGATGAGCGGACCGACCGCTCCCTGGTGCTGCTCAACCAGACCCCGGGCGACCGCCACGTTGGCGCCCGCCATCTCGTTCACCAGCGCCTTCAGAAGCGCTGTCTTGTCAGGAAAATAGAGGTACACCCCTGCCTTGCTCAGCCCGGCGCGCCGCGCCACGTCCTCCATGCGGGTGGCGGCAAAGCCTCTCTCGGCGAAGAGATCGAGGGCGGCGGAGAGGATTTCCCCCGGGCGGGCGTCCGGGCGTCGGCTGCCCGTTTTTATTACTGACCGGTTAGTCATAACACGGAACTAACCCGAGGGTCAGACGGAGTCAAGCCTTCGTCTAGTTCTGCACGGGGGGCGAAGGAATCCGGCCGAGAAGGCTGAGGGCGTTGTCATGTGGCCGCAGGACGATCCCCTCGCCGGGGCGCGGCACGAGTTCGGTGAGCGCGGTGATGTTCACCTGGTGCGTCACCACCACCAGGGTACCAGGCCCTTTCCAGCGCAGGAGAAGCTCCCGGGCACGAGCGGTGGCCTCCGTTGCGGCATGCCGCCGCCCGAAGAAGGAATTGAACGCGGCCTCTTCCCGCACCTGCCCCGGAAAGGCAAGCTCCGCCGTTTCCAGCGCCCGGCACCACTGCGAGGAGAGCACGCTGCCCACCTCCACCCCACGGCGGCGGAAGGCCTCACCGATGGCGCGGGCTTCCTCCCTGCCTCGCTCATCCAGGTTTCTCTGCGTCGCGCAATCGCCGAGGACGAAGCCTGGCGGGTCGCCGGTGCCGGGCGCATTGGCATGGCGGAAAAGGACAATGGCGCCCTCCTCCATCAACGGTGCCCAGGCATCTGCCGCGCGCGCGGGCGGGGCGGACAGAAGAAGCGGCAGCAGCAAGAACGAACGGCGCGCGATCATGCAGTTGATACGCCGGACGCGGGCGCCGGTTCAGCGGTGAGCGCGCGATCAGCCGAACCTGTTGCGCTTGGGGAAGCCGGTGGGAGGCGCACGGCCGGCCTGGGCGCGTTCGCCGATCCACTCCTTGAGGTCCGTCACCACGAAGTTGCGGCCGGAGGAATCCGTCCAGGTGAGGCCGTCCTTCAGCCTGAAGGCTCGGGCGTCGCTCAGGCCCCCATCCTTGAAACGCTGGAGCCTGACGCCCTTTCCGCGCGCCATTTCCGGCACCTGGTCGCGCTTGAAGACGAGCATCTTGCGGTTCTCGCCGATGGTGGCGATGTGGGTCGCCTCCTCCGCCACCGGCACGCAGACGGCAGCCTCGACCGGCGCCTTGACGTTCAGCACCTGCTTGCCCTTGCGCGTGTTGGCGAGGCATTCCTCTTCCGCGACGATGAAACCGTCGCCCTCGGTGGAGGCGAGGAGCCGCCGTGTTCCCGGAACATGCACGAAGAGCGATACGATCGAGTCCGCCGCGTCGAGGTCGCACATCAGGCGCACCGGCTCGCCATGGCCGCGGCCGCCCGGCAGCTTCGCCACATCAAGCGTGAAGAACTTGCCGGAGGAGGAGAACAGCATGACCCTGTCCGTCGACATGGCGTGGAAGACGAACTGGCCCCTGTCGCCATCCTTGTAGGAGAGCCCCGAGAACTCCTCGAGATGCCCCTTCATGGTGCGGATCCAGCCCTTCTCCGAACAGACCACGGTGACGGGCTCCTTCTCGATCATCGACTGCTCGAGATCGACGTCGATCTCCGGGGCTTCCGAGAAATCGGTGCGGCGGCGGCCCAAGGGCGTCTTCTTCGCGTATTTCTCCTTAACGGACTTGATCTCCTCAGAGATCTTCGTCCACTGCTCCTCGTCCGACCTGAGCAGCGCCTTCAGCCCCTTCTGCTCCTTGACGAGCTTCTGGTGCTCGCCGCGGATCTCCATCTCCTCGAGCTTCCGCAGCGCGCGAAGACGCATATTGAGGATGGCCTCTGCCTGGTTGTCGGTGAGCGAGAAGCGCGCCATCAGGGCGGGCTTCGGCTCATCCTCCTCGCGGATGATGCGGATCACCTCGTCGAGGTTCAGGTAGGCGACGAGATAGCCCTCGAGAATCTCGAGGCGGCGCGCGATCTCGGCCAGGCGGAAGTTGGAGCGACGGACCAGCACCTCCTTGCGGTGGTCGAGCCACTCGCGCAGCACTTGCCTGAGGCTCATCACCTTCGGCACCTTGCCGTGACTCAGCACGTTCATGTTGAGCGGGATGCGGGCCTCGAGCTCGGTGTTGCGGAAGAGCTGCTCCATCATCAGCGTCGGGTCCACCGTGCGGCTCTTCGGCTCCAGCACGATGCGGACGTCCTCTGCGGATTCATCGCGCACGTCCGCCAGCAGGGGCAGCTTCTTGGCGGTCAGGAGTTCGGCGATCTTCTCGATGAGGCGGCTCTTCTGCACGAGATAGGGAATCTCGGTGACGACGATCTGCCATTGGCCGCGCGCCAGCTCCTCCTGCATCCAGCGGGCGCGCACGCGGAAGGCGCCGCGGCCCGTCTTGTAGGCCTCGGTGATCGAGGCGCGATCGTCGATGACGATGCCGCCCGTCGGGAAATCCGGCCCCTGCACGAGCTGGGCGATCTTCTCGTCGGTGGCGTTGGGCGTCTTGATGAGATGCAGCGCCGCGTCGCAGAGCTCGGAGGCGTTGTGCGGCGGGATGGACGTCGCCATGCCGACGGCGATGCCGGAGGAACCATTTGCCAGAAGGTTGGGGAAGGCGCCGGGAAGCACCACGGGCTCCTGCAGCGAGCCATCGTAGTTCGGGCGGAAATCCACCGTGTCCTCGTCGAGGCCCTCGAGGAGGAGCTTGGCCACCTCGGTCATGCGCGCCTCGGTGTAACGGTAGGCGGCGGCCGAGTCGCCGTCGATGTTGCCGAAATTGCCCTGGCCGTCCACCAGCGGATAACGCGAGGAGAAATCCTGCGCGAGGCGAACGAGCGCATCGTAGATCGACTGGTCGCCATGAGGATGGTAGCCGCCCATCACGTCGCCAACGATCTTGGCGGATTTCTTGAAGGCGGCGTTGGGATCGAGCCTGAGAAGCTGCATCACGTGGAGCAGCCGACGGTGCACGGGCTTCAGGCCGTCGCGCACGTCCGGCAGCGCGCGATGCATGATGGTGGAGAGCGCGTAAGCGAGGTAGCGCTCCTCGAGCGCTTCCTTGAGGTCGATCTTCTCGATGTCTTTCGGGCCTTGCGGCGGGGGAACGTGCTTGCTCATGATTCGGGCCTTATAGCACCGTCAGGTGCCGGGAATGGATGGCCCGTTCTTAGCCCACAGGAAGGGGCAAGGCGAACAGAAAGCGAACGGCCTCTGCTGGCATGCGCGTGGGCGGCTGGCTCAGACCTCCGGCATGCCCAGCATGCTGCGGGCGAGATTGTAGAGCCTGCGAGGGTCGGCGTGGAGGCAGAGATTAAAGGCAACGATCGCCTCCGGATCATGGGAGGAGGCCTTCTCGAACCCGATGCGCAACTGCTCGGAGTAACCATGCCAGTCCGCCCTGGTGAGGGCATCCACCATGATCTGCTTGCCCTCGGGATCGGGTTGACCGTGAACGAGAACCCACCTCAGATTTTGCGTCGTTGCATCCCAAGCCGGATCTGACATTTGCGCCTCCCGAATACTTCGGGTTGCATCTACCTCCAATTATGACCGAATGTAAAGTACCCCTCACGCATGCGCTTCGAAAACAATGGCACGCATGTTGGAATCGACGGGCCCTTCGCCGAACTCCCGCGCCAGCGCGCGGGCGGCAAGCGCCGTGATCTCGGCGAGGCGGCCGGGCGCCCGCCTCTCGATCTCGGCGCGCATGGGCGTTCCCTGGCAGAGGGCGATGGCGGCGAATTCCGCCGAGGGGGCGCGGCTCGTCTTGGTCACGGCGTCCGCGGAAACGCCGCTGAAGCCGGCCTCCCTCAACGTGGAGGAAATGGCGGGAACATCATGATAGCCGAAGGGCGCGCGGCGGAAGAACGCGGGCGGGTCCGTTGGGAAGGCCCTCGCGAGCGCCTCGTTCACAACGTTGGTGAGGGGATTGCTCGCGAGATCGCCCCAGACGCTCAGGAGAAAGCGCCCGCCCCCGCGCAGCACGCGGCGTGCCTCACGGTAGGCCGTCAGCTTGTCAGGAAAGAACATGGCGCCGAACTGGCAAACGACAGCGTCGAAGCTCTGTGGCGGAAAGGGAAGCTGCATCGCATCGCAGGCGCGGAAGTGGACCTTGCCGCTGGGAAGCTTCGCCATGGCCACGTCCAGCATGGCCTGGTTGAGGTCGGTCGCGGTGATGGTGCTGTCGCGGGGGAGCTGCTTCACCAATTCCGCCGCAACGGCTCCCGTGCCGGCGGCAATCTCCAGCACGTCGACAGGCCTCGCCGCTGCCACCCGCCGCGCCATGTCCGCCGCGTAGCCGAGAAATGTGATCGGCACCATGTGGCTTTCGTAGATGGCGGGAATCGAGCCGGCGAAGACCTTGTCGGCAACGGTCATGACGCACCCCTCACGCGTGGAGCGCAGAGGCTAGGCCCCTCGGCGCATGGCTTCCACCAACCGGCGGTACTGGCCGGGCTAGACCTGCACCACCGTAACTTTCACGATGGGCTTCTTGCCCCAGATCATGTCGGCCGCCCGGCGCACCGAGGTGCGGATGGTTTCGGCCAGCGCGTTCTTGTCCTTCCGCCGCGGCTTGGGGGTGGAGCCGAAGGCCAGCTCGGCGGCTTCCAGCAATTCGCCCTCCAGGCCGATAGGCAAGCCGTCGGCCTGGAGGTTGATCTCGGCCGCAAGCTCGCTCTTGCCATTCATCACGATGCTGACGAAGACGATGCCGACGAAGGACAGCTTGCGGCGCTGCCTGGCGGGCCCGTCCTCTCCCGGCACGATGAGGCGACCGTCCACGTGGAGCCTGCCGAAGGGCGCTTCGTCGATGTTTTCCAACGGACCGGGAGCGAGGCGGAGGATGTGGCCGTCACGCGGGATCAGCACGTCGCGGATGCCCTGCGCCTTCGCGAAATCGCGATGCGTGCGCAGGTGCCGGGGCTCGCCGTGCATGGGGATAAGCGCCCTCGGCTTCAGCCACTCGTAGACCATCGCGAGCTCGCCCTGGCGGGGGTGGCCAGAGGAATGGACGAGATCGTCCTCACCGGTGATGGTGTCGATGTCCAGCCGCGCCAGATTGTTCAGCACACGGCCCACTTCCTTCTCGTTCCCGGGAATCGTCTTCGACGAAAAGATCACGAGATCGCCGGGTTCGAGAGAAATGTGCGGGTGCATGTCCTCGGCGATGCGGGCGATGGCGGCGCGCGGCTCGCCCTGGCTCCCGGTGCAGAGCAGCATCACCTTGTCCGGCGGAAGATAGCCGAACTCCTCCTCGTCGAGCAGGCGGCCCGAATCGTTCAGCATGCCGCAGGCGCGGGCGGCCTCGATGGTGTTGCGCATGGCGCGGCCGGCGATGACCACCTCCCTGCCGGTGGCGCGTGCGGCGCGGATCGCCGTGGCGATGCGGTCGAGATGCGAGGCGAAGGTGGTGATGGCGACGCGGCCCCCGGCACGCTTGACCAACTCCATGATGCGCTCGGCAACCTCGGCTTCCGAGGGCGAGAAGCCCTCGCGCAGCACGTTGGTGGAATCGCAGACGAGCACGTCGACGCCCTTCCCGCCGATCTCGCGCAGGCGCCTTTCGTCCATCCCCTGGCCCAGCACCGGCTTCCGATCGATCTTCCAGTCACCCGAATGCAGCACCCTGCCCTCCGGGGTCTCGATGAGCAGTGCGGTCGGCTCAGGGATGGAATGGGTGACGGAGACATACTCGCAGGCGAAAGGCCCCAGGGTGAAGCGCGAGCCGACGGGCATCACCTTCACCGGCACCTGCTCGTCCAGCCCCGCCTCCTTGAGCTTCAAGGCCAGGATCTGGGCCGCAAAGGGCGTGCAGTAGACAGGGCATTCGAGCTGCGGCCAGAGCCAGGCCACTGCGCCGAGGTGATCCTCGTGCGCATGGGTGAGCACGATGGCGTGAAGTCGCGGCTTTTCGGCGGAGAGGAAGCCAACGTCCGGCAGGATCACGTCGATGCCGGGATCGGAGTCCTCGCCGAACTTCACGCCCAGATCGACCATGAGCCAGTGCCGGTCATCCGCAGGGCCGGAGCCGTAGCAATAGCAATTCATGCCGATCTCGCCCGTGCCGCCCAGCGGCAGAAACACGAGTTCATGCGGGAGTGCGGCTCTGCGCCTGGCGTTCATCGCGTCCGTCTCAGCCTTTCGAGTTCGGCGAAGCTCACTTCGCCCGCGTGGATCGGGATCAAGTTACCATCGGCGGTTTCGAGCAGCAGCGCGCCGTCGGCCGCCAGTCCCCTGAAAGTTCCGGTGAGTTGCTTTGTTCCTGCCGTTGCGGCGACTCCCTCCCCGAGCCCCAGGGCGCGCTCGGCCCACGCCGCGCGAATGGCGGCAAATCCATGCCCCTCGTCCCACTGCTTCAGGCGGTGCGCCAGGCCGCGATCAAGCTCGCGCAGCACGTCTTCCACCGCGAGATCACTGCCCAACGCCGCCACCGGATAGGGCGTGCCTTGCGGCGCATGCGCGACATTGACGCCGCAGCCAATGGCGATGCGGGTCGGATTGCTTCCCACCACCTCCGGCAGGACGCCACAGAACTTCGCCCCGCCGAGCAGCACGTCATTGGGCCACTTGATGCGGGGGCCGAGGCCGGGGCGCAGCGCTTCGACCATGTCATGCACCGCGAGCGCGGCGACGAAACTCACCTGCGCCGCCGCTTGCGGCTCTTGGGCAATCGAGAAGAGAAAGGTTGCATATAGATTTCCGGGCTCGCTCACCCAGCTTCTCCCCAGCCTGCCGCGGCCCAGCGTCTGCTCGCCTGCCCAGAGCCAGAGAGGCCCGCACTCGCCTGCGTCGGCGAGCCTGCGGGCCTCGAGATTGGTGGAGTCGATCCGGTCGAAATGGCGGACCGGATGTCCGGTACCGAGGATCAATAGAGCGACTTGGCGGCTGCCGCCGCGACATCGATGACGGGGCTCGCGATCCACGGGACGACGAAGAGAAGCGTGAAGGCGCCGGAAGCGTAGGCCACGAGCTTCACCTCGCCATCCATCTCGTCGAAGGCTTCCTTCGGCTCGTCGAAATACATGATCTTCACGATGCGGAGATAGTAGTAGGCGCCCACCACCGAAGTGACGACGCCGATCACCGCCAGCGCATAGAGCCCCGCCTTCACCGCCGCGAGGAAGACGAAATACTTCGCGAAGAAGCCGGCGAGCGGCGGAATGCCGGCGAGCGAGAACATCAGCATGGCGAAGACGAAGGCCAGCCCCTTGTTGGTGCGGGCAATGCCGGAGAGATCGCTGATCTCCTCCACCATGTGGCCGCGGCGGCGCATGGCGAGGACGCAGGCAAAGCTGCCGAGTGTCATGATCATGTAGATGATCATGTAGACGACGACCCCCTGCACGCCCTCGGCGGTTCCCGCCGCGAGGCCTACCAGCGCATAACCCATGTTGCCGATCGATGAATAGGCGAGCAGGCGCTTGATGTTGTTCTGTCCGATGGCCGCGAAGGCGCCGAGCGCCATGGAGGCAATAGAGATGAACACGATGATCTGCTGCCAGTCCGGCAGGATGGCGCCGAAGGGCTCGACCATGGTGCGGGTGATGAGCGCCACGGCAGCCACCTTGGGCGCCGCCGCGAAGAAGGCCGTGACGGGGGTCGGTGCCCCTTCATAGACGTCGGGCGTCCACATGTGGAATGGCACGGCCGAGATCTTGAAGGCGAGACCCGCGATGATGAAGACGAGGCCGAAGATCATGCCGATGCCCGCGCCATGGGCCGAGAGGTGCTGCGCGATGAGCGGGAATGAGGTGGTGCCGGTGAAACCATAGACCAGCGAGGCGCCGTAGAGCAGCATGCCGGAGGACAGCGCGCCGAGCACGAAATACTTGAGGCCTGCTTCCGAGGCACGCGCCGAGTCCCGGTTGATGGCGGCCAGCACATAGAGCGAGAGCGACTGCAGTTCGAGGCCCATGTAGAGTGCAATCAGGCTGTTGGCCGAGATCATCAGCATCATGCCCGAGGTGGCGAGCAGGATGAGCACGGGATATTCGAAGCGCTGCGATCCGTCGCGCTTCATGAAGCTGTCGGAGAGCACGAGCGCCACGGCCGATCCGAACAGCGCCAGCACCTTCATCACGCGCGCGAAGGTGTCGGACACGAAGGCGCCGGCGAAGGCTTCCGCCCTGCCCTCGCCACCCCAGATCACCAGCGCGCCGGCGATTGCCAGTGCCACGACCGAGATCAGTGTCACCGTACCCGAGGCATCCTCCTTTCGGAAGACGCCGAGCATCAGCAGCGCCATCGCGAAGAGTGCGAGCACCACCTCGGGAAGTGCGGCCACGGCATCGGCCTGTTCGAGAAGCCACATGAGCGTCCTGTCCCTTACTGCAGCGAGGCTGTCGCGAGCGCCTGGGCGGCGGCGGCGGCCTCGTTCAACGGCTTGATGATGGATTCGACCGAGGGGCCGAAGATATCGAGGATCGGTGCCGGATAAGCGCCGAAGAAGATGGTGAGCACGATCAGCGGCAGGAGTGTTGCCAGTTCGCGCGGCGTCATGTCCGGCAGGTTCATCAGCGCCGGCTTCTCCAGCTTGCCGAAGACCACGCGGCGGTAGAGCCAGAGCGCATAGGCCGCGGACAGGATGATGCCCAGAGTGGCGAAGAAGGCAACCCAGGTGTTGGCCTTGAAGGCGCCCATCAGAGACAGGAACTCGCCCACGAAACCGGACGTGCCCGGTAGCCCCACATTGGCCATGGTGAAGACCATGAAGGTGAAGGCATAGAGCGGCATGCGGCCGACGAGACCGCCGTAGGCCGCGATCTCGCGCGTGTGCATGCGGTCATAGACGACGCCGACACAGAGGAACAGCGCGCCCGAAACAAGGCCATGGCTGATCATCTGGAACATGGCGCCGTCGATGCCCTGCCGGTTGAGCGAGAAGATGCCCATGGTCACGAAGCCCATGTGCGCCACGGAGGAATAGGCGATGAGCTTCTTCATGTCTTCCTGCATCAGCGCCACCAGGGAGGTGTAGACGATGGCGATGATGGAGAGCACGAAGACGAAATCCTGGAAGTAGACGCTTGCATCCGGGAACATCGGCAGCGAGAAGCGCAGGAAGCCGTATCCCCCCATCTTCAGGAGGATCGCCGCAAGAATCACGGAGCCTGCCGTCGGCGCCTCGACGTGGGCGTCGGGGAGCCAGGTGTGAACCGGCCACATGGGCATCTTCACCGCGAAGGAGGCAAAGAAGGCGAGCCACAGCCACTTCTGCGCCTCGGGCGTGAAGTTCGGGTTCTGCAGCAGCGCCGCAATGTCCGTCGTGCCGCTCGTCCAGTACATGTAGATGATGGCAAGCAACATCAGCACTGAACCGAGCAGCGTGTAGAGAAAGAACTTGAAGCTGGCATAGACGCGGCGCGGCCCGCCCCAGACGCCGATGATGAGGAACATCGGGATCAGGCCGGCCTCGAAGAACAGGTAGAACAGCACCATGTCCAGCGCGCAGAACACGCCGATCATCAGCGTTTCGAGCACGAGGAAGGCAATCATGTATTCCCGCACCCGTTTCGTCACATACCACGAGGCGAGGATGCAGATCGGCATCAGGAACGTCGTGAGGATCACGAAGGGCATGGAGATGCCGTCCACACCGAGCTTGTAGGTGGCCGCGCCGCCAAGCCAGGAGCGCTGCTCGACGAACTGGAAGCCTGCAGCGTTTGGGTCGAAGCCTGCCCAGATGAAGAGCGACACGAGGAAGGTGACGGCGGTCGTCCAGAAGGCGCCCCAGCGGATATTGCGCAGCGCCGTCTCATCCTCGCCCTTCACGAGGAGGATGAAGAGAACGCCGAGGAGGGGCAGGAAAGTGACGACGGAGAGGATGGGCCAGCTCGACATCAGTGTGCGCCCCCGAACAGGAACCAGGAAATCAACGCCGCCACGCCGATCAACATGGCGAAGGCGTAATGGTAGAGATAGCCCGTCTGCAGCCGCACCACGCCGCGCGTGACATCGGTGACGGCCGTGGCGATGCCGTCGGGACCGAAGCCGTCGATGAGAAGACCATCGCCCTTCTTCCAGAAGACACGGCCGAGCCACATGGCGGGCCGGACGAAGAGCACGTCATAGATCTCGTCGAAGTACCACTTGTTGAGCAGGAACCTGTAGAGCGGCTCGTGCTGGGCAGCCAGGGCCCCGGGCAGCGAGGTGTCGCGGATGTAGAAGAGCCAGGAGAGCGCGAAGCCCAGCACCATCGCGACGAAGGGCGACCAGACAACCCACGCCGGCACATCGTGGAAGAGATGCATGATCTCGTTGTCGGCCACCGCACCGTGCCAGAACTCCTTGTATTCGTGGCCGATGAAGTAATCCTTGAACACGAAGCCGGCGACGATGGCGCCGATCGCCAGCACGTAGAGAGGGATCAGCATCACGCTGGGGCTCTCGTGCACGTGCTCCATGGTTTCGCGGTCGGCACGGGGCGTGCCATGGAACGTCATGAAGGCGAGACGCCAGGAATAGAACGAGGTGCAGAACGCGGCCACGACGAGGAGCCAGAAAGCGAAGCCCCAATTGGCGGCATAGGCGCTTTCAATGATCGCGTCCTTCGAGAAGTAGCCCGCGGTGAAAGGGAAGCCCGTCAGCGCGAGGTTGCCGATGATCATCATCGCCCAGGTGATGCGAATCATCGGCGCCAAGCCGCCCATCTTTCGCATGTCCTGCTCGCCGGACATGGCGTGGATCACCGAGCCCGAACCGAGGAACAGCAGAGCCTTGAAGAAGGCATGGGTGAAGAGATGGAATATGCCGACGCCATAAGCGCCGACACCCAGGGCCACGAACATGTAGCCGAGCTGCGAGCAGGTCGAATAGGCAATCACGCGTTTGATGTCGTTCTGCACGAGGCCGACGGTGGCCGCGAAGAAGGCCGTGATGGCGCCGATGACGACCACAACGTTCTTGGCATCCGGCGCCAGCTCGAACATGGGTGACAGGCGCGCCACCATGAAGACGCCGGCCGTCACCATAGTCGCCGCGTGGATCAATGCCGAGACGGGCGTGGGGCCCTCCATGGCGTCCGGAAGCCAGGTGTGGAGCAGGAACTGTGCCGACTTGCCCATGGCCCCCATGAACAGCAGGAGGCAGAGCACCGTGAGCGTATCGAACTCCCAGGACAGGAACTGCATGGACTTTCCGGCCACACCCGGGGCGGCGGCGAAGATCGTGTCGAAGTCGACGGACTGGAACACCATGAAGCAGCCGAAGATGCCGAGCGAGAAGCCGAAATCTCCCACACGATTGACGACGAAGGCCTTGATGGCGGCGGCATTGGCGCTCTCCCGCGTGTACCAGAAGCCGATCAGCAGGTAGGAAGCGAGGCCAACGCCCTCCCAGCCGAAGAACATCTGGACGAGGTTGTCAGCCGTCACCAGCATCAGCATGGCGAAGGTGAACAGCGAGAGATAGGCGAAGAAGCGCGGCTGGTGCTCGTCATGGCTCATGTAGCCAAGCGAGTAGACATGGACCAGCGCCGAGACGGTATTCACCACCACGAGCATGACCGCTGTGAGCGTGTCGACCCGGATCGTCCAGTTTGCGGAAAGCGCGCCCGAGTTGATCCAGCGCAGGAGTTCGACCTTTTCCGTGTGCGGCTCATGGAGGAAACCGACGAAGACGTACCAGGACAGAACCGCCGCGACGCCGAGCAGCAGCGTCGTCAGGTACATGGGCCATGCCGGACCTTCGTAATGACCGTGATGGCCGTGATCGTCATGATGATGACCCCCCTCACCGTGGGAGGCGTGCGCGTGGGCGTGGTGGTCGCCGTAGACCTCGGCGTCGGAACCGAGCCCCTTGAACAGCTTGGTGCCGGCAAGCCCGGCGACGAGCGCGCCGAGGAGCGGCAGGAAGACGATGGCGGTGAGGACGGCGTGCATGGTTCCCGTCAGCCCTTCATGAGATTGATGTCTTCAACCGCAATGGAGCCGCGGTTGCGGAAATAGGTGACGAGGATGGCAAGCCCGATCGCCGCCTCACCCGCTGCCACGGTGAGGACGAGAAGCGCGAAGACCTGTCCCACCAGATCGTTGAGCGCGGTCGAGAACGCCACCAGGTTGATATTGACGGCGAGCAGGATGAGTTCCACCGACATGAGGATGACGATCACGTTCTTTCGATTCAGGAAGATGCCGAAGATGCCGACCGTAAACAAAATGGCGGCGACCGTGAGATAGTGGGAAAGGCCGATTTCCATGGTTCAGATCCCCTGCCCCGGCTTGACCTTGACGACCTCGATGGCGGTGGCAGGCGTGCGGGCCACCTGGGCCGAAATGTCCTGGCGCTTGACGCCCTGCTTGTGGCGCAACGTCAGCACGATGGCGCCGATCATGGCGACGAGCAGAACGAGACCCGCCACCTGGAAATAGAAGATGAAGTCCGTATAGAGGATGCGCCCGAGCGCCTCCGTGTTGGTGATGCCTTCGGGCATCGGCGATCCACGCGCCGCAACGCTCGCTGGGTCGATCGCCCAGCTGCCCACCACGAGGGCAAGTTCGACCAGCACGATGAGACCGATGGTGGCACCGACGGGAAGATAGTTCAGCATTCCTTCACGCAGCTGCACGAAATCGACGTCGAGCATCATCACGACGAAGAGGAAGAGCACCGCCACCGCGCCGACATAGACGACAACGAGGATCATGGCGAGGAACTCCGCCCCCATCAGCACGAAGAGGCCCGCTGCGTTGAAGAAGCAGAGGATGAGGAAGAGAACGGAATGAACCGGATTCCTGGCCGAGATCACCATTACGGCTGATGCGACCGCGATCGCCGCGAAGAGATAGAAGAAGAAGGCGAAGACCATGTTGGCTCCTTTAGCGGTAGGGCGCGTCCATCGCGATGTTCCTCGCGATTTCACGCTCCCAGCGGTCGCCGTTTGCCAGCAGCCTCTCCTTGTTGAAGAGAAGCTCCTCGCGAGTCTCGGTGGCGAATTCGAAGTTGGGCCCGAGCACGATTGCATCCACCGGGCAGGCCTCCTGGCAGAAGCCGCAATAGATGCACTTCACCATGTCGATGTCATATCGGGTGGTGCGCCGCGTGCCATCGTTGCGGCGGGGGCCTGCCTCGATGGTGATGCAGACGGCCGGGCACACCGCCTCGCACAACTTGCATGCGATGCAGCGTTCCTCGCCGTTGGGATAGCGGCGCAGCGCATGCTCGCCGCGGAAGCGGGGCGACAGAGGACCCTTCTCGTTCGGGTAATTGATCGTCGCCTTGGGCGCGAAGAAGTAACGCATCGCCAGGATCGTGGCGTCCACGAACTCCTTCAGGAACAGCGAGCGGGCGGCTTGTGCAACTCTCATGTGGTTTACCCGAGGATGGATTTCATGCGCTCGCCGAGGACAAAGCCCAGGACCGGCATGACGATGAGGCTCTGAAACTTGATCAGGGCCATGATGGTGGATGGGCGGACGCCCTGGCTTTGCGTGGTCTTGGCCTTCTCGTAGCGCCAGCGGAGCGAGGGATAGACGGAACGGTTCACCAGCGCCAGTTCGGCAATGCCGATGGCGAGAAAGACCAGCGCCCCGACCAGCCCCGCGAAGCTCATGGCGCCCACCCGAAGGTGACGAGCACGCCGGCGGTCAAGGCAACCCAGAACAGCGAAATCGGCAGGAACACCTTCCAGCCCAGGCGCATCAGCTGGTCGTAGCGGTAGCGCGGCACGATGGCCTTCACCATGGCGAACATGAAGAAGACGAAGACGAGCTTGAGCAGGAACCAGATGATGCCCGGTATCCAGTTCAGCGGCGGGATGTCGATGATGGGCAGCCAGCCGCCAAGGAAGAGGATGGTCGTCATCGCGCACATCAGCACGATCGCCACGTATTCACCGAGCATGAAAAGGAGATAGGGGGTGGAGGAGTACTCCACCATGAAGCCGGCAACCAGCTCCGATTCCGCTTCGACGAGATCGAAGGGCGGGCGGTTCGTCTCCGCCAATGCCGAGACGAAGAAGATCACGAACATCGGCAGCAGCGGCAGGAAGTACCAATCGAGGAAGGAGCCGGGCAGGCCCAGCATGGTGCCAAGCCCCGTCGATTGCGAACGCACGATCTCGGTGAGGTTCATGGAACCGGCGCAGAGAAGCACGGTGACGATGACGAAGCCGATCGACACCTCGTAGGACACCATTTGCGCGGCCGAACGGAGCGCAGAGAGGAATGGGTACTTCGAGTTCGAGGCCCAGCCGCCCATGATCACGCCATAGACGCCGAGCGAGGAGAGGGCGAAGAGATAGAGGATGCCGACGTTGATGTCCGCCACCACCCACTTGCCCTCGGTGAGCCCGAAGAAGGAACCTTCGGACACCGGCACCACCGCCCAGGCCGCAAGCGAGAGCGTGGCGGTGACGAGCGGCGCGATGATGAACACGCCCTTGTTGGCGCCGTCCGGGATCACAACCTCCTTGAGCGCAAACTTGATGAGGTCGGCGAAGGACTGGAAAAGCCCCCAGGGGCCCACCACGTTGGGGCCGCGGCGCATCTGGACGGCGGCCCAGATCTTGCGGTCGGCCCACAGGAGATAGGCGACGATCATCAGAAGCGCGGCCATGAAGCCGAAGCTCACGACCACGAAGAACAGGAGAGTGAGAAATGCCTCGGTCATCGCCTTACTCCGCGGCCTCGAGCTGCCGCACGTTCTTGAGGGCCGAACATTCGGCCATGGTCTTCGAGGCGCGGGCAATCGGATTGGTCATGTAAAAATCGGTGATGGGCGAACGGAAGGGCTCGGGCGACATCGGGCCCGCCGCCTTCGCCAGGTCGGCAAGTTCGGCGGTGGATGCTGGCGTCCTCTGGTCGATCCGCATCAGCTGAGGCGCCACCCGGTACATGGCGCTCCGCAGCTCATCCATGCTGTTCCAGGGCAGCGTCGCATCGAGCGCATCCGAAAGGGCACGGAAAATCGCCCAGTCCTCGCGGGCGTCGCCTGGCGGGAAGGACGCGCGCTGCGTGACTTGAGGGCGGCCCTCAGTGTTCACGTAAGTGACCTGCTTCTCGACATACGCTGCCCCGGCGAGGATCACGTCGGCGCGATGCGCTCCCGCGTCTCCGTGGGTTCCCACGTAGACGACGAAGGTCGAGCCCAGTGCCTGCGTATCGATCTCGTCGGCGCCAACAAGGAAGAGCACGTCGAGCTCGCCGGCCTTCGCGGCCTCCAGCATCTCGCGCGTGGTCTTGCCTGCCTCCTTGCCGGGGAGCGCGCAGACGTCGAGCGCCCCGACGCGGCCTGCCGCCGCGTGCAGCACGTTAAAGCCGTTCCAGCCTTCCTTCACAGCGCCGAGCTTCTCCGCCGCGGCCCAGGCGGCGGCAAGAACCTGCGGGCCATCGGGCCGGGCCAGAGCGCCCTGCCCCACGATCACCATCGGCTTCGCGACGGCAGTCTGCTCGGAACCGAGGAACTGGCTCAGCGTTTCCGGGCCTGCCCCCAGATAGGCATAGGGATAAGTGAGATCGGCCCTTTCACCGATCACGCTGATCGGACAGCCTCCCCTGAGAAGCCGCTTCCGGATCCGGGCATTGAGCACCGGCGCTTCGAGACGCGGGTTGGTGCCGACGAGAAGGATCGAATCCGCCTCTTCGATGCCCGAGATGCCAGAATTGAAGAGATAACCGGCGCGCCCGCCAAGTTCGCCGAGCGGCGTTCCGTCCTGCCGGCAGTCAATGTTCGCGATGCCAAGCTGGTCCGCCAGCTGACGCATCGAGAAGGCTTCCTCCGCTGCCACGAGATCGCCGAGAATGATGCCGATGCGTTCCGGTGCCGTGCCCTTCACGCGCTGTGCGATGCGCTGGAAAGCCTCGGCCCAGGAGGCCGCGCGCAACTTGCCGAACTCGCGCACATAGGAACGGTCGAGCCGCTGCGAGCGCAAACCATCCCACACGAAGCGCGTCTTGTCGGAAATCCACTCCTCGTTTACCTCTTCATGGGTGCGCGGCAGAATGCGCATGACCTCGCGCCCGCGCGCATCGACGCGGATGCTCGATCCCACTGCATCCATCGCGTCGATGGTTTCGGTCTTGCGCAGTTCCCAGGGCCTCGCCTTGAACTCATAGGGAGCCGAGACGAGTGCTCCCACCGGACAGAGGTCAATGATGTTTCCCTGGAGTTCCGAGGAAATCGCACGGTTGAGGTAGGTGGTGATCTCCATGTCCTCGCCCCGGCCAGTGGCGCCCATCTCCTCAATGCCGGCGACCTCGGTGGTGAAGCGAACACACCGCGTGCACTGGATGCAGCGGTTCATGTGGGTATTGACGAGCGGACCCAGATACTTGTCCTCGACGGCCCGCTTGTTCTCGTGGAAGCGGTTCTTGTCGATGCCATAGGCCATCGCCTGGTCCTGCAGGTCGCACTCGCCGCCCTGGTCGCAGATGGGGCAATCGAGCGGATGGTTGATGAGCAGGAACTCCATTACGCCTTCACGCGCCTTCTTCACCATCGGTGTCTTGGTGAAGACCTCTGGCGGCTCCCCGTTAGGTCCGGGGCGCAGGTCGTTCACCGACATGGCGCAGGAGGCCTGGGGCTTTGGCGGGCCGCCCTTCACCTCGACGAGGCACATGCGGCAGTTTCCGGCGATCGAGAGGCGTTCATGATAACAGAAGCGCGGCACCTCGGCGCCGGCGAGCTCGCAGGCCTGCAGAAGGGTGAGACCATTCTCGACTTCGATCTCGGTGCCGTCGATCTTTATTTTAGGCATCAGCTTGCTCGCCTTCCCGTTCCTTCGCGGCGACCCGCCCAAGGCGGCCGCCCTGCAATTCCCGCCTCACTCTGCCGCAATCTTGCGAACCGCGCCGTCATGATCGGGGTTCGCCGCATACTGGTCGATCCGCGCCTCGATGACATGGCGGAAGTGCGTAATGAGGCCCTGGATAGGCCAGGCCGCCGCATCGCCCAGTGCGCAGATGGTGTGACCCTCGATCTGCTTCGTCACGTCGAGCAGCATGTCGATCTCGCGCTTTTCGGCGCGCCCCTCGGCCATGCGAGTCATCACGCGCCACATCCAGCCCGTGCCTTCGCGGCAGGGCGTGCACTGGCCGCAGGACTCGTGCTTGTAGAAATAGGCAAGTCGCGCGATGGCCTTGATCAGGTCCGTCGACTTGTCCATCACGATCACCGCGGCGGTGCCCAGGCCTGAGCGCAGCTTCGAGAGCGAGTCGAAATCCATCGGCGTATCGATGATCTGTTCCGCAGGCACCATGCGCACCGAGGAGCCGCCGGGGATGACGGCGAGAAGATTGTCCCAGCCGCCGCGCACGCCGCCGGCATGGCGCTCGATCAGTTCTCGGAATGGAATTCCGAGTTCTTCCTCGACCACGCAGGGCCGGTTCACGTGGCCCGAGATGCAGAACAGCTTCGTGCCCGCATTATTGGGCCGACCGATGGAATTGAACCAGGTGGCGCCGCGCCGCATGATGGTGCCGGCCACCGCGATCGACTCCACGTTGTTCACCGTAGTCGGCGCGCCGTAGAGCCCGACATTCGCCGGGAAAGGCGGCTTCATGCGCGGCTGGCCCTTCTTGCCTTCGAGGCTCTCGAGCATGGCGGTCTCTTCGCCGCAGATGTAGGCGCCCGCGCCATGATGCACGACGATGTCGAAGTCCCAGCCATGCACGTTGTTCCTGCCGATGAGTCGCGCCTCATAGGCCTGGTCCACCGCGGCCTGCAGGTGCTCGCGCTCGCGGATGAATTCGCCGCGCACATAGACGAACGCGGTGTGGCAGCCCATTGCAGCACCGGCCAGCAGGCATCCCTCGACGAGAAGATGCGGCTCATGACGAAGGATCTCGCGGTCCTTGCAGGTGCCGGGCTCAGATTCGTCCGCGTTCACCACGAGGTAGTGCGGGCGCTCGCCGATCGCCTTCGGCATGAAGGACCATTTGAGACCGGTCGGGAAGCCCGCACCGCCACGGCCGCGGAGGCCGGAGGCCTTGACCTCGTTCACCATCCAGTCGCGGCCGCGGGCGATGAAGTCCTTCGTACCGCTCCAGCAGCCGCGCTTCTTGGCACCTTCAAGGCCCCAGTCGTGCAAGCCGTAGATGTTGGTGAAGATCCGGTCCTTGTCAGCGAGCATTGCTTGCCCTCACTTCTTCGGCTTCTCGGCGTCGCCCTCCGGGCGCCAGCCGGTGGCCAGTTTCTTCGCCTGCTTCACCCATTCATCGCGCAGGACGCGGCCCTTGAAGCCCTCGAGCCGCTCATCCACCCAGGCGATCTCCTTCTCGGTCCAGGCAGCGATCTGGTCGAAATGCCAGACGCCAAGCGCATTCAGCATCTGCTCAAGCCTCGGACCCACACCCCTTATGAGCTTCAGGTCATCCCCGCTTCTGCCCTTAGGAGCGGTGTGCAGTTCGGGGCGGCCATCCGCCACCGAGGCAACGGGCGCAGTCTCCTTGACGCCTTCGGGCGTGGCACGGGTGACATTGGTCTCGACCTGGGCCTTGCCCTCCATCACGGCGCCGGCAGCCTGCTCCTTGCGTTCCGCCTCGGCCTTCTGGGCAGCGGTGAGGACGGCAGCGGGTGTCGGAGGCCGGACTTCTTCCGGTTTCGGCGCCGCCGGGGCGGGCGCAGGCGTTCCAGGAGGAACGGTGACGCCGGATGGCGAAGCGGCAGCAGGTGCCGGGGCAGCAGCCGGCGGCGGAGGCGGCGGCGCCTCGATGCGGGTGAAGCTGCGCTGGCCCTCGTAGAGCGAGGGCTCGATCAGGGTCGTCGGGCCGCCCACGGGGGCGGCAAGATGGCGATCGATCTGCGGGCCCACCCTCACCTTCCGGCCGGCGGCGAGGTCCTCGATCAGCTTCTCGAAGGACTCGGGCGTGAGGTCCTCGTAGGTGTCCTTGAAGATCTGCACCATGGGTGCGTTGACGCAGGCGCCGAGGCACTCGACCTCCTCCCAGGAGAAGTTCCCGTCGGCTGAGAGATGGTGCGGCTCGGGGTGGATCCGGTTCTGGCAGACCTTCTTCAGCTCCTCGGCACCCCGCAGCATGCAGGGCGTGGTGCCGCAGACCTGAATGTGAGCGACCCTGCCCACAGGCTGCAGCTGAAACATGGTATAGAAGGTGGCGACCTCGAGCACGCGGATATAGGACATGCCCAGCATGTCCGCCACGTACTCGATGACGGGCTTCGAAACCCAGTTGTCATTCTGCTCCTGGGCGCGCCACAGGAGCGGGATCACCGCCGAGGCCTGCTTGCCCGATGGGTACTTTGCGATTGTCTGTCTGGCCCAGGCCAGGTTCTCCGCATTGAACGCGAAGCTTTCGGGCTGAACGTGATGAAGACGACGGACGCTCACCGGTCCACCTCACCAAAAACGATGTCGAGAGAACCCAGGACGGCGGAGACGTCGGCCAGCATATGGCCGCGGCAGATGTGGTCCATGGCCTGCAGATGTGCGAAGCCTGGGGCACGCAGCTTGCAGCGATAGGCCTTGTTGGTGCCGTCCGACACCAGATAGACGCCGAATTCGCCCTTGGGCGCTTCGACCGCCGCATAGACCTCGCCCGGTGGCGTATGGAAACCCTCGGTATAGAGCTTGAAGTGATGGATCAGCGCTTCCATCGAGCGCTTCATCTCGCCGCGCCTGGGGGGAACCACCTTGCCGTCCTGCGTCGAGACGGGGCCGGTGCGCTCCGATCCCATGAGCCGCTCCACGCACTGCTTCATGATCTTCACCGACTCGCGCATTTCCTGCATGCGGATCAGGTATCGATCATAGCAGTCGCCGTTCTTGCCGATCGGTATGTCGAATTCCATCTCGTCGTAGCACTCGTAGGGCTGCGCCTTCCGCAGGTCCCAGGCGGCGCCGGAGCCGCGTACCATGACGCCCGAGAAGCCCCACTCGAAACATTCCTTCAGAGAAACCACGCCGATGTCGACGTTTCTCTGCTTGAAGATTCGGTTGTCGGTGAGCAGGCCCTCGATGTCGTCGAGCACCTTGTTGTGACCCTCGCAGAACCGGCCGATATCCTCGACGAGTTCCGGGGGAATGTCCTGGTGAACGCCGCCGGGGCGGAAGTAGGCCGCGTGCATGCGCGAGCCGGATGCGCGTTCATAGAACACCATCAGCTTCTCGCGCTCTTCGAAGCCCCAGAGCGGCGGCGTGAGAGCGCCTACGTCCATGGCCTGCGTGGTGACGTTCAGGAGATGCGAGAGAAGACGTCCAATCTCGGAATAGAGCACGCGGATCAGCTGGCCTCGTTTCGGCACGCTGATGCCGAGCAGCCGCTCGATGGCGAGACACCAGGCATGTTCCTGGTTCATCGGCGCCACGTAGTCGAGACGGTCGAAATAGGGAACGGCCTGAAGATATGTCTTGTATTCGATCAGCTTCTCGGTGCCGCGGTGGAGGAGCCCGATGTGCGGGTCGACACGGGTGCAGACCTCGCCGTCGAGCTCGAGAACGAGGCGCAGAACGCCGTGAGCCGCAGGATGCTGCGGGCCGAAATTGATCGAGAAGTTGCGGACGGTGGACGATTCGGTCACGGCTTCGCCTTTTCATCGCCGGGGAGCGCGTAGTCGGGGCCCTCCCACGGGCTCAGGTAATCGAACGCGCGGAATTCCTGGGTGAGCTTCACCGGTTCGTAGACCACGCGCTTGAGTTCGTCGTCCCAGCGCACCTCGACATAGCCGGTGAGAGGGAAATCCTTCCGCAGCGGGTGGCCGGAGAACCCGTAGTCCGTGAGTATCCGTCGCAGATCCGGATGGCCGGAAAACAACACGCCGTAGAGATCGTAGGTCTCGCGCTCATACCAGTTGGCGGCGGGGAAGACGGAGATCGCGCTCGGCACGGGCGTGTCCTCGTCGGTCTCAACCTTCACCCGAATGCGGCGGTTCTTGTAGGGCGCGAGCAGGTGATAGACGACGTCGAAGCGCCGTTCGCGCTCGGGATAGTCCACTCCGCAGATGTCGATGAAGCAAACGAAGCCGCAGGCGGCATCGTCGCGCAGGAAAGTGAGAACCTTCACGATCTCCGCGGCCTCTGACGCTACGGTGAGTTCGCCGAACTCCACCTTGATGCCCGTCACCGCGCGGCCCAGCCTCGCGGCGATGTGTTCGCCCAGCTCTTGCAAGGTCTCAGTCATGTCAGCGCTCGATCGTTCCGGTGCGGCGGATCTTCTTCTGCAGCTGCAGGATGCCGTAGATCAGGGCCTCGGCCGTGGGGGGACAGCCCGGCACATAGATGTCGACCGGCACAATGCGGTCGCAGCCGCGCACCACCGAATAGGAGTAGTGATAGTAGCCGCCGCCATTTGCGCAGGAGCCCATCGAGATGACGTAGCGCGGCTCCGGCATCTGGTCATAGACCTTGCGCAGCGCCGGAGCCATCTTGTTGGTCAGAGTGCCGGCCACGATCATGACATCGGACTGGCGCGGCGAGGCACGCGGCGCAAATCCGAAACGCTCCAGGTCCCAGCGGGGCATCGAGGCCTGCATCATCTCGACGGCGCAGCAGGCGAGCCCGAAGGTCATCCACATGAGCGAGCCGGTGCGGGCCCAGTTGATGAGGTCGTCCGAGGCGGTGACGAGGAATCCCTTGTCGGCGAGTTCGGCATTGATGCTGGTGAAGAACTCGCGCTGCTCGGGGGTTGCCTTTTCGATCAATCCCATTCGAGAGCTCCTTTTCTCCACTCATAGATAAAGCCTATCGTGAGGACTCCTAGGAAAATCATCATGGACCAGAAGCCGTAGACCCCGATATCACCCAAGGTAATGGCCCAGGGGAAGAGGAAGGCCACTTCGAGGTCGAAGATGATGAACAGGATCGAGACCAAATAGAACCGCACGTCGAACTTCATGCGGGCATCGTCAAAGGCGTTGAAGCCGCACTCGTAGGCGGACAGCTTTTCCGGGTCCGGGTTGCGGATCGCGATCAGGATCGGCGCGATCATCAGAACCAGCGCGAAGCCCAGAGCCACGCCCAAAAAGATGACGACTGGCAGATATTCTCTCAAAAGATCAGGCATGTGCTTTCGCCCCCTGCGTCCGCCCGGGCGGCAGACGAGAATCCGCCGCTTGGTAGCGCACCGCCCGGTGTCCCGCAAGTTTTTCGGCACAGTTGTCGAACCAGGATAACAAGTGTCGCATGCAGCTGCGCCAAGAGGCCTGGCCCCTGACGTGCCGGGACCCCGAGGGAGGCAGAAATACGAAGGGCCGCCCGGGGGCGGCCCTGATCGATTTCGGCTGAATGGCGCGAGTGACGGGGCTCGAACCCGCGACCTTCGGCGTGACAGGCTGTCAGGTATCCCAGTCGGATCAATGCCCTGTCCAACACTGGACCCCTCAAAAACGGGTCCGAGGGGCCGAAAGTTGGAAAGTCCGCTGACTGAGAGTGCACGAATCCACACCGGGCCTCCTGACCCCAAAATAGATGCCCCTGCCGAGGCTGGCACCAAGGCAGGGGCTGATAGCGATGGAAACGAAGCTGCTTCCAACAAGAAAGATAGCACACTCCCCTGCCCTCCAACAAGCCGCACGTGGCGCATTTCTTCCGACCTTCTCGTGTTGGAGGTTTGGTGATGCAGCCGATCGTAAAGAACCTCTCCCGCCTCGTTTTCATGCGCCAGGAAGCCTATCGGGTGGCGGGACCCTCTCCGGAACTCTTCGGCTATATCCGCCGGCACGGCCTGGACACGGAAACTTGCCTCGCCCATGCCGACATCATCAACGTGGCGCTGGTGCGGTTCCTCTCCGGCGCTCCGGGTGACGAGACTTTCGTCTTCGATGTGGACGGCGAACCCGCCGCCGTGATCGAGGCGCTGCTGTTCGATGACTACAGGCAGCAGGTCTGTGCCGACTTGGTGGCATGGCCCCTCGACGCCCCCGAGCTTTTCGCAACAGCAATGGGCCGCAACGATGGGGCGGACGTTCTCGGGCCTCAGAACATGATCCAGCGGCACGGAGCACCCCTCCAGGTCTACAGGACGCCCTTGGCGTGGCTGCAGGCTGGTTGCGAAGGCTGCGTGCCCCTGAAGCCCGGCGCTCGCAACTGGCTTGCCCACGCGGCGGGACCCTTCCTGGTGGAGGACATCGAGCACGGCCACGAAATCCGCGTTCTTCTCGGCCCTGCCGCCAGATCGCACCGAATCCTCATAAAAAACCTTCCTGCGAGGAAAGCAGCATGAACGCCGCCGAATTCATTGACCTGGAGACCGCTGAACGCATGGCCCAGAACGGAGATTTGCGGCATGGAGAGTTCGCCGGTGACACGACTGCCGCCAAGCCTCAAAGCGATCATCGGAAGATGTTCGAGGGCGAATTCTCAATGGAGGACCTTGCCAGCGTGACATTCCCGCCGGTGAAATGGATCGTTGATGGCCTGGTGCCCGAGGGGTGCACTGTCCTCGCCGGTCCGCCGAAGTCCTGCAAAAGCTGGTTCTGCCTTGATGTCGGGGTAGCGGTGGCAAGCGGAAACTACTGCTTCGGCGATTACAAGTGCGTCCAGGGCGACGTGCTCTATCTTGCGCTCGAAGACAATCCGCGCCGCCTCAAGGATCGCCTTGAGAAGATCACCACCACCACGGCAGACAAGGGCTGGCGGAAAAGACTGCGCTTCAGGACGAAGGTTGAGAGGTGCGACGAAGGCGGATTGGAGCATATCCGGGGCTGGCTGAACTCGGTTCAAAACCCGAGGCTGGTGATTGTGGACGTCCTGCAAAAGTTCCGCAGCAACCGAGGCCGGAGCGATACGCTCTACGAGGGCGACTATGGCGCTATCACCGCGTTGCAGGAACTCGCTGCAGAGTACAGCGTCGGCGTCCTCATTGTGCACCACACCAGGAAGGGCAACGGCGACGGAGACCCCTTCGAGGAAATCTCGGGCACGAACGGCATCACTGGCGCAGCGGATACCTCGCTCGTATTGAAACGGGGAAGCAACGGCAGCACGCTCTACTGCCGGGGTCGCGACGTCGAGGAATACGAGAAGGCGATTCTTTGGGACCGTGAGGCTTGCCGCTGGATCATCCAGGGCGATGCGACGGAGGTTCGCCGCACGAGCGAACGCGGTGCCATTCTGGCAGTGCTGGAGGACGCTGAAGAACCCCTGAAGCCCGTAGACATCGCCAACCTGGCCGACATGAGGCGCAACAACGTCGACCGGCTGCTCGGCAAAATGATGAAGGCGGGCGAAATCCTCAAAGCGGGGCGCGGCCAGTATGTGCACCCATCGAAGGCGCACCTCGTACCCTCTACCCCCGGTAAGAACGGTAAGAAGGTAAGAAACAGAGAGGATGGCGACAAATGACATTGCAATGTCAAGGACTTACCCTTCGTCCGCAGAGTCAACTCATTCGCTGCGGTACGAAACCGGTAAGAAAGGGGGGTACGAACTGCGGTAAGAAACGGTACGAAATCGAGAAGGCGAGGACGCCGAATCAAAACAAAGGGATAGGCAACCTTCGTACCGTTCTTACCGATCTTACCGGGGTTTGCCCCATTGTGAGAGTAAACGGTAGACGTTCGACGCCTGGCTGGGGTGGGCGCTGGCCTATGACGGGGCCGTGCACTGGATGGACTAGAGCAGGAATGCGGTGACCGATAGAGACGCTGGCGCTAGGAGTTAGCGCCATCGCTTGTTATCTCTTTTTGATCACCAATTGGACGCCAAACGCCGCCCTGTCGAGAGGTGGAGCAGCTCTCAGCTTCTTAATGGCGCTCTCTGACTTGTCGATTAGTGCAATTACTTCGGCTCGGCTAAGCCGATAGCTCGGATCGTAATCAGCATCGTGCCGCGCCTTTTGCAATTCCACAAACGCATCGGCACACTCCTTTATGGGGTTTGGAAAGCCGATATTGCGAGCCGCCTCGCAGGCGCTTTTGGCAGTACCGTGATCTAATCCTCGGTACAGTTGCACCCATGCTCTATCCGGTCTGTTTTTCTTCGCGCTACCCAACATGACGTCTGCAGTAGCTCTAGCCATCGCGTGGAACAGCGCATAGTAGGCGGTACTCACGGCCCGCTTAAGGTAAGCTTGTTTGGGTTTTCCGTTGGGATTTGCGTTGGCAAGATGCCTGGCGATCTCCAAGAGATCGTCAACCATGTTTAGCCAGCCACCTTCTGCTTCTCATCGAAGAGGTGCCTAACGTGGATGAACCGTTGCTCGCCTTGCTCCCAAGCGAGGTCGCGCACCTTGCCATCAAGCGAGGTGATTGATTTGAGACGAACGGGTTTCTTAGTGCGGTTGTGATGCACACACACGAAAATCACGGGATCGCCAAAATGATCTTCTCCCGTGTCGACGTCCACTTTCTTTACAGAGACGTCACCCCGTTCTGCCAGCTTCCAAAGATCCTTAAGCTTCTTCAGGAGAGCAGCATCGAGTTTGTGGTTCACTGTCTTAGTCATCTTCTTATTCTCCCGTCAGCCAATATAGGGACTCCGAGCTTCGCCGTCGAGTTCCATCAGGATGTCACCCGCGAAGCCTGACTCCTGGACCGCCACCATTCCCCGGCACGAATACAACGCCTGCAGATTCCAGCGCCCGGACAATCTGCCTCAATGCGTGACCCGACTCCGAGCCGGTCGTCTCAAGTCGGGTGACGGTATTCCTATGCACCCCCGCCTGTTCGGCGAGGTCTCGGACGGTCCAACCAAGCAACCCCCGGGCTGCTCGAATTTGTGCGCTTGTCACCATGCCTGATTCGTCCTATTGTGCATTTGTCACTATACGGTGACAATAGCACAAATGAGGGAGATTGCATTATGCCGCGCTTATCTCGCCGTGAATTGCTCGGGACAGGGGCAACAGCCTTAGCCGGTTCTTCCGTCATCGCCGCTCCCGATGTTCCTCCGTTCGATCCGGTTTACGAGGCCAAATGGTCTGCTTTCCGCGAGGCGGTCGCTTCATACCAGGCAATACATGCAAGCGCGCAGGAACAGATAAAGGCACTTGGGCCACGCCCTTCCAATGGTGCCGCAGCAAGAGACGCCTGGTCGGAACGGCTCACCGCTATTGAAGACACGACATCGAAGCCTGTGGACCTCATGTTTTCGCGGGCCTCCGACGTGATCGAGCATCCCGTCGCAAGCATTCCCCGGCTTAAGGAGAAGATGGCTCTGGCCTGGCAAATGGAGTTCGTCAACAAAAACAGTGACATTGTTCTGCGTTGGCTACTGCGCGATGCCCTGACGATTGCAGAGAAGGCGGTGTCCCATGCGTGATCGCGTCACCCTGCCGCCCGCGCCGGACCTTAAGGCCATGACGATTTACGACCTGATGTGCCTGTCCGAGACCTTCAATCACCTTTCCGATGCAGCGCTGGGCTTCCTGGATCAGCAACGGATGCAGGAGTCGCTTGCCGGAGAGTTCCTCGATGCGCTCTGGGATCGGTACTTCAATGGCCTGATCACGGACATCGCCGAAGAGATGAAGACCCGCACGCCGGCCAGCAGCAATGAGGCGGAATGGAAGGCAAACGTCATTATCCAGAATTCCGGCGACGACTTCCGCACCAAACTCAGTGCCGCCGTTGATTACCTCCAGTTCCGTGACACGAAGGCCGCGTAAGACCCCGCGAAACGAAAAGCCCCTCGCAGGAGAAACAATGCGAGGGGCGAAGGTTTCAGGCACGGCAGCGGAAGTGACAAGGCTGCCGCACCTCTACGAATGCGCCGCGTCCAGATTCTTTCAACCCACCAGAAGTCGAAGGCACAGGAATTTGCGGAGCCATTCGAAGGATGCCTCGGAACTGCAGGCGTCCTATCCAGTTACAGTCGCACGAGTAGCCAGCTCTGACGATCAAGGCACGTTAGGGCGTTTGATTCGCACACCTGCGTATCGGGTGCGAATACCGGGCTGCAGCGAGCAGGCTGCCGCTTCAGTCCAAATCAAGGACCCTGCAGCGCTCAGCTGTGGGGTCTTTCTCGTTGGTTCAAGATCGCCCAGACAAAAAGCCCCTGCAGTTGCCACAACCGCAGAGGCTTTTAGGCGCTCCTGTCGCGGAGTTGGCAGGAGTAACCGGAGATGGCCCATCAACAGAACTGGGCTTGTGACGGTTCCAAACCCGCTAGCGTTGCCAGGCACACATTGCAGCGGCGATCCAAGAAACACCAACCTAGAGTACCCCCACCCCTCCCAAAACGATCTTTTGGCACTTTGCGTAATGCGGGCGGCTAAGGCGCTTTTGATCGCTAGCGACAGGGAAACAATCTTCATTGACAGGAAACATCATGGAACGATGACGGCCTCTCAGCTTGCACGCGCCTGGGGCGTATCCCGGCAGAATATCCACGCGCTCGCCAAGAAGGGGCTGCTCCCTCGGGGTCCCGATGGCCTATTCGATGAAGACGAGGCACGCCGTGCCTATTACCGGAACACGGACCCCGCATTCCGTCGCGCTCTGCCGCCAAAGCCGGTCAACTCGTACGGGGTCGTTGACGATGCCTGTTGCAGCCATTCCAGGGCCCGCAGAGCGGCTGCCGAGGCGGGGCTTGCTCAACTGGCTTACGAGACCAAGGCAGGCGTCCTGGTGGACGGGAAGGCCGTGGAGCGGGAATGGTTCGAGACGCTGAGAACCCTCCGCGACCGCCTGCTCTCAGTCCCGGACCGACTTGCGCCCGTCCTCGCTGCCGAAACCGACCCCGTCGAGGTTTCCAACCTGATCTTCGATGAACTGGCGGAAATCCTCCACGAGGCCGCTCCGGGTCTATCAGAACTGTAACTGCGCATGTGGCGGATTGTCACACATTCCGTAATTCGTTTCCCACTTGCAGTTTTTTAAAAACCGTTTATATCTCCTGCAATGCTGACGATCTCGCAATTAGCTGAAGTCTTAGGTCGCGAATACGAAGCGGTCTCCAATTGGCGCAAGCGTGGCTTGATGCCTTACGCGAAGAAGATCGGACGAGACTACGTCCTCGACGCGGACGGCGTGTTCAGGGTGCGCGTTGCGCTGGAACTGGTCGGCTTCGCCGATTTGGCCCTCGCATTCAAAATTGCTCAGCTGAGCCCCGTGACCGTAGCAATCGAGCTTTTGAAAGATCCCGAAGTGGTGGCGAGCTTCTTTCTTGTCGTTCACCCGGTCACTCTGACGTTCAAGGACAACTCCGAGCCGACGTCCGACATTGCCGTCGGACTCTTGCATCGGCGCAACTTCGCCCCGGACGAACCGGGAGGTCTCCGGTTCGACGGCAGCATGGATCTGTCGCAGGTGAAGTCAGTCTTTGTGATGACACATGGGCAGGCCGTCTCATCGGTTCGCCCCGGAGTAAGATTTACGATTCTCGATCTGAGCACTCTTTGGACAGAGACCTTCATGTCGATTGAAAAAATCAGCCGGGATGACGCATGACTGTCACCACTCTTACCAAGTTTGATGCCGCCATTGCCGCCCTGAACCAGGCGATGCACGGCGACCTCGAATACGAAGAAGCCCTGCGTTGGGATGCTCGCTTCCGCCAGCTTTACGACGAGCATGTGCGGGAAGTCATCGCAAGTTCGCCGCAGTTCGCCCCTCTCGCCCTAAACCTGGAAGGGCGGCTCGGGGCCTTGCTCCGCCACGCCAACCAGAATGGCAGCGTCACACTGGAAGACGTCGAGCGCATCATCGGCGTCTCTCCGCTCGTCTTCAGGGCGTTCTTGAAACGGCTGCGCATCAGCGACACGGAGGCGCTTCTGCACTTGGGAAACGGGCATCTAGTCTCATTTGATTTCAGCAACATCATGCGAAAGGAGGTTCATTGAAATGAACGCTCCAAACAAGAATTTCGATGCCATCCTGACGCGCGAAGCCGTGATCGTCTCGCCCCGCGTGGAGACCGGCAAGGCTCCGGTGGCGATCATCCGGGCTTCGACCGGCGCAGACGTTGAGCGCCGCGATTACCTCTCCGGCGAACCGTACACTGAACGCCTGGAAATCTCCGAGGGGGCGGTCGATCTGAGTTACCTCAACTCAGGGCAGGCACACCTCCTCGCAGATCACGAAATCGGCAGCACCGCTGCTGTGCTCGGCACCATCACGAAAGCTTGGATCAAAGACCGTGAACTCTATGCCGAGGTTATTGGCCCCATTCCCGGCACCGCCCCGCGCCTGGATGAGTCGTGGAGCCTGATCAAGCAGGGCATCTTGAAGAATGTTTCCATCGGCTACCGCATCTCCACTTTCAAGGAGAGCCGGGAATCCGGGAAGCTGGTGCGGACCGCCACAAAGTGGACGCCCCATGAAATCTCAATGGTAGCACTTGGCGCGGACTTGTCCGCAATGGTCGTCTCGGCCCGGAGCGCTCCCTTCATCAAGCACAAGGACAAGACCATGACCGAGACTGACACCATTTCCACCGCCCTCCACGAGGACGACCAGGCGCTCGCCCGCAACATGTCGCGACTTGCGGGACTGAACCGCGAGCAGGAAGACGATGTCGTGAACCGCGCAATCAATCTTGAACACGCGCGCGGCATCATCCTTTCGAAGGCTGCTGCCAACTCTGACGCGATCCAGATTACGACCGCCCGCTCCGATGGCTACGAAAGCCTCGATGCACCTGGCGTCTTCGCCAGTGTCGCTGGTGAGGCTGTCTTTTCGCGGCTCAATCCGAAGCACCGCCCCTCCGACGCGGCTCGGCCCTACATTAACATGTCAATGGCCGATCTTGCCCGGATCACTCTCGAACGGGCTGGCCGCAGCCTGCCGCTCAATCGCACGCCCGGCGCCCTCATCGAGCGCGCCTTGCATACCACGAGCGATTTCCCGCAGCTGCTGGTCAGTGCTGCGAGCCGCTCTCTGCGCGACGGCTACATTCAGGCTGCGAACGGTATCAGGACGGTTGCTAAAGAACGCAATCACCGCGACTTCCGAGGCCTCTCCCGCGTCATCCTCGATCACTCCGGCTTCGAACTCAAGAAGGTGAACGAGGCAGGCGAATTCACGCGCGGAACGATGGAAGAGGCCAGGTCCTCCTATCGGCTTGAGACCTTCGGGCGGGTATTCGGCATCAGTCGCCAGGCGCTCGTCAATGACGATCTCGGAGCCTTTGATGACATGGCGCGCAAGCTCGGCATGGCTGCGGCCAATTTCGAGGCGCAGCAGATGGTGGACCTTCTCACCGACAATTCGAGCCTGGGACCGACGATGGATGACAGCGTCGTGCTGTTCCATTCCTCGCACGGCAACGTGTCCGCTTCGGGTGCCGGGCCGGATGTGACGACGCTCTCCGTCGCTCGCAAAGCCATGCGCGAGCAGACGGGACCGGGTGGTGGCATTATCGGCGTTGCCCCGGCCTATCTAGTCGTGTCGCCCGAGAACGAGACCGCAGGCGAACAGGTGCTTGCGCAGCTCACCGCCACGCAGCTGAGCAACGTTAACCCGTTCTCCGGCAGTCTCCGCCTTGTGGTGGAGCCGCGCCTTACTGGCAAGCGCTGGTACATAGTGGCCGATCCCAACATGGTGGACGGTCTGTCTTATGCCTACCTCGAAGGCGAGGCGGGTCCGCAGGTATTCATCCGCGAAGGCTTCGACGTTGACGGCACCGAGTTCAAGGTCCGCCTTGATTTCGGGTGCGGCTTCGAAGACTGGCGCGGGTGGTACAGCAACGCGGGTCAGTAAACGTGAATTGGCGCGGTGCTCCTCTCATTGCGCTGATGGCGGGGTTGCCCGGTTGACCCCCAACGTCGCCGGAGTCGCTGCTCACGGCTCCGGCGACAATTCAACATCGAAAGGTTTGGGAATGTCTGACAACACCACGCGCGAAGAAATCCAGCCCGACGAGGTCGTCTTCACCGTCCGCCCTCAGGGAGAGTGGCAGCCGGAAAACCGCGTTTGGGTGACGCCGGACAAGGCGGAGGAAGCGCTTCGCACCATGATCCAGAACAGCATTGCAGAAGCTTGCTCGCAAACCTGGTTCGATGAGTCGCGCAAGGCGCTGTTCGCTACCCGCACCGCTGCCGAGGTTGACGCCTTTCTAACGCCCTTCCTGGCGCGGCAGTTTGCAACGGTGATGAACCGCTTTGTCAACGAGGTCATCAAGAACCATCCGGTGCGGGTCGTGATCGAGCCTAACGAGCGCAAACGGACGAAGGTGCTGCGCCATGATCCGCAGGGCCGCGTCCTGGAAACCGAGAGTTACTACGTCTAACAAGGAACTGATCCATGAAGAACTATGTGCAGCCCGGTGACACGCTCACCTTGACCGTTGCCGATGTAACGGATGCGACAGACCTCTCTGCAGGTGATGGCTATCTCGTCGGTAACATCTTCGACGTCGCGGCGACCGACGTTGCGGTCGGCGATTCTGGCGAATTTGCTGTTGTCGGCGTGTTCGACCTCGCAAAGGTCAGCGCGCAGGCGTGGACCGTCGGCGCTGCGATCTATTGGGATACCACGACTGGCCTTTGCACCACGACATCGGGCGGCAACACGCTGATCGGCAAGGCAGTGCTTGCCGCCTCCAACCCTTCTGCGACTGGCCGCGTTCGCCTGAACGGTTAACCGAATGCCCCGTCCTTTTTCCGAGGTGGCGGGGCAGACCGCCTGCGGGCGTGGCGATCAACCTCACAGCCATGAGCCGTAGCGTCCGCAGGCGGCATCACCTAGAGCAAGGATGGTGAACTAACCTACAATGGCCCCCAACCGGTTTCACATCGAGCCCCGAGACGTTCCAGCTAAAGGCGCGGCGCTTCGGCTGGGTATGGCGGAAGCCAAGTTTATGCAGGAGCTTCCCCTGTTGATCGCTCGCGGATTTCCGAAGCCGGACGAGACGACGGGTAACTTCGATCTCCATGCCATTGACGCCTGGTGCGACCGCAGACACCCGCAACTCTTCTTGACTGTGGGCCAAGTGGCCATCGATGCTCGATCCGGCGTGGTCGCAGACCGATTAAGGAGGGCTCGCAATGGCACGAGTTAAAATTCCTTACTACGTCGTAAAGCGTGGCCGTGGATATTTCCAGCCGACCAAAGCGATGCGGCAGCAGGGCTTCCAGGCGCGCTGTCTTGGCAAGGATGGCCCCGAAGCATGGACCGAGGCTCAGCGGCTCTATGAAGATTGGCTCCGCCTCCAAAGAGGCGAAAGACCCGTTGCGGAGATAGGCAAAGCCTATCCTCCCGGCTCTGTTGGACACGCTTTTGACCGTTTCCGCCGCATGGATGCTTGGAAGGCCAAGGCCCCCGCAACTCGCAAGAAGGATTGGGAGTGGTCGTGGCAGTTCATCGAACCGATCTTCGGCGACATCGATCCCAATACCATTGAGCCGGAGCAAATCGAGGCATTGCGCCTGCAGGTTCTCGAAACGCGCGGCCATCACACCGCACACCGCATGATGAAGACCTGGCGGGCTCTCTGGAAGGTTATGGCTTCCATGAGGTACTGCGTTAAGGAGGAAGACCCCTCGAAGATCATCCGCAACACCGCGCCCCGTGGACGCTCAGAGACGTTCAAGCCAGGTGAGGTCGCACGCATTGGTAAATTCGCCTGGCGCAAGGGCTATCGCGGCTTGGCCGTTATCGTCTCGGTGATCTGGGACACCCAGTTCTCGCCCGGCGATGCAAGGAAACTGAAGGCAAGCGAACTGCGGAGAGATGCTCGCGGTCTGTTCTTTGAGACGAGTCGAGCGAAGACCGGGCAACCGGTTATCGGCACTCTCTCCCGGAGAACCGAACGCCTGTTCACAGCATACATGGAAAGAATGGGAGCGAGCCCCGTCGGTGATGCCCCGCTCTTCCGCAACAGATCCGGCCAACCGTACTCCGCAGACACGTTGGGAGACGACTTCCGCGATGTGCGCCGCATGGTGCTGCCAGACGATAATCGCCAAATGGTGGATATCCGGCGCACGGGTGCAGTCGAGGCTCTGGCCGGTGAAGCTGACCCCGCGATGATGTCTGCAAAGATGGGCAACAGCATCAACCACAACAGGCAACTTGCCGAGACGTACCTGCCCCGCAAGGCGGTGACTGTCAGGTTAGTTGATGATGCGAGACGACGTGGGCGGACGAAACTCCGCGGGGAGGACTAGGCATGTGGTGGCTTGAACTTTTGGGAACGTTGGCGGCCGCAGCCGCTGCATGGAGCAGTTGGGCTGCTGCGAACTCGGCCCGTCAAGCCGTAGATGAAACAAGAGAGGCGGCCAGATCATCCATATTCGAGCGATTAGTGGTGGAATACCAATCGGCGGAAATGGCTGACGCGCTCAGGTTATTGGCGCGAACGGATTTGTCCAACGTGGAACAGTCCAAGGAAATCGACGACGCTCGGCGCCGGGTGCATTGGTATTTCAAGAAAGTCGCGCTGCTCCGAACAGGTGGTGCGCTGCCAGATCATTACGTGAGGCATCTATTGCTGAATACCCACGGGCTCAAATTGTGGCGAATGATTGCGCTCCCCCTTTCGCAGCGTTGGGACCCAGACCCAACACAGCTGGAGTGGAACCGGACAGTGCAAGCATTACTCGACTGCCTTGATGGATTCCCATCGAACGAAACCCGATCAAAAGTTGGAAAACGTCGGCTACAGGAGTTGGAAAGATGAATTACGGTATTTGCCAAGTCATTGATAAGACTGGCGCGAGTGACGGGGCTCGAACCCGCGACCTTCGGCGTGACAGGCCGACGCTCTAACCAACTGAGCTACACCCGCAATTCAGTGAGCCGCGTGATAGATGAGCCCCTACCCCCTGTCAAGCGAGGCTTCAACGTTTTTTGGCGGTCACCTCGATCTCGATCTTCATCCGCGGATCAATGAGTTGGGCAACGATCGCCGTGGATGCGGGGCGGGTCTCACCGAAATACTTGCGGAACACCGGCCAGCAGGGTTCGAAATCCTCGGCCCGGGGGAAGATGTAGGTGGCACGCACCACGTCCTCCAGGGTGAAGCCGGCCTTTTCGAGGGCAGCCCTGATGTTCCTGAAGGTCTGGTCGGCCTGTTCCGCCACGTCCTCCGAGATGGTCATGGTCTCGTAATTGAAACCGGTGGTGCCGGACACCCACATCCAGTCGCCGTCGACGATGGCGCGCGAGTAGCCGATCTCGGCTTCGAATTTCGATCCGGATGAAATCTGCTTGCGGGTCATGAGCCCTCCTCCTCCTGCTTTTCGGGGGCCATCAGGTCACCCCAGCCCAGCTTCTTCGCCAGTTTGTAAGCTGCGCCGCTCCTCCGGGCAATGTACCGGATTTCGGTGCTGCCGTGCGTGCAGAGCCTGAAGCTGGAGCCCGGCTTGGCGTGCTCCGGCGGGGCCAGGATCCGCGCGCCGCCGGTGGGGTCTCCCTCCCGCGCCAGGATGAGATAGGCGTACCGTTCGTCTTCGAATGGCACGAGCGCGCCCTTGGCGTGAAGGTGCGCCCGGCTCCGCGCCAGCCTTACGCTGAAATGACACCAGTCCTCGCCCGCAATGGGGCAGCCAAGCGCGTGGGGGCATGGTGCCACGGGCACGGCACCCTGCGCCAGCAGCGTGTCCCGAGCGGCACGGATGCGGGCGAACCCGTGTGGGGTTCCGGGTTCGACCAGCACCAGGACGGAACGGCTCGAAGCCCAGAGGCCTTCCGCCGCCGCAGCCGCTCGGGCGAGCGGCAGTTCGGCCAGGGCATAGGCGGCGACCACGAGATCGGCGGCAACGCCCGCCGGCAGGGCGAGGATGGTTCCGGCCACGGCGGCGGCGGAAGCGAGCGGCTCCGGGCCCCCTTTGGCCAATTCCCGCGCCAGGGCCAGGAAACTGGGTGAGTTGTCGAGGAAGGTCACGGCCGAGAGTGAGGGCCAGAGCCCGGCCGCCGCCCAGGAAGCCGTGCCGGGCCCGGAGCCTGCATCGAGCAGGCTCAACGGGTGAAATCCTGGCCGCCGCTTCCGTAACTCTTCAAGCACTCGGGAGACCGCGGCGTATGTGGCAGGAAGCCGCGCCACCAGATAGCTCGCGAGATCGATCGACTGCGAGCCGCCGCCGGCACGATAGGTGGCGGAGAGTGCCGCGCTCGCCTGCCGGCGCCCGCCCGCGCCGCCATGGGCCGCGAGCCATGTCGCAATGGCGGACCCGAATGCTCCGGAAAGGCTCATGTTCGTGAAAGGAAGTTCATTTGCCCACATTGCCCAGGCGGGCCTATCTGACGTAAGCCTCATTTAGACCCGCACTGCCGCAAGCGAAAGCTCAGAGATGTTCGTCTCCTTCTTCCCCTCGCCCCGCCCGTTCTTCACGTCCGCCGCCCTGTGGACCCTCTTCGTCGTCCTCTTCTGGTTCCTCGCAGCGAAGGATTTGGGTTATCTCGTGTGGCTCGAAAATCCGCCCGCAGACGCGCCGCCCGTCATCGGCATCTCGGTGTTCTGGACCAAGCCCTTCCTGTGGTTCTATCTCTACTACGCGCTGTCGGTCGGCATTTTCGCCGGGGTCTGGCGGGTGCTATCGCCGCAGCCATGGTTTGCCTGGTCCGTGCTGGGCTCGGCGCTGATCGTTTTCGTCGTCTATTTCCAGGTCCAGGTGAGCGTCGCCATCAATGGCTGGTATGGGCCTTTCTGGGATCTCGTGCAGGCCGCCGTCTCCAAGGCGAGGCCGGTGACGCTCTCCGAATTCTACGTCCAGATCCTCACCTTCTTCTCGATCGCGTCGGTTGCCGTGACCGTGATCGCGCTCAACAACTTCTTCGTCAGCCACTATCTCTTCCGCTGGCGCACGGCGATGAATGATTTCTACACCGCCAACTGGCCGCGGTTGCGCCACATCGAGGGCGCCTCGCAGCGCGTGCAGGAGGATTCCAAGCGCTTCGCCGCACTCTCCGAGACCCTGGGCGTCAACTTCATCGACGCGGTGATGACGCTGATCGCCTTCCTGCCGTTGCTCCACCGGCTCTCCGCCAATGTTTCCGAAGTGCCGGTTCTCGGCGCCATTCCATATCCGCTGGTCACGGCCGCCCTGCTATGGTCTGTGTTCGGCACGGCGTTGGTGGCACTGGTCGGCGTGAGACTTCCGGGGCTCGAGTTCCGCAACCAGCGCGTGGAGGCTGCCTACCGCAAGGAGCTGGTCTATGGGGAGGACGATGCGAACCGCGCCCAGCCGCCGGCGCTCAGCGAGCTCTTCCATGCGGTGCGGGTCAACTACTTCCGTCTCTACTTCAACTATCTCTATTTCAACGTCGGCCGCTATCTCTACATCCAGACCGACAATATCTTTCCCTTCATCGTGCTGGCGCCTACCATCGTGGCAGGCAAGATCACTCTGGGGCCACTGAACCAGATCCTTTCCGCCTTCGGGCAGGTGCGCGATTCATTGCAGTTCCTGCTCAAGTCGTGGCCCACGATGATCGAGCTCATGTCGGTCTACAAGCGCCTTCGGGCCTTCGAGGCGACGCTCGTGGGCGGCAGCCTGCCGGAACTCGATCAGCAATTCCTGAAGAACAGACAGCTGGCGTGAAGAAAGCCGTCGTGACGAGACCCGTCCTCCACCACATCCCCGTCTGCCCTTTTTCGCAGCGGGTGGAGATCCTGCTCGAACTCAAGGGCCGCCGCGACGCAGTGGAGTTCTCGGTGGTCGACGTCACCCGGCCCCGTGACCCGGCGCTCCTCGCGAAGACGCGCGGCGCCACGGCACTTCCCATCCTCGATTTGGCGGACGGCCGCATCCTCAAGGAAAGCCTCGTGCTGCTCCGCTATTTCGAGGACCTGTTCCCGACGCCCATGGTGGCGCGCGCAGACCCCTATGAGCGAGCCGTCGAGAACATGCTGATCGCGCTCGAAGGTGATTTCGTGGCCGCCGGTTACCGCTTCGTGATGAGCCAGGACAAGGGGAGGCGGGAGGCGCTGGCCGAGGCCATGACGGCGCAGTATCAAAAACTCGACGACTTTCTATCCTGGCAGGCCCCCGGGAGCGAGTATCTGTTTGACCGCTTCGGGCTCGCAGAGTGTGTATACGCACCGATCTTCGTGCGCTTCTGGTTCCTCGACTATTACGAAGGCTACGACATTCCCGAGGACTTCGCCCGCGTCCGGCGCTGGCGCGATGCCTGCCTCGCCCACCCCGCCGCACAGCAGGTGAGCTACGAGGAGGTCGTGAAGAGCTATTATGATTATGCTTGGGGCGCCGGGAACGGCGACCTGCTTCCCGGGCGGGCGCGTTCGAGCTTTGCCTTCCTTCCACACTGGCGCGAGCGTCCGTGGCCGCCGCGCGGGAAGGAGAAAGCGGCCGGCGATGCAGAGCTTGGTCTTGTCCAGCCCTGCGCGGGGGCTCAAATCGGCAGGTGACGCCGCGACGGCAACTTGGTATCCTGTTCGCCGTATCCGACGAGAGAACCTGATGACGCCGCTGAAGATCACCCTGTCCGCCGCAGCGCTGCTGCTTGCCTTCTCTTTCCCCGCCACCGCCGATGAGATGCCGGACGAGCAATACGTGCTCGATCTCGGGGTCGGAGTCATGGCGAAACCCCGCTATCCCGGGTCTGACGAGGTGATCGCAGTGCCCTTCCCCATCATCTCGGTCGGCAGGTTCTTTGTTCCCGGCATCGGGCAGGTGATAGACGGGGATGAAAGGGTGAAGCGCTTCAGCCTCTATCCCTCCTTCAATTTCAACGGCAGACGGGACTCCTCCGATTCGAACGAACTCGAGGGTCTGGACGATGTCGATTGGGCGCTGGAAGTGGGACTGGGAGCGGCCTACCGGCACGATTGGATCCGCGGCTTCATCGAGGTGCGCCAAGGGTTCAACGGCTACTCCGGTCAGGTTGCGGATTTCGGCCTCGACTTCATCGCCAATCCAACGGAAGACCTGCAGCTGATGGCCGGTCCGCGCGCCGGCTGGGGCTCCGACGACTATATGGACACCTATTTCGGCATTTCTGGAAAGGAAGCGGCCGACAGTCCTGTCTATGACAAGAGCTATGACGCCGGCGCCGGCTTCCACAGCGTGGGTCTCGCCGCAACAGCAAGCTATGACCTAACGGAAGAATTCACCTTCCACCTCCGTGGCGGATGGGACCGCCTCATCGGCGAGGCAGCCGACAGTCCGATCGTCAAAGAGGGCAGCGCCAACCAGTTCTATGGCGGCGCAGGCCTCAGCTACGAGTTCGGCTTCAGCCTGGACTGATCGAGCGCTTCGGCCCAGGCCAATTCCTTCTTAAGATAGGCGATCAGGCCTTCGAGCCGGTCCACATCCTCCGTCGCCGCATGCTCGAAGGCGGCGTCGGTCGCGTCGAAAGCCCTGGTAAGCGTCGTCCAGGGCACGTTGTCCTTCGATTCCAGGAGGCGTGCGGCTGTCTCTGATTCGAATCGCATCCGCGTCGACTCCTGCAGCAGATCCGGGCGTTCATCGAATATCAGGCGCAAGGCACGCGCCCTGAGTCCCGGTTCAGCAAAAGCTTTCGCCATGCTGGCGCGGTCCGGCCATGTTGCGGCATGAAAGGAAATCGGCGCGTAAGTGTCGTCGGGGATTTCCCTATTCCTCGCCGTCTCGGCATATGCGGCGATCAGCCTGGAGCGATAGCCTGCATCCGCGGCCAGCAGCGCAGCGCGACGGTCCAATTCCTCATCATCGAACCGGGGAATTCCTGGCAGGCCAGCGGCGCGCTCCCGCGGCAGGATGAACGGGCACTCCGCCACCCTGATGGGGCGGATCGGTTTTGGATTTCGTGAAACCCAGCGGCGAAGTGCCTCTCCCGAAAGTGCCCTCCCCTTCTCCGGGTCCCGTTCCAGGTCGAAACCCACCACTTCCACCAATCCATCAGTTCCGTTCCCCAGCGCCGTGACCAGCCAGTGATGCGGGCGGTTGTGATGGAACTCGGTGTAAAGGCGCACCGGATGGGAGGAAGCAAAGCCGGCCGCTGCGTCGGCCCGGCCCATCTCCACCATATGGTCCCACAGCCACGGCACGCTCGACCTGATAAGGCGAGCCAGCGCGAGTGTGGTACGAACATCGCCCAGCGCGTCGTGAGCGTTAGGATGGGCGATGCCATTGGCGCGGGCCAGTTCGGAGAGGCGGAAGCTCGGTGCGCCGTCGTGCCGCCGGGTGAAGGCAATCGCACCCGGGGCGAAGGTTTCGACGGCGAGAGCGAGGCGCTGCACGTCGAGCCTGGCATTGCCTGGGGCAGTGGTGAGGCGGGGCGGAAGCAGGCTGGCACGGAGAGAGTGGGCGAGCAGTTCCTCGTCGAATTCGAGGCTGCTGTAGCCCGTGAAAATGGCAGGTTGCCAGGCGCTGAAGCGCCTATGCAGGTCATGCACCATCTCGTCGTGCGAAGGCAGGGCGGGATCGGTCACCGCCTGCACCGAGAGGCCGGTGAGAAGCAGCGCCATTGGCGTGGGAAGCTGGTGCGGCTTCAGGCGGGAACGGAGGGAAAAGCATTCGCGCTCCTCGAGGTCCCCATCGGCCAGCACCGCTGCCACGTGCAGCATCTGGTCGTGGCGCGGCTCCGGGCCTGTCGCCTCCGCATCGTAGAAGACGAAGTTCATGGCACTGAAGTCTAGCTCAGGAGGCGAACGGAACAGAAGTGCCTGGGCGCAGTTCCCGCAAAGATCGCCCGGAGGTGCCCATGCCCGAGACCCGCACGGAACAGACCTACTGGAGCTCCACTGCCGCAGCGGAAGAATTCCCCCGCCTCGCCGGTGAGATCCGTGTGGATGTCGCCATCATCGGCGGCGGCATCGTCGGCGTCACCACGGCGCGGCGGCTGAAGGATCTCGGACTTACCGCCGCGGTGGTCGAGGCGCGACGCATCGGCCAGCAGGTGACTGGGCGATCCACCGCCAAGATCACCTCCCAGCACAGCCTGATCTACGCCAACCTCGAGAAATCCTTCGGCACCCTTCGCGCCAGGCTCTATGCGGAAGCACAGGAGGCTGGCCTCGCAGAAATCCTGCGGCTGGCCACAGAGCATGGCATCTCCTGTGACATCGAAAGGAAGGCCGCCTTCACCTTCACCTGTCTCGAAAAGCACGTGTCGGAGATCGAACGCGAGGCCGAGGTGGCGCGACGCCTAAGGCTCCCCGCGAGCGTGGTTCGCGGAGAAAACCTGCCGTTCGGCGCGGTCGCCGCGCTGCGGTTCGACGAACAGGCGCAGTTCCACCCCGTGAAGTACGTGGCAGGTCTGGCGCGCACGATCCCAGGCGCCGGATGCCACGTGTTCGAGAACAGCCGCGCCATCCGCTGGGAGCCGACCCGGGTCGAAACTGAGCATGGTGCGGTGACGGCCCGGCATGTGGTCATGGCCACCCACCTGCCGCTGGGCGAGGTGGGCGGCTATTTCGCCGAAGCCTATCCGCAAGCCGAGCCCGTCATCGCTGGTCCCATCATCCGCGTGCCGGACGGCATGCATGTCAGCGTCGAGGACCCCGGCCGCTCGATCCGCACCCATGTTGCGGAAGATGGAACTGTTTACGGCATTGCCGCGGGCACTGCATACAAGCCCGGCGAAACGGACGACGAGCGCCGCCATTTCGCGGAGCTGGAACACTGGTTCAGCCGCGAATTTGCCGCAGGACCCATCACACACCGCTGGGTGAACGAAGATTACAACCCCATGGACGGCGCGCCCTTTGTCGGCTGGTCGAGTTCGCGAGACAAGGCATACCTGGTAGCCACCGGATTCATGGCCTGGGGCATCACCAACGGCACGGCGGCCGGCCTTCTCCTTGCCGACCTTGCGGCCGGGCGCGAGAATCCCTGGACCGAAATCTTCGACGCAACGCGGGTTCGGCCGATGGCCAGTGCCCGGAATTTCGTTAAAGAGAACCTCCAGGTGGCCGGCCATCTTGTGAGCGGCTATCTGGCTCGCCGGCCGAAGTCCTTCGATGAACTCTCGCCGGGCGAGGCGGCCATTCTCGACATCGGCGGCAAACGGATAGCTGCCTACCGCGACGACCTCGGTTCGCTGCACGCCGTTTCCGGCGTGTGCAGCCACATGGGCTGCATTCTCGGCTGGAACGAGACCGACCGCACATGGGACTGCCCGTGCCATGGCTCCCGCTTCGGCATCGACGGCGAAGTGATCCACGGCCCAGCCGTAACCCCCCTGAAGCGCGAAATCGAGGGTTAGGAGCGCCGACCCGTTACGCATCTCTCGGGCTCCGGACGCGTGATAGAAATGCTCGCTCTTAGGGGCAATCCTTCGTCGGCTTCACTTCTTCCGGCGCCGAAGGTGCACGGGTTACCGGTTCCCTGGTCTTGTCCTGTTCCTCCGGCGGCGGGCCCGCCACGGCAGCGCCGCCCATGTAAGAGGGAGGGTCACTGGCGGGAAACGAGTATTCCGAGGCGGCGTCGATGAGATCGTCTTCCGGCGCCTGCGGCGATGCTTCGCGTTGAGCATGGCCGCTCAAGTCATGGATGACAGCTTGAAGGAGGGCCCGCACCTCGTGCGCTATCCCCGTCAGAGAGGGATTGTCGATAGCCTGCATGGACGCAACCGGATCAATCGCCGCCACCTCCACCCTGCCGTCGCCTGTCTCGCGGAGGATGACGTTGCAAGGCAGCATCGTCCCAATCCTCGGCTCCGCCTCGAGGGCCTTGCGGGCCAGTTGCGGGTTGCAAGCGCCAAAGATTTTGTACGGTGGAGTTTCCACGCCCAGCTTGCCGCGCAACGTGTCCTGTACGTCGATCGAGGTCAGCACGCCAAATCCCCGATTACTCAAGGCGGACAAGACAGTCTTCTCCGCTTGATTGAACGACATCCTGAACTCCGTGGCAAAGTAGTATTCTTTCATTGCGCCCATCCGCTTCCACAAGATTCAGTCGCCTCCGGAACGCGCCAGCAGCACCGATGTTCAATTCAACGATTTCAACGAGAGCGAGCGCAGTTTCGCACTGCGAGTGGCCGGTTGTCGCCCTCTGTTGGCGACTGCTCGATGCCGCTTGCGTTTTCCTGTTCTGCACTGCCTGCATTTGTGCCCTCGCTGAAAGCGGCGTACACTGATAATTTGGAGATCACTGTTGAGAGGAGATCGCCATGTCGGCACAGATTGTGCAAACCCGCCTCTTCGACGAAGTCCACGGTTACTGGAACGGTGAAGGACCGCTTTGGAAGCTCTTCTGGGTTTACGGAGTGTTGTTCAGCACGTTCGGGGGGTTCGTTCTAATGGCAGGCGTAATGCAAAGGCTCCTGCCGGCCCCGGTTTTGCTTGTGCTCTTGGGTGCCGCTCTGTTCTACACGGCCTTCATCCTGCTCAGCATCTGGCGCAGCGCCTTCAACATCTACAGCGATCCACTGGGAATAGAACGGGAAGCCTGGGGATGGCTTGCACGCGTGCTGACGTTCGGATGGGCGATAAATGCTGCTGCGGCTTCGCTGATGCTGCTGCAATACACGCTCAACTACTGACTTGCCGTTTGGTGGGCGATGAGAGACTCGAACTCCCGACATCTTCGGTGTAAACGAAGCGCTCTACCAGCTGAGCTAATCGCCCTCTCGCCAGTGCATTAGCGCTGGGGGCGCGGACAATCAAGCCAACAAAAGACCCCGTGCGGGTTCTGAGGGCGCACGGGGCTGATGTGATTTGAGTCGTTCCAGAAGCTAGCTCTTCCCGATCACCGTCTCCTGTTGCCATTGTCCCGCAGGCTACGCATTACACGGGACATGTGGCGGTGATTCGTGTTTGTTTTCAAGCCAGTCACTTGGCTCACTGGAGCATCTGGCGGCAGAGTTTCACAAGCCCCACCTCATATTTTGCGGGCTGTCCCAGGATGCTGCGGCAGGTGAGGCGCATTTCGCGGGCACCTTCGCCACGCGTGCTGGCGAGGCTCAGATTGCCCGGCCTGCTAGGTGGCTCCACATCGCCACGGGGGGGTGCCGGGCTCGCCGACAGGGTGGTGCCGCCGCAGCTGCCTCCGACCGCCACACACACACGCGCCAACTCCTTTCCGGAAAGTAGGCGTAGCCGTGCCTCGATCAGCTTCATCTGCGTGCCCCGGGATTTGCCATTGCAGCTCTTCGCCCCGACGGATGCACAGAGCTCCAGAAGCCGCTTGGGTCCGAGAAGGCGCGCACGCGCGTCGATGATTCTGGCAATTCTTGCCTTGGCCGTGAAGCTGCTCGTTGTGTCTCCGATCCGAGCTTTCACCGTCGTGCGATTTCCGAGATTGGCGTCGACGTCGGTGGAAAGTTTCCCGCTGCCGACGTTCACCTTTGCACCGACGTCAGCGCTCACTCCGCCGACTTTGGCCGTGACGCCCGAGACGAGTTGCCCCGCCTGCGCGTCGGCGGGCAATCCGGCGCCAATCAGGGAGAGCAGCGCTGCGGATGCTAAAACCTGGAAGAGAGAGGGAATTCGCATTCGAACCTCCTTTTACAACCGGCGGTCACGAAGCGATCCCGTGAACCGCCCGGAGGCGTGAACGTGAAAGGCTGAAGTTCCGTTCCCAAGCGGCAGCAAGGCCGCGGAGACTGGTTAATAGTGGAAATGCCGCTGCCTGAAGCAAAGAAGGCCGCCCCTGAAGGGCGGCCTCTTGTTCGTGTCTCGGGGAGGTTTCAGTGGGCCCGAGCTGTGCTCTCGCCGGACTTCTCGGCCGCGGCGCGGGCGGCGGCGGCTGCCTCTTCAGCCTCCTCGTCCCAGACGATGGGCTCAGGCATGCGCACCAGCGCGTGCTTCAGCACCTCATCCATGCGCGAGACAGGGATGATCTCGAGACCCGCTTTGACGTTCTCCGGAATCTCGGCGAGGTCCTTGACGTTCTCCTCCGGGATCATCACCTTCTTGATCCCGGCGCGGAGGGCAGCGAGCAGCTTTTCCTTCAGCCCACCGATCGGCAGCACGCGGCCGCGGAGCGTGATCTCGCCCGTCATCGCAACGTCCTTCCTCACGGGAATGCCCGTCATCACCGAAACGATGGCGGTCACCATGGCGATGCCGGCAGACGGACCATCCTTCGGCGTGGCACCTTCCGGCACGTGCACGTGAATGTCACGCTTGTCGAAGACCGGCGGCTTGACGCCGATCGACGCGGCGCGCGAGCGCACGTAGGACGAGGCTGCCGAGATCGACTCCTTCATCACGTCGCGCAGGTTGCCGGTAACGGTCATCTTGCCCTTGCCCGGCATCATCAACGCTTCGATCGTCAGGATGTCGCCGCCGACCTCCGTCCAAGCGAGGCCCGTAACGACCCCGATCTGGTCCTCCCGCTCGGCCTCGCCGAAGCGGAACTTCGGCACGCCGAGATACTGGTGGACCACCTCCGGCGTCACCGTGATCTTCTTCTTGGTCTTGACGCTCATGAGTTCCTTCACCGCCTTGCGGGCCAGTGAATTGATCTCGCGCTCGAGGTTGCGCACGCCCGCCTCGCGGGTGTAGCGGCGGATGACCTCATAGAGGGCGTCCTGCGTCACCTCGAATTCCTTCGCCTGCAGGCCGTGGTGCTCCATGGCCTTGGGAATCAGGTGGCGCTTGGTGATCTCGAGCTTCTCTTCCTCGGTGTAGCCCGCGATCCGGATGATCTCCATTCGGTCCAGCAATGCCGGCGGAATGTTGAGCGTGTTCGACGTCGTCACGAACATCACGTTCGAGAGATCGTATTCGACCTCGAGATAGTGGTCCATGAAGGTCGAGTTCTGCTCGGGGTCGAGCACCTCGAGAAGCGCCGCCGAAGGATCGCCGCGGAAGTCCATGCCCATCTTGTCGATCTCGTCGAGCAGGAAGAGCGGGTTCGACTTCTTCGCCTTCTTCATCGACTGGATGACCTTGCCGGGCATCGAGCCTATGTAGGTGCGGCGGTGGCCGCGGATCTCGGCCTCGTCACGAACGCCGCCAAGCGACATGCGGATGAACTCGCGTCCCGTGGCCTTGGCGATCGACTTCCCGAGAGACGTCTTGCCGACGCCGGGAGGGCCGACGAGGCAAAGGATCGGGCCCCGCAGCTTGTTGGTGCGGCTCTGCACTGCGAGATATTCGAGGATGCGCTCCTTCACCTTGTCGAGGCCGAAGTGATCGGCGTCGAGGACATCCTCGGCGAACTTGAGGTCGTGCTTGACCTTGCTCTTCTGGCCCCACGGAATGCCGAGCAGCCAGTCGAGATAGTTGCGCACGACGGTGGCTTCCGCCGACATCGGGCTCATCTGACGGAGCTTCTTGATCTCGGCCTCCGCGCGCTCCTTCGCTTCCTTGGAAAGCTTCGTCTTTTTGATGCGCTGCTCGAGCTCGTCGACCTCGTTCTTCTCGTCGCCGTCGCCGAGCTCCTTCTGGATGGCCTTCATCTGCTCATTCAGATAGTACTCGCGCTGGGTCTTCTCCATCTGGCGCTTGACGCGCGAGCGGATGCGCTTCTCGACCTGGAGCACCGAGATCTCGCCCTCCATCAGGGCATAGACCTTCTCCAGCCGCTGGGGCACGGAGGTCATCTCGAGAAGCTCCTGCTTCTCGGGAATCTTGATGGCGAGGTGGGCGGCGATGGTATCCGCGAGCTTCGAATGATCGGTGATCTGCGCCACGGACGCGAGGACCTCCTGCGGCACCTTCTTGTTCAGCTTCACGTAGCTGTCGAACTGGGTGACAGCGGTGCGGGCAAGCGCTTCGGTTTCGGCGGCGGTACCGAAATCGGACGGCAGCACCTCGACCTCGGCCTCGAAGAAGTCCGTGCGCGAGGAGAAGCCGTGCACGCGGGCCCGGTCGGAGCCTTCGACGAGCACCTTCACCGTGCCGTCGGGCAACTTCAGAAGCTGCAGCACCTGCGCCAGCGTTCCGACCTCGTAGACGGCGTCGGATGCCGGATCGTCGTCGGCGGGGTTCTTCTGCGCCACGAGCAGGATGCGCTTGTCTTCGCGCATCACCTCTTCCAGCGCCTTGATCGACTTCTCGCGCCCCACGAAGAGCGGAACGATCATGTGCGGAAAGACGACGATGTCGCGGAGCGGCAGGACGGGGATGGTTTCCAGGCTGCCGGCGGGAGGGGCGATTTTGCTCATTCTACTTCCTTTCGTGGGCCGCCTGCGAGTCTGGCGCAGAAATGCCGCCAAACGAGGGCGCCCGGTTTGACCTTTCGGCCGCAGTCGCGTGAATCAGGTGCATCTTACGCACAAAACCCCCTGGAAAGCAGCCTCAGCCTCGAGCCCAGATGTGGAGTTCCGGTTCACGAATTTCAATGTACCCCCGGAGACGGCGATGGCCGGGTCACGGACCCGGCCATCGGCAACTGAAACCCAGGGTAAAATTCCGTCAGGCGGAGGCAGTGGCCTTGCCATTCTGCTTGTCGGCATAGATCAGGAGCGGCTTGGCGGTGCCGTCCACCACCTCCTTCGAAATCACCACCTCCTCGACCCCATTCATGGCCGGCAGGTCGAACATGGTTTCGAGCAGGATCGACTCCATGATGGATCGCAAACCGCGGGCACCCGTCTTGCGCTCGATGGCGCGGCGGGCAATGGCGTGCAGCGCCTCGTCCGGGAAGGTGAGCTTGACGCCCTCCATCTCGAACAGCCGCTGATACTGCTTCACCAGCGCGTTCTTGGGCTCCACCAGGATCTGCATCAGGGCGGTCTCGTCGAGGTCCTCGAGCGTGGCTACCACCGGCAGACGGCCGACGAATTCGGGGATGAGGCCAAACTTCAGGAGATCCTCTGGCTCCAGCTCGCGCAGCACCGCACCCGTGCGCCGGTCCTCAGGCGAGCGGATGTCGGCGCCGAAGCCCAGTCCCGACCCCTTGGAACGCTGGTTGATGATGCGCTCGAGGCCGGCGAAGGCACCGCCGCAGATGAACAGGATGTTGGTCGTGTCCACCTGCAGGAACTCCTGCTGGGGATGCTTGCGGCCGCCCTGCGGCGGAACGGAAGCGACCGTCCCTTCCATGATCTTCAGCAGCGCCTGCTGGACGCCCTCGCCCGATACGTCCCGGGTGATCGAGGGGTTGTCCGACTTGCGGCTGATCTTGTCCACCTCGTCGATGTAGACGATGCCGCGCTGGGCGCGCTCGACGTTGTAGTCAGCCGCCTGAAGCAGCTTCAGGATGATGTTCTCGACATCCTCGCCAACGTATCCGGCTTCCGTCAGCGTGGTGGCGTCGGCCATGGTGAAAGGCACGTCGAGGATGCGGGCCAGCGTCTGGGCGAGCAACGTCTTGCCGGAGCCCGTGGGGCCAACCAGCAGGATATTCGACTTCGCCAGTTCCACGTCGTTATTCTTCTGGGCGTGGTTCAGGCGCTTGTAATGGTTATGCACGGCCACCGAGAGCACCTTCTTGGCGTGCTCCTGGCCGATGACGTAGTCGTCCAGAACCTTGCGAATCTCGTGCGGGGTGGGCACGCCGTCCTTGGATTTCGCCAGCGAGGTCTTGTTCTCCTCGCGGATGATGTCCATGCAGAGTTCCACGCACTCATCGCAGATGAACACGGTCGGGCCCGCAATCAGCTTGCGGACCTCGTGCTGGCTCTTGCCGCAGAAGGAGCAGTACAAGGTGTTCTTGCTGTCGCTCCCCGTTGCCTTACTCATTAGCTCTCCTCGGACGAATGCTGCATCTTACGCATGCAGGCTTCACTGAGACTTCACCGCAATTGCCGCAGATCCATCCCACCCTGTCCGGACGCACCGGACTCAAATCGATACTTCAGCATGGGCAGACATGGTTAATCAAGAATTGATTACCTTCTGCCCCACCGGCGCAATTTCCGGTGGAAATCCGGTGTCCTCACTTGGCTTCGGCCGGCATCGGACGCTTCTCGATCACCTTGTCGATGAGGCCGAAGGCGAGTGCGGCTTCCGAAGTGAAGAAGTTGTCGCGCTCGAGGGCCTCCTCGATGGTCTGGTAGTCGCGCCCGGTGTGGTGGACATAGATTTCGTTGAGCCTGCGCTTCAGGCTTTCCACTTCGCGGGCATGGATCAGGATGTCGGTGACCTGGCCCTGGTAACCGCCCGAGGGCTGGTGAACCATGATGCGGGAGTTCGGAAGCGCGAACCTCAAGCCCTTCTCCCCCGCGGTCAGCAGGAGCGAGCCCATGGAGGCTGCTTGCCCCATCACTGTGGTAGAAACAGGGCAGCGGATGAACTGCATGGTGTCGTAGATAGACAGGCCGGAGGTGACGACACCGCCCGGGCTGTTGATGTACATCGAGATTTCCTTTTTGGGGTTTTCCGCCTCGAGGAACAGGAGCTGCATGCAGATGGAGGCCGCGACGTTGTCGTCGATCGGGCCAGTGATGAAGATGATGCGCTCGCGCAGCAGGCGGGACGGAAGGTCATAGACGCGCTCTCCCCGGCTCTCCTGCTGGATGACGGAGGGCCAGAATGCACCGGTGGTGAGAAACTCGACGGGATCGCGCATGCTTTTCCTTGGGTTGAATCGCTTCTTTCTGGTGCCATAGATAGGGGAGCCTGCGGGAGGATGGAAGAGGCTTCGCCCAAAGCGTTAATTGCAGGTTGTCCGGTAACCGGCCGGGGAATTGCGGGACGTGGCGGGTCTGGCGCAGACTGCATCGACTACCGCAATCCAGGACCCCATGAAAAGTTTCAAACCGCACACACCGCTCGATACCCTGCCCCACCACCGCTTGAAGCTTGCCAATGTGGTGCGGGCGGCGGGGATCATCGACCCCGTCTTCCTGAACTCGCCGCAGTTCGCTTGCGAGCCCCTCAGCGAGGCCCTCTCCTGCCAGCTAACTCTGAAGCTCGAGACCACAAACCCAATTCGCTCGTTCAAGGGGCGCGGCGCAGGCTACCTCGTCGCCCGCCGACTGGCCGATGGCGAAATCGGCGGAAGCCGCATCGTGGGGGCGAGTGCGGGAAACTGGGGTCAGGCGGTGGCTTACGCCTGCCGCGCACACGGGCTGCCGCTTACCCTCTTCGCCGCCACGGGGGCCAACCCGCTCAAGGTGGCGCGCATGAAGGCGCTGGGCGCGGAGGTCGTCCTCACGGGCGAGGATTTCGATGCGGCCAAGATTGCCGCCGAAGCGCACGCCCGGGAGACGGGCGGGCTCTGGGTGGCGGACGGGCTCGACCCCGAAGCCGCCGAGGGTGCCGCCACCATCGCCATGGAACTGGCGGAAGGAGAGTTGCCGGAGGCCATCCTGGTGCCGCTTGGCAACGGCGCGTTGCTCACCGGAATCGCCCGCTGGGCCAAGGCCGTCAGCCCTGCAACCGAGGTCATCGGCGTTCAGGCCCGCGGAGCCGATGCAATGGAGAAGTCCTGGCGCTCGGGCCGGCTCGTCATCGCGCCCTCGGTTTCCACCATCGCCGACGGCATCGGCGTCCGGGTGCCTATCGCGGAAGCCGTCGAGGACATGAAGGGCATCGTTGACGAGGTGCTGCTGGTGGATGACGAGGCGCTCGTCACCGCCATGCGTCTCCTCTTCCGGAAGGCGGGCCAGCTTGCGGAGCCTTCCGGGGCGGCAGGCGTGGCGGCCATCCTGACCTTTGCCGAGCGCTTTCGGAACCGCCGCCTCGCGACCATCATCTGCGGCAGCAACCTGACAGAGGAGCAGGTGAAGGCCTGGGTTCTGTAGGATGCCCGGATCCGATCACGCGGCCGTGCCGATGCGAAACTTCCTCACCTCGTTGGCGAGTTCGTCCGCCTGCTGGGCGAGGGACAGGCTGGCGGCGGTCGACTGCTCGGCCATGGCGGCGTTCTGCTGGGTAATCTGGTCGATGCGGTCCATCATTACGCCGAAATTCCGCATCGCCGCCCCGGCCTCCTGAACGAGGCGCGAGCCATTGCCCACCTGGTCGGAGGATTGCGAGATCAGCGCCTTGATCTCCTTGGCCGCCTCGGCCGAGCGCTGCGCCAGGGCGCGCACCTCCGAGGCAACGACGGCGAAGCCGCGGCCCGCTTCACCGGCGCGCGCTGCCTCCACCCCTGCATTGAGCGCGAGCAGGTTTGTCTGGAAGGCGATCTCGTCCATCACACCTATGATCTGGGTGATCTTGCGGGCGGAGCTCTCGATGCCGCGCATTGCCGCGATGGTGCGGCTGATGGTCGATTCTTCGCGGGGCTCGTCCTCGCGGGGCACGGCGGATCCGTTGCCGAGTTCCGTCACCTTGCCGAGTTCCGTCACGGTGTTGTCCAGCATGTGGGCATGTTCCTCGGCACGGCGCGAGAGATCGCCAGACGCCGCGGCGATTTCGCGGGTCGCCGCACGGATCGTTCCGATGCTGTCGTTGATGGCCGTGATGGCGCCCTCCACCTGCTCGGCTGCGGCGTTGTAGTTGGCGACGAGCTGGCGGTAAGCGCCGGGCACGTCCTCCGTCATGCGGTAGGTCAGGTCCTTGGAAGCAAGATGCGAGAGCGCGGTGCGCAGCGCGCCAAGCACCGTCTCGCGCTCCTTCTGCACCTGCTCTTCCTCCGTCCGCATGCGCTCTTCGGCCCTGCGGCGGGCCTCCTCCGAGGCCTCGATGTAAACCGAGATGGCATAATCCATGTCGAGAAGCGCGGCGCGCACCAGGCTGCCAACGGAATCGAGCGTCGCCTGGCGGCGCCCGGGCATCAGCGCCGTGGGCGACTTCAGGACTTCCTTCACCAGCCCTTCGATCAGCATGGCATAGCCCGCGATGTACCAGCGCGGCTCAAGCCCGGTGCGCGCATGAGTCATGCCCACTCGCGTGACCTTGCTTACATACTCGTCTCCGAAATCCCCGTTGGCGATGATCCGCCAGTGATCGAGCTGGGCGCGGTGAGCGCGGGCCACGGCCTCGTCCGTCGGGAAGAACTTGCTCATCTCGGGGTGGCGGCGGATGACGGCGTAGAAGGTATCGAGCAGCCCGGGAAGCACCTTCATCACGCTTGCACTGCAGCGGCGCAGGCTGTCGCGGGCGCGCTGGTCGAGGCCGATGAAGGCGAGGCGGGAGGAAAGAGAGCTGTCGGGGGCGGCGGGCTGGCTTGCCATGAACGAATCTCCGGGTCTGCCGGACATCAGTTCCATGCGTAGCCTTGTTCGGGGCTGGAGCGGGCCCCAGCATGGCAACGGCCGGGCACGAGGCCCGGCCGCTTGCGTTCTTCATCTTTAAAGAGATCAGGCGCTGGCCTGGTCTTCCTCGTCCTGCACCATGGCCTGGAGTTCGTCCTTGCTGACGGCCTTCTCGGAGACATTGGCCTTGGCAACGATCGAATCCACCACCTTCTGCTCGAAGATGGGGCCGCGCAGTTCCATCATGGCGGCCGGATTCTTGCGGTAATAGTCGATCACCATCTTCTCCTGGCCGGGGAACTGGCGCATGCGTCCCATGAGCGCGTTCTGCAGCTCCTGCTCCGTCACCTGAACGCCCTCCTTCTCGCCCATGGTGCCGAGCACGAGGCCCAGCCTCACGCGGCGTTCGGCAATGGCGCGATACTCCTTGCGTGCCTCCTCCTCGGTCGTGTTCTCGTCGGCGAAGGTCTTGCCGGAGCGGTTCATCTCACCGGTCAGCGCATTCCAGATGCCGTTGAACTCGGCGTCGACCAGCTTCTCGGGCAGATCGAAGGAGTATTCCTTGTCCAGCGCGTCGAGCACGTCGCGCTTCAGCTTCATCGCCGTCATCTGGGCAAACTCGGCGGCCATGCGCTCCTTCACCATGTCCTTGAGCTTGCCGAGGTCCTCCAATCCCATCTTCTTGGCGAACTCATCGTCGATCTCGGCCTCCTGGGCGCCTTCGACCTTGGTCACCTTGGTGGCGAATTCGGCGGGCTTGCCGGCAAGCTCGGCAACACCGTAATCGGCAGGGAATGTCACCTTCACCGTCACCTCGTCGCCGGCCTTGGCGCCCACGAGCTGCTCCTCGAAGCCCGGGATGAACTGGCCCGAGCCGAGCTCGAGCGACACGTCCTCAGCCGTACCGCCCTCGAAGGGGGTGCCGTCGATGGTGCCGACGAAATTGATGGTCACACGGTCGCCTGTCGCGGCCGCGCCTTCCTTGTCGCCGAAGCCCTTGGACTGCGAGGCGATGCGTTTCAGGGTCTCCTGGATCTGGTCTTCGGTCACCTCCACCACGTGGCGGGTGAGCTCGAGGCCGGAATGGTCCTTCACCTCGAAATCGGGGATCACCTCGAGTGCGACCGAGAAGGCGAGGTCGCCCTTGCCGTCCATGATGGCCTCGACCTCTGCCTGGTCTTCCGGCAGCTTCACCTCCGGCTGGTAGGCCGGCTTCAGCTTCTTCTCCTCGAGCAGAGCCTTGGACTTCGAGTCGATCGTATCCTGGACGACCTCGGCCATGGCCGACTTGCCGTAAACCCGGCGGAGATGGCTCACCGGCACCTTGCCCGGGCGGAAGCCCCTGATGTTGGCGCGCTTGGACAGGTCCACGAGCTTGGCGTTCAGCTCCTTGTCGAGCTCGGCCGCATTGACCACCACCTTGTATTCGCGCCTGAGGCCAGCGCTGAGCGTCTCGGTAACCTGCATCGTTCCTGCTTCCGTCTATTCAATGGGCCAGTGGCTCCGGATTGCGTTCGGCTCGCGCATGGTGCGGGCGGAGGGACTTGAACCCCCACGGGTTTCCCCACTGGAACCTAAATCCAGCGTGTCTGCCAATTTCACCACGCCCGCGCGCGAGCAAAAGCCCGGGCCGTTGCAATGGGCGCGGTCTATAGCAGAGGGGTTTTCGGTATGCCAGTGAAGAAAACGCCCGATTTCTGAATGGCGGAAAGCGGTTTCACGGCTTACGGCCGGGCCTCACCTGCGCCAGTGTCGAAAGGCCGATCCCGGCTGCCACAACCGCAATTCCCAGCCACACCAGGGGCGGATAGCTCTCGCCCAGGAAGGCGATGCCGGCGCCCACCCCCACCGCCGCCGCCACGTAGCCTATCTGCGAGAGGTAGGTCGGGCCGCCCACCGCCTGCAGCCGAAAGAAAGTGAGATACATCGCCGTCGATGCGATGAGCTGCGCTGCGACAAGACCGGGCACCGCAAGGAGCGGCAGGAGGTCGAGACCGGCCCCCAGGCTGGCGAGCAGGAGCAGCGGCAGGACAGCGGCGAGGTTGACCATGGCGCCGAGTCGCATCGGCCCCGCACCCCTGGGCCAGGCCATGCTGCGGTAGACGTTGCCGATTCCGAGGAAGACCGGGATCAGCGCGGCGAGGAACAGCCAGTGCGTTTCCCCGCCAGCGAAGCTCACATGGCGCGCCAGGATGATGGTCACAGCGCCGGCCAGCCCCACCGCAATACCGGCAAGGCCGAGAAGGTTCGGCGGCCGCACCCTGAGGAGCATGGATAGCAGCGCCGTCGTCACCGGCGAGGTCGCGACCAGGATCGCTGCCAATCCGCTGCCGATATGAGGAATGGCGGCGAAAGTGAGGAACAGCGGGATCACGTTCGAAACAAGGCCCGAGATCGCTGCATATCGATAGATTCCCGGCACGGGCGGTGCCTTCTCGAACAGGGTTGCGGCCGCGAGAACGGAAATTCCGGCGCCGAGGCAGATCACCGCCGCCCACAGCGCCGGATTTACGCCTGCCGCGGCGGCGAGCTTGCCCAGCGGGAAATTGGCGCCGAAGGCAAGCCCGGTGACGAGGAGCAGCGGAAACGGCCGGTTCATAGCGCGTCGCGCAGCGTTTCCGCGGTCAGACCATCCGGCCCAGGGAGGGTTGCTGCCGCGCCGTGCCGCCAGACGGCGGCGGAGGCAGCCTCGAAGCCAGGGAGCCCCTGGGCGAGCAGACCCGCCACCAGCCCGGCCAACACGTCTCCCGACCCGGCGGTGGCGAGCGAGGGCGGCGCGTTGACATTGATGCGAGCCCGCCCGTCCGGCGCGGCGATCACGGTATCGGCACCTTTCAGCACCACGACCGCGCCGGAGCATTCGGCAGCCCGTCGCGCCAATTCGAGCTTTGAATCGCTTCCCTCTCGCAAACCGCTGAAGAGGCGCGCAAATTCGCCCGCGTGCGGTGTCAGGACGACGGGTCGCTGAGGTTGCGAACCGATCAGGCCAAACAGAACCTCCGGATCGTTCGCGAAGCTGGTCAACGCGTCGGCGTCAAGCACCGCCGCCGCTCCACAGGTCAAGACGGTTTCGACGTTGGCCCGCGTCTCGGCGCCGACACCCGCAGCAGGACCAACCACCACGGCATTCTTGCGTCGATCGGCAAGCAGTGACGCCAGCGGCACATCCGAAAGCATCACCGCCGTCACCTGCGTGGCATGCACGGCAAGCGCCTCGCGCGTGCCGGAGAGCGTCACGAGTCCCGCCCCTGCCCGGAGAGCGGCCTCTGCGGCGAGGCGCGAGGCTCCCGTGTTGAGCGGCCCACCCGAGACGGCCACGACGTGGCCGCGGCCATACTTGTGGCCCGCCATTGCGGGTTCAGGAGTGCAGATTTCGCTGTTGATCCAAGCTCTTGGCTGGATTTTCTGCAATACCGATTCAGGAATGCCGATCTCCGCCACCACGGTTTCGCCGCACAACATCCGGCCCGGCAACAGCACATGGCCAGGCTTCTTCCGGAAAAACGTCACGGTGAGCTCGGCCCGGACGCTGGCGCCCCTCGGCTGGCCCGTTCGTCCGTCGAGACCGGAAGGCACGTCCACCGCCACCACTGGACAACCCGCTGCGTTGATCGCGCCCGCCAGTTCTGCCGGAAATTCCCTGGAAAGCCCCGCACCGAACAGCGAATCGACGATGAGACGGGCATTGCCGATCGATACGCCCTGCTCGACCGGGCCTTCCCAGCGTCGTGCCATGGCTGCCGCGTCACCTCTGAGCTCATCCCGGGCGCCGAGTAGCCCCAGCCTTACCGGCCAACCCCAGCTCTTCAGGTAACGGGCGGCCACGAAGCCGTCGCCGCCATTGTTGCCGGGTCCGCAGAGCACCAGCGTGGGCCGCGCGCCGTAGCGGCGCACGATCTCCTCGGCCACGGCGCGGCCGGCATTTTCCATGAGCAGCAGCGAGGCAATCCCCGCCTCCGCAGCGAGGCGGTCGGCCCGGTACATTTCCTCGGGGGTCAAGAGTTCGTGGGTCATGGGCGGAAGTTAGCCCATCCCCCGTCACTGAGGAACCAATCGCGCAAAAGGGGCGTTCGACTGGCAATCTTGCCCTCAACCGGAGTTACCGAACCCATGCGAACGCTGAACGTCATCGCCATGGCGCTGCTTGTCATCGGCGGCCTCAACTGGCTGCTGGTCGGGCTCTTCTCCTTCGACCTCGTGGCCGCCATCTTCGGGGGAGAAGTCGGAGAACGCAGCCTCCTTTCCCGCATCGTCTACGTGATCGTCGGCATCGCCGCCCTCTATGGCCTCTATCTCTTCAAGCCCATCACAGAGGACCATCACGAGCGGCTGCCGCATACCCGCGTCTGACGGGTTCCGCCGGGCTTGCGAAAAGGCCCGGAGAAGCGGAATCTCCGGTCACACGCATGACCGGAGGCCGCCACCATGAACAACACCCCGCCCGATGCGGTGAAGCTTCTCGCCCGGCGCATCCTGGACATCGGCTATGAAGACCTTCCACCCCGCGAGCGCCACGTGATCGAGCGGGTCGCCAAGCGGGTTGCCGTCTCGCGCGACGTCAGCGCCCACTTTGAAGGAAGCCGCACCTTCGGCGAGAGACTCGCCGACCGGATCGCAGCCTTCGGGGGCTCCTGGACCTTCATCATGATCTTCGGCCTGGCGATTGCCGCATGGGTGACTGCGAACGGCGTGCTGATCGCGCGATGGGGAGCCGAGCCCTTCGACCCTTACCCGTTCATCCTGCTCAACCTGTTCCTGTCGCTGGTGGCGGCGATCCAGGCGCCCATCATCATGATGTCGCAGAACCGGCAGGCGGCGAAGGACCGGTTGCAGGCGAGCCACGACTACGAGGTCAACCTCAAGGCCGAAATCGAGATCATGGCACTGCATGAGAAGCTCGACGAGATGCGGCAGACAGATCTGCGGGAACTGATCGAGTCGCTGAGACGGCCTCCGGCCTCCGCCTAATTATTGTGCATCGCGCCTGTTTGAGCGGCAGACAATCCTGCCTAGAAATGCGGCATGCCCTCTAACGCTTTGATTTCACGTTAGACTTGAAATGGCACGGGTTGTGCAGTCCTCCCGCGCAACATTCCCGCGAGGCTGTCAGCGCACATGAAAAAGATCGAGGCGATCATCAAACCCTTCAAGCTCGACGAGGTGAAGGAGGCCCTTCAGGAGGTGGGTCTGCAAGGCATTACCGTCACCGAGGCCAAGGGTTTCGGCCGCCAAAAGGGACATACGGAGCTCTATCGCGGTGCTGAATACGTCGTCGACTTCCTGCCCAAGGTGAAGATCGAGGTGGTGCTCGCCGACGAGTTGGTCGAGAAGGCGGTCGAGGCGATCCAGAACGCAGCCCGCACCGGCCGCATCGGCGACGGCAAGATCTTCATCTCGAACATCGAGCAAGCCATCCGCATCCGCACCGGCGAGGCCGGTCCGGACGCGCTCTGAACCCATTCCGAACAACCGCTCAAGACCAGAGGAACATATCATGAGCAAGCCAATGGACGTGTCCGGCGTCCTCAAACTGATGAAGGACAAGGACGTCAAGTACGTCGACCTCCGCTTCACCGACCCGCGCGGCAAGATGCAGCACCTGACCATGGACGCCTCGCAGATGCACGAGGACGCCTGGGCCGAGGGCTTGATGTTCGACGGCTCCTCGATCGCCGGCTGGAAGGCCATCAACGAGTCCGACATGGTGCTGATGCCCGACCCCTCCTCGGCGCATCTGGACCCGTTCTACGCCCAGACCACGCTGTCCGTTTTCTGCGACATTCTCGAGCCCGGCACGGGCGAAGGCTATCCGCGCGACCCGCGCATGATCGCCAAGCGCACCGAGGCCTATCTCAAGTCCACCGGCATCGGCGACACGGTGTTCGTCGGGCCTGAGGCCGAATTCTTCATCTTCGACGACGTGAAGTTCGCGGTGTCGCCCTACAATACCGGATTCAGGCTGGACTCGGTCGAGCTCCCGATCAACTCGGACCGCGACTACGAAACCGGCAACATGGGCCACCGCATGCGCACGAAGGGCGGCTACTTCCCGGTGAACCCGATGGATTCCGCTCAGGACATGCGCTCCGAGATGCTCGCCACCATGGGAGAAATGGGCCTCATCGTCGAGAAGCACCACCACGAGGTCGCCTCCGCCCAGCACGAACTCGGTACGCGCTACCAGCCCCTCGTCACCGCCGCGGATCACATGCAGATCTACAAGTACGTGATCCACAACGTGGCGCACGCCTATGGCAAGACGGCCACCTTCATGCCGAAGCCGATCTTCGGCGACAACGGCTCCGGCATGCACTGCCACTTCTCGATCTGGAAGGAAGGCAAGACGCAGATGGCCGGCAACCAGTACGCCGACCTCTCGGAAACCTGCCTCTACTTCATCGGCGGCGTGATCAAGCATGCGAAGGCGCTGAACGCCTTCACCAACCCGTCGACCAACTCCTACAAGCGCCTGGTGCCCGGCTATGAAGCCCCCGTGCTGCTCGCCTACTCCTCGCGCAACCGCTCGGCCTCCTGCCGCATCCCCTACACGGCGAACCCGAAGGCGAAGCGCGTCGAAGTGCGCTTCCCCGACCCGACGGCAAACCCCTATCTCTGCTTCTCGGCCATCGTGATGGCGGGCCTCGACGGAATCGTGAACAAGCTCCATCCCGGCCCGGCGATGGACAAGAACCTCTACGACCTGCCGCCCGCCGAACTCGCCAAGGTGCCGACGGTCTGCGGATCGCTGCAGGAGGCCATCGACTCGCTGAGTTCCGACCACGAGTTCCTGCTCAAGGGCGGCGTCTTCTCCAAGGACCAGATCGAGAGCTATCTCGAGCTCAAGCAGGAAGAGCAGGACCGCTACCGGATGACGCCGCACCCGGTTGAGTTCGACATGTACTATTCCTGCTGACGCCCTTCCCTCGGGACGCGACAGCGAAGCCCCGGCAGAAATGCCGGGGCTTTCGTGTTCAGGGAACAGGTCTCTCCTGCTTGCGCGGCAAGGTGAGGGAGACTAGACCCTCGCTCCAATGGCCGAGACCCACGCGATTCCTGCCCGTTCCCCAGCCGCCGAATTCCGCCTCGGGGTCGCACTGGTCGCCGGAGCGGCGCTGACCTGGAGCTTCGGCGGCACCATCGCCCGCTTCATCAGCGTGGAGGACAGCTGGACGGTCGTGTTCTGGCGCGCATTTTTCGCCTCCTCCTTCCTTTTTCTCTTCATGCTCTGGCGGGACGGCCCGAAAGGTACGGTGCTGCTGTTCCGCAGCATGGGTCTTGCCGGCCTCGGTGTTGCGGTTTGCTTCGCCATCGCCTCTTCGGCCTTCGTCGTGGCGCTGCAATACACAACCGTGGCAAACATCCTTCTCACCCAGGCGGCAGCACCCCTTTTTGCCGCGCTGCTGGCCTGGATCGTTTTCAGCGAGCGCGTGAACCTCGCCACCTGGCTTGCCATCGCGGCGGTGATCTGCGGCGTCGTGATCATGGTCTCGGGGTCCTTCTCGGGCAGCGTGTCGCCTCTGGGGGACGGGCTGGCCCTGCTGATCGCGGCGCTATTCTCCTGCGCCATCGTCATCACCCGCCATCATCCGGAGGTGCGGATGACGCCCGCCGTCTGCCTCGGAACGGCGATGTCCTGCGCCACCGCCAGCGTGCTCGCCGGCGGCTTTGCCGTTTCAGCCGCCGATATGATCTGGCTGGTGCTTTTCGGCGCGGTGAACCTGGGGATGGGGCTTGCTATGTTCGTCACGGGGGCGAGGCTCGTTCCAGCGGCACTCGCCGCCCTGGTCAGCACGCTGGAGCCGGTGCTGGGGCCCGTGTGGGTGTGGCTGATGCACGGCGAAGTGCCGGGCGCCCGAACGATCTTGGGCGGCACCATCGTCTTCGCCGCCCTCCTCGCCCACATCCTCACCGACTGGCGGCGGCAACGAGAGCAGCGGCGTACCAGCCCCAGCCGCTGACGGTCTGGGCATTCTCGGCGACGTAGACCCGCCGCGCGAAGGCCGGGGCGCCACCCACCCGGTGCAGCGCGCCTTGTTCCAGGGGTTTCGCCGCATGGCGGAGCGGCAGATAGCCCGAGCCGCCCTTCTCGAGCAGGTGATCGAGCGCCCAGTCGGAGGAGGCGATCACCAGCGCGGAGACGGCATCGCCCGGAAAGGCGGCCGCGTGCTGGCGGCGGAATTCATCGCCGTGGTCGACGAACACATATGAGGAGTCGAGGCGCGGCGACTCCATCTTCTCCCGGGAGACCATGACCAGCTCGTCGTCGAACAGCACGCGGCTGCGGAAGCGCTCGCCGCCCTGCGGCGCATGGCAGAACGCGATATCGACGAGACCGATCTCCAGCCAGCGGTCGATCATGCGCTGCTCGCCCGGCCAGAAGGCCAGCGCCACCCTGGGGCTGTGCGCGCGCACATGATCGCGGAAGCGGCGGCCGGGCCCGTTCCACAGGTCGAAGTCCAGGCCGACGTTGCACACACCCTCGAACCCCCGGGGCAATGACACCTCGGCCCGTGCCTGCCCCCAGAGCTGCACCATCAGCTCGGCATAGCGGCGGAACTTGAAGCCGGGCGAGGTCAGGTCGGTGCCCGCCTTGTTGCGGTGGAGGAGCTTCTGGCCGATCTCCTCCTCAAGACCGTTGATGCGCGCCGTCACCGTGGAGGGTGTCACGTTCAGGCGCCGAGCGGCAGCGACGAAGCTTCCGGTCTCAACCACCGCAAGGAAGGTACGCAGTTCGGCAAGTGTCATGACCCGGCCTATTATTCGGAAATTCCGAACATTATCGCCAAAATATTTCGATTTTCAAAGCAATGCTGCTCTGTCACTCTCCGCCGCCAGATTCCGGAGGACGCTTTCGCCATGGACTTCATCCACTTCCTGTCGAGCCACATGCTGGACCCGTCTGTCGGCGGAAAGCGCCTGTACTGGAGCGTGGTCGCGCAGGCCGTGCATGCGGACGCGCTGGGCTTCACGGGTGTGGGAATTCCCGAGCATCACCTGATCAATATCCTGCTCATCCCGTCGCCGCTGCAGATGGCCGTCAAGGTGGCGGCGCACACGAAGAGGGTGAAGCTCGTCACTTCGGTGTGCCAGCTACCGATCCGCGACATGCGGATTTTCGCTGGCGAGGTGGTGCAGGCGCAGGCGCTGTCCGACGGGCGCCTCATGCTCGGCGTCGGCAAGGGCGCCTTCGGCTTCGAGACCGCGCGCTTCGACGTGCCGATTGAGGCGACCAAACCACAGTTCGAGGAAGACCTGAGGCTGCTCGAGGCGCTGCTGACCCAGGAGGAGGTCTCCTGGAGCAGCGAGCGCTACAGCTTCGCGCCGCTCACCATCATGCCGCGCCCTGAAGACCCCATCCCGCTCATGGTGGCGGTGATGAACCCGCCCGGAATCGAGGCGGCAGCCAAGGCCGGCTACCACGTGCAGACGACGCCGCTCGGCGGCAGCCACCAGCAGCTCATCGACCAGGTCACGGCTTTCACCCGCGGCAAGGCGGCTGCCGGCCGGCCGCTGGACACCACTCTCAGCCTTCAGCGCGGGCTGTTCCTTGTTTCCGGCGAGAAGGAGCGGCGATACATCGCCGAGCGCGCCTTCGCCTATTACCAGAGCTTCGACAACGTGTTCGGCGGTGCGGGAATCGTCGACAGGGGCGTCATCCGCCCGCTGCCGCGGAGCCAGACCATGGAGGAGCTGAGCCAGAACCTCCTGCTCTGCGGCAAGGAGGAGATGATCGACAGGCTCTCCGTCTACGCCGAACTCGGCATCGACGCAGTACTCACCACCTCCAACTTCGGACAGGACGAGCAGATGACCCTCGACATGATGAGCCGCTTCGCGGAAGAGGTGATGCCGCACTTCCGCCGGCGGCGGCAGGCGGCATAACAGCGATCAGCAAAGGGAGAAGGAAGGATGCCCATCATCCGGGTCGAGATGTTCAAGGGGCGCAGCCCCGAGCAGAAGAAGGCGATCGCGCGCGAGCTCGTGGACGGATTCATCCGCGGCGCCGGCGGCGGCAATCCCTCATCCTTCAACGTGGTCTTCGTCGATGTCGAGAAGCATGACTGGGCGGTGGGCCACGAGATGATGAGCGAAAAGTACCCGGACAAGTGATCATGCCCGTGCCCGTCAAATCCGCTTTCTCCGTCGAGGGCAAGGGTGAGCCCCTCTTCCTCATCCACGGCATCGGCGCCTCGCGCGCCTCCTTCGCCGGGCTGGTGCCCTTCCTCAAGAACGATTTCCGCTGCATCTCCTACGACCTCCGCGGCCATGGCGCCTCGCCCAAGCCGCAGCCGCCCTACACGCTGGACGATCTGGTGGAGGATCTCGAAGCGCTGCGCAAAGAGCTCGGCATCGAGAAGGCGCACTTCGCCGGCCACTCGCTGGGCGGCATGATCGGCCCCGCCTATGCCCGGAAGTACCCGCAGCACGTGCTGACGCTGGGACTCTATTCCACTGCTGCCTTCCGTACCGAGGACGACAGCGCCAAGGTGAAGGGCGTGGTCGCCGCCATGCGCGCCAAGGGAATTCCGCAGGTGCTGGAAACGCTGAAGGATCGGTGGTTCACCCCCGAATTCGGAGAGCGGCGCCCCGAGGTGATCTCGCGCCGCATGCAGCAGGTGATCGACACCGATCCGGATGTCTTCCTCTCGGTTTTCGACATCTACGCGGAAACCGAGATGTCGCCCCGGCTGCACGAAATATCACATCCCTGCCTCGTCCTTACCGGCGAGAACGACGGCGGGTGCAATCCGCGCCTCAACCGCCAGATCGCGGCGGCGCTGCCCAATTCAGAATTGGTGATCCTCCCGGTGCTGCGCCATGCCATCCTGCTCGAGGCGGCGGATCAGGTGGCGCCGCCCGTGCTGGACTTCCTGAGGCGCAACCGGGGGAAGGCCTAGGAGGCCCGGCAATCCGCATAGGCGCGGCGATAGATCCGCTGCCAGCGTTCGCTGGCGGTGGCGCCGGTGACGACAGCGCCGCCTGCGCCGCCGATCAGGGCGCCCTTGCCGGCGCCGTCACGGCCGTCGATGGCACCACCCAGCAGCGCACCCCCGAGAGCACCGATCACGGCACCCGCCACGACGTCTCCGCCATTGGCGCGGCGGTTCGCCACGTCCTCCGCCCATTCGCGGCAATAGGCCTTGCTCTTCGCCTCGGCGAGTTGCGGCTCGACGGCGAGGAAGAGGCCCAGGGCAGACGTCAGAATGAGCACGGCGCGTCGCATGGCTGTCAACCGTTAACGTTTCAGCAGTTGCGTAAAGAGGGATTATGGCACGATTTTGTGCAGAAATCAGCCAAGGGAGGCGCTCCAGCTTCCGCCTTGCTGAAACCTCGGTTAATCGGAGAGAGGAGGCTCATGCAATGAACCCATCGAGGAACCGAGTCATCGCCCTCCTGCACGACCCGCAGGACATGCCCAACCGCTGCACGGACTGGCTCGCGGCGGCGGGATACGAAGTGGTCGCCGCCTGTCCCGCCGCTGGCGAGCCCATTCCGGAATTGGATGGAGCCACCGCGGGCGTGGTCATCTTCGGCGGCCGTTATGACGTGGCACTCAAGGGCGAACTGCCGTTCCTGCGGGCAGAGCTGGTCTTCATCGAGGACGTGCTGCGGCGGGATCTGCCCTATCTCGGGCTCTGCCTTGGCGCCCAGCTCCTGGCGGACGTGCTGGGCGAAATGGTCGGCCCGCACCCCCGGGGCCATGCCGAATACGGCTATTACGACCTGATTCCAACGGCCGAAGGACGGGCATTCATCGGCGCATCCAGCCTCAAGGTTCTGCAGTCGCATTGGCACGGCTGGTACCGCACGCCCGCGGGCGCGACGCTCCTCGCATTTTCCGCGGCCTTTCCGCAGCAGGCCTTCCGTTATTGCAGCAGCGCCTATGGCCTGCAGTTCCACCCTGAGGCCACGCGTGCAACGCTGTCCCGCTGGATTTCCAGGCGTCCGGCGGAGCGCCATTTCTTGCAGGGCGCTCACCCGCCCGAGCGGCAGCTGGCGGATCACCTTGCATATGATGCCGCACTTGGGACATGGTTCAGTGAATTCCTGTCGCGGTGGATAGGCCCGGCGCCAACCTGAACGGAGACAGCATAATGAAAACCATTACGAGGCTCCCCCCGGTCGAGACGCCCTCCCTCGTGCTGCGCGAGATCGAGTCGCGCGATACCGAGCCCTTCTGCAATTTCATGATGCAGCCGAGCTACCAGCGCCATATCGCCATGCGCTTGTCGAGCGAGGCGGAGGTGAAGGCCTTCGTCACCCGGTCGGTGGCCCGCCAGGGCGATGAGCGGCGCAACGTCTTCCACCTCGCCGCCGAGGAGAAGCTCTCCGGCGAGGCGATCGGCGACGGTTTCCTCATCCTGCAGCACCCCAAGACCGTCGAAATCGGCTGGGGCCTTCACCCTGCCATGTGGCGCATGGGGCTCGGCACCGAGATCGGGCAGGCGCTTCTCGGTCTCGCCTTCGAACGGCTCCGGGCCGAGAACGTCTGGTGCAAGGTCATGAGCGGCAACACCGCCTCGGCCAAACTCGCCCGCCGCATCGGGCTGCGGCATCTGCCGTCTCTCACCGAATATCGTGCTTCACCCCGGCGCAATGGCGCAGTCGAGTTCTACGCCCTGTCGGAACGCGACTACTTCGATCTCGGGTATTGAGAGCGGGTCAGCGGCAGTTGCTGCGCGGCGGCTGGCCCGCGAGCCTGGCGGCGAGCCAGGCGACGGCTCTCTTCTCACCGGCTTCCATGGCGCCGCCATGGCCCTTGCCCTGGAGCGTCACGTATTCCATTTTCGCGCCAGACCGGCAGGCAGCACGCACGAATTGCGTCGTCACCTCCGGCCGCACGATGTCGTCTGCGGTGCCCTGGATCACCAGCGCCGGCACCCGCGGACTGAGCGAATAGAGCGAATTCTGCACCATCAGGTCTGCCCAGGGCTCGACCGAGGCTGGATCGCTTCTCAGGAAATTCTGCTTGAGGCCCTTTTGCGCCGCGAGCGCATCGAGCTTGCCGCCGAGATCGTCCACGCAGCTCCTGCCGACCTCCTCGACAAGGCTGGCGGCCGTCCTGTCCAGCAGTGAACTGAGGGGCGCTCCATACTTCACGTTCCACGAGGAGAGGGTGAAGGAGGCGAGAATGCGGCCCGCGACGGAGCCCAAATTCGCGCGCAGCAATGTGGCGAGGTCGGTCGGTGGGGCAATGGCTGCAACGCCCTTGAGATTGAGATCCGGGGCATAGCTCTTCGCGACCTCGGCGCCGAACAGCGCCGCGTGCCCCCCCTGCGAATAGCCCCAGAGCGCGAAGTCCTTGCCGCCGCCTACGCCGGGGATCTGCTTTGCCGCGCGGATCGAATCAATCGTGGCATAGGCCTGCCCCCTGCCAACAAGGTAGCCAACCGGCCCATCAGTGCCGAGGCCGGGGTAATCGGTTGCCGCCACGACCAGGCCGCTCGCAACGAGTTCGTTCAGGCCGCCGATGGCGCGGATCGGGCTGTCGCGGAGCGAAGGCGCGCATTTTCGCGCAATGCCGGTGGTCGGGTGTGCCCAGGCGACGAATTTCCGCTCCATCGGTATGCGCGCCGCCTTGTCCGGCAGCACCACGAGGCCCGTGGAGAGGATAGGGCGCATCTTGTAGTCGCGCGTGACATAGAGAATCCGCCAGGCCATGGCGCGGTAATTGCGGGGAAGTGCGATGCGGTCGTACCGAATAAGCGTGCCCGGCTTCAGGCTGGCAGCAGGAGCGGTGCTGCTCGCCTGGCCTGCCGATTTGGGACGTGCCTCGGCAGTGGCTGGGAAGGCAAGACCGATCATAGCCAGGCATGCGCAGGCAAAACACGCCAGTTTCATTTCCAAGGCTCTCCACGGCCACAGGACAACACGCTGCGCTTGTGCCGCGGCAAGCGCTGCTTCATGATCTCAGTCCCGATAGCTAAGCATCGGCAGACGCTCGGTCAACCTCTCCGGGCGACGGGTTGAACCATTGTGGAGGTCTCATGAGCTCGGAAGGCCAGCTTGCCCGGCTCCTGCTCGCCATAGGCAAGCCGGACTTTGGGGACCGGCTGCTGGCGGCGGCGGCCGCCGGGCTCCCGCACGATGCGGCGGCCCTCATGGTATTCCACCCCGCGGCCCCGCCCGCAGTTCTGGTGGACCGGCTGAAGCCCGCCGAACGCGCCTATCTCTATGGCGACTATCTCACGGGCGTCTATGCCCTGAGCCCGTTCTACCGTGCGGCGCAGAAGCTCAAGGCGCCAAAGGTGGCGCGGGTTCGGGAGATCGCGCCGAAGGGCTTCGCCAACAGCGAGTATTACCGGCGCTATTTCGCGCTCATCGGGGTGGACGACATGCTGGGCTTTCTCATTCCGGCCAGCGACAATGAAACCGTTTTCTTGTCCTTCTCGCGCAGCACCGGACGGCCTCGTTTCACTGCTCGCGACACCCGGGGGCTCACGGCGATGGCAGAGCTTCTTGCCGCCGCTGTCGCCCGCCATTGCGAGATCGCCGGACCACTCGCCAGCCGCCATATAGCTGCCGCCGCTTCGCCGGCCGCTCACAGGCCTTCTGCAGGCCTCACGGCGCGCGAGGCGCAGGTCGTCAATCTGATGCTCGAGGGTCATTCGGCGCGCGAAATCGGGGCGGCGCTGAAGATCTCGGGCGAGACGGTGCGCGTCCATCGCCGCAACATCTATGAAAAGCTCGGCATCTCGTCGCAGGGCGAGTTGTTCCGCTGGTTTCTCGCCACTCGCGGGTAACCCTGTTGCGGTATGGCGGCAGCCCCGTCCCTGCCCTAGTGTCTTCGCGCCGAAACAGGGAGGTCACACCATGAGCCAGAACAATGTGCCGCTGCGCGCCCGCCTCGAGAATGGCGGCACGCCGAAGATGAAGGGGCGCTTCGAGATCAAGTCCGAAACGGGCGTGCTGAAGGACGTGCTCCTCGGGCCCGCCGAGAGCTTCCGCTGGATGGGGCTGGAGAATGCCGCGTGGTCGTCCCTGGTGCGCGACACGATGCGCAAGGGCTACAAGTTCGACAAGCAGTTGGCCATGCGCCAGCACCGCGAAATGGTGGATGCCTATCACCAAGCCGGCGTCACCACGCATTTCCTGCCGCTCGACATGACCAACCCCTACCAGGTCTATGCGCGGGACTCGTCCTTCATGTCGCCCTATGGCGCCGTCATCTGCCAGCTCGCCAACCCCCGCCGGCGCGGCGAATATGCCGCCGTGCTGCGCTTCTACCTCGAGAACAACATCCCCGTTTACGACATGATCTCGGCAGGGAATTTCGAAGGCGGCGACTTCAACATCATCCGCGACGGCCTGGCGCTCGTCGGCTACACCGACCACCGCTCCGAGGAGGTGGCCGCACGGCAGGCTGCCGACTGGTTCGTGAAGGAAGGCTGGGAGATCAAGTATGCGCCGATCGACCAGTTCTACGTCCACATCGACCTCATGGTCTGCATGCTGAACGAGAATTGCGCCGCCGTCTGCCTGGAGACCACCGAGGACGACGTGATCGCCTGGCTGAAGTCGAAGAAGATCGACATCATTCCCGCCACGTTCAAGGAGACGATGGCGCTCGGCTGCAACGTCGTGTCGCTCGGTGGCGATCGCGTTCTCTCGACTGAGAGTGCGAAGGACCTCAACGCCAAGATGCGCGCGGCGGGCTTCACCGTCTACGACCCGGACATGACCATGTTCCTGCAGGCAGGCGGCGGCGTCCACTGCATGTGCCAGCCGCTCAGCAGAGAGGCGGCTTAAGAAAAGCCCTTGCATGATCCGGGCATCCCGGCGAAAGCCGGGCTGTCCGGGAGCAATGCGGTGGCAGACGTCAAGGTGATCGGAGCGGGGCCCTCGGGCCTCATGGCGGCGGAAGTGCTGGCCTCGGCGGGGCACCGCGTAAGCATCCACGACAGGATGGCATCACCCGCGCGCAAGTTCCTCCTCGCTGGGCGGGGCGGCCTGAACCTCACCCATTCCGAACCACTTGAGACCTTCCTCACCCGCTACGGCGATGCGCAATCGTTTCTGGAACCCGCCATCCGGGCCTTCCCGCCCGCCGCCCTGATCGCCTGGGCGAACGGTCTCGGGATCGAGACCTTCGTCGGCTCCTCGGGACGCATCTTCCCGACACAGATGAAGGCCTCACCCCTGCTCCGTGCCTGGCTGAGGCGGCTCGATGCGCTTGGCGTAAGGCTCTTGACGCGCTCTCCCTGGCGCGGATTCGACAGCACGCCAACGATCCTGGCGCTGGGGGGCGCGAGCTGGCCCCATCTCGGCTCCGATGCGGCATGGCTGCCTGGTTTCGCGGCCAAGGGAATCATGGTTCATCCGTTCCGCCCGTCGAACAGCCGGTTCCTGGTGAACTGGTCACCCCATTTCACCGGACGATTCGCGGGCGTTCCGATCAAGAATGTGGCCCTTACCTATCGCGGCCGGCGCGTTAGAGGCGAGCTGATGATCTCGCGGGAGGGCATCGAGGGCGGCGCCATCTATGCGCTTTCCCGCCATCTGCGCGACGAGCCCGGAGCGCCACTCGTCATCGACCTGCGCCCGGATTTGACGGAGGAAACGCTTGCAACGAAGCTGGCGCGGCCGCGGGGGAAGGACTCGCTCTCCACTTACCTGCGCAAGTCCGCAGGACTTTCGCCCGCCGCCATTGCCCTGCTGCGCGAGACGGGCACCGCGCCGGATGCCCACGCCATCAAGGCGCTGGCACTCTCACTCGGTCCTCCTGCGGGGCTCGCCCGTGCCATTTCATCAGCCGGCGGTGTTGCGCGCGACGAGGTCGACGAGCATTTCCAGCTGAAGAAGGCACCCGGCACCTATTGCGTGGGCGAGATGCTGGATTGGGAAGCGCCCACCGGCGGCTATCTCCTGCAGGCCTGTTTCTCCACCGCTGTCATGGCGGCGCGGCATCTTGCATCGATGCTCGAAAAGGGCTGAACTTCGACCCATGAATCTCGAACTCGAAGGCAGGACGGCGCTCATCTGCGGCGCGAGCCAGGGGCTGGGCTTCGCCATCGCGGAGGCCCTGGCCGAGGAGGGTTGCAAAGTCGGGCTACTGGCGCGCAACGCCTCGAAGCTCGACGCCCGCGTAAAGGATTTCACCAAGAGGGGCCTTGCCGCCGTCCCGCTTCCTGCGGACATGGGCCATTGGGAGCAGGTGAAGGCGGCACTCGCGCAGTTCGGTGCACCGGACATTCTTGTCAACAATTCCGGCGGCCCGCCGCCTGTGGACGTGACCGCGGTCGATCCGGTTCTCTGGCGCAGCCAGTTCGAGGCCATGGTGCTGAACCAGATGCGGCTCACCGAGGCCGCACTTCCGGCCATGCGGCAGAGAGCGTTCGGCCGCATCCTCTCCGTCGCCTCCACGTCCATCGTCGAGCCCTTCCCGAGCCTCGCCATCTCGAATTCGCTGCGCGCGGCGCTGGCTGGCTGGATGAAGACGCTGGCCGGCCAGGTGGCGCGCGATGGCGTGACCGTAAACATGCTGCTGCCCGGCAGCTTCGCCACCGAGCGCATCGACAGGCTGAATGCGCGTGATGCAGAGTCACGGGGCGTTCCCCTGTCTCGGGTGGTGGCCGAGGCTTCGGCCGAAATCCCCCTGGGCCGCTACGGCGACCCGAAGGAGTTCGGCGTGGTGGCAGCCTTCCTCGCGAGCCCCAAGGCCTCCTACATCACCGGCCAGATGATCCGAATCGACGGCGGAGCGACGAAATCGCTATGAACCTGCTGGACGATCTCCGCGCCGCGCTTGGCGGGAGCGCCGTTCTCGAAGGCGAGGCGATGGGGGCGGCCCCCGCCTCGGACATGAGCTATACCGGCCGTTCGCTGCCACGCGCGCTGCTCCGGCCACGAAGCACCGAGGAGGTCTCCGCCGCGCTGAAGCTCTGTCATGCGGCAGGCGTTCCGGTGATCGCCCAAGGCGGCATGACCGGGTTGGCGGGCGGCTCCAACCCCTCAGGCAACGAAATTGCCATCAGCCTGGCGCTGCTGCGTGGGATCGAAGAGGTGGATAGCGCTTCGGCAAGCATGGTGGTGAAGGCCGGAACGCCGCTCGAGGAGTGTCAGCGCGCCGCCGCCGAACACGGGCTCTTCCTGGCCCTCGACCTCGGTTCGAGAGGGTCTTGCCAGGTCGGTGGCAATCTCTCCACCAATGCGGGCGGCATCCGCGTCATCCGCTACGGCATGGCGCGCGAGCAGGTGCTGGGCATCGAAGCCGTGCTGGCTGACGGAACGGTCGTCTCATCGATGAACCGCATGCTGAAGAACAACGCAGGCTATGACCTGAAGCACCTGTTCATCGGCTCCGAGGGAACGCTGGGCGTCATCACCCGGGCCGTGCTGCGCCTGCACCCCCCGCCAGGCGAGATCACCACCACGCTCTGTGCCGTCGAAAGCTATGACCAGGTCGTGGCCCTGCTCCGACGCGCGCAGTCTTCGCTCGGCGGCATCATGGCCTTCGAGGCAATGTGGGAGGATTATTTCGGGTTCAACGCCGAGGCGCTCAAGCTTCGCCTCTTTGCCCGCTCGCACCCTTTCTGCGTCATCCTGGAAAGCACCAAGCCTGCCGGGACCGTCGAGACCTTCCTCGCTGCCGCGGTGGAGGAAGGGCTGATCGCCGATGCGCTGATCGCCCGCTCGCTACGGGAAGCCCGCGAAATCTGGTCGGTGCGCGAGGGCCATCCGATCGAGACGCTGCCCAACCTCCTGAACTTCGATGTGAGCCTGCCGATTGGCCGCATCGGGGACTATGCCGAGGCCTGCACCGCAGCCATCCGGAAGCGCTGGCCCGATGCGCATGTTTCCTTTTACGGGCACGTGGGGGATTCAAACGTGCACATCTGCGTCTCTGCCCCCTATGCGCCGGGGGAGGGCATGCATGAGGTCGACGCGATCGTTTATGGCGTGCTTGGGGATTATCGCGGCTCGATCTCGGCCGAACATGGCGTCGGCACGCTGAAGCGGCCCTATCTCCGCTTCTCGCGTTCGCCCAACGAAATCGCACTCATGCGCCTGCTCAAGCAGGCGCTGGACCCCAAGGGCATCCTCAATCCCGGCAAGGTGATCTGAGTTGCCGGGACGCATCTTCGAGTCGCACTGGAGCTTCCGCCTGCTTCTCTCGCTGCCGGCCCTCATCATGCTATGGCAGTTCTTCGTCGTCGTCCCAAGCTGGGGCCTGCTGCTGGACCGCTCCGGCGAATGGTCGGTGCGCATGCTGATCATGACACTGGCCATTACGCCCATGCGCCTGATCCTGAAGCAGGCCGGGCTCGGACCGTACTGGCCGATGTGGCTGTTCAAGCGCCGGCGCGAGCTGGGGCTCGCGGCATTCCTGTACGGCGCGCTGCATCTCGGCACTTATCTCGTCAGGCAATCGAACTTGCGGGTCGTGCTCTTCGACGTGCGGTTCGCAGAATACATCATGGGCTGGATCGCCTTTCTCACCCTTCTTGCCCTCGCGGTCACGAGCAACGACCGCGCGGTGCATGGGCTCGGTACATGGTGGAAGCCGCTGCAGCGGCTCGCCTATGTCTCGGCCCTGGCCGCGGCGCTGCACTGGCTGTGGATCAAGCTGGACCACACGGCCGTTTACCTGCATTTCCTTCCGCTGGTGGCGCTCGAAGCCTACCGCCTTTGGTACAATTTCGCCCGGCCGGCAGGGCTGAGGCATTAGGGTGTTCCACCTCTCTCCCGTGGCCCGGCCGTGGGACAGGGAGGATGCTATTTCGCATCCTCCAGGATGATTTCCGCGCCGCGCCAACCCACCATCATGGCTGGCGCGTTGGTGTTGCCGGCAATGAGGTTCGGAAACACCGATGCATCGCAGACGCGCAGGCCCTCCAGGCCGTGCACCCTGAGGCGCGGATCGACCACCGAGGTCAACGGGTCCGGCCCCATGCGGCAGGTGCAGGAATGGTGATAGACGGTGCCGCTCCTCTGCCGGACATCGTTGATGATCGCCTCGTCCGTCACCACGTCCGGGCCCGGGCGCAGCTCCTCGGCCATGAGGCTCTTGAGCGGTTCGTGGGAGGCGATGACGCGCAGGAATTTCACCGCCGCCAGCATTTCGGCCACGTCGCCTTGCGTCGAGTAGGCGTTGAAGCTGATCTTGGGGTGGACGAAGGGATCGGGCGACTTGATCATCACCTCGCCGGTGCTCGTCGGGCGGCAGTTGCTCAAGCCGAGGGACAGGCCCGAGAAGGGATCGGGGTTGAGGATCGGCCGTTCCGCGGCCTTTGGGAGGAGGGTCGAGAAGGCCTGCATGTAGAGTTGCATGTTGGGCCGTGTCATCTCCGGGCTGGTGCGGAAGAAACCGCCACCCTGGTTGATGCTCAGCGCGAGCGGCCCCTTGCGACGTGCAAGGTATTCGAGCCCTGCGCGCAGCTTCCCCCACCAGGGGCGGAGCGCGTCGTTCAAGGTGGGCACCTTCATGCGCCAGGTGTAGTTGATGCCGTGATGGTCCTGCATGCGCGCGCCGACGTTGGGGTTCTCCGCCAGAACCGGAATGCCGAGGGACTGGAGCAGCGCGCCCGGCCCTATGCCGGACAATTGCAGAAGCTGCGGCGAATTGATGGCCCCGCCTGCCACGATCACCTCCCCTGCCCTGGCCTCCCGGCTCACGCCCCGCTGCACATAGGATATGCCCACGGCACGCCTGCCCTCGAAGAGGATGCGCGTCACATGCGCTTCCGTCTCGACGCGCAGGTTCCTTCGCCTCATCGCGGGCCTCAGGAAGGCGCGCGCCGCGGACAGCCGCAAGCCGCCGCGGATGGTGAATTGATAGAGGCCCACACCCTCCTGTTCGGCACCGTTGAAGTCCGGGTTCACCGGAAGACCGGCCGCACGGGCCGCCGCCAGATACGGTTTGCACAGGTGGTGCGCCTGATCGCCCAGATGGGAGAGGGTGAGCGGCCCTCCCCTGCCTCGAAGCTTCGGATCTCCTTCCGGATCGTCTTCCATCTTCAGGTAGGCAGGGAGAACGTCCTCCCAGCCCCAGCCTGTGTTTCCGGCCGCCTTCCAGTCCTCGTAATCCTGCCGATGGCCGCGGATATAGACCATGGCGTTGATCGAGGATGAGCCGCCGAGAATTTTCCCGCGAGGATAGAAGTCGCGCTGGCCGTTGAGTCCGGGATCGGGCTCCGCCTCATACATCCAGTTGACCCTCTTGTCGTAGAAGGTCTTGCCGTAGCCGAGAGGCATGTGAACGAAGAACCGGCGGTCGTCACCACCCGCCTCGAGAAGCAGCACGCGGTACGCGCCCGAAGCCGTCAGGCGGTCGGCCAGCACGCATCCGGCCGAGCCGGCGCCCACGACGATGTAATCGAACTGATCTGCCACGCGAACCTGCCAGTGGTGAGGAGCCGCCGCATTTGCTCCAATTCGCACCCCTGAAACAAGTGCTTCGACCTCAAGACCGGTTAGAAATTTTCATCGCCGGAACTTGCCGCGGCCTGCTAGAAGCGAGCCGATCCGGGAGGGCAATTCCATGAAAGTCACGGACCTCAAAGTCTTCATCGTCGGCAATCCGCCGCCCTCCTGGGGCGGGCGCTATTTCATCTTCGTGAAACTCACGACGGACAACGGCATCACCGGCATCGGCGAATGCTATTGCGCCACCTTCGGGCCGAAGGCGATGACGGCGATGATCGAAGACACGTTCTCGCGTTATGTTGAAGGCATGGACCCCTTCCACATCGAGGCCATGTGGCGCAAGGTCTATGGCTCGGGCTATTCGCTGCGCCCGGACATTTCTCTGATGGGCGTGCTCTCGGGGATCGAGATCGCGCTGTGGGACATCAAGGGCAAGGCGCTGGGAAAACCCGTCTACGAACTCCTCGGCGGGCGCGTACACGAGAAGCTCCGCTCCTACACCTATATCTATCCCGATGCCGCCAAGGGCCAGGACTCGTCCATCTTCTGGAACGCCGAACAGTCGGCCGAGCGTGCCGCGCACTACGTGAAGCGCGGCTTCACCGGCATCAAGTTCGATCCGGCGGCCCCTTACTCCGCTTTCGATCCGCGCCAGCCCTCGCTCGAGTCGATGGAACTCTGCGTGAAGTTCTGCAAGCTGATCCGCGAGGCGGTGGGCACCAAGGCCGACCTGCTTTTCGGCACGCATGGCCAGTTCACCACGGCAGGCGCCATCCGCTTCGCGAAGAAGATCGAGCCCTACGATCCGCTGTGGTTCGAGGAGCCGACCCCGCCCGAGAAGCCTGAGGAGATGGCCCTCGTGGCGCGCGGAACCTCGATCCCGGTCGCCACCGGCGAGCGGCTCACCACGAAGTACGAATTCGCCCGCGTGCTCGAATGCCGCGCCGCCTCGATCCTGCAGATGGCGCTCGGCCGCGTCGGCGGCCTCATGGAGGCCAAGAAGATCGCCGGAATGGCCGAGACCTATTACGCGCAGATCGCGCCGCATCTCTATGCGGGGCCCGTCGAGGGCGCGGCGAACATCCATTATGCCGCCTCGCTGCCCAACTTCCTGATCCTCGAATCGATCGAGGAATGGAGCGGATTCCACTCGAAGATCCTGAAGAAACCGATCCTCTGGCAGGAGGGCTACGTCATCCCTCCCAGCGAGCCCGGCCTCGGCATCGAGCTCGACGAGGACGTCGCGGAGGCTCATCCCTACACGGGCAGCAATCTGCACCTCGAAATGACAAACCGCCCGCTGCGCAAGGAAGAATAGGCAATGCATTACGGCTATATCGGACTCGGCAATCTGGGCGGCCACCTGGCGCATTCGCTGGTACGCAAGGGCTACGACGTCACCGTCTTCGATCTCGATCGGCAACTGGCGGAACGCCACCTGAAGGACGGTGCCTCATGGGCCGATTCACCGGCCGCACTCGCCTCCAGGGTCGATCACGTTTTTACCTGCCTGCCCTCCCCCGCCGTATCCGAGAAGGTGCTGACGCAGGTCCTGACGGCGCTGAAGCCCGGTTCCACGTGGATCGAGAACTCCACCAATGGCCGCGACGAGATGATCCGGCTGGCGGCAATGGCGGAGGCAAGGGGCGTAAAGGTTCTCGAGGCGCCCGTCACCGGCGGCGTGCACCTTGCGGCAAGGGGCGAAATAACGGTGCTGGTGGGCGGCGACAAGGCCCTGTTCGAACTGCACAAGCCGGCGCTGGAGACGATCGGACGGAAAATCTTCCATATGGGGCCGATCGGCTCCGCCGCCGTGATCAAGGTCATCACAAACATGCTCGCCTTCATCCATCTCGTGGCGGATGCCGAAGCCCTCATGCTGGCCAAGCGCGGCGGGCTTGACCTCGCTCAAGCCTGGCACGCCATCACGGCCTCGTCCGGCACGAGCTTCGTGCATGAAACGGAGGGCCAGCTGATCCTCAACGGCAGCTACGATATCGCGTTCACCATGGACCTGGCGCTGAAGGACCTCGGCTTCGCAATGACATTCGGCAAGGAGTTCGGCGTGCCGCTCGATCTCGCGTCCTTGACGCAGCAGACCTTCATGAAGGGAAAGGCGGCCTACGGCGGCGGCGCGCAATCCACCCAGATCGCCAAGCTGCTCGAGGACCTTCTGCAGACCGACCTCCGCGCTCCGGGCTTCCCGGCGAGGCTCGAATAGGAAGGGTAGCCATCCCTCCATAATTGACGAATTATTCACTTGTGGGTTGCATCCTGACGACCAGGAGGTCCGGGTATGCACGCCGAGAAGTATAAATGGATTCGGTATTCGGCCATCGGATCTGCACTTCTTCTCAACGTCCTCGTTTTCGGTTTCTGCTTCTGGCTCGTGTTCACCCGCAAGTGGGATGCACCGCTCGACCCGGCCATGTCCAGCCAGGACCACTTTCTCTTAACGCCGACGCTGCTGGCCCACGGCGCGGAATTCTTCAGCATCTTCGTGCTGTCGCTGCTGTCGAGCATCGTGGCCTTTGCCGCCATCGCCGGCATCAGCAATCTCCACGGCACGGACCTGCTCTGGCTGCCCATCATCGCCGGCGCCATCAGCTTTGCCGTGGCCCATGTGACCTCCGGTATCGATCCCCGGCAATTCCTGGATCCTGCGCTCGCCCAGGCAGGTCAGGAGGCACGGCTGAACCCCGCCAGCGTCTGCAGCGCGGCGGCAGTCTTCCAGTTCGCACTGCTCCTGGCCACGACGGGGATCGCCGCGGTCATCAACGAAAAGAGGTTTCAGCCGGTTCTCTGACCCGGCCCTTACCACTCGAGGCAGATCTTGCCGAAATGCCGCCCGCTTTCCTCATGGCGGAAGGCCTCGGCAATGTTTTCGAGCGGATAGGAGCGGTCGATCACCGGCCGAATGCCGGTGGCCTCCAGAGCGCGTACATAGTCCTGCTGCTGCGTGCGGTTGCCGACGATGAGGCCGTGGAGCCGCGCCTGCTTGCGCATGAGGGCGCCTGTCGGGATCTCGCCGCTTCTCCCCGTCAGCACGCCGATCAGCGAGATGTGGCCTCCCACCTTCACCGCCTCGATCGACTGCGGCAGCGTGCCGGGACCGCCGACCTCCACCACGTGATCGACGCCTTTACCGTCCGTCCAGTCCTTCACGCGGGCGCCCCAATCGCGATCGGTCCGGTAGTTCAGGGTGTGCGCAGCGCCCATGGCTTCCAGGCGCTGGCGCTTTTCGTCGGATGACGAGGTCGCGATCACCGTCGCACCCATGGCGCGCGCCAGCTGAAGCGCGGCAATCGAGACACCGCCCGTGCCCAGCACAAGCACTGCGTCCCCTGGCCGGAGCCGCCCATTCACGATCAATGCCCGCCAGGCGGTGAGGCCCGCCGTCGTGATGGTCGCAGCCTCGGCATGCGACCAGCCCTTCGGCGCGTGAGTGAAGCTGTGAGCAAGGCACACCACGCGTTCGCGCGCATAACCGTCGACTCCATCGCCCGGCACGGTGGCGAAGTCCGGGAGGGTCGGCTCACCCGCGATCCAGCCGGGAAAGAAGCAGGAAACCACATGGTCCCCGGGCCTGAACTCCTGAACACCTTCACCCACCGCCTCCACCACGCCTGCGCCGTCCGACATCGGGATGCGCCCCGCGGCCACCGCTCCGGGCGTCGCCAGCACGCGGTAGTCGTGATAGTTGAGAGAGCTTGCATGCAGGCGGACCCTTATCTCGCCTCTTCCGGGCTCGCCCGGGTCCGGCAGCGTCACGTTCCTGAGATTGTCGAGCCCTCCCGGGGCTTCGAGCCTGATGCCCTTCATCACTGCCGCTCCTTCATATCGCACGTCATCATAGGCCGAGGGCTCCGCGCGGGGAACCTTCAACTCCCCCTGCCATTAAGTCGGGACCCGAGTACGGAGGCCCCATGAAAGCGATTACTTGGCACGGCAAGCATGACATGCGCTGCGAGCATGTGCCCGATCCGCAAATCGAGCATGGGCGCGACTGCATCATCAAGGTCACCTCCTGCGCCATCTGCGGCTCGGACCTTCACATCTACAACGGCGTGATCCCCGACATGCACAAGGGCGACGTCGTCGGCCACGAGACAATGGGCGAGGTCGTGGAAGTGGGGCCGGACTGCAATCTGAGGGTGGGCGACCGCGTGGTGATCCCCTTCACCATCTCCTGCGGGGAATGCTTCTTCTGCCGCAACGGCTGGCATTCGGCCTGCGAGCGCTCCAACCCTGATGCCGAGAAGGCGGCGAAGCTCTGGGGTCATTCGCCAGCCGGCCTCTTCGGCTATTCACACCTGTTGGGCGGCTATGCCGGCGGCCAGGCCGAATATCTTCGCGTTCCCTACGCCGATACCGGCGCCCTCAAGGTGCCCTACGGCATGCCGGACGATCAGGCACTGTTCCTCTCGGACATCTTCCCCACCGGCTACATGGCGGCCGATTTCTGCAACATCCGGGGTGGCGAGACCATTGCCCTCTGGGGCTGCGGCCCCGTCGGACAGTTCGCGATACGAAGTGCCATGCTGATGGGGGCGGGGCGCGTCATCGCCATCGACGCCATTCCGGAACGGCTGGCCCTGGCGCGCGCAGCAGGTGCCGAGACGCTCGATTTTTCCAAGCTGGACATCTACGACGCCATGCAGGAACTGACGCAGGGCCGTGGCGCAGATGCCTGCATCGATTGCGTCGGGACGGAGCCCTATGCCACCTCCAGCGCGGATGCGATGCTCGACCGCGTCAAGGTTGCTGCCTTTCTCGCCACCGATCGTCCGCATGTGCTGCGCGAGGCGATCCAGTGCTGCCGCAATTTCGGCACCGTGTCGGTGGTCGGGGTCTATGGCGGCTATCTCGACAAGATTCCATTCGGTTCCGCAATGAACAGAGGTCTCACCTTCCGCATGGCGCAGACGCCGGTGCAGGCCTACATGCCGAAGCTTCTCGCCTTGGTCGAGGAAGGAAAGATAGATCCCTCCTTCGTCATCACGCACAAGGCCCGGCTCGAAGATGCACCGAGCCTCTATGCCACTTTCAACGCCAAGCGGGACAATTGCATCAAGGTCGTTCTTACGCCCTGAGAAGCCCCAAAAGGAGAATCAGCAATGCCCAAGCGCCAGCTTGCCCTCGTTACCGGCGCTTCCACCGGGATTGGCTATGAGCTCGCCGAGCTCTGTGCCGCGGACGGCTTTGACCTCGTGATCGCTGCCGACGAGCCGGAGATCGAGTCCGCCGCGCAGAGGCTGGAAGGTCACGGCGTCAAGGTCGACTGGGTGGAATGCGATCTTGCCACCGAAGAGGGGGTCGAGGAGGTGCTCGATGCCGTCGGCCGCCGCCAGGTGGACGTCCTGATGGCCAATGCAGGCCACGGGCTCGGAGAGGCATTTCTCGACCAGGATTTCGAGGACATTCTCCATGTCGTCGACACGAACATCACCGGCACGCTGTTCCTCATTCATCGCGTGGGCCAGCGCATGCGCAAGCGGGGCTCGGGGCGCATCCTGATCACCGGCTCGATTGCCGGCTTCATTCCAGGCGCATACCAGGCAGTCTATAACGCCTCCAAGGCCTTCCTCGATTCCTTTTCCTTCGCACTCAGGGCAGAACTCGCAGAAAGCGGCGTCACCGTCACCTGCCTCATGCCTGGGGCCACCGAAACGGAGTTCTTCGACCGTGCCGGCCTCACCGACACCAAGATCGGACAGCAGAAGAAGGACGATCCGAAGGACGTCGCGAGATCAGGTTTCGACGCCATGATGCGTGGCGATGGCGACGTGGTCACGGGATGGCAGAACAAGCTGCAGACGGCGATCGCCAGTGTCACGCCCGCCGGTCTGCTGGCGCGCCAGCACGCCAAGAAGGCGGCGCCGGGAACCGGAGAGTCATCCTGAAACGAACGAGACCCCGCAGGACTGTTCCTCGCGGGGTCTTTTTGCGTGATACCACGCCGCCCGTTCACTTGGGCGCTTTACTGCCGCTCAAGGCGGCCTGTTCGTCAGCGATGTCTGGTTGGTTCGCCGGGGTCCACGCAGGGAGGATCAGCCGGCCTGTTTTCTCGTCGGGGGCATCAGTTTTCGAGACCTCTCGCCGTTTAACCAACGGTGCAATTGTTGCGCTCGACCGCGCCAGGGGTCAAATCACGCTTTGGGTCAGTCTCCGTCACCTACTCTCAGCGATACAGGCGGCGAAAGCCGGAGTACAATGAAAACGATTCGGGGCCACTCCTCGACGGCAGTTCGACCGCAGTCTGTCTTCCTCCCGTGCGTAGCAAACTGGGGCGGACCGCCGGTCCGCCCCTTTTTTGACGCATCAATCTTCCGAGAGGAAGGCGCGGTGGATCACAGCACCCGCGATGCCGCCCAGCACCGGTGCAAGCCAGAACAGCCACAGTTGCTGCAGGGCCCAGGGCTCGGCGAAGAAGGCCACCGCCGTCGAGCGCGCGGGGTTCACGGACGTGTTGGTCACCGGAATCGAGATCAGGTGAATGAGCGTCAGCGCCAGCCCGATGGCAAGTGGCGCAAAACCTGCCGGTGCATTCTTGTGGGTGACGCCGAGAATCACGGCCAGGAACATCGCCGTCAGCACGACTTCGCAGAGGAAGGCGGCCATTAGCGAGTAGCCACCCGGCGAATGCTCGCCGAAGCCGTTTGCGGCGAAGCCTCCGGCAACGAAGTCCGCCTTGCCGCTGGCAATCAGATAGAGCACCGCCGCGGCCGCGACACCGCCCAGGACTTGCGCGACGACATAGCCCGGGACCGTGCTCCAGGAGACGCGGCCTGCCGCGGCCAGTCCCACCGTCACGGCCGGGTTGAAGTGAGCGCCCGATACATGGCCCACGGCATAGGCCATGGTCAGCACGGTGAGGCCGAAGGCCAAAGCGACCCCGGCAAAGCCGATGCCGAGACCCGGAAAGGCCGCGGCCAATACTGCCGACCCGCAGCCGCCCAGAACGAGCCAGAAGGTGCCGAAGAATTCGGCGCCGAGTTTCTTCATTGTGAAATCCCCCATTTTGGGACCTGCCCTTGCGGCACGGCCCTCGTTCAGCGCCCGAACACTACAATCAGGCGCCCGCCAGAATTGCATGATGAAGAACATTTCATCAACACGCCTGAGGACATGAATTGACTTTCCCCACCGGAATCCCTATGTGCGGCTTCAATTCCGGCGCCCGGGCCCTTTGGCGCATCTGCCCGCGCGCCTTATGAACGACATGAACAAAGCCGCCAGATTGGTTTTTCACTGCACATGAATTTCTCCGAGCTCGGCCTGAGCCCCAGAACCCTCGAGGCGGTCACCGCCGCCGGATACACGATCCCCACCCCAATCCAGGCGGAAGCCATTCCTCCGGCCCTGCAGCGCCGCGATGTGATGGGACTCGCGCAGACCGGATCCGGCAAGACAGCCGCCTTCGTGCTTCCCATGCTGTCCCTTCTCGAAAAGGGCCGGGCCCGGGCGAGGATGCCGCGGACCCTGATCCTCGAACCCACGCGCGAGCTTGCCGACCAGGTGCGGGAAGCCTTCGAGACACTGGGCAAGATGCACAACCTTTCGGTCGCGCTGCTGATCGGCGGGGTGGCCTTCGAGCCCCAGGCCTTGAAGATCGACCGTGGTGCCGATGTCGTCATTGCGACACCCGGGCGTCTCCTCGATCACTTCGAACGCGGCAAGCTGCTCCTCAACGGGATTGACATGCTTGTGATCGACGAGGCAGACCGCATGCTCGACATGGGCTTCATCCCCGACATCGAGCGCATCTGCAAACTCCTTCCCTTCACCAGGCAGACGCTCTTCTTCTCAGCCACGATGCCGCCCGAGATCCAGCGGCTCACCTCGCAATTCCTGCACAATCCTGTCCGCGTCGAGGTGTCCCGGCCCTCCTCCACGGCCGAGACGATCGTGCAGATGCTGGTGAAAGTTCCCCATGAAGCCAAGGCCAAGCGGGAGGCGCTACGCCAGCTGCTGCGCACGCAGAACAAGGTCAAGAACGGCATCATCTTCGCCAATCGCAAGACCACCGTGGCGCTGCTCGAGAAGTCTCTCGCGGTGCACGGCTTCAGCGTTGGCGCGCTGCATGGCGACATGGACCAATCTGCGCGTCTGCGGACGCTCTCGGCATTCCGGGCCAATGAGATCACCTATCTTATCGCTTCCGACGTCGCCGCTCGCGGCCTCGACATTCCGGAGGTCTCGCACGTCTTCAATTTCGACGTTCCCACCCATGCTGAGGATTACGTGCACCGTATCGGCCGCACCGGTCGCGCCGGCCGTGAGGGCCACGCCTTTACCATGGTGACCAAGGAAGAATCGAAGCAGTGGAAGGCCATCGAGGCCCTGATCAAGAAAGAGGTTCCCTATTTCGACCTGGGCGAAGAGGCCCAGGAAGCGATCGAGACCCGCGCCGCCGAACCGGACCGCCCCCGCCGGGAGCGCGGCGAACGCCGTGAGCGAGGCGAGCGCAACCGCAGCCGCGGGCGGGACCGCGAGCGTGACCGTTCCGAAGCGCCCGTGCAGAAGCCCACCGCCTCCGCGAAGCCTCCGGAACCCAAGGCAGAGAAGCCCAGGCGCGAGCGCGACCGTCACCCGCAGCGCGACGTATCGGATGCACCGGATCACCGCGGCTTCACCGAACAGACGATGCCTGCATTCCTCATGCGCAGCGTGAAGGCCTGAGGAAGCCCTTCGGCAAGGTCTTATCAACGGCAGAAGCCCGTCAGCGCCGAGGCGTCTGACGGGCTTCATTCGCAAGAGGGATAGAGTGGCGGCGAAGGCCGCCGCCCCATTGATTGGTCTTACTGCTGCTGGTTCTGCTGCTGGTTTACGCAGGCCGCGTTGTTCGCGTTCTCAGGCAGCGAGCAGTCCACGGTGGCACCCGTCGTGCCAGTGCCCTCGGCCGGGGCGGTCGTGGTCGAACCCGTCTGGTCGGTCGTCATTCCGCCCGCAGGCTGCTCGGCGTAGCGGCGGTTGCTGCGGTCATAGGTGGGTGCGCTTTCAAGCGCTTCTTTGGTGGCCTGAACGACCAGGCGCTGGTTGTCGCCATCCTGCACCATCTGGATCGCAGCGGTGTTCACCGCCACGTCCTTCTCGCCGATGCCGAGGAAACCGCCAACGCCGAGGATCACCGCCTCGATGTTGCCGTCGCCCGACACGATCAGGTCGTTGACCTCACCGATGTTGTTGCCGGCCTGGTCATAGACGGTCTTGCCGATGTAGTCGTTTGCGCTCATCACCTGGGCGCTGTTCAGCTGGTCGGCGGGAACGATCAGCTCACCGGCGCTCATCTGCTGGGTGCTGGAATCCGTGGTGGTCGTGGTCACGGTGGAGCCCGTACCGGTGTCAGTTCCGCTGGTGCCGGTCTGGCCCGTCGTGGTCGACTGGTCGGTGGTGGTGGTGGTCGTCGAACCGGACTGTGCGTTCGGATCCGTGGTGGTCGTCGTGCCCGACTGGGCGTTCTGGTCAGTCGTGGTCGTGGTCGTGCCCGACTGGTTCTGCTGGTTCGCGCAGGCCGGATCGTTGGCATTGGCCGGCTGCGTGCAATCAACCGCCGGCGCCGGGGAGGTGGATTCCTGGGCGAAGGCCGGCGTGAAGGCAAGAATGGACAGCGCTGTGCTCAGCGCGAGAACGTGCTTGTTCATCGTGTTGTTCCCTGTTTTTTTTGACCTCAACGGCAGCTCGCGCTTGCCTGCGGATGTAATGCGCATGCCTTGCAATAGTTCCGGCAGGCGGGTGGTTCCGCAAGAACAGGGGAAACCAGATGTGCGCAGGGCGCACTCAGGCCGTAAGGGCGAGTTTCCGGTCGCGCAGGCGCAGGAGATACCACACAAGGAGGACCCCCAGTGCCTTGCTGGCGATCTCAGTCGCGAAGGCTGCCGGGGTGAGATAACCGGCGAGATACTGGAAGGCGAAGGTATCGAGCGGAACCGCGATGAGGCTCGAGTACAGGATACGTTGCGACAGGGGCCGGCGCAGGAAGGAATAGACCCCCCAGTCGGCCGTCTCGGACAGCACGAAGGCGGTGATCGAGGCGACGGCGATCGCCGGGTCGACCATGTACCAGGTGAGAACGCCGGCCACGGCCGTCGCGAAGAGCACCGAGTGGCCGATTTCGCGTTGTGCATAGTCGCGCAGCACGAAGACGAAACCGACCACGACGTTGGCGAGATAGAGATCGCCCAGCGGAGTCGACCACGGCGCGATGGCCGTGAACATCCAGTTCACGGCCACGATCGAGGCGACGTAGAGGGCGGTCCACATGATGCTTGCCTTAGCCTACGATCTCTTCCGGCTTGAAGACTTGCCCGATCTCCAGCTTGGCGTTCTCCGGCGAATCCGAACCGTGCACCGAGTTGGCCTCGATCGATTCCGCGAACTCCTTGCGGATGGTGCCCGGTGCCGCATTGGCGGGGTTGGTAGCGCCCATCACCTCGCGGTACTTGGCCACTGCGTTCTCACCCTCGAGGACCTGGACCACGATCGGGCCGGACATCATGAAGTTGACGAGGTCGTTGAAGAAGGGGCGCTCTTTGTGCACGGCGTAGAAGGCCTCGGCCTCTGACCTCCCCCACTTCACGCGCTTCTGGCCAACGATCCGGAGGCCGGCGGCCTCGATCTTGGCGTTGATGGCGCCCGTCAGGTTGCGGCGGGTCGCATCCGGCTTGATGATGGAGAAGGTGCGTTCGATGGCCATGAATTCCTCGTGTGCTTGCCCTGAATTGGAATGGGCCGCCGTATAGCGGCGGCCCGGGCCAGTTGCAAGCTTTGGCTCCCGCTCCTAGTCGGCCTGGCCCACGAGGGGCGTGATGCGGGCCAGCGATACCCGCCGGTTCTCCGCCTCGGCCAGGTTCGTGGGGATCTTGAGGTAGCGCTCGCCAAGACCCACCGTCTCAAGGTTCTCCGCCGGGATCACGTAGTAGGTGGTGAGCGCCTCCTTCACCGCCTTTGCACGCTGGCGGGAGAGTTGCAGGTTGGCCGCGTCCGAGCCCACGGCGTCGGTGTGGCCCTCGAGAAGGAAGACCTCGTCCGGATTCTTCGCCAGGATACGCTCGAGCACCTGCGCGATGCGGTCCAGCTTGTCGATTTCCTCCTCGCGCAGGAAGCCCTCGCCGAAGCCGAAGTGCACCGTGTCGATCTCGATGCGGGCCACCGCCTCGCGGGCTTCAGGCGAACGCTCAATCTCCTCCACCGTGTAGCGGCGCTCGATTTCGCGGCGTGGCGGAGCGGCCAGCACCTCGGCAATTTCCTCGTCCTCCACTTCGGCGGCGAAGACGTCGTCCGGAATTTCCTGGCCGGGCTGGTAGTCGTCCTCGATCTCGAAGTTGAACTCCAGTTCACCGGCCCTGAGGCGTGCCTCACGCTCACGCCGTTCCTCCATCATGAGCCGGCGCAGGTAGCGACGGTCGCGCTCCATCTGGCGGCGCCACTCCCGGCGCTCCTGCTCCTCGTAGCGATCGTCGTTCACCACGTCGCGATAGATGTCGATGCGGCGCACGAGTTCGCGCTCCTCCAGCTCCTCCGGGGGCCGGCGGTCACGCAGCACCACCCGCACTTCGGTGTTGGTGTTGTTGACGGTGGAATTGTTGTTGATGGTGACGTTGCTGTCGGCGCCAGAACCGCCCCTCGAGCCACCATCCTCGTCCCGGCGCACCTCGCGGCGCAATACCTGCCGTTCGGCCGCGAGCTTCTGGCGCAGGGCTTCGCGCGTCTGGGGCGTAAGCTGGTTCGTGGCCAGAAGATCACGAATGCGCGTCAGGCGCTGGCGAAGCTCACGCCGCTCCAGCGACCTCACGTCGGTCTTGTCGGCGAGGATGGCCCGCGCCTGGCGTTCCGCCTCGGGATCCGGCGGGGGCGACTCGATCTGCTGGGTCGTCGGCTGCTGCTGCCCCGCCTGCTGCTGCGTCGTCGGCTGCTGCGTCGTCGGCTGCTGCGTCGTCGGCTGCTGGCCTCCGGTCTGCTGCTGTGCCGGCTGTTCTCCGCTGCCCGCAACGGGAGCTTCCGTCGCCTGCCCGCCGGCGCCATCCTGCCGGAGCGCGGTGCGGGCCTCGCGGATCACCTCACGGAGGGCCCGGCGCTGGGCCTGGGGCAATCCCTTGGTCTTGGAGAGGCGCATTGCCTGGGTCATCTGCTGCCTCAACTGCTGCTCGTCCAGTTCGGAGGCCGGCCGAACCGACTGCAGGAACTGGCCAACCTCGTCCGAGGAACGACTGGAGGCGGCGGGCGGCGAAGAAGGCTGTTCGGTTTCAGCCTGGGCCTGCACCTCTGGCTGCGCCTCCGAGACGGGCTGCTGGGATTGGGGCGGGGACTCCGCCACGGGCTGCTCCGTCTGCGGCTGCTCCGCAGTCTGCTGCTGTTCCTGCGGCTGAGGAGTGGTTTCGGGCAGGGATTCGGCTTGCGGCGCGGTAGGCTGTTCCACGGCGGGAGGCTGTTCCACGGCGGGAGGCTGCTCCACGGCGGCCGGCTGTTCAGCAGCCGGCGGCGTCTCGGCGGCCGCCTGCTGTCGGCGCTCGATCTCCGCACCGATCTGGGCGATTTCCTGCTGCAGCGCCTGGTCCAGGTCGGCGGGCAGGCCTTCGGTCTCGCGCAGCTTCTTGGCGCGCGTCAGGCGCTGCTGAAGGCGTTCCTCGCTCAAGCGTGAGAGATCCCTGCCGCCGGCCAGGAACTTGCGGATGACATCGAAATCCTGCGCTTCAGTGGTCTCGGCTTGCGCAAGCAGCAACTGGCCGGAGGTGGCGGCAGTCGCAGGTGCCGCGATGCCGAACAAGGCCAGTGCGAGAAGGCTTGCACGCAAAGGAGAAAACGTCATTCTGTCGCTCCACTCAGATCTTCAGGTGTTTCCGGGGTTCAAGGGGCCATAACGCGCTCACCGCGAAACCTGTTCCAACCTGATCACCCTGGATGGCGGAATTAAGGGGTCTTCAAGGAGACCGTTGCCACAAGTCTGAACGGAAGCTGACAATGAAACCAATCGCTTATGAAGATGCTCCGGATGCGGTGAAGGCCGTGTTCGACGACATCAAGTCGACCCGCAAGGTGGCTGACGTCAACAATTTCTGGAAGTACCTCGCCAATGAACCCCGCATGCTGCGGCATGTCTGGGAGAGCCTGAAGGAAGTGATGGGGCAAGGCCATCTCGACCCGCTCACCAAGGAGCTCGTCTACGTGGCCATCTCGATCACCAACAACTGCGAATACTGCATGGCAAGCCATGGCGCGGCGGCGCGCGCCAAGGGCGCGAGCGAAGAGATGATGAACGAGCTCTTCGCCGTGGTGGGGCTCGCCAACATGACGAACCGGCTTGCCAATGCCTACAAGGTTCCGGTGGACGAGGCCTTCAAATGACCACATCGCGGCAGGAATAGTCTTCCCGTTGAGAACAGAGTTGCCGAAAGGAATGCCATGATACCCAGCCGCCGCAATCTCACAGCCTCGCTGCTTGCCGTTTTCGCCCTTCCCATGCTCCCTGCGCGAGCCGCGGCACCGACATTTTATACCAATCCGGGCTGCGGTTGCTGTCACGCGTGGACGGACCGGATGGCCGCAGCAGGACTGCCCGTGACCCTCATCGACAGTGAGAATCTCGCCGGCGAGTCGGCAAAACTCGGAATTCCGCAAGGTCTCGAAGGTTGCCACGTGGGCGAGATCGAGGGCTACGTCATTTCCGGCCATGTGCCGCCGGAAGACATCAAACGGCTGCTGGCGGAGAAGCCCGATGCGCGTGGCCTCCTCGTGCCCGGCATGCCCGTCGGTTCTCCGGGCATGGAAATGGAAGGCCAGGCAGAGCGATACGACGTCCTGCTGCTCGGCCGCGACGGCAGGACGAGCGTGTTCGCCTCACACGGCTAGAGCCTGCCTGCTTCGATGATGCGCTTCAGGAAGGCGCGCGTGCGCTCCTGCTTCGGGTCGCCGAAGATCTGCGCGGGCGGGCCTTCCTCGTGCACCACGCCCTCATGCAGGAAGCAGACCTTGGACGCCACCTCGCGGGCAAAGCCCATCTCGTGGGTGGCGAGCAGCATCGTCATGCCCTGGGCGGCAAGGTCTCGGACAATATTGAGCACTTCCGAGACGAGTTCCGGGTCGAGCGCGGAGGTGATCTCGTCCAGCAGCATCAGCTTCGGCTCCATGGCGAGCGCGCGCACGATCGCCACGCGCTGCTGCTGGCCGCCCGAGAGCCGGTCCGGGTAGTCGCGGGACTTGGCCTCCATGCCGATGCGCCTGAGGAGCCCCATCGCCCTCGCCTCGGCCTCCTCGCGCGAGAGCCTGAGCACCTTGAGGGGAGCGAGCGTCACATTCTCGAGGACGCTCATGTGCGGAAAGAGATTGAAGCTCTGGAATACGATGCCCACGTCCCGGCGAAGCCGGTTGACGTCGACGCCGGGGCCCGAAACGCGGTCGTTCATGAGGCGGATTTCGCCGCCCTGGATCTTCTCCAGCCCGTTGATGCAACGCAGCAGCGTGGACTTGCCGCAGCCCGACGGCCCGATGAGGCAGACGACCTGATGCTCCTCGACAGAGAGGTTCACGCCGCGCAGCACCCGGATCGGGCCGAATTCCTTTTCGACGTCGCGGATCTCGAGGAAAGCCATCTCAGCCCCCTGCCCGCATGCGGGCATTGTCGCGTTCGATCAGCCGGTCCACGAAGCGGGCCTGCGGAATGGTGATCAGCACGAAGAGGATCGCCACTATGGTCACGGCCGAGAGATTGAAGGCATTGGAGGCGATGATGCGCGACTGGTTGAAGGCATCGATGACCCCCACGACCTGCACCAAGGCCGTATCCTTCTGAAGCCCGATGAAGTCGTTGAGGAGCGGCGCCATGATGCGCCGCACCGCCTGCGGCACCACGACGTAGCGCATGGTCTGCATGTAGGAGAGACCGAGCGAGCGCGCGGCGGAGACCTGGCTCCAGTGGATGCTTTCGATACCCGCGCGATAGACCTCAGCCACGTAGGCGCCATAGGTGAGCGTGAGGGCCAGGATGCACCACCAGCTCACAGGAATGCGGGTAGCGGCACGCTGCTCTGCTACCGTCATCGACGATAGGTCGGTGAAAAGACCCACGATGTGCGGCACGATCAGATCGGGCAGGCCCGAGGTCGGAATTCCGAAGCCGATCAGGTAGAGCGTCACGATGGCCGGAAGACCGCGGAAAATGTCGCAATAGAGGATGGCAAGAGCCCGGATCGGCTGGCCCGCCTTGCCAGGCATGAGCCGCGCCAGCGCCACGACCAGCCCCCAGACGAGCACCAGCACCTCGGCCACGACGAATATGAAGATGTTGTTGAGCAGGAACTGCTTGGTGACCTGCCACCATTTTTCCTGCATCAGCGGCAGGTAGAAGAACGTCCGGCCCACCGCGACGTCGTTCATCATCAGGAAGCAGGAAAAGCCCAGCGCGATGAGCGCGAAAGCGCCCCAGCCGAAGGTGAGCCAGGCGTGGTCCCGCGCCGCCGCCGTCTCGATCCGCGCCGTGACGATGTCATCCTTGGCCAGGGCGGCACGCGCGCGGCGTGCGCCGGCCATTCCAGCCATGGCGGGAATGAACAGCAGCGACGTCGCGGCGATCACCAGCCAGAAGATCGCCGCCCAAAGGCCGGTCATCACGCCCAGATGATCGAGCGCGCTGCGGACGAGCCAGGTGGCGCCATAGGCCGCCAGAAGGCAGAGGAGCGCGAAGAGTGTCGCCGTGAGGGCGAGCCCATCGGCGCGCTGGGGCAGCGGAGGAGTGTAAGTTTTCACGGGAGAGGTGGCCCCGCCGGTCGTGCCCGGCGGGGTCATCCGATCAGGGGTTGAAGTAGGGAACCGTGGCCGGATCCTTGCCCCATGCGGCCGCAAGATACTTGGCGGCCAGCTTCGAAATGGTGCCGTCGTCGATCATCGCCTGCATGATCTTGTCGAGCGTGGCATTGTTGGCGTTGCCCTTCGGATAAATCGCTCCATAGGCCTCGCCCGTCTTGTACTGGCCGATCACCACGACCTTGTCCGGGTTGGCGACTTCCTCCGCGAGCGTGATCGACGTGTCGGTGACCGCGGCATCGATCTGCCCGGCGCGGAGCGCGGCGAACATGTCGCCTTGGTCCGGATAGACCTGCAGATCGGTGATGCCGAGCTTATCCTGCGCGAAGGCGGCGCCCGTGGTGGCCTGCTGCACGCCGACCTTCGCGGACTTGATGGATTTTTCATCAACCGGCGCATCCTTGCGCGTCAGCACCCCAATGTCCGAGTTGAAATACGACACCGAGAAGTCATGAACCTTCTTGCGTTCCTCGGTGATCGAGATTTGCGACATGGCAAGGTCGAAACCCTCGGTCTGCCCGGCAATCAGGGCGTCCCAGCCGACATTCACCACCTCCAGCTTGTCATAGCCGGCCCGCCAGGCGATCTCGGCGGCCATGCAGTATTCCATGCCATCCTTGATGGCTTCGGGCGTATCGCCATTCCACCAGATGGGCGAGGGAAGCGAGACCTCCACCGTCAGCTGGCCCGCCTTGGCGGGGTTGGCGATGGGAATCGAACCCTTCTCGCCCGTCACTTCGCAATTGCCGATCATGTTGGCCGCCGAGGCCGGCAGGCTCAACGCCAAGACCGCAGCTGCGGCAATCAAAATGCGCGACGAAAATGCCATCGATTCACTCCCTCTATCTTGACGTGTGAAGAAAATAGACTGGAAAATGCGGGCAAGAGCAAGAGGCAAGCGGAAGGACCGCGAGGCTCCCTCACCCAGTCCAGCCGAGCCCGGCCGCCACGCAGTTCATGGTCATCAGGAGCGGCATCATCTGCGGCTCGCCGCCGTCGTTGCGGCGGGTTTCCTTCAGTAGCTGCACCTGCCATCGGTTGGCCTGGTCCACCATGGGCCGGACGCGCTCGAAGCGGCGCTGCAGGCCCTCGAAACGTTCGCACAGGCGCATTTCGCCGGTGAGCTCGAGGATGGTGCGGGACGTGCGGCGATGCTCGTGGCGGATCAAGGCAAAAAGGCGCTCGGCCGAGGTGCGGTCGGTGACGAGTTCGGCATAGCGTTCCGCCACCTCCATGTCGGCGAGGTAGAGCGACTTTTCGACTTCGTCGACGGCCAGCCGGAAGCCGCGCGAGCGGTTGAACATGTCACGCAGGAGGCGCATGCCATCGGTCCCGCGGGGCACCAGGAAGTCGTCGAAGGCATAGCCGAGCCCGTACCAGCCAGTGAGAAGATGCCTGTTCTGGCTCCAGGCGAAGACCCAGGGAATGGCGCGAAGGTCGCCAATGCCCTTGGCCCCGAAACGGCGGGCGGGCCGCGAGCCGAGCTTCAGGTTGGCAAGTTCCTCCACCGGAGAGGCCTGGTGGAAATAGTCGAGAAGCGCCCTGTCCTCCGCCAGCTTGCGGTAGTGGCGGAAGGAAGCCTGCGCGATCCACTCCACCGCGCCCTGGTGCTCGGGATTGATCCTGAGTTCGGGCTCATCAATTGATTTCAGCGTGTGGATGAAGACACTGGAGGCGAGAATTTCGAGGTTGTTCTGGGCGGTGCCGCGGTTGGCGAATTTCGATGAGACCACCTCGCCCTGCTCCGTCACCCGCATGTGTCCGGCAATGGTGCCGGCCGGCTGAGCGGCGATGGCGCGGCCTGTCGGCGCGCCGCCGCGGCTCACCGATCCGCCGCGCCCGTGGAAGAAGCTTATGGCGATCCCCGCCTCGCGCCCGATGCGGATCAGGCGGCGCTGGGCTTCGAACAGCTCGAAGCTGGCGCAGAAGAAACCGCCGTCCTTGTTTGAGTCCGAATAGCCGAGCATCACCTCCTGCCGCCCCCCATTCGCCGACACGGAACTCTGCACCACGGGATGCTTCAGGAGTTCGGTCATGATGGCAGGAGCGGCGCGCAGGTCGTCGATCGTCTCGAACAGCGGCACCACGCGGATGCGGCAAGTCTCCCGCGCCGTCTCGTCGGCGAAGAGGCCTGCGAACTTGGCGAGCAGATAGAGCCCCAGCACGTCGCCGGCACTCTGCGTCATGGACAGGATGAAGGCGCCGATAGCCTGCGGATCGGGTCCGTCGATTGTCTCGCGGATGAGGCCGAGAAGGTTCAGGAGCTCGCGGGCCTCTTCCGAGATGCCGCGGAATTGCGGGAGGAAACCGAGCGGCTTGGCAAGTTCGGCCTCCACCCAGCCCTGCCACTCCCGGGTGCCGGGTTCAGGGCCTGCGCTCTCCTCCAGGGGATTGAGCTTCCGCCAGATCTCCTTCAGCACCCGGTTGATGACGGTGGTGTTCTGGCGGATGTCGAGGCTCTGCGTGCGGAAGCCGAAGGTTTCGACTTCCCAGCGCACCGGCCGCACCAGCGAAGAGGCGATGGAGACAGCCTGCATCTGCGCCAAAGCCTCCTCGCCGGCGAGCAGCTCGGCAATGAGTTCACCCGTGTCGCGGAAGCCGGTGCCCTTCGCCAGAGGATCGAAGGTCGCCGCGAGCCGCAGCCGAAGAGCTGTGAAGAACTGCCGGAACGGCTCATGCACGTTGCGGCCCACTATTCGCTGGGCATCGCCCGACAGTTCGATCTGCCGGGCGAGGCGATCCGAGAAGTCCGGTGGAAATGCAATTTCCTGCGAACTGAGCGAGACGAGCTGAGCGAGCTCATTCAGCCGCCGGTCAAGGCGCGAGACCACCGCCTGACGGTTCTCCTCCAGCGCATAGCGCGTCACGTCCACGGTCACGAAGGGATTGCCGTCGCGGTCGCCGCCGATCCAGGAAGAAAATCGAAGCGGCGGGCGGACGCGGCAGGGCGTTTCCGGGTAATGGCGCTGGAGTGCAGCCTCGAGAAGGTCGCAGAGGCTCACCGTGCGGTCGAACAGGGTTTCGCGGAAGAAATGAAGGCCCCAGTGGATTTCCTGTTCCACAGTGGGCTTCTCAAGGCGGATCTCGCCGGTAAGCCACAGAAGGTCGATCTCGTTCCTGAGCGCCTTCAGTAGGGCCGTGCGCTCGCGCGGCGTCCAGCGCGGACTTTCGAGCTCATAGAGCTTGAGATAGATGCGGCGGTGGATTTCGAGCACGGTAACGCGCTTCGCCTCCGTCGGGTGGGCGGTGATGGTGGGCTGGACATCGATGGTGTCGAGCGCCCTCTGCACTGCTTCCGGAGAGACGTTGGCGGCCGCCACGGCGGCAAACGCATGGGCGAAGGACCCCGGCACCTGGTCCGGCCCGCTCCGCGTCTCCATCTGGCGGCGGGCGCGCATCGCCGCATTCTCCTCGGCGATGTTGAGCAGCTGCAGCCAGATGCCGATGACCTGCAGCGCGTGCTCGATCAGCTCATCCGGCAGCGCCGCCGCATTCGAGGGTTCGTCGATCAGGGCGAGAACGCGGGGCTCGCGCAGCCGGATGACCTGGCGCAGCAGGTCTCGGAGCATCATGGTGATCTCGTCCAGGTAGGCGGCGTCCGCCGGGCCGGCCTGAATCACCCTGGCAGGGCGTCCGTCATTCACCTGATGTGCGCTCCTCAATTCCCATCACGGCTTGTGCGGTGCAGCACGCTCCAAGTCAATACCGTTTTGGACGACAGTGCGACGGGTGACAGGGCGGGTCCCGGCCGCTAGAAGGCGCTGCCATGCTGCACATCAACGGTCTCACATCCCGCATCGGCGGCCGCCTGCTCCTGGAAGAGGCCAGCGTTGCCGTTCCCGATGGCCACAAGGTGGGAATCGTCGGCCGCAACGGGGCGGGCAAGTCCACGCTGTTCCGGCTCATCCTGGGAGAGCTTCCGCCCGAAGCGGGCTCCATCACCCTACCCCGCAATGCGCGGATCGGCACCGTCGCCCAGGAAGCCCCGGGAGGCTCCGAAAGTCTCGTCGCTACCGTCATGGCGGGTGACGAGGAGCTGTCGGCGCTCACCGCGGAGGCGGAGACGGCGACCGACCCGCACCGCATCGCCGAAATCCAGACCCGACTCTCGGACATGGATGCACACAGCGCGCAAGCGCGCGCCGCCACCATCCTGAGCGGGCTCGGCTTCTCGGAAGAGGCGCAAGCCGGCCCCTGCTCCGCCCTCTCCGGCGGCTGGCGCATGCGCGTGGCGCTCGCCGCGGCGCTCTTCGCCAGGCCCGACGTGCTGCTGCTCGACGAGCCCACCAACTATCTCGACCTCGAAGGCACGATCTGGCTCAAGAGCTTCATCCGAGATTATCCGCACACCATCGTCCTGATCAGCCACGACCGCGACCTCCTGAACGAGGCGGTGGGCGACATCCTTCATCTGGAACGTGGCAAGCTCACGCTTTACCAGGGCAATTACGACAGCTTCGAGCGGCAGCGGCGCGAAAAGCAGGCACTCACCCAGAAGCTTCGCAAGAAGCAGGAAGACCAGCGCCAGCACATGATGGCCTTCGTGGAACGCTTCCGATACAAGGCGTCGAAGGCGCGCCAGGCGCAGAGCAGGCTGAAGGCGCTGGCCAAGCTCGAGCCCATCGCCGAACTCGTCGAAGACCGCGTGGCGCCCTTCTTCTTTCCCAATCCGGAAAAGGCGATCGCACCGCCCATCGTGAAGTGGGACAGGGTGAGCGTCGGTTACGCCGAGAACCGGCCGATCCTGAAGAACATCACGCTGCGGCTCGATCCTGACGACCGCATTGCACTCCTGGGCTCAAACGGCAACGGCAAGTCGACCTTCGCCAAGCTGCTCTGCGGCAAGCTTCAGCCGATGTCAGGCGAGATGAAGGCGCCCGCCCGGCTCACCGTAGGCTATTTCGCGCAGCACCAGCTGGATGAGCTGTCGCCGGAACGCACGCCCTACTCCTATTTCAGCGCACTGATGCCGGAAGAGCCGGAATCGAAGAGGCGCGCCCGGCTGGGCGCCTATGGGTTTGGCGCGGCGCTGGCGGATTCGCGCTGTGACACGCTTTCGGGTGGCGAGAAGGCGCGGCTGCTGTTCGCCCTTGCCGCCTTCCACGCGCCGCATGTGCTGGTGCTGGACGAGCCGACGAACCATCTCGACGTCGACAGCCGCGAGGCGCTGGTCATGGCGATCAACGACTACGAAGGCGCGGTCATCCTCATCAGCCACGACCGCCACATCATCGAAACCTGCGCCGACCAGCTCTGGCTGGTCAGCGACGGGACGGTGAAGCCGTTCGACGGGGACATGGACGATTACACAAGGCTGGTGCTCGAGCGGGCACGCGAGGCCCGGCGCGGCGAGCGGTCCACGGCTGCGAAGGCCGCAGCGCCGGCCGCGCGCGATGCGCCGCGGCCCTCTGCCTCCGCCACGCAGAAGGTGCTGGAAAAGCTCGACCGCAAGATGGAGGAGATCCGCGGCAAGATCGAGATCCTCGACCGGGCGCTGTCCGATCACAGCCTGTTCACGGAGGAGCCCCGGAAGGCGGCGGACTTCACACGGCTCCGCACAAGGCTGGCCGAGGAGCTCGATGCACTCGAGAACCAGTGGCTCGAGGCGCAGCTCGGCTGAGCGCTCAGCGCCCGGCGCGGTTCTGCCACTGTCCCCGCTCGTCCTGCTGGAAGTAAGTCACCTCATGGCCCGCTGCACGGAAACGCTTCCACCCGGCCCGTGCTCTCTCGACAGCTTCGCCGTCCTGCCCGTCGAAAAGGATGACGGCGCGCGTCAGCCCTTCGACCGCTTCGGGCTCCGCCCCGTCGACGAAGAAGCGGACATTGGCGTTGTTGGGATTATCGCCGTCTGCGGTAATCCAGATCGGCTGAAGGTCGGGAAATCCGTCGGCCTTAGTGCCGTGCGGCAGGAAGCTCTCCTCGTCGTGGCTCCAGAGCTGCGCGGCGATCGCCTCGGCTCGCTCTTCCGAGCCCGCCTGCACCACGACGCGCCAGCCTCTCTCGAGGCTCATCGCCAGCAGCTTCGGCAGGACCACGTCGAGGGGCTGCCGCTCGAGGTGATAGAAAAAGACTGGGGTCATGCCTCCATTCAGCAAGCGGCCCGCGGGCGGTCAAGTGCCTGGCGGGCGATATACAATCGATTACTTTGCGCTACGTCAGCCGTTTTGGAGCAACATTGGTCATCGCAGGAGAGCACAAGTAATTCCCTGCCGGGGACGAACTCACCCTAAGTCAAGTGATATGGCAGTTCTTCTATATTGCGCGGATGCATTTCCCGCGCGAACGTGCAACCTCGTAAACGCGTGACGTGAAGTTCAATTGCTGCAGCGGAGACCAGACGTGAGCGGTTCGGAACCAGATCATCGCCTCAAGCCCGACAACGCCACAGCGGTGAATGTCTATTGCATGGGTGCTCTGGTGGCGGACGAGGCGTCGCGAAACGGCTTCCGCGACCTGTCGCGCGCCATCGAGGCGGCGCTTCACGGCTTTCTCTCGGGACTTTCGCGCGACGAGCAGGGCCAGGCCCTGCGTCTCTCTTATGAGCTGGCGCTTCGCGGGGAGGATCCCTCACCGCCCCGCCTGAGGCTTGTCTATTCGCGGGACTAGAAGTCCGTCTTCTCGCCGCCTTCCGAAACGCGTCGGGCCACGAAGGCATCGATATCGGCAAGCGCCGCCGGATCGAGATGAGGCGGCGTGTACTCGGCAAGGGCCTGCTTCCAGAGTGCGTTGGCTTTCTTCTCCGCCGTCGGCCGCCCGGCCGCTTCCCAATTCGGAAAGTTGCGCCAGTCCGAAATGAGCGGCTGATAGAATGCGGTGGCGTAACGTTCCAGCGTATGCTGCGCGCCGAAAAAGTGGCCGCCCGGCCCCACCTCCTCCATGGCGGAGAATGCCATCTCGTCGTCATTGACGAGCACCGGCTTCAGGAATTCCTGCACCATCTGAAGCAGATCCACGTCCAGCGCGAACTTCTCGTAAGAGGCCACGAGGCCCCCTTCCATCCAGCCCGCGGCATGCTGGATGACGTTGCCGCCGCCCATGACGGCGCCCCACAGCGAGAACACTGTCTCGTAGGCAGCCTGCGCGTCGACGCTGTTCGCCGCGTTGGTGCTCGATGTGCGGTAGGGCAGCTTGTAACGCCGTGCGAGCTGCCCGCCGATGATGCAGGCCTTCATGTATTCGGGCGTGCCAAAAGCCGGAGCGCCCGATTTCATGTCGACGTTCGAGGTGAAACCGCCATAGACGAAGGGCGCACCGGGGCGCGCGAGCTGCGAAAGGGCGAGGCCCGCCAGCGCTTCGGCATTCTGTTCCACGAGCGCACCCGCGAGCGTCACCGGGGCCATGGCTCCGAGCAGCGTGAACGGTGTCACGACGACGATCTGGTTGAGCCGCGCCATCTCGATGATGCCCATGGCCATGGGTGCATCGAGCTTCAGCGGCGAATTGGTGTTGATGACGGTGTAGGCCGAAGGCTCGCGCAGCAGCTGCTCATGGCTGATGCCGCGCGCCAGCCGCACGATCTCGAGGCCGTCGAGCAGGCGTGCCTTGCCAGTGGCGTAGATGAAGGGCACCTTGTCCGAATAGACCATCTTGTTGCGCGTGATGTGCAGGTGCCGGATCGAGGCGTGTACGTCGAGCGCATCAACCGAGGCGCCGCCCGCCGTGTGCACGGTGTTGAAGAACTGCGCCAGCTTCACGAAGTTGCCGGCGTCCTCCAGCGTGCCGGGCCGGCGGCCGCGGTCGAGGTCAGAGCAGTTGGGCGGCCCGCCGACGGGAGCGAAGGCGATCCACTTTCCGCCCACGCGGATGCTGTGCGCGGGGTTCCTGGCGTGGAAGGTGAACTCGGAGGGCGGCGTCTTCAGCGCCTCCTCGATGATGTCGCGGCCGATCCGCACGCGCTCGCCGGAGACGCGGGCGCCGGCCTTCTGGAGAATGTCCCGGGCCTCGGGCAGAAGCACGTCCATGCCGAGTTCTTCCAGCACCTTCAGCGATTGGCGGTGAATGGCCTCGATGTGGTCGTCCGAGAGGATGCGCGAGAATTCCAGCGTGTGCTGCGGCTGCTGCCATGGCAGCTGGTGGATGGGTGAATGGGCGGCATCGGCCCGGCGGCCACGGCGCTGAACGTTCATGAGGAAATCTCCGCATAGGCGACGGCAAGCGCCGCGGCCATTCTGGCATTGTGCTTGACGAGAGCGATGTTGGCGGCGAGGGAGCGGCCTGCCGTGACGCCCGCGATCTCGGCCAGGAGAAAGGGTGTGAGCGCCTTGCCGGCGATGCCCTGTGCGTCCGCCTTGCTTACCGCCGCGGCGATGACGGGGGCGATCTCCTCTGCGGGGATCTCCGCCTCCGTGGGAATTGGATTGGCGACCACGATGCCGCCGTCCAGCCCCATCTCCCACTTGGCGTGCATCACCCGCGCCACCTCCTTGGGCGTGGCGCAGCTCATCGGCACGGCATGGCCGCTGGCGCGCGAGTAGAAGGCGGGAAAATCGTCGGTGCCAAGCCCGATCACCGGCACGCCCAGGGTCTCCAGGGTCTCCAGCGTCAGCCCGAGGTCGAGGATCGCCTTGGCACCAGCCGTCACCACGGCCACGCCGCTCCTGGCGAATTCCGTGAGGTCGGCGGAAATGTCGAAGGTCTTCTCCGCGCCGCGATGGACCCCGCCGATGCCGCCCGTCGCGAAGACGTGGATGCCCGCCAGGGCAGCGATCCGCATGGTGGAGGCGACCGTCGTCGCCCCATCCCGCTTCATGGCCACGACATAGGGAAGATCGCGCACCGAGACCTTGGCGATCCTCATTCCTTCCCGTCCCAGCCGGTCCAGCTCGTCGGCGGATAGCCCCACCTTCACGTCACCGCCCAGAATGGCAATCGTCGCCGGAACCGCGCCGCCTTCGCGTATGATCGCCTCGAGGCTGCGCGCCGTCTCGACGTTCTGGGGATAGGGCATGCCATGGGCGATGATGGTCGATTCCAAAGCCACCACGGCGGCCCTGCGCCGCAGCGCCTCGCGGATCTCCTCCGAAACGGCCAATCTGATCGTCACGCTCAGTCCCTATGGTAATCCCGCGAGGCGGAAGACCCTATCACGGGCGAGGCCCATCGCCACCGACTCGCGCGATGAAATCTTGCTGGCCGCGGCAGCCTGGCCGAGCCGCGCGGCCTGCACCAGCGTCCGGCCTTCGACGAGGCCGCAGACCAGCCCCGCGACGGCCGCATCGCCGGCACCCGTCACGTCGGCCACCGCCGCAGCAGTGCAAAGTGGCGCAACCTCCACGCTTATCTGCCCGTCCGAAGCGAGGGCGCCCTTTCCGCCGCGGTGGACAACGACGTTGGCAAAGCCCCTCTCGTGGAGCCGGTGCACGTCGCCCCCCGCAAGCGCCGCGAGCTGCTGCATGTTCGGGGTCACCGCGAAGACAGGCTGCGCGCGCTCGAACTGCAGGAGCTTCGCCGATTTCGCGACCGAGACCGGCTCGATCAGCAGGCGCCTTCCGTGATCCGCTGCGAAGGCGCAGAGCCAGGCGAGACAGGAGACAGGAATGTTGCAATCCGCCACCAGCATGTCGGCCGCTGCCAGGTGGCTGGCGGCCGCTTCGAGATGAGCGGGCGCGAGACCCTCGATGGCATGCATGTCGCTCACGGCGCTGACCATCTCTCCCGTATCGTCGAGCACGGCCAGGTAGGTGCCGGTGGCCGCATCAGAGGTTACGGTGTGCGAGAGGTCGATCCCTGCCGCCGCGCAAGCTGTGCGCAGGAACTCCCCGTTCGCATCTTTCCCCAGAACCGTAAAGAGCGAAGCCGCAATGCCGAGCCGCGCGAGATTGTCGGCGATGTTGCGGCCGACACCGCCCGGAGAAACGGTGACGTCGCCGGGGTTCGAGGTTCCGGAAACATAGGGGGCGCCGCAACGGCCCTTGATGTCGACATTGGCGCCGCCGATGACGATGACGCGCGCCATCATTCCTCAGAAATCCGTCGGCGCACCGCCCTCGGCCTTGCGGCGGTCGACGAAGGCGTTGAGCTCTTCGCGCACCGCCGCATCGATCGCGGGCTGCTGATAATCGGCGAGCGCCTGTTTCCACACGGCGTTGGCCCTCTGCCAGGCCTCGGGCTTGCCCGCCGCCAGCCACTGCTGGTTGTTGCGCCAATCGGAGATGATCGGTGCATAGAAGGCGCTGGTGTAGCGGGCGAGCGTGTGCTGCGCGCCGAAGAAGTGGCCGCCGGGGCCAACCTCGCGGATCGCCTCGACGCCCAAGGCATCCTCGCTGGTGTCGAGTGGCTGCAGGAACTCGCCGACCATCTGGATCAGGTCGCAATCGAGCACGAACTTCTCGAAGCTCGCCACCAGGCCGCCTTCGAGCCAGCCCGCGCCATGCATTATGAGGTTGCCGCCACCCATCGTGAGGCCCCACAGCGAGAAGACGCTCTCATAAGCCGCCTGCGCATCGACGGTGTTCGCGGCACAGGTGTTGGAGGTGCGGAACGGGATGCCGTAGCGCCGCGCCAGCTGGCCGCCGACGATCGTCGCCTTCATGTATTCAGGCGTGCCGAAGGCGGGTGCGCCCGACTTCATGTCGACGTTGGAGGTGAAGCCGCCATAGATGACAGGCGCACCCTTGCGCACGAGCTGGGCGAAGGCGATGCCGGCCAGTGCCTCGGCATTCTGCTGGACGAGCGCGCCTGCCACCGTGACGGGGGCCATGGCGCCCGCCAGCGTGAAGGGCGTCACACAGACGATCTGGTTCCGCGACGACATCTCGATGATGCCGCGCAGCATGGGCGTATCGAGCTTCAGGGGCGAATTAGTGTTGATGATGGTGAAGAGCGATGGCTGCTCTTCGAGCTGCCCTCCCGGGATGCCGCGGCCGATGCGGGCGATCTCGATCGCATCGCGGATGCGCTCGGTGCCCAGCGAATAGGCATGGAACGGCTTGTCGGTGAGCAGCACCATGTCGCGCAGGGCCTCGAGGTGACGGACCGAGGCGTGGATGTCGATCGGTTCCACGGGATAGCCCGAGAGAAAGCCGATGCAGTTGAAATATTGCGCGAGCTTGAGGAAGTTCCGGTAATCGGCGTGGTTGCCGGTCCGCCGCCCGCCATCCATGTCGGCGCTGTTGGGCGGGCTCGCCACCGTGCCGAAGCAGATGGCATCACCGCCGATCTCCAGGTCGTTTTCCGGGTTGCGGGCGTGGAATGTGAAGCGCGAGGGCGCGTGCGAGACCAGCTCTTCGATCATGGCAGGGTCGAAGCGAACGCGCTCGCCGGCGACGCTGGCGCCCGCCGCCTTCAGCATGTCGCGCGCCTCCGGCAGCGTGAAGTCCATGCCGATGTCGCAGAGCACCTTCAGCGAGGCGTGGTGGATTGCCTCGAGCTCATCCACCGAGACGATCTCCATGGGAGGGAAGGCCCGCCTCAGCTTGCGGCGCGGCACCTGCGGTACGGCGGCCTGGCCGCCGCCCCCGCCGCGGCGGCCTCCCCCCTCGCGGCGGCTTCTGCGGGGGGTCTCGGCTTCGATGTTGGTCACGTGGGCTTTCCTTTTTCGCGGTAGGGCTCGAGTGCCGGATCGGCAGCGATCTGCTTCGCCAGCCACTCCTCGAAGCGCTTGATCTTGGGTTTCATGCGGTGCTCGGCGTTGCATGCGAAGAGCCAGTTATGCCGGTGCTGCACCTTCAGGGGAAAGGGCTGCACGAGGCGGCCAAGCTTGATCTCCTCGGTGGCGAAGGGCCCGATGGTCATCGCCACCCCCCTGCCCTCGATCGCGGCTTCCTGGGCCAGGATGTAGCTGTCGAAGGCCAGGCGGTCGGACAGCTTGATGCCCTTCACGCCCGCCGCCTCGAGCCAGATGTGCCAGTCCTCCTCGGCGGTATAGACATAAAGCAGCTTGTGTTTCTTCAGGTCCTCGGGCGTCTTCAGCGCGTTCGGGCCCTTCAGCAGCTCGGGCGAACAGATGGGCGTGAGCCGCGAGTTGAACAGCGTCCGGTAATAATGGTCGGGCGAACGGTTGCGCGCGAGGATGAAGCCGACGTCGACGTTCTTCTCGTCGAAGTCCCAGTCGAAATAGGAGGTGGAGAGCCTCACCTTCATGTCCGGGAATCGGCGCTCGAAATCATGAAGGCGCGGGATCAGCCACTTCAGCGCCACCGTGACATAGACTTGCACGGTGAGTTCATTGTCCGCCGCCGAGGGCTTCAGCGCCCGGGTCTGCGCCTCGACCATGTCGAAGGCCTCGCGGACCGGGGGAAAATAAGTGTGGCCGGCCTGGGTGAGTTCGGCCCGGCGGGCATCCCTCCGGAACAGCTGGACGCCGAGGCGCTGCTCCAGCGATTTCACCTGGTGGCTCACGGCCGAGCGGGTGATGCCGAGTTCGCTCGCCGCCAGCCTGAAGCTGCCGAGCCGGGCCGCGGCCTCGAAGGCGGTCAGCGCACGCAAGGGGGGCAGGTCTCGTCTGGCCAAGTTTCCTCACCACTGGGTCGAGGCCGCCTTTTATCACCAATGAAATTCGGGCGATAAGAGGGGAAAACAGGGATTGCACCGAAATGTGGTGAAAAATATTGACGCTGCCCGGAAAAAGATAGGCCATTGAAACCGGGCCGCGAAACGGGGGATATAGGGGCAAATCAGGAGTCTTTTTCATGAGTGCTGTCGAAGACCTTTCCCGCCGCCGCGGCGGCCGCGAAGCCCGCCGTGCCCTGCGCTCCCGCCCCATTCCCATGGCCGAGGCGGCCGTGCGGCCAGGCATGGAAGGCGGCCAGTACAAGCCGCTCTCCGAGCACGACATGCAGCGCATCCACCGCACCGCGCTGCAGCTGCTCGAAACCGTGGGCCTGGCGCAGGCGATACCGAGCTGCGTCGAGGCGATGACGGCCAGGGGCTGCTGGCTCAGCCCGCAGGGCCGCCTGTGCATTCCTGCAAGCCTCGTCGAAGATACGCTGGCAAGCTGTGCGAGAAACTTCGTTCTCCACGGGCGCGACCCGAAGCACGACATGGAACCCTCGGGAAACAAGGTCTACTTCGGCACGGCTGGTGCGGCCGTCCACATCGTCGAGCCGAAGACCCGGGAATACCGCGAGTCGGTGCTGGTCGACCTCTACGACGCGGGCCGCATCGTGGACAATTGCGAGCACATCCACTTCTACCAGCGCCCGGTCACCGCGCGCGACATGCTCACCGGCCACGACCTCGACATCAACACCATGTATGCCTGCATCGCCGGAACGCAGAAGCACGTCGGCACCTCCATGGTCGATCCGGCGCATGTCGAGGAATGCCTGCAGATCCTGCATTTCGTGGCGGGCGGCGAGGACAAGTGGCGCGAGCGGCCATTCGTGTCGCAGTCAAACTGCTTCGTGGTGCCGCCGATGAAGTTCGCCGAGGACGCCTGCCGCTGCCTGGAGGTGGCCGCAAGGGGCGGCATGCCGGTGCTGCTGCTGTCGGCCGCGCAGGCCGGCGCCACATCGCCCGCGGCGCTTGCCGGAACCGTGGTGCAGGCGGTGGCGGAATGCCTCGCCGGCCTCGTCTACATCAACTGCGTCGTCCCCGGCGCGGTGGCGATCTGGGGCCCATGGCCCTTCGTGTCCGACCTCCGCACCGGCGCCATGTCGGGCGGCTCGGGAGAGCAGGCGCTCATCACCTCGGGCTGCGCCCAGATGGGGCACTTCTACAATCTCACGGTCGGCTCCGCCGCCGGCATGTGCGACTCCAAGATGCCGGACATGCAGGCCGGCTACGAGAAGGGCGTCACCGCCGGCATCTCCGCCATGACCGGCATCAACCTCCTTTACGAATCCGCCGGCATGCACGCATCGCTGCTGGGCTTCTGCCTCGAGAGCCTGCTGATCGACAACGACATGCTGGGCTCGATCAACCGCAACGTCCGCGGCATCGAGGTGAACGAGGACACGCTCTCCCTCGAGGTGATCTCGCAGGTCTGCCTCGAAGGTCCGGGGCACTATCTCGGCAACGAGCAGACGCTTTCCCTCATGCAGAAGGAATACGTCTATCCGCACGTGGCGAACCGCATGAGCCCCAAGGAGTGGAACGAGGCGGGCAAGCCCGACCTCGTCGAGCGCGCCGCCGCCCGCAAGCGCGAGATCCTCTCAACCTATTACCCGGACTACATTCCGCGCCAGGTCGACGAGGCGATCCGCGCCAAGCACGACATCAAGCTGCCGCGCAGCGTGATGGAGCCGGGCGATCCGCGCTGGGCGTAAGCGTGGAACACCCGGTTCTGACGGCGATCCGCCGGGCGGCATTCACGCCGCTCGGCTGGTTTGCGCCGTCGCCCGACGACAAGGTGCCGGAGGGCGCGCGTTTCGTGATTCTCATCGGCAATGCCGGCCCGGACATGTTCCGCCGCTTCGCGCGCGAACGCGATCCCGCCCGGGAAACGATGGACGAGTGGACGCGCGACACGGTCGCGCAGTTGGCGCGCGATCTCGAGGCCAGGGCCGCCTATCCCTTCGACACGGATCCGCCATGGCCCTTCCTCACCTGGGCGCGGCGCGGCGGCGCCGGGCATGTCTCGCCGCTGGGGCTCAACATCCACCCCACCTACGGCCTGTGGCACGCCTATCGCGCGGCGCTGCTGTTCCCGGTCGCCTTCGACCTGCCGCCTCCGGCGGCCGGGCCCCACCCCTGCGAGCGCTGTGCGGAGAAGCCCTGCCTCGCCGCCTGTCCCGTCTCCGCCTTCGACGGCACGCGTTATGACGTTGCGGCCTGCGCGGGCCACGTGGGGCGCGAGGCCGGAAGGGAGTGCATGTCGCGCGGTTGCCTTGCGCGGCACGCCTGTCCTGTGGGACAAGGCTTTGCCTATGCTCCCGCACAGGCTGAATTCCACATGCGCGCCTTCCTCGCGGCGCGCCAGAAGGCATGAACATGTACGACCACATAAGGGACAAGCTCGCGCGCGGCGAAACCATCATTCTGGACGGCGGTACGGGAACCGACATCCAGCGCCGGGGCGTGCCGATGAGCAGCAGCACCTGGTGCGCCGAGGCGAACATCACGCATCCGCACGTGGTGCGCGAGGTGCACGAGGACTACATCAGGGCCGGTGCCGAGATCATCATCGCCAACACCTTCGCCACCTCGGCCCTGCTCTTCAACGCGCTGGGCCGCGACGAGGAGATGCTGGAGATCGACCGCGCGGCGGTGGCGATCGCTAAACAGGCCGCAGCCGGCCATGCGGTGGCCGTGGCGGGCTCGATGTCCACCATGCGGCCGGTCGTTCCGGGGAGCGACCGAACCTCGAAGCAGCAGGAATGGCCTGAAGCGAAGGCCCGCACGCTGTTCAAGCGCAAGGCTGACAATCTCGCGGCCTGCAAGGTCGACCTCATCATGATGGAAATGATGCGCGACCAGGACTACTCCGTGTGGGCCACCGAGGCGGCCAAGGCCACCCGCCTTCCGGTCTGGGTCGGCATCTCGGCCGAACGCCAGAAGAACGGTAAGCTCACCGGGTTCGGGCGTGAGGACCAAGCCTTCGAGGATGTCGTTCGCGTGCTCGCAGCCCGCGAACCGGACCTCATCAGCATCATGCACACTTCGCCGAACGACACCGACGAGGCTATCGACATCCTGCGTCGGCACTGGAAGGGTCCGATCGGAGCCTATCCGGAGAGCGGCTATTTCAAGATGCCGGAGTGGACCTTCGTCGACATCATCCCGCCCGAGGAACTCGTGGCGAGATCGAAGGTTTGGAAAAGCAAGGGGGTTCTCGCCTTCGGCGGCTGCTGCGGCCTGGGGCCCGAACACATTTCGGCTTTGGCGGAGGCATTCAAATCGTGAAGACCGGATCATGCCTGTGCGGTGCAGTGAGCTTCGAAGTGCGGGGAGCCTTGCGGCCGACGATCGCCTGCCACTGCACGCAGTGCCGGAAGCAGACGGGAACCTACATGTCGGCCACATCCTGCGCCGACGGCGAACTGGCGTTGAGGCGGCAGGACGGCCTCAAGTGGTTCCGCTCGAGCGAGAAGGCACAGCGCGGCTTCTGCATGGAGTGCGGCTCCGTGCTGTTCTGGAAGGAGGACGGCAGCGACACCACCTCCATCGCTGCCGGCTCCATCGACGGCCCTTCGGGCGCACCGCTCGAAGGCCATATCTTCTGCGCGAGTGCCGGAGATTACTACGAGATTGCCGGAGGCTCCTATCGGAAGGACCGTTGGTAGAATCCGGTCCTTCTTGCGGTCAGTCCATCAGGCTCTCGCCTTCAGCCCCGTCTCGAGCTCGCCATAGCCGGTATAGCGGTATTCATAGGCAAGACCCAGGCGCTTGGCGGCTTCCATGGCCTTCTTCGCCAGGTCTTCGTTACGCGTCTGGGCGAGGAAGACGATCTTGGTGTAGTTGCCGAAATAGAGCGGCAGCAGCTCCGGGTGCCGGTCGAGTCCCAGGCCTTCCCAGATCAGCTTGTCGAAATGGCGGGCAAGATAGTCGGTCAGGAAGAAGGCCGTCACGTCCTCGTCCGCATGCTTCTCGAACTCGGCATTGCCCGAAAAGAACGCATAGCAATGCGGGCCCTCTATGCGCTCGATTCCCTGTTCCGCCAGCAGCCGGTCGATCTCTCCCCCGGTGCCGCAATCGCCGTAGAGAACATAGATCGACTGGTAGCGCCCCTTGGCTTGCGCAATCTTCTCGCGCAGCGCCGGCACGATCTTGTCCGGCGTGTTGTGCCATTTGGCGGGCAGGCACTGGAGGTCGAAGCCTTCCCAGCGATTGCGCTCCACGAGGTCGACGATCTCGCGGGCCAAAGCGCCGCAGGCCAGGAGAAGCACCTTCCCCTGGCCCGGCTTGAACTCGTATTCATCGGATGGCTTGAGATTGACAAGGGTCATGAGCGACCCTCCGGATTTCAGCCCGCCGCGAGCTGGTTGTGCTTTCTTGCCATGAAGCTCTTGGCGGTTTCCACCGCCACGGCCGCGTCACGGCAATAGGCGTCGGCGCCGATGGCCTTGGCGAATTCCTCGTTCAAGGGCGCGCCGCCGACGAGCACCACGTAGTCCTCGCGCATGCCCTTCTCCTTCATGGTGTCGATCACCACCTTCATGTAGGGCATCGTGGTGGTGAGCAGCGCCGACATGCCGAGAATGTCCGGCTTGTGCTGCTCGATCGCGTCCAGATACTTCTCCACAGGGTTGTTGATGCCGAGGTCGATCACCTCGAAGCCCGCACCCTCCATCATCATGCCCACGAGGTTCTTGCCGATGTCGTGGATGTCGCCCTTCACCGTGCCGATCACCATCTTGCCCTGGCGCGGCGCACCCGTAGCGATCAGGAGCGGGCGGAGGATGGACATGCCGGCCTTCATGGAGTTGGCGGCCAGCAGCACTTCCGGAACGAAGAGGATGCCGTCACGGAAATCGACGCCGACGATGCGCATGCCCTCGACCAGCGCCTCGGTGAGAACCTTGTAGGGTGCCCATCCACGGTTCAGAAGGATGTGGACCGCCTCCTCGACTTCTTCCTTCAGGCCGTCATAGAGGTCGTCATGGACCTGCTGCACCAGCTCCTCGTCATTGAGGGAGTTCAGGTCAAGTTCACCATCGTCGCTCATCAGCTGTCTCCGGACCGGAAATCTTCAGGGGATCACGATAGCCGTCGCCGCAGGAAGGGCTCTGCCAGCGGGCGACGTCCACATGCCGGAAAGCGACGGTTGAGGCAAGGGGAAAGGCCGTTTAAGGGTACCTTCCCTTTGTCGATACTGGATTATTAGATGACCGCCTTCGACGTCGCCTCTTGCCGCGCCCAGTTCCCCGCCCTCTCGATCGCCGACGGGGGGCGTCCCCGGGTCTATTTCGACAACCCGGCCGGAACCCAGGTACCCCGCCAGGTTATCGACCGGACGGTGGAATGCCTCACCACCAAGAACGCCAACCTCGGCGGCTATTTCACCACGACGGTTGAGGCCGGCAAGCTCGTGGACCTGGCGCACCAGGCCTGCGCCGATTTCTACAACGCCGCCTCCGCCTCCGAGATCGTGTTCGGCCAGAACATGACGACGCTGACCCTCCACATGTCGCGCTGCCTCGGCAAGCGGTTCCGGCCCGGCGACGAAATCGTGCTTTCCCGCATGGACCACGACGCCAACGTGGCACCATGGCTGCTGCTGGCCGAAGATCTCGGCCTCGTGGTGCGCTGGATGGATTTCGACACCGAAACCTACGAGTTCCCCGACGACGCGCTCACCCGGGTGCTGAGCGACAGGACACGGCTTCTCGCCATGGGTATGGCGTCCAACTGCACCGGCACGGTGAGCGACGTGAAGCGCCTCGCGGCCGAAGCCAGGGCCGCGGGGGCGCTGGTCTATCTCGACGGCGTTCAGTACGCGCCGCATTACGCGATCGACGTTCAGGATCTCGGCGCCGACTTCGTCGTTTCCTCTGCCTACAAGTGGTTTGGCCCGCACCAGGGCATATTGTGGGGCCGGGAGGCGGTGCTGAAGGAAACCTACGGCTACAAGGTGCGCCCCGCCGGCGAGGAGCTCCCCTCGAAGTTCGAGACCGGCACCCTCTCGCATGAGGGCATGGCCGGAACGCTGGGCGCCATCGAATATCTGGAGCAGTTCGGCCAGGGTGATACGCGGGCGAAGCGCATCGCGTCCGCCTGGGGCCGGCTCGCCGAATATGAACACCGGATTACGCTGCGCCTGATCGAGGGGCTGAAGGGCTTCAAGGGCCTCACCATCCGCGGCATCGCCTCGGCGAACGCCATGCACCGCCGCGTGCCAACCGTGTCCTTCACGCTCGAGGGGCATCATCCACAGGCGCTCGCCAAGGGCTTCGCTCGGGACAATATCTTCGTCTGGTCCGGCCACAACTACGCGGTCGAGCCGGTCGCACGCATGGGGCTGATGGACAAGGGCGGCGTGCTGCGCGTGGGACTTGCGCATTACAATACGGAAGCGGAGGTGGACGCTCTGCTCTCCTCCCTCACCCGCCAGATCAGGAGCGCGTGACAAGATGGCCTTCAGGCTCGGCATCATCGGACTGGGAAAGATCGCGCAGGACCAGCACCTGCCGGTGGTGGCGAAGAACCCTGATTTCGAACTTGCCGCCGTCGTCTCTTCACGCGGCGGGCATGGCGAAGTTCCCGCCTTCCGCACCCCGGCGGAGCTGTTCCGGAGCGGCCTCGCCCTCGATGCCGTGTCTCTCTGCATGCCGCCAGAGCCGCGCTATGCCATCGCGCGCGACGCACTCGATGCCGGGCTCCATGTGCTGATGGAAAAGCCGCCGACGCCGACGGTGGGTGAACTCGACGCGATCGCCGCGCACGCACGCACGAAGGGGCGCATCCTCTTCACCACCTGGCACTCGCAATACAACGCGGCCGTGGACGAGGCGAAGCGGCTGCTCGCGGGCAAGGCCGTCTCGCGACTCCACGTGAGCTGGAAGGAGGACGTGCGCCACTGGCATCCCGGCCAGGAGTGGATATGGGAACCGGGAGGTTTCGGTGTGTTCGACCCCGGCATCAACGCCTTCTCGATCGTCACCAAGATCCTGCCGCAGCCCATCTTCGTCGCGACCTGCGTTCTGGAGACGCCCGAGAACAAGTCCACACCCATCGCCGCCAAGATCACGTTCAAGCCGTCATGGGAAGGCGAGGCGAAGCTCACCGCCGAACTCGACTGGCGGCAGACGGGCGAGCAGAGCTGGAACATCGACGTCGAAACCGCAGACGGGCTGAAGCTGCAATTGAGAAAAGGCGGCACAGAGCTTCACGTTGGCGGTACAGAGGTCATCGCAGCACCCATGGCCGAGTATGAGGGCATCTACGCCCATTTCGCGGAGCTCTTGCGCAGCGGTCGCTCGCACGTGGACGGCGCCCCGCTTCGGCTCGTCTCGGACTGCTTCATGCTGGGCCGGCGGCGGGAAACGGAAGCATTTTTCTGACGCGGGAGAGCACCTGGCCCGGTGTGCCGGAAGCATCGGCGCGGGACCAGTCGAGCGCGCCCAGATCATAGCGAAGCTGCCTTTCCACCACCTCGGGCGTCGCATCCGAGGCATCGCCGCGCCGCGCATTCACCCGCGACTTCAGCACATCAGCGGGCGCCTCCAGCCAGATGCCGGCGAACCGCACGGCATGCCGGCGCGCCAGCTCGGCCGCGGCGCGGCGCTCTTCCTCCTGCGCGAAGACGGCATCCAGGATCACGGCGTGGCCGGCGGCGAGCGCCCTTTCGGCACGCGAGAAGCAGGCCTCGTAAACGGCGAAGGATGCCTGGCGCGAATAGCTTTTTTCCGGCAGCCGCTCAGTCTCCGCCACGCCCCCCAGGACTTTTCTTTCGACATCGCTTCTCGCATGGAGCGCACCGGGTGCGGAGCCAAGGCCGGATGCGAGGCGTGCGGCGAGCGTCGATTTGCCCGTGCCAGAGAGGCCGCCGATGCAGACGAGCACGGGCGGGCGGGGCTTCAGGTAGGCGATCGTCGCCCGGAACCAGTCCAGCGCCTGCCCGCGCTCCTTCATCGAGTTCTTGAGGGCCAGTTCGTGTGCAAGGTCGGCGGTGACGAGGGCCCGCACCCCCGCCCTCGTCGAAAGGAAGAGGGGCAGCAGCGCCAAGCCCGAGAGATCCTCCTCAGCGCGGCGGAGGTGGAGATACTGGTTGAACACCAGATTGGCGGCGGTGCGCTCGCCATGCGTCCACAGGTCCATGAGCAGGAAGGCCAGGTCGTAGAGCACGTCGATGGTGGCGATCTTCTCGCTGAATTCGATAGCGTCGAAGAGCTTGGGCTCTCCTTCCTCCACGATGATGTTGCCGCTGTGCATGTCGCCATGGCAGCGGCGGACGAGACCGCGCTCGCTGCGCTCATTCAGCAGTGCCTTGTGCTGCTTGAGTGAGGACTGGCAGAGCCCATGATATTCGAGCGTCTCGGCGGGGTGGAATATGTCGGGCGAGTCGGTGAATGCATTGGCGAGCTGCGCGGCGAGTCCCGACATGATGTCGGAGCCGCGCGTCTCGCGCCGCGGTGCCACCGCATGCGCTTTCGCCGCCATGGCGGCGAGACGACGGGCGAGTTGAGCGCCGATCTCGCCATGCGCCATCTGCCAGGCGAGCAGCGAATGGGCGGGGAAGCGGCGCATCACCAACACCGGCTCCCTCCGAACCTCCTCGACGCCGAGATAAAGGTCGGGCGCAAAGACGCGGTTGATGGCGAGTTCCGCGTCAAGCACCTCTTTCCGCTTCGCGCGGTCCGAGAAATCGAGATACGGAAGCTTCACCGGCTTCTTGATCTTGAAGGCCCGGCCATCGACGAGAAACACATGCGCCGCATGGGTTTCGACATGCTCCACCGCCTGCCCGGGGAAGCCCCAGGTCTCGCCCTTGAGAAATGACGTGTCGAACATGGCGCGAGAATGCCGCGCCCGGCGTCGGCGTTCATTGACGGGGGTCAATTCCCGCGGCGGCGCTCCCGGCGGGCAGCACCCGCGGCCGCCACATCCACACCCCTTGCGAGTTCGGAGACGGGGCCGAGCTTCTGCTCGATCAGTTCCAGCGCGGGGCGCTCGCCCTTCGTGTGCGTCTCGAGCGCCTTCCTCATCGCGGCGAGGTGCTCGGGGCTCGTGCCGCAGCAGCCGCCGATGATCTTCGCCCCCGCGTCGAGCGCGATCCGGGCATAATCGGCCATGAGTTCCGGCGTGCCGGAATAGTGGATGTGGCCGTCCACATACTGCGGAATGCCGCAATTGCCCTTGGCGACGACCGCGGCATCGGGCCGCGCCCCCGAAATGCCGAGCACGGTGGCGACGAGTTCGGAAGCTCCCACCCCGCAGTTCGCACCTATGGCGACAGGCTGGACGGGAAGCGCCGCCGTCAGCGCGCCGAAGGCCTTCGGGGTGATCCCCATCATGGTGCGGCCGTTGGTGTCGAAGCTCATGGTGGTGACGATGGGGAGGCCCGCCTGAGCCGCCCCCTCGACGGCTGCCCGCAATTCCTCTTCGGAGGACATGGTCTCGATCCAGATCACGTCCGCCCCGCCTTCCTTGAGCGCCAGGGCCTGCTCGGCGAAGGCCTTCACCGCTTCCTCGTGCGAAAGGGCGCCCACCGGCTGCATGATCTCGCCCGTGGGGCCAACCGAGCCCCCGACATAGACGGGCCGGCCTGCCGCGTCGGCCTCGGCGCGTGCGTTCTGCGCCGCGGCGACGTTGATCTCCCGCACTTGGTCCTGTGCATTGTGCAGCTTCAGGCGGTGGCGGTTGCCGCCGAAGGAGTTGGTGAGGATGATGTCGGCGCCGGCTTCGATGAAGCGGCGGTGCAGCGAACGCACCCGCTCCGGGTGCTCGAAGTTCCACATCTCGGGGGCGTCGCCGGAAACCAGGCCCATCTGAAAATAATTGGTGCCGGTGGCGCCGTCGGCGAGCAGCCATGGCCGCGATGCGAGGGCTTCGGTGAAGGACGGATGGGTCATGGGAGCCTCCGACGGGATAAGGACATAAAGAAGTCTTTATATGATCAGCCACCCTCTTGCCAAGAGGCAAACGCGTCTTCCGAGAGCAGGAGCGACATCCGCTGGTTTACGGGCCAGGATTCCGGTCGCTCGCCGCTTGCCTTGAGCTTGCGCAGGGAATGGCCGAGGTCCGCCACGTCCTGCGGGGCGAGGCGCGGAGCGCGGTGGAGGCGATCGGAGTCCGGCCGCCCATGGGCGCTGAGAATGGTCGTGCCCTCGTCGAGTAGCGGCAGAACGGCCTCGGCGGTCTCCAGGTAGGACTTGAGATCCGAGTTGCGGATCTGCGCATAGAGTTTGCCGGGATAGACGAAATCCGCTGCGAAGAAGATGCCGCCCGCCCGGTCATGGAGTGAAATGGAGTCCGGCGAGTGACCCGGCGTGTGAAGGAGCTCAAGCACCCTGCCTCCCAGATCGATCGACGAGCCAATGGCAAGCCAGTGGCCGATCTTCACCGGCGTCCAGCTCATCCCTTCCCACCAGCCGACATAGAGATCGTCCGTCGGCATCAGCCATCCGGCCTGGTCGCAGGCGCGCAGCACCGGAATGTCGGGAAGCGCCACATCGCCGAAGCCGGAGAGGCCGCCCGTATGGTCGAAGTGCATGTGCGAGGGCAAGGCGGTGACGGGCAGCGTGGTGAGCTTGCGCACCGCGCGGGCGATGTCGCGCACGCCGGGCCCCGTGTCGAACAAGAGGGCGCGACGGGTGCCCAGGATCAGATAGTTCCAGTTGATCTGGTAATAGCGGGGCTCGCCAATGGCGATGACGCCGGGCGCCACCTCCTCGAGGGCGAACCAGTCATCGAGCCATGTGACGCCCTTGGCCAGCATCAGGCGGCCTTGGCGCCGTAGAAGAGCGTCACCACGTGCTGGGCCTCGGCGAAGAACAGCCAGCGCTCGAACACCGCCGCCGCAAGGGCCGCAGCCGCTGCAAGCACTGCAACGGGCGGCAGCAGCCAGGAGAGCGCAAGCAGCAGAACCGCGAGCCCGAGAAGCAGGATCACCAGCCGCCGCAGCTTCGCCGCGTGCTTGCGGGCCACGGCATAGCCCATCTCCTTCTGCACGTAGTTCTCGGAGGTGTGCGGCACCTCCCACTGGCTCACCCGGCCGATACGGCCGAGGCCGGTGGCGCCCTCGATCGTCCGGGCGCGCAGTGCGGTATCGATGGCGTGCCAATAGGCGAGCTTGAGGCCGATGGTCAGCACGCTCAGCAGGCTCGCCAGGATAACGAGAAAACCCGGGAAATTGCCGAAGACGGAGGTTATGCCTGCGAGCAGCGCCGCCCCCGTCGCCAGGCTGAAGGAGAGATAGACCGGCACGGTGAGGCCGTTGTTCCAGGCGCGGATCGTCGTGAGAGTCGAATAGATCTTGCCGGTGCAATAGACGGTGACCATCGCCATGGCGGCGCTGAGCAGCCCGAGAGGACCGATGAAGCCGGGCACCTCGACGAGGCCGGACCACGTGAGCCCGAATCCCAGTGCCGGCACATAGGTGAGCACCGCCGCGACGCCTTCGCGCGAGAGCCAGGAGGAGCGCCATTGCGAGAAGGCCCGCCAGGCTCGCTCCGGATGGCCGAGATGGAAGGTGGACGCCAGAAGCCCGACGGTGACGAGCCCCAGCGCGATCAACATCGAGACGAGGCCGAAGGCGAGGCTCGAGGCTTGGCCATGGTTGAAGCCGACCAGCCCGAGAAGCGCCAGCAGGCCGTAGCCCGCGCCCGAGGCCGTGGTGAAGAGGATGACGGAATAGGCGGGATGCATGGTCAGCCTTCGAGCTTGGCGGAGTGGTCGGCCTCAGCGGCACCGGCAGTGACGTTCCGCGCGGAGAGCACCCTGTCCGCCCAGGCGAAGAGGCGGTCGAAGGCGGAGCCATCCTGCTTCGGCAGCGCTTGCGGCGCGCTCGTCGTGGCATCGCGGCGGGCCCGCGGCGGGAGATACTTGTTCACCGGCTTGTAGCCCATCTCCGGCAGAAGGTCGTAGCCGCCGCGCTCCGCCACGAGTTGCGAGACGGGCGAGGCGGGATCGCCCAGGTCGCCGAAGTGCCGCGCTCCCGTGGGGCAGGCCTTGACGCAGGCGGGGAGCCGGTCCTCCGGCTCGAAATTCTCGTTGTAGATCCTGTCCACGCAGAGCGTGCATTTCTTCATCACGCCGTGGGCCTGGTCATATTCGCGCGCGCCGTATGGGCAGGCCCAGGAGCAGAGCTTGCAGCCGATGCAGGTCTCGGGGTTCACCAGCACGATGCCGTCTTCCGCACGCTTGTAGCTCGCGCCCGTCGGGCAGACGGTGACGCAGGCCGGCTCCTCGCAATGGAGGCAGGAGCGCGGGAAATGCACGATGCGCGATTGCGCCTGCCCCTCCTCCTTCACCTCATAGCCGTGGACGCGGTTGAGCCACACGCCGGAAGGCTCCGCGCCATAGGGGTTCTCGTCGTTGAGGGGCGCGGAATAGCCCTGCGTGTTCCACTCCTTGCAGGAGGTGGCGCAGGCCTGGCAGCCCACGCAGGTGTCGAGATCGATGACGAGGCCGAGCTTCTTCGCGGAAGGGGGCGGAAGCGTGGTCATTCGGCCCCCGCGAGCGGCTTCAGCGTTGCGAATTGCGGTTGGCTGGCTTCACCCTTCTCCGTCGCCTTCTCCACCCGCACGCGCAGGTCATACCAGGCGGCCTGGCCTGTCACCGGATCGCTGTTCGAATAGCGGTAGCCGCCTTCGCGCTCCGGCAGCAGTTCGGAAATCAGGTGGTTCAAGAGGAAGCCCTTCTTCGATTCGTCCGCGCCCGGCTCCAGGTTCCAGGCGCCCGAACGCTTGCCGATGGCGTTCCACGTCCATACGGTCTCGGGGTTGACGCCGTCCATCAGTTTCGCCTGCGCCCTGATCCGCCCATGGTGCGAGGTGACGGTGACCCAGTCGCCATCGGCGATCTTGAGTTTCGCCGCCATCTCGCGCGCCATGTAGAGCCAGTTCCGCCCGAGAATCTGCCGGAGCCAGGCGTTCTGGGAGCCCCAGGAATGATACATCGCCATGGGCCGTTGCGTCACCGCATGCATGGGAAAGTCCTCGCCCGAGACCATCTCGCCCTCGAAGGGCGGGTACCAGAAGGGGATCGGGTCGAAATGATCGGCGATGCGCTGCCGGTGTTCCGCAGGCGGCACCGCCTTGCCGTGGCCGCGCGCGGCCAGCCTGAACTTCTGCAGCGGCTCGCAATAAAGCTGGTGGATCACCGGATCGGGCTTGCCGATGAAGCCGAAGAAGGTGGCCCAGTCGAGATAGGCCCAGTTCACATGGCGGTAGTAGCGCATGTGCTCGGGCAGCTCGTAGTACCAGTGGCAGCCGTGCTCGATGTAGTGCTGCAGCTGTTCCGGGTTGGGCGTGCCCCTGCCCTGCGAGCGGCCGTCGGGGCCGCGGAAGCCGGCGAGCGGGCCGATGCCGGGTGCTCGCTCGTGGTTCACGATGTAATCCGGGTAGCCGCCGGGATAGCGCGGCGAGCCGTCGGTGCGCGTCATGCCGGGAAGGCCCAGCCTGGCGCCGAGGTCGAGCAGCACGGTCTGGAAGGGGCGCACGTCGCGGTCCGGCTCCACCACCGGCTGGCGGATCGAATCCGCCGGTCCATCGGCCTCCGAGATCGGCCGGTCGAGGAGCGAGATGCAGTCCCAGCGTTCGAGATAGGTGGTGTCCGGCAGCACGAGGTCCGCGTAATGCACCATCTCCGAGGCGTAGGCGTCCGAATAGATGATCTTCGGTATGGTGTAGGAGCCGTCCTCTTCCTTCTGCGTCAGGTAGCGGATGGTGTCCGGCACGTTCATCGCCGAGTTCCAGCTCATGTTCGCCATGTACATGAACAGCACGTCGATGCCGTACGGGTCCTTCCTGGCGGCATTGGTGATGACCATGTGCATCATGCCATGGGCGGCGAGCGGGGCCTCCCAGCTATAGGCCTTGTCGATGCGCTGCGGCCTTCCCTCCAGGTCCACCAGCAGGTCTTCCGGGGAGGTGACGAAACCCAGCGGCGGTCCGGGCAGCGGTGTTCCGGGCTTCACCTGGCCGGGCTTCCCCGCCGGCTTGAGACCGGGCGGCGGCGGCTTTGGGAACGGCGGCTTGTAGCGGAAGCCGCCCGGCACATCGATGGTGCCGAGCAAAATCTGCAGCAGGTGGATCGTGCGGCAGGTCTGGAAGCCGTTGGCATGGGCGGAGATGCCGCGCATCGCGTGCATGGAGACGGGGCGGCCCACCGTCTTCTCGTGGTAGCGGCCGAGATGATCCGTCCACGGAACGTCGAGGGCGATTTCTTCCGCGAAGGCGGTGTGCGCGAGCTCGGCGGCGATGCGTCGGATCGTCTCCGCCGGAACGCCGCAGCGCGCCGCCACCTTCGCCGCCGACCACTCCGGCTCGAGGAAACGCTCGGCGATCAGCGTGAAGGCGGTGGCCACGCGGCGGCCATCCGGCAGCTTGTAGCGCCCCATCAGCTTCGGCGCGGCGTCGGGCGAAAGTGCGGGCATGGGCGAGTTCGAATGGCCGTCCCACACGAGGGCGGAGCCTTGCGCGTTGCGCGCGAGGAGGCCGTCGTCGGCACCCCCTTCGTTCTCGATCACCAGCCAGGGCGAGTTGGTGTAGCGCAGCAGGTATTCGCCGTCGATCTTCTGGCTGTTCAACAGCTCGTGGATGAGAGCGCCCACGAAAAGCCCGTCGGTTCCCGGGCGGATGCCCACCCATTCATCCGCGATCGCCGAATAGCCGGTGCGGATCGGGTTGATCGACACGATCTTGGCGCCGCGGGCCTTCAGCTGGCCCAGCGCCTTCTTGATGGGGTTCGAGGCGTGGTCCTCGGCCACGCCGAACAGCATGAAGTATTTCGTGTGCTTCCAGTCGGGCTCGCCGAATTCCCAGAAGGAGCCGCCGAAGGTATAGAGCCCGGCCGCCGCCATGTTGACCGAGCAGAAGCCGCCATGGGCGGCGTAGTTGGGTGTGCCGAACTGCGTCGCCCACCAGCCGGTGAGGCCCTGGCTCTGGTCGCGGCCGGTGAAGAAGGCGAGCTTCCTCGGGTCCTTTGCCCTCACCTCGCCCAGCCATTGCGTGGCGAGGCCGAGTGCCTCGTCCCACTCGATTTCGCGGAATTCGCCCGATCCGCGCTCGCCCACGCGCAGAAGCGGCTTCGAAAGGCGGGCGGGGGAATAATGCTGCATGATCCCGGCGGCACCCTTGCCGCAGATCACCCCCTTGTTCACGGGATGGGCCGGATTGCCGTCAATGTAGGTGACGCGGCCGTCCTTCAGGTGAACGCGGATGCCGCAGCGGCAGGCGCACATGTAGCAGGTCGTCGTCTTGATCTCGTCCCAGGTGCGGAGCTGGGTATTCACGGTGGGCTCGGTCATGCTCATGCAGCCTGGGGTTCAATCTCTGCTACTCTAACGGCTCTCTTGGCACTATGATAGGTCCAGTCGGACCCTTCACAGGTACCAAGCTTGCGCGATTGGCTCGTCCATATCCGGAGAAACGAACACGCCAGCCTCCAGACTCAGATCCGGGAGGCGCTGGTCTCCGCCATACTCGATGGCCAGCTGGCCCGGGAAGAGCCCATTCCCTCCACCCGAAAGATGGCAAAGAGCCTTGGCGTTTCGAGAAACACCGTGGTCCTGGCCTACCAGGGCCTGCTCGACGACGGCTATCTCGTGGCGCGCGAACGCTCCGGCTATTACGTCTCCGAGAAGGCCATCGAAACGGCGGCCCCGCCCCGGCTGGCCATCAAGCCGGCGCCGGTCGCCGGCGGCGGGCTGGACTGGGCGAGCCGCCTCACCATGGAGCCCGCCAATCAGGCCAATGTCTCGAAGCCGCTCGACTGGCAGTCCTACGCCTACCCCTTCATTTACGGCCAGGTGGACCACACGCTGTTCCCTCTGGCCGAATGGCGCGACTGCGCCCGGCAGGCGCTGGGCAAGAAATGGCTCGGCTCCTGGACCAACGACACCTGGGCCCATGACGATCCGCTGCTCGTCGAGCAGATCCGCCGCCGCATCCTGCCGCGCCGCGGCATCATGGCCGGCGACGACGAAATCCTGGTGACGCTCGGCGCCCAGAACGCCCTCTACCTCCTCACCAGCCTGCTGGTCAGGCCCGGCACGCGGGTCGGCATGGAGGAACCGGGCTATCCCGACGTGCGCAACATCTTCCGGCTCTGCACGGCGCACGTGTCGCTCCTGCCGGTGGACGAGAAGGGGCTGGTGCCGGGCGAGGAGTTCAATTCCTGCGACGTCGTCTTCACCACGCCCAGCCACCAGTTCCCCACCACGGTGACGATGCCGCTCGAGCGCCGCCTCGAGCTCCTGAGGCGGGCGGCGAAGCATGACGTCGTCATCATCGAGGACGACTACGAGTTCGAGACGAACTACGTGAACGAGCCCTGCCCGGCGCTGAAGTCGCTCGATGACGAGGGCCGCGTCATCTATGTGGGCTCTCTTTCGAAGACGCTGTTCCCCGGCCTCAGGCTGGGCTTTCTCGTGGCGCCGAAGGAGGTGGTGGCCCAGGCCAGGGCGCTGCGCCGGCTCATGGTGCGCCATGCGCCGAACAACAACCAGCGAACCGCCGCGCTCTTTCTTTCCCTTGGCCATCACGACACGCTGATCCGCCGCCTGCACCGCGCCTACAGGAGCCGCTGGGAGATCATGGGCGAGGCGCTGAACCGGCACCTCCCCGATGCCAGCCGGGTGCCGAGTTTCGGCGGCACCAGCTTCTGGGTGAAGGCCCCCGAAGGGCTCGACAGCGAAGAGCTGGCGCGAGAGGCTGCCTCCCGCGGGGTGCTGATCGAGGCCGGCCGCGTCACCTTCGGCGCCGCCAACCCGCCGCGCAACTTCTATCGCCTTGCCTTCTCCTCCATCGACGAGAAGAAGATCGAGCCGGGCATCCGCCTGCTGGCGGGGCTGGTTCGCGGCTGAAAGGCAAGAGAGCCCGAAGAAGACCAGCCATGCCGCTCCGGCCCCTTCCGCGTGGCCTGCGCCACGGCTAATGCGGTTTCATGCAGTCTCCCACCGACAACCGCGCGCTCGCAACGCTGTGCATCCTGACAGGCATCGGGCTGGCCTCGGCGCAGGACGCGGTTGTGAAATACATGTCCTCGGGCTACCCGGCCTACGAGACGCTGCTGTTCCGCTGCATCGGTTCGGTGCCGGTCGTCGGCTTCCTGCTGTGGAAGGAAGGACGGGGCTGGTCCATCGGAACGCCGCTGTGGCCGCGCGTGCTGCTGCGCGGGCTGATCCTCGCCGCCGCCTATCTCTCCTTCGTGCTGGCGATCGCCGCCATGCCGATCGCCAACGGCGTGGCGATCTATTTCACCATGCCCTTCTTCGTGGCGGGAATGGCCGGGCCGATGCTCGGCGAGCGGGTGAGGCTGCACCGCTGGATGGCGATCGTCGCCGGCTTCGTCGGCGTGCTGATCATGGTGCGGCCGGGTGTCGGCGTGTTCGAGCCCGCCGCCCTGCTGGCGCTCATGTCCGCCTTCGGCTACGCGACGGGGCAGATGCTGGGGCGCCCGCTTTCCCAGAATGTCGCGCCGATCATCATCGCGACCTGGCAGAACATCGTCTATGCGGCCCTGGCCATCGCCATCCTCATCCTGTTCAACACGGTCGATTTCGGCAGCTTCGAGCATCCGAGCCTCGTCTTCCTGTCGCGGCCCTGGGTATGGCCCGGTCCGTTCGACGCAGCCCTGCTGCTCGGCCATGGCGTGCTCGCGGGCTTCGCCATGCTGCTGTTCATCAACGCCTACAAGCTGGCGGAAACCAATTTCGTGGCGCCCTTCGAGTATTCCGCCATGATCTGGGCGGTGAGTTTCGGGCTCGTGCTGTTCGGCGATTTCCCCGACATCTACACGTGGGCAGGAGCAGCGATCGTGATCGTCGCCGGCATCCTCATGATCCTGCGCGACCGGCAGCTCGACCGCTCGCTGGGCTAGAGCCCGAAGCGCCGCCAGAGCCTGCCGGCCAGCGAATGGGCGGCAAAGGGCTGATCGGCATCGACGCCGCGCCGCGCCCAGATCGTGGCATACATGTGCATGAAAGGCGAAGCGGGCGGCTCCCTGTCCTCGAGGAAGAAGCCCGGCACGTTCCACCACGCCACGGGATCGACGGCCTCCGGCGGCAGGATCGCCACATCTTCCTCCGGCTGCTTCAGCATCAGGTCCGAGAGCATGTGCGGACCCACGTTCTCCCAGCTGCGCTCTTCCGGATTGAGCGCGACCACGCGGCCCACCGCCCGGTGCCACAGGTCGCCCGCCCTGGGCTCCGGGTTCACCATGAAGCAGTTCGTCACCTGGGTGAGGCTCTCGCCCGTGGGCGTCGGCTCGGCGTGGCGGAAGGGTCGTCGCTTTTCCGAGGCGACAAGCGGCACGGCCTCGATCTGCGGGTCGTCCGCAAGCGCCACCACGTCCATGTCGGACCAGATGCCGCCCCGTTCCGCCAGCAGGCGATAGCGGAACAGGCTGGTGAGATAGGCCATGTTGGCGGCTTCCTCCTCGGCCAGAGGCAGGATCACGGCGGCATCCAGCACATCGCCCGCCTCGCCCCGGAGATGCTCCGGATCATAGCTCCACAGCGTGACGCGGTAGCCATTGGCCCTGAAGCTCGCCAGCGAGAGGCGCGCCAGCCGGGACAGCTCGCCTGAAACCCAGAGCATGTGGACCGGAAGGCTCTTCAGCATGTCACTTATCCCAGATCGGATAGCCGCCCCAGCCCTTCACCGTGCGCAGCGCCAGAGAGGACTGGATGCGCTGCACGCCGGGCAGGCGCGAAATCCGCGAGCGGTGGATGCGCTCGTAGTCGGAGGCATCGGCGGCGGCAACGCGCAGGAGATAGTCGAACTGGCCGCTCATCAGGTGGCACTCGAGGATTTCCGGCACCCGCTGCACCGCCTTCTCGAATTTCTCGAAGGCCTCTTCCGTCTGGGCGGAAAGCGACACCTCGACGAAGAACTCGTTGGCAAGGCCCAGGGCGGCGCGGTCGAGATTGGCGGTATAGGACTGGATGACGCCCGCCTCCTCGAGGAGCTTGACCCGCCTGTGGCAGGAGGACGGCGAGAGGCCGGCCTTCTGGGCCAGGTCGGCGATGGGCCGCTGGGCGTTCTTCTGCAACTCGGACAGGATGATCATGTCCGTCTTGTCAAGATCGCGGGATGACATTCGGAGTAATTAGCATTCTTTCGAAGAACATTTCAATGCTGCACTGCTCCGGAACCCTCTTCGGAAATTCATTCGAGGCGATTCTTGATAGGTTCCCGGCACCAAACAGGGAGGGTTTTTTCCATGCTGATCGGCGTTCCGAAAGAGATCAAGAACCATGAGTACCGGGTGGGCATGACGCCGACCTCCGTGCGCGAAGCGGTGCGCCACGGGCACCAGGTCTGGGTGCAGGCCAATGCCGGCTCCGGCATCGGGGCCACCGACGCCGACTACACCCATGCCGGCGCCACCATCATCCCCACGGCGGAAGAGATCTTCGCCAAGGCCGACATGATCGTGAAGGTGAAGGAGCCGCAGGCCGTGGAGCGCAAGATGCTGCGCCCCGGGCAGATCCTCTACACCTATCTCCACCTCGCTCCCGATCCGGAGCAGACCAAGGACCTCGTCAATTCCGGCGCCATCTGCATCGCCTACGAGACGGTGACCTCGGCCCGCGGCGGGCTGCCGCTGCTCGCCCCGATGAGCCAGGTCGCGGGCCGCATGTCGGTCCAGTCGGGTGCCCACTGCCTCGAGAAGGCACAGGGCGGACGCGGCGTGCTGCTGGGCGGCGTGCCTGGCGTGGCGCCGGGCAAGGTCGTCATCCTCGGCGGCGGCGTGGTCGGCACCAACGCGGCGATCATCGCCCTCGGCATGGGTGCGGACGTGACGATCCTGGAAAAGAACACCGACCGCATGGAAGAGCTCGTCGCCCGCTTCGGCACCTCGATCAAGACGATCTATTCGACTCAAGGGGCGGTCGAGGACGAATGCGCCACGGCCGACCTGGTGATCGGCGGCGTGCTGATCCCCGGCGCCGCGGCGCCCAAGCTCGTCACCAAGGCCATGCTGAAGGACTGGAAGCCCGGCTCGGTGCTGGTCGACGTCGCGATCGACCAGGGCGGCTGTGCCGAAACCTCGAAGGCCACCACCCACGCCGATCCGACCTATGTGGTGGACGGCGTCATCCATTACTGCGTCGCCAACATGCCGGGCGGCGTTGCCCGCACCTCGACCTTCGCGCTCAACAACGTGACGCTCCCCTTCGCCCTGGCGATCGCCAACAAGGGCTGGAAGAAGGCGCTGAGCGACGATCCGCACCTGATGAACGGCCTCAACGTGGCCAACGGCAAGGTGACCTACAAGGCGGTGGCCGACGACCTCGGCTACAGCTACGTCGCCGCCGAGAAGGCGATGGCGGCCTGATCCCTCGTCAGCAGATCCGGGCATTCGGATGGCCGGGGCACTCCCCCGGCCATTTCCGTTTCGCTGATCAGGACGGCGTGATGCCCGCCACCCTGTAATAGATCTTCTTAAGGCGGCCGCGCAGATCGCGGCGCAGCCGTTCGGCCTTGGCAAAGCCATTGAAGAGCGCAGATGGCACGCCGGGGCCCGCCACCATCACGTCGGCGATGCCCAGCCTGTCGCGCCAGACGTGATCGTACATCGGGTGGTCCGGAATGGCACAGCAATCGGCGAGCGCCAATCCTTCGGCGAAGATGTCTTCGGTCGCCGCGAGCAGCAGCAGGACGCCGGGAGAGACGCGGGCGAAGTCCTCGTCATAGGCGACCTTCAGGATGTCGCCCTTGCCGCCGTCCACGATCATGCTCATCATCGCGATGGGACGATCGTCCAGCTTCATGCACCAGAGCCTCAGCTTGCCCGCAGCGGCCAGCCCCGGCATCGCCTCGCGCAGTGTGCCGCAGGCGCGGGCATCGAACTTGAGCGCGGTACCCTTATGGCCTTTCCAGCCTTTGGCCTCGAGATCGAAGAAGGCCGAGAGCCAGCCGTCAAGATTTTCGCCCGTGGCCTGGCGCTCGATCACGACCTGCCCCAGTTCGGAGAGCTTGGCGCGCTTGCGCCGAAAGCTGTAGCGGCGCTTGCCGTCGAAGTTCGCGTCATACCAGGCGGCAAAGCTGCCTCGCGGCCGCACCACGGCGCGTTGCCAGCGGCGTAGCACCGCAACCTGCGCGGAGGAGGCCATGAGGGCGTCCCAGAACGGGCCCTCGGTGGCCACCTCGCCGAGCAACAGCGGCCGCGGCAGTGCATCGAGGAAGGCGGTGAGTGCCGGCACCGCCCCCTCGCGCGCGAGATGGGGCACCGCCGGGTAGTTCACCGGGGTCTCGAGACCCCTGAACCAGGGCCGCCAGACCCGCGGCGGCAGCAGCGGAAAGGCGAGCTTGAGCGCACCGTCCTCGCGCACGGTGGCGAGCACCGCCCGGCGCTCCCCTGCCAGCGCGGGGAGAACGAGGTCCGGCAGGTTGTGGCAGGAAGGCCCGAGCGCTTCTGCGGCCAGGGCGCGCCAGTGGGGCGCGACCGAGCGATCGGCAGGAGCGAGGCTGACGTTCATCAAGGATCGGTTTGAAACAAGCATGCTTCGCCAGTAGCAAGAACCGGACCAAAATGCACGCTTCGGGCGAGTTCGCCGCACGCCGCCTTCCAAGCGCAGCTCGAAACGCAAGAAGCCAGCCCGGAGGCTGGCTTCGAAGCGTCGAACAGAATGCCCGGATCAGGCTTCGGTCTTGGGCGTCAGCACCTGGCGGCCCTTGTAGAGGCCGGTCTTCAGGTCGATGTGGTGGGGGCGGCGGAGCTCGCCCGACTTCTTGTCCTCGACCCAGGTCACCGTGGCGAGCTGGTGGCCGGACCGGCGCATGCCGATGCGGCTCTTGGACATTTTCTTGCGTGGAACGGCCATCTCAAACTCCATGGGAAAGGAGCGCGGGGAACGGCCCACGCCCTTCAGTTGGCCGGGCTTCTAACCCAGACTAGGGCTGAAGGCAAGTCAGATAGGGGCCCATGCCGTTCATCCGGATGAGAATCCGGTTGGCGGTGGCGCGGACTCCGCGCGAGGGTTTCCCGGCATTGCGCTTCACCGGGTTGGGCAGCACCGCCGCCAGCAAGGCCGCTTCCTTTTTCGTGAGCTTTTTCGCGGATTTGCCGAAATGATGGCGGGCAGCCGCCTCGGCCCCGTAGACGCCGGGCGCCCATTCCACGATGTTCAGGTAGATCTCGATCATCCGCCGCTTCGACCAGACCAGGTCCATCCACATGGCCAGCGGCAGTTCGATCAGCTTGCGGATGGCGAAGCGGCCGTCCCACAGGAAGAGGTTCTTGGCGGTCTGCATGGGAATCGTCGACGCGCCGCGGACGGGGGCTTCGTCCTGGTCGAGCGCGTCCTCGATGACGCCCTGGAATTCCACCCAGTCCACCCCCCGGTGCTCGCAGAAGCGGGCATCCTCGGAGGAGATCACCGCCCGCGGCAGGTTGGGCGAGATGTCCCCGAGGCTCACCCATTGCCTGTCGATCCCGGAACCGGACAGCGCACGAAGCAGCATGACGTTGCTGAAGGGCGGCGGCACGACGGCATAGACGAGCGTCATCACGACAGGCCAGGCCACGAGGAACGCAAGGAGCCAGAACCCCCAGCGCATCAGGCGGCGCGGCCAGGGCCGCCGCATCTCCGGCAGGCGCGAAGGCGCAGAGGGCGCAGGCGCTGCAGCCGGATCGACGGTCCGGTCCGCCTCCGGCGCGAGAACGGCTGCTGGTTGAGTTTCTTGTGCCATGCCCCTAATCAATGGGCCCCTTACCATAGGATCTTCGCCTTGTCCTTTGAGGATGCACTCGCCCGCTGCGCCGCCGAGACCGATGCCCTGCTGGATCGCCTGATCCCGGCAAATGGCTTTCCCGCCGGCCGGCTGAACGCGGCGATGCGCTATGCCGCCCTCGGCCCGGGCAAGCGGCTCAGACCCTTCCTGGTGGTGGAATCGGCGGCCCTCTTCGGAGTTCCGCGCGAGCGCGCCCTCCGGGTGGGGGCCGCGGTCGAATGCGTCCACTGCTACTCACTCGTCCACGACGATCTGCCCGCCATGGACGACGACGACCTCCGCCGCGGCAAGCCCACCACGCACAAGGCTTTCGACGAGGCGACCGCCATCCTGGCGGGCGATGCGCTGCTGACCCACGCCTTCGAGATCCTCGCCGGAGAGGAGACCCACCCCCAGCCGCAGGTGCGGGTGAGGCTGGTGGCTGGCCTCGCGAGGGCCGCGGGTGCCGCCGGCATGGTGGCGGGCCAGATGCTCGACATCGAAGCCGAAACACGAATCGATTCAGAGCTTTCGGGCGTAAGCCTCATCCAGTCCCTCAAGACGGGTGCATTGTTCCGCTATGCCTGCGAGGCGGGCGCAACTCTGGGCGGCGCCGACCCCGCTCCCCTCATCCGCTACGCCCAGAGGGTCGGCCTCGCCTTCCAGATCGCCGACGACATCCTGGACGTCGAGTCGACTTCCGAGGCGCTCGGCAAGGCCACCCAGAAGGACAAGGTGCTGGGCAAGGCCACCTTCGTGGACCTGCTTGGCCTCGACGAGGCGAAAGCGCGGGCCGCAGCACTGGTCGATGACGCCATCGCCAGCCTCGCCCCCTATGGCGAGAAGGCCGCCACCCTGGGCGAGGCCGCGCGGTTCATCGTGACGCGAAGGAAGTGAAGCCGCTTGAGGGACGCCATGTCATGCTGAGCCGGGGCTGCGTCTTCTTCAACTTTGGAAGCGGCTATGCGTTGCGGCTCCTCGTCGCCCTGCATTCCTTCCGGCAACATTATTCGGGCCCGATCTCGGTCCTCGTCGCCGATGACGCATACGGCGCTCCGCTCGCAGTCGAGATCGAAAGGCTTGGCGCCTCGGCGATACCGATCGATTCCCTGAGCAAGTCCTTCGACCGCCATCGGCTCTTCCTGGAGAGCCCGTATGAGACCACGCTCGCCTTCGACAGCGACCTCGTGTTCTTCGGCGGAATCGATCCGCTCTGGCCCGAACTGGAGAAGGAAGGCGTCCTCGTCACCCGGTTCTATCCTGCACCCTATGGTCTTGAGGGTTCGCCCGAGCGGCCGAGCGGAAGGATGCTCATGATGGCCGCGATCAGGCATCTGGTCGATCCCGACACCTATGCCGGAGCGGTCCGCCGCATCTGCGTGGACCAGAAGGACGTGAACATCGGAGTTCTCGGCATATCGAGGCCCAAGGGGAATGCCTTTCTCCACGACCTCGCGGAGCATATCGAGCGCGGCCGGAACTCCTCCATCATGCTGCTGGACGAGATGCTCGTGGTGGCGCTGCTCGGCAACCACGCCCACCACCTCGCGGAAGAAATCTGGAACTGCCCGGCCGATGAATTCTACCGCCGGACGAACCTCCGGGACGCGGTCATCATTCATTATTTCGCCGAAGGGGCTGTCTATCGGGGTATCCCGATCGGGCGCAACCCCAACAGCTGGGCAGGCAAGAAATGGTTCGACGCGTTCGAACGCGCAGCACGAGACCTCGACCTGAAGAAATGGATCTCCGAAGACCCCGCCCTCATGCATGCGCCGGCGTGACCGGGACCTCCACCCCGTGCCGAAGGAGCAAGCCGGCATGATTGGGCGAAGATGGTGATATCGACGAACCCCATGGTCAACCGCAACGCCATCATGCTCTGCACGGATGCCAACATGATCGTGCCGGCCATGTTCGTCGCGCATGCCGTGATCTCGCAAGCCGGAGCCCGGGCATCCACCTTCGACACGGTCATCGTCACCGACGCCGAAGCCGCAGGAGACGAGGAAAAGGCATGGATGGATGCCAATCGCGTCCTCCATACGCTCGTCAGCTTCAACGAGCTCCGCAGCATCTTCGACAGGAGCGGTCGGCTCACCTCCGCAACGCTCGTCAAGCTCACCCTGCCGCGCCTGTTCGCCGGCCGCTACGACCGGATCCTATATCTCGACTCGGACGTCACGGTGCATGCGGACCTGAGCGGCCTCTTCGCGCTCGACCTCCAGGGTTTCCCGGTCGCGGCAAACCGCCGGGGCGTCGTGTTCCGGACGGAGGCGGAACAGAAGTCCACCTGGTCACATTTCCAGCAACTCGGCATGTCGGAGCCGTTCCGCTACTTCAACTCGGGCGTGATGCTGATGGACGTCGCCCAGTGGAACGGCGAGCGCATCGCCGAGAGGAGCCTGGAGTTCATCCGCGAGAATCCGGAACTCTGTCCGCTGCCGGATGAAGACAGCCTCAACGCAGTCCTGAACGGGCGCTTCGCACCCCTGTCGCCGGCGTGGAACATGCTCCCGCGGCGGGACGTCTACATTCCCCTCCACAATCATATCGACCCCGCCATCGTTCACTACACCGGGCACGACAAGCCCTGGAAGCGTTTCGGCGCCCACAAGCCGCTGCTGCCCGACATGGAAGCCTATCGCCTCTACGAGACGTTCCTCGCCACGTCTCCCTGGCCCCGCTGGCTGCGGACCCAGTGGAACATGCACGACCTTGCCGCGGCACTCCGCACCGGCTTCGACGAGAATTGGCGGCGGTTTCGGGGAGCGTCCGTGACGCCAGCGAAACAGGAGACTGCCGGCTACCTCGACAGGTACCTCCGCTTCGTGAGCGAAGCGGACTTCATCGACGTCGCGCAGGGGCTTGCCCGCCGCGACGGATCGAGCCTGCGGCTCAATCGCTGAATTCTTCCCTCTCAGCCCGCCCTCCCCCAGCGGCCCTTCACGTAATCTTCCACGATGTCCTTGAACTGCTGGGAGAGGTTCTCGCCGCGGAGCGTCATGGCTTTCCTGCCGTCGATGAAGACCGGAGCCGAGGGCAGCTCGCCCGTGCCGGGAAGCGAGATGCCGATGTCGGCGTGCTTCGACTCTCCCGGACCATTCACGATGCAGCCCATGACGGCGAGCTGCAGCGTCTCGAAGCCCGGGTAGTCGCGCCGCCAGTCCGGCATGCGGGTGCGGACATAGTCCTGGATGTCCTGCGCCAGCTCCTGGAAGACGGTGGAGGTGGTGCGGCCGCAGCCCGGGCAGGCGATGACCATGGGCGCGAAGCTGCGGATGCCCATGGTCTGCAGGATCTCCTGCGCCACGACGACCTCGCGCGTGCGGTCACCGCCGGGTTCGGGCGTCAAGGAGATGCGGATCGTGTCGCCGATCCCCTCCTGCAGCAGCACGGCGAGTGCGGCCGTCGAGGCCACGATGCCCTTGGAGCCCATGCCGGCCTCGGTGAGGCCCAGATGCAGGGCATAGTCGCAGCGGGCGGCCAGCGAGCGGTAGACGGCAATCAGGTCCTGCACCTCGGAGCATTTGGCGGAGATCAGGATCTTGTCCCTGGGGAGGCCCAGTTCCACCGCGCGCTCGGCCGAGAGCAGGCCGGACAGCACCATCGCCTCGTGCATCACCTCGCGCACGTCCTGCGGCTCGGGCGAGGCCGCGTTGCGGTCCATCAGGTCGGTGAGCAGCGCCTGGTCGAGCGAGCCCCAGTTGACGCCGATCCGCACCGGCCGGCCGAATTTCAGCGCCGTCTCGATCATCATGGAGAAGTTGCGGTCCTTCTTCTCACGGAAGCCGACATTGCCGGGGTTGATGCGGTACTTGGCCAGCGCCTCGGCGCAGGCGGGGTGATCGTTGAGGAGCGTGTGGCCGTTGTAGTGGAAGTCGCCCACCAGCGGCACGTTCACACCCATCCGGTCCAGCATGTCGCGGATATGGGGAACGGCCCTGGCCGATTCCTCGCGGTCCACGGTGATGCGCACGAGTTCGGAGCCTGCCCGCGCCAGCGCCGCCGTCTGGCGGGCCGTGGCCTCGGCGTCGGCGGTGTCGGTGTTGGTCATGGACTGGACGACGATGGGAGCACTTCCCCCCACCGTCACATGCCCGACCTTGACGGGGATCGAGGCCCGCCTGGTCTTGATCGCGGAATAGCTCATGGGATGATTAGTTGGCCTGTGGGCGGAGCAAGGTCAAGACGAAGAGGAGCCCCGCTGCGAGCACGATCGCCGGGCCGGCGATGGCGTTGGCGAAGGCCGAGAGCAGAAGGCCCGCGATGACGGCGATCGCGGCGAGGCCCGCCGCCAGCAGCGCCATGGATTCGGGCGAGGCGGAGAGCCGGCGCGCCGCGGCGGCCGGGATGACGAGCAGTGCCGTGATGAGGAGCAGGCCCACGATCTTCATGGAGATCGCCGTCATCAGCGCGATCAGCAGCACGAAGCCGAGTTCCACGCGGCGGACCTTGATGCCCTCGGCCTGCGCCAGGTCCTCGTGGACCGACATGGCGATCAGGTCGCGCCAGAGCAGGCCCAGGACGAAGAGCACCGCCGCCGCACCGCCCCAGACGATGGCGACGTCCGCCCAGCTCACGGTGAGGATGTCGCCGAACAGCAGGTCCATGTGGTCACCGGCGGCCCCCGTCACCAGCCCCACCGTGACGATGCCGAGGGCGAGGGAGGAATGCGAAAGGATGCCGAGCAGCGTGTCCGTCGCCAGCACGCGCTGTCGCTTCAGGAGGAGCAGCAGCAACGCCACGGCGATGGCGGTGGCCGCCGCCCCCAGCGTCAGGCTGAAGCCCAGCAGCAGGCCGAGGCCGACGCCGAAGAGCCCCGAATGGGCCAGCGTCTCGCCGAAATAGGCCATGCGCCGCCAGACGATGAAGCAGCCCACGGGCCCCGCCACGGAGGCGATGGCAAGCCCGGCGAGCAAGGCGCGCTGGAAAAAGGTTTCGGCGAGGATTTCGAGCACGGAGGTCAATGCCGGTGATGGGGGTGGCCGCAATCGCGATCTTGGCCATGGCTTTCATGGTCATGGTCGTGATGGTGCGTGTAGGCGGCGATCATGCGGGCGGCGGAGGGACCGAAGAGCTTGGCGAATTCCGGGTCCTGCTGCACCTTGACGGGGCCGCCCTCGCAGCAGACATGGCCGTTGAGGCAGACGACGTGATCGCTCTCCGCCATGACCATGTGGAGGTCGTGGCTGACCATCAGGATGCCGCAGCGATGGCGCTTCCTGACCTCCGAGATCAACTCGTACATGCGCGCCTCGCCCATGAAGTCCACCGCCTGGACGGGCTCGTCCAGCACGAGGAGCTCGGGCTTCCGGAGCAGCGCCCGGGCCAGCAGCGCGCGCTGCAGTTCGCCGCCCGAGAGCCGCGCCACGCTGGCGCCCTTCAGGTGCGGGATGCCGGTCTCCTCCAGGGCCGCGTCGATCTCGTCCTCGCCCGGCTTCAGGGTGAGCGACAGCAGGCGCCGCACGTCGAGCGGCACGTTCGGCACCTGAGGAAAGCGCTGCGGCACATAGCCGACGCGCAGGTCCGTCGTCCTGATGATCTCGCCGGAGGTCAAGGGCTGGAGCCCGAGGAGGCAGCGCACGAGCGTGGACTTGCCGGCACCGTTGGGCCCGATCACGGTGACGATCTCGTTCGGGCGCACATCGATGTTGACGCGGTCGAGGATGGTGCGGCCGCCGATGACGAGCGACGCGTCGCGGGCGCTCAGAAGTGCATTGGTGACCTTCAGCATTGCCGCCCTCCTCCGCAGGCTGCGCACAGCCCCGTCAGTTCGACCACCATGCGGCGCACGGAGAATTCCTGCCCGGAGGCCGCCTTGCGCAGGCCCTCGAACACCTGCGGCGCATCGAGTTCCGCCACGAGGCCGCATTGCTCGCAGACCAGCATCGCGGCGGGCTCGCCCTCATGCGGGTGGGTGCAGGCGACGAAGGCGTTGCGGCTTTCGATCTTGTGGACGAGGCCATGGGCTTCGAGGAAATCGAGCGCGCGGTACACCGTGATCGGGGCGGGCCGAGGGCCCCTGCTCGCCATGCGCTCGATGATGTCATAGGCACCCACGGCGGAATGGCTCTGGGCCACGCAGTTCAGGATGTCGCGGCGCTGGCCGGTCAGGCGCGCGCCGCGGCGCTCGCAGGTGCGCTCCGCCCGCGAGAGAAGTTCGGCGGTGCACCGGGCGTGATCGTGAAGGGGTTCTGGAAACGACATCTTGTTATAATATAACATGCTTGCGGCAAGTTCCAGTTCCATCCACCATGGGCCGGAAAAATCACGGAGTCCGCCATGACCGGCACCGCCAAGGCCACGGTTTTCATCGAGAATGACCGGGTGATCGTCACAGAGTACCGGTTCGCTCCCGGCGCCAATACCGGCTGGCACAAGCACGGTCATGACTACGTGGTGGTGCCCCTGATGGACGGCAAGGTGCGGCTCGAGACCCCCACCGGCCCCGCCCATGCCGAGATGAAGAAGGGCGTTCCCTATTTCCGCCATGCCGGAGTCGAGCACGACGTCATCAACGCCAACGAAACGGAATACGCCTTCATCGAGATCGAGCTGAAGTGAGGCGCCGATGATCCGCGGAGCGCTTCTTGGCTTTGGCTTCATCGCCGCCACGACGCCGGCCTTCGCCGTGGAGTTCGAACCGGCCCCCGGCGGCTACATCGAGTTCACCATGCCATCCAACAACGTCGGCTGCGTCTACCGCGACGAGGAAGGAACCGGGCTCGTGCTCGAATGCGACCGGGTGGAGCCAAGCTATGTCCGGGTGCGGCTCTTCGAGGAGGGGCTGCCGCAGGTCCACAGGAATGTCGGAGACCCCTCCTGCTGCGGGGCCGAGAATACCTTCGAATACGGCACCAGCTGGCGCAAGGGACCCTTCACCTGCGCCTCGACCACCTCGGGCCTGCGCTGCAACAACGGCGATCACGGCTTCCGGCTGAGCCGCAGCGGCGTGAAGACCTACTGATGCGGTCTCTTCTCCGCCCCGTCCGCGTCCGATGAAGATCCTCGTTCTCAACGCCGGCTCCTCCTCGCTCAAGTTCGCGATCTACGATGGCGAACTCGCGCTGCTGGTGAAGGGCCAGGTCTCGGGCATCGGCTCGATGCCGCGTCTCGAGGTCGCTGGCCATGTGGCGCGGGAGGTGCCGCATGTGACGACGCCCACGGAGGGGCTGCTCGTCGCAGTCCAATGGCTGGCGGACAATGGCCATGAGCCCGAGCGCTTCAACGGCATCGGCCATCGCATCGTGCATGGCGGCACCACCTATGTGACCCCGATCGCCGTCAACGATGCGATCCAGCACGACCTCGAGGCGCTGCGCTCGCTGGCGCCGCTGCATCTTCCCTTCGGCCTCGGCGTGCTGCGCGAGATGCGGCGGGTGGCGCCGGAGGTGCCGAACATCGCCTGCTTCGACACCGCCTTCCACGCCACCCAGCCGGAACTCGCCACCAGGCTGCCGCTGCCGCGGGCCTATTACGACAGGGGCTACCGGCGTTATGGCTTTCACGGCCTCAACTACCAACACGTCGTCGAGGCCCTGCCGCGCCTCTCGGGAAAACCCCTGCCGCGGAGGCTGCTCGCCGCTCACCTGGGCTCCGGCGCCTCGATGTGCGCGATCTTCGACGGCAAGAGCGTTGCCACCACGATGGGCTTCTCGACGGCGGACGGCCTCGTCATGGGCACGCGCACCGGCTCCATCGATCCCGGCGTGCTGGTGGCGCTGATGCGCGACGAGCACATGAGCCTCGATCAGCTGGAAGACCTGCTCTACCGCAAGAGCGGGCTCCTCGGGCTCTCCGGCATCTCCCCCGACATGCGGGTGCTGCTGGCGAGCGACAGGACGGAGGCAATCGAAGCGGTGGACTACTACTGCTATTCCGCCGCGCGCCACGCCGCATCGCTCGTGCCCGCGCTGGGTGGCGTCGATGCCATCGTGTTCACCGGCGGCGTGGGCGAAAACGCGGGGCCGGTGCGCGCGCGCATCCTGTCGCACCTCAAGTGGCTCGGCGTACCTGGCACGCATGTCTATGTGGTGCCCGCCAACGAGGAACTCACCATCGCAAGGAACGTGCGGGAGCTGGTGTAGCCCTCGAAGGGGCCCTCACCCCATCGCCAGCAGCAGCGCCGCGGTCGCCACGATGTCGTCCACGCTGGCGCCGCGCGAAAGGTCGGAGACGGGCTTCGCGAAGCCTTGCAGCACGGGGCCCAGGGCCTGCGCGCCGCTCAGATACTGCGTGAGCTTGTAGGCGATGTTGCCGGCGTCGAGATCGGGGAAGACCAGCACGTTGGCGCGGCCCGCCACGTCGCCCGGCTCCTTCATCTTCTTCGCGGCGACGGCCGGGGAAAGTGCCGCATCGCCCTGCATCTCGCCGTCGATCAGGAGATGCGGAGCCTTCGCCCTGGCGATGCGCAGCGCCTCGGCGACCTTCTCCGCATCGGGGTGGCTGCCGCCGCTGCCCTTCGTGGAGAAGGAGAGAAGCGCCACGCGCGGTTCCTCGTCGAGAAGGCGCTCGGCACTTCGTGCCGAGGCAATGGCGATGTCGGCAAGTTCGGCCGCGGTGGGCTGGATGACGACGCCGCAATCCGCGAAGACGAGGCGCCTCCCGGGCCATTGCATGAGGAAGAAGCTCGACGGCGTCGCGATGCCCTCCGCCGGGCCGATGGTCATCAGCGCCGCCTCGATGACCCGCGCCGTGGGGTTCGCAGCGCCCGCGAGCATCGCATCCGCCTCGCCCGCCGCCACTGCGGCCCCGGCGCGGTAGAGCGGCTTTCTCAGCAGGCGCGCCGCCATCGCGTCGTTCATCTTCCCGCGGTGCTGCCGCACGATGGCGAGGTGATGCGGCCCGGCCTCTGGCACGTCCTCCGCGCCGAACACGACGGGCTCCGCCAGGTCTTCCTCGCGCAGCCGCCGGGCCGCCTCGCGGATGCGGGCGTCCTCGCCTTCTGGCATCACGAGTTTCAGCCTTCTGCCCTTGATTTTGGCCCTTGCTTCGTCGATCACGCTCATGGGATTCTCTCCGGATGGCGGCCATGTCAGCAGAAGAAAAGATCGAAATCCACCGGGGCCTCAAGGGCGTCTATTTCGAGCGCTCGGGCACCACCTTCATCGATGGCAAGGCGGGCGAGCTCCGCTATCGCGGCTATTCGATTCACGACCTCGCGCAGCATTCCAGCTTCGAGGAGACGGCCTACCTGCTGCTCCATGGCGAGCTTCCCACGGCGGCCCAGCTCTCGGCGTTCGACGCCGGCCTCAAGGCGGCAAGGCGGCTTCCGCCCGAGATCGTCGCGATCATCGAGACGGTGAAACGGGCTCATCCGATGGACGTGCTGCGCACTGCCGTTTCCGCGCTCGCCGCCTTCGATGCGGAAACGCAGGAGAATTCGGTGGAGGCGACGCGCGCCAAGGGAATGCGCCTCGCAGCGCAGGTGCCGATGATCGTGGCGGCCCACGAGGCGCTGCGCAACGGGCGCAGCTTGCCGGAGCCCGATCAGTCGCTTTCGCACGCCGCGAACTTCCTGTGGATGATCACCGGCCGCAAGCCTTCGCCCGAGGGTGCGCAGCTGATGGACCGCGACCTCATCCTCCATGCCGAGCACGGCAGCAATGCCTCCTCCTTCGCGGCGCGCGTGGTCGTTGGAACGGAGGCCAATCTCCACGCAGCGGTGACGGCGGCGATCGCCGCGCTCTCCGGCCCCGCGCATGGCGGGGCGGCGGAAGACGTGATGCGCATGGCGCAGGAGATCGGCGAGCCGGAACGCGCTGCGGCCTATGTGAAGGCCAAGCGCGCGGCGGGCGAGGCGGTGACGGGCTTCGGCCATCGTGTCTACCGCACCGAGGACCCGCGCGCGCGCCATATGCGCGAGGGCGTGGAGAAGCTGTCGCGCGAGATGGGAGAGCCCAAGTGGTTCGCCATCCTGCAATCCGTCGTCGACGCGATGAAACCCTATGCGCGCTTCGGCGTAAATGTGAACGTCGACTTCTACTCGGGCGCGATCTACTACCTGAACGGCATCGCGGCGGATCTTTTCGTGCCGATCTTCGCCGTCGGGCGCGTGCCTGGCTGGACGGTGCAATGCATCGAGCAACTGCAGAACAACATTCTCATCCGTCCACTGACGCTTTACGACGGCCCACAACCTCGGGCCTATGTTCCGCTTACGGAACGCTGACGAGAGAATCCTTATTCTTGCCCGCTCTCCGCCACATTCGCCCGGCACGGTGATTTCGTCAGCCGTGCGACCGCGGGAAAAAACGTGGAGCATGGCGCGGGACGGCCGCAGACAACAGGAGTTGGCAGGGGATGTGTCATGCCATCGCTTCGGGTTCCGCGACCGCGGGGCCCGACCGTCACGGAGATCACCACTTCGCCATGACGAGCGGTTGCGCCGCGGCGGGTTGACGCCCTGCGCGCGACATTCCCCACATCTTCAGGAGCTAGGACATGACGCAACGCCCTCGTCCTTCCGACAAGGATACGACCGCCGAAACACCGGAGCGCCCGCAGCAAGCCGCCCCCCACGCGAGCTGGGTTCTGACCGCCGAGAACGAGGCTTCCTCCCGCGAGGAGCTTCTCGCCCGCTACCGGCGGCAGCGCAACCTGTCCGAGGACCCCTTTGGAGACGGCAGGCCCACCGCCCCCTCCGGCTACCGCGACCGCGTGATGTCGCGGCCGCGGCCGGCGGCACGCTTCCTCGAAAGGGAAGAGGCACCGGTCGAGACCAAGGCCCCGCCCGTGGCGGCGCGCAGCGTCAGCCTCGGCCAGACATTCGCCATCGCGGCGATGATGGCGCTGATCTCGGGCGGCGGCGTCGGCTTCCTCAATGCCTACCTGGCGTCCTCGCCTTCGAGCACGCCCCAAGTTGCGGCGGCTGAGGCCGATGCGCCCGATCTGCCGCAGTTGAAGCAGCAGGCCCCGCAGCCTGTCCAGGCCGCATCGGCAGCGGCGCCCGCGCAGGCCGCACAGGCAGCGGCGCCCGCGCAGGCCGCTGCGGCAGAACAGGCGACGGTCATCCAGAAGAAGCCGGTTCCCACCGCCACGCTGCAGGTTTCCGACGTCGAGGGCCAGACCAACAGCTTCATCCCGCTTGCACTCCGCGCCGAGCCTGCCAGCCTCGGCAGCGACATGCTGCTCAAGATCTCGGGCATTCCGGAGGGCGCCTATCTCACCTCCGGCCGGCGCGACCAGGACATGATCTGGGCACTGACGCTGGACGACCTCAAGGACGTGAAGCTGGTCGTGCCCGAAGCACAGCAGCCCGAGATCGACCTCGCCGTCGCCGCCTTCGAGCCGAAGACGGGCGAACTCGCGGCCCCGGTGAAGACCATGACTGTGGCGCTCTCGGACGTGGTGGTGCAGCCGGCTTCGGCTCCGCCCCCGCAACAGGTGGCGCGTGCGGCGCCTGTGGCCTCCGCCAAGTCCGGCCTTCCGGCGAGTTCGGGAGACGCGCTGCCCGCGCCCATTCCTCCACCGGAGAGCGTGAGCCTGGCGCTCGCCACGCCGCAGGAGACGCCGCAGGCCCAGCACCTCGTCCTGGAGGGCGACACGCTGCTGAAGAGCGGCGACGTGCGCGCTGCCCGCAAGGCTTACGAGCAGGCGTGGAGCGGCGGTTCCGCGGCGGGCGCCTTCGGCATCGCCCGCAGCCATGACCCCGTGGTGCTCGGCAGCCTTTACCTGAAGAACGCGAAGCCCGACAAGGAGCAGGCCCTTCAATGGTATGAGCGCGCCGCAGCGGCCGGCCACACCGAGGCGGCCGCGGCCATCGTTCGGCTCCGCCTCAAACCCTGATCAGCTCGTCGGCTTGCCGGCGAGCGCTGCCTCGAGCTTGCGGTCCCGTCCATAGACGTCGGGCCGGAACTCGAGGCTGCCATTCTCGCCCTGGAAGGCCGTGGCATAGACGAGGTGAATCGGAATCTTGTCCTTGAGCACGACACGCGTCGTCTTGCCGCTCTCGAACGCCGCATCGATGCGGGTCTTCGGCCAGCCGGCGATCTCCCCCACCAGGCGGTAGGCCAGTTCGATCGGCCGCGACAGCCTGATGCATCCATGGCTGAAGGCGCGGGTGGTCGCGAGGAACTTGTCCTTGGCCGGCGTGTCGTGCAGATAGATGTTGTGGCTGTTGGGGAACATGAACTTCACCTTCCCAAGCGCGTTCTTCGGTCCTGGCTTCTGGCGGAAGGTGAAGGGGAAACGGCCCGGGCCATAGGCGTTCCAGTTGATGCCGCCCCATGAGGCGAGCTTGCCGTTCATGAAGACCTCGAAATCGCCGGCATAGGCCATGGGGCTGCGCCTGAGCTTCGGCAGCATCTCCCTCGTGGCGATCGAGTACGGCACCGTCCAGGTCGGGTTGATGTCGACGTATTCGATCTCGTCGGAGAACTCCGGCGTCTGGGTGGCCACGGCGCCCACCACCACGTCCATCCGGTCCACCAGCTCCTGCTGTTCGATCTCCTGCAGTTCGAAGCCGGCGAGGTTCACCATGAAATGGTGGTCTCCGAGGTCTTCCGGCATCCAGCGCCAGCGCTCCATGTTGAGCATGATCTGGCGAACGCGCTGGGCGGGGGGCACGTTCAAGGCCATCACCGTCTGCTTGCCGATCAGCCCCTTCGATTCGAGGCCGTGGCGCATCTGGAAGCTGCGCACCGCCAGCACCGTTTCATCATCGTAGACATCGCCGCCGCCGCCGCCGGGATGGTCGCCCGTCAGCATCAGCAGCTTTCTGATCTCGGGAATGCGCGGATCGCGGCCACCCGGCTCGATGTTCTCGCCCGTCGGGATCGAGGGCCACTTCACCGACTCGGCCATGGCGCGGTAGAGGGCGAGCATCCGCTTCAGCGACTGGTAATGCGGGTTCTGCGATTCGAACTGGTCGAGGAACCTCTCGGGGTAGTGCTGCTTCTGCAGGTCCGTCAGCACGCGCAGCACGTCGATGGTCTTGCGGTTGCGGAACAGGCGCGGATCGACCTTTTCCGGCGTCACCCGGCCGATCTTGAGGTCCGCCGCGTAGGTGACGAAGAAGGCGGAAAAGTAGAGTTCCGCCGCCGCCGCGCCGTCCACATCCTCCGCCGTGATGTCGTCGCGCAGCTGCATCAGCGCGTCGATCGGGTAGTCGGCGGGGTTGAGTCCGTCCTCGGCGGCATCGGCGAGGCGCTGCAGGAACGGCGTCATGCGGCCCGTTCCCACCCAATAGACGTCGCCCTGGTCACGAACGTAATGCGCGATGAGCGCGGGCCGGATGCGCTCGAGCGGCAGGGGAAGCCTGTCCGGTGCGGTCAGGATATCCGCCACCGCCTCGGCGACGGCGGCGGCTTCCGGCGCCGGCTTTCCGGCGGCGAAGGCAGGCTCCGGCGCTGCCGACCACAGCAGCACCGCCAGCACGATTCCGATCAGCCTGCGCATCGCCCTCCCCGGCCTTTCCCTGACTGCGACTCAGATCATGTTATCCGTGAATGCCCTGCCCTGTCCTCACACGTTGAGCAGCAGGTATTCACGTTCCCATGAGCTGATCACGCGGCGGTAGTTCTGCATTTCCTGGTATTTCACGTCGTTGTAGGCCTCGCAGAACTTCTCGCCCAGCACCTGCTTCAGGGCCTTGGTGTAGTTCAGCTTGTCGAGGCTCTCGTCGAGGCTGATCGGCAGGGTGTGGGCGTAGCGGTAGGCCGAGCCTGCGACCGGATCGGAAGGCTTGATCCTCTCCACCATGCCGAGGTAGCCGCAGGCGAGCGAGGCGGCGAAGGCGAGATAGGGGTTCGCATCCGCACCCGGCACGCGGTTCTCGACGCGCGAGTTGCTGGGGTCGGAGGATGGAACGCGGAGCGAGACGGTGCGGTTGTCCACCGCCCAGTGCACGTTGGTGGGGGCATCGGAATCCGGCACAAGCCGGCGGTAGGAATTGACGTTCGGCGCACAGAGCGAGAGGGCCGCCGCCAGATAGCGCTGCAGGCCGCCGATGTGGTTGAGGAAAAGTTTCGACTGCGTGCCGTCCTTGCTGGCGAAGATGTTCTTTCCCGTCTTGGCGTCCATCACCGACTGGTGGATGTGCATCGAGGAGCCGGGCTCGTTCTCGTGCGGCTTCGCCATGAAGGTGGCATACATGTCGTGCTTCAGCGCCGCCTGCCGCACCGTGCGCTTGAACAGGAACACCTGGTCTGCGAGTTCCAGCGGGTCGCCGTGGTTGAAGTTGATCTCGAGCTGGGCGGGGCCGCTCTCGTGGCTCAGCGTGTCGACGTCGAGTTCCTGCGCCTCGCAGAAATCATAGATGTCCTCGACGATGGGATCGAAGTCGTTGGCGGCGTCGATGCCATAGGCCTGTCCTCCCGGCTCCTTGCGGCCCGAGCGGCCGACCGCCGCATCGAGCGGGTAGTCGGGATCGAGGTTCTTCTTGACGAGGTAGAATTCGAGTTCCGGCGCAACGACCGGCCGCCAGCCCTTCTCCTTGTAGGCCTCGAGCACACGCTTCAGAACGTAGCGCGGGGAAATCTCCACGGGTTCGTCGTCGAGGTGGAAGGCGTCGCAGATCACCTGCGCGGTGGGCTCGGCGTACCACGGCACGAAGCGGATCGTGTCGGCATCGGGCTTCATGTAGATGTCGATGGCGCTGTCGCTCACCGCGCGCGTGTCCTGCGTGTAGCGGCCATTGATCGTCAGCGTGAAAACCTCCTCCGGAATGCGCAGCCCGCGCGAGCGGTTGCCGGAGAGAAATTTCTTCGGAGGAAGAATCTTGCCGCGCGCGGTGCCGTTCATGTCGGCCACGAGGCATTCCACCTCGCTGATCTTGTGCTCGTGCAGCCATTCCTCAAATCGTGATTGGGTCATGATATTCCGCAACTGGTTGAAACACTTACAGTGTAGCCCGGAAGCTTGACCAAAGAGAAGGGGGGCCGCTAAACCCCTTCCACCATGCCAAAATCGATCACTGCGCCGAGCTATTACCAGGCGACCGCAACCCCCTTCCCCGCCCACCCGCCGCTCATGGGAGATGTGAGCGCAGACGTCTGCATCGTGGGCGCGGGCTATACCGGGCTTTCGGCTGCGCTGGAGCTTGCGGAAGCCGGGCACCGGGTGGTGGTTCTCGAAGCCGAGACGGTGGGTCATGGCGCCTCGGGGCGGAACGGCGGGCAGATCTGCACGGGCTTCTCCTCCGGCCAGGAGAAGATCGAGGCCCAGCTCGGGCGTGAGGATGCGCGGCGCTGCTTCGCGCTGGCGGAGGAATCGAAGCGCCTGCTCGTCGAGCGCGTCGATCGCCACCAGATCGACTGCAATCTGCGCTGGGGCTATCTCCATGCACTGCCGAAGCCCAACCGCCTGGACGGGCTCAGGGAATGGAAGGAGGAGTGGGACGAGCTCGGCTATACCGACACCCAGATCCTTTCCAAGGCCGAACTCGAGGAGAAGCTCGGCACGAGCGCCTATCACGGGGCGCTGCGCGAGGGGGGTGCCGGGCATTTCCATCCGCTGAACTACTGCCTCGGCCTCGCCCGCGCGGCCGCTGCGGCGGGCGCTTCAATTCACGAACATTCTCCCGCCATCGAGGTCAACACCAGTTCGCAGCCCTTCGTGCGCACCGCGAAGGGCAAGGTGAAGGCCAAGTTCGTGATCATCGCGTGCAACGCCTATCTGGGGCGGCTGGTGCCGAAGCTCTACGGCAAGGTGATGCCGGTGACGAGCTACATCATCGCAACGGAGCCATTGGGTGAAAACCGCGCCCGCGCCCTGATCCGCGACGGCGAGGCGGTGGCGGACACCAATTTCATCGTCGACTATTTCCGCATCACCAGCGACACGCGCATGCTGTTCGGCGGCCGCGCCAGCTACACCACCCTCGAGCCGGCGGACCTCGGCGCCTACATGCGGCCGCGCATGACGAAGATCTTCCCGCAGCTTTCCGACGCCAGGATCGATTATGCCTGGGGCGGCTTCATCGCCATTACCTACAACCGCATTCCGGACTGCGGCCGGCTCAGCGCAACGACCTATTATGCGCATGGCTATTCCGGCCAGGGCGTGGCTCTCGCGGGGATTTATGGGAAGCTGATGGCGGAGGCGGTGCGCGGCACGGCGGAACGCTTCGATCTTCTTTCGCGGGTGCGCCACATGCCTTTCCCCGGCGGCCCCATCCGCGTGCCCATGCTGGCCGCCGCCATGCTGTTCTACCGCCTCAAGGACGCCTTGAACTGATGAGCAAGCTCTTCTCACCCGTCACCTTTCGCGGCATGACGCTCAAGAACCGCGTCGTCGTGGCGCCCATGTGCCAGTATTCGGCCCGGCACGGCTTCGCCGATGACTGGCACCTCGTGCATCTCGGCCGCTTCGCGCTCGGGGGCTTCAGCCTCGTCATCGCCGAGGCCACCGCGGTGACGCCCGAGGGCCGCATCACCTATGCCGATCTCGGATTGTGGGACGACGCGCAGATCGAGCCTCTGCGGCGCATCGTCCGTTTCCTGCACCGGCACGGTGCGGCGGCGGGGATCCAGCTTGCGCACGCCGGGCGCAAGGCTTCCGCGCCTGTTCCCTGGCGGGGCGCCTTTACCGAAACGGAGGAGGAGAAGCAGGCGCTGGCCTTCGAGGCCTGGACGCCCGTGGCACCTTCCGCGGAACGGCACATGGCGTCCTACGCGATGCCGGAAGCGCTGGACGAGGCCGGCATGGCGCGCATCCTATCGGGCTGGGTGGCAGCCACCAGGCGTGCCGAGGCCGCGGGCTTCGACATGATAGAACTTCACTCGGCCCACGGCTATCTCCTGAACCAGTTCCTCTCGCCGATCGCGAACAAGCGGACGGACCAGTATGGCGGCAGCCGTGAGAACCGCATGCGCTGGCCGCTCGCCGTCGCCCGCGCCGTGCGCGAGGCATGGCCTGAAGGAAAGCCGGCCTTCGCCCGCATCTCGGTGACGGACTGGATCGAGGGCGGTGTCACGGTCGAGGACAGTGTCGCATATGCGAAGGAACTGAAGACCATCGGTTATGACCTGATCCACTGTTCCTCGAGCGGATTTGACGGCGCGAAGATTCCTTTGGGGCCGCTCTACCAGGTGCCGCTGGCGGAGGCCGTGCGCAAGAGCGCAGGCGTGCCGGTGGCGGCGGTGGGCCTCATCACCAAGCCGCACGAGGCTGAGGAGATCCTCAAGGCGGAGCGGGCCGATCTCGTGGCGCTCGCCCGCCAGGCGCTGGACGATCCCAACTGGCCGCTTCACGCGCTGCGTGACCTGGTGGGCGGCGACACCTACGCCGCCTGGCCGGACCAGGCAGGCTATGCAATCCGCAACAAGGACAGGGCGCTGGGCATCTTCCGCTGAAGGCTCACTCACCCATCGGTGCGGCGCGCGCACCCTTCTGCCAGGCCTTGAGGCAGAGATATTCCATCACGAGGGACGAGGCGGCGAGCGAGGTGATCTCGGCGTGGTCATAGGGCGGGGAAACCTCGACCATGTCCATCGCCACGAAGTTCACTTCCGTCAGCCGGCGGATGATCGATGCCGCCTGGTGATAGGTGAGACCGCCCGGAATGGGGGTGCCGGTGCCGGGTGCCGCGGAGGGATCGAGGCAGTCGATGTCGAAGGTGAGGTAGGCCTTGTTGTGCCCCACCACCTCGCGCACGATCTCCGCCACCTGGCCGGGGGAGCTGTCATGCACCTCATCGGCATAGATGAGGCGGAAGCCGAAGGTGCGCTCGCCGGCGAACACGGTTCGCAGCCCGATCTGCACGGACCGCTTCGGATCGATCAGCCCCTCCCTGACGGCATAGCCGAACATGGTGCCGTGGTCGATGCGGCCGCCGTCATCGGGCTCGACGTCGCGGTGGGCGTCGAAATGGACGAGCGAGAGGGGCCCATGTTTCTTCGCGTGCGCCTTCAGCAGCGGATAGGTGATGTAATGGTCGCCGCCGAAGGAAATCATTTCCGCCCCGGAGGAGATGATCTCCGTGGCGTGGTCCTCGAGGCGCTGCGGGAAGTTCTCCTTGCGTCCCCAGTCGAAGAAGCAGTCGCCGTAGTCGATGACGGCGAGCGTGTCGAAGGGATCGAAGTTCCACGGCCAGAACGGCCCCCAGGCGTTCTCGACGGACGCCTTGCGGATGCCCTCCGGCCCCATGCGGGTTCCGGATCGGTGCGAGACCGCCTGGTCGAAGGGAATGCCGGTGACGGCGATGTCCACGCCCGCGAGATCACGCGTGTACTTGCGGCGCATGTAGGAGAGGGCCCCCGCATAGGTGGGCTCCCACTGCGTGCCCTTCAGGCTCTCGCGGCGAAAGGCGTTGTCGCCCGGCAAGGGGCCCTTGGAATTCATCTCGAGCGACATCCCGCTACTCCGTGAGAACGATCGAATCTTCGGGCGCCCAGTGCACCCACACGCTCTGCCCGCGCTCGACGCCCGCCCCGCCGATGCGCGTGTCGTTCTGGACGTTGACGGCGAGATCGAGCCCGTCCGCCGCCTCGATGACGACATGGCTGGTGTCGCCATAATAGGCCACGTCCCGCACCTTGCCCTGGATGCGGATCGCGGATTGCGGCTCCGTCTTCGCGATCTTGAGTTTCTCGGGCCGCACCGCGATTGCGACCTGGCCTCCAACGAGGCCGTCGCTCGCAAGTTCCAGGCGGCCGATTCCGCGCGCTTCGCAGTCGATCTTGCTCCCGAGCTGGCGAAGGACCTTTGCCTCGATCAGGTTCACCTTGCCGATGAAGTCCGCCACGAAACGGCTCTTCGGATGCTCGTAGAGCTCGGCCGGCGTGGCCACCTGCTGAACCGCACCCTTGTCCATCACCGCGATGCGGCTCGCCATGGAGAGCGCCTCGTCCTGGTCGTGCGTCACGATGATGAAGGTGATCCCCACCGTCTGCTGCAGCCGGGTCAGCTCCATGCGCATGTCGTCGCGGAGCTTGGCGTCCAGCGCCGAGAGCGGTTCGTCGAGCAGCAGCACCTTGGGCCGCTTCACGAGCGCGCGCGCCAGGGCCACGCGCTGGCGCTGGCCGCCCGACATCTGGTCCGGCTTGCGGGAGGCGAGCGCCGACAGCTTCACCATTTCGAGGGCCTCGGCCACGCGGCGCTTCGTTTCGTCTGCCGGAACGCCCGTGACCTTGAGGCCATAGGCCACGTTCTGCTCCACCGTCATGTGCGGGAACAGCGCGTAGGACTGGAACACCATGTTGGTGGGACGCTTGTTGGGCGGCGTGAAGGCCATGTCCTCGCCGGCGATGATGATCTGGCCCGAGGTCGGCGTCTCGAGGCCGGAGATCATGCGGAGAAGC
>NZ_JBKBKI010000006.1:162575-163833 GCF_046294715.1 Aestuariivirga sp. | reverse complement strand
CGCTGGAGGGCCACCACCCCGACACCTACGAGCAGATCCACGTCCATTGCGACGTGTTGGTGATCGGTGTTGGCGTTGTTGGTTTCGCGGCGGCCGAGGCCGCCGCGGCCTCGGGTGCGAAGGTCATCATCGCCGACGAGAACCCGCGCTTCGGCGGCATCGCCGACATATCGGGCGGCACCGTCGATGGCCAGGCGCTCCCCGACTGGACGGCGGCGAAGGCGCAGAAGCTCGCCGCCGCCGAAAACGTCCATGTGCTGAACCGGACCACCGTCGTCGGCCACTGGCACCACAATTTCCTCATGCTGTTCGAGCGCGTGGCGGACCACGATCCGGCACTGCTCGCGGCGGGCGTGCCGCGCCACCGGCTGTGGAAGGTGCGCGCGCACCAGGTGATCCTCGCCACCGGTGCCATCGAGCGGCCCATCGCCTTCGCCAACAACGACAGGCCGGGCGTGATGCTGGCCTCCGCCGCCCGGGGCATGGTGGAGCGCTACGGCGTGGCGCCGGGCTCCTCGGGCGTCGTCTTCACCAACAACGACGATGCCTACCAGACGGCCATCGTGCTGAAGGACGCTGGCGTGGGCTTGCGCGTCGTCGATTCCCGTGCCCGGGCCGAAGGGGCGCTCTGCAACAAGGCGCGCGAGATGGGAATTCCCGTGGATACGGGCTCCGTCATCTCCGCCGTCAACACCACGTGGGGCGGCCTCAACATCACGGACGTCAAGGTCGCCTCCTACCGCAAGGGCCAGGGCCGCGTCATCAAGGAGACGAAGGTCGGCTGCGATTTCCTCGCCATGTCCGGCGGCTGGAACCCCGCGCTTCACCTCTGGTGCCACAACGGCGGCAAGATCCGCTTCGACGAGAAGCTCCAGTCCTTCCGGCCGGATCGGCACAATGACAGGATCGCTGCCGTCGGCGCGGCCAATGGCAGCTTCGCCCTGCCACAGATCCTCGAGGAGGCCTATGGCGCGGGCTCGCGGCTTACGGGCTCCGGCAACGTGCATCCGGTGCCCGCCGCCGTCCAGGCGGACGAGCGCCCGCTCGAACCCATCTGGTTCGCGCCCGCCACGGGCAAGTACAATGAAGGCAACAAGCACTTCATCGACTACCAGAACGACGTGACGGCTGCGGACCTCGAACTCGCCCAGCGCGAGGGCTACGAATCGGTGGAGCACACCAAGCGCTACACCACCTTCGGCATGGCCACCGACCAGGGCAAGACGTCGAACCTCAACGGCCTCGGCGTGCTCTCCGA